>CAVZUA010000027.1:0-47044 GCA_963778385.1 uncultured Alphaproteobacteria bacterium | reverse complement strand
ATTATAGCCACCTTGGACGCCGCCAACGGGCCCCTCAAATCAAGCTTGTCCTTCGTCGTAAACCCAGTGCTATTACGTGTCGCGGTGGAATCACCGAACCCACCGCCAACGTTGACACCGGCGTAGAAGCCCGCAAAAGGATCCCACGCCCCCCCCATCAGCATCGGTGGTGCCTGCGCTCCCGCGGGCGCAATCCCCGCAAGGATAAGCGCTGCCGCCGGTATAGCGATTCTTGTAAGGCCCATAACCCCCTCCGAAGTACGCTAAAATCCAAACAAAGACAGACACTCAGAACAAAACACCGACTTCGAGCATGCCGCGAGTTTGCGAGGTGCTAGTCCCATTTGGGCCAAATGCTAAGCCTTGCGTAGTACTGGTGGTGCCGACGTATGAAAACTCCGTGCGAGCAAAGAAGATCTTGTACTGAAAGGTCGGAGTAAAGGTTATCGACCACGCGCTGCTGCCGGGCCCATAGAGCAGATTAGGAGAACCACTCGCAACGCTGCCCGTGGAGCCGATATATTCAAACCGTGCGGGCAAGCTGACGCCATGTAACACGGAATCGTCGGCAAACGTGTAGTTGGCCAAGACCGCGCCACCAATTGTCGACGCGGAGGAGAATGCACCAATCGATGATGCTGTTGGAACATTTGTGTACTGGAAATAGGGTGTAATTGTCCAGGGCGCTGCATTGTACGTATAAGCCAGTGAAACGAGAGTTTCGTTATTTTGGAACAGAGGGACTGCAGTTGTTTGAAAGAAAGGCGTCGTTGTGGTCACCTTAGTTGTGTGCGCTAAGTTTCCGCCGGCAGCGAGCACGAAGCTGTTAGCCGGGTCAATTGTGTAGGTGGCTGATCCCGTGAGCCAAGTGTAGCGGTTTGAGTAGAAACCGTCGGTCCACTGCAAGGCGAAAGCCAGCGGGCCCTGTGTGTAGCCAACTTGAACCCCCCGACCGATGATCGGTTCCTGGGCCCACACGAGCCCGCGCTCGATATTCATATTCTGGAAGGTAAACGGCCCCTCAACACCAACAAGTCCAGGCAGCTTCCCAGCCTGGACATAAAAGCTGTCGGTTGGCGCAAGCTTGGCATACGCTACCGGCACCGGCCCAAAGAAATCGCCGACCGTCGTCCCTGTGCTGAAGTAGGGCGCTCCGAGCGCAGGAAAGGTATAGGCGCCGACGTCGACAAAGTACTGGAAGAGCCCGTCCGTCTTCTGAAGGAACACCTGCCCGTTGCTTAAGCTCACCTGGGTATGCTGCTGGTCAGGAAATTTATTGCTCTGTACAAATTCAAGGCCGCTCACCGCCCCTGTTACATAAATCGGTCCAAGAAATCCTGCATCTACGCTTGTTGGATTTGGGTTAGCCACTAGGGGGCCAGACATTGCGGGCGTCGTCATCGCCGTCGGCGCCGCTGGCTGCTCGGCTGCGGCGGCTGGCTGCTGATCAGAGGTTTGAGCCGTCTGCAACGCCACCGAACTGTTGATATCAGCGGCGAACCCCATCGGCACGGCAACTGTGGTCATCCCCCAGACCAACAGGCCAGGAAATGCTTTCTTGTGCATCTAACGTCCCCGTCGAAATCCGCTCACCAGCGTCCCACGCAATCATCGTGCCGGCAGTCACACCTCGTCAACCTTTTAGCGAAAAAGCGAGCACGCCCCACTCCCTTTATGCACGCCCGTTATGAATGCATAATGTGACCGCTTGCACCTAAAGCCAATAATGCTGTCGGTATGTGCAAATTGACAACTCTGCCTATTCCAAAGGCATGTTTTTGGCCTAGCTGGAAACCTCCAAGAACTGTGTTTCTTGCGCCGGCACTGACCGGATTTTCGGTGACGAGTGGGAAGGCGGCGGTGCCGATGCCGGGGCGCGCCCACTGCTGGCGCGCCATCGGGTTCTTTGGTCAGACTGGCGCGGTCTGCGTGGTAAGCCAAAGCACTCGCTTCATGTTGTAGAGGATGTTGGCCAGGCCGATCTTGGTTGTGGCGCGGGCGATGCCGATGGTTCGGA
Source organism: uncultured Alphaproteobacteria bacterium (assembly GCA_963778385.1). Lineage (GTDB taxonomy): Bacteria > Pseudomonadota > Alphaproteobacteria > ATCC43930 > CGMCC-115725 > DATARH01. Next base: position 45,027 of record CAVZUA010000027.1, on the reverse strand, counting down.
TCAACAGTCCCATCGGCCCCTTCTGCCGGGCGAAGACATGCTCGACCGCAGCGCGCACTTTGGACTTTCGATTGTTGGCTCGGGCGGTGCGTCGCGGCATCGGCTTGCCCTTCGGCTTCTTGCGATGGATCTGCGAACGCAAGAGACGGTCGGCGAGATACTTCTCGTTGGCTTGGGAGCGATAGGCGGTGTCGGCCCAGACCTCGCTGGCGGTGTTGTTCTTGTCGATCAACTCGGGCAGCACCCCGCCGTCGTGGCGAGACGCGTCGGTCGTGGTCCAGGTGCGGATCAGACCGTGCCGGCGGTCGATGCCGATGTGGTTCTTGTAGCCAAAGGCCGGGATCGCGAGATCGACGCGGGGCGCGCCCTCTGCGCTGGGCTTGGCCTTGGTGTATTTGACCGTCCAGCGCGCGTCGCGGTCCTTCTGGCGCAGCTTGGCGGGCTTGCTCGCCCATTCCGCCGGAATGCGACCTTCCTTGATGTCGCGCTTTTCGCCGTCGGTGTTCCGCTGCTTGGGCGCGGCGACGATCGTCGCGTCGATGATCTGCCCGCCTTTGGCCAGAAACCCGGCCGCCGACAGCGCCGCCTCAAAGCGCGCGAACAGGACCTCGATCGCCGGTGTGCCATCGAGCCGGGCCCGCGTCAGCGCCTCGCGGAAAGTCCAGATCGTGTTGGCGTCCGGCACCGTGTCGGCCAGGCCCAGCCCGAGAAAGCGCATGAACGACAGGCGATCCTTGACCAGATATTCGGTTCGCTCGTCCGACAGGCTGTGGCTGGTTTGAAGGATCAACACCCGGAACATCAGCACATGATCAAACGCCGGCCGACCGCCCTTCGATCGATCCGAGCGAGGAACCGCGCGTTCGAGATCGGCGCGGAACAGCTCAAAATCCACCACGCCATTCAGCCGTTCCAGCTCGTCGCCCTTGGCTGGCAGCTCTCGCAGCCGCTCTTCAACATCGAAAAACCCCGGCTCGCCCCGCATCCGCCACCCCCATCGCGAATGCCCTTATCAAATCACGAACCGTCCAAAAGCGCGAGGTTCTTGGAGGCCTCCAGCTTCGGATACGCCGGATCCGACCTACGGAAAGACATCTTTCAGCTGGAGTTGCAGCGAGTGTTTGTTGCCTTCGCGATCAATATCGAAGTTTATAAGCGAGCCTGGCGGCCCCTGCAGCAACACCGCCAAATCGCCTAGGCTCATCATCGCTGTCGATGAGCGGTCGATCGCGACGATGAGGTCGCCAAGTTGCATGCCGGCATCTGATGCGGCAGTATTTGGAAGAACAGTCGTAACCTTAAATCCTTCGCCCGCCTCTTTGACCGCTTGAAACCCAGCCGAGCCTCCGCCGGTCCGGGCTCCAAACGCTTTCGAACGCTCGAATCGGATGTCATGCGCCGGATAATCGAACGTGATTACGAATTGACGCAGTATCTCATAACCAACGCTACCATCGACATCCGCAAACGGCAGTCCTTGATCGGTCGCTAACGGCAGCCGTGCTGCCGGACGGTCGATCCGGCTCCCTGCAACGTCAAAGCTGTCGAGCCGGGTCAATATAGTCTCAAACGATCCTGCAGCTCCGATCGTTTTGATGCGCAGAGGTGACGGATGCCGCGCCTCAAGGCGATGCTGCTCGACAAACGAATGCCGCAACGTGATGGCCCCAATCGAGCCGGTATCCACTAAGAAGACACCTGGAATCTCATCTGCAGCGGCCCTCACCGCAGGCACCTTGTCGCTGAAAAGCAGTGGGAGCTTCACTCCGCCAGCTTCGCAGGAAATTCCTTTCGGGTCTTGGATTGTCAACGTCTTGTTCTCGTAGTCGAGTCTCACCACGAACCGGGAAAGCAGTCCGTAGCCAATCCAACCTGCTAACGAAGGGCGGACGCCTCGGTCCGTCAAGTGTTGCGGCAACGGAAATACACCGATCTGTTGGCCCCGCAACTCTACTGTAGCGAGGCGCAGTGATTGTACTTCTGCGTGAGTAGCAGGAAATATTGTTCCGCCGCTGTCCTGTATCCAGTAGGATCCTTTCCTTTGCAGGCCCAACGTCGTGGCGGTTTCCAGTGTGACCCCGTCCTCGGCGCCGGTGTCAAACAACATCGGCAATGGCCCATGCCCATTTATGTCAGCATCGACAATCACAAACCCGCCTTCGACGGATATCGGCATCACAACGCCTGAACTCGCGGCATCGACGCAGCCGGTGACATCGGCTCGCGCCATCTTTAGGGGGGACGCAAGCGGCCCGTCCGCGTCGCTCGAGGCCGATCCCGTCAAGTTGAAAGCCGACGCTACGAAAACGGCGATCAATGCCACAAACGGAGTTTTTCGCTTGGATGATGCTTTTATGGCGAAGCTTCGCCAACTCAATTCGGTCGTGGTGATCGACCCTCGTTTGATGGTCCGTTTTGAATGTTAGTTTAGCGCGTGTCTTGGCGCCAGCGGGAGCTGGCCGGCCATCGCAGCGAGGGCTGGCGCGGTGCTGTGGGGCGGCCTCACTTGCGGACCCTTCGGATCGCCCTCCCTGGTCGATCATACGTTGGTAAGCGCGGGCCTTGACAGCGTTTCGTGTGGAAGGGATGCCCCTTGCCTAAGCCAGTCAGCTTGCCGCGTTCCGCGCCATGGCCGCCAGTTTTCCGGCCTATCGCCAGGGTCATCTACAGCTGCCACGAAAGTGCAATAGTTTTCTTGCAACCCTTATCAACGGAAGATCACTAGAGGAACGGTGAGCCATTTGGACCAGGCACAGAAGCTGCGCGACCTCGCGAGCTGGTATCGGGAATTTGCCGAGCGCGCTGAGAACCCGGCGATCTGGGATGCGCGGCTGCGCACTGCCGAGGATCTCGAGCGCGAAGCCGGCAATATCGAAACCCGCGGCGAGCGGCGGCCTCGATAAGGCGTCGTAACAGCGCGCACACGGCCCGATGCTATCGGGCCAAATCCCGTCTGCGGGAAGGCCTTTTACCCAACCGTCACGCAACTGTAATAATTTTTGTGCCACCCTTAGCAACCGCGCCGAGTGATTTGGGTGGGCTCCCCCTCACCCTGTGTGTTCCGATGTCCCCGACAGTTCGCCGGAACCACCATCCCTCGGGGCGGCATTCTCACCTTGAAACTTAAAGCCGCACGCGCGGCTTTTTTTCCGATAGCTGCGTCCCGCTGGCCGCGGGGTCGGGGCACCAGCCTGCGGTGCGATCGCCGGCCGATTTGGCGCAACACTCGACGGCCGCCCGCTTCCGTCGAACATCCTAACAGCATCGTCCCACCCGGACGGCGGCGCACCGAGCCAGCGTGCTAAAGTCGGTAACCTCACGACCCTCAACTCGGCCGGGTCCTCCCCGACCCCTTGCCTTGGCCTCGCTGATGCGTACCCCCGGCTGGCCACCGGCCCGAAGGCCGTAGCAAAACGCTGTCAGCCCATATCGATCGGCAGCTTCGGCGCGATCGACACCCGTTCGCCGAGCGCGCCGTCGAGGTGCGCCCACCATTCCGATGGTTCCTACCGACGAGCAGCGCTTACTGGCGGCACGCCGCACTCCGACGACGCTAGCGTGCATCGTATCCTTGCTGCGGCCGCTTGAGCGGTCGAGCACGCCAGCCCTACCCGGTAGCGCCTCTCCTGACACCGGGTTCAGGCGCCGGCGCATCTCCTTACCCGCCCTGTAATACGCGAAATACTTCTCGTTAAGGTCAATCGCCTCGCCGGTTTTCGGATTGCGGCCAATCCCCGGGGCGCGACGTTTGACCCCAAATGCGCCAAAACCCCGTAACTCAACGCGGTCGCCACGCATCAACGCCGCGGTGATCTCGTCAAACACGGTGTTGACGAGGGTCTCGGCGCCCCGCTGGTCCAGTTCGTTGGCTTGGATAAGCCTTGCGATCAGTTCTGATTTTGTCATTTAAGGTACTCCGCCAGCGATTGACGCCAGGATTTGCTCGCCTGCGAGTACTACCGAGCGGATTATGCGCGGCTCATGCTCACGCCGGAGTCCGGCGATAATCTGCTGCGGATCAGTCAATGTGCTACCAGGCGGCGGGTTCACGTGCGGACCCTTCGGATCGCCCTCCCTAGGAGCTTGTCCGAGTAGTCGCTGGTCAAGTATCGGCAAATCTGATTCCTTGCTGGTGATGAGCAAGGAATTTCGCCCGTGGAAGATCGACGAGGCACAGTTGCTGCCGCCGAGCGTGCAGGATTATGTGCCGCCGGACCACCTGTCGCGGTTAATCGTGACGCTGGTGCGGGAGGAACTTGACCTTTCGGCGCTTGCCGGCAGTTGCCGCAGCGTGCTTGGGCAGCCGCCGTTCGATCCACGGATGATGACAGCGCTGCTGCTGCACGGCTATGCCAGCGGCGTCTACTCGTTGCGCCGGATCGCCAAGGCAGCGGGAGAACGTGCCGACTTTATGATGCGTGGCGGGGACCCGCCGGACTTCCGCACGATCGCGGAGTTCCGCAAGGGTCACCTGAAAGGGTTGGCGGCGTTGTTTGTGCAGGTCTTGAGGCTGGCCGAGAAGACGGGGCTGGTGAAGCTCGGCCATGTCGCGCTGGACGGCACCAAGATCAAGGCGAACGACGCCTCCAAGCACAAGGCGATGAACTATGAACGCGTGAAGCGGCGGGAGATCGAGCTGGCGAGCGAGGTCGATCGCTGGCTGAAAGCGGCCGCCGCCGCCGATACGGAAGAGGACAAGCGCTACGGCGACAAGCGCGGCGATGAAATGCCCGCCTGGGTAGCCGACAAAGAAAAACGGCTGGAGAGGATCCGCGCGGCCAAGGCGGCGTTGGAAGCCGAAGCCAAGGCCACAGCCGAAGCGGAGAGGCGGCGTCGGGCCGAGGTGGAGGAAAAACGCATTGCCGAGGGGCGCAAAAAGAACGGCCGAACTCCGGCGCCGCCCAGTCCGGAACCCGACGGCAAGACGCAGCGCAACTTCACCGATCCCGACAGCCGCATTCTGCTGACCAAGGATGGGTACATCCAGGGCTACAACGCACAAGCCGCTGTCGATGCCGCGGCACAAATCATCGTCGCACACGACCTGACGCCAAACATGAGCGACCAAGATCAACTCGCGCCGCTGATCGATGCCATCAAAAACAATCTCGGCCGCCAGCCCAGAGAAGCCTCCGCCGATGCCGGTTACTGCAGCGAAGCCAACTTGGCGGCCTTGGCGACACGCGGCATCGGTGCCTATCTTGCGACCGGACGTGCCAAGCACCCGGCCCACGCCAAAAGAAACAGCACCGGGCCGCTGACGCAGGCCATGCGGCAGAAGCTGAAGCGGGCGGGACGGCGCAGCCGTTACCGATTGCGCAAGCAGATCGTCGAGCCGGTCTTTGGTCAAATCAAGCAGGCAAGAGGCTTCCGACAGTTCCTGCTGCGCGGTATCGAGAAGGTCAAGGCGGAATGGGCGCTCGTCTGCATCGCCCACAACCTCACCAAACTCACTCGCCTCGCCTAAGCCCCCCGCCCGGGTCTCAAACCGCTCCGCTCCCACCGCTATCTGGACGGGCTCCTAGTCGATCATACGTTGATCAGTGCGGTCCTTGACAGACGTTTCGCGCGGACGCCCGTCGCTTAAAGCCGCGATCATGGTGCCGCGTTCCCCGCCATTGGCCGCCCGTTTTTCGGCCTGTCGCCATCGCCGTCCAATTTCGTCTATTTTAGATCAGCACTACACGCGCTGTGCACACCCTTGGTTGCCCTGCTTGCGGAGGCGCGCATGCTGAAATCCTTCGTCTTATCGTCGGGGTTGCTGGTGGCATTTGGCGGTGCCGCCGTCGCGAAAAACACCGTTTTGCATTGTCGGGGTTATCAGGTCGGTGATCGACACCCGGTGACTGATCAAATCATCGCGTTGGACATGGAAAATAGCATAGTGGTGAGCATTCAGCTCGGTGGTAGCAATCCAAAAGACGTGATCAACGCACCGATAAAAGTCAGTAAGCAAGAGCTTCAATGGTCTTATGAGGTTGTCAACAAGAGATACGTTTTTAACCCGAAAACCTCCCAGCTACGATGTTATCCAATACCTTAGAGCTGATTGGCTTGTTTGAGTGCTCAATGTCTTAGTGTCGTCTTTCGCTCACGTCGGTTGTATCGTGCCGCTGCGACCAAGATCGCCAAATGATCCTCGTATGAGCGCCTCAGGAGGTGAGGGCGGGGCAGCGGGGGCCTTGGACAGCCCTCCCTGGGGGTGCCAAAGCTGCGGGAATATCTGGTAAGGACGTATCCCGGCGCGACTGCGTTGAAGGAGACTGACGTCGTCGAGCCATGGTTCACTGATGAACTCGAATGAAGCGGGCTTCATCGATCGACTCTACGCGTCGTAGCAACCGCTTTCGGCGCGTCGCGCCTGTGCCGCTGTGCCGAACGTTCTACAGCCGTCGCCAACGGGCGGCAGTCAGAAAAAGGCTTCTTGCCCCTCAACGGCCGCCGCCGCATCGGTGTGTGTGTTAGGCATCGCCGGAGACTGGCTCGTGCAGCCAGCGCGTGAGGAGGCCGGCGATCACTGCCCCGACGAGCGGCGCCACCCAGAATAGTCAGAGTTGGCCGATATATTGGCCGCCGGCGAACAGCGCCGGCCCGGTGCTGCGCGCCGGGTTGACCGAGGTGTTCGTGACCGGGATCGAGACCAGATGGATCAGGGTCAGCGAAAGACCGATCGGGATGCCCGCGAGGCCGACCGCCGCGCCCTTCGACGTCGTGCCGATGATGATGAACAGGAAGAAGAAGGTCATCACCACTTCCATCAGGAAGCAGCCGCCGAGGCCGTACTTGCCCGGGCTGAGATCGCCGTAGCCGTTCGAGGCGAAGCCGCCAGGCGCCCACCCCACATGGCTCGACGCGATGACCCATAGCACGGCCGCAGCGGCGATCGCCGCGATCACCTGGGCGACGACGTAGGGGATGAATGCCTGCTGGCGCAACGACCGGCCGCCCATAGGCCGATCGTAACCGCAGGGTTGAAATGCCCGCCCGACACATGGCCGACCGCATAGGCCATGGTCAGCACGGTCAGGCCGAAGGCGAACGCGACGCCGAGAAAGCCGATCCCGAGATTGGGAAACCCGGCGGCGAGCACCGCCGCGCCACACCCGCCGAACACCAGCCAAAACGTCCCGAAGAACTCGGCGGCAATCCGACGCCCGATGTCGCTGTCCATGGTTCTCTCCCCGCGCTGGCGTATCGCAACGGTTGAATTGGCCGCGACAATCTACCAGGAATGACCGCGGCGAAGGGAGGTCTATCGACCGGAGCCGAAGCCGTCCTGTCATCGGCCACCAGATCTCTGCCAATTGCACGCTTCGTAACGCGTAGCCCGAGGGTCATATCGGCCGCTTTGCGTGGTTGCCGGGTTTTGTGTGGCCGATACCGGGAAATGGGATCAAAACTCGACGATAGCCGGGGATTGCGCTGGCGGTGCGTTGGATGGTGACCGGGGTCCCGAATGCTTTCCTGTCGGCCTTGCCGGTTGGGCAATTGATTTTGGTGTTTCGCTCCTGGTTGGGGGCTCCGTTACCGGACGCGCGACGAGACGCTGCGGGACGCCGCCTAGAGTGCGCGCCAGTTCCGAGAGAGGTACGGCGGCGCGCCGTGACCTAGCAATGCCAGTATCAAAGGTACGCAAGAAGCGGCCCGTGCAGCCGGCAGCGGCCATAAATAAGCCGCCATCCCCACCACCGGCGAAGACGCACTGGTGGTGGTGGGGATGGCTCAAATGGATCGTTGGCGCTTTGAGCGGCGCTGTAGCCGTCGCATCCACGATCATCGGTCTGCTCGCCCTGCTACCGGCTGTGACGATCGAGCCTGCTAATGCCCCGGAGGCCTCCAACCCGTTTTCCGGTGCTTTCAAGGTCGCAAATAGCCAGTTCTACCCGCTCTGGCATGTCCGCATCGACGCCTATCTTTGGTGTGTGAGGATGGGCACCGGCACCGATACGAGTTGGCCGTCTTTCTGCGAGAAAGGCAACATCCCAAGCTCGATGCCCGCCTGGAACCAGGACATCGCCTCGCATGGCTCCAGGGAGATTGTCGCTGGCGAAGTCCTCTACGGGACGCCCCGCGCCCTGCTCTACGCGGAGATTTCGATCAAGGTGACCTATCAGCCTTGGTACTTGCCGATCTCGTTGGAGCGCGAGGATCACTTTTATACGCGCCGCAAGGACAACGGGGATATCGAATGGCTTTCCAAGTAGGTGCGCCTCGTGCATGAGCTTTGGCTGCCGGGGCTGATCGTCATCGCTCTTGTCGGGTTGATGTACTACGCCCTCGCAGCGACTACCCACGCGCCCCTCTTTGGCTCGGTCGGTCTCGGCGATGTCGCGAACCTCGCGGTCGCGGGCGTTACGCTGCTCTTGGTTATGGTGACCCGCCGCTCCGTCAAGGTATCGGAGCGCGCTCTGACGCGTCGGGGCGACGGCGTTGAGCAGCGCGACTGCGATGAACCTGGCGCTCGGCGAGCGCAAAGGGCCGGCGCGGCGCAAGGTATAGGCCGTTCGGCGCGGTCGCCATGAAGCTGGCGCGCTATCTCGCGGAGCGCCAGATAACCCAGGCGGTATTTGCCGCGTGGCTCGGCGTCTCCCGCGACACCGTCAGTCTCTGGGTGAACGGGCATAGCGCGCCAAGCCCGCCGCAGATGGCGGCGATCGCCCGCGCAACCCGGGGCAAGGTCGGGCCACTGGATTTCACCTATAAGCGCCGCGTCAAATAGCTCGCCCTGGCGCGGGGGCCAGGTCTATACGTTGCGGTTAATTTCGATTTGTTCTCACAACGCGGACCGTCTCGCCTTCTCACGGTGGTGTGGGCGGACTACTCGGGGCAGAGGGGGTGACGGTGTACCGTCGATCTCAAGGACTCCGTAAGAAGAATAAAGCCCACCGTAAAACGCGCTGTCGGTGCCTTCGCCATATTTGTGGGGCGAGATTGGTCCGGAGCGTGTCATGGACAATTTTAGCCCACGCACAATCATCCTAATCGGGTTCTTGTTCCTGGCAGCAGCCGTCGGCATGAACGCCGCGGTCCAAGTCATAGGGGAAGCGACCCATCCACCGGCTAGCTATGAATGCCATTTCCCGAAGGTGACGTGCACGCCTGCCGAGCTTGCACAAAAAGCCCCCACCGGATAACCGGCAGGGGCGCGTAGGTGAGCTTAAGGATTAGACCGCTACAATCGAGTTCGTCCAGGCGTCTCCACTGCCCATTCGAGAACACCGCGAGACAGCCCGTACCTGTGCCTGCACCTTCGCCGCTTTTGCGGCCTGGCCCTTGACGCACAAAGCCGCGCCGCCAGGGATCAAAAGCGACGGGGCCATTGCGAAAGGCGGGCGTCTATGCGGGAACCGCCCGCCGCAACCCTTGTCTCACATAACCCCTTTCGCGATCATTAAAATGCGTGATGCTACGATGTGAGCGATGCCCGCCGAAATCGAAACCATCTACGAAGGCCCCGCGCATGATGCGACCTTCTACGCCCCCTCGGCAGGCATTGCGCGATTTCGCTTTAACGACCTGGGCGCCAGCGGCTACGTGCGCGCTCGTGACGGCGCCTTGTTCCGGGTCGAGCCGGGGGCGCGACTGCATGTAGAGACGGGGCAACACCTTCTGGCTCTGTATGATCCGAAGCTGATGGCGCGGGTTTCGATCACATTCGAGGCGCTTTAATCTGGCGCGTCGACGGGGACTAGTCATCAGTGGTCAGGGGCGATCTCCATTACCTGATGGCGCCTGGCTGCGCGGCGTTCTTGCATTTGCGCGCGCTTTCGCTCACGAAGGTCTGGGTTTGAAGCGTAGCGTTCGCGTTCCCGCTCTAGCCTCCGTTGCTTGGCGACAGGATCAGTCTCGTATCGCTCTCGCGCCTGGTCGCGCTGCCGCTCTCGATACGCTGAATTGGTCGCATATCGCTCGCGTTTCTGTTGCAATATCCGTTCGCGATACTCGGGGTCGCTGGCATAGCGCACCCGCTGCCACTCTCGCCGGCTCTTTCGCTGCTCGGGGGTCACGGCAATGTGGCTCCAAGGAAGGCAACGCGGCATTATCCTTGCTACCGTGCGAAATGTAATCGACCGGACACGTATAAACGAATGAAGAGCAACGATGCGGACGCAGCCGCACGAGCCGCCGCTAGACGACGGCGCCGCGCAGTAGCTGCAATCACGCCGCCTATCGGAGAAGTCTCATTCCAGGGTCGGGAACCTAGGACCGCACAGGCTGCCGAAGACGGTTGGACTAGCGCTCAGCCCACCAGCTTGAAAGGGCGAAGGCCGCGTAGAAGCCGACGCGCGCGTTGCAGAACAAGGCGGGCGCGTAGGTGTAGATGTCCGAGAGGGGGGCATAACAAGACGCGTGGGCACAATCCGTCCGCTGCCAAGGCCAGGCAACGACCAACTGCCGAGGGGGCACGTCGACAACGTCCCGGTACGCTTTCAGTACCTGTACGACGAAATAACATCCGTGCTCGTGAGTTCGATCGAGGACGCCCGCCGCTTGCCTGGATTTGAGCCAATACGGGGCGATCCGGTCGAGCCACCTGACCAAATTCCGACGTTTGCCTTCGACACTCCAGAGCAGGGTTTTGATGAGGGGGCGGTCGACACTTTGTCGCATCGCGCCGCAATGTCGCCTGATCCCATCGCGCTCGTAGTCGATGGCCGAGAGATTAGGGAAGAGCGAAAGAAGCCACGCAAGAGGCGCGCACCTAAAAGCGTCGAACAACGCCCGGCTGCTTACAGGTTCACTTCGACCGACGGCAGGATTGGCGTACTGCCGGAACCACCGGAGCCGTTGGATCGCCTACTGGCGGTCGACACACAGCAAGAGCTGCTCAGAAAGGCGCGACAGCTGCTCGTGCGCCTTCGAGGCAGCAATTCGGCGCAGCGGGTATGCGATAGCGTCCAGGGGCTGTTAGGCGCGCTTGACGTTTCGTTCGACGAACTACGGCCGGGTCTGCTGTTGTCGCGAGTTCGTAGTCTCGAAGCCGATGGTTCTGCCTTCGACACGGAAGATGCGCGGGCAGAGTTGTTCCCGGACGCATTCGCGGGAGTGGCTGACGTCGTTCAGACAGCGCGCGATCTCTTGGGGGTGTTTCCCGAAGTCCGCCGGATCGAAGTCGAGCGCCTTGCCCTCGATCTTCATCGGTGATCCGATGCGCTGTCTATCATCGAAGAGCAGGCGAATGAAATTGGCGCCGCGGCGGAGAAGTCCGGTGCAGCAACGGAAAATGCGGTACACGCCCTCGCCCAAAACGACGCGGCGATCAACGCTGCAACCGATCCCGTCCTACGAAACGAATTGGTCGCCGACAAACTTCTGGTCACAGGCAACTTTGCCCGAGCGGTAGCGGAAAAAGCATGGTCAACAGAACTCGCAGAGCTCGGCGCTGATAGCTGGCAAGCTGTCCGAGACAACCTACCGGCCGGCGTTGGGGTTGCAGCCCGCGCCGCGCCGCTACTGGCACTGATGACCCTGGCTACGTGGATTGCTTGGCCGGTAGGCGGGCTTGCCGCAGTGGCACCTGCCTTCAAGTCATTAGCCCGCGTTTTTAAGAAGTTCGACGAAAAAGGCACACAAAATGTACGGGGAAAAAACCCGCCTGAGCCCACTCAAAGTGCGGCACGACCAAAGCGGGTTCGCCGCATCTCAAGACCTGCACTGCCACGTGCCGCACTGGAAGCCCTTGTCCTGGTCGAGGCCACGAAAACACCGGAGTGGGCTGACCTGGATAAGGTGATGATAAAACTGGGCTCTACTCCAGGAACGTGGGAAATAAATGGATGGGGTCAATCTGCGTCAAAACCGCCACGAGGGCAGTTCGTTGACATCGCAAATCGTCCGATACTTGACGGCATTGCGAAAAAGCTGAACCGCCAATTCTCGCTAAAACCAGATTGACGACAGCAACCACGTTCGTGTTCCTATGCGCGCGCTGTTCGAATGCCGGCTGGAGCACATCGGGCGCTTCGATCGGGTGAAAGGTCGAATGCGCCTGCGGGCGCGAGGTGCTGTTGCCGCTGGACGCGTTCAACGGCCTGCCCAGCAATACGCGGGTCGTCGCACCTGAAGCGGCGCCTGCGGTGCGATCACTGCGGCGAGAAGGGCAAGGTGCTCGGCGAGGCCGCTAAGGCGGTTGGGCGGCAATCGTTGTCAAATCTTTGGCCGGATTTATGGAGCGGGCGCACCCGACAAGCTCCCTTCTCACCCAGCACGAGATGGAAAACCGATTGGGTTGACGATTGGAATAAATGGAGCAGCGCCGAACGAGTGCTCGCCCTGCTCGTAGGCTCGCTGTTGCTGGCGCTACCGCTCGGCAACTTGCTATTGGCGAGCCGATAGCCCGCCGCCGCGCTTATCTGGCTTTCATTCCGATCGACCGGTATGCGAGCAGACCGCCGCGTATGCGCGTTCGGTCATGGAGGTTCTTCGCCGCGAAGGCAATGCGGTCCTTCGTGCAGCCGTCTTTCTTGCACATGGCGAGGATCGCAGTGAACTGCGCCTCGCAACGACCGAGAACGCTTGCACAGGTGCCGAGCCGCTCGCCATCGGCGGAAGTCCAATCATAATAGCAGGACACGATCTCCCCGGCGGCGTTGCCCGCCGACGGGAGATAAACGTCGCTTCGTGTGCAGGGCCTTCGTGGAGGGTTTCGGCGGACATGGTTCACATAACCTCACGCAAGGCGATGCCACCAATGCCAGGACCAGCGCCACACGAAAGGTCCCCTGTCAGGCGGCCGATACTGACGGCCCAGGCTCGTGGTGGTTCCCTTGCCTGCTGCTCGCGTTAGCGGCCTTGAGCGCGCTTAAGGCGTCAAGGCGTAGGTAGAGGCATTCCCTCGCGTATTAGAGGTTACATTGTCACCTCTAATACTGCCTTTCCCGATCTCTCCGTGCGCCGGGAGCTGATCGACTGCGCCCATGATCAGCTTTTGAACCGCTGCGTCTGGCGGTACTGACGATGACCGTTTGCTACCGCGTTGCTACCAAACTGGCCGTGATTGGCCGGTACGGAACATACGAGGTGGGACGTTGGGCAGCCCGTACAGTTAGACAAATCAATCGCTTGCGGTACTACGTGGCATCAGCGGAGATGGCCGTTTTAATTCGGGCAGAAATGAAAGCGGATCTCGAAGCCGCTATCCGCCGACCGTCCGTAGATCTTGTGCTCGCCCTCGATCCGCACCTGGGATTTCAGCCAGCGCGAACCCGAGTGGACAACCGCGCCGGTGCGCCGCTGGCAGGATTTGCAGTGGCAGACATAGACGCGTTCCGGCTCGCCGGTAGCGATTGCCTTCAGCTGTCCGCAATGGCACTCCGCTATCCGCTCCATGCCGCCCTCCGCAAGGTTCACGGCCGACATTTTCCCCCGCCGCTGGCGACGTGTCGAGCCGCTTGCCGGGCACTGCTACCGGCCGCGGTTGAGGCGGAGCGTTGTTACGCGGGTGACGCTTACGGCGGCTAGACCACGGTCTCCGGACCTTGCGTTGGAGAGCGCTGATGACCCGCCGGTTGCTGCTTGCCGTGATGCTGCTCGCGACGATCCTGCTGTCCTCTGCCGCCATGGCGGATTGGCGCAAGGACTACCCGGAGATCAGTTTCGCCGTGGTCCCGGCCGAGAACGAGGCGACCGTGACGACGCGATGGACGCCGTTTGTCGACTATCTCGGGCGGGAGCTGGGGGTCAAAGTCAAGCTGCGCATTGCTAACGACTATGCCGCGGTGATCGAGGGACAACGTTCCGGCTCGCTGCATCTCGGTTATTACGGCGCGGCGTCATTTTCGCGCGCGCGGTTGACCGGCGTGCCGACCGAGGCGTTCGCGGTCAACGTCAATCGCGACAGCGGCAAGGGCTACTACTCGGTCTTTTACGTCCTGGCGAGCAGCCCCTATCGCGAGTTGCAGGACCTGAAGGGCAAGAACCTCGGCCTTGTCGACGCCAACTCGACCTCCGGCTACGAGGTGCCGCTTTACACGCTGAACAAGATGGGCATCGACCCCGATAAATTCTTCGCCCGCAGCCAGATCACCGGCAGCCACCAGAACGTGATTTTCGCGCTGGTCAGCGGCACGGTCGATGTCGCCGCCGATTCCTGGAATTCCAAGAGCTATTCAAATGTCACGCGAATGATCAATCGCGGGCTGCTCAAGAAGCCCGATGGCAGCCCGATGTCGGCCGAAGATTTTCGCATCATCGCCAAATCGCCGCTGATCCTGACCGGGCCGTTCACCTACCTCGCCGCGTTGCCCGAAGACATGAAAGCCGACATCCGCACCGCGTTCTTTGCCGCCCCGACCAAGGCGAAGGAGATTTTCGACCATCTTTCCGACGGCAACAATCTACCCTGGGAACCGATCGACACCGGCGCCTATGACGAGACGATCCGGCTGCTTCAGTTTGTCGACAGCCTGCGCAAGCGCTCGTAAACTGCGGCGACGCGACTAAATCGCCATCGCCAGCTGGTCGAGCACGGCATCGCCCATCGATCGCGTCGAGACGCGGGTTTCGCCGGCGCGGGCGATGTCGCCGGTGCGGATTCCGGAGCCAAGCGTCTGGCGTACCGCTTTCTCGACGAGGTCGGCCTCGTCGCCGAGGTCGAACGAGTAGCGCAGCATCATCGCGAAGGAGAGGACGCAGGCGAGCGGGTTGGCGACGCCTTGCCCGGCGATGTCGGGCGCGCTGCCGTGCACCGGCTCATAGAGCGATTTGCGCCGGCCGCTGGCGTCGATTGCGCCGAGAGAGGCCGACGGCAGCATGCCGAGCGAGCCGGTCAGCATCGCGGCGCAATCGGACAAGAGATCGCCGAACAGATTGCTGGTGACGATGACATCGAACTGTTTCGGCGCGCGCACCAGCTGCATCGCGCAATTGTCGGCATACATGAAGCTGAGCTCGACATCGGGGTAATCGGGCTTGATGCGGTTGGCGACTTCGCGCCACAGCACGCCCGACTCCATGACGTTGGCCTTGTCGACTTCGCAGAGCTTTTTCGCGCGCTTCTGCGCGAGCTCGAAGGCGGCCCGCACGACGCGCTCGATCTCAGCCTCGGTGTAGACCTCGGTGTTGATGCCGCGGCGGGTACCGTCAGGCAGCGTCTCGATGCCGCGCGGGTCGCCGAAATAGATGCCGCCGGTCAGCTCGCGCACGATCAGCAGATCAAGCCCGGCGACCAGCTCGCGCTTCAAGCTCGATGCGTCGGCCAGCGCCTCGAAAACCTGTGCCGGGCGCAGGTTCGCGAACAGATCCATCTCCTTGCGCAGCCGGAGAAGGCCGCGTTCAGGCTGTAGCTCAAAAGGCAGCGTCTCCCATTTCGGCCCGCCGACCGAGCCGAACAGCACTGCATCTGCCGCCTGCGCCTTGGCCAGGGTCGCGTCCGTGAGCGGCACACCGTCCGCATCATAGGCGCTGCCGCCAACGAGACCCTCGGTAACCTCGAAGCTGGCAATGCGCTTCTTATCGAAGAACTCCATCACGCGCATGACCTCGCGCATGATCTCGGGACCGATACCGTCACCCGGCAAAACCAGAACGCTGCGATTGGAATGCGATTGAGCCATCAGAAAGAGAATCTCCAGAACGACGTTGGCCGGAACGATCCGGCCATCGAAAAGGTCCTCGGGTCAAGCCCGAGGACCAGCCAGTAAGGTGCAGAAAAGAAGGATCAGGCTTGTTTTTGGGTCAGGCCGAACTGCCAGCCACGCTCCATCTGCGCCTTTTGCTCATAGGCCGCGATGTCTGCGTTTTTCGCCTCGGTGAGGCCGATATCGTCAAGGCCGTTGAGCAGGCAGTGCTTGCGGAATGCGTCGAGCTCGAAATGCACCTTCTCGCCGTCGGGGCGCGAGATGGTCTGGTTTTCGAGGTCGATCGTCATCACCGCGTTGGCGCCCTTCTTGGCGTCTTCCATCAGTTCGTCACAAATTTCCTTGGGCACGGCGATCGGCAGGATGCCGTTCTTGAAGCAGTTGTTGTAGAAAATGTCGGCAAAGCTCGGCGCGATCACGCAGCGGATGCCGAAATCGAGCAGCGCCCACGGGGCGTGCTCGCGGCTCGATCCGCAGCCGAAATTCTCCGCCCCGACAAGGATCTTCGCCTGCCGGTACGGAGCTTGGTTGAGCACGAAATCCGGGTTCTCCGAGCCGTCGGGTTTGAAGCGGATTTCCTGGAACAGCCATTGCGCGAGGCCGGTGCGCTTGATCGTCTTCAGGTAGATCGCCGGAAAGATCTTGTCGGTGTCGAGATTGTGGATCGGCAGCGGCGCGGCGACGCCGGTCAGGGTGGTGAATTTGTCCATCGAGCGTTCCTTCAGGTTCCTTGATCGTCATCCCCGGGCCTGACCCGGGGATCCAGATGGCCGGGTCAAGCCCGGCCATGACGAGCGAAAATCACCCCAATTGCCGCACGTCGGTAAGGC
This sequence comes from uncultured Alphaproteobacteria bacterium, assembly GCA_963778385.1. Lineage (GTDB taxonomy): Bacteria > Pseudomonadota > Alphaproteobacteria > ATCC43930 > CGMCC-115725 > DATARH01. The sequence continues at coordinate 28,619 of CAVZUA010000027.1, read as the reverse complement.
GGCCGGTGATGGCGGCGGCGGCGGCCATGGCCGGGCCCATCAGATGCGACTTCGCGTTCTTGCCCTGGCGGCCCTCGAAATTGCGGTTTGAGGTGGTCGCGACGCGCTCGCCGTTCATCGCCTTGTCGTCGTTCATCGACATGCACATCGAGCAGCCGGCGTCGCGCCATTCAAACCCGGCTTCGAGGAAGACGCGGTCGAGCCCTTCTTCCTCGGCCTGGTGCTTGACGTGGCCAGAGCCCGGCACGACTAGCGCAGTGACGCCGTCGGCGACCTTGCGGCCCTTGGCGACCGCCGCCGCGGCGCGCAGATCCTCGATGCGGCTGTTGGTGCACGAGCCGATAAACACGCGCTGCACCGGCACCTCTTCGAGCCGGGTGTTGGGCGATAGCTGCATGTATTGCAGCGCCCGTTCGACCGCGGCGCGGCGCAATGGGTCGTCGATCTGCGCCGGGTCGGGCACGCGGCCGGTGACCGGCGCGGCCATCTCGGGGTTGGTGCCCCAGGTGACGTGCGGCGCGATGTCGGCAGCGTCGAGATGCGCCTCCTTGTCATAGGTCGAGCCGGAATCGGAGGGCAACGTCTTCCAATAGGCTAGCGCCTGCTCCCAGGCGGCGCCCTTCGGCGCGTGGGGTCGGCCCATCATGTATGCGAAGGTCTTCTCGTCCGGCGCGACGAGGCCGGCGCGGGCGCCCGCCTCGATCGACATGTTGCAGACGGTCATGCGGCCTTCCATCGACATGTCGCGGAAGGTGCTGCCGGCATATTCGAAGACATGACCGGTGCCGCCGGCGGTGCCGATCTTGGCGATGATCGCCAAGATCACATCCTTCGGGCTGACGCCGGTGCCGAGCGCGCCGTTGACCTCGATCAGCATGTTTTTGGCCGGCGCCTGGATCAGCGTCTGGGTGGCGAGCACGTGCTCGACCTCCGACGTGCCGATGCCGAAGGCCAGCGCGCCCATCGCGCCATGTGTCGCGGTGTGGCTGTCGCCGCAGACGATGGTCATACCGGGCTGCGACAGGCCCTGCTCCGGCCCGATGACATGGACGATGCCCTGGTCGAGGCTGGTGATCGGAAAATAGGGGACGCCGAATTCCTTGACGTTGCGCTCCAGCGTCTGGACCTGAAGTAGGGAGTCAGGCTCGTTGATGCCCGCGACCCCAGCAGCGCGGTTGATGGTCGGGATGTTGTGGTCGGCGACCGCCATCGTCTTGTCGGGACGGCGCACCTTGCGGCCGGCGAGCTTCAGCCCCTCGAAGGCCTGCGGCGTCGTCACCTCATGGATCAGGTGCAGGTCGATATAGATTAGATAGGTGCCTTCGCCTTGCGGGGCGACGACATGCGCGTCCCAGATCTTGTCGAACAGGGTGCGGGCTTTAGGCATCGGCGTACTCCCTGAAAATCAATTGTTGCCCTCGGCGGCCGCCGCCGCGGCGGCGGCTTCGGCTTCGCGGCGCAGGCTGTCGCGCGAGCGCTCGGCGATGCGCGCCGCCTTGCCGGTACGGCCGCGCAGGTAATAGAGCTTGGCCCGCCGCACCGCGCCGCGGCGCACCACCTCGATCGCGGTGATCCGGGGCGAATAGAGTGGAAAGATGCGCTCGACACCCTCGCCGTAGGAAATCTTGCGCAGCGTGAAGTTCGAGTTGATCCCGGCATTCTTGCGGGCGATGCAGACGCCCTCGAAAGCCTGGATGCGCTCGCGCTCGCCTTCGACAACCTTGACGCTGACGCGTACGGTATCGCCGGGGTCGAAGCGCGGCACGCCGCGCGCCGCCACGAGCTTCTTGCGCTGTTCTTCTTCGAGGATCTGCAACAGGTTCATCGTCCCATCTCCCGCCCGCTGCCGGTCTTTTCCGGCCCCGCGGCGCAATAACGTTCCCATAAATCGGGGCGGCGCTCCTTGGTGAGCCGCTCCGCCTGGGCCCGGCGCCATGCGCGGACCCGTCCGTGATCGCCCGACACCAGCGTGTCGGGCACCGTGCGGCCATGCCAGACGGCCGGCCGCGTGTAATGCGGGTATTCGAGGAGTCCTTCGGCGAAGCTTTCCTCGACCAGCGTATCGGCGGCGCCAACCACACCCGGCAGCAGCCGCACGCAGGCATCGATCAGTGCGATCGCCGCCGGCTCGCCGCCCGACAGCACAAAATCGCCGAGGCTGATCTCCTCGACCCGGTTCTCTTCCAGCACCCGCTCGTCGACGCCCTCGAACCGGCTGCAGATCAGCCGAATGCCGGGGCCCTCGGCCAGCGCGCGCACCCGCGCTTGGTCGAGCGGCGTGCCGCGCGGCGACAAATTGATCAGCGGCCCGATCCCGCCGGCGCCGGCGATCGCCGCGTCGAGCACATCCGGACGTAGCACCATCCCCGGCCCGCCGCCAAACGGCGCGTCGTCGACCGAACGGTGCCGATCGGTCGCGAAATCGCGGATATCGACCGTATCGAGCGCCCAGATGCCGCTACGCAGCGCCTTGCCGGCGAGTGAATAGGCGAGGGGACCCGGCAGCATTTCGGGGAAGATCGTCAACACGGTCGCATGCCAGGTCATGCTGCGGACTCCCCCACCGCCTCGCGCGGCGCGTCGAGCAGGCCTGCAGGCGGGTCGATGACGACGCGGCCGGTGGCGAGGTCGACCACCGGCACCGCGGCGCGGGTGAACGGCACCAGGACCGGCTGCCCTTTGGTCCGTGCGATCTCGATGACGTCGCCTGCGCCGAAATCATGCACCGCGACGACTTTCCCGAGCGGTTCGCCGCTGTCCAGCACCGCTGCCAGTCCGACAAGGTCGGCGTAATAGAACTCGTCTTCTCCTGGCGGCGGCAGCGCGGCGCGCGGCGCGTAGAGCCGCAGGCCGCGCAACGCCTCGGCCTGGTCGCGGTCGGCGATACCCGACAGTTGGGCGATCACCATGCCGTCGCCCTTCACGGTGGCGGTCACGCGTAAGGTAAAGCGTTTCGCACCGCTCTCGTCCTCCAGCACGCCGTAGCGGGCGATCGCCTCCGGTTCGTCGGTGAAGCTCTTGACCCGCACCGCGCCGCGCACGCCGTGCGGCGCCCCGACCACGCCCATGCAGACGCGATGCTGTCCCACTGTCATTCCGGGTTCGCGGCGTGGTGCCGGCGCGCCCCGGAATGACGGGATGAGGCCATCGTCTGCGCCTAAACGAGCGCTAGTTTCCTGCCGCGGCGCCGGAGGCTTCGGCCGCCGCCTTGGCGCGTTCTTGCGCCTTCTTCTTCGGCGCGGATTTGGCCGGCGTCTCGCGAATTTCCGGCTTTGGCGCCAACCCGGCATTGCCGAGGAAGCGCGCGACGCGCTCGGTCGGCTGGGCGCCGACACCGAGCCAATGCTTGAGCCGCTCTTCCTTCAAGGTCACGCGGTCGGCGTGGTCGCGGTCGAGCATCGGGTTGTAGGTCCCGACCTTCTCGATAAACCGGCCGTCGCGCGGACTGCGCGCGTCGGCGATGACGATGCTGTAGAACGGCCGCTTTTTCGCGCCGCCGCGCGCCAGCCGGATTTTCAATGCCATACGATACCTCTCATCTCGTGTCAGCGAGTTGCTGTAATTGGTTGACCTTTATCGAAACGACCCCGGCATCAGCGACGACAGCCCGTGACGCATCATTCCCTTTTGCCCGAGCTTCTTCATCCGCTTCATCATCCCGGACATGTCCTGGTACTGCTTCATCAGCCGGTTGATTTCCTGCACCGAGGTGCCGGAGCCGGTGGCGATGCGGCGCCGGCGCGAACCGTTCAGCAAATTCGGGTTGCGCCGCTCGGCCTTGGTCATCGAGCCGATGATCGCCTCCTGACGCTTGATGATCGTCTCGTCGATATTGGCGGCGTCGATCTGTTTCTTGATCTTGCCGATGCCGGGTAGCATGCCGAGCATCGAAGACATGCCGCCCATGCGGCGCAGCTGGCGCAGTTGGCCGGCAAGGTCATCAAGGTCGAAGTTGCCCTTTTCGAGCTTTTTGGCGAGTTTTTCGGCCTCTTCCTGATCGGCGGTCTCGGCCGCCTTCTCGACCAGGCTGACGACATCGCCCATGCCGAGGATGCGGCCGGCAATGCGTTCGGGATGGAACGGCTCCAGCGCGTCGATCTTCTCGCCGACACCGATAAAGACGATCGGCTTGCCGGTGATCGAGCGCATCGACAGTGCCGCGCCGCCGCGCGCGTCGCCGTCGACGCGGGTCAGCACGATGCCGGTGACCCCGGCGCGCTCGCCAAAGGCCTTGGCGACATTGACCGCGTCCTGCCCGGTCATCGCGTCGGCGACGAGCAGCATCTGATGCGGCTGCGCCGCGTCGCGCACCGCCGCGACCTCGAGCATCAGCTCTTCGTTGATCGCGAGCCGGCCGGCGGTGTCGTACAGCACGACGTCGTAGCCTTCGCGCCGCGCGACCTCGAGCGCCCGCCGCGTGATCGCCACCGGCCGTTCGCCGGGCACGATCGGCAAGGTCGGCACGCCGACCTGGCGGCCGAGCTGGGCCAATTGCTCCTGCGCCGCCGGCCGCTGCACGTCGAGCGAGGCCATCAGCACCTTCTTGCGCTCGCGGTTCTTGAGCCGCAGCGCGATCTTGGCGGCGGTCGTGGTCTTGCCCGAGCCCTGCAGACCGACCAGCACGATGCCGATCGGCGGCTGCGCATTGAGGTCGAGCCCGCCATCTCCGTCACCATCGCCCGCCAGCATCTGGACGAGATGGTCGTGGACGATCTTGACCACCATCTGGCCCGGCGTCACCGAGCGGATCACATCCTGGCCGACGGCCTTCTCGCGCACGGCGGCGATGAAGTCGCGCACCACCGGCAGCGCGACGTCAGCCTCCAGCAGCGCGACGCGAATTTCGCGCATCGCGGCGCCGACATCGTCCTCGCTCAGCGCGCCGCGGCCGCGCAGCTTGTCGAAGATGTCGCCGAGGCGATTGCTCAGTGTGTCGAACATGCCCGCTGTCCTAATTCCACCGGCGGCTCCGGCGCAAAACGGGCCGGCGCGCGAAACTCGCGGGCCGGCCGCCCTCCGCCCCCGGAAGGTTGGCACGCTGCGTCCGGGCAGCGCGGGCGGAACCTAGTCTTCGTGCTGGTGACTGTCAATTGCACGCGCTTGCATGGTGACATACTCGCCCGATATCTCAAAATTTCTACCCGTTTAAGACAGAAAATTATCCTGGTATATCTGACCACCATGCTGGCGAGCACATCATTGGACCGCCGCCGCGAGCTGGGCGACTTCATCCGCGCCCAGCGCGAGCGGGTGGCGCCGACCTCGGTCGGTCTGATCGCGGCGCGGCGCCGGCGCACGCCGGGCTTGCGGCGCGAGGAAGTCGCCGAGCTCGCCGGCCTCAGCACCACCTGGTACACCTGGATTGAGCAAGGGCGCGACGTGTCGGTGTCGCCGACAGCGCTGGCCCGCTTGGCGCGGGCGCTGCGACTGGGCCGAGCCCAGCGTCAGTACCTGTTCGAACTTGCCGGCAAGCGCGACCCCGATCCGGGCGCGAGCGACATCGACGAACTGCCCGCGGCGCTGACGGCCTGTGTCGCCTCGATCGCTGGGCCCGCCTACCTGCTCGACCGCCATTGGGATGCCCGCGCCTGGAACCCTGCGGCGGAGCGGCTTTTCGCCGGCTGGCTCGATCGGCTAGGCGGGCGTAATCTGCTGCGTTTTATCTTCCTCGAACCTGCCGCGCGGCTGCTGATCAGCGATTGGGAGCGTCGCGCGCGCCGTGTCGTCGCCGAATTCCGCGCACATTGCGGCGCGCATCTCGACGATCCCGGCTTGCGCCGCCTGATCGACGAATTGCGCGGTCTGAGCGCGGATTTTGCGCAGATGTGGGAGCAGCACGGCGTGCTCGGCCGCGAAGGCGGCGAACGCACCTTCAACCACCCGACCGACGGGTTTCTGCGGTTCGAGCAGGTGACGTTCGAACTTGCCAGCCATGCCGACATTAAGCTGACGATTTTGGTGCCTCTGACGCAATGCGATAAGATTGCGAGTCCGATCCATTAGTGGGGGCGGATATGAGCGCCCATCGCGTACCGTCGGTTAGTGAATGGCCCTTGCCCAAGCCAGCCGACCTCACGGAGGTGAAAGATCTCACATTCGAGTCGAGTGTGGGCGAAGATGCTGCAGCGGGAAGACGTTACATCGGCTGCGTGTTCGATCATTGCAGGTTCGATGCAGGCCTGCGCGATTGCCACTTCGTAAACTGTCGGTTTATCCACTGCAATTTTGTCCGCAGAACTGTGCGGAACGTTTGGGCGGCAGATTGTGAATTTGAAGGATGTCTCTTTTTTGGCACTCAACTAAGAAATTTTAGAACCGAAGACTGTGCTTTTATTCGTAATCGCTTCAATGGCTTTACTCTATTTGATAATATTCGATTATTTCGAGCCGACGACTTGGAAACCAATTTCCAGCTTCATGTGGTCAGGATCGGCGAGGGGGAGTCAAAGACGAATATCGAAACTGATTTAGCGATATATGCCGAAACCAAATTGCGCTGGCCGGAGAAATATTTGTCTTGGGAACGCTTGCGAACGATGGGAAAACTACCATTGTTCGGCATTTCCTACTCCGTTCTGATCACTGTGCCGGTGCTCTTATTCGCCCTGGCGATTTACAACAAGCAGATCACCTCCCTTCGGGAGCTCGCTGCGCCAGGGGCGCTGGCTGACAACCCCGAAATGCACTTGGTTCGCTCGCTTCTCGCAAAGTTGCACACGATCCCCGTGCCCGACCTGACGCTATGGCTGATCGTGGTAACTTTGTTGCTGGCCATCGCTTCGACCTTGTACACGCTGGTTTGCCCCGCCCGCGTCAAAGAATTCTCCGTCTCCCAGTGGACCGACGAACTCGGATTGTCATCCCTGCAATACCTTCCGCTGTCGTGGTCGCGACGGATGGCGCGGCTGGTTAGTGGCGCGTGCTATGCGATCGGCGGTGCGGGTGCCCTGATCATCATCCTAGTCGGCCGAGTTGTTCATAGTGCGGGGTACAACCTGCTCAGTTTGACCCGCGCGTCGGCGGTGGTGAACTGCCAATTCGCCTTGGCGTGCTTCCTGTTGCGGTCAGCTTCCCATGCCTCGACTTCGTCCTTCAACACCCGCTGATCGGGGATGCGGCGGTCGAGGCATTGGGAGGAGAGAACGCTGAGTTCAGATTCCGCCATGTCGAGCCAACTCCCGTGTTTTGGTGTGTAGTGCCACTCGAACCGTTCGACGAGCCGGCGGGCTTCGGCGGGGGGAAAGGCTTCGTACAGCGAAGCTGGCTTGTGCGTGTTCAGGTTGTCCTGGACGAGCACGATTTTTGCTGAACCGGGGAAGTGCGTGTCGGATAATTCCTTGAGCACCTGGGCATAATCCATCGCCGTGTGACGGTCGGTGACCTTGACGTGCCGCCAGCCTTCCAGTGGCGCGAACATCATGAACAGATTGGCCGTCCCATTGCGTCGGTATTCGTAATCGTGCCGGCCGGGCCGTCCGGGTTTCGCCGCGATCGGCACGCGCGTTTCGGCAATGAGTTGCTTTGAGGTCTCGTCGAGGCAGACCAGGGGACGTTGCCGATCATAGGGCCGTTGATAAACCTCCAAGACGTCTTCCATGGCGGCAACAAAGGCGGCGTTGGCGTCCGGCGGGATGACCCATTGCTGCTTCAGATGCGGCTTGAGAGTGTTTTTTTCAGCGTCCGCCCGATCGTGTTGTCGCTGGCCCGTTCGACGATCTTCAGTTCGACGACCGCCTCTTCCAACAGTTGCAATGTCCAGCGTGCGCGGCCGGCCGGCGGTTTGGAACAGGCCAACGCGATTAACCTGGCCTCGGCCGCCCCATCGAAGATCCGCCGCCTCGCCGAATTCGCCGAATGCTTGCGAATCAGGGCCGCCTCCAACCCCTCTTCGACCAGCCGCTGGCGCGTCCTGGCAACCGTGGCGACACTGGTCTCGAGCGCCGCTGCAATCTCGCTGTCGCTCCAGCCTTCACCACCGTCCGAGGTATCGGCTTTCAACAGAATGCGGGCCTTCAGCAGCTTTTGTGCCGGATGTTTCCCGCTATGGATAAGGGCGTTGAGCTTCTCCCGCTCCGTATCGCTGAGTGTCACAATGTATTTCTTTACTGCGCTCTCTTTGCTGCCCACGTCTCCGCTCCGTCGCTGGTGACGCGGACATCGATTCAGAGAACCCTCACAAAATCAATGACGGAAGCGACTAGTCAAGATCGCGACGGCGATCCGCTTCTTGCTGACGAATTCCTACTGGTGACGGATTTTTCCAGTGGGCGCGGCCACGTGGTCCCGGCAGTATGAACCGCTGCTGCGAACCACGGGAAACGAATCCGATGCATTTCGACCTTGCCAAGATGCCGAAACAGGACGGATACAAGCTTCTCATCAGCACTGTCGTGCCGCGGCCGATCGCGCTGGCGACCACCGTCGACGCCGAGGGTCATGTCAATGCCGCGCCGTTCAGCTTCTTCAATGCGGTCAGCTCGGACCCGCCGGTTGTCGTGCTTGGGATCAATGGGATCGGCCCCGGCGGCAGCGGCTATAAGGACACCGCGGAGAACATCCGCCAGACCGGCGAATTCGTCGTCAACCTGGTCGACGAGGACCTGGCCGAGAGGATGAATATCTGCGCGGTCGATTTCCCCACAGAGGTCGGCGAACTGGACCCAGCAAAACTCACCGCCCTGCCCTCGGCCGGGGTCAAGCCGCCGCGCATCGCCGAGTCGCCGGTCAGCTTTGAATGCGTGCGCATCACCGGCTTGTCGCTCGGCGGCAATTCGATGATGGAGGTCGGCCGGGTCATCCACATCCATATCCGCGATGACCTGATGGATATGGAGAAGCTCTACGTGAAGACGGACCAGATCCACCTCGTCGGCCGCATGCACGGGCGCGGCTGGTACACCCGGACCCGCGATCTTTTCCTAATGGATCGCATGGATCTTGCCCAGTGGCAGGCGCGGCGCTGATAGGCCGCGCCCCGCGATATACGGTTTTGCTCCCCTTTTTCCGCCGCTTCCGCTACAGAGGATGATGCCTCGTCGCTCGCACGTTTGGCGGACAGCTCTTTTCGCCGGGCTGATCGTCAGTTTTCTCGCCGCCGGCGCGCGTGCCGCCGACACCGGAAACGGCTCGAAAAACTTCCGCACCCCGTCCAACGTCCCCAATTATTTCAGCAACGAGGCGGGGCCAGTGCTGGGCGGCACGGCGGAGTCGCGGCGCGGCGAGCTCTATATGGGCCAGACCTACGCCATTCCGCGCGCGCCGCAGACGGCCGCCGCGGTCGAGGCGCCGCGTGCCCGCCAGCACATCGCGATGGCCGAGCCGCGCGGCCGGTTGGTCCGCACGCGGGGTGGACGGATGGTGGTCGCGCATCACGTGACGGTGCATGGGCGCCATGTGACGCGCGTCGCGGCGCATGGCAGCGCGCGGTCGCACGCCGTCAGCCGCTCGGCCCACGGCGCCGCCAGGACCACCACGCGGGTCGGCAGCAGCCATCGCCGCGCCCGCGGGTAATTTTGCTGCAAGCGCGCACGGAGACGCGAGCGCAGTTGATTCAGCAGCCGTTGGACAGCGACCGGTCCGCCACAATATAAGCGGGCCATGACGCGCATCGCCTTCCGCAAGATGCACGGGCTCGGCAATGATTTTGTCGTGCTCGATCAGCGCCGCGATCCCTGCCGGATCGACGCGGCGGCGGCACGCGCGCTGGCCAACCGGCGCACCGGCATCGGCTGCGACCAGCTGCTGCTGCTCGAGCCGCCGCGGGACGGGCGGGCGCAGGTGTTCATGCGCATTCTGAACCCTGACGGAAGCGAGGCCGAAGCTTGCGGCAACGGCACGCGCTGCGTTGTCGCGCTGCTCGCCGCCGAGACCGGTCTGCGCGACGTAGCGATCGAGACCGTGGCGGGCCTGCTGCGCGCGACTGTCGACCAGACGGGGATCGCCACCGTCGATATGGGAGAGCCGCGTTTCGGTTGGCGCGATATCCCCTTGGCGCGCGAGATGGACACGCTGCATGTCGATCTGCGGCGCGGCCCGCTCGCTGATCCGGTTTGCACCAGTATCGGCAACCCGCACGCGACCTTCCTCGTCGACAGCGCCGAGGCCATCGACCTTGCGGATCTCGGGCCCGGCTTGGAGCATGACACGCTGTTTCCGGCGCGCGCCAATATCGGCGTCGCGGCAGTGCGCGACCGCCGGACCATCCGTTTCCGCGTCTGGGAGCGCGGCGCCGGGATCACCCGCGCCTGCGGCAGCGGCGCCTGTGCGGCGATGGTGGCGGCGCATCGCCGAGGCCTTGTCGACGACCGCGTGACGGTGGCGCTCGACGGCGGCGAACTCGCGATTGCCTGGGCCGGCAGCGGGTCCGTGCTGATGTCCGGGCCCGCGACATTGAGTTTCGAGGGGACGTTCGATCCCGCTTTGCTCGGGAGCTGACATGGCGGCGCCCGAGATCATCACCTTCGGCTGCCGGCTCAACGCCTTCGAGAGCGAGATCATCCAGCGCGCAGCCGGGGAGGCGGGTCTCGCCGACGCGGTGATCGTCAATACCTGCGCGGTCACCGCCGAAGCCGAGCGCCAGGCCCGCCAGGCGATCCGCCGCGCGCGCCGCGAGCATCCCGGCGCGCAGATCATCGTCACCGGCTGCGCCGCAACGCTCGCCCCGGCGCGCTACGCGGCAATGCCCGAAGTCGACCGCGTCCTCGACAATGAGGCCAAGCTGCGGGCGGAAAGTTACGGGGACCCGCACCCTACCAGCCCTGCGGGCGGGGTCCCTCCCTCTCCCGCAAGCGGTAGAGGGACTATCGGCGCCGGCGCGAATTCCCCTCTCCCGCTTGCGGGAGAGGGTGGCGCGCGCAGCGCGACGGGTGAGGGTCGCGCCCGCGCCTATCTCCAGGTGCAGCAAGGTTGCGACCATCGCTGTACGTTCTGCATCATCCCCTACGCGCGCGGGCCGAGCCGTTCGGTTCCGGTCGACGCGGTGATCGCGCGGGCCCGCGCGATGGTCGCGACGGGGGCGCGGGAAATCGTGCTGACGGGGGTCGATCTCACGGCTTATGGCAACGACCTTCCCGGCTCGCCGAGCTTGGGCGCATTGACCAGGCGTCTGCTGGCCGAGGTGCCGGAATTGCCGCGTCTGCGGCTCTCGTCGCTCGATCCGAGCGAAATCGACGAGGAGCTATGGGCGGCCCTCGCCGCCGAGAAGCGGCTGATGCCGCATCTGCATCTCTCGTTGCAGGCCGGCGACGACCTGATCCTCAAGCGCATGAAGCGCCGCCACAGCCGCGCGCAGGCGCTCGCAACCGCGCGGCGGGCGCGGGCGTTGCGGCCGGATGTGGCGATCGGCGCCGACCTGATCGCCGGGTTCCCGACCGAGGACGAGGCGATGTTCCGCAACACGCTCGACCTAGTGGCGGAGATGAACATCGCCTTCCTGCACGTGTTTCCATACAGCGCGCGGCCGGGTACGCCGGCGGCACGCATGCCTGCGGTCGCGCCCGAGATGGCCCGCGAGCGTGCGGCGCGGCTGCGCGCGGCGGGGCAGGCGGCGCTGGAGGGGGAGCTGTGCTCGCGGATCGGCACGAGCGGCGAGGTGCTGATCGAAAAGCCGGGAACCGGCCGCGCCGATTTCTATGCGCCGGTCACTTGCCCGGCCGAGGTCGTCGGGATCGAGCGAATGCGGTTCACCGGCGTCGCTGGCGGCAAACTCACGGGAGTGCCTGTCCGATGAGGTCATGGTGGCGCGGCTCCGGCCCTGATCCCACGCCGCCGAACGCGGCGGCCGACCCGGCGCCGCTCGCCGGGCGAGAGACCGAGCCAGGGACAGCGGAGCGCCGCAACTGGTTCGCGCGGTTGCGCGTTGGGCTGTCGAAAAGCTCGACCGCGCTGACCGAGGGCATCAACCAGATCTTCACTCGGCGCCGGCTCGACGCTGCGGCGCTGGACGAACTCGAGGAATTGCTGATCGCCAGCGATATGGGGGTCGGCGTCGCCGGGGAGGTGGTCGAGGCGCTGCGGCGGACCCGCTTCGGCCAGGAAGTCAGCCCCGAGGAAGTCCGCGGCGCGCTCGCCGCCGAGGTGGTGCGGCTGGTCGAGCCGGTCATGAAGCCGCTGCGGCTTGATGCGGCGAAAAAGCCGTTCGTGATCCTCGTCGTCGGCGTCAACGGCAGCGGCAAGACGACGACGATCGGCAAGCTCGCGCGGCAATACCGCGACGCCGGGCATCGCGTCGTGCTAGCCGCCGGCGACACGTTCCGCGCCGCGGCGGTCGAGCAGCTGCAGATTTGGGGCGAACGGACGGGCGCGCCGGTGGTGGTGCGCGGGCATGGCGCCGACGCGGCGGGTCTTGCCTATGACGCCCTGGTCGAGGCGCGCGCGATGAGCGCCGACGCGCTGCTGATCGACACCGCCGGGCGGCTGCACAACAAGGCCGACCTGATGGCCGAGTTGCAAAAGCTGGTGCGTTCGCTGAAGAAACTCGACCCCGGCGCGCCGCACTCGGTGCTGCTCGTGCTCGACGCGACGGTCGGGCAGAACGCCCATGCGCAGGCCGAGATTTTCCGCCAGGTGGTCGGCGTCACCGGCATCGTGATGACCAAGCTCGACGGCACCGCGAAAGGTGGTGTGCTGGTGTCGCTGGCCGAGAAATACGGCATCCCGATCCATCTGATCGGCATCGGCGAGGGCGCCGAGGATTTGCGCCCGTTCGACGCCTATTCGTATTCGCGCAGCCTAGTGGGGCTGGAGGATTGAGAGGACTGAGGGGAAGCTACAGCCCCGGTGGCATGGCCGGCGCAGCGGTCCCTTCCGGCGGGTTGCCGCGCGGCCTGAAGTCGCCGCTGGTCTGCACCTCCTTTTCGTGGCCGAGCGCCCAGCGGACCGAGGGGAAGGCGAGCTCGTCCCACGGGATGTCGTCCCAGCCAAACAGGCCAACTTCGAGGCTCTCGGGACCCGCCGCGATATTTTCGTCGACCAGCCGCGCGCGGTAGATCAACTGTACTTGGCTGATGCGCGGAATGTCGTAAATCGCCAACAACGTCTCGATCGCCAGCTTGGCGCGAGCCTCTTCCCAGGCCTCGCGCTCTGCACCGGCACGTGTCGACTCGTTGAGTTCGAGATAGCCCGCCGGCAGCGTCCAAAATCCGCGGCGCGGATTGATCGCCCGCCGGCACAGCAAGATCTTGTCGCCCCAGCGGGCCACCGAACCGACGACGATCTTCGGGTTGTCGTACAGCACGAACCCGCATTCGACGCAGACCAGCCGTTCGCGATCGTCCCCCTCGGGGATGGCGCGGGCGAAAGGCTGCGGCGGTGGTGGCGGCGAGCTCATCGAAACGTCGTCCATGAACATGGACGCCTCCCCGGGCTTCACCCGGGGAGGCGACAAATGTGCCGCGTCAGCCCGGCACCGGCATGGCGCGCTGGTTGTACATCCGCTTGCGGATCGCCGACTTTTCCTCGTCTGACAGCGTCGCCGGGTCGGGCGGCAGGTCGGCGCCGACCGCGAGACCGCGCTGCACTGCGGGCCGCGCGCTCATCTCGTCGAACCAGCGCTTGAAATATTTGAACTCGTTGATGTCCTGGCCCTGCGCCTTCCAGTTCACCGTCCACGGATAGCAGATCATGTCGGCGATCGTGTATTCGTCGCCGGCGACGTATTTGCTGCGGTAGAGGCGGTTGTTGAGCACCCCGTAGAGCCGGTTGGCTTCATCGGTGAAGCGGGCGATAGCGTAGGCGAGATCGCCGGCTTCGGGTCCTTGACGACGGAAATGTCCGCATTCGCCGAGTTTTGGTCCCTGGTTTGCCATCTGCCAGGTCACCCACTCGGTGACCGCATATTTGCCGCGCGCATCCTGCGGCCAGAATTTCCCTTCCTTCTCCGCCAGGTACATCATGATCGCACCCGATTCGAACACCGAGATCGGCGCACCGCCGCCTTTCGGCGCATGATCGACCATCACCGGCATGCGGTGATTCGGGTTCATCTTAAGAAATTCGGGCGTGAACTGATCGCCGCGCTGGATGTTGCAGGGGACGACCTTGTAGGGGATGCCGAGCTCCTCGAGCAGGATGGTCACCTTCTTGCCGTTGGGGGTCGGCCAGTAATGCAGGTCGATCATCGCGCGTTCCTCATTGCTGGGGGCCTTGTCGCCGACGCGGCTTTGGCCGGGCCGGCGCCGCGGGAGGCTCGAACACTAAAGCAATTCCAGCTATCGCGGAACGTCTCGGTCAGCATTGCGGCCGGGGCGCGCAACGCTTGCTTATGAGTTTGCGTATAATTTCACGCTTCAAGAGCTGGAGGTGCACCGAGGCATGGACGGGGCGATGCTCGACAGCGGCATGGTGGCGGTGCCACGCGGCACCGATCTTGCCGCGTTGTCATGGTCGCCGCGAGCGCCCCTCAAGGTCGGCGTGCTCGTGGACCTTACCCTGACCGCGGACGCCGGCGGTCACGTCAAATGCTGGCAGCGCATCGCCGAAGCCGCCGCCGAATTCCCCGACCAGCTCGACCTGACGGTTCATTTCAATGCGCTGGACGATGTTCGCGCGCCGCGCCGGATCGAGTTGGCGCCGACGGTGCGCTATGTGCTGCTCCCGCCGGTGTTCAGCACGCGCCGGCTGATCGGCCGCGTACCCGACCACACCGATCTCGCTCCGTGGCACAAGGACCTCGCGCGCCTGCTGCCGGATTACGATGTGATCCATACAACGGATGGCTTCTTCTGCTACGCACGCACCGCCACGCGTTTTGCCAAGCGGAGCGGCGTGCCTGTGGTCAGCTCGATCCACACCAACACGCCCGAATACGCGCGGATCACGGTTGACAACCTGCTGGGTCGGGTTTTCGGTGACGGGCTTCTGTACCGGCTGACGAGCCGGCGTTTGGGCGCGCCGATCCGGGTCAGCCGGCTGCTGGAGCAGCGGCTGCGCCGCCACCTGGGGCGTGTCACGATGGCGATGGCGAGCTATGGCGGCACGCTCGAAGGCAATTGGCATTGCGGCGTCTCGCTGCGTCGCGGCTTCGATCGCACGCTGTTCCATCCGGGCCAGCGCGACCGTGCTTGGTTGGGGGCCCGGTTTGGCGTGCCGGCCGGCCAGTTTGTCGTGATGTATGCCGGCAAACTCAACAAGGGAAAGAACGTCCCGCTCCTGGCGTCGGCCATCGAGACGGCGCGACGGCAGGGACTGCCGATCCACCTGTTTTGCGCCGGCAAAGGCGACGAGCGCGACGCCCTCGCGGCCCGGCTCGGCGATGCAGTCACCTTGCCCGGCGTGCTCCCGCAAGAGGAACTCGCCCGCGTCTACGCCTCAGTCGATCTGTTCGCGTTTCCCTCGGTCATTGACGAATCCGGCAATGCCGCGATCGAAGCATTGGCTTCGGGCGTGCCGGCGCTGCTCGCGGCGGGAAGCGGTGTCGCGACCCGAATGGCCGATTGCCTAGCGGTGCGGATCCTGCCCGGCACCGCGCCGGACGCCTGGGCGGCGGCGATCGATGAATTCGCCACCGCGCCGGATCGCTGCCGCCGGCTCGGCGCGGTGGCGCGCACGTATATCGAGGCGGCCGTGCCAAGCTGGACGCAGGTGGTCGAGGAGGATTTGCTGCCGGTATGGCGGACGGCCGTCGCCGCGCATCGCGGGGCCGCGCGACGCTGAGCACACCCGCCCGCATCTTGATACTGGCGCCGCACCCCGACGACGAGATCGTGGCGTGCGGCATCGCCGCGTTTAGGGCCCGCCACACCGGAGCCGAAATTTCCGTCCTCTACCTGACGACCGGCGTTCCGCCGTGCGATCGGCTATGGCCGTGGCAGCGGGCCGGGTATGACACCCGCGTTGCCCGGCGGCGCGAGGAGGCGATGGCGGCGGCGGCGCTGATGGCGCTGCAGCCCGCGGGGTTCCTCGACATTCCGTCGCGTGGCCTCGTCGCGCATCTCGACGAGGCGGCCGCGGCGGTGGATCGCGCGCTGGCCGTGACCGCGGCCGAGCGCCTCTGGGTGACGGGATTTGAAGGCGCGCATCAAGATCATGATGCCGCGAACGCGATCGCCGCGCGCTTCGTCGGGCGGGTCGCCGTCTGGGAGTTCGCCGCCTACAACTACGCTGGCGGCAGGGTGCACTCTAACCGATTCCCAGATGCTCGCGGCGGCGTCATCGAGCTCAATTTCAACGACCAGGAGCAGGAGCTGAAGCACCAAGCGCTCGCGCTTTATGCGTCGGAGAGAGGCAATCTCGCGCACCTCCAGATCGCGGCGGAAGCCTACCGCCCCTTGCCGCGCCACGATTACGCTGCCCCGCCGCACGGCGGGACGCTGTTTCGCGAGCGCTTTCATTGGGTGCCGTTCCGCCACCCGCGCATCGACTTCACCCCGTCCGCCGAGATCTACGCCGCGCTCGGCCGCTGGGTTCACGAATGTGAGGCCCACGGGACAATGGCGTGAGCTTTCAGCCCCTGAGCTCCGCGAGTATCGGCAGCAAGTACTCGGCAAAGCGTTTGGGGTTCTCCGCGAACGGGAAGTGCCCGATGCCTTGCATCGCCTGGAACCGGACGCCGGGGATCTTGGCCGCCGTCGCCTCGGACAATTCCACGGTGCAGGAGTAGTCGTATTCGCCCGTCAGCATAAACAGTCGGCACCGATTGGTATCGATGCGTCCAACGCGTTCCCGAGCATCCCACTCGCCGGAATAGAAGGCGATGTCGCCGAAAAAGACCTGCGGGCCGCCCTGGCCGTAGTGCCAGGCGATCTGTTCAACATATTCGGCGGGGCTTTGCGGGGCGCTGAGGGCGCGTATCCACTCCGGCACAAACTGCGCTTGGTTGACGTGCGGGTGCGCCGCCCACACGGTTTGGCGCTGGTTGATCTTGTCGCAAGCCTCGCAGGCGATGATGCCGGCGAAGGCCTCGGGGTGTCGGTAGGCTAGTTCCAGGCAGATCTCCCCTGACATCGACGCCCCGAGCGCCACTGGCTTTTTCAGTCCTGCGGCGGCAACGAAGCCCATGATGAGTGCGACGTAGAGGTCGGTATTGAGCCGCCAGGAGCCGTGGATCGCGCCGTCCGGCGGTGGCGATTTGCCATGCCAAGGCAGGTCGAAGGATACCAGCCGGTGATGTTCGACGATGCGCGGATCGGCCATCAAGCCATGGAATTGCCGCCCGTCGGCGCCGGCGGTGTGCATGCACAGCACGTCCTGCCCCGATCCCGCCGACTCGCTATAAATCTGGTAGGTTACGCCGCCGACGGTCACGGGCACATAGTGGCCGGTGACGGCGGGCACCGCTCGGGCACCTTCGCGGGGATGCAGTGTCACGGGCACCGGCAACGCGCGCCCCAATGCCAGCCACTTCCCGACCTCGAGCACCCGCCGCGCGACATGGGCGTGCTGCATAAAGGCGAGCTGGTCGCCTTGAATGGAAAATTCCGGCAACCGGTACATCATCGCGAAGATGCCGTGATGGTGACGCGGCGGCACCGGTTCGAGAAACCCCGCCCATGTCGTCTCCGGCGCCGCCAGGACAAAGGCAGGCGTACCTGGATCGGTGGCGACTTGTCCTTCGACGAAATTGAAAACCGTCGTGTCGCTTCCCGACGAGACCGCGAAACAAGTGGCCCATGGCCCAGCCCATGTGCCCAGGACCGCATCGGCGGCACAAGCATCTCGCCAGGCGGCGGCGTTGGGGAATCCGGTCATTGTCGGTCGATCGCTTCCAGAACTACGGGATAAGATTGGCCCCAGCGCCGGAGCCGCTGGGCATCGTTTGCCGCTGCCATCGTAATCAGCTCTGTCCGTCGCCGGGCGACCGGGTGGTGACGAGACTTCGGCCTTCGCTCTCGCGCATCAATACAGCATTTCATAACACCGTCGGCCGAACTGATCGAGGTTCGCGAGCGTGCATCCCGATGGGCTACAAACGAGCCACGCTTGGATCAAAGTGGGCAGATTGTGCGTGCAGCGGATGGCGCGTATTGTCTCGCCACGCCGCGGGTTATCCAGGAGGGGCCTGGAGCCCGGCTGTAGCCGAGAGAGTTCTGTGCGTTAGTCAACGATCGAAAGAGCCCGTAGCTCAGCCGGTAGAGCAACTGACTTTTAATCAGTAGGTCTCGGGTTCGAATCCCGACGGGCTCACCATAAAATCAAAGATCTATGATAAGAACAAACTATGACGTAAAAATCTCTCGGAAAATTTGTAGCGTATATGTAGCAGTCTTAACGGCGGGCTCGATCGCGGGCGCGTATGCGCATGGACAGCTCGTTTGACCTCGCGGATCCGGTGCCGCTAGTGACGGAGCTACACCATGTCGTTATCGCCCCTCTTGCAACGCGCTTTTGATCGCTTGGCGGCGAACCCACCGCCCATCCCCAGTTGGCCCCGATGCGTGCGGATCGGCGTCGATTACCCGCTCAGGGTCAGCGCCGACGACATCAAGACCGACGCCGACGCAGATGCCCACGCTTATGCGTGTTACGTCCTTGGCAATCTCCAAGCGCGCGACCCGAAAGGCGACCCACCGGCGACCTGCGCCGCCCAGGCGCGGGCCGAGAAGGCCGGCCTCGCCTATAGCCGCGCCTATCACTTGCTGATGGCGATTCGCGACGCGACCGATGAATGGGCCGCACGGGGCCGTCCCAACGCCCCTGCGTTGCCCGACGCAGCGCTGCGGATCCTGCAACGCGCCGCCCGCGGCGAACGCGTCGCCGATACGGCAAAGCTCGCACTGGTGCTTGATGCCGCTGAGCAGCTCAGCGACCGGCTTTCCCCGCTTTTGTCACTGGTGGGATAAGGCGGACAATCTTGAATTGAGCGTGCGGGTTGACCGGCCCCGGCGCGGGAGGCGGTGCGGGTAACGCAACCCTCGAACGGGCCGGTGGCGGCAGGCCCAATGCGGTGGCGAGTGTCGCGATTTGACCGGCTGCCCGGTGCGCCTGCCGGTCGATCATCGCCACTGCCTGCGCGTCCACCGGCGGATGCAACCAGGCTTGTTGCAGCAGCGTCGCCCAGCGCTGGTGCCGCACCATCGCCACGGCGAGCGCCTCGAGCATCCCGGCGTCGATCGCCCGTAGCAGGTCGGTTGGCGCCGCCTCGACAATCCGGCGCCATGCGGCACGGGCATCGTCGTCGAGCCAGGGTGATGGCGCCCCCAGTTCACCGGTCGTCCGATCGGCCGTGCTCGGTACCGGGTAACGCCGTCGATGCTTGCGCAGGCTCTCCGGGCCGCCAAGCGCAGCCTCGCGCAGGGTATGCCGTCGCGGTCCAGGCATCGCGACTATCTTTACGCCGGAGCAACTGAGCGGCGCAACGGGTAGTACCCCGGTTTGAATTTCCGCTTTCGGGAAGGGTTTCGGATGCCGGCCCGGCACGAGCGGCCGATGCGGGATAAGGGGCCGGCGTCCGAAAGCCTCCGAAGAACGAACCCGCGGGACAGTGGCTGAGCAGTTGGCCGGCTATGGGGATTTGGTCGCGCGGCGGTGCTGGCGGAAGCTCATTTTGCGCAGATTGGTGAGAGCTGGAATCCGCCGATGATGGCGGACCGGGCTGTGCCGGCGTGGCCGAGGGCATGATCGAGGAGTGATCAACGATATCGTGCCGGCGCTTGCCGGTGCGGGTATGAAACGGGCACGGCGCCGGGCACGAGATTCCCGTGTGCTGCAAAGAGACACCGGGATAGTCATCGGCTCAAATTCCGCTCGCGGCAGTGGCGGGCGGACCGCGCGGTGAGCAGCCGCGCCCAAAGACCTCGATGATCATCATGCGCCCGCCACAGCAAGGGCATGGCGGGCGATGATCGGGCGGGTCGCCCGGATCGGCGGTGTCGTGCGACGCCGACGGATCAACCGTCGGCATCGGGGCGGCGATCAGCTCCCTGGCGCGCGCAATGTTGGCCTTGCAGCCGGGGCTGGCGAGCAGCCCGTAGTGGCGGATGCGGTGAAACCCCTTTGGCAGAACGTGGAGCAGGAAGCGCCTGATGAACTCGTCGGCGGCAAGGGTCATCGTGCGGTGCCGCGCCTGCCCATTGCGGCGGTAATCCTTGCACCGAAAGGTCACGCCGCGCTCGTCGAGTGCGACGAGACGGCTGTTGGCGATGGCGACGCGGTGGGTGTAACGGGCGAGATAGGCGAGCACCGCCTCCGGCCCGGCGAAGGGCGGCTTGACGTAAACAAACCAGTTCTTCCGCCGCAGCGGCGCGAGATGCCTGGCGAAGGCCTGGCGACGACAGAGGCCCGCGATCTCGCCGAAGAACCGCAGCCGGCCGGCGGCATAGGCATCGGCGAGCGCAGCCAGGAAGAGCCGCCGGAACAGGCGGGATAGCACCCGCACCGGCAGTAGAAAGCCGGGCTTGCAGCGCACCCGGCGTGTGCCGTCGAGCGAGATGCCGCCGCCCGGCACGATCATATGGACGTGTGGGTGATGGGTCATCGCCGAGCCCCAGCTGTGCAGCACGGCGGTGGCGCCGATGCGCGCGCCAAGATGCTCGGGATCAGCGGGGATCGTGAGCAGGGTCTCGGCGGCGGTGCGGAACAAGAGGTCTTAGACGGCCGCCTTGTTCTGGTAGGCGATCGGGGGCGATCTCGGCCGGCAGAGTGAAGACGACATGGAAATAGCACGACCGGCAGAAGATCGGCCTCGCGGGCCGCGAGCCATTCCCGTGCCGCCGCGCCCTGACACCTGGGGCAAAGGCGGTTGCGACATGAGTTGTATACGATGCGGCTGAGCGCGACAACTTCCGAGACGCGCAGCCCGGCGCCGTACGCGGTGGCGAACGCTGCCTTGTACTTCGGCGCCGATGCCGCCTGCAGCGGCGTCACCTCCTCGAGCTGAGCACCACAGGTATCCGTCGCGGGTACGGCACGACGGTGAGCCGTCCCGCCAGATCCGGCCGTTCGAGCGTCACCGTGAAGAAGAAGCGCAGGGCCGAGACCGCCATGCTCGGCGGTTTCAGACCGCTCTGCGTTTGGTGCAGTTGGAAGAGGCGTAGCTCCTCCGCCGTCGCTGTGTCGGGTGACCGGCCGATGAAGGCCGCGAAGGCGCGCACGTGGCGGACACAATCGCGCCGCATATCCTCCTTGAAGCCGCTCACGCTCATGTCTTCGATCATGCGCGCCCGCAGCCTGCTGATGGGCTGAGATGAACGATCGGAGGTCATCGGGGCTCTCCCGAGCTGAAGGTTGCTGGACCTTCGATGCTCGGGACCAGATGCTCCGACCCTCACGCGCTACCGCACATCACCTCGTCGATATTGCACCGACCGCGACATGTGCCCCCCTCCCGCGAGCGGGCTCGTTCATCGGCGCACTGCCGCCATTGGTGGGCGCATTAGCTTGCGGCCGTCTTCCACCCAAAGCCGAAATTCAAACTGAGGCGGCCCGAACGCGCTCAGAAAAATCATAGCCATCCTGGCCGCGCAAAAAGTCGGCGACGCATCCGGTGGGAGGCGAAATCGGAAAATTTTTGACTGGCCCCCCAAGGCCGCCGTCGTGACGGTTGGTTTGCGCGTGGTCCCGGCCCTGCCGCGTACCAGCGATGGGGAAGCTTTGCCGAGGTGTCCTCGTACTATGAGGGGTCCTCGTACTATAGAGACAACAGCGGAGGCGGCGGCGAGATGCTTGTTGCCGATGAGCCGCGGAGCCTCAGACATGACGGTAGATCGCCAAGCCGGCGTTGACCGCTTCACCGTAACGGCGACCTCGTCGGATCACTTCGCTTGGCTGCGGACGCGCCTTGCTCTTGAGAGCACGCTGATGGCATGGGTGCGCACCGGAATGTCCTTGATCGGCTTCGGGTTCAGCATCGTCGAGATTTTCAACCGTGTCGTTGTCAACCCGAGTGTCGCTCCAGTCTATTGGCCGGAAATGCCGCGGTATGTAGGGCTCGCCTTGATCGGCGGAGGCGTCCTGGCATTGGTGATTTCGTGCTTTCAATACGTCTGGGTGAGTAACTATCTGCGCAGCCAGCAGTTCCACGCAATTGCCGGGTTGCGCGAGGGCGGTGTAGGACGAACGCCCAGCCTCGCGATCGCCATCGCCCTTACCGTGGTCGGGCTACTTGCCTTCTTCGCCCTCCTGTTCCGCGTGGGCTAGACGAGGTCGCGGCGCAGCAAAAAACGTAGACGAATTGTCGATTAGGAGAAACCGGATGCCCGATCCGAAAGACAAGTTGGAAAAACAAGAGGCTCTCCCATTCCCGCCAACGCCTTCGGCGAGCGTTGCCGGCCGCACGATGCAGGAGTTGGTTTACCGGCAGCGGATAAGACCGCGTCGGCTTCCAGCCGACGCGCCGAACATAGTGATTGTGCTAATCGACGATGCAGGCCCCGCGCTGCCGGCAACGTTTGGCGGCGAGATCCAAACCCCGACGATGGACCGCCTCGTCAAGGAAGGGATCGCGTTTAATCGGTTCCATACCACGGCGATGTGCTCACCGACCCGGGCGTCGCTGCTCACCGGACGCAATCACCACCGAGTCGGCAACGGGCAGATCGCTGAGCTGGCGAATGACTGGGATGGCTATTCCGGGCTCATTCCCAGGAGCAGCGCCCTCGTGGCCGAGGTATTGAAGGACTACGGTTATGCCACGGCCGCCTGGGGCAAGTGGCACAACACGCCGGCCGAGGAGGCAACGCCGACAGGACCGTTCGAGAACTGGCCCACAGGTCTCGGTTTCGAATACTTTTACGGCTTCATCGGCGGCGAGGCCTCGCATTACGAGCCGAACCTTATTCGCAACACGACATATGTTCTGCCGCCAAAAACCGTGGAGGAGGGTTACCACCTCAGCGAAGACCTCGCAGACGATGCGATCGGCTGGCTGCACAAGCACCGGGCCTTTCAGCCGGATAAGCCGTTCTTCCTGTATTGGGCCAGCGGCGCGATCCATGGCCCGCATCAGGTCGCGAGAGAGTGGTCGGACAAGTACAAGGGGAAGTTTGACGATGGCTGGGACGCGTACCGCGAGCGCGTTTTCGAGCGAGCCAAAAAACTAGGCTGGATCCCTGCCAACGCTCAACTCACCACACGGCACGAGACGATGCCGTCGTGGGACAGCATTCCCGAGAATGAGCGAGCCTTCCAGCGTCGCCTGATGGAAGTGGCAGCCGGCTTTACCGAGCATGTGGACGTCCAAATCGGTCGAATCGTCGAGGAGATCGACCGGCTCGGCTATGGCGATAACACGCTGATCTTCTACATTTGGGGCGACAATGGTTCCTCCGCGGAAGGCCAGAACGGCAGCATCAGCGAGTTGCTGGCGCAAAACGGCATTCCCAGCACCGTCGATCAGCACATCGCGGCGCTCAAAGAGTTGGGCGGGCTTGACGCGCTGGGCTCGCCCCTGACCGACAATATGTACCATGCGGGTTGGGGGTGGGCCGGCGCCACGCCTTACAAGGGCACGAAACTTCTCGCCTCACATTTCGGCGGTACGCGCAACCCGCTGGCCGTCCGTTGGCCGGCGAAAATCAAACCTGATGGGGCCCCACGAGCACAATTTCACCACGTCAACGACATTGTGCCAACGATCTACGAGATCCTCGGAATCACCCCACCACGCACGGTTAACGGCGTCGAGCAAGATCAGATCGACGGCGTGAGCCTCGCCTACTCATTTGCCGACGCGAACGCCAAGGGCCGGTTGCTCACTCAGTACTTCGAGGTCATGGGCAGCCGTGCGATCTATCACGACCACTGGCTGGCTTGCGCGCTTGGCCCGCGGCTTCCTTGGGTTCCAGGATTGCCGCCCGGCATCCGGGAGTGGACGCCGGACAATGATGTCTGGGAACTGTACGACCTGGAACAGGATTGGAGCCAAGCCAACGACCTCGCCGGCGAGATGCCGGAAAAGCTGGCCCAGATGAAGGAAATCTTCCTGATAGAGGCAACAAAAAACAAGGCGTTGCCTATCGGCGGAGGCCTTTGGATTCCGGTGCTTCACCCCGAGTTGCGCGTTGCACCGACCTATGCCGAGT
The DNA here is from genome assembly GCA_963778385.1 of uncultured Alphaproteobacteria bacterium. Taxonomy (GTDB): domain Bacteria; phylum Pseudomonadota; class Alphaproteobacteria; order ATCC43930; family CGMCC-115725; genus DATARH01. The sequence continues at coordinate 4,665 of CAVZUA010000027.1, read as the reverse complement.
GGACCTACGCGGGAGATATGGTCCGCATCCCAGAGTTTTCCGCTCCGGCCCTCGGCAACAAACCGAATGTCGTCACCATCGACGCCGTGATCCCCGACAACGCCAACGGGGTGCTCTACAAGCTGGGCGCGAATGCCGCTGGTCTTACCTGTTTCGTCGAAGACGGCATTCTCTGCTACGAGTACAACCTCTTCATCATTCAGCGTACGAAGATCCGCGCCCAAGAAAAACTGCCGACGGGCAAGGTGAAGATCCAAATCGAGACAATTTATGTCGTGCCGCGGCCCGGTGGTCAGTTGAAGGTGACGATGAAGGTGGATGGCCGGGCGATCGCGGAAGGCACCGTACCGATCAGTGCGCCGTTGATCTTTACCGCGAATGACTGCCTCGACATCGGCATCGCGCTCGGGTCGCCGGTTTCGCTCGATTACCATGACAAGGCACCGTTCAAGTTCAATGGCACGATCGAGCAGGTCCACGTGAAATACTTGGCGGAGTGATAGGCCGGAGTGCTCTCCATCTGAAGAGCCGAACCGATGGGCGAGCGCGTATGGGCTGTTGGTGACAGCTCTGACGATGGTTGGAAGTCACACGGCGACCGCGCAGCTCGTGAGCCCGCCCGCTCCACCGTCTGTCTTGGACGGTTTTCGAGGTCCCAGCGACACCGTAGATTTGGTTGCCGTTGAGTTCGATCAGCGTTCGCCCCGGGGATACACGCTTTGCCACCAAACGATGGCGATCAATCCCGGCGACCTTTTATAGGGGCGAATGTGATGCGATCGGCGAGTGGGGTTGCTCCGGCGCACTGAGGCACGGTATCCGCGCGCAGGCGCCGGCGGCATGAAGCAAGAGAATGCGTCGCACCTCCTCGATCGTATAGGGATTTGATTGAGTTGAGTGGCCGGATCGGACGATATATTCCGAGTCGACACCAGCGAGATGCGAACTCTTGTACTCGACGACACCGTCATTGCTACCCTCGACCGGGCCATTGCCGGCAACAGCGATTATCGAGTGTGCATGGACGCCCGGGGCGACTGGCGCGTCGGCGACCATTTGAAGGACCGGGTTGTTTGATGTCATCCCGAAAAGGCTCCCCAACTCCACCTTGCGGGGGTTCACCTTGAAGTCGTCGGCGCTCTTGTCCGCAAGGGCGGTCGAGGTCGCTACAATGTGTGCGGGCAGGGTGAGGAAGCGTCCGAGCAGTTCGGCGAACGGATATTCCGTCAAATAGCTGCCCCGGTGCGGTGTGGCGATGAAGACGACACGCCGGACGTTTGGCACAGGCTCAAAAAAGAACAAGCGCTGAAGGAGTTCGCGCTGCTCCGGTGAGAGGTCCATCGTGTCGATCGGCTTGTAGGCGATCGCGTTCCACAGCCATTCGCCGGCATCGAAAACCATTGCCTTTGCCAGCAGGCCGCCCTGGCTGTGGCCGATTACTACCATTTGTGAGAGCGCTGGGTCGGTTCCCGCCGGGTCGAGCTTTTGCACGGCATCGCGAAGTGCCTCGCGCAGCAGCGCGGCCGAGTAGAGGACGGGATTGCCGGTATCGTAGGTAAAGAACCAGAACTGGAAACGCTGCCGAATCCGCGGGTCGTTGAGCAGATCGTTCACCATATCGGCCCATCGCCCAGCGCTCGAACCGGTGCCGTGGACGAATACGACCGGAATGCGCCCCGGACGATAGGCGTCGATCGATGCGAGCCGCGTCGGCGTTGACTCGGAAAAGACACCGGAAAAGAACGCTTTGAACTCGCGATCCCAGATTTCTGGCGTGGCGAGGACGTAGGCGAGGACCGCTGTTTCGTCGGCCTCAAGCGGCACGTTTTGTCCGTTTATCGTCGTCGAGGCGACGTCAAAGGTGTTGTAGAGGTCGAGCTTGGCATGCAGCTCCGTCTGCGCGAGTTGCCGGCGCGGTGCATCAAGGCGCAGCAATGCCGTAATCGGCAACTTCATCAGCGGCGCTACCTGAATCCCGCGCTCGGTGACGATGGGCTCTGTCGTCGCAGCAAGCGGTGCACCGATTCCGGCGCGTCGGTAACGGTTATTGAGGCCGTGGACCTCGATATCCTGTACCTGCGCCAACGCCACGATTTGCCGGTTGTACCACCGAAACACTGATGGATTGACCGACACGGCGAGCTTTCCGAAGGGCAGGTCGTAGACGGCGTTCTTGAAGTCCACGTTGACACCATCAGCCGAGGCGAAGCCGCGCGTAATGCCAAAGCTGTACAGATCCGCGGCGAGGCGGAGGCGCGGGTCGAAGGGGCTCGGCGCCTCCCAACCCTGACCCGGAAAGAGAAACGCGAAGCTGTAGACCGCGGCAGCGAGGAAGTACGGCTGTTTGCCGCTCTTCTCCGCGTATTGGAAGGCCATCTCCGCCAGCGTCACCACTTCATTCTCGCCCCCACCGCCTTTCGCGACGATCGCGTGAAGTGCGGCGATGGCCCCTTCAGGATCGCTGTCAAAGCGCTCGGAAAGGATCCAGCGACGCAGGACATTGCGCGCGGAGGAGCTAAGCTCGCGCGTGGTGAGGACATTCGCGGTGAGCTGGCGATAGGCCGTGTCGGCGTCGAGGCGCTCCACGCCGATCGGCGTTCCGCACCCGGTGGCCAACAGCAACCAGACCGCGCAGCATAAACCGGTACGCACCTGCCGCGACGATCGCGTCGCCATTCGCGCCGGGACGCGTGACCGCTCATTCAGTAAGGGTTCATGCAAGCGAACGGGCGGCGCTCCTGCTGCGACAACGGCAATTTTCCAATACCTCCAACCTCCCTGCACGCCCGGGCGCATCAATGCCCCCCGGGAACGCCAACGCGAACGAGAGAAGCGAAGTCTGCTTCGCTCAGACCCGTCTCGATACGACCGTTGACGTCCGCGCGGCGGATCAACTCGTCGAGGGGCACATTGGTATCGAGCGCGCCCCGCTCGGAGAGGTAACTAGGGAGGTATCCGGTCAGAATGATGCGCCAGTCGAAAGGAAATGAGGACGTAAGGATACGCGCCATGTCGAAGATCGCGGTCGTGCAGTTCGTCGTCAGCGTGTTGTAAAATCGCGGATGCGCGGCAAGGGCGTTCGCCACTTCGATGTATTGGACGAGCAGAGCCTGTATCCCCTCCCGCAGAGTTCCGAGACGATAAAGTCGCACGTCCTCATGACGAATTTTGCGTAGTGTCAGCAGATCGCGCTCGTCGGCCCCGACATAAACGAGTTCGCTCGTTTTGAAGAACCCGGCAATGGCTGAATATTCGCCGCCTCGCGTCCGTCGCAGCTCGATAGAAAAGTCGAGATGACGCCCGTCCTCGAACCCGAAACTCATGATTGTGTGGGCGATGGCTGGGCCCATCCAATAAACGAGGTACAGGTCGAGGGAGCGCAATGTCGAAAGATCGTAGGTCCGCTGTTCCCATCGCTCCGTAAAGTCCGCTTCGCTACGCCAAGCGAAGTTGCGAACATTCTGAACCGCGAGTTGATCGCCGTTTAGCGAGCCGGTGACGACATGTGCGACCTCGGGAGCCCAATCTTTGCTATTGGAGGGCTGGATGGTGGCCCACCAGACCAAAAGCACGGCGTAGAAGACAGCGTAGACCGGCAGGGCTTGGCGGTACCTGCGCAAGACGATCGCCGCCGCAGCTGCGACCGCGGCAAGATCGAAAATCAGGCATGCCCCAAGGCGGATCGCGTCGGTCCCGGGCAATTGGTACCAAATCGCCAAATCGGCCCAGATCGCGGACAACAGCACGCCGACAGCTAGTAGGACAATCCCGCAAATCCACGACAAGCGTTTGACCAAATTGACTTTCATTAAGTGGCTCAGACGCTCCGTGTTGACGGCACAGTCGCTATTGCACGCGCCGTACGTTCGCGGGCGCCGAAGTGCCGCTCAATCCAGCGGGATAGCATCCGGGCGGGGCGGGATCCACAGGGAGGCGCCGACGACCTCGGTCACGGCGCATCAGCTCGTCGAAATGCGCGAGCAGTTTGGGCGAGGCGGAAGCTCCGAATCACTGAGCATTGCAAGCGCATCCCTTTGGCTTATGGCAGGTGGCTGTTGCGCTGATGCAGGAATTGCCGCACGCCTTGCCCTTGCTGCACATTTTGCAGCAGCTCTGCCCGGCCTCCGGCGGTGCGGCGGCAGCCTCACCGATCATCAAAAATATCGTGCAGCACATCACGGTGAGTACCATCACTATCCGATTTGTCATCATGGTCTCCCGCCATTTGGGCTGGGTGGTACACCCCTATACAGTCTGTCTGGCTTCACGACGACGAGCACCAAAAAATGCGCATTCGGCAGACTGCGTGGCACCATATGGAGGACGCCAGACCTCTTCCGCAGGTGCCCCCCGGGTAGGGCGCGGTAAGAGACGTCGCCGCAGCCGGGGACGTGATGATGGAGGTCCGCAAAGTATGGTGAAGAGACCATCGCCGGAGCAATGGGCAACGGCGGGGTAGCGCCGATTCCAGCCCCCTTCATGACCGAGCCGGCGGGCGATTGAGAGGCGGGCATTCGCGCCGTACCTTCGTGCCGGACTTTCGTGCGCGGATCAGCAGCTCACACCAATTTCGTTGCGCCGTGCTTTTGCATCTTTCAGGTCAATCGGCGCCAGCCATGATCTGACCTACTCGACGAGGTCGATGGCGGCGACTTCGCACGGTAG
>CAVZUA010000026.1:0-350704 GCA_963778385.1 uncultured Alphaproteobacteria bacterium | reverse complement strand
GCCGGGGCCGCCGCGCACGAAATGTTTTCACGCTGCGCGAAGAGTCTGGTGCTGGCAGGATCGCCGAGCGAAGCGCAGGGGGATCGCCAACTCGGGTTCGCGCTCGAACTCGTGGCCGAGCGGAATCCCTACATGCTGCGCGCCGGACAGGATCTTCCCGTTCGCCTGACCTACCAGAACCGTCCGCTGGCGGGTGCGCTGGTCGTGGCGATGAACCGGCTGAACCCCTCCGAGAAGATCTCGGCCCGCACCGATAGTGACGGCCGGGTCAGGCTCCGGCTTCGGCCGGGCGGAATGTGGTTGATCAAGTCGGTCCACATGATCCCGGCGCCTGCTGGCTCCGGTGCGGAATGGGCGAGTTTCTGGGCATCGCTGACGTTTGGCGCCGACGCCACGAACGGCGCAGGCGACTAGGAGCGCCATGCCCTCATTCCTACGACCTCGTCGCCTCGTCGGTTTTGCCGTATGCGCCGTCTTGATCGCTCTTCGGTGCGGCGTCGTGCTTCGCGCACATGAGATCGGTACGACGCGGGTATCGGTGGTCTTCAGCGAAGGCCGAACATACGACATCGAGATCGTGACTGACGCCGCCGCGCTCGTGGAAAAACTGGAGGCCTCCACGGGACGACCGGCACCGGTCGACACTCGTCCCGACCGCCTGCAATCCCTGCTCGCAGGGTTCGACGAACAGTTCCGTAAGCGAGTCGCGATCGCGTTCGACGCATCGGACATCCGGCCCGCTGTCTCCTACGCCGTCGCGGCCGGCACAGGTGCCGCCGCCGCTCCCGTCGCCACGGTCCGGCTCACGGGCCAGATCCCCCCGAACTCCCGTCACTTTGCGTGGAGCTATGCATGGACGTTCGCGTCCTACGCCCTGACCCTCCGAAACGCGGTGTCGGACAACCCGGCCACCGAATGGCTGGAGGGCGGCCAGCGGAGCGCGCCGTTCGCGCTGACGGCTGCAGCGCCGGTATTTGATCGGCTTGCTACCGCCCGGCGCTATCTCTCGCTCGGATTCACGCACATCGTGCCGAACGGTCTGGATCACATTCTGTTCGTGCTCGGCATCTACCTGCTGAGCGGTCGCGCGCGGTCCGTGCTGTACCAGGTCAGCGCGTTCACGGTCGCCCATTCCATCACGCTGGGGCTCAGCATGTATGGACTCGTCACCGCGTCGCCCAGGATTGTCGAGCCGATGATTGCGATCTCGATCGCCTACGTTGCCATTGAGAATATCTTCCTGTCCGAGCTGAAGTCCTGGCGGGTTGCGCTCGTCTTTGCGTTTGGGCTGCTGCACGGCCTGGGATTCGCCGGCGCGCTGAAGGACCTCGCGCTGTCGCGCTCCGAGTTTGTGACGGCGCTGGTCACCTTCAACCTGGGCGTCGAGATGGGACAGCTGACCGTGATCGCCGGCGCGTTCCTGCTCGTCGGTTGGTACTGCGCCGACCGCGCCTGGTACCGCAGCCGCATCGTCATTCCGGCATCCGCCGTTATCGCGTGCACCGCGGTGTACTGGATATCCTTGAACCGAGCGAAGCCTGCCGCCATCAGATGGACTACTACTCGCATACCAAGAATGGTCGCGCGATGATCGAACGTCTTGCGGCGACGCAGCCGGCTATTCTTGCCTGTATGCACGGCTCAGCTTGGCGCGGAGACGGGGCACAACTGCTCCGAGCCTTGGGTGAACGGCTGGAAGCGCCACTGGTTTGATCACCGCCCGCCGGTCGTTTCAGTCGTGATATCAATCCACGAAAGTCAGTGGTCGGGGTCGGTGGTGGGCCACGGCTGATCGCCATCCGTTTGAGGTTGTGCCTGAGCTATCGCAGTTTCGCTCGGCTCGTGTCACGACAGCAGCATGGGCGATGTCTCGGTCAATCGGGTGCGATGTGCCCGCCAAGTTGCCACCGCGACTTTCGTTGTTGACGCGGAAATAGTGCTCCGCGTGCTGGTAGTAATTCTCGGCGGCGATCCGATCGTCACTTCTCGCCGCTTCCTGCGCCAGCGTGAGGTAACGCTGGTAAATCTGGAAGGCGCTTCCTCGGATACGCTCGCCAGGGCCATGAGTGCTGAGCGTCTGATTGTGTTGTTGCCCTCGCGGCGGCTGATGGGATGGCCGGTTTGGATTAAAGCGACCGCGAGATCGCTGATCGGGTCCCGATCTCATAACGCCAGGATCGGGAGGTTCGACTGTTCGCGCAGGAAGCCCTGTCTAGGATTTCGCTATCGTCGTTGGAGGCCAACATTAAATCGGTTCCTTTTTCAGTAGGTTTGTAAATCGATCTTCCCGTGCTGTCGCAAAGGTCGAAGATCGTCAACGTCCTCTGAGATGCGTGAGTGCGATGCACTTCCTCAGCTTGGCTTTCGCGGTCGCATCATCAAATGCGTAGATATCGCGCCGACGCCACAGCAACGGGGTGGGATAGCCCGACTTACGATCCGGCTTAAAAAATGTCCATCCGATATTTCGCCATGCTGATCCACCCTCATACTTCCGATCAGTGTATGGGGACGATGGCTGGGGCGGAGCGCCTTTACGCCGAGATTTCCAGGAACCGCATCGGCAGTCGCGGCTGTCGCCGACCAACTCCGATCTGCTACCGATCCGATCCCGTAACCGACGCGCGATCTATGGTGCGGCGGACAAAGACCAGGGGGCCAGCCTAGCGACCGCAGGCTGCGCGCTAATCGTCAGCCAGGATACCGCGTTCCACTCGGCGCATTGGTGGCTTCGGTGAGCGGGGAAGTGCAGAAGGCGCAACGGCGTGCCGCAATCGGCACATCACTGAGACATTCTGGGCATTTTTTGGTGGTCGGGTCGGGAGCCGCTTCCCCGCGCCGCATTCGGGCGAGAATTGAGTTCATCGGCAGGACGATGAAGAAATATACGGCGGCAGCGATCAGGATGAATGAGACCAGCGCGTTGATAAAGTCGCCAATCGGAAACTTGCTGCCGTTGACCGTGAACTCTATCGCCGAGAAATCAGGTTTCCCAACAATGGCCGCGATTAGCGGCGTGATCAGGTCTTTTACCAGCGCGGTGACGACTGCGCCAAACGCGACGCCCATCACCACCGCGACGGCGAGATCGATAACGTTGCCGCGTAAGATAAACTGTTTGAAGCCCTGCAACATATCGACCTCCCCTCTCGCGGGTTGTCGATATCATGTAGCAAGGGCCACTCTACTTGGCCACCGCAACGAGCCAGAGCTTGGCGATTAGTGCTATGCTCGTAGCAATGCGTCAGTATCGACCCGACGACACACAAACGCCGCCGAAACGACTGGCTTCGCGCTTCGCTCAAGCATGGAACCGGCCAACCTCTAAATCATTTATCGTTGGGTTGATCGCCGGATCGGTGATCGCCTTATTCATTCTTACCATGATGGGCCGCTAACGCAGCGACCAAGCGATAGCCATTGCTGACGAAGGCAACGGGGCCGCATGAAGCAGCTTGATGGTGGTAGGGTAGCGGGCGGGAGGTCTGGACATGCGCGTAGCGATCTATGTGTCCGACGAGCACGCGGCACCCGAGGCGCAACTGCCGCCATTGCGGGCGTGGTGCATGGCAGGCGGTCACGAGGTCGTTGAGGAATACATTGACTACGGCGTCGCGGCGGCGGTGGCGCGCCGGGAACGACCGTGGCGGCCCAGGTGTCGCGATTTGTACAAGCAGGTGCCGCTGTTCGACTGCGTGTTGGCCTGGAGTATGGCCCAGTTCTTCCGCGACGGCCTCGATGGGACGCTCTACGTGGTGGGACAACTGAAAGCGGACGGCATCAGTTTTTTAGTTACAGCGAACCAAGCCTCGACGATGAGTTGTTCGCGGTCCTAGCGTCGCTGGTCAGGCAGGAGCGGCTGCCGGCACGGCGGACGCGCGAGGGGGCGATCCGCACCGCGCTGGCGGCGGGCGACCGGGGCATGATCAAGATCGCACGTGAAATTGGTGTGGCGTCGGCACCGTGCCTCGCGTCGCGCATGAACGAGATGACCGGGCAGTTGTCGGCGTAGCTGTGCCACGGTTTGCGCCGGGGCCGGTCCGGCGCTGATCCGATCTCATTCGCGCCAAGCTTGCATGTGTTTTTGCGACTCCAGCGGCCCTAATTGAATATCAATTATGACCCCTTACCGAATAGCCCGCAGCCTGCGGTTTGACTTGTCGCGGTAACCGGCGGCGGGCAATCACCGATCCCAGCACCGAGTGTCGTCGTTCCAGAGACGACGCAACGAAAACGCCTATTCGAGAAAAAAGCGGTGGCCAGGATCAAAGCGAAGGCACGTCATCTCTCCACGCAGAACGTTGACAAGTTGCGGCAGGGTGTCGAGGCGGAGAGGGTGGATGATGCCGCCGACAAAAGTGGCTTCCGGTTCATCATAAAAGTAAGCGCCTGATCCATGCATGGCTGCGGAACTTTAGCGCCCAGAACTGGCGACCGCGTCGGCCCGCTCGCTGCTCCCAAACCAAGACAGGGCCACTGCTGTCGCATTTTATGGCGATAGCCACGACGATCATCAGTGGCAGGAAAAAAGCGATTAGCCCACAAGCGATAACCAGATCGCCGAACCGCTCAAACCATGGCCGCTCCGAATACGGCCACCACGCCCCCCAACCATGGACGGTCCCTCCGGCATCAGTCGTTTTGACGTTGAACCGTATACGCCGATATCGTCGCTATGGTTGCTCAGGTATGCGTAAAAAATTTGCACTTTTTATGGCGAAACGATCCTTGCCGATTCTCGGCCGTCAGCCAACCAAGACACAAAACATCTCCATATGATTTAAGGTGGGCCGTCAAGGCGCTCTAATGCATTGATAATTAGGACATATCCTCCAACTATCTGCCGTATTTACAATACGTTACTTTACAGATGTTAAATGGTCGTTAGCCTTTATTTGCGCGCCGGAACCCAAAACGGGAGGTCGAATTGAGTAGATCAATCGACCGCGATGCGACCCGGCAACGGGATAATCGGTTGCCTTGGTCGGTCTGCCTGCCAGTCATGATTATCTTGTCATTGACGAGTTGGATGCTGATCCTGCTTGCCGTCCTTTTCCTCTAAACCGACATTCCCCGGGTTCCCGGCCCATCGGGCGGGATTTTCCGGTCTCGGCGAGGCTTGCCGCAATAGTATCGGCCCGCCCGTTGAGAGCCAAAACCGTCGCGGCGCTCGGCCTCGCGGGGTCGGAGCTAATTAGGTATTGGTGTGCATGGCCCAACGGGCGGCGCAGAGAGCGGTGAACATCGTAGAGCCGGGCGTCGGAAAAAAGATTAGGTGGCCGATCTGCTGCCCGGCGGCCCAATGCAGGCCAGATTTCCCGCCGATCCACCTATCAATTCTTTGGCCGGAATTATCAAGATGGCGGGAGGTGCCGTAACTATCTTGCCCACCCATGGGCGGCTCTTTCGCATTCTGGTGGTCGGGACGCGTTCGTGCGTGGCAGTTGACGCGTATCGAGCGCGCGCAAGCCGACTTGGCCGTGATAAGAGGGAATTGGGAAGATTTTGGCCCGCCAAATTCAGAGACAAACACGCAACTCGCGGAAGATTTGTTCAATGTCTCAATGCGGCTTCATGAGTGGTGGGTAACGGTACACGTTTCGCCGCTGCCGCCAGCAGATAGGGCCGCGCTGCGTTTGATGGCCGGGCTGATGCAGCAGATTCGTCATATTATTGAGCGCCGCGCCAGAGCCGGTGCAAGCCGCTAAACTCCAGCTTGGCGCTCTGATCGTCGGCATTGTCGTGGGTTGTTGTTCGCCGTGCTGACCCCTGATCAGCACGGTCACCCGAAAGACTAGTGGAAACCCTTGCTCCCTCGCGCTCCGCCACGGCGGTATCCGGTCAGCGCCCGCAGGAAACCTGACCCATGCTGATGATCGCTGGCGGCATCCTGCTCGCCTTTGCCGCGCTCGCGGTGCTGCGCAACCTCGGCACGATCATCGTCGTGCTCCTGGTCCTCGGCCTGATCGGGCAGTTGCTCCAGTAGCCGCCAGAAGGGAACGCGCAGGCGCGCGGAAGGTCCTGGCCGCCACCGCCCAGCGGCAATTCTTCGTAACTGGGCATCCGCGTCTCCTCATACTGACGACCTGCTTAACTATACGTCCGGCGAGACCCCACATCGGGCAGGGCGGTCGCATTTCCTGCCTGCTAGCGTAGCGTAACTGCTGCTGCGGCTGTCACTGTGGCTACTAGCTGTGCATCACTGTCGCAGTGTCGGCATGTCTCACGCGTTCTCCCGCCGCCTGCCGTCGGCCCAGGCCGCGATGGAGATCGGGCTGCCGTCAAGCCAGCACAGCTTGAGACCGGCATGCGACAATTCCCGGACAAAATCTTCCGCGACGTTGCCGTCCGCCAGCGCATCCTTGGTCACCGCCCCGCGCCCGCGCAAGCCCCAGTAGAGTGCCAGCCGGATGCGGTGATGCAGGGTGCGCGGCGGGATCGGGCCGTCCTCAACTACGTCGAATAGCGCGTTCAATATCGCGTCCTCATAGTAAGTGCCTTTGCGGGTGTTCTAGTAAGTGTGGCTCTGCGGGCGTTCTAGTAAGTGCCTTCGGCGTCATTGATGGCCCGGTAATCCCTCGACTCAGGTTCGACTCTGCCCGGCGCGGCGGGGCGTCTCCCACACGCCGTCCCATCATCTATTGATGCTCCGCGATCTATTAGGTGCCGTTGACGAGGGGCGCATTTGACTAGCCTGTCTTATTCACGACCGATGTGGATCGGTGCCAATGGCTGCTAGGATCACGGCACGTCATGGCCGAGGGAGGGAGGCCGTGGATCAGCGGCAGAATGCGGCGCTGGGCACATCACGGTGAGGCGGCGCGAACTGATCATCCTGCTCGGCGGAACGGCGGTTGCGTGGCCGCTCGCTGCCCGCGCGCAACCGGCCAAGCGGCGGATCGCAGTACTACTTGCGGCGGGAGGCGCTTTCGATGCACGGGCTGAGCCATTCGTGCAGGGACTACGCGCGCTCGGTTATGATGATCAGGTTATCGCGATCGAGATCCGTGCAGCCGAAGGACATTTGGAGCGTCTTCCTGCTCTCGCTGCCGAATTGGTGGAACTCACCCCGGAAGTCGTTGTCGCCCCCGGGCCTGCGGCGGTGCAGGCCGCGAAAGCGGCAACCTCAGCGATTCCAATCGTTATGGTGGATGTCGCAGATCCCGTTGGGGCCGGATTCGTCGCCGATCTCGCGCACCCCGGCAGCAACATAACCGGTTTGTCTAATCTCGCGCGGGACACGGTGGGAAAGCGGCTGCAACTGCTAAAGACCGCCGTTCCGGGTGCCGGACGCATCGCGATCATGCTCAACCCCGGCAACGCGGGAAACGTGCTCCAATTCCGGGCTGCGCAAGAGGCAGCCCCAACACTGGGCATAGAGCTGCTCCCGGTCCAAGTGATCAATGCCGATGCGATCGATGGGGCCTTCGCCGCGATGACACGCGAGCATGCCGATGCCTTCTTCGTGCCCGATGATCCCGTCTTCAACTTGTCGATGGGCACGCTTACGGAACTCGCGGTGAGCCACAAATTGCCCGCAATCTTTCAGTCCCGGGAAATGGTGGCTGCTGGCGGCCTTATGAGCTATGGAACGAACCTGAATGACCTTTATCGGCAGGTCGCCGTCTATGTAGACAAGATACTGAAGGGCGCGAAGCCCGCCGATCTACCCGTCGAGCAACCGACGAAGTTCGAACTAGTCATCAACCTGAAGACCGCCAAGGCGCTCGGCCTCACCGTGCCGCAATCGCTGCTTGCTCGCGCCGACGAGGTCATCGAGTGATCGGCTTGTAAGCCGCAATTCGCCGTCGTTGTGAATAAGGTGGCTAGCGCCCACCGATTCTATTGACGGGCGCAGTCGTCCCCACATTGGGGACGGCGGCTGACTGACGTAGCGCCAGTGCTACGGAACTTTGGGCCAAACCGCATGGTTAGCTGCCGGGGTTTGCACCCGGTCGCCGGGTTATCTCAAACGCGCCCATCATTGGCGCGCCGCGTCTAGTGGCCAACTCCGACGCTGGTACCTGTCCCAGAGGTCCGCCCCGGCGGGAATTGGGACCCGATCGCGGGATAGCGCCGTTCCGGCCATTAGCGGACCGCAATCAACCGCCCGAAGCCGAAGCGGACCTTCGGGAATAAAGCTGCGAAAGTAAGTTCTGCCCGCCATTGGGATGATGAGGACTGTCATGGCCCCGGACGCCGCACCCTTTCCTGTCGAGGAGACAACCATCGCCGCATTGCATGCGGCCTATGTGAGCGGTCGGTTGACAGCGGTATCGGTATGCCAAGCGCACCTCGACCGGATCGCCGCCTATGACCGACAAGGCCCGGCGCTGGGAGCGATCATCCTCAACAACCCCGACGCACTATCCGACGCCGCAAGGTTGGATGCCGCGCTGGAGTCGTCCGGCAAGCTGGTAGGTCCGCTCCATGGGATTCCCGTCTTGGTGAAAGACAATTACGACGTTGCTGGCTTGCAAACGACAGGCGGTTCGGCGGCGCTCTTGGGTTGGGTCCCCGAGACAGATGCTACTGTAATTGCCAGGATCAGAGCTGCGGGCGGAATTATCCTGGCCAAAACCACGATGTCCGAATGGGCGCGCGGCGGCTTGGATAACATCAATTCCGTGCTCCCCGGCTTTGCCCGAAATCCCTACAACACTGCCTACGCTACCGGAGGGTCTTCCGGTGGCACAGGGGCGGGGCTTGCCGCGAGCTTCGGGGTCGTGGGCCTTGGCTCCGACACGTTCGGCTCGATCCGAAATCCGGCTTCAAACAATGCCCTCGTGGGATTGCGCACAAGCTGGGGGTTGGTTTCCCGGACGGGCATGATCGGCCTCTACGACAAACGAGACACCGCCGGTCCGATGGCCCGCACCGTAACCGACCTCGTACACCTTCTGGGCGTCATAGCGGGTATCGACCCGGCGGATGCCGCGACCGCCGGGGCGAGTGGCAACATCCCGACTAACTATTCCGCTTTCCTGAAACGGGATGGCGCTGTCGGAAAGCGGATCGGCGTGCTGCGTCAAGCCTGCCGACCCGAAGCATCCGATGCACAGGTCCTCCGCCTATTCGACCGCGCTGTCGCCGATTTGCGCAGTGCTGGGGCGGAGATCATTGATCCGTTCATCATACCGGAGTTCGACCAATTCGTGCCCAGGCTCCATCCGCTGAGCGAAGTTCGCGTGGCAATCGAATCCTATTTGGCCAAAACCGGTCCAAAATTCCCAAAAACGCTAGCCGAGGTTGTGGCCTCAGGCAAATTCCACCCGTTGCACGAAGTCGGTCTGAGAGAAACTGCGGCGGCACCAGCGCCGGAGGAGGACCCGGTTGTGAAGCAACTGGAGGCTGATGAGGCCCGCATGCGCACCGCTTACATCGCCGCGATGGACGAATTGCGCATCGATGCGCTGACCTTTCCGACTGCGACCTACCCGCCAAAGCTGAACGGTGATCGCAACACGAGGGCGACCATGGTCCGACCCGATCCTGATCGAACTTGCCTATGCCTATGAGCAGGCAACTCGACACCGCGTTGCGCCAGCAGCGGCCCCAATACTCCGCGATTAATGGACCGAAGGGCCAATTCCACCCCATTCTGAGACGCCATCCGGGGAGATCGCGGGGTTTGAAGCTTCGAGTACCCTCCCGTATGGTGCCACCGTCGTTGCGCACCTGCTGGCCGCGCGCGGGGTCCCCTTCTCTTGTTTGGTCAATCGCTGTGGGCAACGACATAGGTGGGGGCACGTCATGCGAACCTGGCTGTTTCAGTGTAATCCCGATCGTTTCCAAATAGATCGGTTCTTGGCGACACGGCCTGCTGAAATGAATTGGCTCGTCCGGCAACACGCAAGCGAGATTGAACCAGGGGATCGGGTCTTCATTTGGCGGGCTATCGGAACTGGCGCGCCGGAGGAGAGCGGCGTTGTTGCCGAATGCGAAGTGCTAACGCGAACGGAGCCGATGGGCGATAACGGAAGTGTCTTTTGGGCCGATCCGACAGAGGCCAATGTGATCGAGCCGCGCGTCGCCCTTCGGATTGTGCACATCGCGGACAAACGCTCGATGCTGCCCCGAAGCCAGCTGTCCGACGATTTAACGTTGCGCGGTCTGCGCATATTTCGGCTCCGGAACGAGACCAATTATGCGCTTAGCGCAGAGGAAGCCTCGCGCTTATCGGCTCTTTGGGGCGAGAATATTGGAGTAGGTCGCAACCCCACGTGGGTCCGCGACGAGCTAATCCTCGCACTCGATATGTACCTTCGCTACGAGGGAAACCCGCCCGGCAAGGCGAACACCGAAATCCTGGAACTTAGCGAGACGCTGAACCGGCTCGCTCGCTACCTCGGGCTAACCAGGGCCGATCGCTTTCGCAACGCCAACGGCGTGTACATGAAGCTGATGAACTTCAGGCGGTTCGACCCCGCTTTCACGGAGAGCGGTAGGGTCGGGCTGTCCAGAGGAGGGAAAGCTGAGGAAGACGTGTGGGCCGAGTTTGCTCATGAACCAGACCGGTGCCGCTCAGTTGCCGAGACGATCCGCAGCACACTCGCCACCGCCCCCGAGGGCCAAACCATCGAGGATTTTGCTTCGTCGGATATCGAGGAGGCCGAAGAGGGGCGGCTTATTACGAGCCTACATCGACGATATGAGCGCAGCGTTGCGATTGTGAAGTTGAAGAAAACGCGCGTTTTCAAGACCGCCGGAAAGCTGGCCTGTGAAGCGTGCGAGTTCGACTTCCAGCAGCGATATGGCGAACGCGGAGCAGGCTTCATCGAGTGTCACCACACCAAGCCGCCGAGCCAATTGCAAACCGGCGAGAAAACCAAGATCGGCGATCTAACGCTACTGTGCTCAAACTGCCATCGGATGGTTCATGCTCGCCGACCGTGGCTGACGATAGAGGAGCTTAAAGCGATATTATGTCCCTCGGCATGAGAGAATCATCCTGCCTCAGGTCCAGCCACTGCCGAAGAACAGCGGACTTATACTCCGATTATGTCGGGCAAAATAGGCGATCGACGACTCGACCGGCCCCGTCCTACTCCACGCGATAAAGGTTGTCCCGATGGTCGCGTTGGCGAAATAATGGCTACTGCGCTCCAGCTCCCCGGCGTGCTCGTGCCAACCTTCGCCGCCGTGACCGTCTCTCACCCCATCATAGTAGGCTTGGTTGACCTTTGATTGCGTGTTTGCTGGTTTATATAGTTCCCACTAGCAACTCTATGAAGCTCGTGTCGCTGCTTCGTTTCCAGTATCGTAATTCCCTCACAGGCAAATGTGTTTGTCCCGCTTCTTGGTTCAATCCGTATTCTGTTTCGAGTCCGGGCCGTGATTTTGACTACGCTGCCCACTTCCCCAAAAGGTACCGTCTCACCACAGCGGAACGGTCATCCCCGGCAACCGACACCAAACACCCGGCAGCGGCGTTGGCGAGATCGTCATGTGCGCCGGGTTTGTGGTCGATACTGTCACGTCCGCCGCGTGCGGTACGGCGCTCAAGACCGCAGAACTGGGCCACCAGACGCGGGTTGTCGAGCAGGGTACAGCCACCGCGCATCAGCAGTGGCAGTACCTCGCGGTAGATGTCGATTTTGGTCCGCTCCGAGTGTTCGTAGATGATACCGACTTCGGCGAACCCTTCCACCACCCACATCCCGCTGTAGCGGTCACCGGTCACCCTGGTGATGTGGTAGGACTTGAGCACCTTGGCAAACTCGGCGCAGGCGTCACTCGGGTTGAAGGGTGCCCGTATCTCCCGCAGGCAATCCAGCACCGCCTTGCCGTTCTCACTGTGTGCCACCGCGAGCGTCATCGCATCTGATGAGCCACCTGATGGATCACAGAACGCTACGTGACTAAACCTGGGGACGTAGGGCAGTTCGTAACAGCCGTAGGGTACCAGTGACTCAATCACCGAACGATCGACGAAATCGGCCAAGTCGGAACGCCATTCCGACATATACTCGGCGGCGGCACGTTCCGGGTCGTACTCGTTGAGACTGGCGTATTCTTTCCTCACCTCGTCACTGTCGTGAAACACCAGGGAGGGCTGCTTGACCACCAAAACTTCGTCGTCATCCTGGCCGTAATGGGTGCGGTACTTCTCGTACAACAGACCACTGCGACGGTACGGGGTACTGATGCCGATGATCATGGAACCGGCAGGTCGCAGGGTGATACAACCGGGGCGTAAACTTGTGTAGACTTCCTGATCAGTGTTGGTGGTATCGTCGCTGTCGGTCAACCAGTAGCCGACCTCGTCCATCACCGCGAGGGCGATGGTACGGCCTCGAATGGCACGAAAGTTATTGGTGGCGA
Source organism: uncultured Alphaproteobacteria bacterium (assembly GCA_963778385.1). Taxonomy (GTDB): domain Bacteria; phylum Pseudomonadota; class Alphaproteobacteria; order ATCC43930; family CGMCC-115725; genus DATARH01. The sequence continues at coordinate 338,380 of CAVZUA010000026.1, read as the reverse complement.
CCTGGATTTCGGTGCCGTTGCGTAACTCGATGACGCCCTCGGACGGGGCCATGCGCTTGACCAGCGGTCGCAGCAAAGGCACATCGGTGAAATACCCGGCGATGTAGTCAAAGACGATGCGTGACTGGGTTCTGTCCACCGCTAAGCAGACGATCAGCGGTACCTCACCCGACCGCAGATAAGGCCGGAAGTCACACATGGCGGCCATATAGGTGGCGATCCCGGAGGCCACACTGTCCTTCCCGGCGCGCCGCCCGATACAGAGCCACGCCTCCCTGACCGGAACATTGGGTGGGGCACGTTCGGCAAGCTCCCAAAAGGTATACTGTTCGCGCGGCGTCATCGGCTCGGCGAACATACCCTTCAACAGGACTTTCCAGTTACCCCAGGTCGGCTTGCCAAAGTTGCGCTGACCGCCCAGCATCTGTTCGTCGAACAAGAAGTCGGTGACACTGACCGGCGGGCGCATCGGTCAACCCTACGAGCGGTTTGGTTCATAGGGACCGGCGGCGACGCACGCCGCGAGCAAATCCTCAGCGGCGTTGTAGCAACGTATCCCACCCTCGTGCGCCCGGTAACGCTGTTCCCAGTATTCCCACGGCGCGAGCGACAGCAGGACCGGCAGCCTGAACAGTTTCGCTCCCCGGATCAGCAGGATGTACGGGCCGCCGTCGAGGGTCCGGAGGTCCGGGAGGAGCAGGGCGAACTTGTTGTCGATGGTATAACCCAGCCCGACCAAGCCGGGACCGTTGGAGCCTGATCGGCGATCCCGTCGCGGTGGCGCGTCGTCGGTCATAGCTCGGCCTCCAGCAAAACGCGCTGCGGATGCGCCTGGAGGACGTAGGGCACCGGACACCGTGGCCAGTCGGAGATTGCGTTGAAGTTCCGGTGGCTCGGCATCGAGTTACGCTGCCCTGGTCTTGCTGCGCTGGTTCTTCTGCACCCAGTCGGACAATTCGAGCTTCGGCTCGGGAACCTGGGTCGGCTGTAGACCCAGCTTGCACAAGAGCCGGGCAAGACCGTTCGACCATGCGCAATACCGCGCATTGTCGGAGGTGCTGAACACCACGCCCTCGGCAATCGCCTTGTGGTCCATAAGCTCCAGGTGCAGCGCGACCCGGCTGGCTCTCTGGATCAACAGCTTCTCGACGATCGACGGCTGTCGGCCTAGGTGCTCGGTCAGCATGTCTTCGAAGCTGATCAGGAAACGCCCTTCGCGGCTGCATGCCGAGATCGCCCAGCTTAGCCCACCACGGTCGATCGCCCGGCTGTGGGTGCCCCTGATCTTGCGGCGCGGCTGGTATTTATGATCGTGCCGCTGCTTCAGAACCTCGCGTGGGAATCGAAGCTCCTCGGCAGGCTCGTCGAGAATGCACACGCGGTCGAGGATTACCGGATGCGCGCTTTTCCGGCTTTTCCGTTGTGGCGTCGGGCGCGTCGAGGGGCATGCCCGTAGCCTAACCCTGAACGTAGCAAGCGCGTAGCAAAAACTTTTTTATTCGTACTTCTCAGATGGTTAGCGACCAAGCAGCAGATATAACCAATGCTGTTCGGCTCGAGCCGCGGGTCAACGATCGAGCCTCGGCGTCGCTTGGATTTTCCAAGCGGCCTCGCGTTGCGTCGGAGCGCAGGTATTGCGCCTCGGGTAGGGTTGCGGATTTTGCCGAAAATTTTGGCCACAGTGACGACACCGGTACACAGGGTTCTCGGCTCAATCCTCACCGATCGGAAATACCCGGTGATGGTGACCGCTCAGCGCCATCGCCGCTTGGTCACGACAGACCGCTCTGATCTTACGATTGGGTGACGGGAAAACGACCACGTTCATTTCCGGTTCCGGTACTCTGCGCCGCCGCATCCTCGGTGATGGTTTCTCGACCGGCACCGGCTCATCATCCGGCGGCGGGTTACCCCGTCGCCCGCGTCTAGGAACCTCGCGAGCGCGTTCCTGTACCCACTGGCGCAGCGGTCGCGACCACTCCGGTTCCTCTTCCTGGCGTCGCTGGTACTCCCGCCGGTCACTCTTGGCGAGTATCCCGGCGATGTCTGCCGCAAAGGTCCGGTCGCTGCTTTCGGGAACCTCGTCCTCGTCCTCATCAAAGAAGAAACTGTAGCCCATCGGTATCATCCTCTCCGGTTGGGGCCAGTGTACACCTCGCTCCGATCAGGAACCAGCTTCGCTACCGGTCGGGATCACCTCCGGTGGGTGGTCAAGATCACCTCCGGTGGGTGTCGACATCCTGGTGGTTTGGTCAGGATCGTGTCCTCCTCTCCGACACGGAAGGTTCGATGTCACTCCCGCGCGCGGACGCGCGCGCACGCGAGGGGGGTGTTAAAAATAGTTGGCGGCCTTCGTGCGAAAACCCCTGGATTTCTGCGGGCTTCATCGAAGGCCGCCACTTGGCGGCCTTCGGATCCTCTTACGCGAAACAGTCCAACGGTTCTTTCTACCCTCGGTGCGGATTTTCCGGCTCCAGCCGAAGTTACACCTCAACCAACCGAGAGGTAGAAGAAAACTTTCGCCGAATATTGATTGAGGATCGGAAGGCCGCCAAGTGGCGGCCTTCGGTGAAGCCCGCAGAAATCCTCGACTTTTTGCCGATTTTCGGGCGAAAACCGCCAACCTCCGGCGGACCGGTAAATCAGCGTCGCGACCGCGCTTTTTGCTCCGGTAGTTCCCACCGCCAGCCATCAAAGAAACCCCGCTTGCGAGCGGTGACTTTTAGCGCCTTTTTGGCACGCTCAACCGTGCGCCAACTGTACCCAGCACGTTGTGCCTGCCGCCTGATCTCAGTCTCGGATACCGGACCATTCGCCAGTGCATCACATAGGAACTGTTCCGCCATATCGACCTTATCAGTATCCTTCTTCGCCTGTAGCACCTGATCCGCTGTCCGCTCGTCCTCCTCACCCCACACGATCCTGGGCGCGGTGATCCGCTTCTGCTGATTGGTAACCACGCCCTGGAGCCGTACCTGAAAGCCCGGTACATCCGGCGGCGCATGGTTGTTCTTCACCTTGACAAACACTCTTGCCGCCCGGTCGTCACTCTCGGCGTCGGGGTGCAACAGATGGATCACCCGAAACGTACCGCCGGTTCCCCTGGCTCCGGTAACCCGGTCGATAGCCGATGCCTCGCGATTCTTATTCAGATGGATATTCGCCACCAGCGTCGTCTGGTACCGCTCTAGCATTTCGAGCACCGGGGCCATGATCTGCTGTATCTCCAAATCGCGGTAGGTATCGGTTTTGTCACCCGTGAACGCATAAAACGGCTCGATAAACACCGCGCCAAAATCCTCTTCCTCCAGCCACTCCTCCAGCAGCGGCAGGTCACGCTTCAACGAAAACACCTTGCCGCGCATCCGCACCAGGGTGACATTATCCATGTTCGCCCCCGCCGCGATCAGGCGGGGGCGAACCACGCGGCTGAGACTGTCCTCCGTCGTGATGATCAGCACCTTCTGCGGCTTGTCGCCCAGACTGCCGTCCGGCCACTTGCCGCCGCGTGACAGCCGCGCCGCCATCTCGCACATCATCACCGACTTACCGACATCGGGTAACCCGCAAATCGCCATCGCCATCCCGATAGGGATATAATCCGGCCAAAACCATTGCACCGTCTCGTCCGGTAGGTCGCTCGCCCGGATCAAGGCAAATGCTGAAGTATCGGGGTCACGTGTTTCCCGGTAACCCTTTTCAAACAGCGCGGCGACCTGATCGCCCGCGTCTTCGGGGCCGTTCTGGTAGATTTCCGCCGCCCGTTGGATGATCACCCGCTGCCGCCTGCGGCGCATAAACTCCTCAATCAGATCGGAGACGTAGCGCAGGTTGAGCTTGTGCTGAAGACGCAGCATGCTGCTCAAAATTCTCTGGTAACTGGTGTAACGCTTGTCGTCCTTGTTACTCAGTATCTTGGTAAACACGTCATCAATGTGCTCGTGGCCCGGCGCTTCGCCGTACTTTTTGCGATAGGCGATACAGCGTGCAGCGATATCGCCGAGCGGCGGATCGAGCAAGCCGATATCGATCCGCCGGGCGATACCGTCCGCCAGCTTGCCATTGGCGAACGCCAATGCCGTGGCAATGTCCTGCTGCACACTGAGGGTGAGCGGCTCCTGGTTGCGCGGCTGCGGTGTCTCGGAAGTGTCATTGCTTTCGGCAACATACGAATAGTCACGACGCTTCGGCATGGTTCATCTCCTCGAAATCAGGTAAAAAGACACGGATCGCCATAGCGGGTCGATCCCGACCCGCTGGGCGACCTTATTGAGGGCTTGGGCATCTCACCCAGGCTGAGACAGCCGACGCCATGCAGGCACGCGCGCAGCTCGCTGGAGCGCACTGGAGCGCAGCCTTGAGCCGCGCGGATGATGGCGTTGATCAGATCGGGCCGGGCGGCGATCGACACCGCTGGCGCGCACGGGAGGCTTGCCGGAAGATCGAGGCTGGGTGTAGCCTGCGCCTGGATCAATCTCCTCGGATCGATCTTCTTATCGTTGTCGCCCGCCGAGTGTCGCATAGCACTTGGCGGGCTTCTTTCTCGTCGCTGCATTGCTGCCTCCTGCTACTGACACGCTCCTTCAGTTGCGGCCCGCTCCTAGATGTACGGGCAAGTGAAGTGTGAGCGGCAGTGAGAGCCAACGCAACTAATTCTTCGGCGCTGATTGGTGGCGTCACCGGTACTGCGGTGGTGACAAAAGGTACTATCGACGGCGGGAATAGTAACTTTAGTCACATTAGGAGTGACGCACATCCGGATGTACGTCACTTAAGTGCTCGGCTACTGCATTTCGGTCGTGTCCCTTGGGGTGGTGTAGGAGCTGTGGGTAAGTAGCCCGCCGCAACGACCGCCATGAGTTTGGCGGCGACGGGCTACTTATCCACGGCGGTGGTCATCGCAGGACATCGGTAGGGTTTCGGTTGGCCCCTTCCACCGAACCGAGGACCCGACGATGACCGACGAGATGATGAGCCTTCAGGCGCTTTTGGAGAAGAGTTCGGATACTGATCTGCTGCGTGAGATGATCGGCTTCGCCGCGCAGCGTTTGATGGAGCTGGAGATCGAGGGCCGGACTGGCGCGGGCCACGGCGAACGCAGCATCGATCGGCTCACCCAGCGCAATGGGTATCGCGATCGCGATTGGGAGACGCGCGCCGGGACGGTCGAGTTGCGCATCCCGAAGCTGCGCAAGGGCAGCTACTTCCCCGGCTTTCTGGAGCCGCGCCGAATGGCGGAGAAGGCGCTGACCGCGGTGATCCAGGAAGCCTACATCCAAGGCGTCTCGACGCGCTCGGTCGACGAGTTGGTCAAGGCGATGGGGATGACCGGCATCTCCAAGAGCCAGGTGAGCCGGTTGTGCGGTGAGATCGACGGCAAGATTGCGGCCTTCCTCGACCGGCCCCTGGAGGGCGAGTGGCCCTATCTCTGGCTGGACGCGACCTATGTGAAGGCGCGGCGCGACGGTCGCATCGTCTCGGTCGCGGTGATCGTCGCGGTCGGTGTCAACGGCGACGGCAGGCGCGAGGTGCTGGGCTTGGCGATCGGCGCGTCGGAGGCCGAGACCTTCTGGACCGACTTCCTGCGCAAGCTCGCGCGGCGCGGTCTGCGCGGCGTCAAACTCGTCATCTCGGATGCCCATGAGGGGTTGAAGGCCGCCATCGCCAAGGTTCTGAACTCTTCGTGGCAACGCTGTCGCGTTCACTTCATGCGCAACGTGCTGGCCCATGCCGGCAAACAGGGCCGCCGCGTCGTCTCGGCTTTCATCGGCACCGCCTTCGCCCAGGACGACGCCGAGGCTGCCAGGACCCAGTGGCGACAGGTCGCCGACCAACTGCGCCCGAGGGTCAAGAAGCTCGCCGAGTTGATGGATCAGGCCGAGAGCGACGTGCTCGCCTACATGAGCTTCCCGCCGGCGCACCGCACCAAGTTGCATTCGACCAATCCGATCGAGCGCGTCAACGGCGAAATCAAGCGCCGCACCGAGGTCGTCGGCATCTTCCCCAACGACGAGGCCATCATCCGGCTCGTCGGCGCCATCCTCCTGGAACAAAACGATGAGTGGGCGGTTCAGCGCGCCCGCTACATGACGCTGGAAACCATGGCACCTTTGAGCGACGATCCCTTCGTCAAGCTGCCCGCCGTGGCCGCCTGACAAAACCGGCCAACCCTGCCGGAGACCTGGAGCGACCCCGCGCTCCTACACCACCCCATGGGGCACGATCTGCATTTCACCGTTACGTCGTTACGGGCACCATTTCGGAGGGACGTAGTACCTACGCCGCCCGCACCCCTGCGCCGTCGATCAAACCTTACATTGTAAGCTTTGTTCGCAGCCGGTCCCGGCGGCGCGGTGGTTACCGCGTCGGTTGGAAATCAAATCAAAGCGTACCGGTGCCGGTACCCTTTGATCTTCGCGCCGGTCAACCGGGCCTTGCCGCCCTCTTCGGAGTAGGCACACGAAAGGGGCGGGCTATTCAGGCCCGCCCCTTTTTCTCTCCGCTCGGTAACGAACAATTTCCCCGGTGCGCTGAAGGCGTGGGTTGGGGGAACCCGCACCGGGAAAGCGTGTGCACAGTTCTCAGGGGGTTTTCCTCAACACTCCGCTTTGCCAAAGATACCCTGCAAACACTGTCCCTGCCGGGATGGTTCAAACACACAAAAATACCCGGCACGCTCAGCGTTCGAAGGAAAGCGCACCGGGGGAAGGCAGGACGAATTGAGAACCCGTCCGGTCGCTCGGAACGCCGCCGCGCTCGGATAGCTCTTGCGCCAAGCGCGCTTCGGCTCGCAGTCCCATTCTCTCGTAACTCTCAGCAACCAAAAGCATTTTCCGTCGCAACAAAGGATCAGATATTTGCTCTGCTTGTGCGCGCGCTTCCTCCGCGCGCGAGCGCCAGAGATCGGGGTTATCGGCGTATTGCGGCATCCCTTCCTTCCATGGCTCTTTTGCGGGCGCAAGGTGGCCACGTTCGTGGCCGTCAAGAGCACTTATTTCAATTGTAACAACGACAAAAAGGGTCAAAAGTTTCATCCCAGCCAGGATGGATAGGTCATCGCTAGGGTCCATCTTGGTCCCTTCCGCCAGCCGGTAACTATCGCCGGGTTCGCTGGGAACGCTATCCGGGAACCCGAATCGGGAGAGCGTCTTGCTACGCGCTTGCGACATACAAAAATCCTGTCACGCAATAAATTACTCGTAAGCATATGAATGGGTTCCCTATTTTGTGACTCGGAACCCTTCAGGTTGTAACTCAAAAATAGTTACCCGGCAGTGGTAGCTTTAGACGGTGAATCAATGAGTTAACTTGACATTTTCAGTCCAAAGTAACATTTAACATCATCTCGACCTTTTTGCGCTGGCGGCGCGAGGTCTGGTAAGCGTCTGTTTTGGCAATCTCCCGGGCGAGGTCACGCGCCCCTTCGTGGATCGAGCGCAGCACCTTGCGGGCTGGAGCGTTGGGACAGCAGTGCGGCTTGAGCGGACATGGCTGGCAGTCGCGCATGCTTGCCCGGTAGCGGATCAGATTGTCTTTCGACACACCGGTTCGCGGCGTGATGAACGCTCGGCGATAGTGCTGGAGAACCTTTCCAGCAGGGCAGAGGTAGGTGTCGCTGGCGTGGTTGTAGGTGAAGTCCTCGCGCGAGAAGGTGCCGTCGGTGCGCTTGGACTTGTCGAACACGGGAACGTGGGGCTCGATCCCGTGCTCGTGGACGAGCCAGTTCAGCATCTCGGCGGACCCGTAGGCGGTGTCGCCGATCAGCCTGGCGGGGTGGAGATTGAAGCGCTCCATCGAGCGCTCGATCATGCGCTTTGCCGCCAGAATCTCGGCCTGACGGATCGCCGTGGTCGCTTCGACATCGACGATGATCGCGTTGTCGACGTCGATCAGGTAATTGGTCGAATAGGCGAAGAAGGCCGGTCCCCGGTGCGCGGCGGTCCACCGTGTCGCCGGATCGGACGGTGCAATGAACTTGGGAGTCGTCTCGGTTGCAGCACCAAACGCCGCGTCATCGAGCACGGCGAGATATTCCTCGACCGCACGGCCGGCGGTGTCCGGTGGCAAACCCGCGGCACCCTCGACGCGGTTGCGATCGCTGGCGTCGGCCTGGATCAGGCTGGCGTCGACAGCAAAGCCTTCACCGCCGACCAAGCCCTCGTCGAGGCAGCGCCGCAGCACGCTCTCGAACAGCCGCCGCAGCAGATCGCTCTCGCGAAAGCGGCCATGCCGGTTCTTCGAGAAGGTCGAATGGTCAGGCACCGAGCCATCGAGCCCGAGCCGACAGAACCACCGGTAGGCGAGGTTGAGGTGGACCTCTTCACACAGGCGCCGCTCCGAGCGGATGCCGAAGCAGTAGCCGACGATCAGCATCCGGATCATCAGTTCGGGATCGACCGACGGCCGGCCGATATCGCTGTAGAACGGCGCCAGCTCTCGCCTCAGGCCGTCGAGTTCGACAAACCTGTCGATCAACCGCAGCAGGTGCCTGGCAGGCACGTGGGTCTCTAGCGAGAACTCATAAAACAAAGCCGCCTGCGCGGCATGCCGATCGCCCATCATGATGTTCAGTCCCCCGACAGGACTGAATCAGCGAACCCTCCGCGCCGCAAGCGCCGACTTTTTCAACACAATCGCCCCATAAGCGACATTCCCAGTGGGGAGACCTCTCAGGCGAGGTCTTCCACAAACATCGCGTTAGATGATCACCGGCCCGGGCCATGGGCTGATCGAGGGGCAGGAGGTCGCTCTGATAGAAAGAGCCGGCAACGCCTCCTCACACCCCGAGCCCGGCGTCGGAGCCGTACCGGGCGCGGCGCCAGCGCACCGCGAGCATCACGGCCAGCGACGTCCCGATCACCAGCAGCGACAGGCCGGTCGTCATCGCGCCGAGCGCGTAGATGACCGGCGTCGTCGCATTGGTCTGCATCGCCTGCAGTTCGAGCGGCAGCGTGTTGAGCGCGCCGACCGATTGCGATGTGCGGGCGATCTCGTCATAGGACAAGGTGAAGCCGAACAGCGCGACGCCGATAAGGCTCGGCAGGATGATGGGCACGACGACATGGCGGATCGTCTGCCAGTCGCTCGCTCCTTGGTCGCTCGCCGCTTCCTCATAGGCGGGGTTGAAGCGGTTGAACACCGCGAACATGATCAAAAGGCCGAACGGCAACGTCCAGGTGAGATGCGCGCCCAACGCCGAGCCATACCAGTGCCGCCCTATCCCCAGCAGTTCAAAGAGGGCACCGATCCCCAAGCTGACGACGACGGAAGGCATCATCAGGCTGGCGATCGTGAGATAGAGGAGGAATACCGCGCCGCGAAACCGTCGGCGAAAGGCGAGACCCGCGAGAAACGAGAACAGCACCGTGCAGACCATCACGGCGAGGCCGAGCGAGGCCGAGCGTCCGAAGGAACCCCAGATGTCGCCGACCGATTGCGGCCGGAACAATTCGGCGAACCAGTGTAGCGACACGCCATTCATCGGAAAAACGAGGCCGCCCTCAGGCCCTTGGAAGGACAGGATCACGATCGTCGCGATCGGCCCGTACAGGAACACGATAAAGACCGCGAGCAGCGCCGCGAGCGCCCAGAAGATCGGTGGCCGCCTACCTTCGCCCACCGCTAGAGCTCCTTGCGGATATCGACGGCGCGCATGAGCAGCGCGATCATCACGATCACCGCGACCAGCAACACCATCGCGTTCGCCGCCGCAGGCGGAAATTGAAGGTACGAAAGCTGGGTCGCGATCTGCTTGCCGACCGAGGCGACCTGACCGCCGCCGAGCACGCCGACAGTCACGAAATCACCCATGACCATCGCGATCACGAAGATCGAGCCGATCGCTATGCCGGTCTTCGACAGCGGCAGAATTACGGCGCGCATGACCTGCCAGGTGGTGGCGCCGGCATCGACCGCGCCCTCGATCAGCGAACGGTCGATGCGCACCATCGAGTTGAAGATCGGCACGATCATTGTCAGCGTGTAGAGATGCACATAGCCGAGGATTACGCTGAACGGCGAATAAAGCAGCCACTCCTGCGGCTTAGCCGCGAGATGGGTCGCCAGCAGAAGGTGGTTGACGAGACCGTTGCGGCCGAGGAGCGGGATCCATGCGATCATGCGGATGATGATCGAGGTCCAGAACGGGATCGAGCAGACGAGCAAAAGCACCATCCGCCAAGCCGGGCTGCGCACCTGAAAAGCAAGGAAATAGGCGATCAGAAAGCCGAGCGTTACGGTGATCGCCCAAGTTACCGTGCAAAACTCGACCGTGATCAGATAGGTGCGGTAGGTGACATCTTCGGAAAACACCTCCCGGTAGTTCTCCAGTGTAAAGGCCGGGATCAGTAGCTGGTATGTCTCGTAGTCGAAAAAGCTGACGACAACGACCAGGACGATCGGAATCGCGAAGAACAGCACAAACACTGCCGACAACGGCAGCACCTGGAGATAGGGGACAAATCGCCGCATCAGCAGCGTGCGTGGTTCGAGACGCGCCTGCCCGCGCTCAACCTGAGGAGCGCACGCAGCGGGCGTCTCGAACGACACACCCGGCCCGTTACGCCGCGATGAACTCGTTCCACTTGCGGACCATGTATTTGTCCTCGTCCATCACCGCGTTCCACACGCTGACATGGCCCATGCGGTCATCAAACGAGCCGCCATCGCGCACCGCGCCGGCGCTTTCGATCTTCTCGCCTGTGGGGCTGAGGATGTCCCCCTTCGCGGGTTTGCCTTCCATCCAGTAATCCCACTCGTCGGTGCTCATGAATTTCTTCGCCGTGTCGAGCACCGCGGTGTAATAGCCTTGGCGGTTGAGGAAGGCGCCGGTCCAGCCCGATAGGTACCAGTTGATGAACTCATAGGCCGCGTCGAGCATCTTGCCGTCGAGATGGGCCGGCACGCCGAGCCCTGCCGCCCAGGCGCGGTAACCCTCCTTCAGCGGTTGATATTTGCAGGCGACGCCCATCTGGCGAACCTTGGTTACCGCGGGTGACCACATCGACTGGATCACCACCTCGCCCGAGGCCATCAGGTTGACGCTCTCGTTGAAATCCTTCCAAAACGCACGGAATTGGCCGGCCTTTTTGGCCTCGGTCATGACCGCGATCGTCTGGTCGATCTCGGCGGTCGTCATGTTGCCCTTGTCCTTGTACTTGACCTTGCCGGTCGCCGCCGCGGCCATCGCCGCATCCATGATGCCGATCGAGGGGATGTCGAGGATCGCCGGCTTGCCTTTGAATTTTGGGTCGAGCAACTTGGCCCACGAGTTCGATCGGTTCACCGACCAGGTCGGGTCGGATTCCGAGCGTGTCGGCGTTGTAAACGGTGGGAATGACCGTCATCCATTGCGATGGAACCTTGGTGAATTCCTTCGACTTGCTCGCGGTGAGATAGGCGACCTTGATTGGCGAGATGCCCTCCATTGCGACCGGCTTGCCGTCCGGCAACTTGCCTTGCGTGAAGATCGGCACGATCTGGTCGTAATATTTGATTTTCTTGACATCGATGCCCTGCAGATTGCCGGACGGGACGATTTTCTTGAGCATCCAGTATTCTGAGTCCAAGAGGTCGAACGAACTCGCTTGCGTCACCGCGCGCTTGACCACGTCGTCCGATACCAGCGAGGTGTACTGGATCGTGAAACCGAGCTCCTGCTTCGCCTTTTCGGCCAGCTCCTTGAACTGGTTGACGCCGGTCCCGGCGATGCGCAGCGTCACCGGATCGGCGGCGTGCACAGCCGGAAGCCGGCCGAGCGCGAAACCCGTCGTCGCCGTCGCGCCCAGCAGGATGCGCCGCCGTGTGAGGTGCCGTTTCTGCATGTTCTCCTCCCATTCGTTCACTTCACGACGTGAATGTCGGTGTCGTCCCATCCGACCGTCACGGCATCGCCCGGTGCCACGGCATCGGCATAAAAGGCGTGATCCGACAGGGTGACGGTCAGCTCGTCGACGCCATCGACGTCGAGCCGCAATTTGACGATGCTGCCCTGGTATTCGACCGCGGCGACGCGCGACACCAGCGCGGGTTCTGCAGCGGTTTCGTCGCCGAACGCGCCCACCGCACGCAGGCGGTGGGCGACGCGACGGACGCGCATCCGATCGTTGCGAATCGCGACCTGCACATCGGCGCGCGCGGTGAGGCCGGCGGCGCTGGTGACGATCGGCACACCCTGCGGCCCGCGCAGCCTGGCGCCCTTGTCGTCCGCCGCGTCGACTGTGCAACGCAGCACGTTGTGGCCGCCGATGAAGCGCGCGACAAAGGCAGTCGTCGGTCGGTCAAAAACGGCGCGCGCCGTGTCACCCTGCTCGATGCGCCCCCCGTTCATCACGATCACCAGATCGGCGACGGCGAGCGCCTCTTCCTGGCTGTGCGTCACATGGATAAACGTGATGCCGAATTGCCGCTGAAAGCGGCGCAATTCCTCGCGCATGCGCACGCGCAAAAACGGATCGAGCGCCGACAAAGGCTCGTCGAGCAACAGCACGCTGGGATCGGTGACGAGCGCCCGCGCCAGCGCCACGCGCTGCTGCTGACCACCCGAAAGCTGCGCAGGCAGCCGCCCGGCGAGGGCCTCCATCTCGACGAGGCGCAGCATCTCGCGCGCCTTGGCTTGCCGCTCGGCCTTACGGACGCCGCGCATCCGCAGGCTGAAGGCGACATTGTCGATGCAGTTGAGGTGCGGGAACAGCGCGTAGCTCTGAAACATCATTGCCGTGCGGCGCCGAGCTGGCGGTAGATGCGTAATGCGATTGCCGCCGACGGCGATCTCGCCGCTGGTTGGAAACTCGTGCCCGGCGATCATCCGCAAGGTGGTCGTCTTGCCGCAGCCGGAGGGACCCAGCAGGCAGCAATAGGTGCCCGAGGCAATCTCGGCGTCGATCGCGTCTACCGCGACCGTGTGGCCGAAGCGCTTCGTCACGGCAATCAATTGCACGTCGGACGATGGCGCCATGACCCGCGCTGTCCTCGCAGATTAGAACCCGACCGGACTTTGCCTAAGTTGCAAGCAAAGTGCGGGCCAGCGGCGTGCCTTAAGCGCCGCGCGATCACCGCGATCGCGCCGCCGCCATCGGCAACTTAGTGCTGGGCGCCGCCTGAGACAAAGAACTCGGTAAAGCCTATCGGTCGTCCGCTGGCTCGCATCTTGCGATCGCCGAGGCGATGGCGCTTGCCGCTGGCGGAGGCCGACATGACCAAGCCGTTTCATCTCGCCTGGTTCACCAATTTCACCCCAGGCGACTGGACCGCGCCGTTCAGTCATGGCGGCTCGCCCTGGGATGGCAAGTTCTTTGTCGAGATGGCGCAGGCGATGGAGCGCGCCTGCTTCGACTACATCATGCTTGAAGACACGCTGATGGTGTCGGAGGCTTATCGCGGTACGTCGGAGGCCGCGCTGAAGCACTGCCTGCAGGTGCCAAAGCATGACCCGATCCCGCTAGCGGCGATGATCGCTTCGGGAACGAGCCGGATGGGAGTCGTGGCGACGATGTCGACGATGGCCTATCCGCCTTTCATGTTGGCCCGGGTATCGACGACGCTCGACCATATCGCCGGCGGTCGGTTCGGCTGGAACATCGTCACCAGCGGCGAGGACGCCGCCGCGCAGAATTTCGGAATGGAGGAGTTGCCGGCGCGCGAGAAGCGCTACGCGATGGCGGACGAATATGTCGAACTCGTCTGCCGCTTGTGGGAGTCCTGGGCACCGGATGCGGTGATCAAGGACCGCGACCGCGGCATCTACGCCGACCATACCAAGGTCAAGCCGATCCATTTCGCAGGCGAATTTTTCCAGTCCCGCGGCCCGCTCAACACCGTGCCGTCGCCGCAAGGACGGCCGACCTTCGTTCAGGCGGGCGGCTCGCCGCGCGGCCGCAAATTCGCCGCCCAACATGCCGATTCGATCATCGCCACCGCTAACGGCATTGCCGGAATGAAGCAATACCGCGACGAGGTGCGCGAGCATGCCGCCCGCTTCGGCCGCAAACCCGACGACATCAAGGTGCTCTATCTCGTCTATCCCGTGCTCGCGGAGACCGGGGCAGAGGCGCGCGCCAAATACCAGCGCATGGTCACCTCGCCGAGCTTTATCGAGGCGGCGCTCGCCTCGGTGGGCTCGATCACCGACATCGACTTCTCGAAATACACCCTCGACGAGCCGTTGCCGCGGATCACCACGAATGGCGAGCAAGGCTCGCTCGACAAATTTGCGCAATGGGGCAGCGGCAAGACCTTGCGCCAACTCGCCTCCGAACGCTTCGACAGCGGCCTCGACCTGATCGGCTCGCCGGACGAGGTCGCCGAGCGCATGGCGGCGGCGATCGACACGATCGGCGGCGACGGCTTTCTGATCTCGACGCCGTTCCAGCGCATCAGCCGGCGCTTTATCACCGAAATCTGCGAAGGCCTGGTGCCGGCGCTGCAGCGTCGCGGACTGGCGCGGACAGAGTACAAGGGCAGCACGCTGCGCGAGGTACTGCGCGAGTTCTGATCTACGTTGCCCGGACGGCGTGGACACGGCGCAGAAACTCCCGCGCACGGGCATGTTGCGACGCGAAGAATTCCTCGGGCGGCGCATCGACAACCACGCGGCCGCTATCCATGAACAAGACGCGGGTGCCGACCTCGCGCGCAAACTGCATCTCGTGGGTCACGACGATCATCGTCATACCGTTGTCGGCGAGCGACCGGATCACTTCGAGCACCTCGCCGACCAGTTCGGGGTCCAGCGCCGAAGTCGGCTCGTCGAAAAGCATCAGCGCGGGGCGCATTGCCATCGCACGGGCAATCGCGACCCGCTGTTGCTGTCCGCCGGAAAGCTGCGCCGGGCGTTTCATCAGATGCTCGGACAGCCGCACCCGCGCCAGCTGTTCGGCGGCCAGCGCGCGGGCGTCCTTCCATGTCGCGCCAAGCACGCGGCGCGGCCCGATCGCGACATTGTCGAGCGCGGTCAGGTGCGCGAACAGGTTGAAACGCTGAAACACCATGCCGATCCGCCGGCGCTTGCGCGCGGTCGCCTTGGGTGAGTCCGGCACCAGCTTGCCGTCGCGCGGCTCCCCCGCCATGTTGACGCCATCAAGCAGCACGTCGCCTTCGGACGGCATCTCGATCCGGTTGATGCAACGGAGCAGCGTCGATTTTCCGGCGCCGCTCGGCCCGACGATCATCACGATCTCGCCACGCCCCACGTCGAGGCTCACCCGATCGACCACCGGCACATCGGCAAAAAACTTCGAGAGGCCGCGAATGGTCAGAAGCGCGGCCGGGCTGACAGCGGCCGCTTTCATGCGAGGCGTGCTTCGAGATATTCGGACAGCCACGACAGCGCGGTGATGATGACGAGGTAATAGACCGCAAGCGCGAAATACAGTTCAAACGGCACAAAGCGCTCGGCGATGATGACCTGGGCCGAGCGGGTCAGCTCAAAGACCGAGATCACCGAAAGCAGCGACGAAGTCTTCACCAGCGTGATGAGCTCGTTGGTCATCGGCGGGGTGATGCGGCGCAGCGATTGCGGCAGCAGGATGAAAAGGATCGACTGACGTCCGGTCAGGCCGATCGACAACGCCGCCTCATTTTGTCCGGCGTCGATCGATTGCAGACCGGCGCGCACGATCTCCGCGATAAACCCCGCCGAGTTAAACGCCAGCGCCACGACCCCGCTCATAAAGGCCGACAGTTCGAGCCCGATCCGCGGCAGCGCGAAATAGACCAGGAAGATCTGCACCAGCGCCGGCGTGCCGCGGATGAAGTAGACATAGACCCGCACCAGCGGTTTCAGCACCTTGAGATCGGAGACGCTGACGAGCCCCATCACCACTCCGACGACCGTCGCCAGCGCCATCGCGCAGGACGAAATCTCCAGCGTGACCAGAGCACCTTTTGCCATATAGGGCGCGGCATACCAGACGGCGCCCCAATCGAAGCTGCCCATCGAGGATTGAGGTCAGGGCAGGATGTCGGGGATCGTGTTGGGCGTCTCCACCGTCGTGCCGAACCATTTCTCCTGCAGCTTGCCGAGCGTGCCGTCGCTCTTGAGCTGAGCGAGCTGGGTGTTCACGAAATCGCGCAACGCCGTATCTTCCTTGCGGAAGGCCATGCCGAAATAGGCCGGAATATCGGTGATGCCGCCGATCAACTTGAACTTGCCGGGCGCGTCTTTCATGACGACCATCATCGTCGATTTCGAGTTCACCACTGCGTCGACGCGCTTGTTGATCAGATCCTGATATGCCTCGGGATAATGCTCGTACTGCTTGACCTCGACGTAGCCCGGTTTGCCGGCGGCTTTCAGCTTTTCCTCAAACACCTTGATGATGCCGGCGGCAGCGCTGCCGAGCTGGACGCCGATGATCTTGCCCGAGAGATCGTCCGCGCTCTTGATGCGCTCTTCGTCGGCGCGCAGCAGGATAACGTTTGTCGCCTCGGCGTAGGGCATCGAGAACAGCACCTTCTCGGCGCGCTCCTTGGTCATCGTCATCGCCGAAATGATGCAGTCGAACTTGTTGGCGTAGAGCGAGGGGATGATGCCCGCCCAGGCGGTATCGATGATGTCGGCCTTGATGCCGAGGTTCTTGACCATGATCGCGATGATGTCGGGGTCGTAGCCGATGATCTGGCCATCCTTGACGAATTCATAGGGGACATAGGCGGCTTCGGTGCCGATCATCAATGTGCCGCGCTTTTTCGCCTCGACCAGCGCATCGGCGCGCGCCGCGCCGATCGAGAAAAAGCTCGCCCCGGTCGCCGCGACAGAGCCGATTAACAGTGATCTCCTGAGCATGAGCGGCATCCCCGCGCTATCGCTTTTTCCCGTCGAGGAGGACGCAACCGGCATGCCATGTCGGCGCGTTGCTTGGCTCAGCCCTGTCCAGTAAGTCGGGGCGATCCCCGCCCAGACCATACCGGCGAATGGGACGCGGTCGGCTCTGTCGGCAGGGCGACCACGGCGGACCGCTATTGCGTCCTCATCCCCTGCGGGCGGATAAGGCCATCCGGGTAAGGCTCAAACCCGGCGATTTTGGCGTTTATCGCGAACAGCCAGGTATTGTGCCAGAGATAGATTAGCGGCCGGTCGGCGAGAAGGCGATCGGCGGCCTTAGCGTAATGGGCAAGGCGCCCCGGAATGTCGCTGGCGGTGCGGGCGGCGTCGAGTTCCTCATCGACCGTTGCGTTGCAGTAGCGGGTAACGTTGAGGGCCGGCGGCCCCTTGCACGAGACGAAATTATAGAGATTGCCGTCGGGATCGGTACGCCCGCTCCAATAGTTGAGGTAGAGCTCGAACTGGCCGTCCACGGAGGCCTGGATCGCCGCGACCGATTCCGCGGCTTGGATCTTGATGTCGAACCCGGCTTCGCCGGCCATTGCCTGGATGACCTGCGCCGCCCGCATCGGTTCGGTCGAGTTGGCGACCAGCAGCGTCAGCGAGGGGTGCGGCGCGCCCGCGGCGGCGAGCAACTGCCTGGCCTTGGCGACGTCGCGCGCGGGGATCGGGTGCGACTTGACGTAAAACGGGTTCTTTGGCGCGACCCACTGGTTGCCAGGCGTGAACACGCCGTTGAACACCACGTCGTTGAGCGCGTCGCGGTCGAGGGACAATTCGAGCGCCTCGCGCACCCGTGGGTCCTGGCCGAGCGGGTTCTTTGCGCGTGGGCCATTGTTGAGGTTGATCGCCAGCGTCTGATAACCAAGCCCAGTGCTGGTCGCCACCTTGAGGCGAGAGTCCTTGCGCGCGGCGTCGAGATCGGTCGCGGCCATCCGCTCGATCATGTCGAGCCCGCCGGACTGTAGATTGGCCAGACGCACGGTGGAATCCGGGATCGGCAGAAAGACGATGCGATCGAAATGCACCGAGTCCTTGTTCCAGTAATCGGCGAAGCGTTCGACCACGATACGGTCCTGCGCCACCCGCTCGACGAATTTATAAGGGCCGGCGCAGACCGGATGCGTGGAAAAATCACCAGCCATCTGCGCGGCCTTCGGCGACACGATCATCCCGGCGCGGTCGCTGAGCGCGGCCAGCAGCGGCGCGAACGGCGCCTTTAGCACCAGCTTCACGGTGTGATCGTCGACGATCTCGACGCTGGTCACCGCGCTGATCTCGGCCTTGCGATTCGAGCCCGGCATGTTGAGGTGCCGCTCGATGCTGAATTTGACGGCGGCAGCGTCGAGCTTCTCGCCGTCGTGGAACTTCACGTCCTGGCGCAATGTCATCATCAGGCCCTTGTTGTCGTCGACCCAGTGCCACTCGGTGGCGAGCTGCGGGACGATCTCCAATTCGGGACTGATGTCGACGAGCTTGTCGCAGAGCGCGGCGAAGACGATCCGCCCGGTGTAGGTGCGCGCCATCGTCGGATCGAGCAGATCCGGGTCGTCGTTCAAGCCGATGCGCAAGATGCGGCCGTCGGCCAGCGCGGCGTTAGCAGCGACGAAGGCGAAGGCCGCCAATAGCCCGGCGGCGACGAGGTGGGAAAGATGCTTCATGGCGGCCCACACGCACGCCCTGTGCCAGCGGATGGTCTAGGGAGCGATCTCCCGGCGCATCACGTGGGGTTTTGGGTTCCCCGACGCACTCTGACGGGTTTTATTTGCGCTTATGGCCGACTGCTCGACGCACCAGGTGCCGTCATTCGCCGACACCGCGACCAATGACACAGATCCGGGCCGATTGTGGCCCTTCGCGCGACGATAATTGAGCGTTAGGCAGGCCCAGCTGGCTCAAGCCGTGATAGAGCATCGGCGCCATCCGGCCGGTCTCGAACACGATCCGCTCGCAGCTCGGAGCCTGAGTGAGCGCTGCCGCGATATCAGCAGGCGTCGACGGCACCTTCACCTCGTGCACAACGGCACCGTCTCGGTTCATGACACACACGTGCCGTCTGCGCCATTGAGACGTCCAGCCCCGGCAAAATACTCCATGTGTAGTCTCCTCTTCCGATGACCGAGCCGATGCTACCGGCCCCTGAGGAAGAGCTGCCGCCCATTACCCAATGTTGAAAAACACGATCTGGATCACGATGTCCTGCGGGGCCTAGATAGCCTTCATCAGCATGCGACCGCCGATGGTCCGGCTCTCAACCTCCAGCCGCAGGAAACTGACCTCGATCCTGCTGGCCGTTGCGATTTTCGTCTCCTTGGCGATGCTGACGGCCTCCGTGCTCGGGCGGCCGGTGATCAACGGCCTACTGAACGCCCTCATTGTCGGCACCGGCGTCGGCTTTTTCGAGGAATTCTATGTGCAGAGCCGCCGCGGACGCTGGTTGCGTAGCATGCACCCGCCAAAATCCATCCTGATCAGGTGAGCCTTTCTGATGAGGACATGGCCGCTATCGAGGCGCGCCTGGCCCGGATCGAGGTCACTGGTGAGCGGCTGCCGCCCGCTATCCTCAAACTGTCCTACCGCTAGTCCAGCGCCGATTCCGGCCATTGGGATGAGCGCGAGCGGACGGCTCAAGTCGACCCCCGTAGCCGACATTCCATGGTGTTTCCTAGGTTTCGTGCACAAAGAGGCGGCGCCGCGGCTTAGCGCGCTCAGCCCTTCGAAAAAGGATTCTCGCTCGGCCCCTCCACCGAATTCGAGCCGCCGGTCGCCCGGATCATGTCGATAAGAGCGCGCAAAGCGGCCGGAACCTGCCGGTGGGTCGGATAATACAGAAAGAGGCCTCCGAAAGATGGCGACCAATCCTCCAACACGCGGACCAACTGGCCCGAGCGTAGGAAGGGCTCCGCCTGAGCTGTAATCGTGTACGCGATCCCCAAGCCATCGACCGCCGCGCGCACGGCCAAATCGGGATCGTTGACCATCACCCTTCCACTCACCGAAACCTTTCGCGGTTTACCACTCCGCTCGAATTCCCACTCGAACACGGCACCGTCAGCGCCCCGGCGGTATTCCACACAGCTGTGACGGGCGAGGTCGTCCGGAGTGCGCGGCCGTTGACGCCGCGCGAAGTAGGACGGCGCGCCAACCACGGCCACTTTCACCGGTCCCATCACGCGGACAATGATCATGTCGGCTGCTGCCCGGTCCCTCGGTCCAATCCCGGCGTCGAAGCCTTTCGCCACGATATCGATCGGTGCCTCGCCAAGCTGCAGTTCAAGGTGTACCTCCGGGTACGTCAATAGGAAGCGTTGCCAGACCGGCGCGATCACCGCCGTCGCCGCGGTATGGATGGCGTAGATTCGCAATCGTCCTACGGGGCGGCTGCGCTCCTGGTTCAAGTCCTCTAGCGCCTCGCCGATCTGATCAATCGCCGGTCGCAGCCGCTCCAGCAAGCGATGGCCCGCGTCAGTCACCGCTACGCTGCGGGTCGTACGGTGCAGCAAGCGCACGCCGAGGCGCTCTTCGAGCTGCCGCATCGTGTGGCTAAGCGCCGAGGGCGTAACACCAAGCCGCGACGCGGCTCCTCGGAAGCTCAGATGATCGGCCACCGCGACGAACGCGGTCAGGCTGGCTAGGTCGCCGCGATCCATTCCTGAATTCCTCTCAGTACCGAATGCAACGGATATGGCGCTGATATTTGTGCCGTCGGTCAACACATTGAAAGACCGAGAGCCGCGTTCCGACAGCACAGAAGACGCCGATGCGCGGCCGGTGCAAAAGGAGTGGTCGATGCAACAGTTAAGCAAGGATAGAGCCCGGTCCAGGATCGGAAAGGCTCTAGGTACTGCCGCAGCCGCCTTGCTGTGCCTTGTCGCGTTCAGCCAGCCAAATCTCGCCTATGCCGAGCCGCATGGCGGAGGCGGAGGCTCCCACGGTGGCGGCGGATTTCATGGTGGCGGAGGCGGCGGTTTCCACGGTGGTGGCAGGTTCCATGCTGGCGGATTTGGCAGCTTCCCTAGCGGCGGCTTCCGCCCCGCATTCGGCGAAAACCACGGCCGCGAATTTGACGATGGCCGGTTTCACGATGGCCGGTTCTTCGGTGGGGTTGGGTTGGGTGGTTACTACCCGTACTACGGCGGTTACGACGACGGCACCCAACCGTCATATCCCCAGACCTGGTATTACTGCGCCGATCCTGCTGGCTACTACCCCTACGTAACCCAGTGCTACACCGGCTGGCAGGCGGTTTCCGGCTAGCTGGGTCTGCCGCCATCGCGGGGGGATCATCTAGACCCCGGTGCCGCGAAGGTGGTTTCGCCCTCTTTTTAAATCTTCCGGCGCGCCGGCAACCCGATCGAGTGCCGGCGTCGCCGCTTTATCCGCGGGCCAGCGCGGATCGAGAGCCAAGGCGGTCAAAAATGCCGTCGAGCTGGCAATGATTCCTGAATCTAACTCAATACCGAATGCAATAAATACAGGATTTTGTTTCGGATCGCCGGCCCGCACAGTCAGGCTGGCGCCCGTCGGACGCTTGCGGCGCCTGGGGACCGGCGCCAGCCCGTTCCACTCCTCTATCAGCAGTGCCAAAAAAGCCCAGTAAAAACGGATCTCGGATGCCCAACGATACAAAAATTCTATTGCGCTCGAACCCTGCCGACGCGCCGATAACGCGCCCCGAGGCAACAGGAGGGCGACCCAGCCGGGCGCCGAAGGCGCTGGCCGTGCCGGAAATGACGCCCCGGTCTCGCGGCCGGCAGCTGGTGCGGGGGGCGTTGTTGGCGTTGCTGCCGCTGGCGCTGCTCGCCAGCGGCTATTGGTACGTCACCGGCGGTCAGGTGATGTCGACCGACGACGCCTATGTCGAAGCCGACAAGGTCGGCGTCTCGACCGACGTATCGGGTATCGTCAAGGAAGTCGATGTCACTGAGAACCAGCATGTCAAGGCCGGCCAGGTGCTGTACCGGCTCGACGATCTGCAATTCCGGCTGGCGCTGGAGCGCGCCACGGCGCAGGTCGGCATGGTCAGGGACGCGCTCAACGCGCTCAAGGCGAACTACCAGGATATGCAGACGCAGATCCAGCAGGGCCAATACGACGTCCAATATTACGGCACCGAATTTCGCCGGCAGCAGACCCTGCTGAGCGGGGGTGTCGCGTCGCAACAGTCCTTCGATACGGCGCATCGTAACCTGCAGAACGCGCAGCAGAAACTTGCCTCGCTTAATCAGCAACTCGCCGCAATCGCCGCCAACCTCGACGGCGACCCCACCGGGCCGGTCGAGCAGAACCCCCGGTATCTCGATGCCGTGGCACAGCGCGACGAGGCGCAGCGCCAGCTCGATCATACTGTCGTCAAGGCGCCATTCGCCGGCATCGCCACAAACGTGCCTTCGATCGCGCCCGGCAAATATCTCGCCGCCTCGACCACCGCCTTTTATCTGGTCGCGGCGGATCGCGTCTGGGTCGATTTCGAACCCGAAAGAGACCGAACTAACCTACGTCCGATCCGGCCAGAAGGTGACGGTGACGGTCGACACCTATCCGGGCATTGAATGGCACGGCACCGTCGAGAGCATCAGCCCGGCCGCGGCGCAGGAGTTCGCGCTGCTGCCGGCGCAGAACACGAGCGGCAATTGGGTCAAGGTCGTGCAACGCATCCCGATGCGCGTGCGCGTGGATACGAGCGAGGCGACGCTGCCGCCACTACGAGCAGGGATGAGCGTCGTGGTCGATGTCGACACCGGTCATACGCGAGGCTTGCCGCACTTCCTGGCCGCGCTGTTCGCCGGCGACCGGCGAGGGGCGTGATGCTCGCGGAGCGCGCGCCGGCAGGGGGCAACCGCGCGGCGATCACCGTCTGCGTGATCCTCGCCACCCTGATGCAGGCGCTCGACACCACGATCGCCAACGTGGCGCTGCCGTACATGCAGGGCAGTGTTTCGGCGAGCCAGGACGAGATCGATTGGGTGCTGACCTCCTATATCGTCGCGGCCGCGATCATGACGCCGCCGACGGGCTATCTCGCTAGCCGTTTCGGGCTCAAGCGCCTTTTCCTCGGTTCCGTCGCCGGCTTCACGATCGCCTCGATGCTGTGCGGCATGGCGCAGTCTCTGGTCGAGATCGTGCTGTTCCGCGTCCTGCAGGGCCTCTTCGGAGCGGCGCTCGTCCCGCTTTCGCAAACCGTCCTGCTCAACATCAATCCGAAGGAGCGGCAGGGTTCAGCGATGGCGCTCTGGGGCGTGGCCGTGATGGCAGGTCCCGTCCTAGGGCCGGTGCTGGGCGGCTGGCTGACCGAGGCCTATAGCTGGCGCTATGTCTTCTATATCAACCTGCCGATCGGCGTTCTCGCTTTCCTCGGCATGACGGCCTTTCTGCCGGAATCCGGGAGGAACGCGAGTGAAAAGCTCGATTGGTTTGGCTTCGGCACGTTGAGCCTTGCTATCGGCGCGATGCAAATCGCGCTCGATCGCGGCGAGGAGAAGGACTGGCTCGGCTCCAGCGAGATCGTCCTCGAAACCATCATAGCTGCCTCGGCATTCTATTTGTTCATGGTTCACACCTTCACCGCGGACAAGCCCTTTGTGCGGCCGTCCCTGTTCCGCGACCGAAACTTCTCCGCCGGCATCGTTTTCATCGCGATTATCGGCCTTACCTATTACGCCTCACTGGCGCTGCAGCCGCCCTACCTTCAGAACTTGATGAACTACCCGATCGTCACCGCCGGCCTTGTGTTGGGGCCTCGGGGGGTCGGCACCATGGCCGCCATGCTGGCCGTCGGCAAGCTGATCGGACGGGTCGATACGCGCTTCCTGCTGGGTATCGGCCTGGCGCTCACGGCTTGGTCGTTCTACGCGATGACCGGTTGGACGCCGGACGTGTCGCAGACGGCGATCATCGTCGTCGGGGTAATCCAGGGCGTCGGCCTCGGCTTCATCTTCGTGCCGCTGAGCACCGTCACTCTATCGACGCTGTCATCCGAGCTGCGGGCCGAAGGCGCCGGCATCTTCAGCCTGTCCCGCAACATTGGTTCGAGCGTCGGCATCTCGGTCGTCAACGCCCTGCTGACGACGAACACGCAGATCAATCACGCCGACATCGCGCAGCACGTCACCCCCGTCAACCGGGCCTTTGACGATCCAATGGTCGCGCAGTTCTGGAGTCCCCTCACCGCTGCCGGGCGTGCCGCACTCGACGCCATGATCACGCAGCAGGCGCAGATCATCGCTTACATCGATGATTACAAGCTGCTGATGATCGCGACCCTCGCCGTGATCCCGCTGCTCATCGTCTTTAAGCAAGCCTCCGCCGGGCGCGGCTCGGGCCATGCAGGCGGAGTGGAATTATGATCGGCAGCAAGGGTCCGCGCGTGGCACCCGCCTGCTCGCGACCCGATGAGCCGACGCTAGATCAGCTCCTGGCCGAGCCGATCGTGCAACAGCTCATGCGCCGCGACAGGATCGACGAGGCGACCATCCGCCATCTGCTGCAAGAGACCGCCGCCGCCCGACCGGCAGTATGGACCGAAGATGATCTCGACACCGACGACCCCCGCTCGGTCGTTCGGCTGCTGCACGAGACTGCTCGGCTGTGGTGCAGCCGCTACGATAGAGAGGTACGCGCCCAGCTTCCGGGGATGACCCGCGCTCGATGCACGGTTCTCATCTATCTCGCGCAGCACGAGGGGGTCAATCAGGCCGCCCTCGCCAAAATTCTCGACGTCCGGCCGATAACACTCGTTCGCCTGCTCGACCGGTTGGAGACGGACGGCTTCGTCACACGCATGCCTGCCCCTGACGATCGCCGCGTTCACATTCTGGCGCTTACTGCCAAGGCTTTGCCGGTCGTCGAGTACATCTACGTCCTGACCCGGAAGATATACGACGATCTTTTGCTCGGGATTTCCAAAGCCGAGGACCGGCAGAGCGTGGTCGCCGAACGGTGAACGCTCTTACGGTCACAAAAAAACTTACCGTCGCGCGGAAGAATGTCGTGATCGGACGAGCGTAAATACCGGCGCTGTTTTTTTCGGAAATGATGCGTCTCGGGGGCGGACTTGGCGATAAGGAAGTGCTCTGACGAAGGGCAGTTCGGGGCTCCCGCGGCCACTATTACCTCGTGCAACAATGGCCCAGTCCGCGCAAAGCAGCCTGGAATTATCGGAGACCGAACATGCATGCAGTTACTGGAATTACCGGGCAGGTCGGCGGCAGCGTTGCCCGCACTCTGCTTGATACTGGCCTGTCCGTTCGCGCCGTTGTGCGCGACGCCGCTAAGGGGGGCGCCTGGAAGGAGCGCGGCTGCGAGGTCGCCCTTGCCGAAATGAATGACGCCCCAGCACTGACCGCCGCCTTCACCCGCGTGAACGGCGTGTTCGTGCTGATACCCTCGAACTTCGATCCAATGCCGGGCTACCCCGAGGTCAGGGCCATCATCACCGCCCTGACGACGGCGATAGAAGCCGCGAAACCAGCCAAAGTCGTCTGTCTCTCGACCATCGGCGCGCACGCGACGCAGCCGAACCTGCTCAACCAACTCGGCTTGGTGGAGCAGGCGCTGCGCACCCTGCCGATGCCAGTCTGCTTCCTACGAGCCGCCTGGTTCATGGAAAATGCGGCCTGGGATGTCGCACCTGCGCGTGACCTGGGTGTCGTGCCCAGCTTTCTGCAGCCTCTCGACAAGCCCGTGCCAATGGTCGCGACGACCGACATCGGCCATCTGGCAGCCGCGTTCCTGCAAGAGACATGGACGGGGTGCCGTGTCATCGAACTGGAGGGACCACGACGCATCACTCCTAATCAAATCGCCGAAAGCTTCGCCAAAATCTTCGGCCGGCCGGTGCGCATGGAAGCCGTTCCCCGTGATACCTGGGAGGGACTGTTCGCTTCGCAGGGGACGAAGAACCCGACGCCGCGCGCGCAGATGCTCGACGGTTTCAACGAGGGCTGGATTGAGTTCGAGAATGGCGAACAAGGCTCGCTCAAAGGTCAAACCGAGATAGAGACGGTGCTCAGGCAACTTGTGGCGCGCGGGTGACGGAGCGTTTTGGCCCTATTGCCAACATTTTCCAACCGGCCATCATCGGCCGCTCACATGGGCATGTTCGCAGCTAAGGGGCAGGTTTAGGGGTTCATGGGCAGTTCTCCGGTCGTTAGTTCGTAGCGGCCGGCGCCTCGGCTCGGTCAGCTGCAACTTGCATGGTCGTCTCCAGAGTAGGTCGGTTTAGCAACCTCACTCTGGCAGAGCGCCGGTCGCTATCCTGACGCCCATGGGATCTTTTTCGGCCCCCCTGAGCCGCCCAGGGCCTTCCGCGTGAAGGTCCGAGAAGGAGGTGCGCCGTGAGAAGGCGCGCTTTCCAGTGGGTGCAAGGCCTACCCGGCGAAATCGTTCCTGCCGGAAGCAATTGGAGCAGGCATGGAGGCGACGAAATGTCTGAAGCGCTGGTTAGCGGGTCACGACTTGGTGACCCTGCGAGTGTGTGGGCCGCAACGTGAGCGAACGCTGAGCAATCCTCGAAAGGACGATGTGCAGGCCGACCCGGTACCCCTTCCGGGGAAGGCTGATATGGACGGGGGAATAAGAGCGAGGAGTAATTGCCGAAGGGGTGCTGGACGAAGAGGGAGCCTCGGTGGACGCGCTCGCCGCGCGACTTGACATAGGTGCGCGGCATCTCTCTCGTTCGTTCGCAAGGCATATCGGCGCGAGCTCCATGCAGGTTGCGCAGACCGCCCGGGTACAACGGGCCAAGAGAGCGGGGAGCCCGGTTTAGCGGCGTCCCACCTTTGCCGCGCGCCCCGGAAAAGGTCTCCTATGTGATCACATAGCGGGCATTCGGGAGCAGCGGCGGGAACTGGTCTAACTTATCCGGCTATCTTCTGCTGTGTCTGCTTCCGCTTCCACGGAGGGGGCAAGGTTCGCGGCGAGAAAGTCCACAAATGCTCTTAGCTTAGGAGCGAGATGCCGGCTCGAGGGCCATAGGATTCGAAGAGGTCCGGAACGATCGGTGTGGTTGTCGAGCACAGTGACGAGTAGGCCTTCGCGAAGTTGCCGGGTAATGGCGAAGTCCGGCACGTAGGCGATGCCCAGGCCTTGTTCGGCCATATAGATTAGCGGCTCGAGCGTACTTGCCACGGCCGTTCTTGGTAGTTCGCTCTGGATACCGCCATGTTCGGGCCCCAGCGGCCATCGTTCGAACTTTCGGCTGGTCGGAAACCTGTGATGCAGACAGGCATGAGCCTTGAGGTCGTCCGAGGTCAGAGGAATACTCCTGGCCGCCAGATAGGCCGGGGCCGCCACGAGGCGCCGGCGGTATGTGCCTAAAGCCCGCGACATCAAACGCGAGTCGCCAACATCGGCAAAGCGCACCACGGCGTCAAAGCCCTCCTCGATCACATCGACGACCCGATCGCTGAAATCGAGATCCAAGTTTATCTCGGGATAGGCCCGCATAAATGCGACGAGAGTAGGCATCATCAGCATGCCGGCCAAAGGCAGGCTGACGCGTAGTGTACCGCGCGGCGCCTGGTGCGTTTGCGACAGTTCAAGCTCGGCCGCTTCGATTTCAGAGAAGATACGGCGGCAGCGTTCGAGGAATAACGCTCCCTCCGCGGTTAGGGTAATGCTGCGCGTGTTGCGATGAAAAAGGCGCACACCGAGCCGTTCCTCCATCCGCGCCACCGCCTTGCCGACCGCCGATGACGACACGCCAAGCTGCCGTCCTGCAATCGTGAAGCTGCGGGCTTCCGCCGCCTGAACGAAGACATTCAGCGACCCCAGGCTGTCCATCGGCAAAGCTCCATTTCGGACAATGAAGTCCAATGTGTTTGGAATTTTGGCCCATTTTTCATGCCCCCGGGAGAGTTCATCTGTGAGCAACCAGAACGGAGTTTCAGATGAGCGCAACTCAGCCCGCGAAGACGGCCAATGGGAAAGCCGTCGAAGAGTTGGACGTGCTTGTGGTTGGTGCAGGGTTCGCCGGCCTTTACCAGCTCGATCACCTGCGCCGGCTCGGCTACAACGTGAAGGTGTTCGAAGCCGGGGCTGACATCGGCGGCGTCTGGTACTGGAACTGCTATCCGGGCGCCCGGGTCGATTCCTACGCGCCGTTATATCAGTTCTCCAGTGAGGAGCTCTGGCGGGATTGGAACTACAGCGAGCTCTACCCCTCGTGGGAGGAGCTTCGCGCCTATTTCCGCCACGTCGACAAGAAGCTCGGTCTCAGCCGTGACATCCGGTTCAACACCCGCGTCACGGGTGCCGCGTTCGACACGGATCGGAACCAGTGGGTGGTGCACGCGAGTGACGGCAGCGTGACGCGGGTGACGTTCTTCGTGCTCTGCACTGGGCTCTCGGCGAAACCATACATTCCGGCGATCGCAGGGCTGAACGACTTCCGCGGCATCTGCTACCATACGAGCCTGTGGCCGCAGGACGGCGTGGATTTCAAGGGCAAGCGCGTCGGCGTCATCGGCACCGGGGCGAGCGGCGTGCAGGTGATCCAAGAGGTTTACCAGGACGTCGCTGAGCTCATCGTGTTCCAACGCACGCCGAACCTGGCGCTACCAATGCGGCAGCGGAAGCTCGACGACGAGACGAGCCGACGGATGAAGGAGACTTTTCCCGACCGGTTCCGCCATCGCGCCAAGACCTTCGGCGGGTTCGACTATGATGTCATTCCGAAGAACGCGCTCGATGTCTCCGACCAGGAACGGCTGGCGACGTACGAGGACCTGTGGAACCGGGGCGGCTTTTTCCCCTGGATCGGTACGTACCAGGACATACTGACCAACGAAGAGGCTAACGCTACCGCCTATGTGTTCTGGCGCGACAAGGTGCGCGCGCGGGTCACGGACCCCGCCGTCGCGGAGAAGCTTGCGCCGATGAAGCCAATACATCCGTTCGGCGTTAAGCGTCCGTCCCTGGAGCAGCACTATTACGAGGCGTACAATCAGCCGAACGTTCAAATCGTCGACCTGCTCGAGTCTCCAATCGACCGAGTGACGCCGATGGGTGTCAAGACGAAGGATAGGGAAGTCGAGCTCGACATTCTCGTATTGGCGACGGGGTTCGATTTCCTCACCGGCGGCCTGACCAGCATCGACATTCGCGGCACGAACGGCGAGACGCTTCGGGAGAAATGGTCTAGTGGCTCGCGCGCGCATCTGGGCCTGGCGAGCGCACACTTCCCGAACGTGCTCTATATCTACGGCCCGCAAAGCCCGTCGGCGTTCTGCAACGGACCGACCTGCGCCGAGCTGCAAGGCGATTTCGTCATCGCGTGCATCGAGCACATGCGGCGCAGCAATTTCCGCCGGATCGAGGCGACAGAGGAAGCAGAAGAAGCCTGGCGCGACCATGTCGCCGAGCTTGTCGAGGCGACTTTGTTTCCACGCGCGCAGTCCTGGTACCTGGGCGCCAACATCCCGGGCAAGAAGCGCGAGATGCTGGTCTACCCCGGTGGGCTGCCGTTGTACTTGCAGAAGTGCAGGGAATCCGCCGACGCCGGTTACGCCGGTTTCGTCCTGAGTTGAGGCGAAAAATTCGCGGGTTAGGCGTTTAACACCGCCGGCTGATCTCAGGCTTTTGCCTGCGGAGCTGCCCCTGCCACGAGCGCGGCCGCCATACATGAAGGATTGGATCCATGAGCAACCCTGTCGTCTTAATTACTGGCGCCTTGACCGGTATCGGCCGCGCGGCGGCTTCGAAGTTCGCCAAGGAAGGCTGCCGCATCGTCGTTTCCGGCCGGCATCAGGAAGCCGGGCAGACACTGGCCACGGAGTTGCGGGCGCTCGGTGCCGAGGCGGAATTCATCCGCGCGGATGTGCGCCACGATGACGAGGTGCGCGAGTTGGTCGACCGGACGGTCGCTCGCTTTGGTCGGCTCGACGCAGCGGTCAATAACGCCGGCACCGAAGGCCACCCCGGCCCGGTGACCGAGCAATCGGCCGATAGCTATGCTGCGACCTTCGATACCAATGTGCTCGGCACGCTCCTGTGCATGAAGCACGAATTGCGGGTCATGCAGGTCCAGGGCAGCGGCAGCATCATCAACATCTCGTCGACCTATGGTCACCTCGGCGCGCGTGGCGCGTCGGTCTATGCGGCAAGCAAGCATGCCGTCGAAGGGCTCACGAAGTCTGCGGCGCTCGAGGCTGCGGCATCAGGCGTGCGGGTCAACGCCGTTGCGCCCGGGCCGATCGAGACCGCGATGCTCGACCGCTTTACGGGGAGTGCCGAACGGAAGGCTGGCCTTCTTGCAGGTGTTCCGCTCCAACGCCTCGGCGAGCCTGACGAGATCGCCAACGCAATCGTCTTCATCGCATCCGACAGGTCGTCTTTTACCACCGGTCAGGTGCTCTTCGTCGACGGCGGCAAGTCGGCGACGTAATTCCCGCAACCCGACAGCCAAAGGTGCCCCCGATGGAACAGACGTCCAGGTAGAAGCAAAGCCGATCAAGATCCCCGGCCCCGATCATCCAATTACGATGGAGCGTAACTCCGGCCGCGTCGTCGTCTCGGTCGCCAGCCGCGTCATCGCCGATACGCGCGAAGCGCTGACGCTTCGCGAAGCGCACTACCAGCCGGTCCAATACATCCCCCGCAAGGATGTCGATATGGCGCAGCTGGCGCGGACGGATCACACCACCTACTGCCCCTATAAGGGTGATGCCTCGTACTTCAGCATCCCCGTGGGCGGCGAGCGTGCCGGCAATGCGGTGTGGACCTATGAGACGCCTTACGCGGCGGTCGCGGGCATCAAGGACCACCTCGCTTTTTATCCCGATCGGGTCGACGCAATTGAGATCCGGTCCTGACCGATCGCGCGGAAAAGGATCCGATTACTTATCGGTGTCCGTTCGCGCTCGGATGAAAATTTCTAAAGCGTCAGCTGAGAAACACTCGGTTGCATCATCACGTTACGCTGCAAATTTGTAGGGCAGACCTTTCGGCCGAGCGCGTAAGTCCTGTTGCGTTAGGAGTTCTCATATGACGGCAATTCACTCGCAAGCCCCGCACGGCGGTTGGCGCCGGGTTTCACATCGGCCGCGGCGCACAGGTCGTCTCGTCGAAAGGGCCCTGGCGGCCATTCGCGATTGGCGCAGGCGCCGGCGTACCCGCCTTCAGGTTGCCGCGCTCGACGCCCAGCTCTCGCGCGACATCGAGAGCCGCCGTGGCGACCCGCTCGATCTCGACCGCGAGCAAAAGGAGCGCGCCGCGTGGCTTGATACATTGGGCTTTCCGCCCTTTTGAGCCGCGCGCCCGCCGCATTCTAACGAACCCGAGAAAGTAGGGGGCTGGGCATGCGTCGGCTTCTGGGCTTTTGCCTGCTCTTGCTCCTGCTGACCGCATGCGACGAAAAGAAAGCGGCTCCGCCGCCGCCTAAACCGGCGGTCGGCGTGCAATCCGCAACGATGAAAGGAGTTAATCGGAGCTTCGAATTCGTCGGCCGTATCAAGGCGGTGAACCAGGCCGATCTACGGGCGCGTGTCGAAGGATTTCTCGAAAAAATCCAATTTCGCGAGGGCCAGGACGTCAAGGCAGGGGACCTGCTCTACCAGATCGAAAAGGTCCAATATCAGACGGCGGTCGACCAGGCGAAGGCGAATTTGGCGGCCGCCCAAGCCCTCGTCGTCAACGATCAGCTGCAGTACGACCGACAAGCCCAATTAGTGAAGGACCAGTTCAGCCCGCAATCGCGGGTCGATCAGTTGAAGGCGGCACTCGACAGCGACAAGGCCAAGGTCTTGCAGACTCAAGCCGCGTTGACGCAGGCCGAGGTCAATCTCGACTACACCGATATCCGCGCGCCGGTTGACGGGCGTATCGGGCGTACCGTCTACACGCTCGGCAACCTGGTCAATCCGGCGAGCGGCGTGCTGGCGACAATCGTCAGCCAGGACCCCATCTACGTGCTGTTTCCGGTGAGCGTGCGCGATCTGGAAAATATCCGGGCGGCGAGACGCCAGGAAAACGGCGATCTCGCTAAGATCGACATCCGCGTCCGTCTGCCCAACGGCGACGAATACGCGCAGCGCGGCGTGTGGAACCTGACCGATCCGCAGGTCAGCCATCAGACCGATACGTTGATCATGCGGGCGGTCATTCCAAACCCGGACCGGCGCCTGATAGACGGCCAATTCGTGACGGCCATCATTAAAGAGCGGCAGGAGCAGCCGCGCCTCGTGATACCGCAAGCGGCATTGCAGATCGACCAATCGGGCTATTACGCGCTCGTCGTCGATGGTGAGCACAAGGTCGTACAGCGACGCGTGCAGACGGGTCCTGATCTCGGCACCGATGTTGTCATCACCTCTGGCGTGCAAGAAGGCGAGAAAATCATCGTCGACGGGATCCAGAAGGTGCGTCCCGGCCAGATCGTCCAGGAAGCGGCGCTGCCTTCGGCGGGAACCGGCAAATGATCTCGGACATCTTCATCGACCGGCCGCGGCTGGCGTTTGTCGTCTCGATCGTCATCACGTTCGCCGGCATCCTCGCGATCCCGGCGATTCCAGTCGCTCAATTCCCGGACATCGTGCCGCCTCAGGTGTCGCTGACCACCCTCTATCCCGGCGCCGACGCCGAGACCGTGGAGACGACCGTCGCTCAGCCTATCGAGCAGCAGATCAACGGCGTCGACAACGCGCTCTACTACCAATCCGCCAGCGGCGCCGACGGCAGCTATTCGCTGACCGTCACCTTCGCGATCGGGACCGACCCGGACATCAACACCGTCAACGTGCAGAACCGCGCCCAGCTCGCCATCCCGCTGCTGCCGGAAGAGGTCCAGCACCAGGGGCTGATCATTCGCAAGAAATCGCCGGCACTGCTTCAGGTCGTCAACATCTACTCGCCCCACAACACCCACGATGCGCTGTATCTCAACAACTATGCGACCATCAACGTCATCGACCCGCTGGCGCGCATTCGTGGCGTCGGCCAGGCGACGCTGTTCGGGCCGCTCGATTATTCGCTGCGGCTGTGGCTCGATCCCGACCGGCTGACCGCCTACCAAATGACCCCGGCCGATGTGGTCGCGGCCGTGCAAGCCCAGAACATACAGGCGGCGCTCGGCCGCATCGGTGCCGCGCCCACCGAAGAGCGCCAGCAGCTGCAGCTGACGATCAAGACCGAAGGGCGACTGACCAAGACCGACGAGTTCGAAAACATCGTCGTGCGCGCCAATCCCGATGGATCGGTGGTGCGCGTGAAGGACATCGCCCGCGTCGATCTCGGGGCCAAGACCCAGGAGCGCCACAGCCGATTTAACGGCGCGCCGCTGGCGGCAATCGGCATCTACCAATCGCCTGGTGCCAACGCGGTCGACATAGCGCGTCATGTCCGCGAGGTGATGGAAGATCTGAAACAGCGCTTTCCCGATGATCTCTCTTATGAGGTGTTTTTCGATAATACGGTATTCGTCACCTCGACCGTCGCCGAGGTCGTCCGCACCCTTGTCATCGCCTTCGTCCTGGTGGCGATCGTGGTGTTCCTGTTCCTCGGCAAGCTGCGCACGACCATAATCCCGCTGGTCGCGGTGCCGGTGTCGATCATCGGCACCTTCGCCGTGATGCTGGTGATCGGATATTCGGCCAACACGGTATCGCTGCTGGCTCTGGTGCTGGCGATCGGCATTGTGGTCGACGACGCGATTGTCGTCGTCGAGAACGTCGAAAGGGTGATCGAGGAAGAGCCAGAATTATCGATACCAGCGGCGACCAAGAAGGCGATGGCAGAGATCACCGGCCCGATCATCGCTATCACCCTCGTGCTGCTCTCCGTGTTCGTGCCGGTGGCGTTCATTCCCGGCATCAGCGGCCAGCTGTTTCGCCAGTTCGCCGTCGCCGTCTCGACCTCGATGATAATTTCCGCCGTCAACGCCCTGACCTTGAGTCCGGCCTTGTGCGCGGTGGTGCTGAAGCGCGGTCGGGCGGCCCGTGGTCCGATGCGCTATGTGCTCGGCACGATCGACCATGTGCGCGACGGCTATGTCTTCCTGGTGCGCCGGCTCGTGCGCTTCGCCGCGTTCGGCGTCGTGGCGGTTGTGGCTGTTGCCATCGCGTCGATTGGTTTGTTCCAGGCCACCCCAAAGGGTTTCCTGCCTTCAGAGGATCAGGGAGCATTTTTTGCCGCAATGCGGCTGCCCGAGGGGGCCTCGGTCCAACGAACCGAAGAGCTCGTCGCGCAGGTCGAAAACATCATCCGCCCAATCCCCGGTGTGAAGGCTGTACTGTCGGTGGTCGGCCTCAATTTCATCGACTACGTCGCATCGTCGAACCAGGCCTTCTTCGTGATCGAGATGCAGCCCTATGACGAGCGCACCGCGCCCGACGAGAGCGTCGACGCGGTGATCGCAAAACTTCGCCCGCGCCTGGCCGCGGTTCAGGGGGCGATCGCTTTCCCATTCAATCTCCCGCCGATCTTCGGGCTCGGCAATACCGGCGGCTTCCAGTACGCGCTCGAAGCGCTGCAGGGGCAAAAATCCGCCGAACTCGCGGCGGTGATGCGAGCTCTTCTGGTTTCGGCGAACCAGCAGCCGGAGCTTGCGGGCGTCTTCAGCACCTTCGCCGCGGATACACCTCAGGTGTATCTCGACATGGACCGCGACAAGGCGCAGGTACTTGGCGTCAACGTCAGCGACGTCTTTAGCGCGCTGCAAGCAACACTGGGTGGGTTCTACGTCAACGATTTCAACCTGTTTGGCCGTACCTGGCAGGTCAATATCCAGGCGGAAGCGAAGAACCGCGAAACCATCAACGACATTTACCGCATCTATGTGCGGAGCAATACGGGAGGCATGGTGCCGATCCGGGCACTCGCCCAAGCGCGCCTCGTCCAGGGACCGCAGGCGGTGATCCGCTATAACGGGTTTCGCGCCGCGATCATCAATGGCGCACCTAAGGCGGGTGTCAGCTCTGGCCAGGCCTTGAGCGCCATGGAGCGGGTGTCGTCCACCACCCTTCCCGCGGGATATAGCTACGAATGGACCGCGACCGCGCTGCAGGAGAAGGCGACGGCGGGCAAGACCGGCATCGTGCTCGGGCTCGCCGTGATGTTCGCTTATCTGTTCCTCGTCGCGCTCTATGAGAGCTGGAACATCCCGGTATCCGTCCTGCTTTCGGTTAGCGTTGCCATGCTTGGGGCAATCGCCGCTGTCGCGCTGTCGGGCCTCGCCTTCGACGTCTATGCGCAGATCGGCCTCGTGGTGCTGGTCGCGTTGGCTGCCAAGAACGGCATCCTGATCGTCGAGTTCGCCGTCGAGCAACGCCGCGGGGGCAAGACCATCCTTGAATTCGCTGTCGAGGGCGCGCGGCTGCGCTTCCGGCCGGTGATGATGACCAGTTTTGCCTTCATCTTCGGGCTTCTGCCGCTCGTCATCGCTCAAGGCGCCGGTGCGCTCAGCCGGCGCGCCGTAGGCACGCCAGTGTTTGGCGGCATGATCGTGGCGGCATCGGTCGGGATCTTCATGATCCCGATGCTTTATGTCGTCTTCCAGTGGCTGCGCGAGCGCAGCGCCCGGCAAACCGGCGATCATAAAGCAAGTGGCGGCACCGCCAGTTTGGCTGAGCCGGGAGAATAGACAATGACCAACTTGGGTGGAGAGGTGACTATCCGATGACCGCTCGATGGCACCATGCCGCAACGCCGCTTCGTGATCGTCGAGTTCGACAGCCCTGAGGCGGCGAAAGCATTCTATGACGCCGACGATTATCACCGACCTTTTTCGTCGATGACGAGATTTCTTCGGCAAGGACCGGCTACGTGACGTCGAAGACGTCATTTATCAGCAGCATTAACGCGCGTGCGTTGTCACCTGCGCCTGATGGTGGCGGGGATTAGAAAGGTGTCCGGCTAATCGGCGATCTCCCGTTCTTTGTTTCTACGGACAGTAGTGACGTGTGGGGCAACCCGGAGCTGTTCCTACTCGACGAGCATCATCGACCGCGGTTTGTCGCTGGCGAGATCTGCCGGGATCGTACCGGGAGCACCCGCCATGAGTACGAGCAAGCGAACCCTCACGGTCGCAATGGAGGCCGGTAATCTTCAGGCCGCGGTAGGTCATTCAGGCGGAGAAGTATGCCGAACCTTATCGTCGTCCAGGGTCGAAAAGTGCGGTTCGGTCGGGCGCGGCCACGCCGTCATCGCGATCTCGACGATCGCGGCGAGTTGCTCCCGGGAAGCGCCGTCTCTCGCTAGGACCGCCATGCCGCGGGAAAGTGCGGCGTAAAACGCGGCGAGGGTCTCGGCATTTGTGTCGGGCGGCATATCCCCCCGCTCGATGCCGCTCTGGATGCGCGCGGTCATCAGCGTCTGACCGAGCTGGCGATACCGGGTCATCATGTCGCGCACCGAGCTCAATGACGGTGGCAGATGTGTCCCCGCGAGCGAGATCATACAGCCGGTCGGCAAGCCCTCCTTGGTGAACTCCCGCGCCGCCGCTAAGAGCACGTTATGGAAGGCCGACCGCGTATCGGTATCGGCATTGAGTTCGCGCAGAAACCATTCGCCCGAGAGGGCGAGGTAGGTTTCCGCCGCTTCCTGATAAAGCCGCTCCTTGCTGCCGAAGGAATTATAGAAACTCGAAGGGCTGATGCCCATCACGGCGATCAGTTCGTCGAACGAGCTCCCTTCAAAGCCGCGCTCCCAAAACAGCTGCATGGCCTGTGTCAAAGCCTCAGTCCGATCGAAGGTTTGCGGCCGGCCACGGCTACGTCTTGCGTCCATCCCTAATTTTGTTGTCATCGCTCCAAAAATCCTTGACGTTACCCCCCAGCGCACATACATGGACCAAATTATAGGAGCGATCACTCCAGATTTAAAGGCCCGCTTGGCGCGGGTGGTCGCGCTCAGCTGGGATCGGGGGACGGGCGATGCGCGCAAGCCGGGCTTCTTGTAGACATGCCTCGAACCGCTGCCGCGGTGTGTCGGAGAGACTCCCACAAGTCTTCTCGGCGATAGGCGGACAATAGTTCGATGACCGCCATTGGTTGCGCCCCTGGCCAATATCCATTCGTTCACCTCGCGCCGTGACGGCGCTGTGGGGTGCCCCGTAAGACCTTGCAAGGCTTGGTGTGATGACGCGTATCGAAACGATTGACGAGGTTCGCAACGGTGATCTGCAAGGCAGTCCGGACATCGACGAACCGAAGGATTCGGCTGCTTTTGAGGCCGATAGCCCACAGCCGCCGATGAGCCGGTCCGACGTGGCAGATCCCGCGCCGCCGATGCCGGACCGGTCGGCGCCGCCGCCCGGGCAGGGAGGGCGACGGCTCGCTTGGGTCGGCGTCGCGGGCCTGGTCGCCTTGGCGGCGATTGCCGGTCAGCGCGCCTGGCAACGCGAGGGCCAGCCGGCCGCTGCGCCGCCGCCGCCGCAGGTCACGGTCGGCCAGCCATTGCAGGCCACGGTTAGTGGTACGACAACCTTTCTCGGACAGTTCTCGGCGGTCGACAGCGTCGAATTGCGCGCCCAGGTCGGCGGGAAGCTCACCGCGATCAGCTTTCGCGACGGCCAGATCGTCAAAAAGGGCGACCCGCTTTTCGAGGTTGATCCCCGCCCGTTCCAGATCCGGCTCGATCAGGCAGTCGCGCAATTGCGCACCGCCGAGGCTCGGTCGTCGCTCGCCGACGCGCAGTTGTGGCGTGCCCAGCAGCTGAAGCAGACGCAATTCGGCACCATCGAGAACGTCGATCAGCGCACCGCCGACCAGCGCAGCGCCGTGGCGGCGATCGAGACCGCCAAGGCGGCGATCCGCGACGCCCAG
The DNA here is from genome assembly GCA_963778385.1 of uncultured Alphaproteobacteria bacterium. Lineage (GTDB taxonomy): Bacteria > Pseudomonadota > Alphaproteobacteria > ATCC43930 > CGMCC-115725 > DATARH01. The sequence goes on along the minus strand of CAVZUA010000026.1, from coordinate 300,802 downwards.
CTAGATCTCGAATTCTCGCAAGTGACGGCGCCGCTGAGCGGCCGCATTGGCGCTCATCTCGTATCAATCGGCAACCTCGTCAGCGGCAGCCGCGAGGGCAATGGCGCGTCGACCCTGCTGGCGACGATCGTCTCGCTCGACCCTATCTACCTCGACTTCGACATGAGCGAGGCGGATTACCGCGCCCATCAACGGGCGCATGGCGGCACCGCGCCGCAGGACGAGGTCGCGATCAGCCTCGACGGCGACGAGCGCTTCGACTACCGCGGCATGCTCGATTTTATCGACAATGCGGTCAATCGCAGCAGTGGCACGATCCGCGCCCGCGCGACGGTGGCCAACCCGGATCTCGCGATCACGCCGGGACAATTCGCCCGGCTGCGCGTGCCGAACGAGCGGCCGGGGCCGGCCCTGCTTCTTCCGCCCGCGGCAATTGTGCCCGACCAGTCGCGCCAGGTGGTGATGACGGTCGGTGCCGACGGCACGGTAACGCCGAAACCGGTCGAAATCGGCGGCCTCTATCGCGGGTTGCGGGTGATCCGCAGCGGTCTGACCGCTGACGACACCGTGGTCATCGACGGCCTTGTGCGCACGAAACCCGGCGCCAAGGTCACGCCGACTGCCGGCACGATCGCGATGAATTCCGACGACAGGGCCCGATAGTCGGCAAACCCGAACACGCGACAACGCGATAGGCTGGAGCATTTCCGATGCGCTTCGCACATGTCTTCATCAACCGGCCGATCCTCGCGACGGTGGTCAGCGTGTTTATCACGCTGATCGGGCTCGGAGCGCTGTTCGTCCTGCCGGTCGCGCAATACCCCGAGATCGTGCCGCCGACCGTGCAGGTCACAACGAGCTATCCCGGCGCCTCCGCCGATGTGGTGGCGCAGACCGTCGCGACCCCGCTCGAGCAGGAGATCAACGGCGTCGAAGACATGCTCTACATGAGCAGCCAGTCGACCGGCGACGGCAAGCTGACGATCACCGTGACGTTCCGCATCGGCACCGACCTCAACGTCGCGCAGATGTTGACGCAGAACCGGGTGCAGGACGCGCTGCCTCGGCTCCCCGAGGACGTGCAGCGGCTCGGCGTGCAGGTGCGCAAATCAACCCCGACGATCCTGCTCGCCGTGCATCTGTACTCGCCCGATGCGACGCGCGATCTGCTCTATCTGTCGAACTACGCAACATTGCACATCAAGGATGCGCTGGCGCGGCTGCCCGGCGTCGGCGACGTGCAGCTGTTTGGCGCGCGCGACTACGCGATGCGCATCTGGCTCGACCCCGACAAGACCGCCGCGTACGAACTGACCGCTGCCGAGGTGCTGGCGGCATTGCGGGCGCAGAATTTGCAGGTGTCGGCCGGCGTGCTGAACCAGCCGCCAGTCTCGAGCGACGGCGCCTACCAGATCAATGTGCAGACGCTCGGTCGGTTGTCGACGCCAGAACAGTTCGCCGACATCATCGTCAAGACCGACGGTCGCGGCCGCGTCACCCGGATCCGCGATATCGGCCGCGTCGAGATTGGCGCCGCCGATTACGGCTCGACCGCGTATATGGACCGCGACGACGGGCTGCCGCTGCTGATCTTTGCGCAGCCCGGCGCCAATTCATTGGCCGTTGAGCATGAAGTGCTGTCGACGGTCGCCGAGCTCAAGAAGTCTTTCCCGCCTGGAGTGGACTCGGTCATCATTTACGATCCGACGATCTTTGTCGCAAAATCGGTCCGTGAGGTTGCAGTCACGATCTTTGTCGCGGTTCTGCTGGTTGTCGGTGTCGTAATCATGTTCCTGCAGACCTGGCGCGCCTCGCTGATCCCGGTCGTCGCGATCCCGATCTCGCTGATCGGCACCTTTATCGTGCTGTACGCGCTCGGCATTTCGCTGAACAACCTCTCATTGTTCGGCCTAGTGCTGGCGGTCGGCATCGTTGTCGACGACGCGATCGTCGTCGTCGAGAATGTCGAGCGCAACATCGAGGCGGGAATGCTGCCGAAAGAGGCGGCTCATCGCACGATGGATGAGGTTGGCGGCGCGCTAGTCTCGATCGCGTTGACACTGTGCGCCGTTTTCGTGCCCTCGGCCTTTCTGTCGGGCATCACCGGGCAATTCTTCCGGCAGTTCGCCGTGACGATCGCGGCCTCGACAGTGATCTCCTGCTTTGTGTCCCTGACCTTGAGCCCGGCGCTGTGCGCGCTGCTGCTCAAGCCCCATGCCGACAGATTGGCGACGCGCGGCGGCTTTGCATCGCGGCTGCTGGCGGCCGGGTTTGGCCGCTTCAACCGCGGCTTCGAATGGCTCTCCAATGGCTACGGGCAATTGACGCGACGGCTGCTGCGCGGCCTCGGCGTTGTACTGGTCGCCTATGTCGGGCTGATCGTGGCGGCGGGGTTCGAGTTCGGCCGCACCCCGACCGGCTTCATCCCAGAGCAGGATCAGGGTTATCTGATCACCGTTGTGCAATTGCCACCCGGTGCAACGCTGGCGCGTACCGAAAAGGTCGTACAACAGGCCGTTGACATCATCCTGAAGACGCCGGGCATCGAGCATGTCGCGCCGTTTGCCGGCCTCGACGCGACGACCTTTACAATCGGGTCGAACTCGGGGACGATCTTTTCCGGCCTGCCCTCGCTCTACAATCACGAGCTGAAAGGAATTACCGCCGGCTCAGTGATAGCCGATTTGCGCAAGCGGCTGTCGGTCATCCAGGACGCCTATGTATTGACGATCCCGCCACCGCCGGTGCAGGGCATCGGCAATGCCGGCGGGTTCAAGATGATGCTGGAGGACCGCGCCGGGCTCGGTTCGCAGGCTCTCGTCGACGCGGCGCGCGCGCTGGTCAACGCGGCCAACCAAGACCCGAGCTTTGCCGGCGTGTTCACGCTGCTCAACACCGGGTCGCCGTCGATCTATGCCGATATCGATCGCATGAAGGCGGAAAAGGTCGGGTTGACGCCGACCGACGTGTTCAACACGCTGCAGGTCTATCTCGGCTCGCAATACGTCAACGACTTCAACCTGCTGGGCCGCACCTACGAGGTCATCGTGCAGGCTGACGGCCGCTTCCGGCAGGACGGGGCGGATTTGATGCGGCTGAAGACTCGCAACAGCGCCGGCGCAATGGTGCCGATCGGCAGCGTCGCCGACCTGAAGAGCGCGACGATCCCCTACCGGGTGCCGCGCTACAATCTGTATCCCGCGGCAGAGGTGCAGGGTGTCGCGGCGCCAGGCGTCGCCACCGGCACGGCATTGCACCGCATGGAGGAGTTGGCGGCGCAGGTATTGCCGCCGGGTATTGGTTTCGAGTGGACGGAGATCGCCTTTCAGCAACAACAGAAGGGGACGCCGACCTTTCTCGTGTTCGGCGCGGCGGCTCTTTTTGTGTTCCTCGTCTTGGCCGCGAAATACGAGAGCTGGAAACTGCCGCTGGCGGTCGTGTTGATCGTGCCGATGTGCCTTCTCGCCTCGGTCACCGGCCTGATGTTCCGCGGCCTGCCGATCGACATCCTGGCGCAGATCGGCTTTGTCGTGCTGGTCGGGCTGGCGGCGAAAAACGCGATCCTGATCGTCGAGTTTGCTCATCAGCGCCAGGAGGAAGGCAGCGCGCTGGCCGAGGCCGCGGTGTATGCAGCGCGCACCCGCCTGCGGCCGATCCTGATGACCTCGCTGGCTTTCCTGCTCGGCGTCGCGCCGCTAGTGGTCGCGACCGGCGCCGGTGCGGAGATGCGGCAGTCGCTCGGCACCGCCGTGTTCAGCGGCATGCTCGGCGTCACCGCCTTCGGCCTGATCTTCACCCCGACCTTTTATACGCTGATGCAGCGCTTCGACTTCGCGCCGGCGGCACGAAGGCGGCGGGGCGCAGGCCGCCACGTCTCGAGCCAGGTCGACGCGGGCCTTCGGCGTGGCCGGTAGGGACTACTCTTCGTGCCCCATAGCTGACCCTTTGAGCGGTATCCGTCGTAAATCAGTATGTCGGGCGCCAACGAATCCGGAGAGCGCGCGACGGCGAAGTCCCGCGCTCGGCCGTGTCGGCGTGCGAATTGCTGTGACCTTGGCGCGGCCGGTAGAATGGGCAACCTGGGGTCCATGAGGCGCCGACGTTGAAACCCGCTGTTTTCGATTACTGCGCGCCGGCAACGCTAGCGGAAGCTATCGACCTGCTGTCAGCCGCCGACGCAACCGTGATTGCTGGCGGTCAAAGCCTGATGCCGCTCCTGGCTTTTCGCCTGGCCGCGCCGAGTATTCTGGTCGACCTGCGGCGCGTGCCCGGTCTCGACACGATAGCAATCGACGATTTCGGCGTTCGCCTTGGCGCTAAGGTGCGCTGGCGGGATATTGAGGACGACGACCGGCTGGGCTCGACGCATCCGCTGCTGCGCGCGGCGGTGGCGCACGTCGCGCATTATGCGATCCGCAATCGCGGCACCGTCGGCGGAAGTCTCGCCCATGCCGATCCGGCGGCGGAGTTGCCCGGCGTTGCGGTTGCCTGCGATGCGCGGATCGTCCTTGTTGGTAAGCGTGGCGAGCGCGTGGTTGCGGCGGCTGATTTCTTCACCGGCCCCTTATCGACCTTGCGCGAGCTCAACGAGATCATCACCGAACTGCACCTGCCCGCTTGGCCGGCGGGGCGGCGCTGGGCCTTTCGGGAATTTGCCCAGCGGCACGGCGATTTCGCGCTCGCCGGCGTTGCCCTCTGGTACGACGATGACGATCGCCTGCGTGTCCGGGATGCGCATGTCGCGGTGATCGGCGCCTGCGATCGGCCGCATCGTCTGCCCGCGGTCGAGGTCCTGCTGAACGGAGCCGTGATCGGCGACGAACTGATCCGCGAGGCGGCCGCGCTCGCGGCGCAAGCGGTCGATCCTCCTGAGGATCTGCACGCCGACGCCGCTTACCGGCGCGCGCTCGTCGCCACGCTGGTCGAGCGCGCGCTGCGCGCTGCACAAGCACGGGGGCTTTGATGCGCGTCTGCTTGGAGGTCAATGGCACGGCGGTTGAGGTCGACGTCGAGCCGCGTATGCATCTCGCCGATTGCCTGCGCGAGACATTGCGGCTGACCGGCACGCATCTCGGCTGCGAGCATGGCGTTTGCGGCTCCTGTACAGTGATCGTCGACGGGGCGGCGGTTCGCTCCTGCCTGATGCTGGCCGTGCAGGCCGAAGGCAGTTCGGTGGTGACTGTCGAGGGATTGTCGAATGACGACGCACTGACCCCGCTGCAGACCGCCTTCCGCAAGCATCATGGGCTGCAATGCGGCTTCTGTACGCCGGGCGTGCTGACGACCGCGCATGCCTTGCTGACCGACGAGCCCGATGCCGACGCCGACCGCATCCGCGAGGTGCTGTCAGGCAATCTGTGCCGATGTACCGGCTATATCGGAATTATCGAGGCGGTGCTCGAGGCGCGCGCCGCCTACCGAAAGACCCCGCCGCGATGATTGGGACCAACCGCTATATCGGCAGCCCGGTCGAACGCACCGAAGATTTGCGGTTTCTGCGCGGCCGCGGCGAATTTGTCGGCGATTTGTGGCGCGAGGGCCTGCTGCACGCCGCGATCCTGCGCAGCCCGGTCGCGCATGCCCGCATTCGCGGCATCGACGTCGCGCCGGCGCTCGAATTGGCGGGCGTCCGGGCAGTGGTTACCGCCGCCGATCTCGACGCCGTGCCGATGATCCCGCTGCGGCTTCTGCCGCTGCCGGGCACGGAGCGCTTTCTGCAGCCGGTGATCGCCGCCGACCGCGTGCGCTACGTCGGCGAACCGGTCGCGGTCGTTGTCGCCGACAGCCCGGCACTGGCGGAAGACGGGGTCGGCGCGATCGAGCTCGACATCGATGAGCTGCCGCCGGTCGTCGATCGACAGGCCGCCGGCCAGGGTAACACCCTGCTCTTCGAGAACAGCGGCACCAATCTTGCGATGAGTTTTACTGCGACCTGCGGCGATGTCGACGCGGCGTTTCGCGAGGCCGCTTACGTCCGGCGCGAGCGGTTTCAGGTGCAGCGCCACATGGCAATGACGATGGAGCCGCGCGGCGTGCTCGCGGAATGGGATGCCGCGCGGGAACGGATGACGGTGTTCGGCGCCGCGAAGGTTGCCTTCTTCAATCGCGATACGCTCGCCAATCTGCTGGGCTTGCCGGTGTCATCCGTCGATCTGATCGAGAACGATGTCGGCGGCGGCTTTGGCGCGCGCGGCGAGTTCTACCCGGAAGACTTTCTAGTCCCCTTCGCCGCTCGGCGGCTCGATCGCCCGGTGCGCTGGATCGAGGATCGGCGCGAGCATCTGATCGCGATGAACCACGCCCGCGAAACCGATTGCGACATCGAGATCGCCTGCCGCCGCGACGGCACGATCCTTGGCCTCCGCGGCGATGTGTATGTCGATATCGGCGCCTATATCCGCACGACCGGGTTGATCGCACCCCGCACCGCCGCGCAATTCCTCTCCGGCCCGTATCGCGTGCCAAACCAACGGATCACCACTGAATCCCTTCTCACCAATAAGACACCGGCCGGCACCTATCGCGCGCCGGGGCGCTACGAGGGCAGCTTCTTTTTCGAGCGGCTCCTCGAACTCGCGGCGCATGACCTCGGCATCGACATCGTCGAGATGCGACGGCGTAACCTCATCGGCGCCGCCGAGATGCCGTACAAACTGCCGTTGCTGGAGCCGGGCGGTCCCGGCGCCGTGACCGAGGCCGACAGCGGCGACTATGCCGAGCCGCTCGACCGCTGCCTGGCGGAATTCGCCTGGGAGCAGAAGCGCGAATTGCAGGGCCGGCTAATCGACGGCCGCTATCACGGCATCGCTATCGCCTGTTTTATCGAGGGTGCCGGCGCCGGACCCAAGGAGACCGCACGGCTTGATCTTGAGGCCGACGGCACGATCACAGTCTATGTCGGGTCTGCGGCAGTCGGGCAGGGCCTCGAAACGGTAATGGGGCAGATCGCCGCCGACACGCTGGGCATCACTCTCGATCAAGTACGGATTGTCCACGGATCGACGCCTTATTTGAAGGAAGGCTACGGCGCGTTCCACTCCCGCTCGACGATCCTTGGGGGCTCCGCGGTGCTTGAGGGCGCCCGCTCCCTCGTCGAAAAGGTCAAGGCCGCGGCCGCTGCGCGGCTCGTCGTCGAGGCGGCGGACATCGAATTCTTCGACGGCCACGCGCGAGCCAAAGACGGCCGCGCGCTTTCGCTGGTCGAGCTGGCGAACGGTCGCCTGCGCGTCGATGTCGAATTCTCCAACAACAATACGTTGACCTACGCTTACGGCACGGCCGCTGCGCATGTCGCGGTCGATCCCGGTACGGGTCAGGTCGAGTTGCTCGATTATGTCGCCGTCGAGGATGTCGGCCGGATCGTCAACCCACTGACCCTGCATGGCCAAGCCATCGGCGGCATCGTCCAGGGGCTGGGCGGCGCGATGATGGAGAACCTAGTCTACGACGCCAACGGCCAATTGCTGAGCGGTACCCTGGCGGATTACTTGATCCCGACGGCGACCGATTTTCCGATGATCCGTGCTTTTGCGCTGCAGAATCATCCGTCGCCGAGCAATCCGCTCGGCGTGAAGGGTGCCGGTGAGGGCACCATTATCCCTACGGGGGGTTTGATGGCCAACGCTGTCGCCAATGCGCTGGCCTCGTTTGGTGCGATGCCGACGGCCTTGCCGCTCTCACCCGCGCGGGTGTGGCGCATGGCATCGGGCCCCGGCCCGTCAACGTCGAAAAACCCGACATAAACGACTTCGTCCAACACGTCGCCGCGTCGAGTTATCGCCATTATCAAAACCTCTACCGGCAGCGCCATGGCTGCCGACCGACGGCAGGCAACTCCCGACTTCTTCAACGACATCGCCCCAACGCAGTCATTGGACACACGGGCTGAAAGGGATGTTCACCCGAGCGATGCTGCTACAAGTTTCCGTGGAAAACGGCACCCGCCTTTGGGGCGACAACAACGATCAGCTGCATCCTTAGTCTGTGAAAATGCCCTTTTTCAGGATCGCGTGGACACCCCAATTGGCGTCCACGACCTGGGTTATCCCGAAATCGACCGCGACCGACATCAGCGAGATTGCCTCATCCTCGCTAAGGCCCTTCGTCACCATCAGGAAGCGGCGCATCTTGCGGAACGCGTCGCGCATCGCGCCGTCGAGCGAGGATTTGGTGAAGATCTCGCTCTGCGGCTTATCGCCGAGTTCGACGAGATAGTTGGCGAAGCTGAAGCCGTGCACCACCCATGCGTCTGCAGTTTCCAGCAGTGGATAATCGAGCCCGGCAAGGGGAGTGCTGGCGAGTTCGTTGGCCTTGTGCAGGATCAGCTGGAAGGTCCCAGTCAGCGAGCACTCGATCGCGGTGCCGCACAGTTCGGAATCGCCCTGGCTTGCATGCGGGTCGCCGGCCGAAAACAGCGCACCCGGCACCGTGACCGGGTAGTACATCGTCGCGCCCTTCCCGATCCGCCAATTGTCGACATTGCCGCCGAAATAGCCGGACGGCACGGAATCGACGAATTCGGCCTCCTTCGGCGCGACGGCGAGCAAGCCGAAATGCGGCCGCACCGGGATGCGCACGCCCTTGAGGATGCCGTGGTTCTCCTCGACCAGCGCGTGATCGACCGGAACGCCGGGATAATCAATCGTCGGGTGCGCCACCCCGAACGGGTCGGTTTGCGGCACCCAACGGTAATTGTAGACCGCGCGCGCCCAGCTGCTTCCAGCAGTGGCGTCGATTTCGTAAATCGTGACGACCTCACGCGGCTTCGGCTCGGTCAGCAGGTCGTTGTAGTGGAAGCCCCACCAGGCGGCGGCGTTGCTGCCGAACGCGCGCCCCCGAAAATCCGGGTTTCGGCTACCGCGCGGCCGCACGTCGAGGATGCGGACTTCGAGCACATCGCCTGGTTCGGCACCGCGCACAAAGATCGGGCCGGTGCAGATATGGACGCCGAACCCCTCGCCGGCGCCGCGGCCGTGGATCGACGCATCGAGTGGACCGGCGCCGCGGCGGTCGACGTTCTTTCGCTCCTTGGTCCAGTGAAACACGCTTTCGGCGCCGGGATCGCCGACGATCATCCGGGCATGATCGTCATAGGCGTGGTGCGTCAACGTCTCGATCGTGACGAAGTCGCCCGATGACAGTGTCAGCGCCGGTCGCAGCGAACGGCTGAAATATCCCCAATGCACCGTCTCGGCGGTAGCCGGGAGCACGTGATGGTTCACCGCGCGAGGCCTCCCAGCCGGGTTGTCGCTCACATCGTCACCTATGCCGGCTGCGGTTCCGTCACCTGCGTCGCGATGAACAGGCGCCGCAAATGCTCGCCCGAGGTGGTGGGCTGGTATTTAGGCCGCTCGCCGGCCTTGAGGCAGGTCGGAATACAGGCGACCGGCGCGTCATAATTCGGGTTGTGGAAGAACACCAGCGATTGCCGCCGGCTCGTTGCCGCAAGATGGGTCGGCGGGTTGACGACCCGATGCAGGGTCGAGACCCAGGCATCGTTGGTCCAGCGTGCCATCAAGTCGCCGAGATTGACGATGAAGCAGTCGGGGATCGCCGGCACGTCGACCCACTCGCCCGCCGCGTTGCACACCTGCAAACCGCCCGGTTTGTCCTCGGTGGCGAGGATGGTCAGGCTTCCGTAGTCAGAGTGCGCACCGGCGCGCAACTGCCCGGGCAGTGGCGGCGTCATCTGCGCCGGGTAATTGCGCAGCCGCAGCCGGCTGATGTGCCTGTCGATCTTGTCATCGAAGAAGTGTTCGTCGAGATCGAGTGCCAGCGCGAAAATACGCATCAGCGTCTGCGCAAGCCCGCTCATCGCGCGGTAGTAGCGGGTGAAGACCGGCCGCACCGCCGCGGGACGCTCCGGCCACAAGTTCGGCGCGAAATGCTTGCCGCCGCGGTGCGCGTAGTCGGGATCTACGGGATCGACCGGGCCGATCATCAGGCTTTCGTTGAGATCGCCCACCTTGTCCGCAGCGCCGCGCGAGCGCGCCACGGCCTCGCTGGCGATCGGTGTGTAGCCGCGTGTCACATCGCGCGCAGGCTGTGCAACCTGCATCTTCTCCGAGAGCGGCAGGTCGAAGAATTCGCGGGCTGCGGCGCAGGTTTCTCCGACCAGCTCGAACGGCACGCCGTGCCCGGCGATGACGAGAAAGCCGATGTCGCGGCAGGCCCGGCCCACGTCCTTGGCCAAGCGCGTCCAGCCGGCCGCGTCGCCGCCGCGATACGGGGCGATGTCGATGATGGGTACGGACAGAAGCGTCATGTGTCGCCTCCCATTGTCAGGCAGCTCCGGCGCGGCACGGTTCCGGCGCCGGCGCATCGGCCAAATAGAGCCGGGTCAGCGCTTCCAGATCGTGCAATTCGGAGGCCGCGCCGCTTTCGACGACGCAGCCGCCGGCGAGCACGAGGCAACGGTCGGCGAGCGCGATCGCCAGGTCTGCCATCTGGTCGACGACGATCAGTGTCATTCCCTCGTCGCGCAATTGCCGGAGCGCCGCGAACAGTTCCTCGACACGAGCGGGGCGAGCCCGAGCGACGGCTCGTCGAGCAACAGCAGTTTCGGGCGGGCAAGCAGGCCGCGCGCCAGCGCCAGCATTTGCTGCTCGCCGTCCGACAGCATGCCGGCCGGCGTTTGCAGGCGTCCGGCGAGCTTCGGGAAGCGGGCCAGCATCGCCGAGATCGCTTCCTCGAGGTTGGGCTGTGCGCTGGCGCCGAGCCGCAGATTGTCGCGCACCGACAGCAGCGGGAAGACGAGCCGGCCCTCCGGCACCAGAACCAGCCCGGCGCGCGCTATCCGATGCGCCGGCGCGCCGGAGATGTCCGCACCGCCAAACCGGATCGCGCCGGAGACCGGACGCAGCAGTCCGGAAACCGCTCGCATCAAGGTCGATTTTCCGGCGCCGTTCGGCCCCAGCACCGCCAACATCTCGCCCTGCCGCACCGCGAGGCCGATGTCGCGCAGTACCGACAAGGCGCCGTAGCCCGCGGATAGGTTGCCCGCCTCGAACACGATCTCGTCCGCCGCCGGCATTTGCCGGCGCGGCTCAGGCGCAGCACCAGCGTCCCTCCCGAGATAGGCGGCGCGAACCGCCGGATCGGCGCGAACCGCGCTCGGCGGGCCCTCGGCGATCTTGCGCTCGGTGTCGAGGACGATCACTTGGTCCGAGCTGCGCATCACCAGCGTCATATCGTGCTCGACCAGCACGACCGCGACACCAGCGTTGGCGATGCGGCGCAGCAGTTCGCCCAGCCGCGCGGTATCTGCGGCGTCCAGCCCAGCTGCCGGCTCGTCGAGCAGCAACACGGCAGGCCGGGTCGCCAAAGCGCGGGCGATCTCGACGAGGCGGCGATCGACATGCGGCAGATCGTCGGCCGAGCGCAGCAGGTCGCCGCAGTAGCCGACGAGCCGTAACAGGCTTTCCGCCCGCATGCGCTCGGCGGAACCGCGCAGGCGCCCACGCAGCAGCCCGGCGTGGACATTGTCGAGGACACTCAGCGACGCGAACAGCCGTGTCGTCTGGTAGGTGCGGGCGATGCCGAGCCGTGCGATCCGGTGCGCCGGCATTCCGGCGATAGCGTTCCCGCCGACCGTCACTCTGCCGGCATCGGCGGCTGAAACCCGCCGATCAGATTGAGGAGCGTCGTCTTGCCGGCCCCGTTCGGCCCGATGATGCTGGTGACGGCGCCGGGCGGCGCGTCGAAACTGACGCCGGCGACGGCCCTGACCCCGCCGAACGCGACTTCGAGATCGCGAGCGGCAAGGCCGCCGCTCACAAACCCAGCGAGCGCCGCGCTCGCCGCATAGGTCCCGGTGATCAGGCGCCGTACGTCGATACCCATCAGAGCCGCCGCGTCCGGCTGCTGCACCGCCGCAGCGACTCGCAGCCCGAGCGTAGTACGGGTCATAACCAGCCGCAGCGCGACCGCCAGAACCAGCGCCGCCGCCGGCAATAGCGCCTGCAACGGAAGAACGCCGGCGCCCGCGACGATCCACGGCTCGTCGGCCAGCGCCGAGGGCATCGCCTGCGGCCCCTTGCCGAACAGCGCCATCACCGCGTTGTCGACGACGATGCCCAACGCCACGGTCGCCATCAGCCAAGCATTCGAACCGTGCGCCGCGAACGGTCGAACGGCGAGCCGCTCCACCGCGATGCCGTAAACGGCGCAGCAGCCGATCGAGACAGCGATTGCGGGGAACATCGGCCAATCCAGCCTTACCGAGAAGGTGAAGCACAGCACCGCGCCGAGCATCACCGCCGAGCCTTGTGCGAAATTGACGGTCTGCGACACCGCGTAGGTCAGCGCAAAACCGAGCGCAACCAGCCCGTACATCGAGCCGATCGCGACGCCGGAGACGATCGCGACGGACAGCATGCCGAAGGTTAGCCGACCGGTTCGATCTGGTTTCCGACGTAATGGACCATCACGTAGTCGTTTTCGGTCAACGCATCGTGTCGGTTGGGGGCGAACGGCTTGTCGTAAGTCTTGATCAGCCCGTCGTAGCGGTCGAGCGCGTAGAACCCCTCGCGGATTTTCGGACCGTCAGTGCTGTCTGCCTTGGCGATCGCGCGTGCCGTCAGTTGCATTGCATCATAGGCGTTGGCGACGCCGACCGGCGGCAGGATGTCGCCAGGTCCTTTGACGTCCGGGTAGGCCGTTTTCATCGCGGCGATCAGTTTTTCGCCGACCGCGTTCTGCTTGCCGAAGAAGCTGTAGGTCTGGACGAATTCAACCATCTTGGCGGCGCTGCCGGCGAGTTGGGGGAACTGCCCGCCGGAAATGCCCCAATGCGAAACAACCGGCGCCTGCCAGGCAACCCGCTGCATCGCCTTCACCGCCTGCGCGCCGGGCGCCGCGTTGGCGACCAGGATTACCACATCGGCCCCGGCGGCGCGCAGCCGCGACACTTGGGGCGTCAGGTCGACGTCCTGCTCCTCCATCTTCTCGATGGCAGCGAGTTTGATGCCGCTCTGCTCGGCCGCCGCGGTGAGCCCCGCCCGGTTCGAAGTCGCCCCAGCCGTTGTTGATCAGCAACAGGCCGGGCGCCTTGGCGTCGTGCTTCGCCGCCGCATGCGACAAGAGGCGCTTGTCGACAAGCGCATCGACCGCCGAGACGCGGAACGCGTAGTTCGGGTCAGCGCCGTTCTGAGTGATCTTCGTCGCCGCCGCCCAGACCCCCATGAACGGCTTTTTGCTCTCGTTGATGAGCGGCACAATCCCTAGCGAGACCGGACTGTCGATGCCGCCGAACAATACGGCGCAACCCTCGCGGTCGATCAATTCGCGCGCGGCCAATTGGCCTTTGTTCGGGTTCGACTCATCGTCACGCCGCACTAGTTCGAGCTTGCGGCCGAGGACGCCGCCGTTTGCGTTGATGTCGTTGATCGCGATCGTCAGCCCGCGGGTGATCCCCTCGCCGGATAGCGCCGACTGCCCCGACAAGGCGGCGACGAGGCCAATCTTGATCGGTTTGCCCGGGTCCTTGCCAATGACCCGAAGATCATGCTGATGGACGAGCCGTTCGGCGCCGTCGATGCGCAAACCCGCACTCGCCTCCAGGACGAACTCGTGGACATCTGGGATAAGACCCGGAAAACCGTCCTGTTCATCACCCATGATATCTCGGAGGCCATCATCCTTGCGGATCGGATCGGCATCATGACGAAGGGACCGGGAGCTCGCATCGCCGAGATCATCACGGTCGAGCTGCCGCGGCCGCGCCGCCGCGGCAGCGCCGAATTCGGCCGCCTCTGGGAGAATATCAACGCTCTGATCGAGGGCAACGAGCGCAGCACGGGCACCGCCGCATGAGCACCGCCGAGAAGCTTTCCACCGCCCTGCCCGCCAGTGCCGGGCCATCCGTCGTCGCTAGGCTACGCGGCAAGCTCAAGACCGAGCAACTGCTCTACCTCGGGTCGATCGTAGGGATGGTCGCGGTCTGGCATGTCATCGCGACCAGCTTCTTCAAACCGCAGTTCTTCCCCACCCCGGCCGTGGTCTTCGCCACCGGCGTCGAGATGGTGCAAAGCGGCGAATTGTTCGAACACATCGCGATCAGCATGCAGCGCATCCTGGCCGGCTTTTTCATCGGCAGCGCCATCGCCGCGCCGATCGGCCTGGCGATGGGATCGATCCGCAAGGTCCGGGTGGTCTTTGATCCGTACACGCAGTTCTTCCGCTTTGTGCCGTCGATCGCGTGGCTCACCCCGGTCGTGCTGTGGTTCGGCGTCGGCGAGGTGTCCAAGGTCTTGATCATCATCTACACGACGACGTTCATCGTGCTGATCAACACGATGGTCGGCGTTGCTAACATCGCTCCAAACAAACTACGTGCTGCCGCATGCCTCGGCGCGACGCCGGTTCAGGCATTTTTCCACGTCACGCTGCCGGCCGCCTTGCCGTTCATTCTGACCGGGATGCGCCTGGCAATGGGCAACTCGTTTGCCACCGTCGTCGCGGCCGAGATGATCGCCGCCGACAGCGGCCTGGGGTATTTGATCTTCAACTCGCGCCTATGGATGGCCACCGACAGAATATTTATCGGGATTGTCTGCCTCGGCGCGCTGGGGCTCGTCACCGACCGGTTCTTCCGTTACCTGATCGTCCGCTTCGCCCACCAATTTGGCCCCATCGAATAGCAGTGACCTCGACAAGTCGAGACCGTGCGCTCTCTGGACATCGAGAGCTCGGGAACGCTCCCACCGCGAGATTGATCACACAGCCGGTCGGGCCGGATAATCGCGGTGGCGAATGACCTAGACGTTATGTCCCCGGGCTGAGGAAGCGGCCCGCCCATTCGTGCAAGTAGAGAAGCGAGGGTTGCTCGGATGGGCCGAGCCGAGCCTCATGCACGGAGGGCGGACCGTGGGGGAGTATAGCGAAGGCTTTGTCGCTTTCGACGTATCGAAGACCAAGCATGCGGTGGCGATAGCCGATGGCGGGCGCGGTGGCGAGGTGCGGTTTCTCGGCGATGTATCGAGTTCGCCGACGACGGTGGAGCGGCTGATCCGCAAGCTGGCCGGCCGCTACGACAAGCTGTATTTCTGCTACGAGGCGGGGCCGACCGGGTACGGGCTGTATCGGCGGATCGAGGCTCTCGGCCATACCTGCCTGGTCGTCGCTCCGGCGCTGATCCCGAAGCGTCCGGGAGAACGGGTCAAGACCAATCGGCGCGATGCGGTGACGCTGGCGCGGTTGCACCGGACCGGTGAGCTGACCGGGGTGAGGTGGCGCCCGTGTAAACCGCAGCCGCCTCATCCCCGCTGCATAGCGCCGGGGGTGGAGCCACGGTGGGGAACTCCCGTCGCTCGTTATGTGGCCGGGCCGCTGTCAGCCGATGTTGCCCGACGCCCGTCCTCTAGACCAAGGAAAAGCCCCGAGACGAAGACACGGAAGGCGGTAACCAACCCGCGGATAAGAGCCTGATCAACCGTCGTCTCAAGCTCCACCCCCAGCCCTGTGCAGCCGCAATCTGCCAAACTGCTTCGTCAGCCGACCAGCAGGCCGCATAATCACGTCTTCATCCTTGACCAGGGACATAAGAGACTAGGCGCGCAGGGCGATCTTGGGGGTGAGGGAGCGAGTGCGTTCAGCGGGCAGGGTGATCGAGACGCGGGTGCCTTTGCCCGGTGCGCTGGCGACCGACATGAGGCCGCCATGCGCTTCGGCGAGGCCCTGGGTGATCGGCAGACCGAGCCCGGTGCCGCCATAGGTGCGCGTCGTCGAGGCTTGCGCCTGGCCGAACGGCTGCAGCGCGCGCTCGAGCTCTTCCGGGGTCATCCCGATCCCCTCGTCGGCGATGGTCAGCACGCTGCGCCCTTCGGCGTCGATCAACGCGCTAATGCTGACCTTGCCACTCAATTCAGAGAACTTGATTGCGTTCGACAGCAGGTTCAGCAGGCATTGCTTCATCGCCCGCTCGTCGGCGACGATCACGTGATTGGGATCGGCGACGGAGCAGACCAGCTCCACCGCCTGCTTGCGGGCGCGCTCACGCACCATGCGGATGCTGCCGTTGAGCAGCTCGGCAACGACGATCTCCTCATCGATGATGTCGAGCTTGCCGGCTTCGATCTTCGACATGTCGAGCACGTCGTTGATGATCGACAGCAGGTGCTGGCCGCTCGAATGGATGTCGCTGGCGTATTCGAGATAGCGGACGTTTTTGAGCGGTCCCAGGTGCTCGCCGCTGAGGATTTCCGAAAAGCCGATGATGGCATTGAGCGGCGTGCGCAGCTCGTGGCTCATATTGGCGAGAAACTCGCTCTTCGCCCGGTTGGCGAGCGCGGCTTGCGCCCAGGCCTGCGCCATCTTGGTTTCGGCCCCTTTGCGCTCGGTGATGTCGGAATAGAGCGACACCACCCCGCCACCCGGCATGGCACGGCGACGAATTTGCAGCGCCTTGCCGGAGTCCGTCGCGCGCTCACGGACCAGCGGCACCTCTCGGAAAAAGCGATTCACGCGCTCGTCGACATCGACCGCGAGATCGACCGGGCCGAAATCGCCGCGCGCCGATTGCAGCGCAAGGATCTCGCGGAGTTTGGTGTCGGTCGACAGGTCCGGCGGCAGGTCGAGCAGTTCGATGAATTTGGCGTTCCACGCCATCAGCCGGCCATCGCGATCGAAGACGGCGAGCCCTTCGCCCATGTTTTCGAGCGTCGACTGCAGCATGTCGCTCTGGCGCTGCAGGCGCTCCTCGCCGGCGCGCAACCGGGCGGCGGCCTTCTGCTGACGATCGACCGCGCGCACCATCAGCCAGGTGAGGCAGGCCGCGGTCACCGCGAACAGCATAAACGCGACGACGGAGCCGAGGCATTCGCCGCGCCACTGCGTTAGGATATCGGCGCGGGCACGCGAGGCGACGACAATCAGCGGGCGGGCGGCAATATGAGCAAAGCTCATCAGCTGCGGGCTGTTGGTCTCCGCCGGGGAATTGCCGAGCATGCCGAACCGGCGATTGCCGGCCGCGGCAAGCACCACAGGCGCGTCGGGCAGCTTGCGGCCGATCTGCTCCTCGCGATGCGGCTCGGTGGCCACGAGCGTGCCGTCATCGAGCAGCAATTTGATGCTGACGCCGCTATTGGCGACCACGGAATTGAAGAAGTCGGTGAAGACGGTGATCGGCACCTCGGCGGCGATCACACCGATCACCTGGTCGCGGCGCAATAAAGGCCGACTCATCATCATCGACCAGCCGCCGGTCGCGCGACTGCGCGTCGGTTGGCCGATATACAGCGACGGCAAGCCGCCATTCTGATGCGCGGTGAAAAACGGCCGGTTCGAATAATCCCGGTCGGTGGCGCTGGCCCATCCCGCCTTGTTCAGCAACCGGCCGTCCTTGTCGAGGATCAGGATATCGCGCACGACCAGCGTTTGGTCGTCGAACTGGTCAAGCAACGCCTTGACCGCGGGGCCGTCGAGCGGCGCATCCGGCAACAGGGTTTCGAGCATCCGCTCGACCCCGAGCAGCGCCGCATCGATCACGAAGATCGAGCGGTTGGTGCCGACTTCGGACGAGCGGGCAATGCTTTCGAGCGTCGCGGCGGCGTCGTTCAACGCCTGCTCATAAGCGCGATGCAGCGAGGCGTACATGCTCGCGCCATAGGCGCTGACCAGCACCGCGCACAACACCATCATCGCGTTCTGCAGGCGGACCATCCGCCCGATCGTAAGGAGCCAGGAAGGCACCCGCATGCGGGTTCTCAATTACCGACGGCGACGGTCAGATCGAACATGCGGCCCACCGTGGCATTCCAATTGGCGACGCAATCCGGGCCGCAACGCTCCGCCCAGCGCGGCGACACCGTGTCGGTAAAGGTCTTGCGCACCGCGGTGACGTCGGCGGCCGTCTTCGGAACCAGTTTCATATTGGCCGCCGGGCCGGCGCTGCAGGCGCCACCGGTGAGGCAAGCGATGCCTTCCTCGGTCTCGCGCTCGGCGACCTCCCACAGGCGGTCGCTCAACTTCTCAATACGGGCAGACAGAAACTCCCGTAGCGCCGGGTCGAAACGCTGCCAGGCTGCGTGGTTGGCGAACAGCACGTAAGGACCCCAGCTCACCGTCGCCGGTGAGACATGCGTCGTGGCGTTGAACAGCCCGACCCGGTAGCCCGACATCGCGCCGGTGATCGCGCAATCGGCGACGCGCTTCTTAAGCGCTTCCATCAGCTCGTCGAACGGCATCGTCACGCCGGTGCCGCCAAGCCCCTGCACGAAATCAGCATGCATCGCGCTGGCGACGCGGACCTTGACGCCTTTCAGATCGGCGAGCCCGGAAATCGGCCGGTTGCAAAAGACGACCTGTGCCGGATAGCTCCAAATCGCCAGCAATTCGAGCCCATAACGGGTGCGATAGACATCGCGCAGGGTCGGCAGATAGGCGTTGATGCTGCGGCGTAGCGCGGGAATGTCGGGGTTGAGGCCGGCGAGGTCGAACGCCGCCGCCTCCGGATCCTCGCTGGCAATCTGGCTGAGCGACACCGTGCTGATAACGATCGCGCCGAGCCGGGTGAATTGCAGCAGCTCAGGCCCCTTGATCCCGAGCTGGTCCCACGGCGTAACCTCGGCGGTGATCCGGCCGTTTGAGGCCTCGGTCAGCTCCTTGCTCCAGAACGGCGCCTCAAACTGCTTGTACTGAACAGTCTGACCGAGACCGCCGACAACCTTCAGATGCGTCTGCGGCAGGTCTTGCGCGCGTACCGGTGCCGCAGCAAGAAGCAGCAACGCCCATAGCCAGAGACGCACGACAAGTCCCTCCGATCCCTATCGCATGATCGGAGCGGCGCCGTTAATTTTCGGTTATCCAAGGAGCGGGCGGGTTACGCGTGAGGCTCGGACGGCTCGATCAGCAGATGACCGGCCTCCGCGACCCGACAGCGCCAGCCGGCGGGGATGAGCGTCGTCGTGTCGGCCTGCTCGACGATCGCCGGCCCCGTGATGCGAGTTCCCGCGGCGAGCGCAGCGCGGTCGTAGACGGCGGCGGTCTCAAAACCGGCGGAGGCGTCGATCAGCACCCGCCGATGGCGTGTGGAACGCTCCACCTCGGTTGTCGCTGCCGGCTGCGGCGGGGCGGGAAGTGCGGCGCGGTGCACCGCGCGCAAGTTGACAAAACGCGCCGGCGCCTCGGCGCCATAGCCATAGACGTGGTCATGCGCCGCGAGGAAATCGCGATAGAGCGTGGCGAGCGGCTCCGGCTCGTCCGCCCGCAGCGGGATTTCGAGATGGTAGCCTTGGCCGATATAGCAGAGATCGGCAAAGTGTCGAATCGCGGCGGCGTCGGGCGCCGCACCTTCGCCCGCCATCAGCCTGGCGCAGCCGGCGTCGAGCTTGGCGAGCGCCGCGACGACTTCCGGCCAATTGGTTCCAGCGAATGGACGCGGAAAGGCAGCCGACATCTCGTGCTCGATCGGCGCGGCGAGCAGCCCGGCGGCGGAGAGCACGCCGGGGTGCGGCGGTACGATGATGCGCGACATGCCGAGCTCGGCGGCAAGCGCGGCGGCATGGATCGGCCCGGCGCCGCCCAGCGGCAGCAGCGCGTAGCCGCGCGGATCGATCCCACGGCCGATCGAGACGAGCCGCATCGCCTCGGCCATCTGCGCGTTGAGGACGCGATGGATGCCGAGCGCCGCCTGCTCTACCGAGGTGCCCATGCGCGCGGCCAGCGGTGCCAGCGCGGCACGGGCGCGCTCGGGGTCGAGGCGCAGCGTGCCGCCGGCGAAATAGTCCGGATCGAGATAGCCGAGCACCAGCGACGCGTCAGTGACGGTGGCCTCAGTCCCGCCGCGGCCGTAGCAGGCCGGCCCCGGCTTGGAACCGGCCGATTGCGGGCCGACCCGCAACGCGCCGGCATCGTCGAGCCGGGCGATGCTGCCGCCGCCGGAGCCGATCGCGGTGGCATCGACCATCGGCACGCGGACCGTGTAGCCGTCGATGACCCCTTCGGCGCGCACCAGCGGTTCGCCGCCGCTGACCAGCGCGATGTCGCAGCTGGTGCCGCCGATATCGACGGTAATGAGGTCTTGCGCGCCCGCCGCGCGACCGACCGAGACGCCGCCGACCACGCCCGCCGCCGGCCCCGACAGGAACAGCCGCACCGGCCGCAAGGCGGCATTGGCGGCGGCGCTGATACCGCCGCGCGACTGCATGATCTGCAGCGGCGCCGGGACGCCGGCCTCCGCCAGATCACGGCCCATGCGCGCGATGTAATCCGCCACGACCGGCTTCAGATAAGCGTCGAATGTGGTGACCGCGGTGCGCTCATATTCGCGGAACGCCGGGTCGACCTCGGACGACAACGAGATGGCGAGCCGCGGGTGCGCGGCGGCGATAATCTCGCGCGCGCGGCGCTCATGCGCCGGATTGATGAACGAGAACAGGAAGACGATCGCCACGGCCTCGACACCGGCCGCGGCCAGTTCGGCGGCGGCGCGGCGGACGTCGTTCTCGTTGAGCGAGGTGACGACATCGCCATTGGCTGCGATGCGCTCGCGCACCTCCTTGCGCCGCGCGCCGGGCGCGAGAAACACCGGCGTCTCGGGCTTGAGCACTAGATCGTACATCTGGTGGCGCATCTGCCGGCCGATCTCGAGCACGTCCTTGAACCCGACGGTGGTGATGATGCCGGTACGCGCGCCCTTGCGCTCGATGACGGCATTGGTCGCGACTGTCGAGCCGTGCACAAAACGGGTGATCGCGGCAGGATCGATGCCCCAATCGGCGCGCATCGCCGCGACCGCCTCGCGCACCGCGGCGGCCGGGTCGCCGCGCGTCGTGGCGCGCTTCATGAGACGGAACGAGCCATCCGATCCGGCGCAGACGATGTCGGTAAAGGTGCCGCCGATATCAACGCCGACGGTGTAGGTGATTTCAGGCTGCATCAGCGACGTGCGTGGTTCGAGACACGCCTTCGGCGCTCCTCACCATGACGGAGTTCGAAGCTGGCATAGGCCAATCGTCATCCTGAGAGCCCGACTTGAAACTGTTCTCGTCATTCCGGGGCGGCCCACCGGGCCGAACCTGGAACCCATATGTGGACGGCCCCCGTTGTGCAAGGTGTCAGCGGTGAGCTGGTCTGGTCGCTTGCGGTCATATGTCCGGCCTTTGTGTGCGGTCGGTGTGACCGCTGGCCCAGATGGGTTGCGCGGATCGGGTCCCGAACATGAAGGTGACGTTGCAACGCCATTGGGTTCCGCGGGGTGTCCCGATCCTCGGTTCGACCGATTGCCATCTCGCTGCTGTCCTCGCAATCGCCAGGCGGGTTAAGAGGATGTGCCGGTCACGCCGCGTGCGGCCGGCGGTAAACTTCGCCGCTTACCATCATCGCCCACAGCGTGCGGGCCATCTTGTTGGCGAGGGCGACGGCGGCGAGCTTCTTGCCCTTGCGCGCCAGCAGGGCGAGCAACCAGGGCGAAGCCCGCCCCGGTCGTGCCGTCCGGATCACCGCGGTGGCGCCGAGCACCAGGAGGCGGCGCAGGTCCTGGTCGCCTTGCCGGCTGATCCTGCCGGGATGGTGACGGCCGGCGGTTGCATTCTCCTTGGGCGTGATGCCGGTCCAGGCGGCAAAGTGCCGGCCCGAGCGGAACCCCTTGGGGTCGGACACCTTGAGGGTGAAGCTCACCGCGCCGATCGGGCCGATGCCGGGCTGGGTCGCCAGGCATTGGCTCACCGGGTCCTCGCGATGCCACGCCATCAGCTCGGCCTCGAGCGCCTTGAGCCGGGCCTCGATCGCCGCGACCTGGCCGGACAGCACGCCGAGCATCTCCAGCGCCAACGCCGGGGCGCCCGCGTCGTGCGCCTGCTGCAGCAGCTCGCCCGCCTTGCCGGCTCCCTTGGCGGCGATCACCCCAAACTCCGCCGCATGCCCGCGCATCGCGTTGATCAGCATCGTGCGCTGCTTGACCAGCAACGCGCGCACCTTCAAGAGCATCAGCATTGCCTGTTGCTCGGCGCTCTTCACCGCCACAAACCGCATCCCCGGTCGGCTCATCGCCTCGCAGATCGCCCCCACGGGTCAAGCCCGTGGGCTGAAGGCCCACGCGTCGGCCGCGTCGTGCTTGCCGCGCTTGACGTAAGGCTTGACGTATTGCGGCGGCAGCAGCACCACCTCGTGCCCCAGACCGCGCAGCACTCGCGCCCAGTGATGCGAGGCGCCGCACGCCTCCAGGCCGATCCGCGTCGGTGCCAGCGCGCTCATCACCTTCACAAACGCCCCGCGCCGCACCTGACGGCGCAGCACCGGCTGTTCCGCTTCATCGACGCCGTGCACTTGAAAGAGATGCTTGGAGGTATCAACGCCAACTCGGATAATCGCCATCGGACGGCTCCTTTTGCTGAGATTCAACATCACAGCCTGGCACACCAGATGCCGTCGGGGGCCGTCCACCCCAACATGAACACGGCCTTGTCCGTCGTCGCTGCAACGCCGAGACACGTTTTTCGAGGCCTGTGTTCATGGGTTCCGGGTTCATCGCTACGCGATGCCCCGGAATGACGCCGGAAAATGGGCACCGGGAAAGGGTCCTCTACGGCATTTCGGGTCAGGCTCACAGGAGCGAGCGGAGCCCGCGTCTCGAAGGACGCACCGAGATTTAGTGCTCCGCCGGCGTGGCGTCGGTGACGATGAGGGCGTCGAGGGCGACGACGCCGTGGCCCTTCGGGCGGACCAGCAGCGGGTTGATGTCGATGCTGCTGAATTGGCCCTTTTGCGCGGCGGCGAACAGCGAGAGCTTTGACAGGGTCTCGGCGAGCGCGTCGAGGTCGCCAGCGGGTTTGCCGCGAGCGCCTTCGAGGATCGCCTTGCCACGCAGTTCGCCGATCATCGCCCGCGCTTCCTCTAGGCCGAACGGCGCGATGCGGAAGGTCACATCGCGCAGCACCTCGACAAAGATGCCGCCGAGCCCGAGCAGCACGGTCGGGCCGAACACGCCGTCATGCTGGACGCCGAGGATCATCTCGACCCCATCGCTCAGCATCGGCGAGATCAGCACGCCTTCGAGGTTGGCGTGCGGCGCACGGGCGGCGACGCGGGTCATCAGCTCGGTGTAGGCGGCGCCGGCTTCGCCGGCGGCGACGTTGAGCATCACGCCGCCGACTTCGGTCTTGTGGGTGATCTCGGGCGAGACGATCTTGAGCACCAGCTTGTCGCCGAGACTGGCGCAGGCGGCGGCCTCGGCGGCGCTGTTGGCAAGGCGCTCCGGCAGGATCGGCACGCCGGCGGCGGCAAGGATCGACTTCGCCTCGTGCTCCGAGAGCGCATGCTTGGGCAGCGGAGCAAGGCCGGCCGGCACCGGCGGGACCGCGTGCGGCGGCGTGGCGATACGCTCGGCGCACCGCGTCGCGGCGGCGACCGCCTCGACCGCGCGCCACGGGTCCTCATAGACGCCGATGCCGGCCGCCTCGTAGCGGCGCCGCATCTCCGGCGCGGCGATGGCCGACAGCGCGACATAGCTGTCGGGGTAGCGCTCGGCGGCCCCGCTCAGCGACTTGAACAGCGGCTCGGCCATTTGCGGCGACGACGCCCATGTGGTGAAGAAGCCGACCATCGACGGGAATTTCTCCTTGCCGAGCAGCAGGTCGAAGCTTTTGTCGAGGATGCTCGGGTCGTTGAGCGCCTGCGCGGTCACGTCGACCGGATTGCGCGGCGCCGCGAACGGCACCCAGGACAGCACCTCCTTCTGCGAGTCTTCGGCGAGCGGCGCGAGGTTGAGCCCCTGCTCCTCGGCCGCATCGGCCATCAGCACGCCGGCGCCGCCCGACATCGTCATCACCGCCAGCTTGCGCGAGCGCGGCAGCCGGCCGCGGGTACAGGCATAGGCGATCTCGACGAGGTCTTCCGGCGTCTTGGCGCGCTCGACACCGAGCTGGCGCAGCGCCGCATCGTAAATCGCGTCAGCGCCGGCGAGCGAGGCGGTGTGCGAGGCGGCGGCAGCGGCGCCGATCTCCGACGCGCCGACCTTCATCGCGATGACTGGCTTGCCGTTTTCGCGAGCCCGCTTGACCGCGGCGGCGAAACGCTCGCCGTCCTGGATCGCCTCCATGTAGCAGGCGATTGCTTGCGTCTCGGGGTCGTCGGCGAGGAAGGAGATGCCGTCGGCGACCTGTACCTCGGCCTCGTTGCCGGTCGACATCCACACCCCGACCGAGATGCCGCGCCGCGCGGTCAGCGCCAGCAGATGCGTGCCGAACGCGCCCGATTGCGTCACCATGCCGAGCGGGCCGGATTGCGGCGGACCCTCCTCGAGGAACGAGCTGAAGGTCGGCGTGTGGCCGATGCGCATGTTGAACAGCCCGAGGCAGTTCGGGCCGCACAGCCGGATGCCGCTATCGACCGCGATCCGGGTGATCCTTTCCTGCAGCGCACGGCCCTCGGCGCCGATTTCGGCGAAGCCGGCGGTAAACATCACGACGCCGCGCACACCCTTGGCGACACAAGCCTCCATCGCCTCGACCGCGAGATTGGCCGGCACCGCGATCAGCCCGAAATCGACCTCGCCCGGCACCGAGGCGAGGTCGGGATAGGCCCTGAGCCCCTGCACGGTGTCGCGCGTCGGATTGATCGGGTAGAGCCCGCCCTGATAGCCGGCCTCGCGGAAATAGCGCAGCGAGCGGCCGCTGATCCGCGTCGGGTCGTTGGAGGCGCCAAAAATCGCCACGGAGCGCGGCGCGAGAAGCGGGGCAAGCGGATGCAGATCGGTCATCGAGAAGCCATCATGGTGTCATAAATCCGAGCGCCCATCCTTTGGGCAAATGGCGCCTGGTGCAAGGGTCAGGCGCGCATAGTTGCCGCGATATCGCCGACAGCGCGAACGGATCTGCGCCGACCTACTTCGGATAGATGTGCTCCCAGCCGCTGGGGAAGGGCAGCTCGTTCTCGGTCTTGTATTGCAAGTGCACGAGGTGCCAGTTGCCGTTGTCGATATGCCAGGTGAGGCGTACGAAGGCGAACGCCTTGTCGAAATCGATCTTGTAGATCATGTCCTTTTCGGTCTGGCCGAAATCGCGGGCATAGACCAGGTCGCTATATTGCGACTGGCCGAGATTCTTGATCGCCGCGAAACTGTTCTTGAGATTGTCAGCGGAGCTTTGTCCGAGATATTTCGACGCGTCGGCCGAGGTAGCATCGAGATCGGCGCGGGCGAGGTCGGCGACGAGCTTCTCGCTGATGCGGACAGGCAGGTTGGCGTCGGGTTCGGCGGCGGCCGGCGCGGCGAGTGTCGCAAGGGCAATCCCGGCCGTCGCGGCGACCAGCGTCATTACATGCTTCATGTGCAGCTCCCTCCCTGGACGCTTCAGCCTTCCGCCAACCCGGCGAGCGCCCCCACGGTGATCGGCGTGTACGGCGCGCGTGGCCGATAGGTTCCGGTGGCGGCGATCGGCCGGTCGAGCGTATCGGCCATCACCGCGCCGACGATCGGCCCGCAGATGCGGCCCTGGCACGGCCCCATGCCGCAGCGGGTGAAGGCCTTAGCCTGGTTCGGTCCCTGCGCGCCGAGCCGCGCCGCGCGGCGGATCTGCGCGACGCTGACCTCTTCGCAGCGGCAGGCGATCACCTCGTCCGGCGGCACGAGGACCGCCGGCGTCGGCCGGTAGAGTGCGTCGAGAAACGGGCGGATCGCCCGCTCGCGCTTCAGCGCGCGGCGGATCGGGGCGGCGCGGCGGTCGCGCTCGGCGGGGTCGATCTTGTCGAGGAAGGAGGCCGCGTCGAGCGCGGCGAGCCGGCCCGACAGCGCCGCCGCCTCGGCACCGGCAATGCCGCCGCCATCGCCGGCGATGGCGAGCGTCGGCAGGCTGGTACCGCCCCATTCATCGGCCACGGGACGCCAGCACAGCTGCGCCTCGTTCCAGCGATGGTCGAGCTGCAAGGCCAGGCTGATCTGGGTGTTGGGGATAACGCCTTCGTGCAGCAGCAGGAGGTCGGCGGGCGCCTCGCCGCCATCCCACGCGACGATTTCGAGATGGCCGCCGCCGACGGCGCGCAGGCCGGTGACGCGCCGCACGATCGGGATGCCGGCGCGTTTCACCTCGCGGATCAGCCCGAGGCCCTTCCACAGCGCGCGCCGCGCCGGCCATAGCGCGCCGGGCAGCAGCAGCGCCGCGGCGTGGGCATTGGCGTGCGGCATGGTTTCGAGCATCAGCGCGGGCGGTGCCCCGGCGCGGATCAACTGGGCGGCAACCAGCCAGAAAAGCGGCCCCTGCCCGGCCAGCACCGTGCGGCCAGCGGGTACGAGGTCGGCGGTCTTGAGCGCGACCTGCGCCGCGCCGGCGGTCATCACGCCCGGCAGCGTCCAGCCGCGGATCGGCACCGGCCGCTCGATAGCGCCGGTGGCGACCAGCACGCGGCGGGCGCGGATCGCGCGGCTCTCGCCGGCCGAGATCAGCGACAGCGTGCCGTCGGGATCGATGTGCCAGATCGTGGTCGACGGCAGGTATCGCGCCTGGCCGGCGCGCAGCGCGGCGGCGATCGGCTCGCCGGCGAGGTAATCGTCGCCGAGCGGCGATCCGGCGGGCGCGCGTTCGACCCCGCGGTAAATCTGCCCGCCCGGCGCGTCCTGCTCGTCGATCAGCACCGTGTCGAGACCGAGCTCGGCGGCGAGCGTCGCCGCCGCCATTCCGGCGGGCCCGGCGCCGATAACGGCGAAGTCGATTTTTTCCGGCGTCATACCGCTGGCTGCCCCTCACCCTCCCAGCCTTGCGGGCTGGGTCCCTCCCTCTCCCCGCAAGCGGGGCGAGGGGATTTAGGTGCCGGCGCGCCCCCTCTCCCCGCTCGCGGGGAGAGGGTCAGGGTGAGGGGCAGCCGCCGCAACATCATTCGACCTCGACCGCGCGTTTGCCGTGCTGACGGCGGATGGTCATGCCGGGGGTGACGGCGACCATGCAGCTCTGGCGGTTGGGGACCCCATCAATCTCGGCGAGGCAGTCGAAGCAGATGCCTATCAGGCAATAGGGGGCGCGCGGCGCGCCGCTGACACCGGTCTCGCGGATCGCCGACAGCCCGGTGAGCAGCACGGCCGCAGCGGCGGAGGCGCCAGCGGGCACCGCGACCTCGCGACCCTCGACCGAGACCGTCACGGTCGGCGCGCCGGCGTCAGGCCGCCGCCGGAACATCGAAGCGCTTGGCGGAGAAGGGCATCATCATCGGGTCGAGCGCACCGGCGGCGACCATCGGGGCGAAGACATTGGCGTGCGCCCCGGCCAGCGTCACGCCACTGTGGCAGTTGGCGGTGAAGGCGCCGGGGAATTTGTCGCTCTCGTCGTAGATCGGCTTGCCGTCGGGCGGCATGACGCGCAGCGCCGCCCAGGCGCGGACGATCTGCAGCTCGGCGATGAACGGGAAGGTCTCGACCGCGCGGCGGGCGATGACCTGCATCACCTCGGGCTTCTGGGCGGTGTCAAAGCCGACCTCTTCTTCGCTGGCGCCAAGCATGATGCTGCCTTCCAGCGTCTGTCGCAGGCTGCCGATCGGCACCGGCCAGACGCGCTCGGTCCGCTCGGTGACGAGGATCTGACCGCGTTGCGGGCGGACCGGCGCGCTCAGCCCGAAGAGCGGCGCCAAGGCGGCGTTGCCGAGCCCGGCAGCGAGCACGATTTTCGCCGCGGCGATCTCGTCGCCGCCGCTGCCGAGACGGAAATCGTTGGGCTGGGCGGCGGCGTAATCGATCGTACGGTTGGGGATGTAGGCGCCACCGCGCTCGACAAACCCCTTGTGCAGCGCGTGTAGCAGATAAAGCGAATTGACGTGGCCGTCATAGGGCGTCCACGAGCCACCGGTCACCTCCCGGCCGAGGCCGGGCAGCATCGCCGACAGCTCGTCGCGGTCGAGCATGCGGTAATCGAAGCCGAAATTGCCGGCTTCGGCGCGCATCTGCTCCATCATCGCATGGCGAGCGGCGAATTCCTCCTCGCCAAGGCAAAGCTGCACGCCACCGGGCTGCTCGAGGCCGACCGCGACGCCGGTGCGCGCGCCGAGCTCAGCTGCAAGTCTGGGCCATTCTTCGGCGGAAAGACGGGTCCAGCGCTGGTAATGCGGCGCGCCGAGGCCCTTGGACTGCACCCAGACCAGGCCGAAATTGCCGCGCGAGGCGCGGAACGCGACATCGCCTTCGTCGATCAGCGCTGTCTTCAGGCCCTCGTGCACCAAGCCATAGGCGATCGCCGAGCCGACCAGCCCGCCGCCGATGACGATCGCGTCGTAATGCTTCATGCGGCGATCATAGATGCCGCCGACGGAGCAAGAAACCCTCACCCGTCCATCGCTACGCGATGGCCACCCTCTCTCGCAGTGCGAGAGGGGGTATAGACGGGTAGGCGCAGCCATGTTGGAGTCCGCTTCGGGGCAAACCCGGCCGACCGCTCGCTACTCGACGAGCGGCCGCTGTCAGCGCAAAAGGCGACCCCTATAAACGTCAGCTTTGCTGGATCGGGTATTGGGCGAAGATCGCCTCGCAGCGCTTGAATGCCGTGTCGATCGCCACTTCAGGGGTGATCCCTTTGTTGATCACATCGAGGATCGCGAGAGGGAACACGCGCTCGGTCGAGACCTGCGCCCGTGCCGGGTTGAATACCTCGTAGGGCGCGATCGTCGGGCCATAGATGCCCTGCTGGGTATAGGCGGCGAGCGGCTCATTCTTGGGGTCGAGCCAATACGCCTTGTCGTTATCGACGATCGATGTCATCGGCGGCAGCCGCCGGCCGAGCCCGGCCTTCAGAAGGGCGGCGAGCACTTTGGGCTCGATCGAATATTTGAGAAAGTCCTTGGCGACGGTGATGTTGGGGGCGCCCTTCGGGACCACCAGCGCCTGCGTACCCATGACGCCGGTCACCGGCTTGCCGTCATTGTCGAGCGGGAGGCCCAAGGTCAGGATGTCGTCGTATTTTTCCTTGTCCTTCCACAGCGCGACCTCGGTCGAGATCGTGCCGTCGAAATCCATGACGAGCAACTTGGAGTGAAAGGCGTTGTTGTCGTCGTTGTCGTTCCAGTTCTGTATCGCCGACGGCATAGCCCCGCTCTTGAAAGCGGTCGCCAGCTTGGTGACGACTTTGATCGCGGCTTCGCGGACTTTGGGGTCGTCGGTATGCACTTTGCCGTCGGCGGTGAACAAGTCCTTACCGCCATAGGCGAGCAGAACGTGGTCGAAGTGGTAGATTGCATCGAACCCGACCGCGCTGATCATGATCGAATAGGCGTAGACGTTGCGGTTGCCCTGCGCCCGCAATTTCTCGACAACCGGCGGGAAAAAATCGAGAAATGCGTCCCAGGTCTTGGGAATGTCCGACGCCTTGAAACCAGCCTTATCAAGCAAAGACTTCCAAACATGAAACGGCCATACCGTCATGCGATTGGGAATCATGTAATAGCTGCGTTTCTTTGTGACGCTGTTGTAGGCGAAGGCGGTGTCCAGCGCCGTCGGCATGAACAGCGCTTTCTGCGTCTCGAGGACGTCGGTCAGATCGACCAACTGGTCCTTCCAGGCGCTCAGCACGGCAAAGAAATAGTCGCCGAGATCGATGATGTCGGGCACAACGCCGCTCGTCACCGCAGCGACCTCTTTCTGGCGCATCGCGGCGAACGGCAGGATGGTGTAGTCGATCGTGTTTCCGGTCGCTTTCTGGTACTCCGCGACCATCTGCTGGAAGGCGATGTCTTCTTCCTGCGCGAAGCCCTGCACCCACCAGACCGTCGCCGTGGTAGCCGCGGCATTGGCAATGTACGGACGCCCAATCACACCCGCTGCCGCGAGCCCCGTCGAGGCACGCAACAACGACCGCCTGGTCAGCTTTTCCATCGGAGATCCTTCCTGTTCAATAATTCCCGCTTTTGCGGGTTATGCGATTGGCTCGCTGCCGCGACTATGCGCTCGCGAAGCGCACCATTTCAACCATCCACGCAGGCCATACGGATCGGCAATCGACCTTCGCCGCACGCGGCTTGCCCCGATGCCAAAGGGTGCGACCTGGCGGGCGAGCCTGACCTCGGCGGGCCGACGCAGCGCGATTAGCCGGACACGAAACCTCGCGCGTGCTAAAGCCGGCGGCTTGGAAGCAGATATTCGTGACGGACCGGGTTCACGCTAACTGGTCGAGCAGCGCCTTTGCTTCTTTAAGATCCGGCATGTCGAAGCCCTCGGTTAACCGGCCGCAAACCGGCGCCAACAGATTGCGGGCTTCGGCGTGGCGATGCTGATCGCAGCAGAGCTGAGCGAGATCGGTACGCGTGCAATTCCCGAGTTTAGCGCCCTGCCTTGTGGCAATGCTCTGGGCTTTGGGCTAGTCGCTTCCGTCATTGATTTTGTGAGGGTTCTCTGAATTGATGTCCGCGTCACCAGCGACGGAGCGGAGACGTGGGCAGCAAAGAGAGCGCAGTAAAGAAATACATTGTGACACTCAGCGATACGGAGCGGGAGAAGCTCAACGCCCTTATCCATAGCGGGAAACATCCGGCACAAAAGCTGCTGAAGGCCCGCATTCTGTTGAAAGCCGATACCTCGGACGGTGGTGAAGGCTGGAGCGACAGCGAGATTGCAGCGGCGCTCGAGACCAGTGTCGCCACGGTTGCCAGGACGCGCCAGCGGCTGGTCGAAGAGGGGTTGGAGGCGGCCCTGATTCGCAAGCATTCGGCGAATTCGGCGAGGCGGCGGATCTTCGATGGGGCGGCCGAGGCCAGGTTAATCGCGTTGGCCTGTTCCAAACCGCCGGCCGGCCGCGCACGCTGGACATTGCAACTGTTGGAAGAGGCGGTCGTCGAACTGAAGATCGTCGAACGGGCCAGCGACAACACGATCGGGCGGACGCTGAAAAAAACACTCTCAAGCCGCATCTGAAGCAGCAATGGGTCATCCCGCCGGACGCCAACGCCGCCTTTGTTGCCGCCATGGAAGACGTCTTGGAGGTTTATCAACGGCCCTATGATCGGCAACGTCCCCTGGTCTGCCTCGACGAGACCTCAAAGCAACTCATTGCCGAAACGCGCGTGCCGATCGCGGCGAAACCCGGACGGCCCGGCCGGCACGATTACGAATACCGACGCAATGGGACGGCCAATCTGTTCATGATGTTCGCGCCACTGGAAGGCTGGCGGCACGTCAAGGTCACCGACCGTCACACGGCGATGGATTATGCCCAGGTGCTCAAGGAATTATCCGACACGCACTTCCCCGGTTCAGCAAAAATCGTGCTCGTCCAGGACAACCTGAACACGCACAAGCCAGCTTCGCTGTACGAAGCCTTTCCCCCCGCCGAAGCCCGCCGGCTCGTCGAACGGTTCGAGTGGCACTACACACCAAAACACGGGAGTTGGCTCGACATGGCGGAATTTGAACTCAGCGTTCTCTCCTCCCAATGCCTCGACCGCCGCATCCCCGATCAGCGGGTGTTGAAGGACGAAGTCGAGGCATGGGAAGCTGACCGCAACAGGAAGCACGCCAAGGCGAATTGGCAGTTCACCACCGCCGACGCGCGGGTCAAACTGAGCAGGTTGTACCCCGCACTATGAACGACTTGGCCGACTAGTTTCTCGGGGGCCGAAGTGTCTCGCCGTCTCCGAGGAGACCGGGTAAATTTGTTTCCGCCCACAGTTGGGGTAGAGACATGGTGGACCGCCGCTTCCACGTCGAGCTGATCAAGCCGTCGCACTACGACGATGACGGCTATCTGATCCAATGGCGGCGCTCCTCGATCCCCGTCTAATAGCCCGGCCAGTGTCTACGGCTCGATCGCCGAATGTGCCGAGAAGCGGGCACTCGGCAACGATGTCGAGATCACGTTCGGTGGTTGTGACGAGTGCAACGCGGTGGTTGGTATGGCGAAGATCGCGCGCCGTATCCGCCGGGCCGGCAGCGGATTTGTCGGTCTTGTCGGCGTGCAATCAAATCAGTTCCCGCGCGCGCTAGCCAAAGTCTCTTGCGGGGCACGAAGACCAGTTCCCCCAACCAAGGCTGAACGGCCGCTGTCCGTTCGGATTGTGTTGAAAAATCCCGCGTCAGCCGATCCGGACCGATTTTGCGCAACAATGATTCAACTGGGGCCTATCTTTTGAATCATTGATGCGCCGGTCCGCTGCGTCGCGAAAGAATATTGCCGTCAAATTTGTTTTCAGCGGAAGCCATTCTGACAGGAGACCTTCGCCTGGGCGAGCGCCATCGGGCAAGATGCGCCGAAAGTGCTCGTCCGCGCGCCTATCCGCGCGGACCCTCAGATATCCTATCGGGTATCACCTTTGTCTTTTCTGCCAAATTATCGCTTGAGCTTCCGCGACAAGCGTCTCGATCAGTTGACCCGCCGGCAAATCGCGCACTAGGGAGGCGGCCTGCCCTGCCCAGACCGGCATAAATGCGGCCCGCGCTTCCTCGTCCAGCAGTCGCCAAAGCGGGCCGACAAGACTCCCTTGCAGCGGAAAGTCCAATGGCTCCGTATCGGCCATCTCTATGACAAAGCGGTTGCGCATAGCGCGGGCCGGACGCCCAGTGAAAGAACGCGTCAGCTCGGTGGCATCGTCAGTAGCGGTTCGCAGTTGAGCGCGATACAGCGGCGGGACAGCAGCTTCCGGACATCCCAAAAATGCCGTACCGATCTGGACACCGCTCGCGCCCAAGGCGAAAGCGGCCGCGATCCCTCGACCGTCAGCAACACCACCTGCGGCGATTACCGGGACGCGCACGGCATCGACGATTTGCGGAACCAGCGCCATGGCGCCGACCATGCCGGCTCCTGCAACACCGCTGAAGCTCCCCCGATGTCCACCGGCCTCAAATCCTTGCGCGATGATGACGTCGGCGCCGTTTGCTTCGAGCGAACGGGCTTCGGCGACAGTTGTCGCCGAACTGAGAATGATGCAGCCGGCGTTTTTGAGCCGCCGAACCGCTGTAGCCCCTGGCAGGCCAAAATGGAAGCTGACAACTCGTGGTCGAAGTTCCAGGATGAGATCAAGCCCTTGGTCATCGAACATTGGAAACGGTTCGCCCGGTTCGGGCACAGGCCCCAGCCCAAATTGGTCGAAATAGGGTGCCAGCTTCGTCTGCACGCACGCCGTCGCCGCAGGATTAGTTCGCGGACGCTTATGGGCAAAAAAATTTAGATTGAACGGGCGGTTCGTCGCTTGCCGCACCGCTGTGACCTCCTCCCGCACCAAATCTGGTGGCCGCCCTACGCAGCCGATCGAGCCCAAACCTCCTGCGTTGCAGACGGCGGCGACCAGCCCTGGAGGTGTGAAGCCGCTCATCGGCGCTTGAACGATGGGATGAGCGATGCTCAGCAGCTCAAGGAAATCGGTGCGTGGCCACATGAAATCACCTTCGCCTTGACTTATGCTCCGGGAACTAAATTGGCCTGCCAGTCTGTTTTCTTGCCGGACTTGGGATCGCTTCAGCCGGCGTCGCAGCACAAGCTCGATCTTCGCGAGGAGTTGATTTAGCGAATTATCGCCCGATTACTAGTTCGGAATCTGCTCGATTTCTACTCAGCGCGCGTGATCGAATGGGCGTTCCAAGCCGAGATTAGCAGGTCGCAAGAACCCAAATCGAGCTCCCGGACCGGCACCGATGACTGACCAGGGGATATGGTCCCGCGAGGCGCTCCGGCTCGGGGTCAGAAAGTCTCGACCCACGGCCGCATCTCGACCTCGAGCGACCAGGCGCTGCGCGGTTGACGCAATACCTCGATATAGGTCTGCGCGATATCGTCGGGATCGAGCGTGCTGTCCGGCCGTTCAGTTGGATCGGGCCGCCGGGCGCTGCGCACGCCGCCGTCGATGACGAAATGCGCGACGTGGATGCCTTTCGGCCCCAATTCCCGCGCCGTGCTTTGCGCCAAACCACGCAGGGCGAACTTGCCCATCGCAAACGCCGCGGAGTGGGGATACCCCTTGACGCTCGCGCTGGCACCGGTCAGCAAAATGGCGCCGTGCCTCTTTGGGATCATGCGCCGCGCGGCCTGCTGAACCACCAGAAAACCCCCGAACGCGGATATCTCGACCGCCTTGCGCACCGCTTCCGGATCGAGCTCCGCGATTGGTCCATGCGCCCGGGCGCTGGCGTTGTAGAGCACGACATCAGGTACCCCGATACGTGCGTCTGTCTCCTCGAAGAGATGCGCGACCGCCGCCGGGTCGGTAGCATCGACCGCGAACCGTTCAGCGCCGGTTTCACTGGCGAGCGCTGTCAGCTTGTCGATATTCCGGGCGGCCAAGCCGACCTTCAGGCCTGCCGCCACCAAGCCGCGGGCAACCGACGCACTTATGCCAGGGCCAGCTCCAACGATAAGCGCGGTGCGATAGGGAGGGGTCGTCATGATCGGCTCCTACTCGTTAAGTGCATATACGCATAAATGGACTTGCCGGCGTGCCACATCAACCCGAGCACGCGATTGTTTGGCATTTCACGCGCTTGCCCGCGCCATTGCGGACGACACGGCGCATTCCAAGGCGGGAGTTCGAGTCTCTAGCCGCACATCGCGCAGGTCTGATACCGTCGAGCGGCGTGACTGCCCTGCACGCCGATGTCATCAATGCGCGAGACGGGAGAAGCGATGCAGGCGGCACTCTCTCTTAGAGCCTGGCTTGAAATTGCCCTCGTCATTCCGGGGCGGCCCGCAGGGCCGAACCCGGAACCCATGAACACGGGCTTGGCCGATGGGGGTTGCGCCGTCGGAACGCGCTTTTCGAGGTCCGTATGCATGGGTTCCGGGTTCATCGCTGCGCGATGCCCCGGAATGACGAGAAAAACATCTGCGAGCGTCTCAAGCACATTTCGGGCCAGGCTCTTAGGAGAAGAGCGTCCATTCGGGGCCGACCGGGCCGAGGGTGATTGTCGCGGTGATCTGGCCGTTGGCGATGTGATCGACCGCGGTCACGCCGGCGGCGTTGCGGACCACAAGATCGCTGATCCCATCGCCGTCGGTATCGCCGATGCCAAAGAGGCTCCAGCCGGCCGCGAGCTGACCGATGATCGCCGAGGACGTCACCTGGTTGTTGACCACGTCGTCGACCATCAGCGCCCCGTCGCCCCGCTCGAACAGGATCCCGGGCGTGTGCGGGCTGCTGAAGTCGCCGGTCCCGATGACCTGCCACTCGCGACCGACCTGGCCGATCTCGACCTGGGCGGAATCCTGATTGTTCTGCATATCGTCGATCCTCAACATCTGGTCGGTGGTGCGCTGCCACAACAGGTCGGTGGTGCCGTCGGCGTTGAAGTCGTCGGTCCCGACAAGCTGCCATTCGGGGCCGATCGGCCCGACGAAGACGGTCGAGGTCAAGACGTTGTTCTGCACGTCGTTGACCATCAGCATGTGATCGTATGAGCGCTGCCAGAGCAGGTCGGCGGTGCCGTCGCCGTTAAAATCGCCAAACCCGATGAGGCCCCACTCATTGCCGACCTGGCCGATCATGTCGACGGCCGTCACCCGGCTGTCGGTGAACTGGTCGATCTGCAGCGCCCCGTCGCCGCGTCGATAAAGCAGATCGTCGGTGCCGTCGCCGTTGAAATCCCGCGCACCCTCGAGCTGCCATTCCCGGCCGACCTGGCCCGGGAGCGTAGAGGCGACGACCTGGTTGTTCGCTATATCGTCGACCATCAGCGTCCCGTCTTGCTGCGTCCCGTCCTGCTGCTGGAACAGCAGATCGGCGATCCGGTCGCCGTCAAAATCGCCCATCTGCTTGAAGTCCGGCGTCGCGAGCGTCACGCCAAGCGGCGCCGACGGCGCGCTGAGATTGCCGGCGATGTCGCTCTCCGTCGCGGTAAACGTATAAGGGCTGGTGCCGAGACGCTGGGTCATAAACGACCAGGTGCCATCGGCGGCGACCGTGGTGGTGCCTTGCCCGCCGGTCTGATCGAGCAAGGTCAGCGTGTCGCCGGGTTCGCCAAAGCCGATGATGACCGGTGTCAGCACCGTCGTCGTATTGGCTAGGGCCGCCGGGGACAGTGAGAGCCCATAGGGCGCGGGGGCCGAGGTCTTGAGGGTGAACGCCAAGGACGCGGTGCCGGTGTCGCCCGCGCCGTCGGTCTCGCTGGCGACAAGCGTGTGAGGCCCATCGGCGAGACCCACCGGCGCGAAAACCCAGACACCCGCGCCGTTTGCCGTCGTTTGCCCGAGGGTGCGATTGCCTTCGCTGACGACGACCGTCGCGTCCGGGTCGGCGGAACCGGTGACGGCGGGATTTGCGGTAATCGCATCGGTCCCCGAGACCCCGGTATCCGCCACCAACGCCTCGGTGACGACCGGGACGACGGTGTCGAGCGTCAATGCGACCGCGCTGCTCGTGCCGGTGTTGCCGGCAAGGTCGCTCGCCTGCGCGGTGATGTCATTGCCGCCCTGGCTCGGCAGCGTGATCGCGGCGCTCCAATTGCCGCCGCTGGCCGTGGTCGTGCCGATCTGCGTGCCGTTGTCGAACAGCGTGATCGTCGGGCTCGCCGCGAGGTTGGCGTCGCTCACCGTGCCGCTGACCGTCTGCGCCGGTTGGTTGGTGATCGTGCCGCTGCTGGTGATCGAGACCGCCGGCGCGGTCGTGTCCAGGGTCAACGCGTCGGTGTTGCTGGCCCCGGTGTTGCCGGCAAGGTCGGTCGCCTGCGCGGTCACGCTGTGCCCGCCG
The DNA here is from genome assembly GCA_963778385.1 of uncultured Alphaproteobacteria bacterium. GTDB lineage: Bacteria > Pseudomonadota > Alphaproteobacteria > ATCC43930 > CGMCC-115725 > DATARH01. Next base: position 264,229 of record CAVZUA010000026.1, on the reverse strand, counting down.
TCTCCCGACAGCGTGATCGCCGTGCTCCAATTGCCCCCGCTCGCCGTCGCCGTGCCGATCTGAGTGCCATTGTCGAACAGGATGATCGTCGGGCTGGCAGCGAGGTTCGCGTCGCTCACCGTGCCGCTGACCGTCTGCCCCGGCTGGTTGGTGATCGTGCCGCTGCTGGTGATCGCCACAGACGGCGCCGTCGTATCCAAGGTCAGCGCATCGCTGTTGCTGGTACCCGTGTTGCCGGCGAGGTCGCTTGCCTGCGCGGTCACGTTGTGCCCGCCGTCTCCCGACAGCGTGATCGAAGTGCTCCACGCGCCGCCGCTGGCGGTCGTCGTGCCGATCTGCGCCCCGTTGTCAAACAGCGCGATCATCGGATTGGTGGCGAGGTTCGCGTCGCTCACCGTGCCGCTGACCGTCTGCCCTGGCTGGTTGGTCAGTCCGCCGCCGCTGCCGATCGTCACAGACGGCGCCGTCGTGTCCAGGGTCAGCGCGTCGCTGTTGCTCGTCCCGGTGTTGCCGGCGAGGTCGCTTGCCTGCGCGGTGATGCTATGCCCGCCGTCCCCCGACAGTGTGATCGAGACGCTCCAGTTGCCGCCGCTCGCCGTCGTCGTGGCGATCGGGTTGCCGTTGTCGAACAGGCTGATCGTCGGGCTCGCCGCCAGGTTCGCGTCGTTCAGCGCCCCCGCGATCGTCTGCGTCGCCTGATTGGTGATCGTGCCGGTGCTGGTAACTGAGATCGCCGGTGCGGTCGTATCGAGGGTAAAGGTCAGCGTTGCCGTGCCGGTGCCGCCGAGATTGGTTTCGCTCGCGACCAGTGTTTGGGTGCCCTCGGCGAGCCCGGAAGGACTAAAGGACCAGTGTCCCAGCCCGTCCGCCGTCGTCGTGCCTAGCGTGGCGACGCCTTCGGTGATCGTAACCGTCGCATCCGAGTCGCCGCCACCGATCAGTGCCGAGTTCGAGGTGACCTTGTCGGTCGATGACGCGCCTGTGTCGCTGGCCAAGGACGCCGTCACTTGCGGTGACTGAGCCCCAACAACAACGTCGGTGCCGCCCGAGCCGTCATTCGCGACTTTCCAACTCGTCCCATTGTAGCTGCCAGCCCCCAGCTGCAACGCCACCGAACTCGTGCCGTTCGTGACGGCCAGCTTATGCGACGCACTATCAAAATGTGTGGAGTTGCTGCCGGAAACGTAAGCCAGCGCCGTCAGGTCAATGGTGTCGTGGAGGCCTGTAAAATTGGTGATCGTGTGCGGCAGGGTCGCGTTGTCGGTGATCCGCAATGCCGCATAGTTGTTCGGACCAGAGCTGAACGCGATGGTCCCAAAGTTCGTCAGGTTCAAATTATTGTAGGTTGCGGTGACCTCGTTCGCCGCGCTGGTGCCCAGCAATTCTACCGTATTGCTGGTCGTCGCCAGCGAGGTGATGGCGCCGGTTATCGAGTACCCGTGTTCCAGTACGAGAAGATTGCCCCCGGTGCCGTCAGTGCCAAACGCAATCGCGACCGCGTTGCCGCCAACGATTTTGCCCGCGTCGATGACGGTCCCGCCGGCGATGAACACACCATTGCCACCCGAGCCACTGATCGTCCCCGAGTTAACGACCGTGCTGTTGCCGTGATAAATGAAGACCCCGACTGCACCACCCTTGATGAGGCCACTATTGCTGAGGCTCCCACCGGTGACGAACTCGACGCCCGCACCGGTCGTGCCACTGATGGTCCCGGCGTTGCTGAGCGTAGTGGTGGCCAAATCGCCGGTGACGCCGGTATTGGAGCTTGAGATGAGCGACGCGGTGCCGATATTGGCAACGCTGCCGCCCTCCAACAGGAAAATCCCATAACGGCCGCCAGCAATGGTGCCGTAATTGGTGACGGTACCGGCACCCATCTCGAATTTGACGCCGTAAGAATTGGCGGATCCGAGTCCCCCGATATAAGCGGCGGTGCTGTTGTTGGCGAGCGAACCGCCATTGTGCAAATACGCGCCGATGCCGGCGGTGCCGGTGCCCTCGATCGTACCGGCGTTGACGACGCCCACTGGACCGCCGTAGCCGTAGACCGCGGTACCGGCAACCTTGATCGTGCCGGTATTGGTGTTGACCAGCGCGCTGCCGCTGTCGAGTTCGACCTGAACGCTGGAATAGCCGCTATTGGTGAAGGTTGTCGGGTCGACGACCAGCTTGCCGGCGCCGGTGATCGTCCCGGCATTGGTCAATATGCCCTGATCGTTGAGCGTGACGCCGCTCGCGAGCGAGTTGGTGCCAATGATCGTCCATTGCGCGCCGCTGTCGACCAGAATCGAACCGAAGTTCTGAAAGCTCGTGCCGAGACCGCTGATCGTGCCGGCGCTCGCGGCCGAGGCGAGTTCAAGCGTGTTGCTGCCGCCGCCGCCATCCGCTATGCCGGTAAGCACTGCGCCCGGGTAAAGTTTCAGCAGATCGTTGCCGGCGTCGAACGCGATTGCCGTGCCGGCGGTACCGATGATCGTCCCGGCGTCGATGATTGTCTGAGCGGCGGCGGTCCGGTTGGATGCGTTGAAGAACTTGATCCCGATGCCGCCGCTGATGGTGCCGAAGTTAGTGATGGTCACCGAGTTGGGAGAATAGAACCCGACGCCGGCCTGCGAGCCCGAGATCAGCCCGGCGTTTGAACCCGAACTGCCGTTGGTGAGAGTCGATGTCCCGCCGAGATAGAGGCCAGTGCTGGCGGCGGCACCCGAAACAAACGAGCTCCCGGGTCACGCTGATTGCGCTGGCGGAGGCGACAGCGCCGTAGCGGTAACCGGTAAGAGTGCCGTAATTGGCAAGGTGCACGGTGTTCTGGGACAACAACGCGACACTGGCGCCGTAGCCTCCGCTGCCCTGAATGGTGCCGAAATTGACGACCGTCGCGTCAGAGCCGGGATTGCCGCCGAATACGGCCTGGCCGACGCCCTGGATCAGCGCCGCGGTTGAGCCGGAGGCCCCGTTTAAAAGAGTGCCGCTGGGCAGCACGACCGCCCGGCGAGTCACGCTGATCAGCGTGCCGAAATTATTGATTGTTGAATTCGCTCCGGCGGAAACGGAAATGGCGGAACTGTCCGCGTGTATGACAGCATTTGTCGCGTTGCTGGCGCCGTTGGTGACATTTCCGCTGGAGAGCGAAACACCGATCCCGCCGGTGCCATTGGCCAGGATCGTCCCCAAATTGTCGACGGTGCCGGCACCGGTGACCGCCTTCCCACCGCTACCGCCAACGCTGATCGTGCCGGTCGAAGTGTTGGTCAGTACATCGCCGCTGCCCGCCAGCGTCGTGGTGATGCCGAGATAGCCGCTATTGGTAAACGTCGTCGGATCAATGATGAACGTGCCGGTGCCCGTGATTGTGCCGGCATTAATGAAATTGCCGGTATCGACCAGAGTGCCGGAATTGGTCAGCGTCGTGGTACTGGCGAGAGTGTTGGTGCCGGCGAATACCCAATAGGCGCCGCTGTCGATTGTTCCCTGCGTGAAGTTGACAAAATCGGCCCCGTCACCGGTCAGCGTCCCGTGGCTTGCAGCCGAGGCAAATTCGAGGGTGTTTGTGCCGGCACCACCATCGACCGTGCCTTGGACCGCGACGCTCGCCGACGGGGTAAACTTCAGGAGGTCGTTGCCGGAACCGAAATGAGCGGCCGTCCCGCTGGTGCCCGCGATTGCACCGGTATCGAGCAGCGTTTCGTTGGTCGCGGACGTCCCAAAGACAACAAAGCCCGTACCGCCGCCGAGTGTCCCGGAATTGTTGACCACCGCGCCGTAACGGCTATTGACGCGGAAACCGTCGCTCGTGCCGCTGATCAGTCCGGAATTCGTGACGCTGCCATTGATGCTGAAATAGACGCCGTAGCTGCTGCTGCTGGTCCCTTGAATGACGCCAGTGTTGTCGACGGTCCCGACAGCCCCGCCAGTGCTATAAACTCCGATCGCAAGACCGCTGCTGAGGATTGTTCCATGGTTTGTAACGGCGTCCGTGCCGGTACTGCCCTGCAGCTTGATGCCAAAAAAGTTACCGGTAATTGTGCCGTAGTTGATGACGCTGCCGCCTGCGCCCGTGACGCCCTCGTAAACGCCGATATGGCCGCTGCTGATCAACGCGCTCGTGGCCCCGGTGGAACCATTGATAACCACGCCACCCGGTGCGTCGACGGCAAAGCCAACAGTGGTCGTGTCGCTGATGGTGCCGAGATTGGTCAGGCTGCCGCTGCCGGCGTACACCGCGTAAGTGCCGGTCGCCGAGATGTTCCCCCGGTTGAGGAGCGAACCGGCGCTGGCAAGGCTGATCGCGGGGCGACTGCCACCACCCGTGAGCGTACCGTCATTGACGAGCGTGCCGGTATCACCGAGTGTACCGAAATTCGTCAGCGTCGTGGTGCTGCCGAGCGTGTCGGTGCCGGCGAGCGTCCAAGAGCCACCCGAACTGACGCTCGCTTGCGTATTAACAATCGCGAGGTTCTCAACCGTGATCGGGCTGGTGCTGTTGATAAAGCCATAGGCCCCGCCGCCGCCACTCAGCGTGAAGCCCGCGCCATCGATCGTCACCGAGCTGCCGGTGTCAAGGGTCACGCCATTGACGGCGCTGTTCAGCGCGAAGCTGTTGGCAAACGTCAGAGTGAAACCGGTTCCGGGGTATGAGTTGACGCCACCGACACTGATGGCGGAAAAGGCCGCGTTCAGTTCGGTTTCGTTGTGAATGAGAAAGCTGGTCGGCCGCGCCGAGGCAATGACATCGGTGCCGCCGCTGCCGTCATTCGCCACTCGCCAATTGGTGCCGGTGTAGCTGCCGCTGCCCAGCTGCAGCGCCACCGAACTCGTACCGTTGGTTACGGTAAGCTGGTTTGTCGCCGTGTTGAGATGCGCGCTGCTGTTCGCGGTCACATAGGCCAGGGCGGACAGATCGATCGTGTCGTGGATGCCAGTAAAGTTGACGATCGTGTGCGGCAAGGTCGCGTTGTTGGTGATCCGCAGCGTCGCGTAATTGTCGATGCTCGGCCCGAACGCGATAGTCCCGAAGTTCGTCAGCTTGAGGTTGTTGTAAGTTGCTGTGACCGCATTCGCCGTACTTGTGCCCAGCAGTTCCACCACATTGTTGGCCGTGCCCCGGGAGGAGTAGATGCCCGGGGAGGAGACGATGCTGCCGCTGACCGAGTATCCGTTCTCCAGAACCACCAGGTTGCCGCCGGTGTTGCGGGCGCCGAAGAAGATCGCACTCCCGCCGACGCCGGCGGCGATCCTGCCGGAATCGACGACGGTGCCGCCGCCGATAAAGTAAACGCCGATCGAGTTGCCGGTGATCGTGCCGTAGTTAAAGACCGTCGAAACACCGGAATTGGCGTTGAGACCAAACTTGCGGCCGGAGATCAGCGCGGTGGTAGACCCCGTCGTGCCGTTTAGGACGACACCGCCGACATCAAGGTTGAGCCCGACCGCGTTGAAGGTCGGGTTGGACTCGATCGTTCCAAAATTAGTGATCGTGCCGCGGCCGCCCTGGGCGAAGAGGCCCATATAGCCTTCGATCAGCGCCGACGTATCGGCGGCCGACCCGTTGACGATGTTGCCGCCGCCGGTGAGATGGATCGCCGACGAGCCCGAGCGCGACTGCGTGATCGTGCCGTAATTGGCGATCTGAATCGTACCGCTGGTGTGAATCGCGTCAGTAACGCTGGTGCCGCTGGTGATGATGCCCGTGGCGGCATTTGTCAGCACGCCGCCGTTGGTGATCGAGATTGCGGCAAAGGTTCCCGGCGCGTTGACGGAACCAGTGTTGATGAACAAGCCGGAGACGTATATCGGCGGATCAACGGTCAGCATGCCGGCATTGGTCAAGGTGCCGACATCGACCAGCTTGCCGGAATTGGTCAGCGTCGTGCTGCTGGCAAACGTGTTTGTCCCGGCGAACACCCAATAGGCGCCGCTGTCGATCGTGCCGTTCTGGAAATTGGCGAAGTCCGCACCGACGCCGGTCAGCGTGCCATGGCTTGCCGCGGAGGTCAGTTCGAGCGTGTTGGTGCCGGTGCCGCCATCCACCGTACCCTGAACCACAACGCTGGCCGACGGGGTGAACTTCAACAGATCGGCACCGGCCCCAAAGTGAGCCGCGGTACCGCTGGTACCGGTGAGCGTGCCTGAGTTGATCAGCGTTTCGCTGGTCGTGCCGGAGCTGAAGACAAAAAAGCCCGTGCCGCCGCCGAGCGTCCCCGAATTGTTGACGGTCGCGCCGAAACCGCTGCTGACGCGGAACCCGTCGCCGCCACCGCTGATCAGCCCCGAATTCGTGACGCTGCCGTTGATCCGGAAATAGACGCCGAGGCCCCCATTCGCGGTATTTTGAATGACGCCGCTGTTGTCGACCGAGCCGACAGCGCTATAGTTGCTGTAGACGGCGGCGGCATCGATGCCGCCGCTGAGGATCGTGCCGCGATTGATGACGGCATCTGTACCAGTCTGGCTTTGCAGCCTCACGCCGATGAAATTGCTGCCAACGATGGTACCGTAATTGACGACGCTGCCGGCGGTGCCGGTGTTGCCCGTATTGACGCCGATATGTGCAGCGTTAATCAAGGCGCTCGTCACATTGGTTGCACCGTTCACCACCACCAGGCCGATGTTCGAATCGACATCGAAGCCGAGGGAGTTAGTGTTGCTGATGGTGCCGAGATTGGTCACCGTGCCGGTGGGCAGATATACCGTCACACCACCGCCGGCCGAAATGTTGCCGCGGTTGAGAACCGATCCGGTGCCGTTGATCGAAACGCCCGCCCCAGCGCCGCCGGCGATCGAACCGTCATTAATGACCGAGCCCGCGTTGCCGCCGATCAGCGGTCGGGTCCCGGAATTGTTGACCAAACCGGTCGACGCGACGCTGAATAGCGCGGCGCTCGATACCAGCGAGACTTCGCCGGTCAGCGTACCGGTGTCCTTCAGCGTTCCGGAATTGGTCAGCGTCGTGCCGGTGCCGATCGTGTTGGTGCCGGCGAACACCCAGTAGGCGCCGCTATCGATTGTGCCCTGGGAGAAATTGACGAAATCGGCACCCGCGCCGGTCAGCGTGCCGTGGTCCGAGGCGGAGGCGAATTCCAGCTTGTTGGTGCCGCCGCCGCCATCGACGGTGCCCTGGATGTTTACGCTTGCCGACGGGATAAGTTGCAGCAGGTCGGCGCCGGCGCCGAAGGCGATCGCGGTACCGCCGCTACCGATGATCGTGCCGCTGTCGACGATCGTCTGGCTGGCCGTGCCGCTGCCGGCGACGGTGACGCCGATCGTCCCGGTGATCGTTCCGGCGTTGGTGATGGTCGCGCCGGCGGTGCCGTTGATCTTGACCCCATAGGCGCCGCCGCCGATATAGCCGGCACTGTTGTTGGTCAGCGTGCCGCCGGCCGTCAGGTAGACCCCAGGCCCGCCGGGCGGATCGATGGTGCCGGAGTTGACAATCCTGACCGCACCGGTGGCGACGATGCCGGCGCCGGAACTGGCCAGGATTGTGCCGGTATTGCCGAGATAGGCGCTGCCGGTCACCGTCAGCGGGTCGGTGATCGTGCCGCTGTTGCTGACCGTCCCGGAAGCGGTGAACGCACCCGCGCCGCCGATGCTGCCGGAATTGATCAGCACGCCGCTGCTGGTCAGCGTGCCGACATTATTCATCGAGTTGGCGTTGGTCGCCGTGCCGGCATTCGTGAAGGTGTCGCCCGCGAAGACCGAGTTGGCGCCGGTGATCGTCCATTGCGCCCCGGAGTCGACCTGAACCTTGTTGACCCCGTTGAAGTTCACCCCGAACCCGTCGATCGTGCCGGCGCCGGAACCGGTCGCGAGCTCGACCGTCAGCGTGCCGCCGGTGTTGATATTGACGTCGCCCACAAACGAGGCGCCTGGATGGACGACCAGCCGGTTTTTGCCGGAGCCGAACAGAATGGAGTGATTGTTGCCGGAGAGCAGGCCGTAATTGACGACGGTCACGTCGCCGGTCGACAGCTCGCGAAGGGCGTCGAGGCCATTGCCGCGGATCGTCCCGTAATTGATCACCGTCGTCGTCGAGGCGTCGGCGAGATGGATGCCTTCCTCGCTGCCGGTAATCAGCGCGGCGGTGCTGTTGCTGGCGCCGTTGACGATGGTGCCGCCACCCGTCGAGACGACGCCGTAGCTGCCGTTGGTGCTGCCGGTGGCGCCGAGGATCGTCCCGAAGTTGCGGACTGTCCCACCGCCGTCGATGCGGATTCCGATGACGTATTGGCCATAGGCGGCGATCCGCGCGTCCGTGACGCTCGGGCTGCCATTGGTGACGGCTCCGCCCGAGTTGAGCTCAACGCCGTAGCTGTAGTCGGCCGCCGACTTGATCGTGCCGAAGTTGGCAACCGTCCCAACAGTACCGCTAAACAGCACGCCTATGCTGGTCGCGCCGACGTAACCGCTGCCGCCAGTGGTCGGGCCGTTGGTAAAAGTTCCTTGGGCATGGTCGAAATCGACACCGAAGCCGGCGGAGTTGAGGATCGACCCGGTGTTGCTGATCGTCCAGTTCGCGCCGTTCGGCGCGTACAATGCGACGCCGCTCGAAGCTGAGATGTTGCCGGTGACGTAGACCGGGTTGTCAGTCGCCGGGTCGAGAAAGATCGCCCCGTTGTTGCCGCTAATCGTCCTCGACATTCAGCTCTCCGCGTCTGGGCGCACAGGCCGAGCGATGCTCGACTGCGTGCATAGAGAAGCGCCCCGCCAAATGTACTTCGTCCCCGACCGTGAGGTGGGTGAGCCGCGCAGCGACAAAATCAACCGCACCGCGCCATATTACCGATGTCTCCGGTCGAAGTCGCCACCCCAGAGGGTAAAATCAGCAGAGTGATGGCCCTACCGCTGCACGCGGAGGACGCGCTCGCCGGTTTGACGCTTCCTCGCGGACGAGTGTCTTCTTTTGGCTCCATGTCGTCCGACTTTGCGTCCCGATGGCAAGGTCGGCTTCGCGGCATGAGGAGTAGACCTCGCTCTCGTGACCAATTGCAGCTTTTGGATCAGCGGAAAGTCGGCGGACCGGCTGCTTGAGGAGATCGCCCGAGCCTCCAAGCCAAAACGATAGGCTCTATCCGGCAACCGCGTACCGGCTGTTTTTCGACCCGTCGCCGAGGCGGCCTGCAACCCAGCGCACGTATCGTGTATGGTCGGCTCGTGGATGGTCGGCCGCCCGCCGAAAAACCCAACGAGGTCGGTGATGTCGCTGTTGAACTCTCCTGATCCCGCGGTGCGCGAGGCGGTCGTTGCGCAGGACCTCGGCAATGTCTTGCACCCGATCGTCCAGCACAAGGCGCTGGAAACGAAGCAGATTGTCGTCACCCGCGCCGAAGGCTCGACGATCGTCGACGCCGACGGCACCGAATATCTCGACGGGATGGCCGGGCTGTGGTGCGTCAACATCGGCTACGGGCGCAGCGAGCTTGCCGAAGTGGCCGCCGACCAGATGCGGCAGCTGGCCTATTTCCCACACACGGCGATGAATGTCCCGGCCGCGGCACTGGCCGAGAAGATCAACGGCCTCGTGGGCGGCGGCTATCACACCTATTTCGTCAACTCAGGCTCCGAAGCCAACGAAGCCGGCTTCAAGATCGCCCGGCAATACATGAAGCACGAATACCCGGGCGAGTACCGGTTCAAGACCATCAGCCGCTATTACGCGTATCACGGCACCACGCTCGCCACCTTGGACGCGGGCGGCATGGGTGAACGCAAGGCAAAGTTCGAGCCCTTCTCGGGCGATTTCGTGCACGTCGCCCCGCCCTACTGCTATCGCTGCCCGTTCGGTCTCAGCTACCCGAGTTGCGACCTGGCTTGCGTCAAGAACATGGAGACAACGATCCTCGGCGAAGGGCCCGAGACCGTAGCCGAGGTGATCATCGAGCCGATCATGAGCGGTGTCGGCGTCGCGGTGCCGCCCGACGAATATCTGCCGGAGGTCGAAGGCCTCTGCCGCAAATACGGCATCCTTCTGCATGTCGACGAGGTCATCAACGGCTTTGGCCGTACCGGCAAGATGTTCGCGCACCAGCACTACGGCGTATCCCCGGACATCATCGCGGTCGCCAAAGGCATCTCCAGCGCCTACCAGCCGATCGCCGCGACCGTGGTGAAGAACAAAGTGTTCGACAGCTTCTACGGCGACCCGGCCGAGAACCGTCAGGTGGCGCAGGTCAACACCTATGGCGGGCATCCGGTCGCCGCCGCGGTGGCGCTGCGCAATATCGAGATCATGGAAGGCGAGCACCTCGTCGACCGCGCGGCGGAGATGGGCGCCTATCTGCTCGACGGACTGCGCAGACTGATGGCCCACAAGACGGTCGGCGACGTCCGCGGCAAGGGGCTGCTGATCGGCGTGGAGCTGGTCAAGGACCGCGCCACAAAGGAACAGCTCGACGGGCCGCAATTCGCCAGCATCATCGATTTCTGCCGCGATCATGGGGTAATCGTCGGTCGCTCCGGCGGCGGCCGCCGCTTTGGCACGACGGTCGCCATCTGCCCGCCGCTGGTCATCACCCGCACGGAATGCGACCGCATCGTCGATACGCTGGACCGGGCGTTGACGGTGGTCGACCTCGGCTAGAGCGTCATCAGACCACCCCCAACGAAGGTCGGGGTCCACCCTTCAAATGCCCGAGCGGCTGACAAGTGGGCCCCGGCGTCCGCCGGGGTGGTCGGATTTGGCTTTTGCGTTGAAGCCTTGCGATTCTCTTTTGCGTTGAAGCCTTGCGATTCTTTTGAATCGGATACCACTCCAATAGCAGTTATCCCCTGATCCGCGGGCAGAGCCGCAACGCATTCTCGCCGAGGATTTTGCGGCGGGCGCTTTCGCTGAGCCGCGGGCGCTCGACCGTCTGCTGCACGGCTTCCGGCCAGCCGGTGTCGCCGTGCGGCCAATCGCTGGCGAACAGCCACATATCCTCCCCCAGCTCTTCGACACAGAATTCGACCGAGCGCTCCCAGCTGTCGATGCCGTGGAAATAGCGGCCCTCCGCGATCACCTCGCGCGGCATGCGCTTGAGGTTCGGCACGTGCCCCGGCGACATCAGGTAATGCGTGTCGAAACGATCGAGCGCAGCGGGGACCCAGCCGCCAGCGGTCTCGATGATCGCGGCGCGAATGCGCGGGAACAGGTCGAAGACACCCCCGCCGATCAAGGCGCCCATTGCCGCCATCCCGGCCCAGGGGTTGCTGAGCCCGTGCAGCAGAAACCAGGCGCCGTCGAGATCGCGAGTGCCGGGGCCGTAGGGCGGGCGTGCCGTGCCGCCATGCGCCAAGAGCGGCAGGTCAAGGCTCTGCGCCGCGTCGTAGAGCGGGTGCAGGTCGGGATTGTCGAGCAGCTTGCCGCCGGGGGCTTGCGGCGAGATGTAGACACCGACGAGGTTGGGGTCGCGCTCGGCCCAGTATTTCAGCTCGGCGACCCCTGACGGCACATCACGCATGTTGGCGACGAGCGTCCATTTCAGCCGCGCCGGCGCCTGCTTGCAGAAATCGACCACCCAGCGGTGATAGGCGCGGTAGAGCGCGTTTTCGAACCCGACATCGCGCAAGACGCAATAGCTCGACACGTGGGTCGGGAACAGCACGTTGATGTCGATATGGGCGCGATCCATGTCTTCGAGCCGCGCCTTCACGTCCCAGTTCACTTCCGGGCGAATCGGTGGCAGCGGGTCGCGACGGCCGGGCGGAAAGGCGACGCGGCCATGCTCCATCTCGGAGCGTGCGGTGAGACCGAAGGTGTCGCGCACGCCGAGCGCCCGGCCTGCCTCGATCTTCTCGATCACCGCCGTGGTGCTGCCGAACAGCGCATAGCGGTCGCCCTTCTTCTCCTGCAGCGCAACCGCCTCGCACAGCCGGTTGAACGGCACCCGGTATTCCGGCTCGATGTAGTCCTTGAAGAACTTGTCGGCGCGCTCGCGGATATGCGCGTCCATGTCGACGACGAAATGACCGTTCCAGCTCATGGCGGCTCTCCTTCTTGCTCGCTGTCAGGCGTGGCCGGCGGTCTGGTTGCCGCGCCGCCTGGCGGCGGTATCGGCCTTGGCGAAATCCTCATCGCCAAAGCCGTAGAGCCGCGCACCGCCAAACAGGATCTTGCCGGCCATCTCCGGGGTGAGGCTGGGGTTGTTCAGCACCCGGTTGGAGACGTCGGGGAAGCTCGAGTCGAAATGCGGAAAGTCGGTCGACACGCAGATGTTGTCGGCGCCGCCGAGCAGCTCGGCGACCGAGCCGACCTCGCGTTCGCCGCTCTCGATCGCCGAGAAGCAGTTGCGCTGCCAGTATTCGAGCGGCGACAGCTTCAGATAGGGGGCGTCCGCATCATGATGCTGGCGCAGGTCCCATTCCATGCGGCCCAGCAGGCCGGGCACCCACCAGCTCTGCGCTTCGAGGAATGCCACCTTGAGCCGCGGATAGAACTCGAAGATACCGCCCAGCATCAGCGCGATCAGCGCGAGCTGCATCTCGGTCGAGTGGCTCGCGACGTGGCGCATAAAGCGGTTCTCGCCATAGCGCGGCTCGATCGTCGAGTAGTAGGAACCGGTCCCTTCATGGAAGCACATCGGGATGCCGTAATCCTGCAGCATGCTGTAGAGCGGATCCCAATAGGTCGAATGCCAGTAATGGCCGTTGAGGTAGTTTGGCCGCACAAAGGCGCCGACCGCGCCGTATTCCTTGACGCAGCGGTGCAACTCCTGGCAGGCGAGATTGACATCGTGCATCGGCAGCATCGCCGCCATCTTCAGCTGGTCGGGGCTGTGCTGGCAGAAATCGTGCAGCCAGTCGTTATAGGCCCGGCAGATCGCCGCAGAGAATTGCGGGTCCATGCCGTCGCGGGCGAGAAACGACAAGCCGACGGTCGGGAACAAAACGGCGATGTCGATCCCTTCCAGCTCCATACCCATGATCTGCGCTTCGGCGTCATAGCCGCGCTCGACCGCGAACATCACGTTCTTGTTGCCGCGCGCCCCAACGAGCGGGCCGCGGATACGGTTGTACTGCGAGACGTTGCCGTCATTGCTGAGCGGGGTGCCGTCGAAGAACCACAGCGGCCGGCCGCGCATGCCGGTGGCGCCGCCATCGACGCGGCGCTGCGACGAGGTCACACGATGCTTGAACACCGGATCGAGATAGTTATCAAACAGATCGATCGGCTCCATGATGTGCATGTCGCAATCGACGAACCGGTGGCCGTTCTTCATCGCTCGTTCCTTCCCTGGTGCCGCGCTCCGACGGAAATGTTGTGGCTAGTCTTGCTCACCCCGCAGTCGTTGTCCGCAGGTAAATTCCGGTCGGCTAGACGAGCGCGATCGGCCGTACGGGGCAACCGGTCGCGCCCTTGAATTTCGTCGCCAGCAGGATGAAGCAGAACTGGGTGACGCGCTCGCGTGCGAGCTCGTCGAGCATCAGGTTCTCGATCAGATGGACCCCGGCCTCGGCGAGGACATGCTGGTGCACGGGCATCATCAGACCGTGGTCGGGGTTGGGCAGCACCTCGACCGCCATGTTGTCGCAGCCGATCGCCACCACGTCCTGCCGCGTCAGCCAGCGTGCCGCCGGCACGTCGATGCCGGCTTCACCTTCCAGATAGCGCGCATTGTCGACGCCGAAGAACCGGCCCCAACCGGTGCGGATCAGCACGATGTCGCCGGGCTCGACCGCCAGTCCCGCGTTGTCGGCCGCGCGAGCCAGGTCGTCGGGCGTCACGACCCGGCCGGAATTGAGGAAGGCGCCGCCGTCAAAACCCGAAACGTCGAGCAACACGCCGCGACCGATCATCGGCGGGATATGCTCGATACCGAGGCGCTCGAGGCCCCAATCGGTGACCACGTCGGCCGCCTTCACGCCGTTGTAGAGGTGCTCGCCAATGCTGAAATGGCCGAGCGCGTCGATATGCGTGCCGACATGCATCGTCATCTCGGCACGCTCGACATTGGAGCCGGCATCGTTGGTCGCGCCGAGCTTGCGGCGGCGCTTGATCGAATCGCGCCACGAAGCCCAGATCGACATCAGGAACGGGGTCTGGTTCGGCGCCATGTACGGCGCGGCGGGGCTGATCTCGTGGCTCAAATCATACATTTGCGCCGTGGTGATCGACCGCAGCGCGGATAGGCGTCGCTCCTGGGTCAGGAGGTTACCCGCGCCAAGCTGGTCGCTCGCGCCCCAGCGGGAGTGATCGTGCATCAGGTCGTTCATCCCTCGCTCCCTAAAGCATGGACCCGCGTCGGTGATCGCCACGGCCCTCCCGTCTTGTAATGGCCGCGACGACGCTTTCATACTGAAGCCGTCGGCCGCGGAGCGGTACTTCAACACAGCCTCCATCGCCGGCAAAGCCACAAGCGCCGGCACCAAGGGAGCACCCGGTATGACCGATAATGTCCGACACGTCGGCGCCTATGAATTAAAAGCCCAATTGCACGACGGGGGCGAGATTGCGCTGCTCGACCCGCGTGAAGAGGGGATCTTCGGGCAGCGCCATCTGCTGATGGCGTCTTGCGTGCCGTTGAGCCGTCTCGAATTACTGATTGACAACCTCGTGCCGCGCCGCGGTGCCCGCTTGGTGTGGTGCGACGACGGCGACGGCTCGGCCGTAGGTGCGGCCGATCGCACGCTTGCGCTGGGTTACCGGGATGTGACGGTGCTGGACGGCGGTCTCGCCGCCTGGGAGGCCGCCGGCTATCGGGTCTATAGCGGCGTGCATGTCCCGAGCAAGGCGTTTGCCGAAGTCGTCGAACATGAGGCCGGAACCCCCTATGTGACCGCGCCGGAACTGAAAGCGTTGATCGACAGCGGCACCGATATCGCGATTTTCGACAGCCGTTCCTACGAGGAGTACCACAACAACAGCATACCGAGCGCGGTCAGCGTCCCGGGCGCCGAGCTCGTCTATCGTTTCAAGGACCTCGTCCCCTCGGCGGATACGGCCGTCATCGTCAATTGCGGCGGCCGCACGCGCAGCATCATCGGCGCGCAATCCCTGCGCAACGCCGGCTTTCCGAATAAGATCATGTCGCTGAAGGACGGCACGATGGCCTGGCACCTGGCCGGGTACGAGGTCGTCAACGGCGCGACGCACCGGCCGCCCGAGCTCTCCGCCACGGGACGCGACGCCGCCGTCGAGGCCGCCGCACAGGTCGCTTCGCGCTGCGGCATCCGCGGCATCGACCGGGCGACGCTCGCCGCGTGGCGGGCCGATGCCGACCGCACCCTCTATATCCTCGACGTCCGGACGCCAGAGGAATACGAGGCCGGACACGTTGCCGGTGCACGCTCCGCTCCCGGCGGTCAGCTCGTGCAGGAGACGGATGCGCATGTCGCGACTTGGGGGGCGCGTATCGTCCTGGTCGACGACAACGGCGTGCGGGCGACGATGACCGCGTCCTGGCTCAAGCAGATGGGCTGGAACGACGTGGTGGTGCTGATCGCAAGCCCGTCGAACGGCGACTGGGTCAAGGGTCCGCACAAACCTCGCGTGCTGGGCCTCGATGCCGCAAAGACGGCCGCGATCGAGCCGGCGGCGCTGCGTGAAAAGCTTGCCGCCTCGCGGGTCGCGGTCATTGACCTCGACACCAGTCGGCGTTACGGGCAGGGCCACATTCCGGGCGCGTGGTTCGCGATCCGCTCGCGCCTCGCTGATGCGCTGGCAAAGCTTCCGTCGGTCGAGACCATCGTAATTACTTCCCCGGATGGCGCGCTGGCACGACTGGCGGCCGCCGATTTTGCGGGGCGCGCCCCAACCCCGATGATGGTGGTCGACGGCGGCACAGAGGCGTGGACGGCGGCCGGATTTCCGCTGGAAACGGGCCAAACGCAAATGGCAAGCGCACCGGACGACGTCGTGCTCCTGGCGCGCGAACGCGGTCAAAACCGCGAGGAGGCGATGCGCGAATATCTCGCGTGGGAGATCAACCTGGTCCACGACATGCAAACCGACGACGATCAGCGCTTTCGCGTGGTCGCCTGAAACTTTGTCCAGAAGCCGGCGCCGGGGAACGGCGACTTCGCCGTTCCGCCGGTCACTGCAACGCCGCTACCCCCTCGACGGGAACACCAGACGCTCCTGGCCGACGCGCACCGAGCAGACGCCGCGCCTCCGCCAGCCGATCGGCGTTGAGATAGGCCTTCAACAAGGTGAACTCGATCAGATCATGCTGCGCGCGGCTTCCGCCAATGCGTTCGCTTTCTCCAGCGAGCGGCGCGAAGGCGTCGATCGCGGTGGCGAAATCGGCTCTTTCGAATGCCGCAAAGCCGCGCGCCAATGTTGGAAGGTAAGAGCCCGAGGGGTAGCGCGCCTCTTTCGCCAAATCCTCCATCTGGCGGGTTCGGGCGGCGAGCGCCGCCTCGTCGCCCATGACCGCCAGCGCCAGGATGACGTGCAAATCGGCGAGGCCGCTCCCCGGCCGCGGCAGCGCCTCTTTGGCATAGTCGTACAATGCGCGCCAGGAAGCGGCGTCGCGGGGATGGCCGGCCAGCTCGGAACGCCAGAGAAACGCGGCGCCATCGGATATTTTCTGCTGTGGCCCGCCGCTATGTCGGTCAAGCGCGATGGCATCGCGATACAGCTGCGAGGCGCGCGTCCAATCGCCGAGCTGGATTTCGCAAAGGGAGAGATGCCAGCTCAAATGGCCGTAGAAAAACCCGTCACGCGGATAGGTGGACAGCCAGGACGACAGATAGGCTCGGGCGGTCTCCGGCTCGCCGCTTTCGTAGCAAATATGCGCGAACCCATGCGCGCCATGGGCGTTGTTCGCGTTCACCGCCACCGATTGCTCGATTTTTGGCCGGGCGGCCGCAAGCTGCCCATCCTCGGAGAGCGCCATGGCGTGATAGGCCAGAAACCAGAAATCGGCCTCGTAATTGGGTGCGATTTTGTCCATGAGCGCGGCAATCTGGCGCTTTTGCCCAAGCCGGCCGGAGCCGCCGATCAGACCGTTGGGGTTCGCGGCCGTGGCGACTACCAGCGCGTCTCGGGGCCATGCGGTCAGATGTTCATCGAGGGTAGCGATCGCGGCGTCGATCTGGCCCGCGAACACCAGCTCGAAGAAAGCGATATGACTGGCTTCCCGGTCGGTCAGACCCGCAGCAGAGTCCTTGGCCGCGGCGAGCGCCGTCCGTGCCGCGGCAACATGGCCTTGCCGCACCAGGACTTGCGCCTTGCCGGCATGGGCCAGCGCAAAACCAGGGTCGGCGGCGAGAGCACGGTCATACGCCTCCGTGGCGCCGGGATAGAGGGTCAGCGCCAGATCGCAACCCGCGACGTAGGCCTCTCGCGCGGTGGCCGATGCGGTGGACAAGGCAAGGCCGTATCGATCTGCCAGCATGACGAAACCCCCAGCGCCACTTCCCATAATTCTTACGCTGCTCTATGGGGTTCGTGGAAGGGCTCGCCGCCGCTCGGCAGCGGCCGGTGCGACGCTGCCCTGCCGCTGCTAGTGCAACGCCAGGATAATGGCGACGACCGCGACGGCGCCGATCGCACCGGCAGCGAGAAGCAGCCGCGGTTCCCACGACAATCGCTGCCTGACCCGACCTCGTTCGGGCACACCGCCCCGTTCGGCAGGACTATCGACAAAGGCCCGCATGCGGCGGAGGTTGGGCTTTACAACCAGCATCTGGTCTCTCTTGGCGGCAGTATGGCCCGCGAACGGCCGTCCGGGCGGCCGGGTTCCGGCGGCCGATTGCCGGTGACGAACGCTCGCTGACGATGGTTCCCGGGAACAGGCCGCCCCGTCGACCTGTTTTCCGTGAAAGGCGTATACAGGCGAATAGCATGGCACGCGACTTCACGGATCGAGGATTATGGCGAACGGGCGGCCAGCCGGGACTACCCGAGCCACCCGGCAATCCGCCGCCATTCCCGCCCGGCCCCGATGATCCGCCAACGCCGATCGAGGAGCCGCCGCGCCCGATGCCGCCGGTCGAGCCGCCACCCGTCCCGATCGAACATTCCCGGGCGTAGGTTTGGTTGCGCCCTTGCCGTCACGAGCGTTATTTCGACGTCTTGACGAAAACGCCGTCCCAATGATCCGGCGGTGCCGCCTTTAATTCAGTGCACCGCGCCGCCATCACCGCGGGCGGTGTCGACGGCTCGCTGGTCGGGTGCGGATAGTCGAGGGCTCGCCATGCGGTTTCCGCGGCGGCGAAGTCGCCTCGCCGGTAGAGCGCCAAGGCGGTGGCATAGTCGCGCGAATACCGGCACTCCACCTGGTCCACGCCGGCGCGGGCGGCGAGAAGGTCGTAAACGGCGATCGGCTCGACCTTGCCCTTGACCTGCACCCAATCCAATTCGCAGACGACATAGCGCTCGGCGATTGCCGACGCCGTCGCCGGGCCGATGACGATCGCGCAATTGTAATCGTGCGGCACGCCTTCGAGGCGGGCGGCGACATTCACCGTCTCGCCGATCGCCGTGTAATTGTACCGCGCCGGCGCGCCGACATTGCCGATCACCGCCGGCCCGGAATTGAGGCCCATCTTGACTGAATAGCCGGGCAGACCTTTAGCGTCGGCCTCGGCCTTCGCGCGATTGACCGCGGCGAACCCGGCGAGCGCGGCTTGCGCCGCGTGCGCGGCATGGTCGGCATCGGCCGGCGGCGCTCCCCATATGGCCATGACCGCATCGCCGATGAATTTATCGACGTAGCCATTAGTCGCCTCAACCTCTTTGACCAACAAGCCGAGATAAGCGTTTGTCAGGCTCGTCAACTCCTCCGGGCCGAGCCGGCCGGACAATGCGGTAAAGCCGGATAGATCGGCGAACATGACGGTGACGTCGCGCCGCTCGCCGCCAAGGCGTAGCTCGCTGTCGCTGTCGGCTAGGCGGCTGACGATGCTGGGGGCGAGGTAATGATTGAAGGCGCGCTGCACACGCCGCCGCGCGCGCTCCTCGACCACGAAGCGTGCCAAATAGGCGAGGACCATACCGCCTGTGCCCGCACCCGCAGGTAGCACGAGTGGAATCCAGAACCCCAGCGGCAGGGCGACGAGCGCGGCGACGAAAAGCCCCAGGCCGAGCAACGCCGCCGCCGCCGCGGCGACCCATGGCGTGAACACGAATCCCACGACCGCGCCCGCGACACCGTAAGACGCCGCGACAATCGCGCTGGCACTCACCGACAGTGGACGCACCAGACTGCCGGTCAGCACCTGCTCGATGGCCGCGGCATGCGCAAAGACGCCCGGCACCGTCCGCGAGCTCCAATCGGAACCGCCCGCCCGAACGAGATGGCATCCTCCGCTGGCCGCTTCCACGATAGACGGCGGCGCCATGAAACGGTCGGGCGCGCGCTTGCGGTCCTCGTCGGGCAGGGTGGTTCCCACCAGGACGATCTTGCCGGCGAAGACGCGGCGAACCGCCTGCGGGTCGGCGTCGAGGCAGCGCAGCACATCGATCAGTCGATAGGTCGGCATCGCCTCCAGCGGTCGCGATGGCGCGAGCAGCACCTCCGCAGGCATTGGCGGCCCGCCCGCCCGGGCGAGAAGCGCCGCGGCCATGCCCGGCAGGGTCACGCCATCCGTCGTCTTGAGCGCCGCGGCGACGCGCCGCTGCACGCCGTCGGCATCGGGCGACAGCTCGACATAGGCCAGGCCACCGGGATCGCGTTTCCCGCTATCCGCAGCCGG
The DNA here is from genome assembly GCA_963778385.1 of uncultured Alphaproteobacteria bacterium. GTDB lineage: Bacteria > Pseudomonadota > Alphaproteobacteria > ATCC43930 > CGMCC-115725 > DATARH01. Next base: position 244,609 of record CAVZUA010000026.1, on the reverse strand, counting down.
ATCGAAGACCGCGGCAATAAACGGAAACGCCGGCGCCAGCTTGGCCGTGCGTGCCAGCACGACCCGACCGCGGGCCTCGTGCAGCGCGGCGAGAAAGGGCTGGTCATGCGCCGCATCGACGCCGGAGAACCGGTTGGCCGAGTAGGCGAAGATGATGTCGAAGCCGATCGCTTTGGCATCGCTCTTGGCCAAGCCGTCGACGAGCTTTGCCCAAACCGGCGCAAACAGCGCCCGCGGCGTTGCCGCAAGCTCAGGCGCGGCGAGGCTTTCGGCATCCAGCGCGACGATCGCGACCGGCTCTCCCGCCGTGCCGGGACGCTTGGACGTCAACGTCAGGGAGAAATCGTATAGCAGACCGTCGATGGGACTCATCGCCGGCCCAAGGAGAAAACTGGTCGCCGCCGCGAGCGCGCCGGCCAGAACGATGACGACAACCCGGTAGTGGCGCCTCAATAACACCGGTCGAGGCATCGAACGCCGCTGACGGGCTCAGTCGAGCCGCAGCACGATGAGGTTGCCGGCCTCGGCCGATCCCGCCGCGGTAAAGGAGATGTCCGCCGGCTCGGCCTGATCGCGCAATGTCAGCCGCAGCGTGTAATGCCCGTCGGGCCGAAGCGGAGCCGCGCCGGCAGGCGGTTTACCCCAGCCCGAGGCCATATCGAACCGCAGCAACGGCTGACGATTTTCCGCGAGGATCGTTGCGCTGGTCACGGCGGCGGCGCGCGGGCCGGTAAAGGCGAGTTGGGGATTTAGCGGCCAACGCGGCGGCAGGGTTATCCCGCGCGCGACGATACCGCCCGTCGTGCGCCCCGCACCGCCCGCGTCGGTTAGTTCGAACACCCGCGGGCATGGCGCATCGGTCTCGCTCGCGACGGTGCCGCCGGCCTTGTAGTCGGCCGCCTGGAGAACCAGCGTTCCCCCGACCACCGTGACCAGCTTGCAGCGGCCGTAATGCAGGAACGTCAGCTTGGTGTCGGGCTTCAGCTGGAGCAGGAGACCGCCCGGTATTTCCGCCATCACCGACAACGGCGGATAGCTGTCGCCGGTCATCGCCATGACGATGCCGGCAGGTCCCTCGGCGTGCCCTACCGCGCTGACCGACAGCAGCGCGAGACATGCGACCAGCGATATCAGATAGCGCACGCGATACCCCCTGCCCCGCCGGAGCTCCAGCGAACTCAGCAACCGTTGGCAAAACCAATGACCAATTTCAATAACCGAATGGAACATCGCCCGCGGCAGAGTCCTCAGCGATCGAGGTGCCTTCCTTGAAAAAGCTGGCAGGTCGGCGTGCCGGACGCCGTCGAGACCGGCGGCCGAGAAGGGGCAGGCCTGACCGTGAACTCGGTGCGGAGCACGGTGCAGCTGGCGTCGGTGATATTGAGATACCAGCCAACCGCCGTGTCCTGGACTGCTTGGTGGATGAGCGCCCGGACATAGAACTGCGATAGCGGCCCGGTTATTTGCAATGCCAACTGCGTGCCATCGTTGCCCTGGGATTTGGTGATGGTTTCGAGGTTCGGCGGCAACACGGCACCGTGCTCGGGGCCGCTTTTCTCATCCGTCAGATAGGCCGTCCCGTCCTTGCCGAAATAGACAAACCAGCGGACGACCATCTGCCCCTGCTCGGACGCCGAGCGGATGCTGATCGGCAGCGCAAGCCACAGCGTCTTTTCGGTCGGCCGTTCGGCCAGCGCGGGATCGAGCGGCCCGCAGCACAACAGCGCGAAGATCGCGCCCCGCAATAAAGTGCCTACCCATATGCGGCGCCTGGGAGTCGTCGGGCCGGATCGCTTTGCCATGGTCGATGGGGAGGTTAATTGCACACTTGCTGCCCGTTAAAGGTGAAGCAGTCGCGCTTGCCGGATGGCGCGGCGCCTTGGCTCCCGTACGGTGAGGATCCCGGGCTGGTGTACGGTCCGGCTCCCCGGCTGTTGGGCGACGGTGCGGGCGCCTGGTAAGCGCTGTTGGCCTCGTCGCGACCCTCGCGCGGCTGCGGCTTGGCGACGGGCCCCGGCGGACAGACGCGATCGGCGCGGTCCTTGATCGCCGCGACGGAATTGAGGCTGGCCGTCGTGGTGTCGACGCGCTTGCCGGTGCGCTGGTTGAACTGCTGGATGGCCGCCGCAGTGCCGGGGCCCCAGACGCCGTCGACGGCGCCGCCATAGCAGCCGACACGCTTCAGCTCGCTCTGCACCGAGCGCGCGATCTCCGCCGCGTCAGCCTGCGGCACCGGCGCGGTGGTCGCTGCGGGCGCCGGGCTGGCCGATGGCGCCGGCGCAGCGGCTGGGCGCAGCGAGACCATCCGGCGCTGCGCGATCGAGGCAAAGTCGCTGTCGGGATAACGCTTTAGAAAATCGGCGAAATCGGCCGGATCGGTGCTCCCCTTGATCGACTCCCAGAACACCAGCTCGCGGTCGTCCGCGCGGCCGGTCTGCGGCGCCGGGGTCACCGTTACGTTGACCGGCGCGGTAAAATAGAAATTGCCCTGGAGCGAAGATTCCATCCATGGAACCTGCTTTCCGCCGGTCTTTGCCTGGACGCCGGCGATGACGTGTTTGAACACCTCCTCGATCGGCGTCCCTTGATCCCGCAGATGTTCGACCAGCGCTCCCGTGAAAACGCCGTTGCCGCCCTGCTCGCCGTCCTGCGCGGTCTGACCCGGCGCCGCGGCGTAGCCGATGAAGGTGCCGCGCGGCGCCTGCATCGTCGCCAGCCCGCGCGTCAGCGAGCGCGCTTTCGGCAAAGGGTTGTCGCGGCAGGCGTCGAGGATGACGATGTTGACGTTGTTGTGCGCCTCGTCCATTGCCCGGAGCACCTTGCCGGCGTCGACCGCCTCGGCCTCCAGATCCCCCTCGCTGGCCAGCTCGGAATCGACCGGAACCAGATAGTTCTTACCGTTCGCCTGAACCCCGTGGCCGGCGTAATAGAACAAGCCGACGGTGTCGGGCGATGCCGCTATCGCCGCGCCGAAGGCGTCGATCAGCTGGTAGAGTTCCCGGCGTTTGACATTGGTTTTGACCGTCGTCTCGAAGCCGCTGTCGCGCAACGCCCGGCCGAAATCACGCGCATCCGCGGCCGCATTGGCCAATTGCGGACGGAGGATCTGATACGCGTCGTTGCCAACGACAAGCGCCACCCGCTTTTCTGATTTTGCGGGCGTTGCGGCGAGACTGACCATCAGTCCCACGAAAGCCGCCAGCACAGTCAGCAGCCGAAACATGCTCCCCTCTCGCGGACGCAAGATTAGATCGCGAATTGCGCTCAACCGGCAAGCGCAAGATCACCGCCGGCACGCCCGTCTCATCATACGGAGGGGAGCCCGTTCCGGCTCCCAAACCTTGGCCGTTGGTTGTGCTTCTGGCTGGGGTGCGGGCCACGGAATTGTCGGGCGACCTCGCCGGCGCGGCAGACCTCTGTCTGCGCGCCGGACGCACCGCCGCAGCGGAGGGTGATGCCGTGTCCGCAATGAGCTGGCTCGGCGCGGCCATCGCTTTGCGCCGCGATCCGCCACTGACCCAAGCCGCACGGTCCCTCCTCGCGGGTGCCGGCGGCCGTTTGCTAATTGCCGCCGATAACGTAAAGCGGTTCGCCGGGCTGATAGAGCGAGGGCTGGACGATTGGCATCTCGTCGTCGGCGACCGGCTGCGGTTGCGTCGAGGGCGGCAGCTCGCCGGTGAAATCGGGCGGGTTTGGTGGTGCGGGCGGCGCGGTGATGACACCGATATTCGCGCTGGCCGCCGGGTTCAGCAGCACGTAGTTGCCGGCAGCCGCACCGGTCAGCGCCAAGCCGACGACGCTAACCCCAATGCCGGTGCCGGTGTTGGCGGATGCATAAGTGCCGCTCGTCGGGTTGTTGAGGGCCACCGCATCGCTCCCGATCACGCCACCCAGCACATAGTTCGCCGGCACCAGCGTCGCCACGGTGGTGCCGTCAAAGACCTTGCTGACGGTACCGGTCAGCCCCGCATTCAAAACCGCGGGGTTCACCGTCAGCAACCCGCCCACATAGCTGATCGTGTAGTTCGACAGCCCGCTGCCGACCGCGTTGCTCGCGCTGATCGCGTAGGGCGAGCCCGCCACCATCGCGCTCGCCGATGCGCCATTACTGGCCAAGGTCACGCCCGTCACGGCGTCGTTGTTGAACAGCGTGCCCGTAGCGCTAAAAGCCGTCGTCCCCAGCGCGGCTACCTGCCCGTATGTCTTCGCCTGGTTCGAGGCAGTAATCGTCAGTGCCGCCGGGTTGACCGTCAGCAGGCCACTGGCATAGCTGATCGTGTAGTTCGACAGCCCGCTGCCGACCGCGTTGCTCGCGCTGATCGTGTAAGGCGACCCCGCCACCGCCGCACTCGCCGTTGCGCCGCTGCTCGCCAAGGTCACGCCCGTCACGCTGTCGTTGTTGAACAGCGTGCCCGTAGCGCTAAAAGCCGTCGTCCCCAACGCGGCTACCTGCCCGTATGTCTTCGCCTGGTTCGAGGCAGTGATCGTCAGTGCCGCCGGGTTGACCGTCAGCAGGCCGCTGGCATAGCTGATCGTGTAGTTCGACAGCCCGCTGCCGACCGCGTTGCTCGCGCTGATCGTGTAAGGCGACCCCGCCACCGCCGCACTCGCCGTTGCGCCGCTGCTCGCCAAGGTCACGCCCGTCACGCTGTCGTTGTTGAACAGCGTGCTCGTGGTAAAGGCCGTCGTCCCCAGCGACGCCGTCTGCCCATAGGTCTTCGCCTGGTCGGATGCAGTAATGGTCAGCATGGCCCGATTAACCGTCAGCTGTCCGCTCACGTAGCTGATCGTATAGTTCGATAGCCCGCTGCCCACCGCGTTGCTCGCGCTGATGGCATAGGCTGAGCCCGCCACCGTCGCGGTGCCCGGTGCCCCGGCGCTCGCCAGCGTCACGCCCGTCACAGCGTCGTTGTTGAACAGCGTGCCCGTGCTGGTAAAGGCCGTCGTTCCCAGCGAGGCCGTCTGGCCGTAGGTCTTCGCCTGATCGGACGCGGTGATCGTCAGCGCCGCCGGGTTCACCGTCAGCTGCCCGCTCACATAGCTGATCGTGTAGTTCGATACTCCGTTGCCGACCGCGTTGCTCGCGCTGATCGCGTAGGGCGAGCCCGCCACCGTCGCGCTCGCCGTTGCGCCGCTGCTCGCCAAGGTCACACCCGTCACGCTGTCGCTGTTGACCAGGCCCGCCGTGCTAAACGCCGTCGTCCCGAGCGAGGCCATCTGGCCGTAGGTCTTCGCCTGATTCGTGACGGTGATCGTCAGCGCCGCCGGGTTCACCGTCAGCAATCCACTGGTATAGCTGACCGTGTAGTTCGACAGCCCGCTGCCGACCGCGTTGCTCGCGCTGATCGCGTAGGGCGAACCCGCCACCGTCGCGGTGGCCGGCGCCCCACCGCTCGCCAGGGTCACGCCCGTCACGGCGTCATTGTTGAACAGCGTGCTCGTGGTAAACGCCGTGGTGCCGAGCGAGGCCACCTGCCCGTACGTCTTCGCCTGGTCGGACGCAGTGATCGTCAACGCCGCCGGGTTCACGGTCAACAGGCCGCCGACATAGCTGATCGTGTAATTGGACAACCCGCTACCGACCGCGTTGCTCGCGCTGATCGTGTAGGGCGACCCCGCTACCGTTGCGGTGCCCGGCGCCCCGGCGCTCGCCAGGGTAACGCCGGTCACGGCGTCGCTGTTGACTAGGCCCGCCGTGCTAAACGCCGTCGTCCCCAGCGAGGCCGTCTGGCCGTAGCTCTTCGCCTGGTCGGACGCAGTGATGGTCAGCGCCGCCGGGTTCACCGCCAGCCGGCCGCTGACATAGCTGATCGTGTAATTGGAAAGTCCGTTGCCAACCGCATCGCTCGCGGTGATCGCGTAGGCCGCCACCGTCGCCGCAGCGGGCGCACCATTGCTCGCCAGTGTCACGCCGGTCACGTTGTCATTGTTGAACAGCGTACCCGTGGTGGTGAACGCCGTCGTCCCCAGCGAGGCGGTCTGACCGTAGGTTTTCCCCTGGCTGGACGCGGTGATCGTCAGCGCGGCGGGATTGATGATCCCGATATTGCCGCCACCCGGGTTGGCCAGGTTGTAGCCGAACACCGGAATGGCGCCGCGCGTCGCGCTTAGCGTCAGCCCGTCCAGGGCGACTGGTATGCTGGTGCCGGCATTCTGCGACTGGTAGGCCCCGCTTACCCCGCTGGTGTTGAGCAAGAGGGTATCGCCGTTGATGGCGCCGCCGAGGGCATAGGCGCTCGCGCTGGTCGGGACGGTGGCGGTGCCGTCATAGGTCTTGGTGACCGAGGTCAAGGTGACCTGCGGCGCGGTGCTGTAGAGCAGGCCGTTGCCGCCCGCTGCCGGCGTCGTACCGGTCTGCGTGCTCACATTGTAGTTCGCGGCATACTGGATAAAGCCCGGCGTCAGACCGCCGTCATTATCGTTCGCGGGATTGGTCGAATAGACCAGCCAGCGTTGTCCCGCGCCGGCCGATAATGCGCTTGCGCCGGCGCTGTTGGTGAAATTGCCGTTGGTCGCGAGCGTAATCGCCCCGCCGCTCACCGTACCGCCCGAGCCGAGCGCGAGGTTGCCGACCGACGCCACCGTGACCGAGCCGGTCCCGGCATTGATCGCGTTGTTGACCGTCAAGCCGCCCGAGCCCACCACGCTCAGCGTGACGCTGCCGTTGCTCGTGGTGATGCCGGTGACGCCGGACACCGAGCCCACGGTCAGCGGGTTGGCGGTATTGTTGAAGAGGAAGCCGGCGCCGCTCCCGGTGATCGACGCGGCGAGCGTGTCGACGGTATTGGCGTTGCCGAGCGACACCGGGCCGGCGGAGGTGATTGCCAATGCGCCGGGGTCGATGACCCCGCCGGACGCCTCGGTGATCCCGGCCGCGCTGGTGGTCAGCGCGATCGTCCCCGCGCCGGCATTTATCGCCCCGGTGATGCTGAGATTGCTGGTCTGCGCATCGACCAGCGTGAAATCGCCGGCGGCGCCTCCGGTCGTCGTGGTAAACGCATCGAGCGCGGCGATGTTGTTGCCGCTTTGGCCAAACGTCGCGTTGCCGGCGCTGCTGCCCGTCAGCGTGGCCGCGGTGATGACGCCGCCGTCCTGACTGATCGCTCCGCCAGAAATCAACGTCACAATGGCGGTGCCGGCGGTCACGTTGCCGGCGAGGCTGAGGTCCGAGCCGGCGCCGATGGTCGTTATCGTCAGGTTGCCGGCGGCGCTCAGCGTGCCGAACGTCATCAGCGGTTTTGCATCGGTAAAGCGCAACAGCCCGCCGCTGGCAAACCCGCCGAGGATGTCGACCTGATTGTTGCTGGCAAGGACCGCGTCGCCGGCCGACGACCCGGTCACACGGGACGCGTTGATGATGCCGCCGCCGCCTAGCTGCGTGATCGTGCCGGCGGAATTCAGGGTCACGATACCGACCGATGCGGTGAAATCACCGCCGAGGATCAGGTTCGAGCCGGCGCCGGTCGTCGTCAGTGTCGTATTCCCCGTGCCGGCGGCGATGGTGTTGACGGTCAACAACGACTGCGCATCGGTGATCAGCAGTTCGCCGCTCGTATTGCTGAACGCGTCGAGGATCGCAAACTTGTTCGCCTGGCGCAGATCCGCGCCGCCGGAAGAGGAGCCGGTCAGCGTCTGGGCGGTGATGATGCCGGCCTGCTGGGAGATCCGATCAGCCGAGGTCAGCGTTACGGTGCCACCGGTGGTCACGTCGGCGCCGAGCGTCAGCGGCGACCCCGAATTGTTGACTGTCAGGGTCACTTCGCCGGGCGAGCTGACCGTGCCGGTGGTCTGGAAGCCCCCCGCGTTGGTAAAGTTAAGCGAGCCGCTGGCGGTATTCGTAAACTGGAATGTGCCGGTGACTTGGTTGACCCGGCTCAAATCGGCGCCGCCGACCGAGCTGCCGCTCAGATTGGGGGTGGAGATGGCGCCGCCGCCCGTCTCCAAAACCGTCCCGGACGAGGTCAGCACCACGCTGTTGCTGGCTGTCAGGCCGCCGATGATCCCGAGAAACGAGCGTGCGCCGGTTGTGGATAGCGTGATAACGCCTGCGTTCAACCCGAACGCGAGCAGGGACCTGGCATCGGCGAAGGTGATGGTGGAGGTGGTGGATGTGAACGAACCGAAATTGACAACCTGATTGGCGTTGGGAAGGTTGACCCCATTGCCAGCGCTGCCGGTCAACGTGTTGGCGACGATCGTGCCTGTGTCTTCGAAGATGCCGCCGGAGATGTTGAGCGTGACGGTTTGGCGGTTGGCGAGAATATCGGCGTTGAGGCCGAGATCATTGTTTGTGCCGATCGTCGTCAGCGTCACGTTGCCCGAGGAAGTCAGCGCGCCGGTCACGGTCAGCGCGCTGGCGTCGGTCAGGCTGAAGGGGTTGCTGGTATTGGTGATCGCACCGAGCTTGGCGATCTGGTTGGCGTTTGTGAGCGTGGCGCCGGCGAACGAGCCGGTCAGCGTATCCGCGATGATCGTCCCGTCTTCGGCGATCATACCGGATAGGCCCGTTTGCAGCGAAACGCTGCCCGTGGTGGCAATACCATGCTGCAACGCAGCGCCGAAGTCGTGAATATTGATATCGCCGCTGTTGGCCAGCGTGATCGCCCCGCCACCGAGTGTTCCCCCGCCGCTGAGGCTGGTCAGCGTGACATTCGTGACCGAATTCGAGGTGCTCGGCAGGCTGATCGTGCCGCCGGTGCCGAATTGCGCGATCCCGATTAGATTGGTGCTATTGATCGCCCCGGTCGAGGCGTCCTCGGTAATCCCCCCGGCCGCGGTCAGTACCACCGAACCGCCGGTCAGGGCGCCGGTCAAGTTCAGATCGGCCTGGTCCGCCGACTGGGTGGTAAGGATGATGCTCGCCGCACGCACCGGCCCCGAGACGGTGAGTGTTTTGCCATTGACGAAGGTGAAGGTCGTTCCGGTCGTTCCGTTCGTGCCGAAAAAGGACCCAAGCGTCGCCACCTGGTTGAGGTCGGTGAGCCGCGCGTCAAGGGTCACACTTCCCGTCAGCGTCGCCGCGGTGATCGTGCCCAATTCCTGAGCGATGCCGCCGGCGCCCAACGTAACCGTGCTGCTGGCAGTGGAGAGGTCGCCGCGAAGGTCGAGAGCCCCGGGGGTCGTCAAGCTGATCGGCCCGGAAATGGAGCTGATCGTGCCGCCAACCGTCAGGTTCTGCGTGCTGTGGAAGACGAATCCGGTGGAGCCCGCCGCCCCGCCGTCGCTCCAGCCGCTGGCGCCGATGTTGCCGACCACATTGTTGCCGACCAGGGCGGCGCCGCCGACCGAGCTGCCGGTCAGCGTCTGCGCCGTGATCGTGCCGCCGGTGACTTCGCTCACCGTGCCGACCGAATTCAGGACCACCGCGCCGGTGCCGACATTGATCGGCTGAGCCAGCGTCAGGTTGCCGGAGCCCAACACGCTGAGCGACACATCGCCATTGCTGGTGGTGATGCCGGCGAGCGGGTTCGGCGCGGCACCGCCGATCACCGACGGCGTGGGCAGGCCGGTGGTGCCGTCGATGGTGAGCGCGCGCTGCTTGTACTGGCTGCTGATGGCCCCGACCGTCAGGTCACCGCCCGGATTGGCACTGTTCTGGAAGATGAACGACTTGCCCGCGCCATCGACATAGCCGGCCAGGATCGGAACGCTGTTATCCCCGAGCAGCGACACGGTGTCGCCGGCCAGAACCCCCAGCTGCAGCGGGTTGCTGCCGGTATAGCTGATCGCGTCCGGGGCGGACTGAGTGACCTGCCCGCCGGTAACCAGCAGCAGGGCCGCCAGGTTGTCGGTGTTGATCGCCACCGTGCCGGGATTGACCGTGCCGGTATAGGACGAGGTGCCGGTGCCATCGGCCTTGTAGCCGAGCTGCAGGAAGCCGGCCTTGATCGTGTCGATATCGCCCTGGGCGAGGGTCAGCGTGGAGGGGTCGCTGCCGCCGACGACGATGTCCATGCTCGGCGTCGCCGGCGCGAGCACCACCGGCCCATAGGCCGAAAGATCAGCGCCCGTGCCGGTCTGGATGCTGCCGCCGGAGAGGCTCATCTTGTCGGCGAGCACCACCACCGAGCCGCCGGAGGAACTCGTATCGAGACCGGCTGAGACGAAACCTAAATCGGTATTGCCCGCCGGCACGCTGTTGGTGAACTGAGAACCCGGCGCCACCGCGATATTGATCTGGCCGCCGGCGTGGACCGGCTCGTTGATCGTGATGTTGCCGGTGGTGCCTGTCGTGGCGAGATTGACGTTCCCTCCGGCGCTGGTGACGATGCCGATCAGCGGGTTCGGCGCCGCGCCGCCCGCGACCGATGGCGTCGGCAGACCGGTGGTGCTGTCGATCGTGAGCGCGCGCTGCTGGCTCTGGCTGCCGAGCGCCCCGACCGCCAGGTCGCTGTTGGTGTTCTGGAACGTGAACGACTTGCCGGCGCCATCGACATAACCGGCCAGGAGCGGAACGGCGTTGCTCCCGAGCAGCGACACGGTGTCACCGGCCAGGACCCCAAGCTGCAATGGGCTGCTGCCGGTATAGGTGATCGCACCCGAGGCGCCCTGACTGACTTTTCCCCCGGTAACCAGCAGCAGCGCCGTCACGTTATCGGTGCTGATCGCCACCGTGCCGGGATTGATCGTGCCGGTATACGCCGAGGTGCCGGTCCCGTCGGCCTTGTAGCCCAGTTGCAGGACGCCGGTGGTGATCGTGTCGATATCGGCCTGGGCGAGGTTCAGCGTGGAGGGGTCGCTGCCGCCGATGACGATACCCTTGGTCGGGGTCGCCGGCGCGAGCACCACCGCGCCGCCGACAACCGCGCCGCAGCCGCACGTATCGACGGTGTTGATCGTCCCGTTCGCCAGACTGATTTGATCCGCAAGAATCACAACGGAGCCGCCGGAGAAGCTGGTGTCGAGACCGGCGACCGCGAATATCCCGGGCGGAGAAATAACGCCGCCGGTCGAGTTGTTGGTAAAGCCATAGCCCTGCGCAACGGCGATATTGATGCCATTGCCCGCGGTCAGGGGCTGGTTGATGGTAACCGCGCCGGCGCCGATGGTAGCCAGGTTGATGTCGCCGTTATCGGTTGCGATGCCACTGACGCAGCCGCAGGTGAGGCCGACGTCGATCCCGGCATTGGCGTTGACAAAGCTGAAATTGTTGAACGCATATCCCGACACGACACCGGCCGTCGTCGCGACACCGCCACTGTCGAGCACGCCGATGCGGTTGCCGGCGGTCAGAGTGACGCTGCCGCTATCCGCCCCGGCAAGGAGTTGCGAGGCGACGACGATGCCGGTCGAGGTCTGGGTGATGTCTCCGGCGAACTCGGCGGCAACCAGCTCCACCGAACCCGGCGATGAGCCGAGTGTGGTCGAGCCTCCGTTGGCGTTGACCTGCTGACTGAGCTTCAACCCGACACCGGGGCCGAAAACCGGCTGGTCGACCACCAGACCGATTGCGGCGCCATTGGTGACGACGCCGGTTTGGGACGGCAGGTTGATGCTGCCGGCGCTGACCTGCAGCGTGCCGACCTCAAGACCAGCGTTGAAGTTCACGAATAGAAAGCCCGCGAGGGGGTCGGAGCTGGTCATGCTGCCGGCGATCAGCCCGCGGCCGGTTGCAAGCCCGCCGCTATTTCCCGAACCGAGCTTGTTGTTGTTGTTTGCAATAATCGAGTTGGCGGCGAGCAACTCTGCGGCCGCACCGATCAGCCTGCCGCCCAAATCCTCGATAATCTCACCCGCCGACGATATCCCGATCTGGCCCGGCGAGGCGCCGAGTGCCGTCAAGCCATTATTGGCGTTGACCGGGCGGGTGATCGTGATGTCGCCGCTGGTCGTCGTCTGCAGAACAATATTGCCGTTGTTCGTCGTGATGCCGGACAGCGGGTTCGACGCTGCTCCCGTCATCACCGCGACGGTCGGCACGCCGTTGCCGTCGAGGCTGACGCCGAGCTGGCTCGCGGACAGCGCACCGACCAGCAGCGCCTGGTTGGTGTTGTTGAAGCCGAATCCCTTGCCGACGCCGTCGACATAGGCCGCCAGCGCGCGGGCCACCTGGTTCGCCTGCTGCATCGACACCGTGTCGCCGGCCAGCACGCCGAGCGACAGCCCGCTGAAGAGACCGGCGGCGCTGAGCGCGCCGCCCGTCTGGGTCACGCCGCCGCCGGTCACCAGCAACAGGATCGAGTTGCCGCTGCCGTCGTCGATGCCGCTCGAAGTCGCAAACGGGCCGGCGACATCGATCGTCCCGGTGAACGAGCCGGTCGTCGTGCCGTCGGGGTTGCGGTAGCCGATCTGCAGCGAGCCGGCGGTGATCGTGTCGATGTCGGCCTGCGCCAGCGAAAGCGTCCCGCTGAGCGAGCCGCCGAGCGTGACGTTCCGCGTCGGCGTTGCCGGACCGAGCAGGACGGCGCCTGCGACGCCGCCGCTGCTGACGGTATTGATCGACCCGGGACTGGCCCCGGTGCCGACCAGGTTGATCGTGTCGGCGAGGATCGCGACGTTGCCGCCGCTAAAGGTCGTGTCGAGCCCGGCTGCCGAGATGCCGCCGAAGAACAGTGGTAGGCCGGCTGTCGCATTGTTGGTAAATGCCGCGCCGGGCGCGACGGCGATGTTGATGCCGGCGCCGGAGCCGAGCGGCTGGTTGACCGTGATGTCGCCGGCGCCCGTGGTCACCAGGGTGATGTCGCCGCCAAGTGTCTGGATGCCGCCGGAGCAGCCGCAGACCAGCGTATCGACCGTGATGCCGGCGTTGTGGTCGCGCAGCGTGAACGACCCGAGCGCGCCACCGGCCACGATGCCGGGCGTCGTCGCGATCCCCCCGACATCATCGGCGCCGATCCGGTTTGCCGCGGTCAGAGCGACATTGTTCGCCGGGCCCCCGCTGCTGATGGCTTCCACTTGGAGCCGCCCGGCGACGATGATGCCGGCGGAATTTTGCGTGATGTCGCCGGACGTCGAGGCCAGCTGCACCAACGCCGGCGAGGGGCCCAGCACCGTGGTCGCGGCGCCGCTGGCGAAATTATTGGCGTTCACCGGCGCGTTCAGCGTCAGCGCGAGGCTGGTTGTGGCGGCAAACTCGGCGACGCCCAGGTCGATCTCGCCGCCGTTCGTGACGACGCCGGTTTGGCTCGGCAGGCTGATGCTGCCGGCCGATACCTGCACCGTGCCGACGGTCAGACCGGCGTCGACGTTGAGAAAGAGGAATTGTCCGCCGGCCGTCGTGACCTGGCCGGCGATGGTGCCTGCCTGGGCGCCGCCGCTGGGATTAGCGCCAATGCTGTTGGTCGTCGCCACTATGTTGTTGGCAGTGACCGTGTCGGCCGCCAGCAGTTCCACTGCCGAGCCGATCAGCTGCCCGCTGCCGTCGTTGACCGTGATCGCGCCGGCCGAGGAAATGCCGATCATCCCGGGCGCGGCGCCGAGCGTCGTCGAGCCGTTATTGGCGTTGACCGGCGCGTTGAGCGTGATGTCGCCGCTGGTCGTCGTCTCCAGGACGATGTTGCCGTTATTTGTCGTGACGCCGGCGGTGCCGTCGACCGTGCCGATGGACAGGCTCGTCGCGTCGTTGCGGAACGCGAAGGTGCTGCCGGCCCCGGTCACGCTGGCCGCCAAGGTGCCGATCTGGTTGGCGTCGGCCATGTCAACCGACAGGACCGAGATGATCCTCAGCGAAGCGGCGGTAATGCCCGGGGTCTGGGTGATCCCGCCGGACGAGTTCAGCGTGACGGTCTTGCCGCTTGCGGTGATCGCCGCGTTCAGCGCCAGGTCGCCGGCGGTCGTCAGGTTCAGGTTGGTGGTCGCCGTCACCGGCACGTCGACCGTGAAGGCGCCGCTGGCGGCGATCCTCGTGTTGGTCAGACCGAGCCCGAGCGTATTGGTCGCCGTTATCGCCGCGTTGAGCGAGGATGAGATCGCCGAGAACGTCGTCGCGCCGGTGGGCACATTCAACGTGCTGCCGAGGATGTCGGCGCCGGCGCTCGAGCCGTTGAACAGCATCTCGAGCACCGCGCCGCTGGTCGTGCCGCTCCCGGTCGAATAGTTCTTGGCGTAGAGCAGCACATCATTGTTGACCGGGATCGTGTTCGGCGCGAGCAGGTAATAGTAGTAGCCGTTGGCGGCGGTCGTGACCGTGCCGAGGGTCTGCGCCGAATTGAACTGGATGCCGTTGACCAGGCCGGGCACGGGGATGCCTGGCCCGGCGTTGCTGCTCGCCGCGAGGTCCTGGTAAACGGTGCCGGAGACCACCTGCGGGGTGATGCCGCAACCGCCGAACTGCCAACACAGATACGGATAGCTCTTGCCGTTGATGATGTTCCAGTTACCCGGGTTGACGAAGTCCGTCGCCAGGTTGAAGGCACCGGCAACGCCGGATGTCCCCTGCAATTGCGCCGTAGTCATCGCCGTGCCGATGCCGTTATCCGGCGGCCCGGTCGTGCCGGAGTCAAAATAACCCTTGGTGACCGTGCCGGAATTCACCACCACCAAACCCGCCAGCCGTGCGCCGCCGCCGCCCGTCACGGCGCCGGTGGCGTAGGCATCGGTGATCGAGCCAATGTTGGAAGCGACCAAGCCGGCCGCGCTGCCGCCGTTGTTTGCCGCGACCGGTCCGACCGCGTAGGCGTCGGTGATCACGCCGCCACTGTTGTTGAGCCCGACCAAGCCGCCAGCCCTGCCGTTGACGGTGCTGGTGACCGCCCCGGCCGCGAAGCTCTGCAGGATCGCGCCAAAATTCTGACCGACCAGGCCGCCGACCGGGCCGTCATGACTGGTCACCGCGCCGGCCGCGTAGGATTGAGTAATCGAGCCGTTATTGGTGCCGACCAAGCCGCCAACGGCCAAACCGCCGGCGGGGCCGCTTACCGCCGCGGTCGCGTAAGCATTGCTGATCGTGCCGCTATTGGCGCCGACGAGCGCGCCGACCACCGCGAGCGCGGCGGTGTCCGTGACCGAGCCGCCGATCAGCCCGACATTTTGCACCGCGCCGCCGCTGCCGACGGCGCCAAACAGCCCGGCATCGGGGATGACGCTTGTATTGATCGTCAAGGTGGAGATCGTGTGCCCACCGCCATCGAACGTGCCGGTGTAGGCATTGCTGCCGTTGAAACCGATCGGCGTGAAGCTGCTCGCGCAACTCGCCGCCGCACAGCCCCAGACATCGGTGCCCGTGGTTCTGCTGGTGCCGGAACCGGTCGCCGTCGCGTCGATGTCGCGGCCGAGCGTGTAGTTGCTGTTGCGGCTCATCGCCATCAATTGCAACTGATGGGCGTTCTGGATCGTCGTCTGGTACTCGCTGGCCAACATCGGCATCGTCGCGCCGGTGGCGCCATCGCTGTTGTTGATCGTGCCGCCCTGGTCGACGATGACCCAGGTATTGGTCGCGCCGGCAATGCCGGGGAATGTGAATGCCGAATAGGAATTGTGATTGAACGGGCTGGGCCCGCTCGCGGCGGTGAGGGTCGTCACGCCACCGCTGCTGCTTAAGGGACCGAGCGCCTGTGTCGCGCCGCCCGAGACCGCGCCGGAGCGGTCGCTGACCCAGTAGCTGCCGGTCAGGCTTCCCTGTTCTGAGCCGATCAGCCCGCCGCCGCCGCCGCCGCCGCTGGCGCTGACCACCCCGGCGGCGTAGGTGAACTGCGTCGTGCCGCCGAGGTCGAGACCGATGAGCCCGCCGCCGACAAACCGCGAGCCGCCGCCCGTGACGGCGGCGGTCGAATACGAATACTGCGTCGTACCTTCGTTGTTCCCGACAAGACCGCCGACATAGGTGGCGACAAAGCCGCCGGCATTGGCGGGGCCGGTCACCGAGCCGGTCGTGTAAGCGTTCTGGATCGTGCCGCCATTGTTGAGGCCGACCAGCCCGCCGACAGTGCCGAGGTTGCCACCGCCGGTCACCGTACCACTGTAATAGACATTGCTGATCGTCGTGCTCGTGGCGAAACCGACCAGCCCGCCGACGATGGCGCCGATGCTGTTGTCGGTGACCGAGCCGCCGATCAGCCCGATATTGGAAATCGTCGCAGAATCCGTCTGGCCGAACAGCCCGGTCAACCCGCTGCTGGAGTTGATCGTCAGGTCGGCGATGACGTGGCCGAGCCCGTTGAACTTACCGCTGAACGGCGTGCATCCGCAGCTGCCGATCGGCGTGAAGCCGCCATAGCCGATCGCGTCGATGTTTTGGGCGAGCGCATAATTCCCCGCCGGACCGTTATTTATCGCCTGCAGCTGCGTCGTATTGAAGACCAGCGTATAGGCCGGCGGGATTGGCGAGCTGTCGCTGCCGAGATAGACCGGGCCGGGATTGGTCAACAGATACGGCGTCGTCTGGTTGTTGACATTGCCCCACACCGTCCCGCCGCCGTTCAGCACCGACAGCACGGAAGCCGAGGCCAACCCTGTCGTCCCCGATGTCGTCACCCCGTTCGGCGGCGCCGTCGCGGGGGCCAAGTCGAGTCCGATACCCGTGCCCGTGCCGCTCGTCGCCGTGTCCCAGTAGTCCGTCGCGAAAGATGTAAGCGCACGGTTCTCGCCGATCAGCCCACCCGTCGCCGGCCCCCCAGCAACAGCCCCGGTGGCGAAGCTAGTCGTCACCGTGCCGCTGCTCAGAAGTCCAACCAGTCCGCCTGCGTCGCCGCCGGAACTAACCGAACCGATCGAATAGGAATTGGAAATAGTCCCGTTATTCTGTCCAACCAACCCACCGGCCGCAGTGCCGCCGGTGACCGCGCCCGTGGCGTAGGAGCTGATGATCTTGCCGCCGAGGTCGTTGAGCCCGACAAGGCCGCCCACATTGTCGCCGGTAACGGTCGTGGTTGCGTAGCTGTTGGCGACAGTGCCCGTGTTGTAGGCGACGAGCGAACCGGCATTCCCGGAAACATCGGTGTCGATGATCGATCCGCCGACCAGACCGAGATTGGAAATCGTCCCGCTGTTTCCCCCAAACACACCGACACTAAGGAAGGGCCCGCCATAGTTGGCACCGCCGGTGGGCCCCAGGCTGAGGTTCGAGATGGTGTTGCCCAATCCGTTGAAATTGCCGGAAAACAGCCCGACGACGGCACTGGAAACCGTGGGGGTAAAGCCGGTCGCGTCGATCGGGACGGCCAGCGCGAAATTTCCGGACGAGTTGTTGAGGCTCTGCAGCCCATCGGGGTTGGTGCTCAAATCATAGATCAGCGTGTAGGGCGTGCCGTTGCCGCTGACCGGCCCGCTGCTGTTGATGAACAGCGACGAGTTGGCCGCTTTGGTAAAGCTGACGTTGCCTTGCCCCATGACAAAGCTCAGCGTCCCGCCCGCGCTGCTGCCGCCGACATTGTTGTTAGTGGTCAGCACCAGCGTCCCGCCGATATTTGCGGTGGTCGGCATCGTGATCGGCGCGCTGATCGTGATGTTGTTAAAGGCCGACAGCGTCAGCGTCGCCGACGAGTCCCGGGAAATCGCGCCGGTGACATTGATGTCGCCGACGCCGGAAGAAACCGTGCCAAACCCGCTTGTGGAACTGGCCGTGGTCTGCTCGGTGACGTCGGTGCCGCCGTTGAGCGCGTTCGAGATGGAGGTCGCCGCGGCCGTATCGATGGTCAGGTCCGGCGGGTCGAGCAGCCAGGTTCCGGGCTTGCCGAGCGGCGCGGCGGCGCTCACCGTCGCGTTCTGGCCGATGACCAGCCGCCCTCCGGCCGACGTTTCGATCAGCCCGCCATTGCCGCCCTGCGGCCCGCCCTTGGCGAGGATCGTGCCGGCGAAAATCGTCGCCGTGTCCGACCAGACCGAGACATTGCCGCCATTGCCGTTCTGCGTCGCGCTGGCGTCGATCTTGGCGCCGGCGGCGATCGCGACGCCGATCGCGTCGCTCGCCGTCTG
The DNA here is from genome assembly GCA_963778385.1 of uncultured Alphaproteobacteria bacterium. Taxonomy (GTDB): domain Bacteria; phylum Pseudomonadota; class Alphaproteobacteria; order ATCC43930; family CGMCC-115725; genus DATARH01. The sequence goes on along the minus strand of CAVZUA010000026.1, from coordinate 226,759 downwards.
CCCAGGGTTTGTCTGAGCCGGGCTTGTCTGCCCCGCACCGGTCGCGCGCACCGTCACATGGCCGCCACCGGCCGCGCCGCGCGCATCGATCCGCGCGCTGCTCGCCAGGCTCACCGAGCCGCCAGTCAAACTGGCATTTCCGCCGCTTTGTCCGGGGCTTAGGCCTGCAACGTTAATCCGCCCACTGAGCTCGGCGGCGTTGCCGGCGCCGGCATCGATCGTCACCGTGCCGGGGGTTTGCGCATAGGTCGGCGCGGCGATCGTGCCGCGCGCGTCGATCACCCGATCGACGACGCCGCTCACCGCATCCGCGGTCAGCAGCACCGTGCCGCCCGGCGCGATGATCTTGCCGGTGTTCGAAACGAGGCTCGCCACCGGCTTGCCGTCGGCGCCGAGCGGAGCACTCGTCACCGCCGGACCGATGCCGAACTGGATCAGCCCGTCGCCGTAGAGGTCGAGGGTGTAGGTCTGCGCCCCGGCCAGCACGACCTTGCCAAGCTTGGCGGCGATGACCCCGTTATTGGCGACGCCGGGCGCGACGAGCGCCGCGAGGCCCTTTTGCGCAACGGTAATGCGGCCATTGTTGACGACCATGGCGCGCGGATCGGTCGACGGCCGGTCGAAGACCATCCGGCCCGCCATGAAATTTTCCGTGCTGATGCCGGTCGTGGTCGCCAGCAGCGCGTTGACGTCGACCTGCGCGCCCTTGCTGAAGACGATGCCGCTGGGGTTGATCAGCACCACCTGCCCGTTGGCGGTGAGCCGCCCGGCGATCACCGACGGATCGGGCGCCTTGACGCGGTTGAGCGCGATGGCGTTCGCCGACGGCTGAACGAATTGCGTCGTCTCATTGGGCGCGATGTTGAAGCTTTGCCAGTCGATCGCCGCCTTGGGCGTCGTCTGGTTGATGGTCAGCGTGTTCGGGGCGCTGTTGGTGATCGTCGCCTAGCCGCCGACCACCTGGCCGTTCTGTGGGTTGGCCGCGGCAACGGCAGCCCATCCCAGCAACGTGACGGCTGCCGGCAGCAGATGACTTTTGCGGCGCGACGCCGCGTTGCCCCGACCCCTGACAATCACCCCCAAGCACCCACCAGCCGAGAGCACGGGAAAATGTGCTCCCGACGCCCACGGCGGCACCTTAAAGTGCGGCGGGCGCATTGTCCCGTCTCCAATTGTTTCAATACTGCAGCACCACCCGCGAGAAAACCGCGTAATTGCTTTCCGCGGCTGCCGCCGCACCGGTCGGATGGGTGGTCAGGCGGCGCACGCCTTCAAGCTCGGCATACAGCCACGGCGTCAGATTGCTGCGCGCACCGAGGCCAATCGAATCAATGGTATGATCGGGCTGACCTGGCACGAGATTATAAGCCCGGCCGTAGTCGTAGAAATTGTAGAATTGCACGTTGAGACGGCCCTCGGGGTTGAGCCAGCCGAACCCGTCGAACCCGGTGTTCAGCTGCAATTCGACGGTCGCCCCGATCGCCCGGTCGCCGGCGACCTGACCGGCGAAAAAGCCGCGGCCATAACGCGTCCCGCCAAGCAGGTATTGCTCGCTCGGCGGCAGAATGTCGCCGGTGTACTGGCCGCCGACCGACGTCTTGAGGGCGGTCTGCGCGTCGCCGAGTGCGAAGAGATTTTGCACGCGCGTCAACTCGCCGGTGATCTTGGTGAAATCGTTGCGCTCGCCCGGCCGTGCCGGCGCCGCCTGCGAATTGGGGCTCGCCCCGAAGGCCGGCAGCCCTTGGCTGAATTTCAGGATCGAATAGGTCGCCGCCGGCAGGCCGCCGACCAGAGTATCCTGAAAATCGGTCGTGCCGCCGAAACGAACAATGCGCAGATGCGTATCGCTCAGCCGCCCGGTGGCAAAGGTGTCGATCGTCCCATCATAGGTGTCGAAGGCGGCATCGACCGACAGATTGAACCGGCGCGTGCGGACCACCGGGTAATTGAGCCCGGCGCCGGCGATCTGCAGGTCCGAGTTGAACCCGGTCCCTTCGAGCGACCCGCCCGGCTGCGTGTTGCCGCGCCCGGCATAGCCGCGCAGCTTCAATCCCTCGCTGTTGAGAAACAGCGACACGTCGACCTGGCCGTAAAGCTGCTCGCGGTTGAAGGTGTTGAAGAACGTGCCCTGCACCAGTTCGCCGGCACCGGTGAACGAATTCGACTGCGCGGTCAGCAGGGCTTCATACGGCCCGACTTGCTGTGAACCACGGTTGTCGAACTGGAACTGCACGCCAAACGGCTTGCGCGCGACTTTTGCCACGAGGTCGACGGCGCCCGCCGACCCTGACGGCAGCAGCACTGCCTGCGCCGAGATCCCGGGAATGTCGTTGACCAGCAGCAGGTAGCGTTCCAGGTCGGCGTTGCGCACCGGCCCCACCGCCGTCAGATGATTGAGAATGTCGAGCACCAGACTGCCGACGCTGCCGATCTCGCCGGTAGCGTCGAGCTTGACGCTGCTGATGTAGCCCTCGGTGGCACGAATGACAAAGACCAGGCGGCCATTCTTATGCTCGGCCGCACCGTGCACGGTCGTCAGCACGTAGCCGTCCTCGCGATACCGGGTCTGCAGCGCATCAACCGCGGCAAGCAGTCTCTCGCGCGGCACGTTGGCGCCGATCAAGTCGCCGTAAAACGGCCTCAACACATCTGCGTCGTAAACCGTGAAGCCTTCCAGCCGCACGTCGTCGACATGCAGTGCCGGGCCCGGCGGTATCGCTTCCGGGGCTGGTGCGGGAGCCAGCGCCGGAGGCAGGACCTCGGGCGATGGTGTCGGCAACACCTTCTGCAACGGCGGCGTGACTAATGGCGCGATGTCGATCGCTTGCGCGAAACCATCGCGCGGAAAAGCGAAGGCGGCTGCGAGCAACGCCATTGACAGGCAGACCCGCCGTCCGGTGCCTCGCCTGTCATCCATATACGAAGTCGCCCCTCAGGACGGGAACCGAAAACGATAGCGCATGATTCTAACGTCAACCGCTACGCGACGGCAATGGTCTCCGCGCGAAGGTTGGCCCGCTGCCACTGAAAGATCGCGCTCGCGTTACCGAAGATTTAGCGAAATTCGCCGATTTCTCACACCAATGTGAAACAGAGGTCATGCCGATGGAAGAACATCACGTGTTCTTCGCAGCCCGCACCGGGGTGTCGCTGCTCGAAACCATGGAGCAGCTCGAACCGTGGCTCGATTGCAACCGCATTCGCCCGGTCGAATTCAAGCACATGGTCACCGCAGCGGGGTCCGTCGAGCTGCAGCTCACTTTCCGCAGTCGCGAGGAAGCGAGTCTCTTCGAACGCGCCTTCTGCCAGGCCGAGGCCTAGCCGGCCGGCCGGCGCCCGAGCAGGCGACGCAACCAATTCTTCGCGGCATCGAGCGTCTTACGGCGGCTGGCCGACAGGTTCTTGCCGGCGCGATTGATATAAAAGGTCAGCATCGACATCGCCGAGCGGAACGCGTTCGACTTCCGCCGCCGGCTGCGCTTTGCCGAGCGCTTGAGCAATTCCGCGATATCCTCCGCGTCGCCGGACTTGAACACATCCTTTTCGAGGTCGAGCGCGTCGCTGGTCTCGGTGACATGCGCCGACCACCGGCGGGGCGACGCCTTCGAAGACCGACGCCGCGCCGGCGATTTTCGTGCCGCTGTCACTTCAGCCATGGTTGCCTCCATCCTTTCTGCTGGAGAACCCTTGGATCATCGCGGGTGTTCCAACTCAGCCTCTGCGGAGATTTCTCTCGCCGGAAGCGTCGACGGCGTTACGCCAACGCCCTCAGTGCGCTGGCACGGCGACGGAAACGCTCCGCATCGGCGAAATTGCGAAAGCCCATCTCGAACACGAACCCGGTCGGCCCCGGGCTGACCTTGAATTCGGCCAGGAGGATATTTTCGACGTCCAGCCACGCATGGATGCGCTGCATGGTGTCGTCGAACCGCTCGTCCGATGTCTCCATGCGGACGAGTTGCAGGTCGCTGAGCATGCTTGCCTCTTACTGCGGTGACGGGGAAGTGCGCTTTCCTTACTGCCGGCGTGCCGCTCGAACGACACGGCCAGTTGCAGAAACAGCCGGGCCGCGTCTCGGGTCCGTCTGGCGCGACGCAAGGTCGCGGTCCTGCCTGGCCGCGTCCGAAGTTGGGCGGGGCCGACATTCTCAAAGTTTTGCGGCTGCTCGGTGACGGCGCAGGCACTCGGCGCGAGCGTATACAACTCCCGCATCAGCCATGAACGATCTGCTCGCCACCGCTCCCGTTTCCCTCGCCGCATTGCGCCGCGACGAAGCCATCTGCCGGCGCTGCGGCCTCTACCAGGGGCCACCCAGGTCGTCTCCGGCGAAGGCGATCCGAGGGCGGCGCCGATGCTGGTTGGCGAGCAGCCCGGCGACCCGCGAAGACCTCGCCGGCAAGCCGTTTGTCGGTCCGGCGGGGCGGCTGCTGGATCGCGCGCTGGCGGAAGGCGGCATTTCTCGCGACAAGGTGTTCGTCACCAACGCGGTCAAGCATTTCCAGTATGAGCAGCGCGGCAAGCGGCGGCTGCACAAGCGGCCGGACGCCGGCGAGATCGACGCCTGCCGCTGGTGGCTCGACCTCGAACGCTCGCTGGTGCGCCCGCGGTCGTGCTGGGGGGCCACGGCGGTTCGCGGGGTCTTCGGTCGCGTCATGACGATCACGACCGCCCGCGATACGGTGCACATGCTGCCTGACGGCACCAAGGCGCGCGTGACAATCCACCCCTCGTCGCTGCTACTGCGCCTCCGCGACGAGGCCGACAAGGTGGCGCAAACGAGCGGTTTGTTGCTGATCTGCGTGCCGCCGCAGCGCTGGCGGGCGTTACCGCCCGCCGCTAGCCGGCGAAGCGGTTACGGGTCACCGATATATTTGTGACCGCGGATTTCCGATTGTTTCTGCGGATCGATGTTGGGCGACACCATTAGATTGCCGCCCAATTGCGGCATCTCGACCGCGGAGGCTCGGGTACCGACCTGCGTCCCGAGCGGCGCGCGGCCCGCGGCCACGTCGAGCAGCAGCAGCATCTCGGTCGCGCTGTCGGGTAGCGGCGGGCTGGGGATCGGCACGGTCGGCGGGAAGCCCGGCCGGACCAGCGTCGAATAGCCGGCGTCCACTGTCACGGTGCGGCCCTGCGCCGTCACGAAGGCGGAGCCGGTCTGCACCGAAATCGTCGACACCCTGGTCGGCGACACCGTAATCGTCAGCAGCGTCCCGCGAATGCCGATTGTCGCCGTCGGGGTCTTGAGCTCGTAATCCTGCTTGGGCAGCAGCCCGCTCGAAAACCGCGCCACCCCTTTGGCAATCGACAGCGCGACCTTCGACTTGCTCGGGTCCGGATCGAAGACGAATTGGTCGAGCACGACTTCCGACAGCGGCCCGACCGACAGCTCGGTCCTGTCCTGGAACACCACCCGGGAGGCGCTGGTCTTGCCGGTGCTGATCGTCTCGTTCTGGAACACGTCGATGCCGGCGCGCAGCGGTGCTTGCTCATGGGTCGAGGCAAGCGTGCCGGTAACGTTGTTGACGACAAGTTGCGCGGCGCCGATCTGCGAATTGGCAAGCGCGCCGCCGGCGACACAAACGAGCAGCGATGCGGCGACGACCACCGCGCCGACATGATGATTCCGGACTAGACGCCACCCAGCCATCGGCCTCTCCTCGGGTCCGCCGCTCAAAACCGCAGGGTCCCGACGATCGAGAATATATGGTCCTCGAACCGCTCCGAAGGATCATTCGAGAAATTCTTGTCGTAGCGGTAATCCATATCGACCTGCACGCCCGTCCCCATGAAGTTGACCAGACGAATGCCCGCCAGCGGGATGATCCGCTGGTCTTGACGGTCGCTGCTGCTCTGCGTCGGGTCGCGGCTGTCATAGAATTGCGCATCGGCAAACAACCCGAGCTTGCCGAACACGGCACTGGAGCCGAGTTGTCCCGTCGCCAACGGTGTCAAGCTCAGCACGTCGATATTGATCTCGTTATAATGCGCCGGTCGCGGTGTTGTGGGGACGGACTGCTCGGCGCCGTTGTAGACGAAGCCCGGCGTCGCGATCAGCTGCGTATGCCAGGGGGTGAGTTCGGAAAACACCATCGGTGCCGTCGTCCGCATCACCACGCCGCTGCGGAATTCCTGGTCGTGGGTAAAGTTGTCGTAGCCAACGAGGACATTCACCGACTGCAGCGGCATCGGCTGCGGCGGGAAATAATTGAAGATCGCGTCGAGCGCGTCATAGGTGAACTTGCGCGTGCCGTGGCCACCGTCGGGCTGGACCACCATCGATCCCTGCAGCAGGTATTCGCCGCCGATCGCGACCCGAAGCTTGCCGTTGGGACCCAAATCGATGATCGGTCCGCTGTCGGCTACGACGTAGCTGATCTCGACACTGGGAAAATGCGTGTTGGCGTTCGAGTAGACGTCGAGGTTCGACTGCAGCAGCACACCGCCGATCTGGCGGATATCGTTGACCGTCAACTCGCCGAAGCCCACCCAGCCGGAATTGTTGGAGAAGGTCGGCGGGCGGCGCGCCACGTTGGTTTCAAAGGCGCCGCCCCAACGCAGCGTAAAGTCGGTCTGCGCGGATTGAGCGGGCTGAGCCGTCGGCCCCAGAGCCGCAAGCGCGGCGGTCGCCGTCGGGTTGTTCGGATCGAGGCCTAGGACTTTTTGGTAAATCGCGCGCGCTTCGTCGGTCCGGCCCGCCGCCTGCAGCGACTGCGCGTAGACGAGGTTGGCCTGGATGCCGTTGGCGTTGCTGAGCAGATTTTCGAACAGCGGCAGGCTGGCGTCGTCGGGAACGGCCGCCTGGCCGAACGAGTTGGCCGGTGACAGTAACAGGCTTATCGCCGTGCCGGCGAGGCACGCGCTCAGACGATGAACCATTGTGGTCCCTAAACTTGTAGTCGAGCACATGGAAATGGCCCGAAACCCCTAGAATAGGGTCGCACATCAGCGATTTATTGACAAGCATACTAAATTGCGCAGGCCGGGAACTCGCGGATCATGACGACCGTTAACCATGAATTGAACAATGGCCGCTAGACCGAGCGGCTAGTTTCGTTCGACGGTCCAGGGGAAGTGGGTGATGCCGATGGATAGCCGCGACAGGGCCTCTCCGGCATGGCTGCGGGCGCGGTGCGACTGGTGCGGCGCCACAACGGATGGTGGGGCCGAGTTGTGCGCCTCGCTGTCGGATCGCGACCTGTTGCTGCATTACTACAGCGGCATCAGCCGGAGTTGTAACCAGCAGGCGTGGCAGCGTCGTCGCGACCTGTTCGACCGCGCCGACGCCGTCCTTGGCAAGGAACCCGCGCTGTAACCCGCCCCGTCGCGTCGCTTGACTAAGCGGCGCTCCGCGCATGGCGGGCGGCCGAGGTGCCCGCCGCGGTCATCGACGCCAGGACCTTCTGCGGATTGGTGAAGGCGAGGTACTCGGCCGCGTAGGCGGGCGGCAGGATCTCGACCATCGTGTTGTTCTCGACCCAGACCTCGATCACGTGGAACGGCCCGCGATTGCAGTCATAACAATGCCACCCGGCTTTCTCGGCGACCTGCTTCACGGTATCCGGATCGGTCTTCACGCTGAGTGCGAAATGCGTCGAGCCATAACCGCGCGGCTGGCGCTTCATGAAACTGCCGCCGACATCGCCGCCCGGCTCCAGCTCGGTGCCGGCCGGATAAACCTCGACCCCAGAGCCATGCTCGTCGAGCTGCAGCGCAAAGAAGCTGCCCGGATTGGGCGGAAACGGCACTGCCTTGCCGCCCATCAGCTCCGCCAGCACATCGGCGGCCTGCTTGGGGTTGGCGGCAGCGATCGACAGATGATGGATCATCGCAATCCTCCTGAAATCGGTGTCCCAAAGATAGCACGGTGCCGGCTTGCGGTCTTGCGTCCTTCGAGACAGCCGCTTCGCGGCTTCCTCAGAGCCTGACTGGAAAATGCGTTTTGCTCGTGGCATGGGTGCTTGTTACGCGTCATTCCGGGGCATCGCGCAGCGATGAACCCGAACCCATGAACACGAAACTCGAAAAGCGGGTTCCGACATCACAGCCACCTTGGATAAGACCGTGTTCATGGGTTCCGGGTTCGGCCCTGCGGGGTCGCCCGGAATGACGTAGGTAATTTCGAGTTAGATTCTCAGGATGACGGGCGCCTGTGCGATGCCACCAAAACCACCGTCATCCTGAGGTGCGACCGAAGGGAGCCTCGAAGGACGCACCCCGACCCTGCGGCAGTCAGGAGGCGTTCAAACCACCTGATTGCGCAGCACGGTCTCGCCGCGCCATAACCGGCCGAGATTGTCGCGCAGAATCTCGATCACGTTGTCCTCGTAGCGCCGCGTTTCGCCGGCGGTGTGCGGGGTGATCAGCACGTGCTCCATGCCCCATAGCGGCGATGCCGGCGCCAGCGGCTCCTCGACCGTGACGTCGATGCCGGCGCCGGCGATGCGATGCGCAGCCAGCGCCGCGGCCAACGCGGCCTCGTCGACCACCCGGCCGCGCGCGACATTGACGAGATAGGTCGACGGCTTCATCGCCGCCAGCGCCGCTGCGTCGACGAGATTCTCGGTCTCGGCGGTCAGCGGGCAGCACAGCGCGACAAAATCCGCCTGCGGCAGCAGCGATTTGAACGCACGCGTTGGGTGCACCTCGTCCGCCGCGCCGGCGCCGGCGGCTGGGTTCTGCCGAAACGCCACGACCCGCATGTCGAACGCCTTGGCGAACTGCGCCAGCCGTCCGCCGATCTGCCCCAGCCCGACCAGCAGCAGTGTCTTGCCGCCGAGTTCGTCCTCGCGCTGCGTGAGGTCGCCGATCATCCCGCGCCACACGCGCTTCGCCTGGTTGTCGCGCGCTTCCGGCAGCCGCCGCGCCAGCGCCAGGATCAATGCCATAGCATGCTCGGCCACGGCCCGCGCATTGACCCCGGCGGCGCTCGCCAGACGGATGCCGCGCTTCGCCAGCTCGTCTCGCGGAAACTGGTCGGTGCCGGCGCCGATCGACTGGATGAAGCGCAGTCTGCCGGCCTGCTCCAGCAGGCTGTTGCGCCACAGCCCGGAAATCACCAGCACATTCGCCTCGGGAAGCCGCGCCGTGAGCGTCTCCGCGTCGCGTACCTCAAAGCTGGCGATGCCGGTGTTCTGCAGCGCGAACCGCTCGTGCAGCCGGTAAGCGACATGCGCGAAGCAGATAGTGAGCTTGTCAGCCGGCGCAATCATGATCAACCCCGCGAAATGATGGCCAAGCGTGAGGCTGGCCGTTACAATATATTTACAATGATCGCGCAAACCTGCCGATCGCGACAGCATGACGCCGCCCTTTAAGGTCCGCGATGCGACTGGTCATGGTCCCACTGGTTTTTTCGGTCGCGTGCCTGGCGTACGTGCACCGCGACAAGATCATCGATCAGTACACTGCCGCCTATCCCTCCGACCCGGCCAAGGAAGCCGCGATGCAGCAATGCATCGAGCACAACAAGAACTTCAACCGCCTGGACGCCGACGACCGCCAAGCCTGCTACCGAAAGTATCTGCCGGCGACAGCAACTTCTGTCGCCCCGGCGCCGATCACCGCCGGCCCGAGCCCAGTGCCCTACTACCCGTACAGCCCGAGCCACCTGCCGGGAAACGACATCCGCCGCCAGGAAGCCAATAACGGCTATCACCCGCTGATCCCGTCCGCCCAGGCCGAGCCGCTGTCACCGGCGGGCGCCGTGACACCGCTGCCCCCCGCGCCATCGCATCCCGCCCAGCAACACCACCACACCGCCGCGCACCGCGCAGCGGCGCTCCCACAGGCGCATTAGGGTGAAGCCGCTCAGTGGCAACTACTGTGCCGGCCCCCTCCCAGCCGCTACGCGGCTCTCCCTCCCCCGTGGTCACGGGGGAGGATTGGGGTGGGGGCCGGCACCACACTTGGATTTGATAGATGCTCGATCTCATCGGCAATAACCCGCAAAGCCAACGCGGTGGCTTTGATGCGTGCCTCATCCGCGCTGGCGGCATAGACCAGCACCCCCGGCAATTCGCTGATTTCGCCGATCCAGCGGCCGTCCTCTTCCTGTTCGATCTCGATCTTGAGCATCACTCCGCCCGGTTCTGCACCACGACCTTGATCGCGTCCTCGACCCGGTCGCGGGCGTAGCGGATCGCGGTCGGCACCTCCGACAAAGGGAAGGTGTGGGTGTGGATCAGCTTTGCCTCGAAGCGCTTTTGCGCGATTAGCGCGGCGGCGCGGTGGGTCGCGCTCTTGCCTTCGCCGCGAATGCCGAAGACGTAAATATTGTTGCGCACGAGATGCGCGAGGTCGACCATCACCGGCTCGTGCGGGAACGCCGCGAGGCAGATGCGCCCGCCGCGAGTGACCATGCGCCCCGCCTCGTTGAGCGCGTTCGCCGCGCCCGAGCATTCGAGCACGTAATTGACGCCCTTACCGCCGGTCAGCCGCATCACCGCTTCGACCGGATCCTCGCGGCTGACGTTGACGACATGGTCGGCGCCGAGCCTCTTGCCCATCTCCAAGCGGCTGTCGCGGGTGCCGGTGAGGATCACCGGCTGCGCGCCCAGCGCCTTGGCGACGCCGACCCCCATCAGCCCGATCGGCCCCGGGCCGACCACCACCACCGGCTCGCCGGCGATGACCCCGCCCATCACGTCGAGCCCGTACATCGCGGTGCCGGCGGTAACGATCAGCGTCGCCTCGGCATCGCTGATGCTGTCCGGGATATGGACCATCGTGTTGACGTTGTTGATCGCGTATTCGGCGAAGCCGCCATCGGTGGTGAAGCCGTTGGCGCGATGGCCCTTCGAATGCCAGCCGTAATTGAGACACGAGGTGTACATGCCCTCGCGGCAGCGCGGGCAGCGCCCGCACCCGGCATGGATTTCGACCGAGACCCGGTCGCCGACCGCGAACTCGTCCACCGTCGGTCCGAGCTTAACGACCGTGCCCATGTATTCGTGGCCAGGCGTGAAGCCCTTGTTGAACGGCAGTTCGCCCTCGATCATCGCCGGCACGCCGTGCTTCAACACCTCGATATCGGTCGCGCAGACCGCGATCGCATCGATCCGCACCAGCACCTCGGCCGGCCCCGGCTCCGGGACCTTCTTGTCGACCAGCGACAACTCGTCCGGCCCGCCGAGCACCCAGGCCTTCATCGTCTCGGGGATTAGGTATTCGTTGCTGCGCGCCGAGGTCATGGGCGAGGGAGCCTCTTGGGTTAGACAGATCAACGCCTCGTCACTCCGGCGAAGGCCGGAATCCACTTTTCCGCCGCCAAAGCAACGGAAACGTGGGTCCCGGCCTACGCCGGGACGACGCCTGGGAGGTGATTAACGTCGGCGCCGCGACTCAACCTCAGTGGCCGGCGGGGGCGTCCACCGGGACGGTGCCGAGTTCGCCCGGCACCGAGACTTCGAGGATCTCGACATCGTTCGAGGTGCGCAGCTCGTTGTGGATGCAGCCGCCGGGGATGAACATCGAGTCGCCGGCTTCCATGCGGACCGTCGGCGCGCCCTCGAATTCGAGCTCGACCCAGCCCTTGAGACAGTAGACAAACTGGCTCTCGCAGGTGTGGTAGTGCCAGCCGGTCGGCTCGGTCATGCCGTTCTTGGCCTTCATCAGCTGACCGCGCATCTTGCCGGCGCTGCCTTCCGAGATGCCGAGATCGCGATAGGTGAAGAAATCGCGGCGGCCGGGGGTCATCACCGGCGCCTTGGCGCTGGTATGAACCGGCTTCATGCCGGTGGACACGCTGATGGGCGAAACGTCGTTGGCCATGTCACCCTCCGTGAAAATGGGCACGTCGAGCATAGGCCGACGCCCGCCCTTTTGAAATGCCGCAGTCTCGCCGGTGGCGGTTGGCGTGAGGACCCTCGGGGCAGTTGCTCGGATCACCTGACTGAGTAAGTCATGGCGTCTCTGGCCCGCCGTCCTCGGGTGTCGCGATAGACCTTGGCGAACACGCTCACGATGGTCCGATCGGGCTCCGCCGCGCAGTAATCGCTTGCGAGGCCGACCATAGTGGGGATCAGCCCGACATTGACGGCCCTTACCCCGTAGCGTCTCGCCATATAGCCGATATAGAACATCGATGCCTCGACGCGATCGTCGGGCTGCAAGGCCATCAGTTCGCCGCACCGCGCTCCCTGGATGCTGACGAAACGGTCGACGGGCGCCGGTGCGGGAGCCGGGGCTGCCGCGCGGGCTGGCGCCGCCGGCGCCGGAGCGGGCGGCGGAGGCACTGGTGCACAGGCAAACAACAAGCCCGACAACAATAAAATTGCAGGTTTCCCATTCATCGCGTTGCTCCCCGATATGAGAACGTTTGTTGTCCGCGTCCGGTTTATCGCGCCATTTCCAACGCGCGCCGTCTAAAGCATCTTGCAAGACTGCTGTCCGCGCCGCAAGCTCTTCGCGAACGACGGAACGACCGAGGCCGAATACATCAAGGGAGGCCGCAGAGATGAACAAGCATCTGCTTTACATAGCGCCAATCGCCGTCATCGCGTTGACCGCGAGCACGGTACCCGCCGCCCCAGCGGCCTTGGGCGGCGCTGCGCCCCGCGATATCGCTGCCGCGGCGGCCGGTGCGACGGATGCGCCGCTGGTGCTGGTGCGCGGCGGGGGCGGCCGCGGCGGTGGTGGTGGCGGCCGAGGTGGTGGCGGCCGAGGTGGTGGCGGCTTCAGCGGTGGCGGCCGCGGCGGCGGTGGCGGCTTCAGCGGTGGCAGAGGTGGCGGCGGTTACGCCGGACGAGGGGGCGGAGGCAACTTCAACCGTGGCGGCGGGAACTGGTCCGGGGTCTCCGGCGGCAATCGCGGCAACTTCAGCGGCAACACCGTCAACCGCGGTAACGTCAATGTGGGTAATGTGAACCGCAACGTCAACGTCTCCGGCGGCGGGTATTACGGCGGCGGCGGTGGCTATGGCTGGGGCGGCGTCGCTGCCGGTGTCGCGGTAGGCGCCGCGGTCGGCGCCGCGGCCGCCTCGCCGAACTACTACTACCCCGCACCCGCCTATGGCTATCCCTCGACCTATTGCCCGTACCCGAATTACCCGAACTGCGGGCTGTAAGCCGAGGCTTGTCCCGGCGCAAGACGCGACCGGCGGCGGAGGCGTCACCGCTCTCCGCCGCCAGCATGAGCTGAGCTGAGCTGAGCCGATCGGCCCGGCTCGCGACGACAAAGCCCGTTGATCAGGCCTTGTCGAGCCAGTACGTGTCGAACCGGACCACATCGTAGATGCCGAAATAATCCTTCGGATTGTGGCCCTTCACGTAGTTGTACCAGACGTCGAGGATGTTCTCCCAGGCGACCGGCACCAGCGGCGGGTCCTGCTCCATGACGTCCTCGGCCTGGCGGACCAGCGCCAGGCGCTTGGTGGGATCGGTCTCGATGTCGATCTGATCCACCAGCTTGTCGAACGCCTCGTCGTGCCAGAACGAGTAGTTCTGCGGTCCGCCGGTGCGGTACCACGCATTGAAATAATCCGAAGGATCGAGCAGTGTCGACACGATCGCGCCGACGGCCAAGTCAAAGTTGCCGGCCGTCGCGTCGCCGAACCAGATCGACTCGACCGCCGTGCGCAGATTGGCCTGGATGCCCATCTCCTTCAGCATTGCCTGCATGGCCTGGGCGAAGAGCTTGTGGTGGTTGAGGTCGCGCACCATGAAATCGAGGTCGCGCATCTTGGTCTGGCCGGCAGCAGCCAATAGCGCTTTCGCCTCCTTGATCGCGGGACCGGAATCCTCCTGGTAGCCAAGCCGCTTGACGAGCTGGTCCTTGGGCGTGGCGAACTCGGAAAACGGATAGATGAACCCGCCGGTCATTAGCGGCGACACATCCTTCACGACATCCACCAGCACCTGCTTGTCGAACAGCAGATGCATCGCGCGCCGCACCCGCGGATCATCAAACGGCGGTCTTTTGGCATTCATCCAGGTCGCGTGAATGACGCTTTGATAGAATTTGGCGGTCGACAGGCCGGGCATGGTCGCCGCCTTGCGGGCGGTGCCGGGGTCGAGCGCGCGCGCGTAATCCACCCGCCCCGACAGAATGGCCGCCCCAAGCTCCGGCGAAAACGGCAGGAGATGGTAAACTTCGAGACCGTCGAGATACGGCAGCCCCTTGTTCCAGTAGTTCTGGTTCCGCTCCATCACCCAGACTTCGTTCTCGACCCGCCGTTGCGTCCTGAACGGACCGGTGCCGGGGATGTTGAACACCTTGCGCAGGTCGTAATTGTTCTCTTCCAGCGTCTTTTTGCTGAAAACGACGTTCCAGCCGCTGGCAAAGGCAGACATCATAAAATTGACCGAGCGCGGCGCGTCGAGCTTAAACTCGACGGTGTACTTGTCGCGCGCGTTGATCTCGCTGACCGCCCGGAACAGCGGCGTGCGCGGGATGCTGACCCCGCTGGGCGGCTTCCTGATGCGGTCGAAGGTCGCTTTGATATCAGCCGAAGTAAAATCCGTCCCATCGTGGAACTGGACACCCTGGCGCAGGTGAAAGGTATAGGTCTTGGCGTCCTTGCTGATTTCCCAGCTATGCGCCAGATCGGGGACGATGCTCTTGCCGCTGTCGCGCGGATCACGCCGGATCAGATTGTCGAACATGCAACCCTGGGTGCCGATGTTGCCGACGGTGCCGGATTGATGCACATCGAAATGCGGCGGCCGGTTGAGGATGCCGTAGCGCATCACCCCGCCACGCTTCGGGCTGGGCTCCGCCGCCGCCATCTGAAATTTCGAGCCGTCATATTCCAGCGGCATGTCGGCCGCGAGACCGTAGCGCGGGGACAGCCCGTAAGCCCCCATCAACGCCGCCGCGCCGCCGCGCAGCATGTCACGGCGAGTCCAACCGGCATATGCGGGGTGTCCGGTCTTCATCTCGCTATCCTCCCTGTCGACTTTTTAGGATGCCGCGTATCCGGCATTCCCCCGGATTTCCCAGGGCGTTGACGCTGACGCTATGGTTGCTCCCTTGAGCCGTCGGGGCAACTGCAATTACAAAACGGCACGCGAATATCACAGGAACCTAAATCGCATTGCTGCGTTTAAGCCTCATCCAAATTTAAATTTGGGGGGCACGCCAATGGCTTACACGTTCTTTTCGATCAATGTTCCCGGCGCGTCAGCAACCCAGGCCGTCGGGATCGATGAGCCGCGCCGCGTGGTCGGCAGCTATACGGATGCCAACGGCGTTAAACACGGTTTCCTCGACACCGGGGGGACGTTCACCACAATTGACGATCCACTCGGTGTCTCGACAGTTGCGCTCGATATCGACGATCCCGGACGCATCGTCGGCTTCTACACCGACAGCAATGGCCTCGAGCACGGCTTCCTCGACGACAAAGGCAGCTTTGCGACCGTCGACGACCCGCTTGGCACGAAGGGCACGATCGCCGAGGGCATCAATGAGCCCGGCCGTATCGTCGGCAATTACATCGATGGCACCGGCCTCAATCACGGCTTCCTCGACGACAAGGGTAGCTTCACCACGGTCGACGATCCGTTCGGCACAAAAGGAACCTTTGCCGAGGGCCTTAACGATCCCGGCCAGATTGTCGGCTACTACTTGGATACAAACGGATTGGCGCACGGCTTTATCGATAACAAAGGCAGCTTCACGACGGTTGATGATCCCCTCGGTACGGGCGGAACCTTCGCCGAAGGCATCGACGAGACCGGCCGGATCGTCGGCACCTATATCGACAGCAACGGTCTGCATCACGGATTCCTCGACGACAAGGGTACCTTCACCACGGTCGACGATCCGTTCGGCACAAAAGGAAGCTTTGCCCAGGGCGTCAGTGATAACGGCCAGATTGTCGGCTACTACGTCGACAGCAACGGGGTCGATCATGGTTTCCGCACCGCGATCGTTTCACAGCCGCCGGACGATTTTAACGACCACGGCACCGCTGATTTTCTCGCCCGGCAAAACAGCGGCGCGCTTCGCGTTTACGACATGGCGAACGGCAACATCAGTGGGGTCCAGGACTTAGGTGCGCTTGGCACTGAATGGTCGATCGTTGGCGTCGGCGATTTCAACGGCGATGGCACCGCCGACATTCTGGCGCGGCAAAATAGCGGCGCGCTTCGCGTTTATGATACGGCGAACGGCAATGTCAGCGGGGTGCAGAACCTCGGTGCACTCGGCGCTGAATGGTCAATCGTTGGCGCCGGCGATTTTAACGGCGATGGCACCGCCGACATTCTGGCGCGGCAGAACACGGGTGCGCTCCGTGTTTACGACATGGCGAACGGCAACATCAGTGGGGTGCAGGACCTCGGTGCGCTTGGCACTGAATGGTCGATCGTTGGCGTCGGCGATTTTAACGGCGATGGCACCGCCGACATTCTGGCGCAGCAGAACACGGGCGCGCTCCGCGTTTACGACCTGGCGAACGGCAACATCAGTGGGGCGCAGGACCTCGGTGCGCTCGGCAGCGAATGGTCAATTGTTGGCGCCGGCGATTTTAACGGCGATGGCACCGCCGACATCCTGGCGCGGCAGAACACGGGCGCGCTCCGCGTTTACGACCTGGCGAACGGCAACATCAGCGGTTTCCAGGACCTCGGTGCGCTCGGCAGTGAATGGTCGATCGTTGGCATCGGCGATTTTAACGGCAATGGCACCGCCGACATCCTGGCGCGGCAGAACACGGGCGCGCTCCGCGATTTCGACATGGCAAACGGCAATATCAGTGGGGTGCAGAACCTCGGCGCGCTCGGCAGTGAATGGTCGATTTTGCCGGATCACAACACGATTTTTCAGGCAAGCTAGCGCGGCCGTCGCCAAAAGCAAAATTTCCGGCTTTTCGTCTCCCGCCGTCAGTTTGTGGCGTCGAGACGGCGCGCACGTTCCAAAGAGAGGAAACTTCGGTCAACTCGTCTCATGGGCGAAATAGAGGCCGGCGAACACCAAAACCGTGCCGATCCCCATCAGCGCGATCGCGACCGGGGCGCGCGCCCTCCCCTGCCGGCTCTGGTTGATGCCGATGCCCATCGCCACAAAGCCGATCAAGGTCAGCAGGTTGAGGCCCTGGAAGACGTCGCGGGTCAGCGCCTCCATCAGAAACGTGCCGGGCTGAAGGGAGAAATGTCGATCGACGGCTTGCGGCCGGTGACGAGGTCGGCGACGACGCGTCCAGTCATCGGCGCCGAGGTCATCCCGACATGGCCGTGACCGAAGGCGTAGATCACATCCGGCGTCGCCCGCGACTTGCCGATCACCGGCAGCGAGTTCGGGCATCGACGGGCGGTGGCCCATCCACACCGAGATGCGGTCCTCGTCGTGCTGCGCCGCGAGCCCCGGCAGCATCTTGCGCCCTTGCTGCAACAGGATGCGGGCGCGGCGCCAATCGGGCGGCGCCTTGAGCCCGGCGAGCTCGACGGTGCCGGCGAAGCGCAGCCCGGTATCCATCGGTGTCGCGACAAACTTGCCGTCGCCGTCGGCGGTCGGGATTTTCGGCATCACTTCGGGATCGCGGATCATCAGATGGTAGCCGCGCTCGGTTTCGAGCGGCACGGCATCGCCGAGCGAGGCGGCGAGTGGCTTCGACCAGGCGCCGGCGGCGACCACCGCCTTGTCCGCCGCCAGCTCGCCGGCCTCGGTGCGGATCGCGGTCAGCTTGCCGCCATCGAGCCGGAAGCCCAGCGCCTCGGCGCGAATGATCGCGCCGCCGTTGCGCACGAAATGCTCGACCAAGGCGCTGACCAAGCCGAACGGATTACTGGTATGGCCGTTCTCGCGCACCAGCAGGCCGCGCACATAATCCCGCGACAGCGTCGGTTCGAGCTGGCGCAGTTCGTCGGCGTCGAACTCATCAACCTCGACCCCGTTCTCGCGCCGCAGCGTCCACGCCAGCCCGTCCTTCGCCAGTGATTCCGGCGAGCGGTAGACGTAAAGATGGCCGCGCTGGTGCACAAGGTGCTCGGCCCCGGCATCCTTGACCAAAGGCTGCAGCGCCGACAGCGTTGCGCCGACCAGCGGCCGCAGGGCCCGTGCCTGGGCGTGCACCTTCTCCTCCGTCCCGGCGCGCACAAAGCGCCACAGATACGGCAGGACCGCCGGCAGATAGCTCCAGCGCAGCGACAGCGGCCCCAGCGGGTCGCGCAGCCACCCCGGCACCTTCTTGATGATGCCCGGCACCGACATCGGCGTCACCGACGAAGCGTTGAACGCGCCGGCATTGCCAAACGAAGCGCCTTCACCGGGCGTGTTGGGATCGATCAGGAAAACGCTGTGCCCCTCGCGCTGCAGATAGCTCGCCGCGCAAATACCGACCATGCCGGCGCCGATCACCCCGACACGCTTACCGCTCCCCTCCGCCATGCCCCCTCTCCCCTTCCTCTGTGCAGCATGGCGTCCTCGCCCCCGACGGGCAATGCCGCGGCGAGAATCGCCGTTGCGGTTGAGAGGTACCGCCGCGGCAGGCGATCGCCATAACCCGCCGGAATTGGCCGAATTCCCGCGATTCGTTGCCTCACAGGAACAAAGCGCCGAGTTTGTCGGGTTATGGCCGCCGCCGTTACCCGCCTGCCGACGACCACCGTCGACGAAGCCCCGCTGACCGAAGGCGGCTCGCGGCAGATCACGCCCGCCCGGCTCGCCGAGGCGATCACCGCGCTGCGCACCACGCAGCAGCGCTACAACCGCGACCGCGCGCCGCTCGAATGGGCGATGCTGCAGAACAATCTGGGCAATGCGCTGGCCGCGCTCGGCGCGCGCGAATCCGGCACCGTGCATCTGGAGGAGGCCGTCGCCGCCTACCGTGGTGCGCTCGAAGTCTACACCCGCTCGCGCTCGCCGCTCGAATGGGCGATGACGCAGAACAATCTCGGCGCTGCGCTGCGCAATCTCGGCATCCGCGAGGCCAGTCCCGCGCGGCTCGAAGAGGCGGTCGCGGCCTACCAGGAGGCGCTTAAGGAATACCGGCCGGAGCGCGTGCCGCTCGACTGGGCAATGGCCCAGCACAACCTCGGCGCCGCGCTGCGCAGCCTCGGCGAGCGCGCGACGGGCACCGCGCGGTTGGAGGAGGCCGCTGCCGCCTATCGCCAGGCGCTGCGCGTGCGCACCCGGCAGCGCGCGCCGCTCGACTGGGCGATGACCCAGGTCAATCTCGGCAATGTGCTGGCGGCGATCGGCGAACGCGAGGTCGGCGGGCGGCGGCTGCGCGAGGCGGTGTTGACCTATCGCGAGGCGCTCAAGGAATACCGCCTCGACCGCAGCCCGCTCGACTGGGCGCGCACCATGAGCAATTGCGGGAATGCGCTGTCGAGCCTCGGCGAGCGCGAGAACGAGGCCAACTGGCTGCGCGAGGCGATCGCCGCCTATCGCGAAGCGCTGCGGCAGTACCCGCGCGAGCGCTGGCCACTCGATTGGGCGATGACGCAGAACAATCTCGGCAACGCGCTAGCCCGGCTCGGCGAGCGCGACAACGGCATCGGCCGCATGGACGAGGCGGTGCAGTGCTACCGCGACGCGCTTGCCGAATGCACGCGGGAGCGGGCGCCGATGCAATGGGCGATGACCCAGAACAATCTCGGCGGCGCGCTGCTGCGGCTCGGCGAGCGCGCCACCGGCAACGCCGAGTTCGAGATGGCGGTCGGCAGCTTCAACGACGCGCTCGGCGTGTTTGTCGCGGCCAGCGCGATCTATTACGTCGAGGTCTGCTGGGAAAATCGCGACCGGGCGTTGGCGCTGCTTGCCGAGCGGCGCGGTTTTACGCACCCGTCGGTGCGCGCCGCCGAAACACCGTCAGTTGGCGGACTTTAGATATTCGGCCAGCGCCGCATCGAGCCGCGCCAGTTCGCTCTCCAGCCGGTGCACGAAATCGGCGCCTTGCAGGCGCAGCTTGGCCGGGGTCGGCTCGCGGATCGTGCCGAGGATGTCGCGGATGCGAGGGACGCCGAACACCTCGGTACAGGCGTACATCGCCTGTACGGCCTCGTCGAACGCCGCCACGTCGCCGGCACCCGCCGCCTGGTCGATATCGGTGACGATGCGGGCGGAATCGATCCGGAAATTGTCGATCAGCGTCTGCAGCGCCTCGCCCTCCTCTCCCAGCGCGGCCATGCCGCGGTCGCCCGCGGCCGCGGCTTCGCCGGCAAAGCGTGGATGCGAGGCGAGTTCGGTCACGACACCGCGTGGCCCCGCCTCGGCCTGTTCCGGCTGTTCGAGCGCGGTGGCGAGGGCGCCGAGCAGCCGGCGCGGCTCGACCGGCTTGCCCAGCACGGCGTCAATGCCGGCGGCGCGGCCGCGACGCTCGGCAATCTCCGAACTGTCGCCGGTCAGCGCGATGATCGGCAAGGTCGGCCGCGCCCGGCGGCATAGCCGCGCGGCGCCGTAATCGGCGCCGGCATAGCCGGTCAGGTCGATCACCAGCGCGTCGATCTCGCGGGTCTCCAGACCCTGCCGGGCATCGTCGGCATCTTCCGCGAAATGCACGATGTATCCGCCGCGCGCCAGGATCGAGCCGAGGATCTTGCGGTTGGCCGGATTGGCGGTCGCGACGAGAATCTCCTGCCGCCGCGACGCCGGCGCGGGGCGGGGCGGCGCCGAACGAGGTGGGGCGAAACGGATGGGCTCTTCGTTCGGCGTCGGCATCGACAGGGGCGCCGGTGGCGACTCCAACGGTTCGCCGATCGGCGTCCCCGTTGATGACTCCGCGGCCTGGCGCAACGGCGCGATTTCCTGCACCGGATGGCGCGGCGTCACCGGCGCGGGTTCGTCGAGGGCCGGCGGCGTGTCGCTGAGGAACCAGTCGGCCGGCTCGACGCGCAGCGCGTGCAACGCGGCGCGCAGCGCGGCGTGCGTGAACGGCGCCGGCAGAATGCCGTCAAGCTCACCATCGGCAAGGCCGATAACGCTGTCGATCCGCGCTTCGTCGGCGATAAACAGCAGATGCAGCGGCTCCGCCGTACGCTCTTCCATCGCGCGATGCGCCCAGCTCAGCGCCTGCAGCACATCGCCGCGGCCGTCGACGATCAGCACGCCGCGGCGCGGCCCGGTATCGAAGCTGTCGAGATATTGCAGCGCCGCGTCGCCGGCGCCGATCCAGCGCGCATCGGCGCGCCACGCTTCAAGCGGCTCGATCAGATCGCCGACGAACTCGGCATCCTTGGTCACGATCAGCACCGGCAGCCCCGCAAGGTCGAGCGGCAAGGCGAGCGATGCCTGGTCGATCGCGAAAGGCAGCTCGACCGCCAGCGAGAAACCGCGCCGCGCATCGCTGTCGGCCGTCAGCCGACCGCCCATCAGCCCGACGAGCCGGTGGGCCACCGCCAGCGCCAGATGCCGGCTGTCCTCATCGATCTCCGCGGCCTCGTCGGCGGTCTCCAGCCGCCGATCGGCGAAACCGCTCGCCACCGCGAGACGCAAGACGACGGTGTCGTCGCCCAGGTCGGCGGCCTCGAAATTGACGCGCACTCTGGCCTTGTCCACCTGGCGGATGGCGTTGGTGATGAGACAGATCAGGATTTGCCGAAACTGGTGCGGCCAGCCGCGAAGCTGATACGGCAGGCGCGGATCGATGCGCAGCGCCAGGATGACGCCGCGCTCGGCGGCCGGCGCACGCAGCGCGGCTACGGCGCCGTTGGCCAGCCGGTGCAGATCGAAGGAGCGCGTCTCGGGGGCAAAGCTGCCGTCATCGATCTTGACGTAATTAAGCATGTCGTCGAGTTGCAGCAGCATCGCACGCGCGTTCAGCCGCGTGCGGGCGACCATGTCCCACAGTGCCGGGTCGAGTGTTTCGCGGTCGAGCGCGATCCCGGCGCGCGCGAGGGCGCGCAACGGCCCGCGCAGATCATCGCCAAGCGCGGCGAGAAACCGGTTCTTGGCGGCGTTCGCCGTCTCGGCTGCGGTTTTCGCCGTGCCCAGGCGATGCACGACGGCGCCGACATAAACCGGCAGCAGCACCATCGCGGCAAGCATCCCACCGGCGAGCAGCGGCCGCTCCCACCAGAACGGCGTCGCCGCCACCACGGCCGCGAAGGCAAGCACCTCAACCCCGATGGTCAGGACCAGCGCGCGCGGCCCGTAATGCTCGGCGTTGGCGATGGCGATGTAGCAGTAGACGATCGCCAGCGCCGCGGTCGGCCCGCCGCCGGCCGCGAGCAGGATCGACAGCAGGGTGATATCGGAGACCAGCGCCGCATAGCGCCGCAACGCGGAGCGGCGCGAATCGAGCACGACATTCAGCAGAAAAAGCCACCCCGCCGCGAGGTTGAGCGAGGCAATCAGCAGAGACGGCCCGCTCGCCGGATCGCGCGGCAGCGCCGCCAGCAGGCCGAACGCGTAGCCTTCGATCAGCGCGGCGAGCAGCACCCGGGCGATGATCTGGCGATACTCGCCGCCGGCCTCGGCGCGCAGCCGGGCGACGACGGCGTCGACCCCTTGCAGCGCCGCGGCGAACCCGACCAGCGCCGGCACGAACAGCAGGGCGGTGACCAGAACGATCCCGGTGCGCGGAGCGCCGAGCATCGCCAGACCGCCCGGCAGCGCCGCGAGCCCGATCGGCGGCAGCACGCCGGCGGCAACCAAGCCGAAAGCAACAAGGCGCGAGGAATACGCGGTCAGCCGAGCCAGGCGCGGCGGGCGTTGCACCGGCATCGCCGGCAGCGGCAAGGGGTCGTCGGCAGGAATTCCCGGGGACCAATCAGGCGATGGGTCGGTCACGCTGACCACGTCGCATTCCCCGCAGCGAAGCGCTTGGCTGGATGGCCTGCGACGATTTTATACGAAGCACGCCAAATGGGCGATTTCGACCTCCCGACGCAATCGCGGACTGCACGCGAAACGCGAGCAATTTCCGTCCGTTACGCAAGCATCCCGCAAACCGGCAAGGCAGACAGCCGACGTCGATCCGGGCCGAGCACGCGAATCGCTGCCGATGGGAGATTTCCGGTCCGAGGGTCACCGTGGGTGATCAGCTCCTCACGGCATCACCAGCATGCCGACGCGCAGCACCGACGCGACGCCCGGGTCGCTAATCGGGATTTGCTCCTCGGGGTTGTACATCTTGAGCATCAGCGGCCCGATACCGTCGCCGATGACCACCGCGGCATCGGCCGTGCCGTCCTTGCGGGTGACGAACACGATATCGCCGGTCGCCGCCGGCACCGACGGATCGACATAGGCGAGCGCGCCGGGGCGCAGCAGCACCCCGAGCCGCTGCGAGTAATTGCGCACGAGAAACCCGCTTTCGCTCGGCCGTAGCAGGTCGTTGAGCGGCATCCGCTCGACGCCTGCGTCGCGATCGATGGCGAAACGATGCACGCCGTTCGGCTCGGTCTTCATCCGTCCGCAAACCGGCAAGGTCGCCGGCTCGGCCGGCGGCCTGCCGGCGTAGCGGATACTGCGCTGCATCGCATAGCGTTCCAGCGCACCGAGCCGCCCCCACTTGCTGCCTTCCTTCAATAGCGAGCGCGGCACGCGCGGCAACAGTTGCTCGATCGGCACGCCGCTCTTGAGCTGCTCGAGGTTCTCGGCGGTGCGCAACTCGAACAACCCGATCAGCGCCTCCGGCGTCATGCCGTAGAATTCGGCGACCTTGTCGATTTCGTCGCCTTGGATCATCCGGCTGGCCATCTCCATGCGGTGATAAACCGACAGTGTCATGCCGATCGCATCGGCGATCTGCTGCATGGTCCTGCCATGCCTTTTGCGCAGCTGCGCGAGCACGTAACCTGCCGCCGCGGCGCCGCTGGCGATGCTGCTGCCGACCACCTCCTGCTGAGCGCGCTGCCAACGGCGCACGCCCTCCGCCGGGTCGCGGCCGCTGATCACAGGAATCTCCTCGGGCTGGCAGCGCAGGATCGCGGCGAGGTCGGCAAGCTGCAAATTTGTCAAACGGCGCTCGCCACTTTCCATTTTCGACACGGCCGATTCGCCGACCGGCGGATCCATCATGCGGCCGACCTGCGCCTGGGTCATTCGTCGGCGCAATCGCAAATCTCTGATATTATTGGGAAAGACGATTTCAGATCGGGCCCGCATCTCTCCCTCCATGCCAGAACATTGAAAATTTCCCGGTTATCGTCAAGCTACTGCTTGCGGGGGAATCGGATTCGGGCATGTGATTCGCTGGGTTTCGCGCCAGGCTAGGCGGCGGAAGCGAGGCGGATTCGGGCCGAGCCGCAGGGGAAGGCGCTCGGGTGCGGGGAAACGAAAGAGTGCGGCCGGTGATGCGCCCGCCGCAATGCAGAGCGGCCAGTGCCGCACCTGTCTTTGGCCGCGCCGAATGCCTCGAACAATTGCTCGAAGCCTTTGTCGACATCGCCGATCGCGACGACATCCATCAGGCCGCCGAGCGCCTCGCGCGAGTCCAGGACTGGATCAAGCGGGAGGCCGAGACGGCCGCCGCCGATCCGATCTTCGCCGCGCTGCGGCTTGCTTCCTGAAAAAGGCGGCGACAGCGTCATTGAAGCTGCCCCGCAGTGCCGAGCTGGGCTTCCAGCTCGACGATTTTCTGGGCGATTGATTGCGGGTTCACCTGGTAGGCGCCGGACGCGATCGCCTGCTGCAACTCACTGACCTTGGCCTGGTCGATCCCCGGTGTGTTGCTTGCCGCGTCGAGGATCGTCTGCAGCAGCGCCGCGGTTTGGCCAACATCGGCCTGGTCCGCGGCGGGAGCGACGGTGCTCGCCGCGGCGGCCGCGGCGCTGTCGGTCGTCGGAGCAGCTCCTGTCGCGCCGGTGGCGGTGGCGGCCGGTGTGACCGGATCGGGCGTGCTCACCCCACGGATTGGATCAGGCATAGTCGCGTCTCCCGCTCAGCTCCGGATCGGGACCGCCCTCCTCACAGCCCATCGTATCGGGGAAGATCGTGCGCCATGTCGCGGCAAGCTCGTCGAGCGCGATCCGCGCCGCCCTCACCGCTTCGCTGTCGTCCCCGCTATTGCCCTTGAGGATCGCGGCCAGGACGTATTGATACACGCTGGTGAGGCACTCGCTCAACGCACCCGGCTCGCAACCGGACAGGCCGAGCATAAATTCGACGACGTTGCCGGCGGAGGCCAGCGCCTGCGCCTTCTCGGCACGATCGTTCGCGGCGATCGCCGCCTCGGCACGCAGCAGCATGATGCGCGTTGCGTCGAGCGCCATCTTCATGAAATCCGCGGGCGCCGCGCCGATGCCTTCGATCGCGCGATAGGCACCGGCCGCGCCGCCTCTTTGCCGCATGCCAATCACGGCAAGTCTCCTCAGCCCGAAGTTTGGTTGAAATACGCCGTGAGAAAGCTGCTCACCGTGGTCAGCTGATTGAGCGTGGCTTGCGCCGCCGCGAACTGCTTGGTGAGTAGCTGCGTCTCCAGCGTCGCCTGTTGTTGCAGCGTGACGATCTGCTTGTTCATTGCGGTGATCGAGGTGTTGAGGCTGCTGATGTGGCCGACCACGCTGCCCGAGCCGCTGGCCAGCGCCGCGTTGACGACGCTCGACAGGCTGCCGAACAGACCCTGGCTGACCGTCACGTTGCCAAGGCTGCCGGTGACGCCCGGTTGGATCTCCAGCGACAGTCCCTTCAGCGCGCCCGGCGCCGTAATGACCAGAACGCCGTCGGTGCCGCTCGCCGCGAGGCCGTTGATCGTGCCGACGACGACCCCGTTTGTGTTGCTGGTGACGCTTACCGCGTAGGTGCCGGCTGGGGCCGAGGCAATGCCTTCGACCGCGATATTGGCGTTGTTGGTGACGCCGAGCGCCCCGAGCAGCGAGGCAACCGCCGCGTAATTGGTCTGCGCGGCGCTTTGGAACGCGGCATCGTCGAGACTGATCGTGCCGCCGCTGGTGATCTGGAAGCCGACCGAGCTCAGCGAGTTGAACGACGACGCGCCGGCCGCGCCGCCGACGCCGAGCTGCGCGGTGAGCGAATTGAGCAGGCTTTGCCGCAGCTGCTCGACCCCGATATCGCCGAGTAGCGCGCCACTGCCGCCCGCTGCGGAGAACCCACTTTGCTGGTTGATCGTGGCAAGCGTCTGGTTGAGCGCCTGGACCACCCCCTGCGCGGCGCCGTCGAGCGCGCCGATGCTTTGGGTCACTTGCACCGTGGCCGACCCGCCGCCGGAGAGGTCCAGGGTGACGCCAGGGATTACCCCGTTGATCTTATTGGAGCCGCTGGTGATCGTGATGCCGTTCAGCGAGAACCCGGCGTTGCCGGCGCTCTGCGTCAGCGCCAGCCCGCCCGACACGGTCGTGCTGTAGCTCAGCCCGGCGAGCCCGCCCGTGCCGCTGACGGTGAAGGCGTTCGCCGCGCCGGGACTGATGCCGGTGAGCACGAGGCGATAGGCGGCGCCGTCGAACAAGACGGAGGCGGTGACGCCGGTATTGGCCTGGTCGATCGCCGCGGCGATCCCCGACAGGCTCGACGAGCCGCTGGCAATGTTGACGGTTACGGCGGTGCTGTTGCCGATCTGGATCGAGATCGACCCGGAGCCGAGACTGGCGCTGGCGCTGGCCGACCCGGAGGACACCAGCGTCTCCGCCGTGGCGAGATGAATGCCGGTCAGCGAATAGGTGCCGATCGGCGCATCGTTGGTGGCCGTGGCGGTAACGACGCTGTTGGGTGTGGCGGATACGGTGCGTTGCGTCAGCAATTCGACACTGGCGAGACCGCTAAGCGCCGATTGCAGACCCGACAACGCACTCTGGACTTTCCCGAGCGCGGAAATCTGCGCCTTCATCGGGACTTCCTGGGTCTGCAATGTGGCGGCCGGCAATTGGTTGGCCGCGCTCGCCTGCTGGATCAGCGAGGTGATCTGGTCGGACGTCAGGAGATTGGTGACGACGGCCATGAACTAGGTCCAACTCCTGTACCGAGAACCCGTCCCCGCCTAATCGGCGGGGACGGGATTACCTTCGGGCTTGGTGCTACTGCAGCAGCTTCAGGAACGCTTGCTGCAGCTCGCTCGACTTAGACAGCGCCGAGATGCCGGCCTGCTGCAGGATTTGCTGTTGCGTCAGCTTGGTCGACACTTCGGGGATGTTGGCGTCTTCCACCACGCCTTTCGCGGCCGTGAGGTTGGTGTTGGTCGTCTGCAGGTTGGAGACCGTCGCTTGCAGCCGCTGTTGCGTCGCGCCGAGCTGACCGCCGACGTTTTCGAGCTGCTGCAATGCGTACTGGACGACGTTGAGGGCCGAAGTCGCACCCGCCACGGTGCTGACATTGACCGCCGATACCGCCGAGAGCGCCGAGGAGATGTTGAGGCCGACATCCGAGGACGCCGCTGCGAGTGCGAAGCTCTGGTTCGATTGCAACGTCACCAGGCCTTGGAGGGTCGCGTTAGCGACTTGTCCGCCGCCGGTGCCGATCGTCGTCGTCGTCGTGCCGCCCGCCGCTAACGTCCCGGTGCCCGAGAAGTTGGCGATCGAGATGTTGTCGCCCTGCGCGTTGGTCAAGATCAGCTTGTTTGCCGCGTTGACCGTCGCCGTGACGCCGGTGGTTCCCGTGTTCTCGTTGATCGCGTTGACAAGGCCCGCGAGACCTGATTGCGACACGCTCGTCACCGTCGCGGTGATCGTTGTCGGGTTAGTCTGCGCCGAACCGGTGCCGTTACCCAGGGTGAACGAGAACGAGCCGGCGGTCACCGTAAGGGCGGCGCTGGTATCGGCAACGGCGGTGACATTGGTCTTGCTGGTGATCGCGTTGATCGACTGCGCGACACCCTGCGCCAATTCGTTGGCGGCCGACACCGCAAAGCTGGCATTGCCGGCCGAACCGGAAACGCCGACCGAACCGGCGGTGTAGAGCCCCACGCCGCCCGAGGCGATCACGTACGAGGCACCGGCGTTATCGGCAACCGCGCCAGTGCCGACGCCGTTGGTCTTGTAGATGCCCGCGCCGGTGTTCGCGCTCGACTGATAGGCGCCGATCTGGTTCGCGGCGGTGCTGCCGAGCGACAGGCCGATGGTTTGGCCCGCGCCGGCGCCGACCTGGAAGGTCACGCCCTGGAAAGTGCCGTCGAGCAAGTTGACGCCGTTGAAATTGGTCTGCTGCGAGATCGTCGAGACCTGCGTTTCCAACTGCGAGACGACCTGCTGCAGAGCGGCCAATTGCGACGACGTCGCGCCGCCGTTCGCGGCCTGCGAGGCGATCGACAGGATGTTCTGCAGGATGTTGACCTGTTGGGTGATCGCGCCGTCGGCCGTCTGCACCAACGAAATCGCCTGATTGGCGTTCGACGTCGCCTGGTTGATGCCGCCGATCTGCGCGGTGAAGCCCTGCGCCGCGATGTAACCGGCCGGGTTGTCCGCCGGGCTGTTGATCGACAGACCGGTCGACAGCTGCTGTTCGAGGGTGTTGGTGGTGTTGGTTGTGTTCGCCAACGAATTCAACGCGTAAAGGGCGTTGACGTTGGTGTTGATAACGCCGGATAGCATCGTTTGCCTCCTACTGCCGACAACCCGGGATGCCTCCCGGCGCGGATTGGGGTGACCGCGCGACCGGCGACCGAACCGATATGGTTTGGCGGCGGCAACGGGCCTTTCACCCAAAAGGAGACGGACGCTTTCGGCGTTTGTTGCAGCGGTTGATCGCTTTTGAGGCTTATCGGACGAAGATTTTATCTCGAATTTTAGGCAAATGGCCGGCGCCCGGCAGCCCGCACGCGCCGCCCCAGGCTGCTGCCGGCGGCGGCCTATGGCAGCCAAGCGCGTTTCCACGCATCGAGGTGATCCTCGAGCATCCAGTCGCGCAGCACGGCCTGCCGCAGCGCGTCGCCGGCCTGTCGCAACCCGTCGCGGTCGGAGACGAGGTCGCGGATCGCGCGGCTCCAATCGCGCGGCTTGTTGCGCGTGCGGACCACCGGCAGGCCGCCCTGGTACGGCAGGATGTCGGTGCACAGCACCGGATAGCCGAGCACACCGTATTCGAGCAGCCGCAAATTGCTCTTCGCCTCGTTGAATGGATGGTACTCGAGCGGCGCGACAGCGAGGTCGAGGTCGAGCGAGGCGAGCTTCGCGGCGTAATCATGCAGCTCGATCCAGGGATGGAACTCGGCGACATGACGCTTCAGCCCATCGGGACACATCCCGAGG
This sequence comes from uncultured Alphaproteobacteria bacterium, assembly GCA_963778385.1. GTDB lineage: Bacteria > Pseudomonadota > Alphaproteobacteria > ATCC43930 > CGMCC-115725 > DATARH01. The sequence goes on along the minus strand of CAVZUA010000026.1, from coordinate 197,735 downwards.
AACACCCAGTCGATGTCCTTTGCCGTCGCCTCGACGACCGGGGCGATAATGGCCAGATCGCCCATATGGCCGATCGCCCCCGCCCAGCCGACTCGCGGCTTGCCGTCGCGGCGCCCTGGGGTGAGCCCAAGCCAGCGCGCCTTTTCCAGCCGGTTCGGCACCACCATGGTCTCGCCGCAGAGCTTTCCGTAGGCGCTGGCCATCGGCTCGGTGCTGCAGACAAACCGGTCGCACAACACGAGCGCCTGCTTGATCCGCTCGCCGATATCCGCGGCGATGTTGGGTCGGTGGGCGCTTTTCGGCGGCAGGTTGGTGATCAGATCGTCGAGCTCAAAAACGCGCAGCGCCTTTGAGGTTTCCTTGACCCATTGAATGACCTCGATCTGCCCCGGTTCGAGCTGGCGCTGGAAGACGATGCTGTCGGGGGCGATGCGCGCCACTTCCGGCGGCGTCATCAGGCGCATCGTCTCGAATGTATGGACCAGGCCGGATTTAGAGAGCGCCCGGCTCGGCGCGATGATGCGGTACTCGCCGCAGCCTTCGCGATCGGCGCAATAGACCAGCACCCGCTCGCGCGGCCGGAAATCCGGGTCCCAGGTCGGCGCGCCCTCGACCTCGACCGCGAACCCGGTGCCGAACGACGACAGGTTGCGGTTGTAGGCCGGGTCGTAGGCAATCCGCGGCATCCATTTGCGAAACATCGCCAGCTTCTCGCGCGCGAAGCGAGCATTGCGCTCCTCGACCGCCTTCTGCTCGACATTGGCGCGTTGCGAGACGCTGGTGTCATGCAGCAGCCGCGCGTACGGCGTCCATACCACGAGGTAGCCCGCCTCGCGTGCACGCAGGCAGTAATCGACGTCGTTGTAGCAGACCGCGAAGTCCGTTTCGTCGAACCCGCCCAGTTCGTCCCACACCGTTTTGCGGGTGACGCAGCACGCCGCGGTCACGGCGGAGAAGTCCTGCGGCACCAGCATCCGGCCCCAATAGCCGATCGCGTTGCCCGGCTCGCCGTTATAGGGGTGATCCGCCGGCGCACCGTAGCCAACGCCGAGGATGACCCCGCCATGCTGGATGCGGCCGTCGGGATAGGTGAGCTTGGCGCCGACGACGCCGACCTCGGGCCGCCGCGCCAGCTCCATCATCTCGCCGAGCCAGGCGGCGTCGAGCGGCGCCGCATCATTGTTCAACAGACAGATGTATTCGCCCCGCGCCGATTCGTGCACCGCGCGGTTGTTGAGCGCGGAGAAATTGAACGGCCCCGGCTGGCGCTGCACTCGGATACGGCTGCCGATCTCGGCGAACTTGTCCTCGATCGCCTGCAGATAGGTGCGGGCATCGGGCTCGTCGCTGCCGTTGTCGACGATGATCAGTTCGTAATTCTCGTACGCCGTCTGGCCCAGCACGCTCTCTACACAGCGCTTGAGCATCGCCAGCTGGTTCTTGGTCGGTACGATGATCGAAACCAGCGGGTCGGGCCCGCCATGCCGGTAGCGCACGCGGCAGGTATGCGCCGGCACGCCCTGTTCAGCCATCGCCGCTATGCCGAGACGGTCGAGATGCGCCTGGACGATCTTTGGCATGTCGGCACAGATCGCTTCCGCCGAACGGCGCGAGCGGCCGGAATTGACCAGCCGGTAGTACAGCGCGTCGGCGACATGGCCGAAGCCGTCGGGGCCGAGGCGCTCCGCCAGGCGCAGTGCCAGATCGAATTCCTCGGTGCCGTCCCACGCCGGATCGAAGCCGCCCATGGCGGCGAACAGCTCGCGCCGCACCGCGACGAGCGCGCCGACATAGGGCAGGCTGCGCATCAGGTCGATATTGAAGTCGGGCTTGAAATGCGGGCTGGTCAGCACGCCCTGGTGGTCGATGCGCGCCTCATCGGTATAGAGCGCCTGCCATTCCGGATGGTGGAAGAAGGCGTCGGCGACCGCGAACAGCGCGTGCGGCGCGAGCTGGTCGCCGGCATCGATCAAGGCCGCGAAATCGGCTGCCGACGCCGCCAACACGCGGGTCAGTTCGGCGGCCGGCGCGCCCTCCGCGACATGCCAGGCGATGCGCGGCTCGGCGTCGAGCGCGACCGGCGGCGGTGCTTCGGCGACGATATGGAGCAGCCAGTCGCCGGCGATCTGTGAGCCCAGCGAGCGCAAAGTCAGCACCAGGTTCGCCTCGCCGCCCGCCGGCAGGATCATGCCGAGCGCGAGCTTGGGGATGAGCGGCCATTGCCGTATCCGCTCGGCAACCCAGTCGGGGTGGGCGAACGCCGCGGTGTTCCGCGCCACCAGCCAGCGTGGAAACGCCTCCTCGACGCCGAGCGCCTGCGGCAGCACGCGGCCGTCGACGGTCTGCGCGACGACGCTCTGCTGCTTGGCGAGCGCCGCTTCGGTCACGAAACGCTGCAGCCTATCGCGGACTTCCTTGGCTTCGTGCTCGGCGCGCGTCAGGCGTTGCGCGAGCTCGGCGAGACTGCGCTCCTGCGCTTGCCGCTGAGCTTGGGCATTCGTCAGCGCCTGCACCGCCTCGCCGAGCGCCGGCACGAACAGCTCACTGGCGACCGCGAACTCGCGCCGGACGGTATCGCACACCCCGTCGAGATGCAGCTCACCGGCGCGGCACGCATCGTAAATCGCCGCGATCCAGCTCGGCAGCCCGCCCGCGACATCGCTGTCCCGCCGGCGGCGCAATTCGGGCGCAAGAAAGCCGTCCACCGCCGCCTCGTCGCGGCACGGCCACGCGATGCCCAGCTCCGCCGCGATCCGGTCGGCGACGGCGCGCCAGCCACGGGCGCCGACCAAATCCTCATAATGCACGATGACCCGCTTCGTACCGCGCGTCGCCCGCTCGGCGTCGAGCAGATGGCCGAGCCACAACAAGAGGCCACGCGCGATGCCGATCCCGTCGCGCGTGGCCAGCGAGGCGGCCACATCGAGCGGATGGCGGACCGCCAGCAGATAGCGCGGCTCGACCCTCTCGGCCGCCAGCAGCGGCGCCCAGAGCGGCATCAGCCGGCAAAGGCGCGGATCCTTCACACCCCACAGCGCCACGCCGGCGAAATCGCGGTGCAGCAACGCGGTCAATTCGCCACGTGCGATCTCTCCGGCCTCGCTCGTCTCGAAACCCGGCGGCAGCGACCGGGTGTCCTCCCATCCCCAGCCGAGCGCCGCCATCAGCCGCTCGTGCATCTTGACGATATCGGCATGCTCCCAATAGCCGCGCGGATTGTCGTTCGTCGCCGGCATCAGACGCTCGCCGAGCGTCACGCCGAGACGGTGCAGCATGCCGGTCAGCGCGGACGTGCCGCTGCGGTGCATGCCGAGCACAATCAGCGCCGTCGAGCCGGCCAGCTCAGCGCCACGGCCCCCGGATTCCAAAACCACTCCGCCCGTCGCCTTGCCGGCGAGCGCGATGTCATTCATGCGCGAGCTTTCCCCACCCGTATAAAATCTACCACAAATTCCCGAAATTCGTCATGTTTTGGATACGAAAGAAAGACACGGCAATGGCATTTTGTTTGAGCACACATCACCGCATGACGACCCCGCGAACGCCCCTGGAAACCCTCCCAGCACCACAGCGCGCAGCACCTGTTCCTCCTATAATTTCGCCCAAATAACAGGGATAACAGGCTGCGGGATGACGAACGCGACCTCACTTAGCCCGCGACTGTCTTAGCGATCGAACCTCCTCCGGCTAGGGGGTCAAATACTGAAACAGCGTCAGGTTCTGCACCTTGGCAAAGGACAACTGGGCCGCCTGCAGCGCCGTCACCGCCTCGCTGTAATTCGCCAGAACCTGCGGCAGGCTTGCCGACTGCAGGTTCGAGATCGAAGCACTCGCGTCCGCGCTCTGCGTGCTGGTTTGGGTCTGCACAGACTGGATTTCGGCGAGGTTGCTGCCGAGCGCGCCTTGCGCGGACAGCACGCTGGTTTGCGCGCCGTCGATGCTGGCGATGACGTTCTGCAGCGCCTGTTGCGCCTGCGAGGCCTGCGCGGCGGTGCTTTGCGGCATGCCGAGCGCGGTAATCAGATCCTGCACGGTCTGGAAGAGGCTGGTACTGGCGCCCGGCTGCACGGCGAAACTGTCGCCTGCCGCCGGGGTGCCGCTAACCTGGACCTGCATGCCGCCAAAGGCGAGGGCGGAGCCGGCGCTATAGCTGCCCGACGCGACGACGCCGGAAGACGCGGTGTAGCCGGCACTACCCGGTACGCCATGCCCGCTCGTCACCTGGTAGGTCAGGCCCGAGCCGCTGCCGGAGAAGGTGATGTCGTACTGCGTGCCGGCAAGCGCCGCGGCGGTGATCTGCGACGCGCTGGTCACGCCCTGAGCCAGCGCGAAGGCAGTGCCCGTATTGCCGCCGGTCGCCGAGACCGCCACCCCGTCCGTCCCAGCCGGGACGTTCATGAAAATACCCTGGCCCGAGATCGACGCGGTGACGTTGAGCGACGGCGCAATCGTCACCTGATTGCTGTTGGCGTCGCCGTTGAAGACGACCTGCCCGTTCGGCAACTGCGAAAATGCCTGGGCGCTCGAACGAGAACCGGCGAACAGATAGCCGCCGTTGGCGCCTTGGGTATTCGCGAGCTGCACCAATTGCTGCAGCAAAGACTGAGCGATGGTGATATTCGCCTGCCGATCCGGCTGGTTGGTGGTGCCATTGGCCGCGGTGATGGCGCTCTGCCGCAATTGCACAAGCAGGTTGGTGACCTGCTGCAATGCGCTCACCCCGCTTTGCAATGTCGTCTTGGCGGCCTGGCCATTGGTCGTGTCATAGGCCAGCGTGCCGACCTGATTGGTCAAGCTTACGACCTGGCCGGCGCCGCCGGGATCGTCGGCGGCGTCGAGCATCGTCTGTCCGGTGGCGATCTCGCGGTTGAGCTGGTTGACGTTGTCCTGCTGCTGCAGAAGGTCGGCGAGCGAGCCGAGCAGGAATTCGTTGGTGCTGATGCGCATGGCTAGGCCTGCACCGCAGTCAGCAGGGTCTGAAACAGCGCCTGCGCGCTGGCGATGATCTGCGCCGCCGCCTGGTAGGCTTGCTGAAAGGTGACGAGATCGGCCGCCTGCTCATCAAGATTGACGCCGGAAATCGATTGCTGGACCGCCTGGACCTGGCCCAGGACTCCTTGCGCTGCTTCGGCATTGAACTTCGCGGTTTGCCCGACGCTGCCGACCAGGCCGACCAGCGTGCTGTAGGCGCTGCTCAGGCTCTGTCCGGAGACGATGTTCTGGCCGGCGAGCGAGGTCATCGCCACCACATTGCCGTTGCTGCTGATCCCGCCCGGGGTCAATGAAAAGCTGTCGCCGGCCGCCGCGGTGCCGGCCGAAAGCGAGAATTCAGCGACCTCGCCGGCCGGCGCGGGGCTCGGATACGCAACCGCGATCGTCGCGCCGTTGGCGGCGCTGAAACTGCCCGAGGCAACGACCGCATTGCCGGCGGAGAGCACGTTGAACGTCGTCGCGGAGGTGAACCGAACCGAGAGGTTCTGGCCGAAATAGCTCGCCGGGACGATCACTGTCCCCGCCGGCGTAGCACCGCTGGCCGCGGCGCTGAAAGCGCTCGCCGAGACATTGCCGAGATTGCTGCCAGGCGTGGCGACATACGGCGAGGCGGCGGCGATCGTCGCCGGGTCGGCGACGGTGACCTTGAGCGTCTGCGCCGCCGTCACGGTCGGCTCGACCTCGAACGAATCGCCGGTGTTGATCGTGCCGGACACCGCCAGCGTCATGCCGTCCAAGCTGAAACTCGGCCCGCCGCCGAGCGCGGTCACCTGCCCCGTCCCGGTATTGGTCGCCTGATAGCCGCCGGCCGTCTTCGTCACGATAAAATTGCCGGGCAGAAAGGCGCTGGTGTTGGTGATCGTCGCGGTCAGCGTGCCGCTGCCGGTGTTGGCCTTGCCGGCAAGGACGGTCGAACCGCTGACCGAGAACAGGCTGCCGCCTTGCGCGCCATTCATATCGAGGCCCAGCGTCTGCTGCGTGTTGACCGCCGAAGCCAGCGCCACGGCCAGCGCGCCGACCGAATTCTGCGCCGCGACAGCCTGCGCCTGCGAGCCGAGCACGCCGCCGATCGTCCCGCCGCTGAGGCTGGCGGTGATGTCCTGTCCGGTCGGCTGATAGATGATCGAGAGGCTGCTGCCGCCGTAGCTGCCCGATGCCGCGACAAGGTTCGCGGCGGTGCCGCCCTGCACCAGCATCGCGCCGCCGGTGGTGAAAATGCCGACTGAGTTGTCGGGTCCGCTGACGACATTGACGCCAAGCTCGCTGCCAAGCTGCGTGACCAAGGCGTCGCGGCCGTCCATCAGCCCGTTTGGCGGGGTGACGCCCGACGCCGTCTGCGCCTCGATCTGGGCATTAAGCTTAGCGATCTGTTGGGTCAGCGTATTGACCTGCGCGACCGCGTTGGCGAGCTGGCCGTTGAGCGATCCCAGATTGGCTGCCAGCTGGTTACCGACGGAATTGAAATTTGCCGCCAGCGCATTGGCGTCGCTGAGAAAGGTCTGGCGATTGGGCAGGCTCGTCGGGTCCTGGCTGATCCCCGCCATGCCGGCAAAGAAGCTGGTAATCGAGATACCGAGCCCACCCGCACCGCCCGACGCCACCGGGAAAATCGCGGTGAGGTTTTCGGCGCTGCTCTGCGCCACCTGCGCGGCCTGGTTCGCCGAGGTGGCGTTGACCATCTGCGCGAAGACGAACTGGTCGTAGGCGCGCTGGATCGAGCTGACCTGCGTCCCCAACCCCGGTCCGTTGAGCTCCCCGGGAAGCTCGGTCTGCTTGACCGATTCGACGTTGTAGCCGGGCGTATTGACGTTGGCGGTGTTGTTGGCGACGGTCGCGAGCGCCGCGGTCGCCGCGTCGAGGCCGCTGCGCCCGGTATCGATGACCTGGCCGAGCCCAGCCATCTACACTCGTCCCAAAACCTGGCCACCACCGTCGCGCAGGCCGGTCGGCGCGCCGCGCCGCCGGCTCAACTCGCCGCCGATTTCCGAAAGGCGTTGCAGGCAATATTGCTCGGCGCAGCCGACCTCCCGCGCCAATAGGGACATCGCGCCGGCGAGTTCCGCCGGCGCGCTCGGCTCCATCGCGCGGCGGACGGCCTCAAGGCTCAGCATTTCATCGATCAACCGGGCGCGGCGCGCGCGCATTTGGTCGCCGACCGATCCGGGCCAGCGATCGACACGGCCGCTCCGCTCGATCCGAAACAACCGCAAAAGCCGATGCGCGAGGCGATACTCGCGTCGCATCAGGGTGGTGCGGTCGTCAGCCATCGGCGCCTCGGCTCACTTCACCGCGAGGCGACGGTGAAATCCGCCGGCAGCGGCGAGATCGGCTGACCGGGCTCGGGGCTGGCAGCCGGCTGGGCAGGCGTCACCGTTGGCGCGACGCTGGCCGCCGCGACCGAAGGCCCTGTCGCCACCGTCTGCAGCTTACCGACGTAATTGATGTCGGTGGCCCAGCCGCCGGCGATCAGCGCCTGGGCGTAGCCGACGACATCATCTGCCTTGCCGAGCGCGGCGCGGTAACGCGGGCTGCTTTGCACCAGCGACACGAAGTCCTGCACCGATGCCTCGGCATTGGGGTAGGCGCGGAACGCGTCGGTGATCGAGATGAGCTGCCCGTTCTCGTATTCATGAGTCGCGGCGTCGATCTTCGCACCGGTCCACGACGAGCCGGCCTTGATGCCGAACAGATTGTTGCCGACCACCGAGCGGCCCCACCCGGTCTCGATCGCCGCTTGCGCCAGCAATATCTTCGGCGACACGCCGAGCTGTTCGCCCGCCCTCCGCAGCAAAGGCATCAGCTTTTGTGAGAACGCGGCGATATCTTCCGGCGACGCGCCACCCGAAGCATGGCCCGGCCGCGACTGGAATGTCGTATTGCCGGCGCTCGCGGTGCCGGCCGATCCTGCGCCGAAAGCCGTGGCGAGTTTCGGATTGATGTGCGTCATCAGCGCCATCGCCGCGCCGGTGCCGGCACCGGGTTTGGTCAGCCCTTGCGCGATGGCGGCGGCGAGCGGGCGCATGCCGCTACCCTGCCAGTAAGGCCCGAGCGGGAACCCAGCCCCGGCGGCCGGCGTCTGCGCCGTCGTTGTTCCGGTCGAAGGATCGCTGGCGCCGCCGTTCGCCTGGTCCTGCTTCTTTTGCAGCGAGCGGACCAGCATGTCGGTGAGGCCCATCTTCTCGTTGGACATCACCGCCTGGCCGATCGTCCCGGCGAACATCTGATTGACGACATTACCGCCGGCGCCACCGGCCATCGGCAGCGCCGTGCCGTCGCTTTGCCGCATCAGGTTCTGCATTAAGAGCGAGCCAAACTGCTGGGCAACCTTGCGCAGGCCGGCCGGGTTGTCGGCGGCGAGCTTCTTCAGCCCGGAGAGGTCATTGGCGCCGGTGGCCGCGGCGAGCGTCTGGCTGATCCCGAGATCCACGTCAGATCACCTTGATCCGTGCGTGCAGCGACCCCGATTGCTTCAACGCCTGGAGGATGGCGATGAGATCGGACGAGGTCGCGCCGATGGCGTTGAGGTTGCGCACGATGTCGGAGACGCGAGGCGCGTTGGTCAGCTCGACGACCTTCGCGGTCTTTTCCTGCGCCTTGACCTGGGTGCGCGGCACCACCCTGGTCGTGCCATTGCTGAACGGTCCGGGCTGCGACACCTCGGGCGTTTCGTTGACGGTGACAGCGAGGCTGCCATAGGCCACCGCCGCCGGGCCGATGCGCACATCCTGGCCGAGCACGACCGTGCCGCTCTGCGCGTCGATCACCACCTCGGCGACCGGCATCTCGGTCGTCACCTCGATTTCCAGCATATCGGCAACAAAACGCACCTGCGCGCTGGTGCCCGGCGGGCTGCGCACCGCGACCTGGCCCGGTCCGCGCGCCTCGGCCACCTGGCCCATCTTCGCGTTGATCGCCGCGGCGATCCGCGCCGCGTTGCCGAACGATCGCTGGTCGAGGTCGAGCATGATCGCGCCGTCCGCCGAGAAGGTCGATTTGGCGGTGCGCTCGATGATCGCCCCCGATGGGATCTGCGCGACGGTCGGGATGTTGACCGTGGTCGAGGAGGCCTGCCCGCTCGCCTCGAAACCGCTGACCAGCAGCGAACCCTGGGCGATCGCATAGACCTGGCCGTCGGAGCCGCGCAGCTGGGTCATCAGCAGCACGCCGCCGCGCAGGCTCTTGGCATTGCCCATCGCCGAGACCGTGACGTCGATTTTCTGGCCGATCTGCAGAAACGCCGGCAGGTCGGCGGTGACCATGACCGCCGCCACCGCGGTAGGCTGCAGGAACGCCGCCGGCGGCAGCGTCAGCCCCATCTGCCGCATCATGTTCTGGATCGCCTGCACCGTGTACGGCACTTGCGTCGTCTGGTCGCCGGTGCCGGCCAGCCCGCCGACCAGCCCGTAGCCGATCAGCTGGTTGTCGCGCGCCCCTTCGACCTGGACCAGTTCCTTGAGCCGATCCGCCCGTGCGGCAGTGCCGCTGCAGACCAAGGCAGCAACCAGCAGCAAGAAAAGCCGAACTAATTGAACCAATCGCCCGGCCATGCTTCGCTCACCGTCAGGAACAGCCGCTGAAACCAGCCCATTTTCGGCGCCAGATAGGTCTCGCCGTCGCCGCTGAATTCGATATGCGCCTCGGCCATCTGCGTCGACGACACGACGTTGCCGGACAAATCCTCGGGACGCACGACGCCGGCGATGCGGATGTATTCCTTGCCGCCGACCAGCTTCACCTCGTCGTTGCCGGCGATGACGAGGTCGCCGTTCGGCCGGATGCGCTGCACCATCGTCGAGACGGTGGCCCTGAACGTGTCGCTTTGCGCGGTGCCGCCGCTGCCTTGCAACGCGTTGGCGGTGCTGACGTCGATATTCGGGTTGAACTTGGTCGTCGCGCTGGAGTGGCCGAACGAGGTCGGCAGCCCGAACAGGTTGTTGACGTTCTGCTTGACGCTGTCGGTGCGGCCGAGATTCTGGCTGACATTCTTGGTGGCGGCGGCGTTCTGCGCGATCTGCACCGTCACGATATCGCCGACCTGCCAGACGCGGTGATCGCGGAACAGTTCGAGCCCGCCCCCGCCCTGCACATTGCCCTGATAGATCGCACCGTTGGTGACTGGCCCCTCGGTCGCCTGGTCGCCGGGCAAATGGGCGAGATCGGCCAGCATCTGCCCTTGGGTCGCGGGGTGCGTGCAGCCGGCGACACCACCGCCCAGCAGCAACAACACCGCGGCCGGAGAAACACGCAAGCTCACGTAGCGGCCTGGGTCAGGTAGTTGAGCATCTGGTCGACGCCCTTGGCCGCCTCGGTGTTGAGCTCGTAGGCGCGCTGCGTCGCGATCATGTCGATCATCTCGTCGACCACCGACACGTTCGAGCCTTCGAGATAGCCTTGGGCGACCGAGCCGAGGCCGTTCTGGGTCGGCTGGCCGGTGATCGGCGCGCCCGAGGCCTGGGTCTGGATCGCCAGATTGTTGCCGGTGTTCTGCAGGCCGGCGGGATTGATAAAGTTGGCGAGCTGGATCACCCCGACCTGCGACGGCTGCGCCTGCCCCTGCAGCGTAATGCTGACCGTGCCGTCCTGGCCGATCGTGATGCTTTGCGCGCCGCGCGGGATGGTGATCGGCGACTGCAGCTGGTTGCCGAGCGCGGTGACGACCTGTCCCTGAGGGCTGACCTGAAAGCTGCCGTCTCGGGTATACGCCAACGTGCCGGAGGGCAGCAGGATCTGGAAATAGCCCTGGCCGTTGATCGCTACGTCGAGCGCATTGTTGGTCTGTTCGAGGCTGCCTTGCGACACCACCGGCTCGGTGGCGACGACATTGGCCCCGGTGCCCTGCTGCAGGCCGGAGGGGTAATTGGTTGCCTGCGAGGTGAAGCCGCCGGCCTGGGTCTGGTTCTCGTAAAGCAGGTCGTGGAAGATCGGCCGCATCTTCTTGAACCCGGTCGTATTGATGTTGGCCAGGTTGTTGGAGATGACGTCCATCTTGGTTTGATTGCCTTCGAGGCCAGTGCGGACCACGGCCAACGATTGCATCATTGTTTAGTCCTCCGCCCTGCCCTGCCGGGATCAGGTGAGGGTCAAGGGGCTGCTCTGCCCCTGACCCTGGTTGATGGTCAGGTGCACGAGCTCGGTCTGCATTTGGAAGCTGCGGGCGTTCTCAATCATGCTCATCATCAGCGCGACCGGATTGGCGTTGCTCTCTTCCAGCGCGCCGACCTGCAGCTTCACCGAGGCATCGGGAACCGGCTGTCCGCTCGGATCGTCGAACAGTCCGTCGGTGCGACGCCGCAACGTGTTTGGCTGCGGGTTGGAGAGCAGGATGCGGTTGAGCGTGGTGATCTGATCGGCTGGCTGGCCGAGCGGCGTGCCCGAGATCGTGCCGTCTTCGCCGATCGTCACGCTCTGCAGCGGTGGCAGCGTGATCGGCGCCGCGCCCCGGCCGAGCACGGGGTTGCCGTCGCTGCTCTGCAGCATCCCGGTCGCGGAAATCGACAGCGAACCATTGCGGGTCAGTGCCGTTGTTCCGTCGCTGGCCTGCACGCCGATCCAACCCGAGCCGCTCACCGCCACATCGAGGCTTCGCCCCGTCTGTTGGATCGGGCCGGGTTTGAAATCGGCGGTATCCTCGGCAGTCGCGACATTGACGCGGTCGGGGAGCCCTTGCCCGACATAGGGCTCGGCCTTGAACACCGGCTGCTGAGCCTTGAACGCGGTCGTGCTGGTGTTGGCCAAGTTGTTGGCGGCGGCGGTCATCCGGTCCATCGTCGCGTTGAGACCGGACGCCGCGAGGTAGATCGCCTGCTGGCTCATCGTCCGCCTACCCGATCACCGGCTATTGCAGCGTCAGCAGGCGCTGCACGTCCTGCTGGTCGACATTGATGCCCTGGACATTCGCCTGATAGGCCTGCTGAGCGACGATGAGATTGACCAGCTGTGTCGACAGATCGACGTTCGACCCTTCGATCGCTCCCGATTCGAGTGTGCCGAGACCGGCCGTCCCCGGCGGGTTGGTGACCGCAGCACCGGATGCCGCCGTCGCCAGCCAATTGTTGCCCTGGACCGCGGTCAGGCCTTGCGGGTTCACAAAGCTCGCCAGCGCGATCGTGCCCATCAGCTTGGTCGCGCCGTTGGAATACTGCGCCACGATGTTGCCGTTGCCGCTGATCTGCAGGCCGGAGAACTGCCCGCCGCCATTGCCGTTATTGTTGATCGACGTCACCGCGAACGGCAGGTTGGAGAGCGTCGTGCCGGTGAATTTCTGCGTGATCGACAACGGCGCGGCGCCACTCTGCGGCGTTGCGCTGATCGTGCCGCTGCCGGCGGTCAGCACGCCCGAGCTGTTGAAGGTCAGCGTCGCGCCGCTGCCCGACCCGATCAGCGTGCCGGTGGCGCTGGTCAGCCCCCAATGGGTTTGCCATTGCGACGGCGAACCAGAGCCGCTGACCTGGGTGAAATAGGTGGTCATCGTGCTCGGTGTACCGAGGCTGTCGTACACCGTCGTCGTTGTGCTTTCGCTGTAGCTTGCCGGGTTGGCAATGCTAAACGGCGTCGTGCTGGTATTGATCTGCGGATCGGTCGACGGCAGATTGACATCCATCGTCAGGCTCGAGGTCGCGGTCGGCGTCAAATTCCCCTGGCTGATCTGGATCGGTCCGATCGGTCCCGTCGCGGTGCCGTTGCTGCCGCTCGCCACCGGCGAATAGCCCAGCACCGCGGCCCCCGTATCGTTGGTGATGATGCCGTTGGCATCGAGCTGGAGAGCGCCGTCACGTGTGTAAGCGAGCCCGGTGGGGGTTTGTACCTGAAGGAAGCCGTTGCCGTTGATCGCGACATCGAGCGGGTTGCCGCTCTGGCTGATCGTACCCTCAGTAAAGAGCTGCGACAGGCTGTTGGTCAGCACACCTTGGCCGGGCACGGCACCACCGGTGGCGCCCGACAGCGAGGCGCCGTAGAGGCTGCTGAAATTCGGCGACGACGACTTGAAGCCGTTGGTGCCGACATTCGCGATATTGTTGCCGATCGTGTCGAGGTCGGTCTGCGCCGCCTGCAACCCGGTCAATTCCACGGAAAGGGTCATGGCCGATCCTCCTCAGCGCGCTAAAAGACTTCCTGAACCGCACTCAACGCCACCGGCGCCAGCCCGCCGCCCAGATCGAGCATCGTGCCGCCCTGTCCGCCCAGCACGACCGAGGTGACCGGGACAACCGCATAAGGAGTCGCCGTCACCGTGGCCGCACTGGAGGCGGAGGTGGCCTTGATCGAATAGGAATAGGTACCGGCCGGCTGGGCCTTGCCGTCGAGACCCTGGCCGGTCCAGGTAAAATTCTGGCTGCCCGCGCCCGTCGCCCCGAGATCGACGACCGAGACGACGCTGCCGCCGGCATCGGTGATCGTCAGCTTGACGTCGGAAGCCGCGGCCGAGAGGTTGAACGCCCCTTGCGCGGTGCCGTTGGCGCCGAGCAGCAGGGCGTTGACGGGCACCGCGACATTCTTGCCGACCAGCCCCGCCGCCTGCACCCCACCGCCGGTGCCGAGCGTCTGGTTGAGCGCCTGCACGCCGCTGGCGGTCGAGAATTGGGCGAGCTCGGCGGCGAAATCGCTAGGATTTTGCGGGTTGAGCGGGTCTTGTTTTTCGAGCTGCGTCGTCAGCAATTTGAGGAAATCGCTTTCGTTCAGCGTCGAACTGGCGCCGTTTACCGGACTCGACGTGCTGCTCGTACTCTTGAGCTGCGTTCCGACCGGCAGGGTCGTTACCGTGGCCGGCATCATGCTCGCGGCGGCAGTCATGGCGTTTTCCTTTTCCCGCCGCTAGATCTGCAGCGTCCGCACGGCGAGCTGCTTGGCGACGTTGAACGCCTCGAGGTTCGCCTGATAGTCCTGCTGGGCGGAGATCATGTTGACCATCTCGTCCACCGGATTGACGTTGGGCCTCTGTACGTAGCCCTTGCTGTCGGCGAAGGCGCTGTTCGGGTCGTAGACCGTGTGGGTCGGCGCGCTGCTTTCGACCACCGCGGCGACGCGAACCCCGCGCATCCCGACCCATGCCGGATCATCCGCGGCGTCGCCGTGCAGCGAGGCCGCCTGAAAGACGACCTCTCGGGCCCTGTAGGGCTGACCGCTAGCGGCGACCGCGCTGTCGGCGTTGGCGACATTGCTGGCGATGGCCGACAGCCGCTCCGACTCGGCGGACATGCCGGAACCGGCAATCGACAGGGTGGCGAACAGCGACATGCACCCGCTCCTAGCTGCCGCTCGACGATGACGACCCGGACCCGGTGATCGCGATCATCAGCATGCGGATGGTTTGCGACGTAAAGGTCGCCGCGGCCTCGTACTGGACGGCGTTCTCGGCCGCGGTGACCTTCTCGTGGTCGAGGTCGACGCTGTTGCCGTCGAGGGTGACTTCGCCGCCGGCCTGGTATTTGACGAATTCAGTCATCCCCGCGGCGCCGCTTAGTTCGGGCGAGGCCATCTGCCGGGCTGCGTCGACGAGCCAGGGCTTGCACGGCGATGGCGCCGCCGTCGCATCGTGGCCGGGGCGGCGCGTCATCGCCGCCCCCATCGCCGCGGCGAAATCGAGATCGACCGCCTTGAAGCCGGGCGTACTGGCATTGGCGATGTCAGCCGACAGGATTTCCTGGCGATAGGCGCGCAGCGCCAGTGCCTGACGGAAGAAATCGAGCCCGGTATCGATCGGCGCAGCCATCACCGGCGGCCCGACCTGTCGCGACGATCTTTCACAACCACCACCCCCATTACCGGCCGAGGCCTCGCGCCTTCACCCGTCCCGCGGCCAACCGAAGATTTTTTCCTGACTTGCCGTATTTCCATTTTTCGTTATGATCTGGAAACTTTTCGTCAAAAGCAAGGGAAAACTGCGATGGGCCGCAAGTATAGGCTGAGCGCTACGGCGATCACCGCCGTTACTTTCCTCTGCTTCGCCAAATCTAGCGGGGCACTTGCCGGTGATATACAAGATCAAGCGGCAATTCGTTCGGCGATCGAAGCAGCGATGGCCCCGCGGCTGGCGGCAATGCATGACGCGCAGGGCGAAGTCGAAGTCGGTGTGATTGATTCACGACTTCGACTTCCGGCCTGCAACAATATCAACGTCGAATTGCCACCCACGAATTCTGGGATGATGACGGCGAAAGTTGTCTGCCCGTCTCCCAGTTGGACACTTTATGTGCCGGTTCGCGCGCATGCCTGGGTGGAGGCGGTCGTGGCGGCGACGAATTTGGCCCCCAATACGCCGCTCACGCCGGCTTTGTTGAGCCGTGGCCGGGCCGACGCGCTGAGCAGCATCGGCGGTCTGATCACCGACCCGCGGCAGGTCGAAGGCAAGATACTGCGGGCCGGGGTGATGGCCGGCGCGCCGATCCTGTCGCCGCTGCTCGATCTGCCGATCTCAGTGCATCGCGGGCAGCGGGTGACGCTGACGCTGAGCGATCCGGTGATGACGATCAAGGCGTCCGCCACCGCACTCGACGACGGCCGCATCGGCGACACGATCTCCGTGCAGAACACCGACAGCCAGAAGACGCTGCGCGGCACGGTCGCCCGCGACGGCGGCGTCGAGATCAGGTTCTGACGGAGCCGGCAATGCCGCAGCCAGCCGAGCATCTCGCCGAACTGATCGACGAATTGCGCGACATTCTGGAGGCCGAGCGGCGCGCGCTGCTGAGCGGCACGCCAATGGCGATCAACGACATCACCCAGCGCAAGATGCTTGTCGCCGACATGATCGATCAGGCGACGCTGGTCCCGGGGACGCCGCGACCCGATCCGAAACTGCTGCAGCCGCTCGCCCGCTACAACCAGGAAAACGCCGTCATCTGCGCCGCCATGCTGCGCCATCTGACCGCTGCCATCGACAGGTTGCGCCACCAGGACCCGCACCGCTCGTACGGCCCGGACGGGAGCGAGCACACCCGCTCGGCGCAACACGCGCTCGGCGCCGCCTGAAGCGCGACCGCACCTACGTATTTTCGATTTTCGTCATGTTCTCTCCGGCAACTGTCCGCCCCGCCGCATGGCGTCAGGCATCGAATTCCTCAGGCGGCTGGAAGCGGCCGTCTTGCGGCAGCGGTGGGATCGGCAGGCGGTCATCGCGCGCCGCCTTTAGCCGGTATACATAGGCCAGCACCTCGGCGACGGCGCGGTAGAGCCCGACCGGGATCTCGTCGCCTAGATCGACAAAGCGGTTGATCGAGCGTGCCAGCGGCGGCGCCTCGACCACTGCGATACCGTGCTCCTCGGCCACAGCGCGGATGCGCAACGCGATGAGGCCGGTGCCCTTGGCGATGAGGCGCGGCGCGCGCATGCGTTCCTCGCGATAGCTCAGCGCCGCGGCAAAATGCTCCGGATTGACGACGACCACGTCGGCCTTCGGCACCTCGCTCATCATCCGTGCCCGCGCCAGTTTGAGCCGCAAGCCGCGGATGCGCCGCCGGGTTTGCGGGCTGCCCTCCTGATCTTTCTGCTCGTCTTTGATTTCCTGGCGGCTCATCTTGAGCTGGTCGCGGTGGTGCCAGAGCTGGTAGGGCACCTCGAACACCGTGACCACCGCCAGCGACACCGCCAGGATCAGGAACACCTTGTTCGCCAGCGCGCCGACATGATGCGACGCGTAAGGCCAGCTCTCGGCGGCAATGTGAAGGAAATCGCGCGGCCAGGCTTTCATCAGCGAGGCAGCGACGGCGCCGACGACGATGAACTTGACGATCGCCTTGACGATTTCCGCCAGCGCCGCGTGCGAAAACAGCCGGCCAAGGCCTTTCAGCGGGTCGATGCGGGTGAAATCGGGGGTGATCGGCTTGGCTGAGACCACCCAGCCGCCGATCGCGACATCCGCGACGAAGCCGACCGCGGCGAGAATCAGCATGAAGGGCGCGAGGATCAGCACCGCCGGCCAGGCGATTTCCCCGGCCGTGGCGACGAGCCGCGCCGGCTCGCGCATCGCCTCCGGCTGCAGGGTAAAGCCGACGCGCAGCGATGTTTCCAGCAGTTCGATAAATTTCGTGCCGGCAAGCCACAAGATCGCCGCGCCGGCGATCAATACCGCCGCGCCGGCGACGGCATGCGCGCGAACGACGGAGCCTTCCTCGCGCGCCCGCTCCAGCCGCCGCGGTGTAGCCTGTTCGGTTCTGTTCTCGCCGGCCGAGGTGTCGGTCACGGCGTGGCCCCGTCGCGCAGCGCGCTGCCCGCGAGCGCCAGCCCGGCTTCGATGATGTGCTCGACGGCCGGCACAAAGAACGGGATCAGCACGATCACCGCCGCTACCCCGACCCACATGAACAGCGAGAAGCCGACCGACATGACATTGAATTGCGGCGCGACGCGCGACACAAAACCGACAGCGAGGTGCGTCGCCAGCAGCACAGCGATGACCGGCAGCGCCAGCCACACCCCCATCTGAAACAGTAGCGCCCCCGCGCGCGCCAGCGCCCGCCAGCCCTCCGCGCTGATCCCACTGCCGGCGGCGATCGGCACCACCGTGAAGCTCTTCACCAGCACCCCAAGCAGCACGAGATGGCCGTTCAACGAGACAAACAGCAACAGCGCGACGAGGCTGAAGAAATTCGCCATCACCGGCACCTGGAAGCCGCTCTGGAAGTCGAACATCGCGGCAAACCCGAAACCCATCTGCATGCCGACGAATTCACCCGCCAACGTCATGGCGGTCAGCGTCAGCTGCATCGCGAAGCCGATCGCCAGGCCCACCAGTACCTGCTCGACGATCAGCGTCACGGTGGCCCAGGAGAAATCGAGCGGCGCCGATTGCTTGACCGTGCCCGCCACCGCGACCGCGACGACAAAAGCCAGTGCCACCTTGGCACGGATCGGGATCGACACCGAATTGAAGGCGGGCGCCGCGCCGAACAGCGCGAGAATGCGCAGGAAGGGCCAAAAGAACTGGCCGATCCAGCGCGTCAGATCGGCATCGGTAAAGCTCAGCACCGCGTCACCGGCCGATCGCGGCCGTGCTCATCGCCGCGCGCTCGACATAGGCGGTCATCCGCGTGCCAGCCCAGGTTGCGGCGAGAAACAGCACCAGCAACACCGCGAAAAACCGCGGCACAAAACTGAGTGTCAGGTCGTTCATCCGCGTCGCCGCCTGGAAGACGCCGATCGCCAGGCTGGCCGCCACCGCCGCCAGCAGAAACGGCGTCGACAGCATCAGTACAAACCCCATCATCTCGCGCGACGCGGTGACGATTTCCGCCGTGCTCACCGCAGAAATCCTTCCGCCAGCGAGCCGATCACCAGCGTCCAGCCATTGACCAGCACAAACAACGCGAGCTTCAACGGTAGCGACACGCTGGTCGGCGACAACAGCATCATGCCGAGCGACATCATCACCGCCGCAACGACGATATCGATCACCAGAAACGGCAGGAAAATCAGGAAGCCGATCTGAAAACCGGTCTTCAGCTCCGAGGTCACAAAGGCCGGGACGAGGATCGAGAACGGTACTTCCTGGGCGCTCGGGTAGGTCTGCCCGCCTGCAAGCTTCAGAAATAGGCCGAGATCGTCGCGCCGGGTCTGCTTGATCATGAACTCGCGCACCGGGCCTTGCGCCTTGGTCAGCGCGTCCTCGGTCGAGATCTTGTTGTCGATCAGCGGCTGCACCGCTTCGCTGCCGACCCGGGTGAAAACCGGGCCCATCACGAACATCGTCAGGAACAGCGCCAGCCCGATCAGCACCTGGTTGGGCGGCGTCTGGGTCAGCCCCAGCGCCTGGCGCAGCAGCGACAGCACGATGATGATGCGGGTGAACGACGTCATCGTCAGCAGGATCGCCGGCAGGAACACCAATCCCGCCATCAGCAGCAGCAGCTGCACCGGCACCGTGTAGCTCTGTCCGCCATGGCCGTCGGGCTTCATGTCGAGCGCGCCGATCCCCGCCGCCTGCGCCGCGCCAATGGCCAGCACGAAAACGAGCACAGTGGCCAGCAGCGGGAGCAGTCGCGTCAGCCGCGCCATTTCCCCACCGCCTTCCTGATCGTCTCGCCAAACCGGTCGTCCGCCGCGGCGGCGGGCAACCGCTCGTCGAGCTCGCAGATCAGCGAGACCGAGGCAGAGCCGATCCCGATCACCAACTGTCGTGCCCCGATCTCGACCACGAGCAACCGCTCGCGCGGCCCCAGCGGCATCGACCGCAGGATCGTGCAGTCGCGGGAATTGCCGAGGCCAATCCCCGGACGCATGCGGCGCATCGCCCAGATGCCGCCCCACAACAACAACACGATGATGCCGAGCGTCAGCGATAGCGAGCCGAGCCCGTCGGCGTCATACGGCACGGTGCGGCCCGGGTCTTGCGCTCGCGCGGCGTCGTACCCCCGCCCCGACCCTCCCCCGCCAGCGCGGGAGGGAGCGCGATTGAAACGTCGGCGATTGCAATCCCCCTCCCGCGCTGGTGGGGGAGGGTCGGGGTGGGGGTAACGCGCACCTCATTCGACGATCAGCGTCGCGAACAGGACGTTTTGCACAAAGACAGGGGCCGACGTCCCCGCGGTCAGTTTGGCGATGCGCTCCGCACCAAGGACGCGGGCCGCCGTTTGGTTGAGGTGCTCGGTCATCGCCTTGCGCACCGTGTCTACCCCGGTGGGGGTTTGCAGATCCTCGGTCCGGTATCCGAGCAAGGTCTGCCGCATCGCGTCCTGGAACTCCGGCAGCACCGCCTTAACCATTTCACCCGCCGCCTCGCGCGGCAGCTGCAGGCTGATCCCGAGTTGCACGAAATGCGGCGATCCGCTCTTGTTCGGCAGGCTGACCACGAACGGCTTCAGGTCCAAGAAATAGGGGAGTGGCGCCTCGACCTCCTTCGGTTGCGGCGCCGCCCGTCCGCCAAGGAAGAAATACCAAGCGGCAAAGCCCCCGCCGCCCAGCACCAAAAGCAAAATGAGACCGATCAGCGCCCATTTGAGGAGGGAGCTGCGACCACGCGGCTCGTCGAGATCGAGCGACGCATCTTGGTCGATATCGGTCATCGCACGAAATTTCGCTTTCCGTCACATTTTCGTTACGGCGCGCGGTTCACGCGCTGCAGCAAATCGTCAATCTCGGCCTGGCTGCGGCGCAACGCCGTCGCCAGCGCGCGCTCCGCGGCCTTCTCGCTGACGATCTCGTAGGTGCGCTTTTCCCGGCGTATCTCGATCAGTTCCTCCCATTGCCGCACGCAGGCCGCTTCAAGGCGCCCGACTTCGTGTTCCTGACGCTGCACGACCTCCTCGATCTGGCCGATAAAGCCGAGATAGGCCATGGTCGACATCGCCGGCATGCCCTCGCCGAGGCCGGCATTGAGCATCTGGCGGTAGCGTTCGACATGCTGCCGCAGAATCGACAATTTCATCAGCGCTTCGTTGCATTGCGCCTTTAGCCGCTGCCATGTCGCAACGGCGGCCTCGCTCCTTTTCCCAGTGACGCTGATCAGCTTGTGCAGCGCAGCCATTCTCCCCCCACCGCACGTAAGGCCCTACCTCAAGGCCCTGTTATCCGACGATCTCGCCAAGTGCGGCGACGCTCTCCCCAAAGCGCACCGCGTTGGTCATGTCCTGGCGCAAGAATTCGTTGATCGCCGGTTGCAGCTGGACCGCGCGATCCAGTTCGGCATCGTGCCCCGGCCGGTAGCCGCCGATCGCGATCAGGTCGCGGCTCTCCTCCAGCCGGGTCCACAGCTGCTTGAAGCGCTGCGTCGCAGCGATCTGCTCGGCCGGCACCACGGTCGTCATCACTCGGCTCACCGAGGCGCCGACATCAAGCGCCGGAAAATGGCCGCGATCGGCGAGTTGGCGTGACAGCACCAGATGACCGTCAAGGATCGAGCGGGCGGAGTCGCCGACCGGATCGTTCGGATCGTCGCCCTCAACCAGCACGGTATAGAACGCGGTGATGCTACCGGAGCCTTCGGCGCCATTGCCGGCGCGCTCGCACAGCGAGGAAATACGCCCGAACACCGAAGGCGGATAGCCGCGACTCGCCGGGATCTCGCCGACCGCGAGACCGATCTCGCGCTGCGCCATCGCGAAACGGGTCAGCGAATCCATCAGCAGCAGCACCTCGTGTCCCTGGTCACGGAAATACTCGGCGATCGCGGTTGCGCGATAGGCGCCGTGCACCCGCCCCAGCGCCGATTCATTCGCCGGAGCGGCGACGACGACAGCCTTTGCCAGGCCGCCGGAGCCGAGAATACGCTCGACAAATTCCTTGACCTCGCGGCTTCGCTCGCCGATCAGCCCGACCACGACGATATCGGCGCTGGTGTAGCGGGCCATCATACCCAACAGCACACTCTTCCCCACGCCGCTTCCCGCGAACAGCCCCAGACGGGATCCACGACCGACCGAAAACAGCGCATTTATTGAACGAACTCCGACATCTAGCGGCTCAGTCACCAGCGACCGCGACATCGGGTTGATGCTACGCCCGAACAGCGGAACGCGCTCGGTATGGCGAATCTGCCCCTTGCCGTCGATCGGTTGGCCGGCGCCATCGATGACCCGGCCGAGCAGCTCAGGACCGACGGCCACCTCCATCGTCCGCCCCGCCGGGATCACTCGCGCGCCCGGTGCCAGCCCCTCGGCGAGCCCCTCGGCCATCAGCAGCACCCGGCCGCCGTCAAAGCCGACGACCTCGGCCGACATCAGCCGCCCCGAGTCGCCCTCGACAAAACAGCGCTCGCCGATCGCCACATGGATGCCGCGCGCCTCCATCACCAGGCCGACCGTGCGCACCAGGCTGCCGTGCACCTTGACACCGTGGTCGCTGCTGTGGAGGCGCGCCTGATAGCGTTCGAGGCCGATGACCAGCCGTTCGGCCAGGCTGTTGCCGCCGCCGATCATCGATCGTCCTCGCCGTCGAACAGCATCAGCATCACCGCCCGCCAGCGCGACGACAGTGTCAGGTTCACCTCCGACACGCCGTCGGCGGTGCGCGGGTTCCAGCGCCGATCCTTGATCTGCCGCTCCTCGCCGTCGGCGACGATCAGCGCGCCGCCGGGTTCGATCATCTCGTCGCCGACCAGCACCGCATGTCCGTCATCGACCTCGGGCACCAGACGCTGGATCAGGTCGAGATCGACCGGATTGAGCAGCACGCGCGGCGCGCCCATCTCGAGCGGCACCTTGGCGATCGCCTCGCGCACCAGGCGAACGAGAAAATCGTGCGAATGCTTGACGTTGTCGCCGATCACGCAGCGGGCGATTTCGAGCGCCAGCGCGACGATCGCCTCTTCGACCGGCTGCTCCAGCGCCGCGACCGGCGTGCCGAGCTTGCCGATCATCTCCGCCATGCGCTTGACGGCTTCCATCATCTTGGCTTCGCCGGCTTTGGCGCCTTCCGTAAAGCCGGCGGCGTAGCCATGTTCGCGGCCTTCCACGAGCCCGCGTTCCAGCCCCTCCTCGCGCGCCCGGGCGAGTTCCGCTTCGAGCGCCCGCGCCGCCTGCTCGGCCGCCTCGACCCGTGCCCCCGCGTCGTCGACCGGCGGCGGCACGGCGATTGGCGCCGGCACCGGATCGTCACCATTGAGCGAGGGGAACTGGAACGGCCGCACCGTCGCGCCGGCGAGATTGAGGCGCACGCTCATCCAGCGCTACTCCCGCTGCCCTGCTGCAGCATCAAACCACGCAGGTAGGCGACGCCCAGACGGCCCAGCGCGAGCACCAGCTGCAATGCCGAGACGACGACCCAGGCGCCGACGAAATCCGCCAGGAGCCGCACGCCCAAGGCGGTTGCATAACCCCATACAGGCATCGTCATCGCATCGCCGAGGTCTTGGTACTCGACAAACCAGTACAGGCCGAGCCCGGCCGCCAGCAGCACCGGCTTGATGCTGCCGCCGCGTCGACCGGCACTCTTCGGCGCCGGTTTGGCTGGGCGTTTGGGCGCGGACTTGGCCATCGAGCGAGGTTTTGCCTCTATCGAGTGGGAGCTGCCGCCAGCGGCGCCGGCTTAGCAGCGCTCGGCGCTTTCGCCGGGGCCGGCCGCGCCTGCGCCGGGGACCCCGACGATTTTACCGGTGGTACTGTCGGCGCGGGTGCAGCCGCCTCCACCGGCGCAAGGGTCGGCGACGGCGGCGCCGTACCTGCAGGCGGTGACGGGACGGCAGCCGACGCAGCCTGCTCCGCCGCCTGCTCAGCGGTGCTGCCCATAAGCCGCGAACGCGCGGGATCGTTGCCCTCCAACGGCGAGACGACGACGATCGAGACTCGGCGGTTGGCCGCCTTGCCCTCGACCGTGTTGTTCGGCGCCACCGGGTGGTACTCGCCAAAACCCGCACCAACGAGCAGCGTCGGGTCAATCCCCGCCGCGGCAAACCGCTTGACGACGGAAATCGCGCGCGTCGCCGATAAATCCCAGTTTGAATCGAACTGGGGGTTATGGATCGGCACGTTGTCGGTGAAGCCGTTGACCTGGATCTGGTAACGCAGATCGACGAGGATCTTGGCGATCTGATCGATCAGCGGCAGCGCCTCGGTCTGCAGATCGGCCTTACCGCTGTGGAACAGCAGCGTCTCGTTGATGTCGATGACCACGCCCAGCGACTGCAGCGAGACATTGACCTGCCCCTTGCGGATCAGCGCGGCCAGCGCTTTGTTGAGCTGCTCAAACGCGGCGTCGAGGTTCTGGATGCGCTGCGCGACCTGATCCTGAACCGAGCCGGCCGGGTTGTTCTCGGCCTGGGTCTCGGTCTCGGCGCCGCCGCGTGGCAGGAACTGGCCGTGATCGTTGGGATGCTCGGGGTCGCCCACGGTCTCTTCCTGGCGCAGCGCCGGCGGGGCATCCTTGACCATGACCTCGCGGCTCGCGACCGGCAAGTGCACCGGGTTGGGCATGAAATTGAACGGCCCCTTTTCGGCGGCGCCGAACCCGCTGTCCTTGAGCGTGGTGGTACGACCCATAAAGGCGGTCGAGAACGATTCCGCCATCTCCTGGAACTTCGACGAATTGATCGTGGACACCGCGTACATGACGACAAACGTCGCCAGCAGCAGCGTCACGAAATCGGCGTAGGAGATGATCCAGCGCTCGTGATTGGGCGGTTTTTCGGGCTCCATTCCCTTCATGGCGGATCTCCGTGGTCAGCGCTCAGGCGGCGCCGGCCGGGCTGGGATTGGCCGACGCGGCGTCCTCCGCCGGCTTCTCGCCGCCGCCTTCGCCGCCATGCTCGAGGAAGCTGCGCAGCCGCATTTCGAGCTGCAGCGGGCTTTCGAGCACGGCGATGCCGATCATCCCTTCGGTGATCATCTCGAGCCGGCGAATGCGCCGCTTGACGAGGAATTTGAGCTTCGCGGCCATCGGCAGCAGCAGCAGGTTGGCGCCGGCGACCCCATAAACGGTCGCGACAAACGCGGTGGCGATACCTTCGCCAAGTTTCGAAGGGTCGTCGAGATGCGCCATCACGGTGATGAGACCCATCACCGCGCCAAGAATGCCGACGGTCGGCGCGTAGCCACCCATCGCCTCGTACATCTCGGCGGCGAGCATCTCCTCGTGTGCGGCGGTCACGATATTGGATTCCAGGACGATGCGGATTTGCGGCGCCTCGACGCCATCGACGACGAGCCGCAATCCCTGCCGGATGAATGGATCGGTCTGCTGCTCGGCGACCGGATCGAGCGCCAGCACGAACTGGTGCCGCGCGATGCGCAGCCAATCGGTGATCTGCCGCAGCAAGTCGGGCATGTCGTTCTTGGGCGGCATGAACACCCAGAGCGCCATCTTCAGCCCGCGCAGGAAAATCGGCAGCGGCGTCTGCACCAGCACCGCGGCAAAGGTGCCGCCGGCGACGATCACAAAAGCCGAGAGCTGCAGCAGCGCCAGCAGATTGCCGCCGTCGAGCGTCATCGAGGTGCAGATCGCGCCGAGCGCCAGGGCGATGCCGATGATCGATAGAAAGTCCACGGACTAGTCTCCCGACCCCGATGGGGCCGTAGGGGCCTCGGCGCGCCAATCGGCCAGCACGTCGCGCAGCATCAGCAGAGCGCGGCCGTGCACCCGGCATACGGTGGATTTGTCGAGGCCGAGCACTGCGCCGACCTCTTCCATGTTGAGTTCCTGCTCGTAATAGAGCGACAGCACGAGTTTCTCGCGCTCGGGCAACGCGGCGATCGATTCGGCAAGCGCGGCCATCATCCGGCTCTTATCGAGTGCCGCGTCCTGGTCGTCGACCGCTTGCAACGGGTCCTCGCCGCGCTCGTCGATTTCGGCGATGTCGAGCAGCCGGATACCGGCGATTTCGATCAGCGCCGCGTGATAATCACTGAGCGACAGCCCCATCTCGGCAGCGACCTCGTCGTCGGTGCCATCGCGGCCAAGCCGCTGCTTGACCGCCTGCATCGCCTGGCTGGCGGTTTTGGCGAGGCGCACGGTGCGCACCGGCGCCCAGACCTCGCGCCGGGACTCATCGATCATCGCGTTGACGATCGAGCGCTGCAGCGCGGGATCGGCGGCCGGCGGGAGGCCGCCATGCCGGGCCAGCCGCAACACCGCGATGAGCCCAGCCTGGATCAGATCGTCGAGCTGCACGGTCTCCGGCATGCGGGTCTTGAGGCGCAGCGCCAGGCGTTTCACGACCGGCACGAACTGCCGGATGATTTCGACCTCGTCGATCTGCACCGCGTAACTTGTACGATGACCGCCGCGCGCGGCAGCGCCTGCCATCGGCGTGACAAAGCCCGGACCGTCGTCCGGGCGGTCCATGATCTGGATTTCGCCGTCAGTCGCCATCGTTCGGCTTTCCCGGCGATCGACCCAGCAATTCGAGGACCTTTACCCGCTTGTCGGGCGGAAGCTCCGAATAGGCAAAAACCCAGATGCGCGGCTGTACCGGGCGCAGCAGCTGGGCGGCCACCTCGCGCAGCTCCGGCCGCGTCACCAGTGCCGCGACACCCGCGGCTGCCTCCAAACGCGCCGCAGCCGCGGCCGCCGTGGCGCGCAGCTCGCCGGCGAGTCCCGGCTCGACGCCAAACGCGCCGGTTCCCACCGACAGCCGCAGCACTTCCTGCAACAGCCGTTCGAGATCGGCTTCGAGCGCCATCACCTTTAATTCGTCGACCGCGCCGAACACCGTCTGGACGATGTAGCCGCCAAGTTTCAGCCGAACCATCTCGTGCAGCGCCCGCGGCTCCTGCGTCGTTGCGGCGCCGTCGATCAGCGCGCCGACAATGGTGCGCAGATCGCGGATCGGCACCTGCTCGGCAAGGAGCCGGTTGAGCACGGTATGGACCGCGGTCAGCGGCAGCAGCTTCGGGGTCAGCTCCTCGACCAGCTTGGGGATCAGCTTGTTGAGGTAGGCGAGCACCGCATCGAGCTCGGTGCGGCCGAACAGCGTCTCGATATCGTCGCGCACCACCCGCTCGAAATGCGTGGCGATGACGACCGACGCGTCGAACACCGTATAGCCGGCGGCGCGCGCCTGGTCGGCCGAGGCTGGCATGATCCAATGCGCCGGGCGACCAAAGACCGGGTCGCGGGTCAACACGCCCTGCACCTCGGCCAGCACCTTGCCGGACGACATCGCCAGCAGCCGGTCGGGATGCACCTCGCCGGCGGCACGTTCGACACCATAAACGAGCAGGCGGTAGCCGGTGGATTTGAGGTCCGGGTTGTCACGGACATGGACCACCGGCACAAGGAAGCCAAATTCGCGGGACACCTGCCGGCGCACCGCGCGCAACCGGCGCAACAGCCCGCCCTCGCGGTCCTTGCTCACCAGGCTCACCAGCCGATAGCCGACCTGGATTTCCAGCGGCTCGACGAGTTCGACGACACCGATATCGATCTCTGTCGGCTCGGCGGGCGGCGGCGGTGGCGGTGGGGCTTGCGCGGCCCGCGCCTGCTCGCGATTGATCCACCGCGCCGCGCCGGCGAGCAGTCCGCCGAAGAACAGGAACGGCAGATGCGGCATACCGGGCACCAGCCCACACAGCCCGACGATCCCGGCGGCGAGCCACCACGCTTTGGGATAGATCGCGAGCTGAGAGACGATCTGCTTGCCGACATCGTCGCCGGTGGTGACGCGGCTGACGACGATGCCCGCCGACGACGAGATGACCAGCGCCGGGATCTGCGCCACGAGTCCGTCGCCAATTGTCAGCAGCGTATAGGTCGAGCCAGCCTCGGCGATCGTCAAATCGTGCTGCCAGACGCCGATGATCAGCCCGCCGATCAAATTGATGAACAGGATCAGCACGGCGGCGACCGCGTCGCCGCGCACGAATTTGCTGGCGCCGTCCATCGCCCCAAAGAAATCGGCTTCACGGCCGACTTCCTGACGGCGCCTGGTCGCCTCCTCCTGGTTAATGAGCCCGGCATTGAGGTCGGCGTCTATCGCCATCTGCTTGCCGGGCATTCCGTCGAGCACAAAGCGGGCCGCGACCTCGGCAATGCGTCCGGCGCCCTTTGTGATGACGACAAAGTTGATGATCACCAGGATCGCGAAAACCGCGATGCCGACGGCGTAATTGCCGCCGATCACGAAGGCACCGAACGATTCGATGACCCGGCCCGCGGCATCCGACCCCTGATAGCCGTCGAGCAGGATGACGCGGGCCGCCGCGACATTGAGCGAAAGCCGCAGCAGCGTTGTCATCAGCAACAGTGTCGGGAAGGACGAAAAATCCGTCGGCTTCGCGGTGTAGAGCGCCGCCAGCAAGATCATCAGCCCGAAACAGATGTTGAAGGTGAACAGGATATCGAGGCCGAATGGCGGCAGCGGCACCACCAGCATCGCCAGGATCAGGACAAACCCGACCGGCCCCGCCAGCGACGGCAAGTTGCGCCGCAGGACCGCGAAGTCGAACCCGGCGCGGGCGGCCCTTGCCCTCACCGTTGGCGCGGCCGGCATGCTCACGACAACATTCCCGGCAGACCGGTAAGGATCGCGATCGTGAACGCCTCAAGCTGCCGCAGCAGCCACGGCCCGAGCAGCGCCAGAGCAACCCCGGTGCCGAGGAATTTCGGCACAAAGCTCAGCGTCGGCTCGTTGATCTGGGTCACGGCGAGAAACACCGCGACGACGACGCCGATCACCAGGATCACCGCCAGCACCGGACCGGCGACATAGAAAATCGTCAGCAGCGCGCCGTGGGTCGCCTGCGAGACGCTGCCCATCGTGCGCCTCAGCTCAACCGCTTGACACGTTCGGCCTGGCTGACCACCTCGACGAAGCGCAGGCCAAGCCTTTCGGCATCGACAAGGACGACTTCGCCGCGGCCGACCAGCACGCCGTTGACGCGAACATCGAGCGGCGCGCCCGGACCGCGATCCAGTTCGATGATCGATCCGCGGCCGATATTGACGACATCACGGATCGGAACCTCCGTGCGTCCGAGTTCGACCGACAGGCACACCGGCACGTCGAGGACAAGATCGAGCCGGCCCATCGATGCGGTATCACCCCCAATGGCAAGGGTCGCCGGACCCGCGCCGTTCGCGGCCGGCTCCAAGATCGCGAAGGGCGACGGGGCTTCTGTCGGCGTCGGCAGGCCTCCGTCCAGCTCACCGAGCGGCGGTTCGTCAGCCATCAGCCGTCCTCCCGCCGAACCACGCTTCTCGCCGGCCGCACAGGGTCTTGGTTGAGCGGTGGCAGTCGCTCCTCGACGAGCACGCCGATCTTGCGGCCGTGGCGGCCCCAGCGGCCGCGGAATAGCGGCACGCCGTTCGCCTCGACGGTCAACATCTCCGGCCGATCCATTTCAAAGACATTGCCCGGTCGCAGACCGACGAGATCGCCGACACTGATATCGATCTTGCCGAGCTCGACATTGAGGGTGATCGCCGCCTGCTGCACCCCTTGCTGCAGCGTTTCGGACCAATGCGTGTCGTTGTCGCCGTTATCCGCGACCAGGCCCGCCATCAGCTGTTCCTGCAGCGGCTCGATCGCGGCATAGGGGATATAGACCCCGATCGTACCTTTGCCCCGATCGACCGTGACATCGAACGTGCTCGCAATGATCAGCTCGTCGGCATGCGCGAAACTGGCGAATTGCGGATTGGTTTCGTGCCGCAGCGGCCCGACCTCGAAGCGGCCGAGCGGCTCCCAGGCGATGATGAATTGCTCGATCGTCGTATCGACGACGCGTCGCATCGATTTCAGCTCGAAAGCTGTGAAATCGCGGTTGGCGTTGATCGGAAAGCGGCCGCTGCCGCCGAACCGGCTCTCGACCAGCGAAACGACCAGCGGCGCGTCGACCGTCAGCACGATCATCCCGCGCAACGGCCGCATCGTGAACAGGGTCAGATGCGTCGGGCTGCCGAGACTTTCCATAAGCTCGCGATGCTCGACGAGCCTGATCCCGGCCGGGGCGATTGCTACCCCGCGCCGCAGATGCTGCAGCAGCGCACCGCGCAGATGACGCGCGAAACGGTCGTTGATGCGCTGCAGCGTCGGCTCGAGATTGGACAATCGGTTGCGCGCCGGCCCGGCCGCCGAGAGGAGGTCGTAGACCGGCGGGTCATCGATATGATCGGCGACGTCAGACATAGATGTTCAACCCTGAGGCGGCTGGACGCGGCGCGGCGGCCATCGGCGGAACGGCGGCCGACGCTGAAATAGCGGCAGCGGCGGCGGGGATCGGCGGGCTTGGTCGCTCTTGCTGCGCGTTCGCCGCACCGCCCCCCACCCAGGCACCGCTGAGATTGTACCCGGCGTCGCCGAGGCTGGTTTGCAGCTGGCCGATCGCTGCACTGATCGCGCTCTGCACCTGCGGCTGGGGAGAGGCAAACCAGGCCGAAACATCTCGCCCGGTGACCGCAACGCGGACGGTGACATCGCCAAGCTCGGGCGGACGCAGCCGCATCACCATATCCCGCGACCCGCTCGACACCAGTCGCATAAGATGCGCCGCGACCTGAGCGGAGACACCGCCTGGAGACTCCGGATCGGGCGCCGGCGCGGGAGATGTTGTGGGCCGTGTCGGCGAGGTATCCGCACCGGCCACCGGCGCGGATCCCGCGGCAGTCGGCCATGCGTCGGACACGCCGCCGGACGGCTGCAACCGGACGCGCTCATCTCGGGTCACTTCACCAGCCGGCGCGAGCGCTACAGGCAGTACCGCAAATTGAGCCTCGACAAGCAGCCCCGGTGGCGCCGGAACCGAACCGAGCGCCGGAAGTGGCTCGTCAGCGGTGCTGGCCGAGCCTCCCGCATTGGCGTTCAAACCGAGGTCGGCAGGCGCAGCGGTGGTAGGATCAATACCAGGCGGCGGCCAGCCCGCTACGTTGTCGCCCGTCGAAATGGCTGTATTTGCGCTTGTACTGCCGGCCGGAGCGCTCGGGGTAAGCGCGATCGGCGGAGTGTCGGCCGCACCCACGATTGCTGGCGACGCGGGAGGCGTCCGGGCGCGGCCGGATTCGGCCGTCCGGCCCAATGGCGTGTCGATCTCAATCGCGCCGCCGCCAATTGCCGTGGGAAAAGCGGCCATGAGCGCCGAATTGACTGACCCAACCTCGGCCGGCGACGGGGCCGCCATACCGCGAGTCGCGCCGGCGGCCGGACCGCTGCTCGGTTGCACAGCAACAGACGACCCGACGCGATCGGTACCCGCCGCGGATTTGGCCGCGGCTCCTGGAGCGCTTGCTGTCGCAGCCGCAAGGGCTGCCGCCAGCGGGCCGGCTATGGCATCGGGTGCGAGCGATGAGTCCGCTATGGACCGCGCAGTGCGTTGGTCGCCGGTCGCGGCGTCGACCGAGGCGATCGTGCCCCCAAGCGCAGAACAATCGCCGCTCATTGGCGCGGGCTGGCCGGCGGCACCGGCCGTTGGCGTCGGGGACCAGGTGCCAACGCCGTCGCGCGCGGTATTAGCCGTGGCGGACGCTGACGCGCCGATGGCAGCACCGGTGGCATCGGCCAAAATTGCCGGCGCATCGGCGCCCGTTGGCACCGGCTCGCCGCGTTTGCGGGGCGGCGGCAGATCGCCGGAAGCATCACCGGCGGTTCCGGCCGGCGAGGATACCCCACGCGGCGCGGCGCCGGCCGCGTCGAGCGCGCCGGCGAAGCTCGCACGGTCGCTCGCCGCCTCGGGCCGTCCGTTGCCGGCGTCGGTGGGAGCGCCGATCGCGCCTCTGTGCTGGCTGATGCGGAGCGAGGACATGCGGGGTTCAACTCACCAAATCGGTCGCATCGGTCGGCAGAATGATCGTGCCCTCGCGTTCGAGACGCTGCGCGGTGGCGACGATTTCGCGCTTGGCGGCGTCGATCTCGGTGACGCGCATCGGGCCGCGCGCGGAAATCTCTTCGCGCAGCATCTCGGCCGAGCGCTGCGACAGGTTGCGCATGACCTTGTCGAGCAGCTTGGAATCGGCTCCCTTGAGTGCGGAGGCCAGCAGCTTCTGGTCGATCGAGCGCAGCAACATCTGGAAATTGCGGTCGTCGAGACGCAGCAGATCTTCGAAGACGAACATGCTGTTCTCGATGCGCTGCGCGAGCTCGGGATCGACCTCCTTGATCTGGTTGAGGATCGCCTCGACACGTGGCGTGTCGATTCGGTTGAGGATTTTCGCCGCCATGCCGACACCGCCGACATTGACCTGAACGTGCTGCGCCTCGCCGGCGAGCAGGTCCTCGATCAATTCGTTGAGTTCTCGGATGGCCGCGGGCGGGATCGAATCGAGGGTCGCGAGACGCGGGATTACCTGTTCGACGAGTTCCGCCGGCAGGTACTGGATCAGCGCGTCGGCCTGCTCGGGCTCCATATACGCGAAGATCATCGCGACGATCTGCGGGTGCTC
Source organism: uncultured Alphaproteobacteria bacterium (assembly GCA_963778385.1). Taxonomy (GTDB): domain Bacteria; phylum Pseudomonadota; class Alphaproteobacteria; order ATCC43930; family CGMCC-115725; genus DATARH01. The sequence continues at coordinate 166,007 of CAVZUA010000026.1, read as the reverse complement.
GTTCTTGATCATTTCGGCCAGCACGCGCGGGTCCTGGAGCTGAACCGCCTCGATGCCGGCAAAATAGGTGCCCTGGTTGAGCCGGGCGGCGAGTCGCTCGGCCTTGTCGGCGCCGAGCGCGCGTTCGAGCACACCGTGCACATAAGCCTCGGCGCCGATGCCGATCGAGGTCTCCTGCAGCATCATGTCGATGAATTCTTGATAGACTGCGGTGACCTCGGCCTTCGACACGCTTTGGATGCGCGCCATCGCCATCGACAGCAGGTTTATCTCGAGTTGGGTCATGTGTTTCATGACCTCGGCCGCAGCTTCCTCGCCGATCGACAGCATGACGACCGCCGATTTCTCGAGGTCGGTCAACCCGATCCCGACATCGAGGTCCAAGTCGAGGCCGAAGTCGCTAGGCTCGCTTAGGAGTGCTGTCTCTGCCACCGGCTATCCATCCTCTGATGACTTGCGCCGTGCGGGCCGGGTCGTGGGAAACCAGCGTCTGCACGGTCTCGGCTTCGATGCTGAAGACATCCTGCGGTTCAGCTTTGGCTCTCGGCACAGGCCGCATACCAGGCGTCACCGAGGTCGCATCATCGATCGAGAGCCCTGCCCGGATCGCCGCGAGCTTGGCGGTGGTTGCCGCGATGATAGACGACTGAGCCCCCGCGATGCGTCGGAGCAGCGGGAAGACCCCGCCAAACAATGCGAGCAACCCGGCCATGGTGAGCGGCGCGTTCTGCCCGGCGGCACCGAACCAGGGCTCCCGCCACCACAGCCCCTCCGGCTTCGGAGCCAGCCCCCCTTCGGGCTCGAACGGCACATCGACGACCGTGACACGCGGGCTTTGCGCGCCCCCGATCGCCGAGCTCACGAGCTTGTTGACCGACTGCAGGCGTTCGGGCGTCAGGGGATTGCCAGTCGGGTTGTTGACGAGCACCGCGATGTTGATGCCGCGCAGCCGCCATGACGGGTGCTCGCGAAACTCCACCGACTTGTCGATATCGAAATTGGTCGTCTTATGCGTATCCGAGGGCGTCGCCTCGGCGGGCTTCGCGGTCCCTGGCTGCCCGGTCGTCGCCTGGCCCGGTGGGTTTGTCTGCGCCGCCTGCGGCGGCTCGGGTGCGGCAGTGGTCGGCGTCTCCGGCTTTCTGTTGGACAGCGCGCCCGGGATGCCGATCGCCTGGTCGCTCTCGGAGCCGCGGATATGGCTCGTCTCGTCCTGGCTCAGCACATGGCTCTGGCCATAGCGAACCAGGCTTTCCTTGCTTTGCGAAAAATCGATGTCGGCATCTGACGAAATCCGGAAATTGCCGCGGCCCAGCACCGGAATGAGCAGATCCGTGATCAGCGTTTCGTAACGGCGGTTGACCTCCCGCGTCAGCTCCAATTGCTGCGGGGCCTGCAGCGTCGTGCCGTCGCCATTCGGATTGAGCACCATGCCGCTCTGGTCGACGACGGTGACCCGGTCGCGCGCGAGCCCCGGCACGCTCGACGCCACCAGTCCGACAATGCCGGTGACCTGTGCGGCGGTGAGCGTCGTGCCGGGCCGCAGCCGCACCAGCACCGAGCCGCTCGGCTTGGGCGAATCGCCGAGAAAACTGGTCTCCTTCGGCAGCGCCAGCTTCACCTTGGCGGAGACGACGCCGTCGACCTCGCCGACGGTGCGCGACAGCGCGGTTTCGATCCCGCGAACGTAATGGACCTGCTCGACAAACGGGCTGACGCCGAGGCTCTCATTGTCGAGGATTGCCCATTCGTCGGCGTCCTTCTTGCCGACGCCGCGCGCCGCGAGCTGCAGGCGGGCGCGGCCGACCTCGGACGCCGGCACCTGGATTATTCGACCGCCTTCCGTGATCCGATACGGAATGTTGAGCTTTTGCAGCTCGGCGATCGCACGGCCGCCGTCCTCGCCCGACAGCCCCGCGTAGAGCACCGCGTAGCTCGCCCCCCAGAACCACAACGCGGCGGCGATGACGACGGCCGCCGCCGCGGCGGCGCCGGCGATGATCGTCGTGCGCGAACGCTCGCCGATCAGCGGGCGGACCCGCTCCATCAGCGTTTGGGGGTTGATCGCGTCGAGAAACGCCACGTGTCACCCGCGCCGTTCGTTAGACCTGCATGTTCATGATGTTGGTGTACGCCGAGACGACCTTGTCACGGACGCCCGAGGCCATTTGCAGAGCCAAGTTCGCCTGCTCCAGTGAGACCATCACGTCGCTCAGCGGGATGCTCTGGTCGCCGGCGGCGAAGGCCTTGGCGTTGGTGTTGGCGTCCGAAATCGTGTGGTCGACGCTGTTGAGCGCGTTTTTCAGCGCATCGGTGAAACTTGGCGCCGCGGCGCCGTCGGGCGTGGAAATCTCGCGCGCGAACTGGGCGGACGAAGGCGCCGCTGCCGTACTTGCGGCCGAGGTCAGCTCGGAAAGAGCGGCGCTCATCGCCGCCACTGCCTCGATCATCGCGCCGCCCTCGTCGCTTGCGGCCGCTGATGCGCCAGCTGTCGGCGCTGGGCGAGAAAGGCGAGCCGCGTCACCGCCTCTTCGGTCTCGATCGAGCTTTCGCTCAGCTCGGCCTGGACCCCGCAGCCACCGGCCGCGTCGTCGGGAATGGCGCTCGCGACATGGCCGTAAAGCACGATCGGCTCAAGAAAATTCGGGTCGAAATAGAGTTTGATGTGGAGCCAATCGCCGACGCGCAACGGCGCCGGCGAATGCCAGGCCATGCGGTCCGTACCGAGCTCGATCGTGCGCATCGGCGGCAGCGTGACATCGCGATAGGTCAGCCGGCCCAACATCTCGATGACGATGTCGAGCTTGATCCGCAGTGGTGCCAGTGCTTCCGCCAGGCGCTCATCGGCTGGTCGCTGTGCTGCCTCGATCTCGACGCCGTGCAGCAGGAAGCCCAGCACCCGGGCATTGCTCCACGCCGCCTTGCCGAATTCTTCCGGCGAGGGCGCGCCGGGCAGCGCTTCCCACGCAACTGGCAGCACCAGCCGGCTCAGGTAGGGCGGACGGTCCGGCATCGCAGCGCAAAGGGCGCACCGCGATATCGCGGTGCCCCAGTCCCCCAATGTGACGACAAGGCCCCCACCCCGTCACTCCCGCAAACAAAACGAAAATTTGACGAAAAACCAAAATATCGAAATTCTTCGTATCATGTGCCGCGTCGCCTTGGCAAGCGCGGAAAGCAAGCAGCGATCGCTCTACGATCGCTTAGCGATTATCGACAAGGTGATAGAAAGAGGGCGGCGCCGCTGGCGATTCGCGGCGGTTCGACCGCCGAATTACTTTGTGCCGAGAACGCGAACGCTCGGAAACAAGGTCTACCGGCGGTTCAACGACGTGGCGGACGCGACATGCCGCGCCAATCGCGCGACGGCGATTCGGCGGTCTCGCGCGGATCAGGCCAATCACCGCCGTAGCCGTTGCCGACAAAGGCCAGAAAACCGCCATTCTCGACCGCGGCGGCACACATCATGCCGAGCATATTGACGGTGCGGCAGACGGAGCAGGTTGCCGCTTTGGCGCGCTCGGCGTAGAGGTCGAACATGCGGGTCGCGTTCATGGACCGAATGAAGCCGCAGACATGCGTCTCAATGCAAAGTATTTGATAGTTAATCGATGTGCTTTAACTAAACCTCCGAGTGATCGGGCTCGGGCGCCCGCATCGCCGGATCCGGCGGCTTGCCCGCCGTATGTCGGAAGCGGTGCCGAAGTCCGGAAAAGTCGAGCAAAACCGCCGGAAATCGGCAGTGCTCGGATGTTTCGTCGCAACGAGCGTTTTGCGACAGGCCGAAACATCTTGTAACGCCTTTATGATCAATCTCCGCTAGGCGTGCCGCAATGCAACATGGTAAACAAATCTTAACTGGCGGGAGAGGGGGGCGTTAGGCGCCCTCTATCGGCGTATCACGGCATCTGGTAGGGCGGCGGCCGATAGGCCGCTGATTAGGGGTTTTATGGCATCAATTCCGGGCTCACAATTCGACGCTACAGCCGGGGCTACCCCGGTCAACGTCGTGCAAACGTCGGACGGCACGCTGCCGCCGCCGCTGCCCGGGCAGTTCAACCTCGAGATTTGGACCGGACCGGCCGGTTCCGCGCCGTCTTCTCCTGATGACGGCTACGATGGCTTGGCCGTCCTGAGCGATGGCGGGCTCAAACTCGATCTGATCGCCGGCGCCTTTGCCATCGTCGACAACGGCAGTGGCAATGATACGATCGATATCCACGGCTCCGACGAGACGGTTTCCGGTGGCGCCGCTAACTTTACCGCCAACGACTATGGCACGAATGACGTCGTTAATGTCGGCGGCCTGGATACGATCACCGTTTACGGTCTTGGCGACACGGTCAATGGCGGCGTGGACCCGGCGACGGTTACCCTGGTCGGCACGGACGAAGTCTTCGTCTCGCTGAGCGCCAATGACACGATCACCGTTACCGGCACCGACGATTCGGTCGTAGGCGGGTCGGGCGCCGATCAGGTTAGCGTGACCGGGATCGGCGACACGGTGACCGGTGGCACCGGCCCGAACACGATCACCGCGACCGGGACGAACGACGTGATTGTCGCCGGCAGCGGCAACGACACGATCACTGTGACCGGCACGGGCGACTCGGTTACCGGCGGCTCGGGCGCCGACCAGGTCAGCATCACCGGCCTCAACGACGTGTTTACCGGCGGCTCCGGCCCCGACACGGTGACCGCGACCGGCACCGGCGACACGGTGATTGGCGCCGGCGGGGCGCTGGTTGCGACCATCACCGGCGTCAACGACGTCGTGATCGGCGGCAGCGGCGAGAGCACGATCACGGTGACCGGAACGGGCAACTCGGTTACCGGCGGCGGCGGGCCGAGCGAGATGACCATCAGCGGCATCGGCGACACGGTCACCGGCGGCACCGGCGACATGGATGTTCTCGTTTCCGGGCTCGGTGATTCGGTCACCGGCGGCTCGGGCGACGACGATATCGTTGCGATCGGGACGAATGAAACGGTCGGCGGCGGCGACGGCTTTAACTTTGTTAGCGTCTCGGGCGCCGGCGACGTCGTCAATGGCGGTAGCGGCCATGATACGATCGTTGCCTCGGGCACGCGCGACACAATCAACGGCGGCAGCGGGCCGGCGAGCATCTACGTGTTCGGGACCAAGGACATCGTCCACGGCGGCAGCGGCCCCGAGTACATCGAGATCGACGGAGCCAACAATACGGTGTTCGGCGGCTCCGGACCGCACACGATCGCCGTTTACGGCGCCCACAACCTGGTCACCGGCGGCACGGGCGACGAAGATGTTGTCGTCTACGGCGCCTTCGATACGATCAATACCAACGCCGGCACCGACTCGGTCGAGGTGTTCGGCAGCAACGATACGGTCAAGTCCGGGTCGCAGGCGAACAACACCGCGACGACGATCGATTTCGCCGGTACGAACGAGCAGTTTGCCGATGGCTCGCGCGTCTACGACGACACGATCACCGGTTTTGAATCGGCCGCCGGCGACAGCATCCATCTGATCGGCGGCCATACCGTCGCGACCTCGTCCGTGTCGAGTGGCAACACCCAGATCACGCTCAACAACGGCTCCAAGATCCTGCTCATCGGCGTCACCGACATCTCCGGCATCTTCCACTAAGCCGGGCGGCAGCAGCAAAAGCGCGGGCCGCCGACCCGCGCTTTTTTGTTAAGCGGGCAACGGTCTTTCCGGGAACGTTTTCAGCACGTTGCCGTTGGCCGCTCAGGCTTCGGCGCAGATTGCACGATCGGTGGTTGATTTTTTGGTGGTTGATTTTTCGCGGGCGAACCTGCTTCGCTGCGCCGGCCTCGCAGGAGCGTCGAACTCCCGGCTTCGATAACAGGGACGAACCCCGATGCGCTCGATCATCGCTCTCTACTTCATCATCGGGATCGTGTTGCTGGTCGTCGGCTACTTCGGAACCGGCGCCTGCCCCGACAAGAACACCGACGTGGTCAACGACGTGGTGTTCGTCCTCACGTGGCCGGTCGAGCTTTACGGCTATGTGATCACGGGCGACATGACGCCGCAGGCATGGCTGCACGCGCAGGCCTGCGAAGGCGGGTTCGGCCAGCACGGCGCAACGCTGCCCAAACCGCAGCCGCAATAACCGCTGTCCTTCGAGACGCCGAACCTATTCCAGCCCGAACGCTGGCCCGGCCTCGCGGCGCAGGCGCTCGCCGACCGCGCGTCCAAGCGCGACCGCATCGGCCGCCGGCGCGGTTCCCTCGGCCCGCCGCTCGGCGCCGCCGTCAGGGGTCAGCAGCAACGCCCGCAGCTCGATCTGGTCGTCGCGCATCTCCGCCAGACCGGCAATCGGCGTGCGGCAGGATCCGTCGAGCGCCGCCAGCATGGCCCGCTCGGCGCCGACACAAGCCGCGCTTACCACGTCATGCAGCGGCACGAGGAGGTCGCGTATTTCGCCGTCATCGGCACGCCCTTCGACCGCCAGAGCGCCCTGCCCAACCGCCGGCAACATCGCCTCGACCGCTAGGATTTCGCTCGGGACATCGGACCGCCCGAGCCGCTGCAGGCCGCAAAACGCCAGCAGCAGCCCCTCCACTTCGCCGGCGGCGAGTTTGGCCAGCCGTGTATCGACATTGCCGCGGATCGGTGCGGCGACAAGCTCCGGGCGGCGGCGCAACAGCTGCGCCGCGCGGCGCAGCGACGCGGTGCCGATCCGCGAACCGGCCGGCAAGGCATCGAGCGCCAACTCGTCACGTGTCACCAGCGCGTCGCGCGGATCGTCGCGCGCCAGCACGCAGACAATCTCCAACCCCGACGGCAGCACCGTCTCCATGTCCTTTAGCGAGTGCACCGCAAAATCGACGCGCCGCTCGCTCAACGCCTGCTCGATCTCCTTGGTGAACAGGCCCTTGCCGCCGATCTCGGCCAACAGCCGGTTCTGCACCCGGTCGCCGGTGGTGCGGATCACGACGATTTCGATCATCCCGGGCGCAGCCAGCTCGGGGTGCGCCGCCGCCAGCCGATCGCGCACCAGATGCGCCTGGTAGAGGGCCATCGGGCTGCCGCGTGTGCCGATGCGCAAAAGGCGTTTTGGCAAATCCGCTCCTCAAATCGAAGGCGGAGGTTTTAACAAGCCGGCGGCGCGGCGGCTACTGGTCAACCGCCAGCGGGGTCGGCAGCAGCGGTAACCGGTGCGTGACCGCGAGCCAAAAAAAGGCAAAAGCGAGCGAGATCAGGGCGATCGGCACGCCGGTCTTGGCATAATCGGCAAAGCTGATACGCGCGCCCATACGGTCGGCGCGCTCGGCGATGAGCACGTTGGTAAGGCTCCCCGAGAGCAGCAGGTTACCGGCGAGGGTCGACAGCAGCGCCAGCGAATAGAGCACGCCTTGCGGCGGCGTCGGCCACACCTGCAACAGCAGCATCGACGACGGCAGACTGCCGATCGCGTTGCTGCCGACGACGCTGAAGATTGTCAGCGGCACGAGCCCGTTGGGCAGCATCGCGTGCTCGCCGAAAAATTCGAGGAGCTGGGAGGCGATTCCCGCCTGATTGAGCGCCCCGGTCACCGCGAAGAGGCACGCGACGAGAAGCAGCAGCGGCCAATCGACCGCGGCGATCATCGTGCGGCTGGTGATCTTGCGGTTGGCGAGCAGCAGCGCGGCAATCATCAACGCCCCCAGTTCGCGCGGCAACGGCGTCAGGAACAGCAGAAACAGCGCCGCCAGCGCGACCGCGCCCTTGATCACCTGGTTACGGTCGAACGGGTGCGAGACCACCGGCGGCAAATCGGGCGGTTCGACGGTGTCGTCGCCGAGATAGATGCGCCGCCGCCATTGCAGCCAGACGACGACAAACACTGTCGCGAGGCTGAACAGCGCCGGCACGCCGCAGACATTGATGAACTTCCAGAAATTCAGCCGGCCGATCTCGCCGACCAGAATGTTTTGCGGGTTGCCGATAAGGGTCGCGGCCGACCCGGCATTGGTCGCCGCGGCGAGCGCGATTGCAAACGGCCGCGGGTCGCAGCCGCGGGCCCGCGCGCCGACGATCAACAGCGGCGCGATCGTGACGATCAGGATGTCGTTGGCGAGCACCGCCGAGAGCACGCCGCCGATCGCCACGGTCAGTGCCAGCAGCACCGTCGTGCCGTGCCCGCGGCTGGTGAACTCGCGCGCGCAGAGGTCGATAAACCCCGATTCGGCGAACTGGGCCGAGATGATCATCATGGCGAACATCAAGGCCAGCGTCGGCATGTCGACATTGCTGCCGAAATCGTCGAGCGTCATCTGCCCGCTGACCAGCAGCGCGATCACCGCGAGCAACGCGATTCCCGTCCGGTCGACCTGCAATCGCGGGATGCGGCCGGCGACCATACCTGCATAGGTCAGAATCAGGACGATAAGGACGATCGCGGCATGCATCGGTCGAGTAGTGCAAAAGTGTCTGCGCCATCATGACCGAGAGCCGGCAGAAATCGCCAGAACGCAACTGGTTTGCCGGCATTTTTTTGCTCCGCGTGGCAGCCCGGTCACGATCGGCGACAGCTTCGGCTGCGGCGCCGGCGCGGCATTGCTATATGATGGACCGATGTCCGAACTTCGTGTCGAGGAACCCGCCTCCGCGGGACCGAGCTTTTATCTGGCGGCGCTCAACGAAGCGCAGGCTCAGGCCGTCGCCGCGGTCGAAGGACCGGTGCTGGTGCTGGCCGGGGCCGGCACCGGCAAGACCCGCGTGCTGACCACGCGGCTGGCGCACATTCTCGCGACCCGCCGGGCCTATCCCGGCGAGTTGCTCGCCGTGACCTTTACCAACAAGGCGGCGCGCGAGATGCGCCAGCGGCTGGAGGCGATGATCGGTCAGGCCTCCGAAGGGGTCTGGCTTGGCACCTTCCATGCGCTTGCCGCCCGCATCCTGCGCCGCCACGCCGAGGCGGTCGGTCTCAGATCGAGCTTTACGATCCTCGACAGCGACGACCAGGTCCGGCTCCTGAAGCAGATCCTCGCCGCCGCCAATATCGATGAGCGGCGCTGGCCGGCGCGGGTACTGCACGTAGTCATCGAGCGCTGGAAGGATCGCGGGCTGACCCCTGACAAGGTGTCGCTCGCCGAGATCGGCGATTTCGCCGACGGGCGCGCGATCGACCTTTACCGGCTTTACCAGGAGCGGCTCGCCACGGTGAACGCATGCGATTTTGGCGACCTGCTGCTCCACAATTTGACGCTGTTCCAGACCAGCCCGGAAATCCTGGCGAGCTATCAGCGCCGCTTCCGCTACGTCCTGGTCGACGAGTACCAGGACACCAACGTCGCGCAGTATCTCTGGCTGCGGCTTCTGGCGCAGCAGCACAAGAACATCTGCTGCGTCGGCGACGACGACCAGTCGATCTATTCCTGGCGCGGCGCGCAGATCGAGAACATCCTCAAATTCGAGAGCGACTTCCCCGGCGCGCTGGTCGTCCGCCTCGAGGAGAATTACCGCTCGACGCCGGAGATTCTGTCCGCCGCGGCCGGGGTGATCGGCCACAATCGCGGCCGGCTCGGCAAGACCTTGTGGACTCGTGCCGACGGGGGCGACAAGGTCACGGTGCGCGGGTTGTGGGACGCCGAGCAGGAGGCCCGCTGGGTCGGCGACGAGATCGAGGCGCTGCAGCGAAGCGGCCACCAGCTCAGCGAGATCGCCATCCTGGTGCGCGCCGGCTTTCAGACCCGCGAGTTCGAGGAGCGCTTTATCGCGCTCGCTTTGCCCTATCGTGTGATCGGCGGTCCGCGCTTCTATGAGCGCCAGGAAATCCGCGATGCGCTTGCCTATCTTCGCCTCGTCAACCAGCCGGCTGACGACCTCGCCTTTGAGCGCATCGTCAACACGCCGCGCCGGGGTATCGGCACCGCGACCCTGCAGGCGCTTCACGCCGAAGCGCGCAGGGAACAGGTCTCGCTGGTCGAGGCGACGCGGCGGCTGATCGCCGGCGACGCGCTGCCGCGCGGCGCACGCAATTCGCTCGCCAATTTCCTCACGATGCTGGACCGCTGGCGTGACGAAGCGTTTCGCGACGGCCATGTCGAGCTGGTGCAGCGGGTGCTCGACGAGAGCGGCTATACCGGGATGTGGCAGGCCGACCCCTCGCCCGAGGCGCCGGGGCGACTGGAAAACCTCAAAGAACTCGTCGTCGCGATGGCCGAATTCGAGAATCTTGGCGGGTTCCTCGAACATGTCAGCCTGGTGATGGATAATGCCGCCGACACGGCCGGCGACATGGTCAGTCTGATGACGCTGCACAGCGCCAAAGGGCTCGAGTTCGACACGGTGTTCCTTCCCGGCTGGGAGGAAGGCGTATTCCCATCGCAGCGCGCGATCGAGGAATCCGGTCTTCCCGGTCTCGAAGAGGAGCGCCGGCTCGCCTATGTCGGGCTGACCCGGGCGCGACAGCGTGCGCTCGTGTCGTTCGCCGCCAACCGCCGCATCCACGGCCAGTGGCAAGCCTCCGCGCGCTCGCGCTTTATCGACGAGTTGCCCAAGGACCAGATCGAGGTCGCGACCGAAATGGGCATGGGACCAGGCGCCGGCTGGGCCGCCTCTCCCGCCGCCAATGCCGCCTGGGGCACGACCTGGAACGAAGGCTACCAGGGTAGCTACCAGAAGAGCCTGCCGCGTCCGCCCTTGGTCATCCAGGGCAGCAAACCGCCGCCGCGCGGCCAGGAAGTAAAGAAAATCGGCGGGTTTTCGCTCGGCGACCGCGTGTTCCATCAGAAATTCGGCTACGGCACCATCCGGGTCGTCGAGGACAACAAACTCGACATCGCCTTCGAAAAGGCCGGCGACAAAAAGGTGATGGACGCCTTCGTCGAGCGCGCGTGACGACCTAGAAGCAGCGCTAAGCAGCCGCCTCGCAATGCCAACCCTCTTCCACATCGCCGCGCGCGTTGAGGGGGCCGATGCAGCATCGGCCGTCGCCGACATCCTCGACGAACTGGTGGATAGCGTCTCGGCGTTCGAGACGCGCGAGGGTGAGCCGACGGAATGGCTGGTCGAGACTTATGCCCGGACCCCGCTGCTCGATGCGGCGCTTGGCGTGCGGCTCGATCTCGCGGCCGCGGCAGCAGGCGGCCGCGTGCTGTCGCTGAGCGAAGAGCAGATCGCCGAGCGCGATTGGCTTGCCGAGAACCGCCGCGCCTTTCCACCGCAACGCATCGGGCGCTTTCTGATTCACGGCTCGCATTGGCGCGAGACGCCGCCGGCGGGCATGATCGCGATCGAAATCGATGCGGCGACCGCCTTCGGCACCGGTGAGCATCCGTCGACCCGCGGCTGCCTGCTGGCGTTTGACCGGCTGGCGAAGGCGCGCCGCTTCCGGCGACCCCGCGATATCGGCACCGGCAGCGGCATTCTCGCCATCGCCGCCGCAAAAAGATTGCGACGACCCGTCGTGGCGAGCGATATCGATCCGGGGTCGGTGCGCGTGGCCCGCCATCATGCGCGGCGCAACGGCACCGCCCGTTGGGTGCGCTCCGCCTGCGCCGCGGGGGCGGGCAACAGCCGCGATCACGATCTCGTCTTAGCCAACATTCTGGCGCGGCCGCTGATGCTGATGGCGCGCGATTTGGCGCGAATCACGGCGCTGGGGGGCGCGGTGGTCTTATCGGGATTGTTGCGGCGCCAGGAGGCGGGCGTGCTCGCCGCCTACCGCGCCCGGCATCTGCGGCTGGAAGCGCGCATCGTCATCGACGGCTGGTCGACCTTGATGCTCCGAAAGCAAAACGGCCCGCCATCAAGCTGAGGCGGGCCGTCTGCCGTCTAGTGTCGTCATGGCTCAGAGCGGCGGAAACCAGGGAAACCACGTGCGGCCGCCGGCCAGTTGCTGCTGCCGGAACGCCGGGATGAAGTCGCGCTCGCCCGGCTGCTGCGCGGCTTCGTGGTTGCCCTCGACGATCGCCGGGATCTCGGAGCGCCGGATGCCGATATCGGCGAGCGCGCGGTCATCGAGCGCCATCAGCTCGCCATAGGCCTGCTGCTTGCGACGCCATTCGGCGAACGCATGACCCGCAGCTTCGAAGAGATTGACAATGAACATGGTCGGTACCTCTCACCTTATGGTGCAGTGCAAAAATGGTTTCGATTATACAAAAGCACAACAACAGGAACGCAAGGCAGCCATGCACAAGTCAGCAACACTGACTGATTGGCGGCCGCATCTTCGGCATCGCAACACGCGTGGATGGTTGGTTGCCCATCCGTGCCGCAAGGGATGAGAATGGCGGGTAGACGTGCTTTACTGCAGCTCGGATAGCGATGGAGCAGGCGATGGATGGAGCGGTGTCGGAACGTGACCGGTTGGCGCGTTTATTGACCGCATCCGGCTCGTCACTCGACGCCGGCGCAACCGACGCGCTGATCGCCGGCATCCTGGCGGCGCCGCCAGAGATCGGCACGAGTTGGCACGCGCTGGTCGCCGAGCCGACGCCACCCGAGTTGGCAGCCGCGCTTGAAGTGCGCAAGTCAGCGCTCGCCGCGTCGCATCATGACGGCATGCAGCCCGAGGATTTCGCGCGCCTGTCGCGCGCCGCCCGGCTGAAGCTGTTGCGCGACCGGATCGCCGCCGACGGCCTGGCGGGCTTCATCGTGCCGCGCGCCGATGAACACCAGGGCGAGTACGTGCCCCTGTGCGGCCAGCGCCTGGCTTGGCTGACCGGCTTCACCGGCTCGGCCGGGATGGCGGTGGTACTCAAAGATCGGGCGGCGGTGTTTGTCGACGGCCGCTATACGCTGCAAGCCGGCGCCCAGGTCGACACTCAGGCCTATGAGATTCGTCACCTGATCGACGAGCCGCCCGCCAACTGGCTGACCAGCGCCGCCAAGCACGGCGAAGCGATCGGCTACGATCCCTGGCTGCATACGCCGCAGGAAGTCGAACGGCTGAAGGCGGGGGTCGAGCGCGCCGGCGCGACCCTTCGGGCGGTGACGAAGAACCCACTCGATCAGAGCTGGGCCGGCCGGCCGGCGGCGCCGCTCGCCCCGGTCTTCGCGCAGCCCGATGCGTTTGCCGGCGAGGGCGCTGCCGATAAGCGCGCCCGCATCGGCAAAGCGGTCGCCGCCAATGGCGCGGCGGCGACGGTGCTGACCATGCCGGAATTGATCGCCTGGCTGCTCAACATTCGCGGCGGCGACGTGCCGCACACGCCGTTGCCGCTGTCTTTTGCCGTGGTCAAGGCCGACGGCACGGTGACGCTGTTTATCGATCGCCGCAAGCTGATGCCAGGGCTCGACCGCCATCTCGGCAACCAGGTCACGATCGAGGCGCCCGAGCGGCTAGGCGCCGCCCTCGACGCGCTCGCCAAGGAAGGTCCCGTGCAGGTCGATCCGGCGAGCGCCGCGTCCTGGGTCTTCGACCGCTTGACGGCAGCCGGCGCGCAAATCCACCGAGCCGCCGACCCCTGCATGCTGCCAAAAGCCTGCAAAAACCGCGTCGAACTCGACGGCACGCGCGAAGCGCATCGCCGTGACGGCGCCGCGGTGACGCGTTTCCTCGCTTGGCTGGCCCGCACCGCGCCGCAAGGCGGCCTGCGCGAGATCGCCGCCAGCGACCGGCTCGAAGGCTTTCGCAAGGAGGGGCAATATTTCCGCGACCTATCCTTCCCGACGATATCGGGCGCCGGATCGAACGGGGCGATCGTCCATTACCGGGCAAGCCCGGAAAGCGAAAAAGTCCTGGAGCCGGGGACGCTGTACCTGCTCGATTCCGGCGCGCAGTACCTCGACGGCACGACCGACATCACCCGCACCATCGCGATCGGCGAGCCGACCGCCGAGATGCGCGAGAACTTCACCCGTGTGCTCAAGGGCCATATAGCATTGGCCACCGCGCGCTTCCCGAGGGGCACCAGCGGGACGCAACTCGACAGCTTTGCGCGGCGATCGTTGTGGCAGGTCGGGCTCGATTACGACCACGGCACCGGCCACGGCGTCGGCAGTTATCTGTCGGTGCATGAAGGCCCGCAGCGCATCTCCAAGGCGCCCAATACCCAGCCGCTGCTGCCCGGCATGATCGTTTCCAACGAGCCCGGCTATTACAAGACGGGCGCCTACGGCATCCGCATCGAGAACCTGATCGTCGTACAGCCCGACGAGCGCGGCCCTAAAGAAAACGGCCGCGATATGCTGTGCTTCGAGACAATCACGCTGGCGCCGATCGACCGCAACTTGGTGACGCGCGACCTACTCGACCGTGACGAGGCCGCCTGGCTCGACGGCTATCATACGCGCGTGCGGGAGACAATCGGTCCGCTGGTCGATGCCGAGACCGCGCGCTGGCTTGAGACGGCCACTGCACCGATTTCATGAGGAGGGGACGATGCTCGAGACGCAGCTGTTCCAGGCCGGCAATTACCGCTTCATCACCCACGCCTTCCAGTATTCCGGTGGCGTCGAAGCAATGGAGGGATACGCGATCGAGCGCGCGCGCTTTGCCAAGCCGCTAAAGCTCGCCGAAGGCTTCGCCGCCGCTGAGGCGCATATGGCGCGGATGGGCCGGCCTCCGACCGCGTTCTGCGCCTGCGAGCTGCGCTCGCCGGGCCAGTTCACCGATCAGGGCTTTATCGACTTCAACCGGCATTACGTCCAACAGCTCGCCGCCTGGGGCATCTTCCACGACGAGATCAATCCGGTGGCGCGCTCGAACGTCTGTCCGGAACTCGACCCGCCGTCGGAGCCGAGCCTGTACGCCTTCTCCTACACGGTGCCGGGGGCAGGCGGATTTGTCGTCGCCGGCAGCGGCGAGGCAGGCGGCGCGGGCGGCCCTTACGGCGAGCGCATCGTCCGGCTCGGTGACCAGTCGGCCGAAGGCATGCGCGAGAAGGCGCGCTTTGTGCTCGGCGCGATGGAAGAGCGCATGGGCGCGCTTGGCAAGACCTGGGCGAACGTGACCGAGACTCAGCTCTACACGATCTTCGAGATCCATCCGCATTTCGCCGACGAGTTCATCCGCCGCCGCGCCGCGCCCGGTGGCCTCACCTGGCATTACTGCCGCCCGCCGGTGCAAGGCCTCGACTACGAGATCGATGTGCGCGGCGTCGGCAAGGAGCTGGTGATCTAGCCGCCCCGCCGCCCCGCCGCCTCCAGCCGCAACCTTTCCCGCCGACCGTCCGAACTATTTCCGAAGGGGAATTGTGGGCGGGAGCGCGTGTGAACGAGGCGGAGAGTCTGGCGCTGTTCGCGCGAGGCGGGGAGGCATGGAATGACTGGACCGTGGCGACCGCCGCGCGTTATCGCGCCCTCGTCGCAGCGGGCCGGTGGTCCTACACCGTCGAGGATCGCTATCCCGGCGACGTCATTCCCGGTAATCCGGAAACAGCGGCGTGGATGAGCGACAGTATCGCCAATTTTCGCCATCACGAATTCAGCAATGCGCCGGATTTCTCCGGCTTTACGTTTCCGGGCGTGGCGCTCTTCGTCAGCACCAGGTTCCCGTACGGCGCACGCTTTACCGGCGCCCAATTTCATCATGGCGGCTGCTTCAACGGCGCGTTCTTCGGCGACATTGCCGATTTCAGCCATGTGACGTTTGGCTGCTACGGCCAGTTCATGATTGCCAATTTCGCTGGCGAAGCCAATTTTCGCGACGCGCGCTTCATTCCCGGCGAGGTCCAGCCGGACAGAGCCGGATTCGCCTGGTTCGGCAATGCCCGCTTTGCCGGCAAGGCGGTGTTCGACGCCGTGCGCTTCGCCGGCTACACGCCGTTCAACGGAGCGCAGTTCGCGACGGACGCCAGCTTTGCCGGCGCCGAGTTCTGCCAGTACAACAGCTTCGCCAGAGCCAAGTTTTTCGGTGCGGCGCGCTTCACGGGTGCGCGTTTCGGCCAGACGCCCGACCTGTCCGAAACATCATTCGCTCGTCCGCCGGAATGGTGATGCCTACTCCGGCGCTCGGTCGAGGATCGCCTGCAAGGTGAGCGCGCCGGCGCGCCCGCCCATCGGGTCTGGCGGCTGCAGCCCTTCTTCGGCGAGGCGCTTCGCCTGTGCCTCCTCCCAATTGCGGCCACCGAAAAAACGGCTCGGCTTGAGGCTCGGTCCGTCGATGCCGTCGAGGCAGCGGGCGTTGACACTGACCCGGTGCGGCTGCGAGCGCGGGATGTAGAACGGATGCATCCCGCAATGTGTGCAGAAGGTATGCTGCGCCATGCCGGTCTCGAAGGTATAGGCGCGCAGCGCAGTCTTGCCCTTGAGCAGCTCGAAATCCGCCGGGTCGATGGGCAGGTGCAAAATCCCCTTCTTCGTGCAGATCGAGCAATTGCATTGCGACAGCCGGTCGAGATCGACCTTCGCGCGGAACCGTACCTGCCCGCAATGACAGCCACCCTCGCGTACCTCCAGCATCATCCGCCTCCGTCAACTCGATCGTGGGAAGTTCACGCCTTGGCCTCCCATTCGCTCCCAGCCTTGGCGAAATGCGCCTCCCATTCGCGGCCGTCGAACATCCGTTGCGACCGCATCGTCTTGGGGTCGTACTCGTCGAGGCAGCGCGCATTGACGCTGTAATTCTCCGGGTCGGAGCGCGGCTGATAGAAGGCATGGATGCCGCAATGCCGGCAGAAGGTGTGTTTCGCGGTGCCGGTATTGAACTGATAGGTCGTCATCTCGTCAGCACCGCAGAGGATTTGCAGACGTTCCTTGGCGACCGGCAGATGCAGGATCGCCTTCTTTGTGCAGATCGAGCAGTTGCATTCGCCGATTGCCGTCTCGTCGAGATCGACCTCGATGCGAAACCGCACCCGACCGCAATGGCAGCCGCCGTCATAGGTTCGCAGCATCACCATCCTCCTTCGCGCGAGCCCAGCCTACCACGCGGAGCCGGAGCGTCATAAACTCCCACCTATGAGACTGGCGTTTGTCCCTTTGCACCAGGTTTTCGCGGCGCGGGCTGACGGGATCGATCTGCGCGACCCGATCGGCGATGCGACAATCCGCGAGATCGAAGCGGCGATGGACCGCTATGCGGTCCTCGTCTTTCGCGACCAGCAATTAAGCCAAGACGAGCAACTCGCCTTCACGGCACGTTTCGGCCGGATGGATCCGGGTCGGCATCTCGCGGTGCGGCAGCATCGCCGCGTGCGGCCCGAATTCGCCGATGTCTCGAACCTCGACGAGGATGGCCGCGTCGCCGACCGCAACCATCGCCGCATCCTTTCCAACATGGCGACGCGGCTGTGGCATACCGACAGCTCCTACAAGCGCCCGGCGGCGAAATTCTCGCTGCTCTTTTGCAGCGCCATCCCCGATTGGGGTGGCGAGACCGAGTTCGCCGATATGCGCGCGGCCTATGACGCGCTGCCCGACCGGCTGCGCGAGGAGGCCGAAGGCCGTTCGGCCGAGCATTACGTCCACCATTCGCGCGCGACGCTCGGCTTCGCGCCGAGCGAAGACGAAATCGCCGGCGCCATCCCGCCCGTCACCTGGCCGTTGGTTCGCGCGCATCCCCGCTCCGGCCGCAAGCTCCTGTATATCGGAGCGCACGCAACGCATGTCGTCGGCCTATCGCTGCCGGAAGGCCGGGTGTTGCTGTCCGACCTGTTGGAGCACGCCACACAACGGCCATTTGTCTATCGCCACGAATGGCAGCCGGGCGACTTGGTGATATGGGACAACCGCGCCGTGCTTCATCGCGGCCGCCGCTACGACCTCGCTCAGCGCCGCGACATGCGGCGCAGTACCGTTGAAGACGAATTGCGCTAACCAAATCCGTACACGGCTTTCTAACCATTTTCTTCGACGCTGCGGCCTCGGACGGAAATTCGTACATCGGGGGACGGGCGAGTGCGGTCCACGATCGGGGCCAAGATTTTCAGCATCGCGGTCGCGCTGCTGATCCTGATGGGAGCGGCGGCGCTGCTCAGCCTGCGCATGACGCGCACGCTCGATGCCCAGCTCGTGGTCATCGACCGCAATTATTTCCCTGCGTTCGTCACCCTGGCCGAGGCCAACATCAATACGTTGCGCCAAGCGCTGTTGGAGCGTCGGCTGATCGCGGCGACTGATCCGAATGCCGTGGCCGATGCCCAACACATCGCCGAACTCGGCGCGCGCATCGATGCAGCGGCGCGCGCCGCCAACAAGAGCCTCGTTGCCGCACGCAACACCATCAACGAGCAGATTACCGACTGGCTCGACTTCGACGACAGCGTCGCGCTGGCCCGTCTCGACACGAAGGTCGAATTCCTGCAGGAAAAACGGCGCGATTACGAGGCGTTCATCGCAAAAGTCCACGCTGCTTTGGAGGCACGGAAATTCGATGACGTGCACCGGCTGTTGCGCGAGCTGGAGGACCAGACCGACGATATCGTCCGCAGAGTAGACGCTAACCGCGAAGACATGCGCGAGATCGCCAGCAACGCGATCCTCGGCACGCGGCAATATCAGCAGCGCGTCATCGACATCAGCATCGCGCTGCTGGCGATCGCCGGCTGCTCGGACTGGTCGTCGCGGCGGCGGTGACGATGGGCTTGGTGCGCCCGGTCCGCCGGCTGCTGCACGGCACCGCAGCGGTCGAGCAGGGCGTGCTCGATACGGTCGTTCCGGTCACCTCGCGCGACGAGATCGGCCAGCTGACGCGTTCCTTCAACTCGATGGTCGGCGAACTGCGCACCAAGGAAAAAATCCGCGACACCTTCGGCAAATACGTCGACCCGCGCATCGTCGCCGGTCTGCTCGACCGCCCGGAACTGACCGATCCAAGGGGCGCGCGGCGCGAGATGACCATTCTGTTCTGCGACATGCAGGGCTTCACCAGCTTCAGCGAGGAAATGACGCCGGTCGGGCTGGTCAATGTCCTCAACCGCTATCTGACGCTGCTGTCCGAACCGGTGCGTCGCCACAACGGCATCATCGACAAATATATCGGCGATGCGGTGATGGCGTTCTGGGGGCCGCCGTTCGCGACTGCCGAGGATCAGGCGGCTCTCGCCTGCTTCACGGCGCTGGACCAGCTCGCCGCGATGCCCGGTTTTCAGGACGAGCTGCCGGAGCTCACCGGTGTCCGGCGAGGCTTCCCGAAAGTCCAGATGCGCGTCGGGATTGCCACGGGCGAGGTCGTGGTCGGCAATATCGGCTCTGAGCAGATCCGCAACTACACGGTCATCGGCGACACGGTAAACACCGCCTCGCGTCTCGAAGGCGCCAGCAAGGCCTACGGCACGCGGATCTTGATCGGCGAACGCACGCGCGACCTCGCCGCTGACGCGATCGAGGCTCGCGAGATCGATTCGGTCCTGGTGGTCGGCAAGCATCTTCCGGAGCGGATCTTCGAGCTGTTGGGGCGCAAGGGCGAGGTCGCGATCGATCGGCTCGAGCTGCGCGATACCTTTCATGCCGCGCTCGCGGATTACCGCCACCGCAACTGGGATCGCGCCGCCGACGGCTTTCGCGACTGCTTGACGATCGTGCCCAACGACCCGCCGAGCCAGGTCTTTCTCGACCGCATCGCCAGCTTCCGCACCGAAGCGCCCGCCGACGACTGGGACGGCGTCTGGGCGCTGCACGCAAAATAACGGGGGCGGGCACCAACGTCGCTGTTCGAGACGCACTCCGGCTTTGCCGGAGAGCTCCTCACCGGATTATCGTCTCGGCCGCACAGGCACCGACGCCACGACCGGCAGTCCGATGATCCGCTCGACGCTTTCGACGGTGATCAGCGTCTCGCGGAATACCAGCAGATAGAGCAGCACGCCCGAGGCGCCGACCAGGCCGATCAGGATGCCGGCCAGCGCGAACGGCAGATGCCGCGGCCCCGCCGGCCGCTCGGGCGCATCCGGACGCTGGACGATGCTGACACTGACCACCCGCTCGCGGTCGAGGTCCTCGTTCATCCGCGCATCTTCGTAGCGCGTGCGGTAGGTGTGCACGAGTTCCTCGAGCACCCGCCGTTCCCGGTCGAGATCGGCAACAGCGGTCGCGCCCTCCGACAATTCCCGCAGCCGCGCGTCGATCGATTGTGCCTCCTGCTCGCGCAGCGCGAGCTGCTGGTCGAGCGGCGCGGCGTCGGCCAGCGCGCGGTTGAGCGCGACCGCCATGTCGTCATAGGCGGAATTGCGCTGCGACCATTCCTTGTGATTGATCGGGTCGCCGCGGGTAACGAATTCGCGAAGCTTGGCAATCTCGGCGTTGGCGTCCTGCAGCGGTTTCACATCACCGACATAGCGTTCCTTCAATTGCTGCTGCTTGACCTGGAGGTCGAGCAGCCGCGCCTTGGCCTGTTCGACGACATCCGATTGCGCCGAACCGGCCGGGATCAACGCCGGCGTCGTCTTCAGCCGGTTGGTGAGAAACTCGATACGCCGGTGCGTGTCGATCGACTGGCTCTTCAACTGGCTGATGATCGAATTCGCCGCGGCGCGGTCGTCGAGCAGCTTGGAACGCTGCGAATCGACGTCGAACAGCGATTTTCGATTGCGGATATCCGCCTCTTTCTTGACTACCGCGTCAAGCTGGTCCTGGTATTGCTGCGTCTGCTGCTCGAGGAATTTGTAGCGCGGGTCGGCGAACATCTCGGCGTGCTTCTGCTGGTACAGCTCGACGGCGGTGGTCAACGCCGCGACCGCGACATCGTGGTTGGCGTTCCTGTAGCTGGCGTCGATGATGTCGGCCTGCTCGACCGGCGATGCCTTAAAATCGGACTGGAAGCTGCGGATCGCCGCGTCGGTATTGGCGGCGCCCGGATAAAGCTTTTGCGCGCCGATCTTGTTGACCACGCCCTCGGCGAGGTCGCGGCTGGTCATGATCTGGATTTCCGAATTGACGATTTCGAGCTTGGTCGTGCTCGGCACGCTGGCGATCGGCTGGTTCGGGTCGGAACGCGTCTGGAACTCGCGGCCGGTTTTGACCAGCAGCCGCGTCGTCGCCTCGTAATAAGGGGTCAGCGTAAAGGAATAGCCGATTACCGCCGCGCTCAGCACGACGAAGATCAGGAAAAGCTTGAGCTTTTCCTTGAACAGGATGCTCAGCAGCTCGCGGCTGGTCAGATCGTACGGGTTGCCGGCCATCGGGGGGTTCCGGTGCGACGGTGGGATTGGTAGGGCGTCACGGTTAACGATTACTGAATCGTATAATTGACATAGAACGGCACGTTCTTGAGGTAATTGGCGAGGAAATCGCTGACCGAACCGAGCGGGCCAGCAGGCACGTAGACGACATCATAGGTGCTGAGCAGCGGGTCCTCGGCCCCCGCCCCGGCATAATTGCCCAGCGCCACCTGATAATAATGCACGACGCCGTCCGCCGTCCGCCTTAACACCAGCACCGAGCCGGTCTGCGCGCCGGTTTTGACGCCGCCGGCCTGCGCGACCGCGCGCGATACGGTGAGCGGCACATCGCTGCGCACCAGCCCCGGATTGGCGACCCAGCCGTCGACAAAGATCTGTTCCGGCGCATAGGTACGCATTGTCAGATTAACCTGCGGATCCTTCAGGACCCTGGTGTAGCGCTCGTTGATCAGCTTGGTGGCCTCGCCGACGGTCAGCCCGCCGACCGCCACGGTGTTGATCATCTGCAGCGACATTCGGCCGTCCGGCCCGACTAGCACCCGGTCATTCAGGTCGGGGTAGAACGGAAAGCGCACCTCGAATTCGTCGCCCGGCGCCAAGACATGCTCGGAGCTCAGCGGCACGCCGCCGGGAACCGCCTCAGCGGTCAGTTTCGGCGCCGCTGGCGTGCACGCCGCAAGTGACCCGAGCATCAGGCCGGCGATCGCGGCCAGCCATACCTTCCTCACGCGTGCGGCTCCCGCTCGCCGGGTTGGGAACGGCGAGCAGGCCAGTTTTCGCGAACCTTAAATCCCGCTGCAAGCACCGTTATGGCAAAGCCGGCTCACGGCATCTTATTGATCGATTTCGCGCCGGGCGGCGGCTCATTCCCGCAAATCGCCGTACACCTGTCGCCAGGGCGAAGGCGCTTTATCCACCACAGAGGAACGAAGGACACGGAGATCGCCGTCGACCAGTATCTCCGTGCTCTCCGCCTCTCCGTGGTGAAATCCTACTGACGCTGCGGACGGCTCAATAAGCGGCGCGGTGGCTGAAGGCAACGAACAGGGTCCTGACGATGATCTTCAGATCGAACCACAGCGACCAGTGGTTGATGTAATCGAGGTCGTAGGCGACGCGCTGGTGCAGATGTCCTTCGGTATCGACCGGCCCGTGATTGCCGTTGACCTGCGCCCAGCCGGTGATGCCGGGCTTGACGTGATGGCGTAGCGCGTAGTCGGGCACGATGTCCTCATTCCGCCGCTGCCTGACGCGCATGCTGACCGCGTGCGGCCGCGGGCCGACCAGCGACAGCTCGCCGCGCAGCACGTTGAACAGCTGCGGCAGCTCGTCGAGGCTGGTCTTGCGCAGGAAGCCGCCGACGCGGGTAATGCGCGGGTCGTTGACCTCGGTCTGCTTCTCGCCGTTGGTGTCCGCCGTCTCGGCCTTCATCGTGCGGAATTTGTAGACGCCAATCACCCGGTCGCCAAAGCCGTAGCGGTTCTGCCGAAACAGCACCGGGCCGCTGCTGTCGAGCTTGATCGCCAGGGCGACGAGCAGCAGCATCGGCGACAGCGCGATAACGCCGAGCCCCGCCGCCAGGCGGTCAAAGGCGCTCTTGAGCAGGCTCTGCCCAAAGGTCAGCGGCTGCCGTAGACATCGAGCAGCGGCAGCCCGCCGAACTCTTCCTGGTCTTTGGCTGGCACGTTGAAGCCGACCATGTCCGGCGCGAGGCTGATCTCCACCGGCATCTTGTGCAGCTTGCGCAGGATCTCCAGCAGCCGCTTTTCGGCCGAATGCGGCAGCGCGACGATGATCCGGTCGATTTCCAGGAGGCGCGACATCTCGACCAGATCGGCGGTCGTGCCGTGCGGCAGGGTGCGCAGCCCGGTCCCGACGACGCCTCGCCCCGCGCGATCGTCGAACACGCCGACGATCTCGATCTTCTCCCGGCAGGTCATGTGCAGTCGTTCGACGAGGCGTTCCGCGTGATCGCCGGTGCCGTAGATCGCGACGAGCTGTTTCAGCCGGCCGGCAGCCAGCCAGCGTGCCTGGAGCCCCGAGACCACGCCGCGCACGACGGCGATCCCGGCGAGTGTCAGCACGCACCAGAGCAAGAGCCAGCCGACGAGCGGCGCTCGTTCGACGGCTTCGGGCTGGAACACCGCAATCACCGCGACTAGTGCGAAGCCGAACGCGACGAGCGCATGCGCGATCCCGTCGCCGAGCTGTTTCGCGAGGCTCTGGCGGGTAACGTCGGTCTGTGGCGACGAGATAAGGCTGCGGGTCATCAGCGCCATGATCAGCAGCGCGGCGGTCGCCGGCAGCACGCCGAGCGGCCAGGCGATGGCCGATTGCAGCGCGAAGCTCGCGCCACCGGCGATCAGTGCGAGCGCAAAATCCGCCAGTTGGATGACCGACGCGACCGCCGCCGGCTTCACCCGCGGCGGCCGCTTGCCGTCCAGCGAGACACGGCGCGGCGGCGGCACCCGCTCGCCGCGCGGCCGCACCGGGCCAAACCGATGATCGCGACCGGCGGACATCCCGGTGAACCGGCCCATCGGCGGCCGGTTTGCGGCAGGCATCAAGCCGGCTATGGTATCGATATTGGCGACGCGATCAGAGGGCATGAAGGACGTCCCTGTTCTCGACAAAGGCTCGACAGTCTCGCCGATTACTCATTCGTTCGGCCGCGACCCGCGCAAATCTAATAATACCTTGAATAAAATGCAGCATAATTGGTAGTTAAGCCTTCGTTTCCGCATATGGTTAAGAACTCGTTGCTTGACCCGAACGCGGAAAATTCGACACCCCACCGAGACCCTAAGAAATAGCGGCAAAGAATTGCGGGAATCTTTCCAGACCAGAACGATGCTGTATGGCATCGCTATCCTATTGGCCGTCGCGGTCGAACCCGCCGGCGCCGAGAATGCTCGCCACGGACTGGTCGTCAGCGCGCATCGCGCGGCAAGCGAGGCCGGCCTGGCTGTTCTCAAATCCGGCGGCAACGCGATCGATGCCGCGGTCGCGGTGGGCTACGCGCTCGCTGTGGTCGATCCGTGCTGCGGCAACATCGGCGGTGGCGGGTTCATGCTGATCCGCCAGACCGATGGGACGGCCAAATTCATCAATTTCCGCGAGACCGCACCTGCCGCCGCGACGGCCGACATGTATCTCGACGACGCCGGCAATGCGATCCGCGACGCGAGCCGCGATGGCTGGCGCGCCGTTGCGGTCCCCGGCACGGTCAAGGGGCTCGACCTCGCGCTGGCGCGCTACGGTCGGCTGAAGCGGGCGGACGTGATGGCGCCGGCGATCGCCCTGGCCCGCGACGGTTTTGTGCTCGGCGAGCCAGACGCCGCGATCATCGCGCGCGACGCCAAACGCCTTTCGGCGGACCCCGAGGCCGCGCGGATATTTCTCCATGCGGACGGCACGCCGTACAAGGCCGGCGAGCGGCTCGTCCAGCCCGACCTGGCGGCAACGCTGCAGCGGATCGCCGCCGAGGGGCCCGATGCGTTTTATCGCGGGCCGCTCGCCGCCACATTGGCGAGCGCGTCGAGCAGGCATGGCGGCGTCATCACCGAGGCCGATCTCGCCGAATACCGCGCCGGCGAGTTGCCGCCGCTGCGTTGCGCCTATCGCGGCTACGCCATCATCGCAGCGCCGCCGCCAAGCAGCGGCGGCACCACCTTATGCGAAATTCTCGGCGTCCTGTCCGGCTGGGATATTGGCTCGGCCGGCTTCCAGTCGCCGCGTGCCGTGCACCTCACGGTCGAGGCCATGCGGCGAGCGTTTTTCGACCGCAACAGCGTGCTCGGCGACCCCGATTTTGTCGCCAATCCCGTTACCCGACTGATTTCAGCGGAGTACACGGCGACGCTGCGCGCCGGCATCGCCGTCGAGCAGGCCACCGCATCGGCGACGCTCGGCATGGTCCCGACCACCGCGGAAAAGCCGCAGACGACGCATTATTCGGTGGTCGATGGCGACGGCAACGCGGTTGCTGTGACCTATACGATCAACGGCAATTTTGGCGCCGGCGTCGTCGCGCCCGGCACCGGGTTCCTGCTCAACAACGAGATGGACGATTTTGCCGCGAAGCCGGGTACCGCCAACATGTTCGGCCTCGTCCAGGGCGACGCCAACGCCATCGCGCCGCGCAAACGCCCGCTGTCGTCGATGACGCCGACCATCGTCGAAAAGGACGGCCGCGCGGTCTATGTGCTTGGCAGCCCCGGCGGGCCGCGCATCATCACGGCGGTGCTGGAAACGCTGATGAACCTCGTCGATTTCGGCATGGGCCCAGCCGAGGCGGTCGCCTCGCCGCGCTTTCACCACCAGTACCTGCCGGACACCGTGTTCTACGAGAGCGGCGGCTTGCCGCCGGCGACGGTAAGCGCGCTGACCCGGACGGGCTACAGCCTCAAGGAGCAACCGCGCTGGAGCGCCGTCGAGCTGATCGCGATCGCGCCGGACGGGACGCTGATCGGCGTCAACGACCCGCGCCGGCCAGCAGGGGCCGCGCTCGGCTACTGATCCTGCCGCTCGGCGAGCCAGCCGGCGATCACCACCTCGGGGATCGTGAAGCCCTCGACGAGCACCTCGGCGGACACCACCCGGTCGGTGCGGAAGTGCCGGATCTCGTTGCGCAGCTCGCACCATGCACAAACCAGCGTCGCCTCGACGTAATAGCCACGGCAAACGGCTGGATCACTCGCCGCGTTTCCTGGCCCTGCTCGTCGCGATAGGCGATCCGCATCTTGCGGTTGTCGCGGATCGCGCGGCGTATCGTCGTCGGCAGGTCGCGCTGCGCCGGCACCGGTGCGCCGCTCTTCGAGACATAAACCGGCGCCGTGCTGAGGTACTCACGCAGCGGGTCCGGCACGACCAGCGTCACCTTCGACAGCACGCTCTCGGCAGCCTTTTGCAAGCCAGGATCGCCGGTGCGCGCCAGCAGCCGCACCCCGACCGCGATCGCCTCGGCCTCGTCCTCGGTGAACATCAACGGCGGCAGCTCGAAGCCGCGGCGCAGCACATAGCCGATCCCCGCGGCGCCCTCGATGGGGATGCGCCGCGCCTGCAGCGTCGCGATGTCGCGATAGACGGTGCGCGCCGTCACTTCCAATTCGTCGGCGATCGAAGCAGCGGTAACCGGCTGCCTGGCGCCGCGTAGAATCCGCACGATGTCGAACAGCCGATCGGCCCGGCGCAGCGGCATGGATCTCTCCTGACAAAACGCTGTCAGGAGGGGAAGCCTACACTGCTCGCATCGGCTGACAAGGAGGATGACGTGACACCGACACTGGGCGGCTTCGCCGCCTTTCGCAAACCGGTCGACCGTGAGGTTTTCGCGCCGGGTTTCGCTCTGTGGCAGCGATTAGGCGGTCCGCTGCGCCGGGTCTGGCTGGCCGCGATCCGGCTGCCCGATCGTGGCCGTGCTGCGCGGCCGGACGATGTGCCGCCCGAATATTTTCGCTTTCCCCCTTTCTAGGAGAAGACCATGCCGACTATCCGGACCAACCCCGAAGAGATCGCCTGGGCCCCCTGGACCGAGGCTTTCGGTAACGGCGCATTCTACGAGGGCCAACCCATCATCGAGGCGAAGACGCTAAGCGACCGGCGCGCAGAAGGTGGCGGTATCGCCTATCTGATCCGGTTTTGCCCGCCGGCCGGCAAGCTGATCAAGGTCGTGGCGATCGCGCGGTCGGACGAGCACGTCTTCAATCTCGACGGCGGCCGGGCAACCAAATCCGGGCAGCCGGTGAGCGCCCCGGGCGGATATTCGCTTAATCCCGACGGCCAGCCGCACAGCGCGATGATCGCCAGCGAAACCACCGCATTCGTGCTCTACACCGGCGAGCCGGATGAGGTGAAGTCGGTCGAGGTTCTCGACATTGAACCGTCGGTGAGCAACGCGGCATGAGCGGCGAGCCGACGATCACGCTCACGTCCGAGCGCGATCCGCGGGCCGAGGTCGTCGTCGAGGACGGCCTCGCCGCCTATAACCGGGAGCGGATCGGCCGCACCGATTCCCGGATCCTCGACCTCCTGGTGCGGGACGAAAGCGGCGAAATCGTCGGTGCCTTGCTCGGACATACGTCGCTGCGGCTGTTCTTCCTCGACCTGTTTTACCTGCCGTCAGAACTGCGCCGTGGAGGCCTCGGCAGCCGGCTGATCGCCGAGGCCGAAGCCGAAGCGCGTCGTCGCGGCTGCACTGCCGCCTTCGTGATGACCGTCACCTTTCAGGCGCCGGCATTCTACGAGAAGCACGGCTACCACCGGTTCGGCGAAATCCCCTGCCCGCCCGACGGCGCCACGCGGATTTTCCTGAGCAAGGTCCTGGACTAGCACCGCATCGAGGACCAAGCGAGCATGCGGTACTAATGCTTGCGCTGGGCGTCCTTGAGGATTTGCACCACGCCCTGACGGTGTGAACTCGAGCGCCCAGCCTGCCGCGTCGCGGCCGGTGTAATCCGACAGGTTCGGGTCGGCGCCGCCGGCGAGCAGCATCCGTACCAGCTCCGGATCGCCCGTCTTGGCGGCAAACATCAGCGGCGTCATGCCGTTCTTGTTCTGGGCGTTGACGTTGGCCTTCATTTGCACGAGCAGCTTCGACGCCTCCAGGCGGTCATGCTCGGCGGCGTGATCGAGCGGCGTGCTGCCGACCGCATCCTTCTGATTGATGTCGCCGCCGGCCTTGTAGAGGATCGCCATCATCTGCAGGTTGCCGCTGCCCGCCGCGATGTGCATGCCGGTGTTGCCACCATCATCGGTCTCGTTCGGGCTGGCGCCGTCGGCGAGAAGCGAACGGACCCTCGCCACATCGTTCGCCTGCACGGCGCGGGCGATATTTTTGTAGAAGGGCGCGAACGGGTTGAGGTTTAGCTGAGCGCGGCCGGACGACGCGGCCAAGCAGAGCGCGGCGGCGAACGTCAAACGCATCCAAAACCGCAGGCTCACGACATCCTCCGCGCTTCCGGCCGCTCATTGAGGCCCGCGAGCCAATCGAGCGCCGCCTCGACGTTTTCGACCGACAGCCCGCGCTCGACGGGCGGCCGCCGCACCATGATCACCGGCAGGCTGAGCTCGCGCGCCGCCACCAGCTTTGCTTCGGTCGCCGCGCCGCCGCTCGCCTTGCAGACCAGCACGTCGACCGCGTGGCGCTGCAGCAAATGCCGTTCCTCGTTCAGCGCGAACGGGCCACGCCCCAGCACGACCTCGTGGAAACGCAGCGGCAGCCTTTCGCGTGGCGGATCGATCATCCGCACGACGAACCGCACACCGGTGGCCGGCTCAAAAGCACCGATCTCGCTCGTGCCGACCGTGAGGAAGGCCCGCCTCCCGACACGGCCGACGATCTGCGCCGCCGCCTCGATGCTGTCGACCTCGATCCAGCGATCGAGCGGGTGGCGGCGCCAAACCGGCCGCAGCAGCAGCAGACGCGGCACGCGCAACGTGTCGCAAGCGAGCCGGGCAGCGCGGGACATTTCCGCGGCGAAGGGATGCGTCGCGTCGATCAGCCGGTCGATGCGCTGCTCGGCAAGATAGTCGGAGAGGCCCGGCGCGCCGCCGAACCCGCCGATCCGCACCATGCCGGGGAGCGGCCCCGGATGCCGTGTGCGGCCGGCGAGCGCGGTCGTTAGGTCGATCGCATCGCCAAACCGCGCTAAGACACCGCGCGCCAGCGCCGCTGCCTCGCCGGTCCCGCCGAGGATCAACAGCCGTGCGCTCATGCGCCGACCCGAGCCAGGAATTCGCCCGAGCGACCGACGATCGCAACCTCGACCGCGGTCGCGCCGCTCAGCGTCGCCAGCGCTACTTCGCGCGCCCCGCAGGCAACCGCTTCAGCCAGCATCGGCGCCATCGCCCCGGCAGCTTCGAGCACCGCTCCGGCACTGTCGGCGTCTTGCGCTTTCGCCAGCATCTCCGGACCGGCTCCGGCCGCCGCGAGCCGTGACGTCAGCATGGCGACGTCGACCCGGCTCTGGCTCGAATGCAGGTCGAGATGGCCGCCGGCGAGCTTCGCCAGCTTGGCAAAGCCGCCGGCGAGCGTCAGCCGCCGCACCGGATGGCCGCGCAGATATTTGAGCGTGCCGCCGACAAAATCGCCCATGTCGATCAGCGCGTGCTCGGGCAACCCATACAGGCGCTGCACCGCCCGCTCGCTGGTCGAGCCGGTCGCCGCAGCGATATGGTCGAGGCCGGCGGCGCGCGCGACATCGATGCCGCGATGGATCGCATGCACCCAGGAAGCGCAGGAATACGGCACGACGATCCCGGTGGTGCCGAGCACCGACAATCCGCCGACGATGCCGAGCCGCGCGTTCATCGTCTTTTCGGCCAACCGCTTGCCGCCGGGGATCGCGATCATCACCGTCACGTCCGGCGGGGGCGCGCCGTTCGCCTCGGCAAGCTCCACAAGGGTTTCGCGGATCATCGCCCGCGGCGCGGGATTGATCGCCGGCTCGCCGACCGCAAGCGGCAGCCCCGGCCGGGTGACCGTGCCGACTCCTTCGCCCGCGGCAAACTGTATGCCGGACCCAGGCGCCGCCCATGCAAGCTCGGCGATGATCGTCGCACCATGCGTCACATCGGGATCGTCGCCGGCGTCTTTGATGACGCCGGCACGCGCCCGATCCCCGTGAAGCTCGGCCAGCACCAATGGAAAGCTCGGTTTTTGGCCGCGCGGCAGGCGGATCGTCACCGGATCGGGGAACTCACCGGTCAACAAGGCGGCGCACGCGGCGCGCGCCGCCGCCGCGGCGCAAGCACCGGTCGTCCAGCCGCGACGCAGCGAGGGGGCTTCTGCTGCCATTTTTCGATCTTAGCAAAACCCCGGCGGCTGACTACCTTCCGGCAAGCATGATCGATAATCCGCATCTCAACCTGCCGCCGCTTCAACCAGGCCATGTCTGGCTGGTCGGCGCCGGACCCGGCGATCCCGGACTGCTGTCGGTTCTGGCGCTGCACGCGCTGCAACAGGCCGATGCGATCGTCTACGATGCGCTGGTCGATCCGCGCATCCTCGCGCTGGCGCGGGCGGATACGTTGCTGCAGAACGCCGGCAAGCGCGGCGGCCGGCCGTCGCCGCGCCAGCCCGACATCTCGGCTCGGCTGATCGCGCTGGCTCGTGACGGCAGGCGCGTACTGCGCCTCAAGGGCGGCGATCCTTGCGTCTTCGGTCGCGGCGGCGAGGAAGCTCTAGCGCTGGCCGAGGCAGGCATTCCGTTCCGCATCGTACCGGGCATCACCGCGGCGATCGGCGGCCTCGCCTATGCCGGCATTCCGCTCACCCATCGCGGGATCAACTCGGCGGTGACGCTGATCACCGGACATAACAGCGACGGCGCGGTGCCGGGGGAGGAAAGCAGCGCGCCCGATTGGGCGGCGCTCGCCCAAGGCTCGCCGGTCATCGTGCTCTACATGGCGCTGCGCCACCTCGACGACATCGCCCGCCGGCTGATCGCCGCCGGCCGAGCCCCCGACGAGCCGGTAGCGATCGTCAGCAAGGCGACGACCACGGCGCAGCGCGTGGTGATCACCTCGCTCGGCGAGGCGGCCCGCGCCGCGCGGGAAGTCGAAAGCCCGGCGATCGTCGCCATTGGCGAGGTCACCCGGCTGCACGACAAGCTCGCCTGGTATCGCGGATGAGTTGTGGCGGGCTCATCTTCGCCGCGCCGAAATCGGGCAGCGGCAAGACGCTGATCGCCGCCGGCCTGCTGCATTGCCTGCGCCAGCGCGGGCGGCGCGTCGCCGCCGCAAAATGCGGCCCCGACTACATCGACCCAACCTTCCACGCGCTGGCCACCGGCGAGCCGTGCGTAAACCTCGACCCCTGGGCGATGCGGCCGGCGATGCTGGCTGGGCTGGTGCATTCGCTCGAAGACGCGAGCGACATCGTGTTGTGCGAAGGGGTCATGGGTATGTTCGACGGCGGTGGCCCCAATGGCGAGGCCGGGTCCACCGCCGCCCTCGCGCGTCGCACCGGGTGGCCGGTGGTGCTGGTCGTCGACGCGAGCGGCCAGGGCGCTTCCGTCGCGGCGTCGGTCGCGGGCTTCGCACGGCACGATCCGGGGGTGCCGATCGCCGGCATCATCCTCAACCGAGTCGCCAGCGAGCGGCATCGTGCCCTGCTGAGCGAGGCCATCGTCCGCCATCTGCCGGAGGTGGTGGTGCTTGGGGCCGTGCCGGCGATGGCAAACTTAACGCTGCGGGCGCGCCATCTCGGTCTTGTGCCGGCCGACGAACTCGACGGCGCCGCGGCGTTGATCGGCAACGCCGGGGCACAAATCGCCGAGGCGCTCGATGTCGAGCGCCTGATCGCGCTCGCCCGGCCATCGCGTTGCCCACCACCCGCTATGCCAGTGACGCCGCTGCCGGCTCTCGGTCGACATATCGCCATCGCGCGCGATGACGCGTTCCTGTTCGCCTACGAAGCGACACTCGCCGGCTGGCGGCGGCAAGGCGCGGCGATCTCGTTCTTCTCGCCGCTCGCCGACGAATTGCCGGCCGCCGACGCCGATGCGGTCTATCTTCCGGGCGGCTATCCCGAGCTGCATGCCGGGCATCTCGCCTCGGCGACGCGCTTCTTTAGCGGCCTGCAGGCGGCGGCGGGCGCAGGGAGGGCAATCTACGGCGAATGCGGCGGCTATATGGCGCTCGGCGAGACACTGACCGACGCGGCGGGCGTGGCGCACCGAATGGCCGGCCTGTTACCATTGGCAACCAGTTTCGCCGAGCGCCGCCGCCATCTCGGCTATCGCGCGGTGACGCTGCTCACCCGCACCCCGCTCGGCGATGCGGGCACCCGCTTTCGCGGACACGAATTCCACTACGCCACTATCGTCGCCGAGGGTGTTGCCGAGCCGCTCTTCGCTGTCGCCGATGCCGGTGGTGCCGATCTCGGCCGCGCTGGATTGCGGCGCGGCAGCGTCGCCGGCTCCTTCATCCACCTGATCGACCGCGCGGATTAAAGCCGCCGGCCGGTCTCGTCGTCGAATAGGTGGATGTGCTCCGGCCGCACCGCGAAGCGCAGCACCTCGCCCAACGGCGGATTGATCGTTCCGGCGGCGCGGGCGGTCAGCAGCAGGCCGTCGCCGCTCAGCCGGCCATGGACGATCGTGTCGGCGCCGAGCCGCTCCAACAGTTCTACGGTCAGCGGCAGCGGTCCGTCGGCGGCGATGTCGAGATGCTCCGGACGCAGGCCGACCATCACTTCGCTCCCCGCCTCGCCGCCGGGGTGGGCAACCGGCAGCAGGCAATTGCCGATCGCGACCCCGGTGCCGTCGAACCGGCCCGGGACCAGATTCATCGCCGGCGAGCCGATAAAGCCGGCGACGAACGCCGTCGCCGGCCGCTCGTAGAGGTCGAGCGGCGGACCGATCTGGTCGGCATTGCCGGCGTTCATAACGATCAGCCGGTCGGCGAGCGTCATCGCCTCGACTTGGTCGTGCGTCACATAGAGCGAGGTCACCCGCAATTCCTGCTGCAAGCGCTTGATCTCGACCCGCATCTGCACGCGCAGCTTGGCGTCGAGGTTCGACAGTGGCTCGTCGAACAAAAACACCTTCGGGTCGCGGACAATCGCCCGCCCCATCGCGACGCGCTGTCGCTGGCCGCCCGAGAGTTGCCGCGGCTTGCGGTCGAGCAAACCATCGAGCTGCAGGATCGCCGCCGCCTTGTCGACGCGCGCCTTGATCTGCTCCCGCGCCATGCCACGCATCCGCAGGCCGTAGGCCATGTTGTCGAAGCAGCTCATATGCGGGTAGAGCGCGTAGTTCTGGAACACCATCGCGATGTCGCGGTCCTTTGGCTCGACGCCGTTGACCACGCGCCCATCGATCGCCACCGCCCCGGCGGTGATGTCCTCCAGCCCCGCCACCATGCGCAGCAACGTCGACTTCCCGCAGCCCGATGGCCCGACGACCACCACCAGCTCGCCGTCCGCGACGTCGCAGCTGACGCCATGCACGACCTCGCGGTCGCCATAGGATTTGCGGACATTGTCGAGGGTCAGGGTAGCCATCGCGGGATCGTCTCGCGCGGTTTAGGGCAAGAATGTTGCGTGTCCGTGATACGCACGCATCGTTTGGTCCCGCGTCAGCAGTGGGACATGTTCGCTCTCGGCCTGCGCGATAAGCATGCGGTCGAACGGATCGCGGTGCAGCAAAGGAAGGGCACCATAGGCCTTGCAATGCCTCAGCTGTAATCGAAGCAAATCGAACCCGGGCGGCACATCCAGCAGCAGCGGATCTGCAGGGAGTTGCCCGAGGCCTTGCAGCAACGCAATCTCCCAAATCGATACGATGCTGATGTACCGGACGGTGGCATCGTCAATGGCACCCTGTTCCTCCCGGCTCAATTGCGCAGGCTTGATACGCTGCCACAGGATGTAGTGCGTATCGACCAGGATGGCGTCGCGCGCTGCTACCATTTGAAGTTTTCGGCAGACTTGTAAAATTCGCCGATTGCATCCTCTGGCAGCGAAAGATCATCCGACAGCAATGGCGCAAGATGGGCGAGATCGCCGTACACGATCGGCTTCTTCGTATGCAACGGACCCAGGCAGGCCACCGGCCGCCCGTTGCGTGTCACGATGATCTGCTCACCGGCTTCCGCCCGGTTTACCAGCGCCGCGAACTCTGCCTTGGCCTTGGCAATCGATACCTCGCTCATGCCCAGCCCCTTATGACCATGGATAGTCATAGATAAGGCCTTCGCGTTTGCGGCGCAATGTTGCCTCAAGGCTCGCGGCGGAAGCGGCGTTCGCCGACGCGGGTTTCGATCTCCGCAAAACCTCGACGCTGCAACGCTTCGGCAAAGCCGCTCCGATTGCCATCACGCACGCTGGCGACAATCGGGACATTGCGTTCCAGTACTTTGCCAAGCAGCGCGTCGACGCCGTCGCCCGCGGCGTAGCGCAAGTTAAGGAGTTCGTTCTCACCCCAGTGGCGGCCGACCTCGGCGCTGTCGACCAGCACGCCGCCGACGATCGCGTTATCGCCCAACGCGACCCAGGATTGACCGAAGGCGATGATTTTGCGGACCGCGGCGTAAAGCGCCTCTTCCTGCTCCAGCGTCTCCACCGCGAGCGGGATGTCCGCGGCGAGCCGCAGCAACAGCGCATGGATGTGCGCGGCATCGCCAATAGTCGCCGGGCGCAGCGTGGGGTCGCTCATTTCTCGGTATCGACCAGGCCTTTGACGAACCAGCGCTGCATCAATAGCACGACCGCGACCGGCGGCAGGATCGCCAGCAATGCGGTCGCCATGACGATCTGCCATTCGGTCTGGGTATCGCCGTTGCCGATCATCTGGCGCATGCCGATGATGATGGTTGTCATTGACGGTGAGTTGGTGACGAGCAGCGGCCAGAGATACTGGTTCCAGCCGAAGATGAAGAGGATCACGAACAGCGCCGCGATATTGGTGCGCGACAGCGGGATCACCGTGTCGACAAAGAAGCGCAACGGGCCGGCGCCGTCGATCTTGGCTGCCTCGACCAGCTCATCGGGGATGGTCAGGAAGAACTGCCGGAACAAGAGGGTCGCGGTCGCCGAGGCGACAAGCGGCAAGCTCAGCCCGGCATAGCGGTCGATCAGCCCCATATCGGAGGCGATCTGGTAGGTCGGGATGATGCGCACCTCGACCGGTAGCATCAGCGTCACAAAAATCGCCCAGAAACAGACCTTGCGCAGCGGAAAGCGGAAGAACACCACCGCATAGGCCGAGGGCAGCGAGATCGCGATCTTCCCGGCGGCGATGATCAGCGCCATGACCATACTGTTGAACATCATCCGGCCGACGCTGACGCCGCTGGTCTTGGCGGTGCCGGCGGTGACCGCATCGTGGAAGTTCTGCACGATCTGGCCGCCCGGCAGCAGCGGCATCGGCGCTTCGAGGATCGCGTCGAGATGCTGGGTCGATGCGACCAGCGCGACATAGATCGGGAACGCCACGACGGCGATCCCGGCGATCAGGATCGCATGCGGAATCCATGCGTTCTGCCGAGCGGTGACCATCATGCGTAGTGCACCCGGCGCTCGATAAAACGAAACTGGATCGCCGTCAGCGCGATGACGATCGCCATCAGCACCACCGATTGGGCCGCCGAGCCGCCGAGGTCGAGCCCGACAATGCCGTCATACCAGACCTTGTAGACGAGGATCTCGGTGGCCTTGCTGGGGCCGCCTTGCGTGACGTTATGGATGACGCCGAACGTGTCGAAAAACGCGTAGACCATGTTGACGACAACCAGGAAAAAGCTGGTCGGCGCCAGCAGCGGGAAAACGATGGTCCAGAACCGCCGTCGCGGTGTCGCCCCGTCGATCGCCGAGGCCTCCAGCAACGCCGTGGGGATCGCCTGCAAGCCGGCGAGGAAGAACAGGAAATTGTAGCTGATCTGCCGCCATGCCGCGGCGACGATGACCAGCAGCATCGCCTGTTTGCCGTTGAGGAAATAATTCCAGTCGACCCCAGCCCAGCGCAGCGCAAAGGCGACGACGCCGATGCTCGGATTGAACAGGAACATCCACAGCACCCCGGCCACCGCCGGGGCGATCGCGTAAGGCAGCAGCAGCACGGTCTTGTAGAAGGTCGCCCCGCGCACCACCCGGTCGGCCATCACTGCGAACAACAGCCCCGGCGCCAGCGCCAGGACCGCCACCGCGACGCTGAACAGCGCGGTCACGCCGAACGAGAAGATGTAGTTGGGGTCGGCAAACAGCGTCGCGAAATTGTCCCAGCCGACAAACCGCGTTGTGAGGCCGAACGCGTCGCCGCCCTGCATCGACTGGACGATCGCCTGGCCCGCCGGCCAAAAGAAAAACACCACCGTCACCGCCAACTGCGGCAGCAACAGCAGCACTGGCAAAAGCCAGCCATTGAAGAAGACGCGGCGGTCCACGGCGTCGACCGCCTACAGCCGATCCCCTCCCCCGGGCTTGACCCGGGGGTCCACGTCTTTCGCCGCAGTCATCCGGGCGGAAGAGGTGGATGGCCGGGTCAAGCCCGGCCAAGGCGATAAATTGGGCGAGGCGAACAACCTACTGCACGTTCTTCTGGAATTGGCGCAGCAGCGCGTTGCCGCGGCTGACGGCGTCGTCGAGCGCGGCTTTTGCTTCCATCTTGCCGGAGAAGGCGCCTTCGAGGCCCTCGGCGATGATGTCGCGCAACTGCACCATGTTGCCGAACCGCAGGCCGCGCGAATTCTCCGTTGGCGGCTTGCCGGTCATCTGCAGGATGGCGATATCGGTGCCGGGGTTCTTGTCGTAAAAGCCGGAGGCTTTGGTCGCCTCGTACGACGCCTTGGTGATCGGCAGGTAGCCGGTCTGCTCGTGCCACCATTCCTGCACCGGCGTGCCGGACAAATAGGTGAAGAACTTGGCGATGCCCTTGTATTGCTCGGGCTTTTTCCCGGCCATGACCCACAGGCTGGCGCCGCCGATGATCGAATTCTGCGGCGCGCCCGCGACATCCGGATAATAGGGCAGCTTGGCGACACCCCACTCGAACTTGGCGGTGTTCTTGAACAGGCCATAGGCGGCCGAGGAGTCCATGATCATTCCACAATCGCCGCTGGTGAACTTGGCCTCCGGCTCGGTGGTGCGCCCGCCGTAATCAAAGCTCTTGTCCTTCTGCGCCTCGGCGAGGTTGGCGATATGGCGGGTAACGGTCGGGTTGTTGAACTGGAGCACCGTATCGAACCCGCCGAGCCCGTTTGCCTCGGTACCGAGTGGCAGATTGTGCCAGGCGCTGAAATTCTCGATTTGCACCCAGCTGGCCCAGGCCGTGGTAAAGCCGCAGGGCTGTCCGGCGGCGCGCAGCTTCTTCGCCGCGTCGAACATCTCAGGCCAGGTGACGGGTGCCTTGGCGGGGTCGAGCCCGGCCTTCTTGAATGCCTCCTTGTTCCAGTACAGCACGGGGGTCGAGCTGTTGAACGGGAAGGACAGCATCTTGCCGTCGGGCGTGCTGTAATAGCCGATGACCGCCGCGAGATAGGAATTGGCGTCGAACTTCTCGCCGGCATCGGCCATCAACTGGTAGACCGGCTTGATCGCGCCTTTCGCCGCCATCATCGTCGCCGTGCCCACCTCGAACACCTGGACGATGTCGGGCGCATTGCCGGCACGATAGGCGGCGATCGCCGCGGTCATCGTCTCGGCATAGGAGCCCTTGAACACCGGCGTCACCTTGTAGTCCGACTGCGCGGCGTTGAAGTCGCCGGCGATCTTGTTGATTCGGTCGGCATTGACCGCGGTCATCGCGTGCCACCATTGCAGCTCGATCGGATCCGCCAAGGCGTTTCGCCCGACAGCGGCCGCCGCGACGAGAAGCGCGAGCGCAAGCACCAGCTTTTTCATAGAATTGATCCCCCCTGTCGACCTTGGCTTATCTGGCGGGGCTAGCTTGCCAAATCGTGACAGCAGCCGGAAGCTTTTGTGACATGTCGCCGCTGGAGAAACTCAATCAGCGCGTTCACGAGCTGGGGCTGGGCGTGCCGGTGGCGATCCGCGTCAGCCCGCGCGCCCGGCGGTTGTCGCTGCGTGTCGACGCGGCGGCGCGCGGCGTCGAGCTGGTGCTGCCGCGCCGCGCGCCGGCCGAAGCGGCGCTCGGCTTTGTCGCGCGACATCGCGGCTGGATCGCGGCGCGCATCGCGGCGATGCCGCCGCCGCTGCGCCTCGTCGACGGCGCGACCGTCCCGGTATTGGGCGTGCCGCATCGTATCCGCCATATGGCCGATCGCGGGGCGGCGCCGGTGACGATTGTCGATGGCGAAATCCGCGTGCGCGGCGACACCGCACATCTGCCGCGCCGGGTGATCGACCATCTGAAGGCGCTGGCACGGCGCGAATTTGCCGCGCGTGCCCGCAATCTCGCTGCGCGGCTCGGCAAAAGCGTGGCGCGGGTCGGCGTGCGCGACCCGAAAAGCCGCTGGGGCAGCTGCTCGTCAAAAGGCGCGCTGTCGTTCAGCTGGCGCCTCATTATGGCGCCCGAGCCGGTGATCCATTACGTCGTCGCACACGAGGTCGCACATCTGGTCGAGATGAACCATTCGCCGCGCTTCTGGCGCGTCGTCGCGGGTCTCGTCCCCGATGTCCAAACCGCCCGCTCGTGGCTCAAACGACACCGGATGGAGCTGCTGTCGTATAATTGACCTTAGGGTGGAAAAGCGCAGCGCCTTCCGCCATCAAGCCAGAGCGGCGGATGGCGCTTCGCTTATCCGCCCTACGCGCTGCGCCGCATCAGCCAGATGAGGATCAACAGCCCCGGCACGCACGCGGCGGTGCTGAACACAAAAAACGGCGTCCAGCCCAGTGTTTGCGCCAGATAGCCGCCGGAAGCGGCGAGCACGTTGAGCCCGACGGTCGCAAGCGACGACAGCAGTGCGTATTGCGTCGCGGTGAAGTCGCGGCTGCAAAGGCCGGAGAGATAGGCGACGAAAGCCGCCGAGGCCATCCCGCCGGTCAAATTTTCGCCGCCTATGGTAAAGGCGAGCATGACCACGTCATGCCCGGCCCAGAGCTGCATGATGTACATCAGGTTCGATAGCGCCTGCATCGAGCCGCAGACGAGCAGCGCCGCATACACGCCCCAGCGCGCCACGAGCACCCCGCCGAGCGCCACGCCGGCCAGCGTCGCGATCACGCCATAGATTTTGGCGACCGTCGCCACCTCGACCTTGGTAAAGCCGATCGCGACATAGAGCGGATTCGACATCGACGCCGCGAGCGCATCGCCGAATTTGAAGGAGACGATAAACAGCACGATCACCAGCAATTGCGCCGCACCGTTGCGCCGGAGCATGTCGGCGAAAGGTGCGATCACCGCGCGGCGCGTCCATTCCGCGATCCGCTCCGCGGCGGTCGCGCCGGGTAACGGCTCCGGCGGTGCGATGCCGCCGGGCTCCGGCGTCAGCCACACGGTGATCATGCCGACCGCCATCAGCGCCGCCATGATCGCGTAGGCGAGGTGCCAGCCGCCGACGCTCGCCGCGTAGAGCGCGCCGGCGCCCGAGGCGAGCAGCCCGAAGCGGTAGCCCCATTGCGTCGCCGCCGCCCCGGCGCCCTGCTCCTCGGGCAGCAGCAATTCGATGCGGTAGGCGTCGATGACGATGTCCTGGCTCGCCGACAGAAACGCAACGACCACCGCCGCCAGCGCGGTCAGCGCCGGGTCGGCTTTCGGATCGGTCAGGCCGAGCGCTAAGATTGCCAGCGCCAACAGCAGTTGGATCGCAAGCGCCCAACTGCGGCGCCGCCCAAGCCGGCGGGTGAGCATCGGGATCGGCAGCCGGTCGATCAGCGGCGACCACAGGAATTTGAGGCTGTACGAGGCCCGCACCAGCCCGAACAGCCCGATCGCGGTCAGCGACACGCCCAGTTCGGCGAGCCAGTATGAGAGCGTGCCAAAAGTCAGCGCCAGCGGCAGGCCGCTGGAAAACCCCATCAGCAGCACCGCGATCAGCCGCGGCCGGCGATACACTTCAAGCGCCGCAAGCCAGCCGCCGTGCGGCCGGCTTGCGGTGGTATTGGCGCCGTCCAACGGTTTCCCGATCAGCAACCGCCTCCCCCGGACTTGACCCAGGGGTCCACGAACAGCTTCAGCTTATTCGTGGATGCCCACGGATCAAGTCCGTGGGCTGAAGGCCCACGGGTCAAGCCCGGCCACGGCGTAGAGTGAGAGGCAATCGTTCTGTCTCTCTACAGCAGAAGACTTATTACTTCGGGACGATGCCGTGCGGCGTCACCACCTGCTCCGGTTCCGGCTCCTTGGGTTTCGGCATCTTGGCCTTTTCCTGGGCGGTCATGACATCGGCCGCGACCTGCATCTTCACGATCTTGTCGGGGTTGCTGACGATGCCGTTATGCGCCGCGTCGCCCTTGCGCAGCTTGTCGACAAACTCCATGCCGGAGACGACCTTGCCGACGATCGTGTATTTGCCGTCGAGCGCCGGCGCCGCGTCAAACATGATGTAGAACTGGCTGTCGGCACTGTTCGGGTCGGAGGACCGCGCCATGCCGACCGTGCCGCGGACAAAATGTTCGCTCTGCGAGAACTCCGCCTTTAGCGGATGGCCCGAACCGCCGGTGCCGGTGCCGGTGGGGTCGCCACCTTGCGCCATGAACCCGGCGATCACCCGATGGAACACCACGCCGTCATAAAACCCGGAACGCGCCAGTTTCTTAAGCTGCGCGCTGGCGGCGGGCGCGAGGTCGGGCCGCAACTGGATTACGACGCGGCCAAAGCTCAGGTCCATGTAGAGAAGGTTCTGCGGGTCGGTCTCGTCTGCCCGCGCGGCAGCGGCCAGTGCGAATGCCGCGACGAGCAGCACCAAGACTCGGAACGTTTTCATGAGACAGCGAGCCCCTCTACGCCGCGTCCGCGGCGACCTGCATCTTTATGATCTTGTCAGGGTTCGCGACGGCGCCGCTGCGCGGATCGCCCTTCTTGATCGCGTCGATATGTTCCATGCCCGAGACGACCTTGCCCCACACCGTGTACTGCCGGTCGAGGA
The DNA here is from genome assembly GCA_963778385.1 of uncultured Alphaproteobacteria bacterium. Taxonomy (GTDB): domain Bacteria; phylum Pseudomonadota; class Alphaproteobacteria; order ATCC43930; family CGMCC-115725; genus DATARH01. The sequence goes on along the minus strand of CAVZUA010000026.1, from coordinate 125,513 downwards.
AGGTCGCGTCGTCGAAGCAGATAAAGAACTGGCTGTCGGCGCTGTTCGGGTCGGAGGCGCGCGCCATCGACGCGACGCCGCGGACATGCGGCTCGGTCGAGAATTCCGCCTTCAATCCGGGATGACCCGAGCCGCCGGTGCCGGTGCCGCTGGGGTCACCGGTTTGCGCCATAAAGCCGGCGATCACCCGGTGAAAGACAATGCCGTCGTAAAACCCGCTCTTCGCGAGCGCCTTGATGTGAGCGCAATGGCCAGGCGCTAGGTCGGGGCGCATCTCGATGACCACCCGGCCGGCGGGCACGTCGAGGTACAGGGTGTCTTCCAGAGCGGCTGGCATTGGCGTTTCCCGGCTGTTAAGGGGCGCGACCTTACCGGAAGGAAACCTTCCTGTCATTCCGGGATCGGCCGCAGGCCGAGACCCGGAACCCATGAACACAGACTTCGCCGAACAATGTTCGAGCGTCGGTTGATCCCTTCAACCGTCCGTGTTCATGGGTTCCGGGTTCGTCGCCGTGCGACGCCCCGGAATGACATCGATGCGCTACGCCACCGCGCGGCGGCGGTCGTACCAGCCGCCTTTGCGGAAGCGGTCGAGATAGGTCGGGATGATCGCCTCGACCGTGGTCGGGGCGATGCCGAGCGTCGTCAGGTCGAGCGCGCCAGAGGCGACGACATTGTCGCGCTTGAGCATCTCGACCTGGTCGGGGGTCAGCGGCGGCTTCGGCAGCAGGGACAGGAACCGCGCCTGCAGGCTCGCCAGCCCAAACGGCAGGTCGACAAAGCGCCGGTGGCGCTTGATCTCGCCGAGCAGCAATTCCATCAGCTGGCGGAAGGTGTAGACCTTCGGCCCGCCGAGCTCGTAGGTGCGCCCGGCCGTGGTCGGATCATCGAGGACGCGCACCGCCGCGCTCGCGACATCGCCGACATAGACCGGCTGGAATCGGGTCTCGCCGCCGCCGATCAGCGGCACAAACGGCGACATTGTCGCCATGGAGGCGAAGCGATTGAAGAAATCGTCCTCAGGGCCGAACACGATCGACGGGCGCAAGATCGTCGCGGTCGGGAAGGCATCATGCACGGCCTGCTCGCCGGCCGCCTTGGTGCGCGCATAGGCTGAGGACGAGCGCGGGTCGGCACCGATCGCCGAGATATGCACCAACCGTTCGACGCCCGCCTCGCGCGCCAGCCGCGCCAGCTTTGCCGGCGCCGAATGGTGGACGACATCGAATTTCTGGCTGCCGCGCTCGTAAAGGATGCCGACGCAATTGACGAGCGCATCCTTGCCCTCGACAAAGGCGCGCAGCACGTCGTCCGGCGCATCGACCCCGATGTTGACGAGGCCGACCTGGCCGACATCGCCCTTCAGCTTGAGGAACTTGGCGTCCGCCGCGTGGCGCCCGCCGACCGCCAGCACCTCGCCGCGCTCGGCCAGGCGCTTGACGATATACCGCCCGATGAACCCCGAGCCGCCCATGACGGCAATCTGGTGTCGCTTCATGCGCGCGGGATTAGCACGAATTAGTCGTCATTGCGAGGCGCCGGAGGCGACGTGGCGATCTCGTTCCGCAGAGGATTAAGACGGCGGAGACTGCTTAGCTCCGCTCGCGATGCCGGCAGCGGCTTACACCGAGAAGTACTTTGCCTGCGGGTGGTGGACGACGATGGCCGAGGTCGATTGTTCGGGGTCGAGCTGGTCTTCCTCGGAGAGGGTGATGTCGATCGTTTCGGCCTTAAGCAGCGCCAGAAGCTGGCTCTGGTCGGCAAGGTTCGGGCAGGCGGGGTAGCCGAAGGAATAGCGGCTGCCGCGATAGCCTTGCGCCAGCATCTCGTCATGGTCGCGCGCCTCCTCGGCGGCAAAGCCGAGCTCGCCGCGGATGCGCTTATGGACGTATTCGGCGAAGGCCTCGGCCATCTCGACCGAGAGGCCGTGCAGATAGAGGTAATCCTGGTAGCGGTCGGCAGCGAACCATTCGCGCGCCACGTCGGAGGCGCGGCGGCCCATCGTCACCACCTGGAGGCCGATCACGTCGCGCTCGCGCTCGCTGACGTCACGAAAGAAATCGGCGATGCACAGCCCGCCATCCTTGTTCTGGCGCGGGAAGGTGAAATGCGCCACCTCGCGCCGACCGGTCTCGTCGAATAGCACGACGGTGTTGCCCTCGGCGGCGGCCTTCCAATAGCCGTAGGAGGCCTGCGGCTGGAGAATCTTCTCGCGGATCGTCATGTCCATGACGCGCGACAGGATCGGCCGCAGCTCGGTGCGCGCCCATTTCTTGAATTCGGCGAGCGAGCGCCCTTCCTTCCGGAAGCCCCACTGGAATTGGTAGAGCATGCGTTCGTTGAGGTAGGCCGCGATCGTCTTGACCGGCACGCTCTCGAGGATGCGCGCGCCCCAGAAGGGCGGCTCGGGCACCGGCACGCCGCGGCTCAGCTCTGCGCGGCGCAGGCGGATTTCTTCAAGGTCAACCGGGCGCTGTGGGCGTTGATCGCCGGCGCGGCCTAATTTGCGCGATTCGTTCTTCGGCCGGCTGGCGTTCTTGTCATGGACCTCGGCGAGATAGCCGTCGAAATCGTTGCCGACGATGCGGTCCATCAGCGCCAGGCCGTCGAAGGCGTCGCGGGCATAGGCGACGCGGCCGCAATTATAGGCGTTGACGCAATCCTCCTCGACATAGCGTCGGGTCAACGCGGCGCCGCCGAGCATGACCGGCACCTCCAGCCCCATGCGGCTCATCTCTTCGAGGTTCTCGCGCATCACGACGGTCGATTTGACCAGCAGGCCCGACATGCCGATGGCATGCGCCTGGTGCTCCTTGGCCGCCTCGACGATCACGCCAATCGGTTGTTTGATACCGAGATTGACCACCCGGTAGCCGTTATTGGTGAGGATGATGTCGACGAGGTTCTTGCCGATGTCGTGCACGTCGCCGCGCACCGTAGCGAGCACCACGGTGCCCTTTTCCTGGCCCTCCACGCGTTCCATATGCGGTTCGAGATACTTGACCGCGGCCTTCATCGTTTCGGCCGATTGCAGCACAAAGGGGAGCTGCATCTTGCCGGCGCCGAACAACTCGCCAACCGTCTTCATCCCGCCGAGCAGATGCTCGTTGATGATGTCGAGCGGCTTGTAACTTTGCATCGCCAGGTCGAGATCGACATCGAGGTCGAGCCGGTCGCCCTCGACGATGCGGTAGGCGAGCCGCTCCTCGATCTGCTCCGGCCGGCCTTTTTTCTCCGCCTTCTCGATCGTCCGGTCCTCGAACAACGCGAGGAACGCTTGCAGCGGGTCGTAACCCTCACGGCGGCGGTCGAAGATCAGATCCTCGGCGACCTGCCATTCCGCCTCGGGGATGCGGTGTTGCGGCAGGATGCGCGAGAAATGCACGATTGCCCCGGTCATGCCGCGTTTGAGCGCATGGTCGAGGAACACCGAGTTCAGCACCTGCCGCGCCGGCGGGTTGAGGCCGAAGGAGATGTTCGACAGGCCGAGGATGATCTGGCACTCGGGCAGCTCTTTGGAGATGCGCTCGATTGCGTCGAGCGTATTGAGCCCCAGCTTGCGGTCGTCCTCGTTGCCGGTGCAGATCGTGAATGTCAGCGGATCGAACAGCAGGTCCGACGGCGGCAGGCCGTGCTTGTCGACCGCGAAATCGTAGAGCCGCTTGGCGACTGCCAGCTTGTGGTCGACCTCCTTGGCCATGCCGGTTTCGTCGATGGTCAGCGCGATCACCGCCGCGCCGAACTGGCGTGCCAGCAGGAGCCGCTTGTGCGCCGCTTCCTCGCCGTCCTCGAAATTGATTGAGTTGATGATCGGCTTGCCGCCATAGAGCCGCAGCGCCGCTTCGAGCACCGGAAACTCGGTCGAGTTGACGACCAGCGGCGCGTTCACCGCGCCGCGCATGCGGGTCACCATCTGGGTCATGTCGGCGATTTCATCGCGCCCGACAAAGGCGGTGCACAGGTCGAGCGTGTGCGAGCCTTCCTTGACCTGCTCGCGCCCCATCTCGACGCACCCGTCCCAGTCGCCCAGGTCTTGCAGGCGACGGAAGGCGCGCGAGCCGTTGGCGTTGCAGCGCTCGCCGATCGACAGATAGGCGTTCTCCTGGCGCAGCGTCACCTGGCTGTAGAGCGAGGCGACCGCCGGGGCCCAGCTCACCTTGCGCTGCTTCGGCACCGGCCGCGAGCGTCCATCGCCCCCGGCACCGCCGATACGGCGCAGCATCGCGTCGAGCGCGGCGATGTGGCGCGGCTCGGTACCGCAGCAGCCGCCGATGATGTTGGCGCCGTCTTCAAGCACGAAGCGCTCGAGCCATTGCGCCAGCTCTTCCGGGGACAGCGGGTATTGCGTGCGGCCGCTGACCAGCTCGGGCAGCCCGGCATTGGGCTGCACCGAGACAAAGCGCGGCCAGTTCTCGCCGAGCCATTTGACGTGCTCGGCCATCTCGCGCGGGCCGGTCGCGCAGTTGAGGCCGATGCTGTCGACGCCGAGCGCATCGATGATCGTCGCCGCCGCGGCTATGTCGGCGCCGACCAGCAACGTGCCCGTGGTCTCGACCGTCACCTGGACGAAGATCGGGATGTCCTTATTGGCGCCGATTCGGGCGCGCTTCGCGCCGTTGACAGCGGCCTTGATCTGCAGCGGGTCCTGGCAGGTTTCGATCAGGATGGCATCGACCCCGCCTTCGACCAGGCCGTCGCACTGCCGGGTCAGCGCATCTTCCAGCGGCTGGTAGGCGACATGGCCGAGGCTCGGCAGCCGCGTCCCGGGCCCCAGCGAGCCCAACACAAAGCGCGGCCGGCCGTCATGGGCGAACTCGGCCACCGTCTCGCGCGCCAATTCCGCCGACGTCTTGTTGAGTGCAAACGCCTTCTCGGCGATGCCGAACTCGTTGAGGGTGATCGGCGAGCCGCCAAAGCTGTTGGTCTGGATCGCGTCGGCGCCCGCCGCGAGGTAATTGCGGTGGATTTCACGCACCAGATCGGGCCGGCTCTCGCACAGGATCTCGGTGCAGTTCTCGTGATTGTGGAAGTCATGGACGACGTCGAGGTTCTGCGCCTGAACCTCGGTGCCCATCGCACCGTCGCACAGCAACACCCGGTCGGCGAGGTAGTCGAGAATATGGATCATGGTACTGGGGACGCCTAAGGGTTATGCCGCAACCGGCTTGGGGGCGCGCACACCGAGCATGTGGCAGATTGCGACGATCAGGTCGGCACGGTTCAGCGTGTAGAAATGGAATTCGTTGACGCCGTCGGCCTGCAAGCGGCGGCATTGCTCGGCGGCCAACGAGGTGGCAACGAGGCGCCGCGTGTCGGGGTCGTCGTCAAGCCCATCGAAATGGCCCTCCATCCAGGCGGGGATCGATGCGCCACAGGTGCCGGACATGCGCTTAAGCTGCGCGAAATTCGTTACCGGAAGGATACCCGGCACGATGGGCACGGTGATCCCGGCCGCCGCCGCACGGTCGCGGAACCGCAGAAACAGGTCGACATCGAAAAAAAACTGGGTGATGGCCCGATTGGCGCCGGCGTCGAGCTTGGCCTTCAGATTATCCAGATCGTGCCCGGCGCTCTGTGCCTCGGGATGCGTCTCGGGATAGGCGGCGACGCTGATTTCGAAATCGGCGACGCGCTTCAGCCCGGCGACTAGGTCGGCCGCGAAACCGTAGCCGCCGGGATGCGGTGTGTAGGACGTTCCCATGCCGCCCGGCGGATCGCCGCGCAGCGCCACGATGTGCCGGACCCCGGCCTCCCAATACTCACGCGCGACCGAGTCGATTTCCTCGCGGGTGGCGGCGACGCAGGTCAGGTGCGCCGCCGGTTCGAGTCCGGTCTCCTGGCGGATGCGGCGCACCGTCGCATGGGTGCGCTCGCGCGTCGACCCGCCGGCGCCGTAGGTCACCGATACGAAGCGCGGGCCCAGCGGCTCGATGCGCTTGACGACCTCCCACAACCGCTCCTCCATCTCGGGCGTCTTCGGCGGGAAGAACTCGAACGAGATGCGCGGCGGCGCCGCGTCGAAATCGTGCACCGGATCGGCGGCGAGCAGACCGCGCGGACGGCGTCGGTCGATGGTGGTGCGGCGCTCGACCACGGACTTGTCGATCATGGCTGCAATACCTGTTCAGAAGCGGCGAGGCCCGGTCGCGGTTCCGGCTGAACGGCGGCTTGGCGATGGGAGGTCCAGATCGCCACGGTCAGCGGCTCCCCACGCAGATGGCGCGGCGGCGCCGGGTCTAGCCCAGCGGCCTGGCACCATTCGGCGACTTCAGCATCGCTGAAGCCGAGGCGATGGTGGGCATGCTCGTCACGCAAGAATTCGAGCAGATGCGGTGCGAAATCGACGACGACCAGCACCCCGTTGGGACGCAACACTCGCGCGGCCTCGGCGATCACTGCCGCCGGCCGGTCGGCGTAATGCAGCACCTGGTGGATGACCACCGCATCGAACGACGCGTCCGGCAGCGGCAGCTGGTACATGTCGCCGAGCCGCACCATGCAATTCACTGCACCGGCGCGTTCGAGATTGACCCGGGCGACGGCAAGCATCTCGCGCGATTGATCGACGCCAAGCGCCTGGCCGACACGCGACGCCAGCACCTCGATCATCCGGCCGGTACCAGTGCCGATATCCAGCAGATCGCGCGGCGCCGTAGCCGCGATGATCTCGACCAGCGCCGCCTCGACCTCGCGCTCGTCGACATAAAGCGAGCGGATGCTGTCCCAGTGCGGGGCGATGTCGCTGAAGAAGGCGGCCGCGCGCTCGGCGCGCTCGCGCTTGATCGCTGATAGTCGCTGCAGATCAAGGGCAATGGTCGGGTCGCGCCGTCCACAGGCGACGACGAGATCCTGCGCGAACGTGCCCGCCGTCCCCCGCGGGCTCAGCCGGTAAAATACCCAGCTGCCTTCGCGGAAGCGATCGAGCAGCCCCGCCTCGCACAGCAGTTTCAGATGGCGCGAGACCCGCGGTTGGCTCTGGCCAAGAATTTCCGCCAGTTCGCTGACCGTCAGTTCGCCATGCGAGCACAATACCAGCAACCGCAACCGCGTCGGCTCGGCGACCGCGCGCAGGGCGGCGAGCAAATCGTTCAGGGAGACATCGTGGTCCATGGTGTCGACCATAGACTGAAACATATAAAGATATCTTTATATCGTCAACCGCACTTCGCGGCATGCGGCGACCACATCGCCGACAGTCCCCGTACCCGTGATCGATGCCATCTGGAATATCGCTGCATGGTTAACGATTTCTACGCATAATACCGGTATTGCCGAAACGGATCGCTTGCCGCGCACGTACGTTATTGGTCATTATCCCGCCGCGCCGCCGGCCAGAACACGAGGGTTCTTGATGTATCGCAACGCCGCGCGTTTTTGGTTGGGTTTGATCATCACGGCGGCGCTGGCCGTTTGTGCCATGCCGGGCGCGCGCGAAGCATTCGCGCAACCGGCACCGGCGACGACGGCTTCGTCTGTCGATATCGACGACAACGGCGACCCGTGGGAAAACACCAACCGGGCGATCTTCGGTTTTAATCAGGCGGTCGACCGCACCGTGCTGGTGCCGGTCGCCAATGCGTATCGCGCGGTGATTCCGAACCCTTTCCGCGATATGATCCACGACTTTCTGCAAAACCTGAATTCGCCGATCATTTTCGCCAACGACGTCCTGCAAGGGCAAGCAGAATCTGGCCGGCGACACGGTCAGTCGGGCGGTGCTCAACACGACGCTCGGGCTCGGCGGGCTTATCGATGTCGCGACGAAAGTTGGCATTCCGTATCACACCAACGATCTCGGCATCACCTTCGCGAACTGGGGCATAGCATCGGGACCGTATCTGATGTTGCCGATCCTTGGCCCCTCGAACCCGCGCGATTTCATCGGCGAAGTCGGCGACAGTTTTGGTGATCCGGGCAACATTGTCGCCAGCGAGCATCACCGAATTTGGGCGAGCTTCGTTCGGGGCACCGTCTCAGGCATCGACGAGCGCTCACGCAACATCGAGAATCTGGCCGAAATCGAGCGCACATCGCTCGATTTCTACGCCACGGTCCGCTCGCTGGCGCGCCAGCGTCGCGCAGCGCAAGTCCGCCACCAGAAAGAAGACGTGCCGAATGCGTCGCCGCTGCTAGGCGCGAGCGCCTTGCCACCGCCGGTGCCGGGGCCGTCAATCGCCGCCCTGCCGACCGCAGCCAACAAACCGGCGATGAGCTATCAGATCGCGCCGCAGGCGCCGTCCTCCTTGGCGGATCTGCAAAAATCGCCGATGAATCCTTCGCTGCCGTCCAACCACCGTTGATCTGGCGATGACCCGCCGCTGGTTTGCGCTATTCGCGCTCTTGCTGAGTGCCGGAGTGTTTGCAGCCCCGCCGCGGGCGGCGGCTCAGGCCGACCCCGTCGCGTTTATCAATGAGCTCGGCGTGCAGGCGATCCAGGTGCTCGGCCCGAGCGCCGGGCCGGCGGCGCGCGTGCAGCGCTTCCGCGAGTTGTTCGGCGCCTATTTCGATCTGCCGCGGATCGGCCGCTTTGTGCTCGGCCGCTATTGGAACGTCGCAACGCCCGAACAGCAGCAGCAATTTCTCGGGCTGCTGCGCGAATATCTGGCGCAAGCCTATGCCGGACGTCTGGCACAATACGCCGGCGAAAAATTCACCGCGCTCAATGCCCAGCCGCGCGGTGACGAGACCATTGTTCTTAGCGAGATCACCCGCAACGATGGCGGCAAAATCCGCGTCGAGTGGCACCTGGTCAGCGAAGGCGGGTGGAAGATCACCGATGCCTATGTCGCCGGCGTCAGCATGGCGGTGACCCAACGCGACGAATTCGCGTCGGTCATCCAGCAGGGCGGCGGCCAGGTGCAGTATCTGCTCGATCGGCTGCGGCAAAAGCTGGGTAGTTAGACGCAGGCGTCTAACTGCCCAGCCCCGGCTTGACCCGGGGAGTTCTTAGCCCCGCTCCCAACCTTAATGGCTCGACCGATGGAGAACGGTGTCCTTGAGGCCGGTCTCGTAGTCGCGGCCGGCGGCGAGCAGCGTTGCCGATTGCGGGAACTGCGTGCTTACCAGCCCCTTGCGTTCGAGCGCGGCCCAAACGGCGGAATTGCGCAGCCCGGTGGCGTCCTTCGCCGCGACGACCGCATCGCCAAGATGGAAATGGTCGCCGTGCGGGTCCGGCAGGCTGGTCAGCACCACGCTGCCTTCCGCCTCGCCCGGCTTGGCATCGGGCAGAGCGGCAAGGGCCTGCAGCAAGGTCAGCGTCTTGAGCTGCAGCGGATTGAGATTCAGCGGGTTGCGTTTTGGCGGCATCGCGTCTGATTAGCCTGCCAACTCGGTCGATGCAATCGCGTAGTCTCCGCCGATAGGGCTAAGCAAGGAACCGCGATGCCGGTCGTCGAGCGCCAGTGGGAGTGGCATTTCGCCGCCTCGCCCGAGGCGCTGTGGCCGCTGATTGCCGACACCGCGCGGATCGGCGAGGCCAACGGCTTTCCGCGCTATACGGTCATCGATACCCCTCGCGCCGACGGCACCGTCGAACGCATCGCCAGCGCCCGCCGCTTCGGCATGACCATGATTTGGGAAGAAGGCGTACCGGAATGGGTCGCCGGCCGGCGCTATAGCCATGAACGGCGATTTCACAGTCGGCTGGTCCGTGGGCTAGCGAGCCGCATCCTCCTCGACCCCGAGGCCAACGGGACCCGCGTCCGCTATCGCATGACATTCGACGTCGCCTGGCCGGTGGCGCTCGCCTTGCGCACCCACGGCCTGCGACGCACGGGGAAAATTCTCGACCGTCTGTTCCACGACGCCGCCCAATTCGCAGAAGCGGCAAACTTTTCGGCCTCGCTCTCGGGAGCGATACCGGTCGCGCCGGAGGTCCGCAAGCGCGTAGAGGTCAGCGCCGCGGCGCTGGCCGCGCGCGGCCATGATGCCGCGCACGAGCTCGCCCATCATCTGCTCGAAGCGCCGGAGACCGACCTCGAACGGATGCGCCCGCGCGCCCTGGCGCGGCGCTGGCGGGTATCGCCGCGGGCGGTGATCGAGACCTGCCTGGCAGCCGTGCAGGAAGGGCTGCTGACGTTGCGCTGGGACCTCGTCTGTCCGCAATGCCGCGGCGCCAAAGTGACAGCGACGAGCCTTGACCAGCTGCCGCAAGGCGCCCACTGCTCGTCCTGCAATATCGACTACGCGCGCGACTTTACGCAAAACGTCGAGGTCACCTTCGAACCGGCCGCCACGGTGCGCGAACTTGGCGCCGGCGGCTATTGCCTCGCGAGCCCCCTGCAGGCCGAACACATCAAGGTCCAGCAGCGCCTCGCCGCGGGAGAAAGGGCGGCGATAGAAGCCGAACTGCCCGACGGCATCTACCGGGTTCGAACCGTCGAGCCCGGCGGCCGTTGCGAGCTCGCCGTCGCCGACGGCCGCGCGCCGAGGATCACGCTGACCGGCGACGGCTCGGTCCTCGGCGAATCCGGCGCACCCGGTCGGATCGAAGCGCGCAACGACGACGCCATCGGCAAGACGCTGGTCATCGAAGACCGGCGCTGGGCACAGGACGCGCTGACCGCACACGAAGCAACGACAATGCAGGCTTTCCGCGACCTCTTCGCCGACACGGTGCTGCGTCCGGGCGATCAGGTGGCGATCGGCCGCATCGCCTTTCTTTTCACCGACATCAAGGGATCGACCGATCTCTACAACCGGGTCGGCGACGGGCGCGCCTACGGTTTTGTGCGCGAGCATTATGCCGTGCTGACGCGCGCGGTCCGCGAACATGACGGCGCCGTGGTCAAGACCATCGGCGACGCGGTGATGGCGGCGTTCACCGACCCGGTCAACGCGCTCGATGCGGCGCTGGCGATCCGCGACGCGATCGCCGAATTCAACCGCCATCTCGCGGTGGCGGAGGGCGAAGACGGTGTTGCGATCCTCGTCAAGATCGGATTGCACAGCGGCGCCTGCATCGCGGTGACGCTGAACGATCGGCTCGATTATTTCGGCGGCACAGTCAATCTCGCAGCGCGGCTGCAAGGCGAGAGCGCCGGCGGCGATATCGTGCTGTCCGAGACGATGGCCGGGGAGCCGGGGATCGCCGAGCGCCTGGCACCGCTCGGTGCCCGGCCGGAGACGGCGCGGGTCAAAGGCTTTGCCGAACCGGTCGCGTTGCGCCGCATTCCGGCGCCGTGACCCTGTTCACCCGCGATAGGCGACGAGGATCGCGCCACCGGCGATCGCGGCGACGCCGAACCAGTTAACCGCCGAAAGCCGCTCGCCGAGAAAGCCGACACCGAACAGCGCGACGAGCACGACGCTGAGCTTGTCGATCGGTGCGACACGCGCGGCATCACCGAGCTGCAGCGCGCGGAAATAGCACAGCCATGACGCGCCGGTGCCCAACCCCGACAAAGCCAGAAAGAGGTAGGTGCGGCCACTGATCGTGCCCGGCGGTTGCCATTGGCCGGTTGCGGCCAAAATGCCCGCCAGGACGACGATCACCACCAGCGTGCGGATAAAGGTTGCCAGGTCGGAGTTGACATTCTCCACCCCGACCTTGGCGAAGATCGCAGTCAGCGCCGCGAAAAACGCCGACAGCACCGCCCAAAGCTGCCAGGACAAGAGCATGGGTTTCATCGGTTCCCCTCGCCGTCACGACCGGTTGCTGCGGATCATTGCGACGCCACGCCCAATTGTCGATTGGCGGGATTGATGCGAGGCATCACCTATCGCCGCAGAAGGCAAAAAGGATGCGCTCATGCTCAAGGGTAAGATCGCCATCGTCACCGGCTCGACCAGCGGCATCGGGCTCGGCATCGCCACCGCGCTCGCCGCGGAAGGCTGCGACATCATGCTCAACGGGTTCGGCGAACCCGAAGCGATCGCCGCGGTCGGGCGAGGGCTTGGCGAGAAATACGGTATACGGACGGCTTATTCGCCCGCCGACATGACGAAGCCCGCGGAGATCCGCGACATGGTCGAGGCGACGGTCGCACAACTCGGCGGGGTCGACATCCTGGTCAACAATGCCGGTATCCAGCATGTCGCCAAAGTCGTCGACTTCCCCGAGGAGCGCTGGGATGCGGTGATCGCGATCAACCTATCGGCGTCATTCCATAGCGCCAAGGCGGCGCTGCCGCATATGACCGCGAAAGGCTGGGGCCGCATCATCAATATCGCCTCGGCGCACGGTCTGGTCGCGAGCGCGGAGAAGGCCGCCTACGTGACCGCCAAGCACGGCCTCGTCGGCCTGACCAAGGTCATCGCCATCGAGGCCGCGAATTCGGGGGTCACCTGCAACGCGATCTGTCCCGGCTGGGTGCTGACCGCGCTCGTCAAACAGCAGATCGAGGCGCGCGCCGCCGCGCAGGGCATTCCGTACCAGCAGGCGCATGACGATCTGCTGCGCGAAAAACAGCCGATGCTGCAATACACGACGCCGGAAAAGATCGGCGGGCTCGCCGTGTTCTTGTGCAGCGAGGCGGCCTCTACGATGACCGGCGCGGCGCTGTCGATCGACGGCGGCTGGGTGGCGCAGTAGCCACTAGAGGGAAGCGGCTGCCCCTCATCCTCCCAGCCCATGGGCTGGGCCCTTCCCCCTCCCCGCTTACGCAGGGCGAGGGAACAGGCTTCCAGCGCGCTCCCTCGCCCCGGTTTACGGCGAGAGGGTTGGGGTGAGGGGGCAGCCTACACGCTACGCCGCGTCGACGAGGACAATCTCGGCGTCCTCGGTCGCGGTGACATGCAATACGCGCTCGTCCGCGATCGCCAGGCCGTCGCCGGTATCGGCGGCGATGCCGTTTACCTCGATCTTGCCGGCCGCCGGGACGAGATAGGCGTGACGGCCGGCGGCGAGTTGGTATTCCACCTGCTGCCCGGCCTTGAGCGTCGCGCCGACGACCCGCGCGGACGTGCGGATCGGCAGCGCCTCGGCGTCACCGGGCAGGCCGCTCGCCAGCGTCACGAAAGCGCCGGCACGGTCGCCTTTCGGGAACGGCCGCGTATCCCAGGACGGCGCGCCGCCCTTCTGGTCGGGGATGATCCAGATCTGGAACAGGCGCGTTGCCACGTTCTCGCGATTGTATTCGGCGTGGCGGATGCCAGTGCCGGCGCTCATCACCTGCACGTCGCCGGCGACGGTGCGGCCGGTATTGCCGAGGCTGTCCTGATGGGTGACCGCGCCCTCGCGGACATAGGTGATGATCTCCATGTCCTGATGGGGGTGTGGGTCAAACCCGGTGCCGGGGGCGATCGCGTCGTCGTTCCACACCCGCAGGCTGCCCCAATGCACCCGCGCCGGATCGCGGTAGTCGGCGAAGGAGAAATGATGGCGGGTATCGAGCCAGCCGTGCTGGCCGCCGCCGAGACTGCCGAAAGGCCGTAATTCGATCATCGGACGATGCCTTTGTCGGAGGAATTGCCCGGCAAATGGGGTGGGCTGGCCGCCCCGTCATCGGCGCGAATGGCATACCAGACAAATCGTCCGTTGATATTGCCGCCGCAAGCGTGCTCAGGATCGCCGGTGACCATGTTTTAGGCAGTTTGGGTTCAAGCCGTTCTGGCCATGGACGGCCGAAAACACCATCGGAGGAAAACGCCATGCGAGACAGCGGCGCATGATCGCTGCGCTGTCCTCGATCCCCATGCTCGCGCCCTTCCGCGTGCGCAGCTTCCGCTTTCAGTTTCCGGCGGATCTGCTCACCTCCTGGGGTGTCGAGATGGAGATGCTAGTGCTCGGCTGGTACATCCTGGTGGAGACCGGCTCGGTCTTGCTGCTCAGCCTGTTCTGGGCGCTGCAATATCTCGGCACCCTGCTCGCGCCGCTGGTCGGCATGGCCGGGGACCGGATCGGGCACCGGGCGATCCTCTGCGCGATGCGAATCAGCTATGCCGGGCTGGCACTGACGATGACGGCGCTGGCCACGAGCGGCGGGCTGCGGCCGTTCTACGTCTTCCTGCTGGCGATCGCGTCGGGGCTGATCCGGCCGTCCGACCAGACGATGCGCAACGCGCTGATCGCCGAGACCATCCCGTTGGGACAACTGATGCCGGCGATGGGGATTTCGCGCACGACGCAGGATTCGGCACGTATCGCCGGTTCACTGGCCGGTGCCGGACTGTTCGCCGCGTTTGGCATGGGCACGGTCTATGCGGTAATCAGCGTGTTCTACGCTGGCGGCTTTCTGCTGACGCTCGGCGTCGGCGGGCGGCGTTACGTTCGCGAGCCAACCCGGCCGACGCTGTGGCGCGACCTCATCGACGGGCTCGCCTATGTCTGGGACACGCCGGTCTCGCTGGCGGCGATCTGGCTGGCGCTGCTCGTCAATCTGACGGCGTTTCCGCTGACCAGTGGCTTGTTGCCTTATGTCGCCCGCAGCGTCTACCACATCGACGAGACCGGGCTCGGCACGCTGGTGGCAAGCTTTGCGCTGGGCTCGCTGATCGGCTCGATCGCGGTCGGCCTCGCCGGCAGACTGCTGCGTCCGGCGCGGATGATGGTCGTCTTCGCACTGGTCTGGTACGCCTTCCTGCTCGTCTTCGCGACCATGCCCGAACCGGCGACCGGCCGGGTCGCACTTGTACTGGCCGGCGCTGCGCAGGCGATGAGCCTGGTACCGATGTCGGTGTTATTGCTGCACAGCGCCGGCGCGCGCTATCGCGGCCGGGTCATGGGGGTGCGGACGCTGGCGATCTACGGCGTGCCGCCCGGCCTGCTAGTCGCCGGAGCGCTGATCGATCGGATCGGCTTTGTCGCGACGGTTTCGCTCTATTGCGTCGTCGGCAGTGTCCTGACCGCACTCATCGCCCTGCGCTGGCGCGACGACCTGTTGCCGGCAAGCGCACCGGCCAACGCCCGCGCGAGCAGCTAGCGGCCCGCGGCAAGACGATTTTCGTAAACCTGGAGATGCGCCCAGGCGGCGCGCAGCAGCGGCGTCGCGATGCCGAGCGCGGCGGCGCGGCGCCGCATGTCGCCGATGATGTAGGCGCCCTCGGTGCGTGAGCCCTGCGCCAGATCGTGGTGCATCGACGCATTGTTGGGACTGCCCTTCTCGGCCAGCATCTTGGCGATGTTGTCGCAATAGGCCTGGCGCGGCAGGTACCCGGCGGCGGCCGCGACGGCCTGCGTCTCGGCCAACAGGTCGAGCACCAAGGCGGCGCCGTCGTCGGTCGCGGCGATGTCGCCGATCGTGCCGCGCATCAGGCAGTTCATCCCGGCCATCGTCGTGATCATCACGAATTTTTCCCACATATCGAGCATCACGTTCTCACTCGGCGGGGCGGAAACCTTGCTGTCGGCGAACTCGGCGGAGATCGCCTTGGCGCGCTCGCTGACGCCACCACTGCGTTCGCCGAAGGCGATGCCGGAGAGCCGGTTGTGGTGGTTGATGCTGCCGTCCGGACGCAGGCTCGCACCGACATAGGCGACGCCGCCGAGGATCGCTTCGTCGCCGAAAGCGGCCGCCAGCCGGTCGAGATGGACGAGGCCATTTAACAAGGGCAGCACGGCCGTCTGCGGGCCGACCGCGGGGCGGATCGCCTCGATCGCCTGGTCGAGATCGTAATGCTTCGCGGTCAACAGAATGAGGTCATAGGGCCCGCGCAGTGTCTCGGCAGTCGCCAGTTGCGGCTTGACCATGAAGTCGCCAAGCAGACTGGCGACCACCAGCCCCTTGTCGGTGAGCAGCGCAGCACGCGTCGGACGGACGAGAAACGTCACGTCGCGGCCCGCCTCGGCGAGCCGGCCACCGAAATAGCCGCCGACCGCGCCGGCGCCGAGCACGAGGATGCGCATCAGATCGATCTCCCCCAGACAGATTGGCAAGGCCTTGGGCTCAGAGCGGTCCGCGCCCAATACGTGCATATGCACTCTTATCGCTGTACGTTTGGTCGGTGCGTCAGGCGATCAAGCCCCGCGCCGGCAATTTTCCCCTGGCGAGAAGGCGGCGTCTACTGGCCGCTGCGCGCGGCGCTGACCAGCTTGAGGCCGCGCAGCATGTCGAGCGCCTGGGTAAGCTGCTCGTCCTCGGAGCCGCCGAGTTCGCCGGTCGCGACAGAAGACCGCGTGTCGTGCTTTTCGGCCGGCGGCGTGGCATTGGCGGAGGGCGGCGAGGCCGGGTTTGCCGGCTTCGGTGCGTCCGAGGTCGCCGGCGGGTTCGTGCCGGTGGACGGAGCCGCGACCGGATCGGTGTTCTTCAGCGCGCCGCGCAGATCGGCTTCGCGGCGACCAAAGCCCTGGGCGAGCCGTTCGAGCTTGACGGGCGCGACGACCACATCCGGGTCGAGCCCCTTGCCTTGGATGGCGCGGCCGCTCGGCGTCACGAACCGCGCGGTGGTCAATTTGATCGCGCCGTTGCCGTTGAGCGGGATCAGCGTCGCAATGGCGCTCTGGCCGAAGGTCTTGGTCCCAACCAGCACGGCGCGGTGATTGTCCTGAAGGGCGCCAGCGATGAGCTCGGCCTCGCTCGCCGTGCCGCCATTGACCAGCACGACGATCGGCAGCCCGTTGGTGATGTCGCCGGGAGTCGCGGCGACGTGCTTTGCCGTATCGCTTTTGCGGCCCTTGACGATCGCGATGTCGCCCTTGTCGAGGAAATCGTCCGCCGCCTGCACCGCGACGTCAAAATTGCCGCCGGGATCGTTGCGCAGATCGAGCACGTAGCCAATCAGCTTGCCGCCGGCCTGCTGTACCAGGCCCTGTACCGCGGCGGTCAGCGCCGCCTGCGTCCCGCCGTCAAACCCGGCGAGGCGGATATAGCCGACATCGCTGCCTTCGAGGCGCGACGTGACGGTCGGCCATTTCGCGGCGACTCGCTTGACGCTGATGTCGACCGGCTTGCCGTTGGGGTCGCGCCGTAGCGTCAGGGTCACATTGGTATCGACTGGCCCGTGCAGCTTCGCCTCGACCTCGGAGAGGGTGAGATCGAAGACCGGCTCCTTGTCGATGGCGAAAATCTGCTCGGCCGGCTTGATGCCGGCCTTTGCCGCCGGCGATTCGTCGCGCGGCGACACCACCTTGAGCTGCCCGCCGTCTATCGTCAGCACCAGCCCGATCGATCCGGTCTGCGTTTCGGCCGCACTTTGCTGCGCCTTGTACTCGTCCTCGTTCATGTAGACGGAGTTGGGGTCAAGGCTGGCCAGCATGCCGGAGATTGCGGTCTCGATAAGCTTGCGGTCGCCGACCGGCTCGACCGCATCCTGGCGGATCCGCTCAAACGCTTCGCCAAACAGGTTGAGCTGCTCGTAGACCCCGCTCTTGGTGTTCTTGGCCTGCGGCAGGGCCGCGTGCGGCGCGAGGAACGCGACCAGCACAAGTGTCGGCACCCATTTGCGCATCGGCATCGATCTCCACGTAAAGTGCCGCACACTAGCGGAGATGCAGGCTATTGCAATGGCCTCGGCGACCCCGCCGGGCAGCGCGGCCCGCGGTTTAAACCCAGGGTGAATTCGTCCACAGAAGCTGCGCCCATCCTCGGTTGGAGCGGAGCGCGCGCCGCGCATCCGGTCGACCGCCGAGGGCAAGTCGTTGTATATGAGCCGCATGAGCGTCGTTGACCGCATCGTTCACGCTGCCCGCCACCTTTCATTCGGCGGGCCGCTCGATCATCTGCTTGCGCGGATCGGCGAGCATTTGCCGCATTGGCACCATTCCACTCCCGACTCAGACGACGACCCGCGGCGGCGCGTCAGCTTTACGATCGCGGTGATCGCGCTCGGCGCCAAAATGGCAAAGGCCGACGGTGAGGTGACGCGCGACGAGGTCGCCGCGTTCAACGAAGTGTTCAGTGTCCCGCCCGGCGAGGAAGCGCATATGCGCATGATCTTCGACCTCGCCCGGCGCAGCACGCACGGCTTTGAGAGCTATGCCCGGCAGGTCGGCAAGCTGTTCGCCAGCGACCGCGCCGTGCTCGAGGATTTGCTCGGCGGACTGTTTCATATCGCTTTGGCCGATCACCAGCTGTGCGCCGCCGAGGACGCTTATCTGCGCGAGGTGGCGCGCCTCTTCAGCTTTGACGGCGCCGCCTACGCGCGCATCCGCGCCACCTATGTCGGGCCGCCGGCCGAGGAGGATCCGCACGCGATCCTTGGCGTGGCGACCGATGCCTCGCCCGAGGAAATCCGCGTCGCCTACTACCGGCTGGTGCGCGAGACCCATCCCGATGCGCTGATGGCGCAAGGCCTGCCACCGGAGCTGCTGGCACGCGCCACCGCTCGCATCGCGCGGATCAACGCCGCGCATGATCGGCTGGTAAAGGGAACCCCGTCGCGCGCATGAGCGGGCTCGATATTCACGAACGTCCGTCGCCCAACCACGATGCCCGCGCGGATATCGTCGCCGGAACGCCGCGCATCGACATGCTGGTGCTGCATTACACCGGGATGCAGAGCGGCGCGGCGGCGCTCGATCGGCTGTGCGATCCCGAGGCGCGGGTCAGCTCGCATTACGTTGTCGAGGAGGACGGGACGATCTGGCGGCTGGTGCCCGAGGAACGCCGTGCCTGGCATGCCGGCATCTCGTATTGGCTCGGCGAGACAAGCCTCAATACGCTCTCGATCGGCATCGAGATCGTCAATCCCGGTCACGAGTGGGGCTATCGCCCGTTTCCCGAGGCCCAGATGGCCGCGGTCGAGGCGCTGTGCCGCGACATCGTCGCGCGCCGCCGCATCCGGCCGCACCGCGTCGTCGGCCATTCCGACATCGCCCCGACCCGCAAGATCGACCCCGGCGAGCTCTTCGACTGGCCGCGCTTGGCGCGCGCCGGCATCGGACTGTGGCCGCCCGTGTCGCCCGCGCTGGCGCGCCAGCGCGGGCGCGGGGTCGGCGTCATCGAACGCGCCGCCGCGCTCTCCGACCTGGCGCGCATCGGTTACGAGGTGGTCCCTGGCAACGAAGCGCCGGCGCTGACCGCATTTCAACGCCGCTTCCGCCCCGAGCGTTGGGACGGCCGGCTCGACGCCGAGACCGCCGGCCGCCTCGCCGAGGTTCGCCAGGCGGTCGAGGCGGCGCTGGCTGTTGAGGAAGCCGCCAAACGCGACCGCTTCCGGAGCTATCGTCGGGTCAATTGATCCCGACGCGCGAAACCGCCCGCTTGCCGCCGACGTAGTAGCCGCAGGTCAAATTGTGACGTCACACCCAAATCGAAGGCGGAGACGCGCCGGTTGCTGCGTTAAACTCGGCCGTTGGTCTGATCTCGAGCGGCGCGGGTGACCGCGGTGCAAAGCGTCAGGCCTCTGACGACTGGGCCGCGCGATGACCGTCTATGTGGGTTTACTGCGCGCAGTAAATGTCGGCGGCACGGGTAAGCTGCCGATGACGGCGCTGCGGACGATGTGCGAGGCCGCCGGCTTTACTGACGTACGCACGTATATCGCCAGCGGCAACGTCGTCTTCGCGGCCGAGGCATCGGAGAAAGTAGTCAAAGCCGCGCTCGAACACGCGCTGGAGGACTATGCCGGCAGGCCGGTCGGGGTAGTGGTGCGCAGCGCACCGGAGCTCGCGGCGGTGCTCGCCGGCAACCCGTTCAAGCACGCGCCGCCGGACCGCACAATCGCTATATTCCTCGATGAGCCGCCGCCTTCCGACGGACCTGAAAGCGCGACGGGCCGCCACAACGAGGAAATCGCGCTCGGCCGCCGCGAGGTTTATGTGCATTACCCGAGCGGGCAGGGCCGGTCGAAGCTCAAGCTGGCCGCGGCGCAAAACGGCACCGCGCGCAACATGAACACCGTCGCGAAGCTGGCGGCGATGGCCGCGGATTAAACGCCCAGAACCGCATCAATTCAGCCGGCCTGGGGCCGGGCGACGCGGCGCGGCCGGCCGGCGGGCAACGAGTTGGCCGGCCTGGTGGTGCGCCATGCGCCACGCGCCGTCCTCGCGCACAAACCAGTTGCTGGCGACCAGCGTGCCGCCGTCGAGTTCCTCCTCGCACACCACCAGCGCGCTATCGCCGTAAAGAAAGACCCGCTCGTCGTAGCAGGCGATTCCCGGCGAGTTCGGGTTCGCAAGGATGCCCCGCCAGCTCTCCAGTACCGCCTCACGGTCGGTCAGCGGCGGCCAGCCGGGATGCACGCAAGCAACGGGCGCCCGTTGCGCCCAGAGCACATCCATCGCGTCGACGTCGCGCGTCGTGAACGCGCGATAGAATTCGAGATTGGCGGCGAGTACGGCGTCGCTGTCATCCATGTCCGCCTCCACATTGGCGCCGGCCAGCATAGCGCGCGGCGCGGCGGTTGGGGGCTTTTTGCCGGCCGCCCAAGAATCCGGCAGCCAATTGCCTAATATTTAGGCGTGATGAAGAAATATGCAGATCGCTCCAGGTCACGGCGGCGTGAAGCCTCTTTGGCCTCGATCTTGCTCACCTGGCTCTCGCGAGCGGCCCCCACGCCGCATCATCGCAGAAACGTGAGGGAGAGATGAGGTTTTACCAGGGGAGAGTTCGCCCTAGAGTTCTTGGGGCGCTCACCGCGCTGGGGCTGCTCGCCGCTTTCGCGGCGCCGCAGGCCCGGGCGGAAGACACGATCAAGATCGGCGTGCTGCATTCGCTGTCGGGCACGATGGCGATCAGCGAAACGACGCTCAAAGACACCGTGCTGATGATGGTCGACGACCTGAACAAGAAGGGGGGTCTTCTTGGCAAGAAGGTCGAAGCCGTCGTCGTCGATCCGGCGTCGAACTGGCCGCTTTTCGCCGAAAAAGCGCGCGAGCTGCTGACCAAGGACAAGGTCGCTGTGGTGTTCGGCTGCTGGACCTCGGTGTCGCGCAAATCGGTGTTGCCGGTGTTCGAGGAGCTCAACGGCCTCCTGTTCTACCCGGTGCAGTATGAGGGCGAAGAGAGCTCGAACAACGTGTTCTATACCGGCGCCGCGCCGAACCAGCAGGCGATCCCGGCGGTCGAGTACCTGATGAGCGCCGAGGGCGGGAACGCCAAGCGTTGGATGCTCGAAGGCACCGACTACGTCTACCCGCGCACCACCAACAAGATCCTCGAAGCCTTCCTCAAGTCGAAGGGTGTCGCGGCGGAGGACATCAAGATCAACTACACACCGTTCGGCTTCTCCGACTGGCAGACCGAGGTCGCGGCAATCAAGAGCTTTGCCTCGGCCGGCAAGAAGACCGCCGTGGTCTCGACCATCAACGGCGACGCCAACGTGCCATTCTACAAGGAACTGGCGAACGCCGGCATCAAGGCGTCGGACATCCCGGTCGTGGCCTTCTCGGTCGGTGAGGAAGAACTGGCCGGCATCGACACCAAGAACCTGGTCGGCCATCTCGCCGCCTGGAACTACTTCCAGTCGGTCAAGAATCCGACCAACGAGGCGTTCATCAAGCAGTGGCACGACTTCATCAAGAACCCGAAGCGCACCACCAACGACCCGATGGAAGCCACCTATACCGGCTTCAAGATGTGGACCCATGCGGTCCAGCAGGCCGGCACCACCGACGTCAACGCGGTGCGCCAGGCGCTCTACGGGCAGAAGGTGGCGACGCCCTCTGGCGCCGAGGAGGTGATGAACACCAACCACCACCTGTCGAAACCGGTGATGATCGGCGAAATCCGCCCCGACGCGCAGTTCGACGTCGTGTGGCAGACCAAGTCGCCGATCAAGGCCGACGCGTGGAGCCCTTATCTTGAAGAAGACAAGGGCAAGGTCGCCGACTGGACCTATCCCTGGGTCTGCGGCAACTGCACCGCGCCGAAATTCAACTAGCCGAGTGAGTGACAACCCCGGCCGCTCAGGGTTCCGCGGCCGGGAGCGCGGCGGGGGGATGGCCGTGTGGCAGGGCCATCCCCCGGCCCCAAGGTCTAAGAAGAAATCTGTCTTGCTTCGCTCGTCATTCCCGCGAAAGCGGGAATCTCCCGTCTTCGCGGGGTAGCGAGGAGTGTCTTGAGGTCGATTTGCCGATGGTCTGTCGCGTTGTCCGATTACTCGCACTCGCCGTCTTGGTTGCGCTGGCGGCGGCGCCGGCATGGGCCGCCGATTTCGATGCCCTGATCACGGCGCTCGGCAGCGATACGTTCGCGGAAAAGGAAAAGGCGATCGTCGGGCTCAGCACTCTCGGCGACACGCGCGCGGTGCCGGTGCTGCAGGCGATGAGCGAGGATCGGCTGCGCACCGGGGCGAACGGCCAGGTGGTGATCGTCGCGCCCGATGACGCGACCAAGCTGATCGACGCGGCGGCTGGTACGCCCCTCCCTGATCTCGCTGTCAAGGACACCAACCGCATCATCGTCAACAACCGGCTGCGCGGCGGCATCGAGACGGCACTCGGCGGGCTGACGCTATTTAGCAAGGACCGCGACACGCGGCTCGCCGCGGCGCGCGACGCGCTCAAGCATCCCTCGGCGGAAAGCGCCAACCGCCTCAAGAAGGCCATCGCCGCGGAGACCGACGCGGACGTCCGCACGGTCATGCAAAAGAGCCTTTACGCGGCACAGCTTGCCACTGGCAGCAAGGAAGAACAGCTCGCCGCCGTCGCCGCGCTCGCCGGCTATACCGACCCGCAGGTCAAGAGCCTGCTCGACGAACTCGCGGCGACCCCGAACCTCGATTCAGACGTGAGAAAAGCGGCCGACGCGGCGATCGCCTCGGTCAACCGCCGCCTGCAGATGGTCGGCATCGTCGCCAACCTGTTTCAGGGTATCAGCCTGGGATCGATCCTGCTGCTCGCCGCGATCGGCCTCGCGATCACCTTCGGGGTGATGGGCGTCATCAACATGGCGCATGGCGAGATGATCATGATCGGCGCCTATGTCGCCTATGTCGTCCAGCAATTCTTCCGCGCCTATCTGCCGCCATCGCTGATCGACGGGTATCTGATCGTCGCGGTACCGGTCGCGTTTCTCTTCGCCGGCGCAATTGGTGTGATCCTCGAACGCTGCCTGATCCGTTTTCTCTACGGCCGGGCGCTGGAGACGCTCCTGGCGACCTGGGGCGTCAGCCTGATCCTGCAGCAGGCGGTGCGCTCGGTGTTCGGCTCGCCGAACAAGGAAGTCTCCAACCCGAGCTGGATGACCGGTGGGTTTGACCCGATCGGCGGGTTCACGGTCACCTGGAACCGCATCTACATCATCGTCTTCTGCTTTGTCGTGCTCGGCGCGCTGGCGCTGCTTCTCAACCGCACGCGGTTCGGCCTCTACATGCGGGCGGTGACGCAGAACCGCGACATGGCGCGGGCGATGGGCATCCGCACCGCGCGGGTCGACGCGCTGACCTTCGGCCTCGGCTCCGGCATCGCCGGGATGGCCGGGGTCGCGCTGAGCCAGATCGGCAATGTCAGCCCCAATCTCGGCACGATCTATATCGTCGACAGCTTCCTCGTCGTCGTCTTCGGCGGGGTCGGCAATCTGATGGGGACGCTGATCGGCGCGCTGTCGCTGGGCGTCGTCAACAAGGTCCTGGAGCCGTTCGCGGGCGCGATCCTCGGCAAGATCTTCGTGCTGGTGGCGATCATCCTGTTCATCCAACGGCGGCCGCGCGGTCTCTTCGCGCTCAAGGGCCGCACCGCCGAGGGCTGAGCCGTGGCCGATCTCACGCAAATCCGCGGACGGGGTGCCTGGGGCCCCGGTTTCTGGGCCGGGTTCATCGCGGTCGGCGTGGCGCTCGCTCTGGTCGTGCCGGCGCTCAATTTATGGCTGCCCGCGAATTCGCCGTTTGCGGTGCCGGATTACATCGTGCCGCTGCTCGGCAAATACCTGTGCTACGCGATCCTGGCGCTGAGCCTCGACCTGATCTGGGGCTATGGCGGGATTTTGTGCCTGGGGCAGGCCGCGTTCTTCGGGCTCGGCGGCTATGCGATGGGCATGTACCTGATGCGCCAGATCGGCACGCGCGGCGTCTACCAGAATCCGGTCTTGCCCGATTTCATGGTGTTCCTGCAGTACAAGGAACTGCCCTGGTTCTGGTACGGGTTCGACCATTTCGCCGTTGCCGCGGCGATGATCCTGCTGGTGCCGGGACTGTTCGCGCTGGTCTTCGGCTGGCTGGCGTTTCGCTCGCGAGTCAGCGGCGTCTACCTGTCGATCATCACCCAGGCGATGACCTACGCGCTGTGGCTCGCTTTTTTCCGCAACGACATGGGGTTCGGCGGCAATAACGGCCTTACCGACTACAAGGACATCCTCGGTTTCGACGTGCATGCGAGGGGTACGCGGCTGGGCCTCTATGTCGCCTCCGTGATCGGGCTTGGCATCGCCTATCTGATCTGCCGCTACGTGACCAAATCGAAGCTTGGCCGCGTGCTGCTGGCGCTGCGCGACGCCGAGAGCCGGGTGCGTTTCCTCGGCTATTCGGTGACCAACGCCAAGCTCTTCGTCTTTACCCTGTCGGCGGTGCTCGCCGGGTTCGCCGGCGCGCTCTACGTGCCGCAGGTCGGCATCATCAATCCGAGCGAATTCTCGCCGGGCAATTCGATCGAGGTGGCGATCTGGGTCTCTGTCGGCGGGCGCGGGACGCTGCTGGGCTCGGTGATCGGCGCGGTGCTGGTCAACCTCGGCAAGACTTGGCTCACCGGGGCTTTTCCCGAAACCTGGCTGTTTGTGCTTGGCGCGCTGTTCGTGCTGACGACGCTGGTTTTCCCGTACGGGATCGTCGGGCTGTTCCGTCATCTGCGCCGGCCAGTGCCGGCTGCCCCCGAACCCGTGCCCGTGGAGGAGCGGGCATGAGCGTCGCCGAGGCGTCCCACCCGGCGCCGAACGTCCTGCTCTACCTGAACGGCGTCACGGTCAGTTTCGACGGGTTTAAGGCGCTGAACGATCTGTCGCTGGTCGTCGAGGAAGGCGAGTTGCGCACGATCATCGGTCCCAACGGCGCCGGCAAGACGACAATGATGGACGTCGTCACCGGCAAGACCCGGCCCGACACCGGTGAGGTGTTCTTCCGCGGCAGCCAGGACCTCACCAAGCTCGACGAGGCGGCGATCGCCAATCTCGGCATCGGCCGCAAATTCCAGCGTCCGACCGTCTTCGAGAACCTGACCGTGTTCGAGAACCTCGAGTTGTCGCTCGCCGACTCGCGCAGCACCTGGCGGGCCCTGTTCGTCAAGGAAACCGCCGAACGGCGCGACAAGATCGAAGCGACGCTGTCGCGGATCGGCTTGTCGGCGCAGAGCGGCAGCCTCGCCGGGGCGCTGTCGCACGGCCAGAAGCAATGGCTCGAGATCGGCATGCTGCTGATCCACGACCGCCAATTGCTGCTGCTCGACGAGCCGGTCGCCGGGCTCACCGACCGCGAAACCGAGGAGACTGCAGTGCTGATCCTGGGACTTGCCAAGGACCGCACGATCATCGTCGTCGAGCACGACATGGCCTTTGTCCGCAGTCTCGGCGCGCGGGTCACGGTGCTGCACGAGGGCTCGGTGCTGGCCGAGGGTTCGATCGACTACGTGCAGAACCACCCGCGCGTCATCGAAGTGTATCTGGGGCGTTGAGGATGATGGACAGTTCAATCGTCGTTCCGGCGCGGACCGGGGCCCACCGCAGAGCTCGCAAGATATTCCCGGCTTGGCACGACGTTCTGCCGGCGCTCGCGAGAGGCCTCTGCCTCGCCGATCCGTGGGTCCCGGCCTTCGCCGGGACGACAAACGACCGCGAGCGCTGGGCTCGCATCTTCGCCGAGATGGACGAGCAATAACCGATGCTGTCGGTCGAGACCGTCGATCTTTTTTACGGCGCCAGCTACACGCTGCGCCGAGTGAGCCTCACCGCCAAGCGCGGCGAGGTCACCTGCATCATGGGGCGCAACGGCGTCGGCAAGACGAGCCTGTTGCGCGCGATCATGGGACTGCAACCGATCCGTGGCGGCCGCATCACCTGGGACGATACCGACCTCACTGCGCTGCCGACGCATGAGCGGGCGCGCGTCGGGCTGGCGTTGGTGCCGCAGGGACGTGAGATCTTCCCCCGCCTGACGGTGCTCGAAAACCTGCAGACCGGGTTCGCCACGCTGCCGCGGGCGCTGCGCCATATCCCCGGCGAGATTTTTACGCTGTTCCCGGTGCTGAAGGACATGCTGGGGCGGCGCGGCGGCGACCTGTCGGGCGGTCAGCAGCAGCAGCTAGCGATCGGCCGCGCACTGGTCGCCCGGCCCAAACTGCTGATCCTGGACGAGCCGACCGAAGGCATCCAGCCGTCGATCATCAAGGATATCGGCCGGGTCATCGAGCAGCTCGCGGCGCGCGGCGACATGGCGATCGTGCTGGTCGAGCAATATTTCGAATTCGCCCGCGATCTCGCCTCCGCCTACGCCGTCATGCAGCGCGGCGAAGTCGTGCTGTCCGGCCGCGGTGACGAAATGGACGAGACCGAGGTCCGGACCTACTTGACTGTGTAACTTCCCGGCGCGTGGCGCTTCTGAAAAGAAAACGTCGACGCAAAGGACGCGAAAGTCCCACGGAGGTCGCGAAGGCGCTTAGGCGGCGCGAAGCGCATTAATTTACTCTTTGCGTATTTTAAATCCGGCGCGTCGCGCCCTTGGTCGATTTCGCGCTCTGTCCGTCCTTTGCGTTGAAGGGTTCTCTTTTGTGCGGACGCTATTCGCTTTCCACCGGCGGAGTGAAGATGTAGCCGCCGCCGCGCACGGTCTTGATCAGCGTCGGGTTTTTCGGGTCGTCTTCGAGCTTGCGCCGCAGCCGGCCGACCTGGACATCGATCGTCCGGTCGAATGGCCCGGCCTCGCGGTGCCGCGACAGGTCGAGCAGCCTATCGCGCGACAACACCTGGTTGGCATGATTCACAAAGGCGGCGAGCAGCTCGAACTCGCCGGTCGTCAGCCGCACGTCCTCGCCCGTGGGCGACATCAGCTCGCGGCTGGCGAGGTCAAGGCTCCAGCCGACAAACCGGATGTGCGACCGGGTCGCCGGGCGATCCCCGCCGCCGCGGCCGCCGCCGCGCCGCAGCACGCTGCGCACCCGCGCCAGCAATTCGCGCAGATGGAACGGCTTCGACAGGTAATCGTCGGCGCCCATCTCAAGGCCGATGATCCGGTCGACGGTCTCGCCGCGCCCCGTCAGCATGATGATGCCGATGTCGGATTGGCTGCGCAGCTCGCGCGCCAACTGCAGCCCATCCTCGCCGCGCAGTACCAGATCGAGGATGACGAGGTCGATCGAATCGCGCCCCATCGCTTCGCGCAAGCCCGTGCCGTCATTGGCCGTCGTCACGCGGAAGCCTTCGTCCGTCAGATATTCCCGGACGAGGTCGCAAATCTCCTGTTGGTCGTCGACCACCAGGATATGTCCGCTTTCGCTCATCGATCTACAGTTTAACCCACAACAGGTTTTGCATCACCAACAGTTGTCATGAGAGAGCCGTTGGCGAAGACACATTCGGTTACAATTACTTACAAAAAGACGCGGGCTTGTCATCATCGGGTTGCGGGCCATCGCTACATTACTCTCGTTCAGATCGGCCGCGTGCCGGTCAGCAAAAAACGGGAGAAACCGGATGGCCGACCTCGAACTCCGAGAGCGGATTGAAGCGGAAATCCCACGCCTGCGTCGGTACGCCCGCGCACTTACGCGTGACATCGTCGCGGCAGACGATCTTGTCCAGGACTGCCTGGTTCGCGGCCTCGCCAAGCTGCATCTGTGGCGCGAAGGCACCGATCTCCGGGCGTGGCTGTTCACCATCCTGCATAACCAATACGTCAATCAGGTTCGCCGCGCCGTGCGCGAGGGCGCCGCGGTGTCGGTCAGCGAAACCGAACCCTCCCTGACACGCTCTGCCGATCAAGGCAAGCGGCTTGAACTGCGCGATCTCGACCGGGCGCTGGCACGGCTCCCCGAGGAGCAACGCACGGTAATCCTTCTCGTCGGTCTTGAAGGGATGCGCTACGAGGCGGTGGCCGAGGTGATCGGCGTCCCGGTCGGCACGGTCCGCTCGCGCCTGTCCCGCGGACGCGAGGCGCTGCGCCGGCTGATGGGCATCGTCGCGGATCGTCAGGCCGAGGTGGTCATGGCGCGGCCAACGCCGCGTCGCATTCCGGCCGAAGCGTCGGTGCGCTCGACCTTCCACTCGCGGGCGGCCGAAGATCAGCGCCGGGTGCGCGCGTCGCGCGTCGCCTAACACCAACGGAATTCGCGACCGGAATGACCGGTCGTGCAAGAAGCTTGGCGGGAACGGGGGAAACCCGTTCCCGCTTCTTTGCTGTTAACATGCGGAATGCTCCCGGCCACGACATTCCAAACGCGCATCCGCCTCGATAGCGGCGACATCACGCGGCTGAAGGTGGACGCGATCGTCAACGCGGCCAATACGACACTGCTCGGCGGAGGCGGGGTCGACGGCGCGATCCATCGCGCCGCCGGGCCGGACCTGATCGCCGAGTGCCGGACGCTGGGCGGTTGCCCGCCGGGCGAGGCACGTGTGACCCGCGGCTATCGGCTGCCAGCGAGGCATGTAATCCACACCGTGGGACCGGTCTGGCACGGTGGGCAGGCCGGCGAGCAGGAGACCCTTGCGGATTGCTACCGCGCCTGCCTGGCGATCGCCCTTGCCCGTCGCTTCACGACGATTGCCTTTCCGGCAATCTCCACGGGTGTCTATGGTTTCCCGCGCGAATTAGCGGCGCAGATCGCGATCGCCACGGTCGCTGAGCATCTCGCCGCCGAGCACGTGCCCGAGACCGTTATTTTCGTGTGCTTCGACGCGGCAACGCGTGCGGTTTACGAGATTGCGCTCGCGGATTTGAAGCGCGAATAGGCTCTCTGCGTCCTTCGAGACGGCTGCTGCGGTCAATCCAATTTCTTCGCGTCGAGGTCATGGTCGGCGCGGCGCCGCTCGGCGGTCTCTGCCTGACGCTCCTCTTTGCTTCGGCCGTAAAGCGCGCGGTTCTCGGCGGCGTGCTGCTCCTTCGCTGCGCGCGCTTTCTGCTTGCGAAAGCGGTTCAGATTCACCACCGACGCCATGGCCTACTCTCCGTCCTCTGGCGGGGAGAGACTAGCATCGCCCACCGCGTCCGTCAGCTCGCCACGTCGGGCGCTGTCGAGGACGAAAAGCCGGATGGCGCTCGATAGATTGCCCCCGCGCGTCGCGTCGATGCCCGCAACGAGCACGCTGATCGACACCTGTCGGGCCGCGGCGATAGCGCACAGGGCCCGCCAAAATGCCGCCTCAAGCGATATGCTGGTGGCGTGCCCGGCGATGCGCACCGATCGCTTGACGATGGCGCTGTCGCGCGGCGTTTCCATCACTTGCGCGCTATGTAGTAAGTTTTCGCGTACAATTCAGTGGACGATCCTGTGGATACGATAAGACGGCTTGAATACCGCCACGCGATCGGGCAAGGATCACGCGCGGTACAGGGGAAATTGCCAGGCACATTGGGAGTTGGCAGCAATCGCCGTGATTGTTGCCCGATGCGACCGATAATGTCATTGATCGAAAAGATAAATTACGCAGCGCGCACCGGTTTGGCTAGGATCAGCGGGGCGATGGCGACGACAGGTTCATGGTTAGCATGATTGGAAGGATGTTCGGCCTGCTGTCGGCGGACATGGCGATCGACCTCGGCACGGCGAACACGCTGGTCTATGTCAGGGGGCGCGGCATCGTGCTCAACGAGCCTTCGGTTGTCGCCATCGCCATGGTCAAGGGTCGGAAGCAGGTGCTGGCGGTCGGCGAGGAAGCCAAGCAGATGCTTGGCCGCACGCCGGGCAACATCCAGGCGATCCGGCCGCTACGCGACGGCGTCATAGCGGATTTCGAAGTCGCGGAAGAAATGATCAAGCATTTCATCCGCAAGGTGCACAACCGCCGCAGCTTCGCCAGCCCGCAGATCATCATCTGCGTGCCTTCGGGTTCTACCGCCGTGGAACGGCGGGCCATCCAGGAATCCGCGGAAAGTGCCGGCGCGCGCCGCGTGTTCCTGATCGAGGAGCCGATGGCGGCGGCAATCGGCGCCGGGCTGCCGGTCACCGAGCCGACCGGGTCGATGGTCGTCGATATCGGCGGCGGCACGACCGAAGTCGCCGTGTTGTCGCTCGGCGGGATCGTCTATTCGCGCTCCGTGCGCATCGGCGGCGACAAGATGGACGAGGCGATCATCGCCTATATCCGGCGCAACCATAACCTGCTGGTCGGCGAATCGAGCGCGGAGCGGATCAAGAAGGATATCGGCTCGGCCTGCATGCCCGAGGACGGCGACGGAAGGATCATGGAGATCAAGGGCCGCGATCTGATGAACGGCGTGCCTAAGGAGATCGTGATCAGCGAGCGGCAGATCTCGGAAAGCCTCGCCGAACCGGTCGGCTCCATCGTCGAGGCGGTCAAAGTCGCGCTCGAACATACCGCGCCGGAACTCGCCGCCGATATTGTCGACAAGGGCATCGTGCTGACCGGCGGCGGCGCGCTTTTGGGCAATCTCGATTTCGTCCTGCGGCACGCGACGGGGTTGCCGGTCTCGATCGCCGACGACCCGCTGACCTGCGTCGCGCTGGGCACGGGACGTGCACTGGAAGAAATGAAGACGTTAAAAAACCTGTTGATCAACATGTGGTGACGGTCTCTTATCGGGGAACATCCGCAAGCGTGATGAATGGGGGAGCGATGCGGGCGTATCGCGCCGTGCGGCCTGAAAGGGCGGCTGGAAGCGCAGCGTTGAAGGGGGGACGATGATCCGCTTGTCGCCGCAAATGCGGACGACGATTCAGCGGACGACGCTGCCGATCCTCGTCCTGCTGTCGGGCGCGGTTGTCGTGCTGGGCAAGGCCGACCAGCTGCTCTTCAACTCGGTTCGCACCACCGTCACCGACGCGGTCGCGCCGGTGCTCGGCGCAGTGGCGGAGCCGATCAACGCGGTCGGGAATGTCATCGATCGCGCGAAGATGGTGGTTACCACATATCAAGAAAATCTGCGGCTCGAGGCGGAAAACCAGAAGCTGCTGCAGTGGCAGCAGACCGCGCGCAATCTCGCCACGGAAAACAAGGAACTGCGCGGCCTGCTGAAGGCGATCCCGAGCAGCGCGCCGTCTTACGTGACGGCGCCGGTCATCGCCAATTCGGGCGGCGCCTTTGTGCGGATGATCCTGATCAACGCCGGCAGCGAAGACCGCGTGGCGCGCGGCCAGGCGGCGATCACCGGCGAGGGGCTGGTAGGACGGCTGACCGAGGTCGGCGACCGTGCCTCGCGCATCTTGCTGATCACCGACCTCAACTCCCGCATCCCCGTGACGATCGAGAACACGCATGTCCCGGCGGTGCTCGCCGGCGACAATTCCGAACGACCGCGCCTCATGTATCTGCAGTCGGCCGACGTGGTCAAAGTGGGTGACCGCATCGTCACCTCGGGCGAAGGCGGTGTCTTCCCGCCCGGACTGCCGGTTGGCGTCGTTTCGGTCGTCGACGCGACCGGGCCGCGCGTCGAGCCTTATGTCGAGTTGTCGCAGCTCGGTTACGTGCTGGTGGTCGATTATGGCCTATCGCGGTCGCTGCCGCCGCCCTTGCCGACACTGACGCGACCCAGCAAGCGCGGCAAAGGCGACAGCGAGGCAGGGGCGCGGTAGCCCGCGCGATCAACGATGACGCTCAAGGTTTTCAGCATACCGGCGCTGCCACGTGTCAACAACGGCGCGGCGCGGCTGCTGCCGGTGGCGACGACTTTGCTCGCCGCGGTGATTTCCGTGCTTCCGGTGCAGATACCGGGCTATGCTGCGCTCACCCCGGTCTTCACCCTGATGGCGGCCTACCATTGGACGATCTATCGCCCCGATCTGCTGCCGCCTGTCGCGCTGTTCGCGGTCGGTCTGACCGAGGATCTGCTCGCGGGATCGCCGGTAGGGGTGAACGCATTGCTGTTGCTGCTGACACGCGTCGCGGTGCTCGGCTATCGACGTTATTTCGTCAATCGCAATTTCCCGTTTGTGTGGACTGGGTTCACGCTGTTGACGATGGTCGCGATGTTCGGCCTGTGGGCTCTGCACTGCGTCCTCGATTTGAGCCTCTTGGATTTCCGCAATGCCGTGATCCGCGCCGCACTGACAATCGCGATGTTCCCGCTCGCCAGCTTCATGCTGGGGCGTACGCAGCGCGCGATGATGGGCGCTGGCTAGCGCCCCGACGCCGCAACGGGCGCTGACTGATGCCGCGCGACACGCAGCAACAGAAATCGTTGAGCCGGCGGGCGCTGATCCTTGCCGGCGGCGAGGTCGTGCTCGCCTCGGCCCTCGCCGGACGGCTGTATCAGCTGCAGGTGCTCGAAAAGGATCGCTACCGCGTTCTGGCCGACGAGAACCGCATCAACCTGCGGCTGCTCGTGCCACCGCGCGGCCGAATTTTCGACCGCTTTGGCATCGAACTGGCCGATAATAAGCAGAACTACCGCGTCGTCATCGTCCCGGAGCAGACCGCGGACATCGACGCGACGCTGAATGCGATCGCGTCGCTGATCACCATCACCGATACCGATCGGCGCCGCACGCTCCGCGATGCGAAACGCCAGCATGTCTTCGTGCCAGTCGAGGTTCGTGCCAACCTCAATTGGGAGGAAATGGCGCGGATCGAGGTCGCGATCCCGGAACTGCCAGGCGTCGCCATCGAGCAGGGCTTGCTGCGCTCCTACCCTTTTGGTCCGACCGCGGCGCATATCCTGGGTTACGTCGCCAAGGTCTCCGAGAAGGAGTTGACCGGCGATCCGCTGCTTGAATTGCCCGATTTCCGTATCGGCAAAGCGGGGATCGAAAGGTCCCAGGATGTGAAGCTGCGCGGCAGCGCCGGCGCCAGCCAGGTCGAGGTCAACGCCTACGGTCGGGTGGTGCGCGAGATCGCGCGCAATGAGGGGAAGCCGGGGCAGGACATCGTCCTTACGCTCGACGCGGCTCTGCAGGATTTTGTCACCAAGCGCTGCGCCGCCGAACAGAGCGTTGCCTGCGTGCTGCTCGACGCGCTGACCGGCGACATCCTCGCGCTGGTGTCGAGTCCGAGCTACGACCCGATGCTGTTCTCCGCCGGGCTGACCCCGGCGGTATGGCAGGAACTGTCGACAGACCCGCGCAACCCGCTGTCCAACAAGGCGATCAGCGGGCTTTACCCGCCCGGCTCGACATTCAAGCCGGTCATTGCCCTGGCGGCGCTCGAAGCCGGCGCGATTACACCTGATACCCCCATCACTTGCCCTGGCTATCTCGAGCTCGGCGACGCGACCTTCCATTGCTGGCAGAAAGGCGGGCACGGCACGCTGCGCCTGCACGACGCGATCAAAAAATCGTGTGACGTCTTCTTCTACGAGACCGCGCGGCGAGCCGGTATCGACCGCATCGCGGCGATGGCGCGTCGCTTCGGGTTCGGCGACGCCCTCGGCCTCGATATTTCGGGCGAGCGCGCCGGCCTCATCCCCGACCGCGACTGGAAGCTGGCGACGACCGGCGTCGCCTGGCAGCAAGGCGAGACGCTCAACACCGGCATCGGGCAGGGTTCGGTGTTGGCGACGCCGCTGCAGATCGCGACGATGGCGGCGCGGCTGGTCACCGGGCGGCAGGTCGCGCCGCATCTGGTCCGCAGCGAAGGCACCTTGCCGCCCGGCGGCGATCGCCGGCTGCCGAATTTCGCGCCGATGGGCATCACGCAACATGCGGTGGCGACGGTGCTCGACGGGATGAGCGCCGTGGTCAACGAACAGGGCGGCACCGCCTATGCCGCGCGCATCATGGAGGCGGGTTTTTCAATGGGCGGCAAGTCCGGCACCTCGCAGGTGCGGCGGATCAGCCAGTGGGAGCGCGACCACGGTGTCCTCAAGGAGGATCAGGTCCCGTGGAAGGACCGCGACCACGCGCTGTTTGTCGCCTTTGCGCCGGTCGGGGCGCCGCGCTATGTGTGCTGCACGGTCGTCGAGCATGGCGGCATCGAGGCCGGCGGCGGATCGGCGGTCGCCGCACCCATCGTGCGCGACGTGCTGCTGGAAGCACAGAAGCGCGACCCGGCGCGGCGCGTCCCACATCCCGAATCGATCGCCCAGGCTGTGCCGCCAGCGCCCCCGCCGCTGCCGGCGAACAACGGGCGGACACCCCCCGGTTAACGCATGACCAGCTTTTCGGCCGATATCAGCCATCGCGAGCTGACCCTCGCCGACCGGGTGCGCGGGATCAACTGGGGGCTGATCCTACTGCTCTGCATGCTCGCCACGGTCGGCTTCGCGATGCTCTATTCCGCGGCCAACGGCAATTGGCAGCCCTGGGCGTCAAAGCAGATGGCGCGTTTTGCGGTCGCCTTCATCCCGATGCTCGGGGCAGCGCTGCTCGACATCCGTTACTGGTTCCGCATCTCCTATTGGCTCTACGCGCTTGCGCTGCTGCTGGTCATCGCGGTCGATCTGCGCGGCGTCGTCGGCATGGGCGCGCAACGCTGGATCGACCTGGGCGTCATTCAGCTGCAGCCGTCCGAGCTGATGAAAATCGCGCTGGTCATTGCCCTCGCGCGCTATTTCCACTGCCTGCCGGCGGAGACCAGCCCCCGCTTCATCGACCTGCTGGCGCCGGCGGGGCTGATCATCGTGCCGGTCGGGCTGGTGTTGAAGCAGCCCGATCTCGGCACCGCGATGATGCTGTTGGCATGCGGCGCAATCGTCTGCTTTCTCGCCGGCGTCAGATTGTGGGTGTTCGGCGCGGCGGCGGTCGCCGCAGCGGGCGCGGCGCCGCTGATCTGGTCGATGCTGCGCGACTACCAGCGTGCACGCCTGACGACATTCCTGTCCCCGGATTCCGATCCGCTCGGCGCCGGCTATCACATCATGCAGTCGAAGATCGCTCTCGGCTCGGGGGGGCTCTTCGGCAAGGGGTTTATGCTCGGCACGCAAACCCACCTCGCCTTTCTGCCGGAGCGGCAGACCGATTTCATCTTCACGATGATCGCCGAGGAGTTCGGCCTTGTCGGCGGACTGGCGCTGATCGGCCTCTACGCACTGGTGATCATCTACGGCTTTACCATCGCGTTGCGCAGCCGCAACCAGTTCGGGCGCATTCTCGGTCTCGGTCTTGCCACCAATTTTTTCCTTTACGTGTTTATCAATACGGCGATGGTGATCGGCCTGATCCCGGTGGTCGGCGTGCCGCTGCCGCTGATTTCCTATGGCGGCAGCGCTATGGTCACCGTGATGCTGGGGTTCGGCCTGCTGATGAATGTCAGTATTCACCGCGACGTCCGCATCAGCCGGCTCGGCGAGAGCCAGGTCATATGAAGGCTGCGAGAGCGCCAATGGGAGCAACGGCCGATGGCCGAGAAAGACGCTGAAGGCGACGCGCCGGAAGGTACCCGCCGGCTGCATGTCACGGTACTGCTCGTGGCGTCGCGCCGTGCGCTCGATATGGCCTTGAACGAGCTGGGCTTTCTTGAGGACGACGACCGCATTATCGAACACGATGGGCGGCTCGCCTTTCTCACCTGCACGCATGAGACCGATTGCGACGATCTCTTCGCGCTGATCAGCGAATTGTCAGCGCGCGGCGAAAGCTGGGAATTGCAGTCACGCATCGATACCGAAGGCGGCCGAGTCATTTACCAGACGCTCGCCCGACATCGCTCGGTCGAAGCGATCGACGCACCGCTTGAGGAGGAAGCCGAGCCGGAATCCAACGAGGCGCCGGCGCATAACGTCGAGACCAGCGAGGGGGTCCAGGCGCTGAAGCGCGTGCTGCGGCGCATCGAGCCGGCCGACGCTTTCGCGACGATCCGCCCCGATCGCGACGGCCGCGCCACCGCGCGCATCCTGCGCCGCGGCTCGCGCCGCCTGCTCGCGCTGGCGACCGCCTCCGACGAAGCGACATTGCGCGGCGTGATTCGCGAGATCCTGCCGAACGTGATGCTCGACGTAGCGATGAAACCGCCCGGCTAAGCCTGCTTGCCGCCACCGGAATGGAAGCGCAAAACTTGCCCATCCACGCACGGCCCGAACTTTGCTAAACCGCCGAGCAGGTTGAACGGGAGAGATCAAGCCATGTTGTCGCGCCGCACCCTCATCGTCCAGCTGCCCGCCCTGGCGCTCGCCGGTTCCTACGCCGTACGCGCCTTCGGCGCCGACAAATCGGTAACCGTCGGCATCAACCTGCCACTGACTGGCGCCGACGCGCAGGCGGCGACCAAGATCAAGCAGGGTGCACAGCTCGCCTTCGACGAGGCCAACGCCGCGGGCGGCGTCGCCGGCTACAAGGTCGAGCTGCTGGTGCTCGACGACGGCACGGCCACCGCCGGGCAATACGACCCGGCGCAGGCCGCGACCAACGCGCGCAAGATGGTGTCGGATTCGAGCGTCGTCGCCGCGATCGGGCCGCAGATGAGCGGTTCCGGCAAGGCGATGTCGCCGATCCTCAGCCAGGGCAATCTGGCGATTATCACCCCGAGCTCGACCAACCCCGACATCACCAACCCGAAGATGGCCGCACAATACCGGCCAGCTGGCAAGGCGATCTATTTCCGCACGGTGACGACCGACGCCTATCAAGGCCCGAACATGGCCAACTATTACGCCGACACGTTGAAGGTGAAATCGATCTACGTGCTCGACGACAGCGGCGCCTACGGCGTCGGCATCGCCAATACGTTCCAGGAGCAGGCCGAGAAACGCGGCATCAAGATCCTCGGCCGCGACCAGCTCAACCCGAAAGAGGCCGACTACTCGACGATCCTCACCAAGATCAAGCCGATGAACGCTGACGGGATCTATTACGGCGGCGTCGCGCAGGCCGGCGTCAAGCTGGCCAAGCAGGCCTACGACATCCTGCCGACGCTGGTCAAAGGCGGCGGCGACGGGATGCACAGCACTGACCTGTTGAGCGGCGCCGGCTTCCCCGCGGCCGAAGGCTGGTACTGCACGATCGCCGCGCCGCACGTACTCGACAAGCCGGAAGTCGCGGCCTGGGCGAAGCGCTTCCAGGACAAGTTCGGCGGCCCGCCGGAGGATTATTCGATCACCGCCTACGACGCCGGGCTGGTGATCATCGACGCGATCAAGCGCGTCGCCGCCGCGGGCAAGGAGGTCAATCGCGACAACGTGCGCGACGCGATCCAGTCGGCCAAGGTCAACACGCTACAGGGCGAAGTGAGCTTCGACGAGAACGGCGACATCACCAACCGCATCGTCAGCGTTTTTCAGATCAAGAAGGACGACAAATTCCCGCTCAACGACACGATCCATCAATACAAATATGTCGGCGTCGCCCCGGCCAGCTCGTGATTGTGTCGCTTATTCAAATTGGCCGTCATTGCGAGCCCACGGGTCCGCGCTTCGCGCGGCCCGAGGACAGGCTCCGCGAAGCAATCTCGCACCCATCGCGTCACCACCGGCGAGATTGCTTCGTCGCTCCGCTCCTCGCAATGACAGCTTGGCCCGCATGACCACGGAAGCACTCTACCTGCAGCAGATCATTAACGGACTGAGCCTGGGCGCGATGTACGCGCTGCTGGCGCTCGGCTTCACGCTGGTCTACGGCATCCTCGAGCTGATCAATTTCGCGCATTTCAATGTGTTCATGGTCAGCTCGTTTATCGGCATGTGGTCCTTGGAGCTGCTCGGCCTGTCGGGACAGGGGGTGATCCTGACCGGGTTCGCGCTGGTCGGGGCGCTCGCCTTCGCCTTTGTCGTGACCATGGTGCTGGCCGGCGTTCTCGGCGTCGCCATCGAGCGCGTCGCGTTGCGGCCGATGCGCGCCGCGCGCGGCACCGCGGCGATGATCACCACGATCGGCGTCTCCTACATTCTGTTCAACGCGATTCTGCTGACGGTCGGCGCCGATTCGAAGAACTTTCCCAATCCGATGCCGCAGATGCGTTGGGATATCGGCGGCGCGACGCTGCGTCTGCGCGAGGTGCTGATCTGGAGCGTCGCGCTGGTGCTGATGATCGGCCTGCACCTGTTCGTCAACCGGACGCGCCTCGGCAAGGCGATGCGCGCCACCGCCCAGGACGCCGAGGCGGCGCGGATGATGGGGATCGATGTCGATCGCGTCATCATCACCGCGTTCTTTCTCGGCTCGGCGTTGGCCGGCGCGGCGGCACTGATTTTCGGTCTCTATTACAACTACACGAGCTTTATCATCGGCTACAGCGCGGGGCTGCGGGCGTTCACCGCGGCGGTGCTCGGCGGCATCGGCAGCGTCACCGGTGCAATGGTCGGCGGCATACTGATCGGGCTGATCGAGGCGCTGGGCGGGCAGATCGTCTCGGTACGCTGGACCGACGTCATCATCTTCTCGATCCTCGTACTGGTCCTGGTCTTCGCGCCGAGCGGCCTGTTTGGCCGGCCGAGCGCGACCCGCTCCTGATGGCCGAACGCGATCGCGCCGCGCCGCGTCAGGGCGCCATCGGCGCCGAGACCTTTGCGTTTCTGTGGCGGGCGTCGCCGCTACAATGGGTCGCGCCGCGTTGGCGGCCGCGCGTCGCGATCGCCCTGGTAACGCTGGCCGCATTGCTGTTTCCGGTCATCCATCGCAACGATGCCGACATCAACTCGGCCGCCAACGCACTGGCTTACGCGGCGCTGGCGCTCGGCCTCAACATCGTCGTCGGCTTCGCCGGGCTGCTCGACCTCGGCTATGCCGCGTTTTTCGCGATTGGCGCCTATACTTACGGCGCCTTCGCCTCGTTCCAGATCGAGCCGGCCTGGAGTCCATTCTGGGAGCCATTCGAGTGGCTCGGGCTCGTCGCCCATATCGGCGACGTGGTGCATTTCACGGTCTCGTTCTGGCTGATGATGCCGATTTCGGCGCTGGTCGCGGCGTTTTTTGGCGTGCTGTTCGGCGCGCCGACGCTGCGCCTCAAGGGCGACTACCTGGCGATCGTGACGCTCGGCTTTGGCGAGATCGTGCCGATTGTCGCGCGCAACACCCCAAGCGTCACCAACGGCGCGATGGGGCTCAACGGCGTCGCTGCGCCGCAGCTCTTTGGCTGGAGCTTTGGGGTCAACGCCACGCCCTATTACTATGTCGGCATCGCCCTGGTCGCGCTGTTGATCTTCTGCAGCTCGCGGCTCAAATCCTCGCGCATCGGCCGCGCCTGGATGGCGATCCGCGAGGACGAGATCGCCGCCGCGGCGATGGGCGTCAACCGCGTCAAATTCAAGCTCCTGGCGTTCGCGATCGGCGCCGCCTTCGCCGGCGCGACCGGCACCTTTTTTGTCGCCAAGCTGCAGACCGCGACCCCGGAGATGTTCATGTTCCCGGTGTCGGTGATGATCCTGGTGATGATCGTTTTTGGCGGTATCGGCAGCATTTGGGGGGTGGTCGTCGGCGCGCTGATCCTGCAGATGCTGCAGTCCTGGTGGCTGCAGGATCTCTCGCAATGGCTGCACGCGCTGGGGCGGCTGATCCATGTCCAATGGCTGCAGCAGATCGAGCTGGTGCAGTCGATCGAGATGATCTTCGGGCTCATCCTGGTGACGATGATGCTCTATCGCCGGCAGGGGCTGATCCCGGCGACGCGCGCGGTCCAGGGGCTGACCCTGGCCGAGCAGGCCGCGCAGGTCGAGCTCGCGGCCCCGCCGCCGGTCGAGCGGCTGCGCGGCGACTTCACTTATCGCGGCCCCGACCCGCTGCTCGAAATCAACGATTTGACGGTGCGGTTCGGCGGCCTCGTCGCGCTGCGTTCGGTGGCGCTGACGGTGCCGTCGCACTCGGTCGTCGCGGTCATCGGCCCGAACGGCTCGGGCAAATCGACGCTGTTCAATGCGGTGACCGGCCTCGTGACACCCGAATCCGGCTCGGTCAAATTCGCGGGATACCCGATTGAGCGCCTGCCGCCGCATGCCGTGCTCGGCCGCGGCATGGCGCGGACATTCCAGAACGTCCGCCTCTTCCCCAACCTGACCGTCCTCGAAAACGTGATGATCGGCATGCATGCACGTCTCCACGCCGGCGTTCCCGGAGCGCTATTGCGTCTCCCCGGCACGCGGCGCGAGGAGGCTGAGGCGCGCGAGCATTGCCGCGAAATTCTGGCGCTGTTCGGCAACCGGCTGATTCCGCGCGTCGACCACGTCGTGTCGAGCCTGAGCTACGCCAACCGGCGCCGCGTCGAGATCGCCCGCGCCCTGGCGTCGAGCCCGAAGCTGCTACTGCTCGACGAGCCGACCGCCGGCATGAACCCGGCCGAGACGCTGGAGCTCGCCGGGCAGATCAAGAGTCTGCACGGCTACGGGCTGTCGATCGTGCTGATCGAGCACAAGCTCGATGTCGTCGTGAGGCTTGCCGACAATGTCGTCGTGCTCGACCATGGCGAGAAGATCGCCGAAGGCCCGCCCGACGTGGTCCGGCGCAACGACGAGGTGATCCGCGCCTATCTCGGCCGGAGTGCGGCGGTTGCCTGAGCTCCTCGCCTTCAAATCGGTCGACACCTATTACGGCGACCTGCACGTCTTGAAGAGCGTCGATTACCGTATCGACGCCGGCGAAATCGTCTCCCTGCTCGGCGGCAACGCTTCGGGCAAATCGACGACGATGAAGGCGATCATGGGGGTCGTCGTGCCGGCGCGCGGCGATGTGCTGTTCGAGGGCCGCTCCCTGGCTGGGGTCAGCATCGCCGAGCGGGTGCGCCGCGGCATCGCCCCGGTGCTGGAAGCCCGCCGCCTGTTCCCGCGCATGACGGTTTACGAGAACCTGGAGATGGGCGCCTACACCCGCGCCAAAGGCTCTGAGTTCGAGGAGGATTTGCAGCGCGTCTTCAGCCTGTTTCCACGCGTTGAGGAGCGGCTCAAGCAACTCGCCGGCACGCTGTCGGGCGGCGAGCAGCAGATGGTGGCGATCGGCCGCGCGCTGATGGCGCGCCCCAAGCTGCTGTGCATGGACGAACCGTCGATGGGGCTGTCGCCGGTGTTTGTCGAACAGGTCTTCGACATCATCCAGACCATCAACAAGCAGGGCACCACGATCTTTATGGTCGAGCAGAACGCCAACATGGCGCTGCAGATCGCCCACCGCGCCTATGTGCTGCAAACCGGTCAGGTCGTGCTCAGCGGTCCCGCCGCCGAGCTGCGGCAGAACGAGATGATCCGCGAGGCCTATCTCGGCGAGATGAAGGTGCACGCATAGGGGATAGACGCCTCGCCATTGGCCGCGTCGGCGCGGTGGCGATGGCGGAACGCCGCCCCTACAACTCCGCCCGCCGCAGCCGCAGCGCGTTGCCGATCACCAGCAGCGAGCTCGCGCTCATCGCCGCGCTGGCGATCATCGGGCTCAACAGCACGCCGAGAAACGGATACAGCACCCCGGCCGCCACCGGCACGGCCAGCGCGTTGAAGACAAACGCAAAGAACAGGTTCTGCCGGATGTTGCGCATCGTCGCGCGGCTGAGACGCCGGGCGCGGATGATGCCGTGCAGATCGCCCTTCACCAGCGTGATCGCGGCGCTTTCGATCGCCACATCGGCGCCGGTGCCCATCGCGATGCCGATCTCGGCTTGCGCGAGAGCCGGCGCGTCGTTGATGCCATCGCCGGCCATCGCGACAACCCGCCCTTGCCGTTGCATTTCGCTAATCGCGGCGGCCTTGCCGTCGGGCAGCACGCCGGCGACGATTTCGGTGATCCCGAGGCGGCGCGCGACTGCTGAGGCGGTGCGCTCGCTGTCGCCGGTCAGCATCACCACCCGCAACCCCTCGTCGCGCAACGCCGCGAGCGCGGACGCGGCATTCTCCTTGATCGGGTCGGCGACCGCCAGCAGACCCTCTGCGCGGTCGCCGATCGCCACCAGCATGACGCCGTCGCCGTCCTGGCGGCGGCGTACAGCCTCGTCGGCAAGCGGCGCCGGGTCGATGCCGAGCGCCGCGAACAGCGCCTCGTTGCCGATCACGATGCGCCGCGCCGCGACGGTCGCAACGACACCCTTGCCCGGCTCGGCACGGAACGCCGCAGCCGGCAGCACCGCCAATCCGCGCGCCTCGGCGCCTTTGACGATCGCCGCGGCAAGCGGGTGCTCGCTGCCGCGCTCCGCCGCCGCGGCGAGTTGCAGCAGCGTGTCCTCGGCGATGTCGCCGACCGTGACCACGCCGACGAGGCGCGGCTTGCCCTCGGTCAGCGTCCCGGTCTTGTCGACGACCAGCGTGTCGACCGTCTCCAGCCGCTGGATCGCCTCAGCGTCGCGGATCAGCACGCCAGCGCGCGCGGCGCGGCCGGTCCCGACCATGACCGACATCGGCGTCGCCAGGCCAAGCGCACACGGGCAGGCGATCAGCAGAACCGAGATCGCCGCGACCAGCGCATAGCCGAGCGCCGGCGGCGGCCCGAAAACGGCCCACACCGCGAAAGCCAGCGCTGCGACGAC
The DNA here is from genome assembly GCA_963778385.1 of uncultured Alphaproteobacteria bacterium. Taxonomy (GTDB): domain Bacteria; phylum Pseudomonadota; class Alphaproteobacteria; order ATCC43930; family CGMCC-115725; genus DATARH01. Next base: position 83,295 of record CAVZUA010000026.1, on the reverse strand, counting down.
CATCACCGCCGGCACGAAACGCCCGGCGACGATGTCGGCAAGCTGCTGGATCGGCGCGCGGGAACGTTGGGCGGAAGCGACCAGCGCGACGATACGGGCGAGCAGCGTGTCGGCGCCGACCTGCTCCGCACGCATTAGGACGCTGCCGGTAGTGTTGCGCGTGCCACCGGTCACGCGGTCCCCGAGGCCCTTCTCGACCGGCAGCGGCTCGCCGGTCAGCATCGACTCGTCGAACGTGCTCTCGCCGTCGATGATGGCGCCGTCGACCGGCACTGTCTCGCCCGGACGCACGCGCAGCCGGTCGCCGACCGTGATGCCGCCGAGCGGGATGTCCCGCTCGCCGCCGGCCGGTGTGACCAGCCGCGCGGTGCGCGGTGCGAGGTCGAGCAACGCGCGGATCGCGCCGCCGGTCAGCGCGCGGGCCCGCAATTCCAGAACCTGCCCAACCAGGACCAGCGTCACGATCACCGCCGCGGCCTCGAAATACAACGGCACGCCCCCGTCCATCGTGCGGAACGCGGTCGGGAAAATGTCGGGAAACAGCGCCGCAACGACACTGTCGAGATAGGCGATGCCGGTGCCCAGCGCGATCAGCGTAAACATATTGAGATGGCGGTTTTTCACCGACTCCCAACCGCGCACAAAAAACGGCCAGCCACTCCACAGCGTCGCCGGCGTCGCCAGCGCGAGCTGCACCCAGGCGACGCCAGGAAACGTGATGCCGAACATGCCGATGATAAGCAGCGGGATGCTGAGGGCGCCGGCGACACACAGACGCCGGGTCATCCCGCGCAATTCGGGATCGGTGACGTCTTCCGCGCCGGGCAGCATCGGCTCCAGCGCCATGCCGCAGATCGGGCAGCTGCCGGGCCGGTCCTGCATGATCTCCGGATGCATCGGGCAGGTCCATTGCCCTGCCCCCGCGAGTTCTGCCGTCGCCGGCTTTGGCGCGAGAAATTTTGCAGGTTCGGCGAGGAAGCGATCCTGGCAGCGCGCGCCGCAGAAGAAATAGTCGCGACCGCGATACGTCGCGCGATGCCGCGCCGTCGCTGGATCGACCGACATCCCGCATACGGGATCGGCCTCCCCTGTGGCCGCGTGCTGATGGTGCGGAGCGTGGTCGGCGGTCGCGGTCACGGCGGCAAGGTCTTCGGATGGATGAGCAGGAGCTCGGCTTAGGTAGGTTGTCCGAAGCTCAAATACACCACCACCCCGGCGAAGGCCGGGGCCCATCTTTCCGCTTTTTGAGCGGTTCAAAAATGGGCCCCGGCCTTCGCCGAGGTGGGCGTCGAGGAAAGAAGATTACGCCACCAGGCGGCGTTCGATCGCGGCGGCCTTGATCGCCTTTTGCAGCTTCTCGAAGGCGCGAACCTCGATCTGCCGCACGCGTTCGCGCGAGATGCCGTATTGCTGCGACAAATCTTCGAGCGTCGTCGGATTTTCCTTGAGGCGGCGTTCGCCGAGGATGTGGCGCTCGCGCTCGTTGAGATGGGTCATCGCCTTTTCCAAGAGGTCGCGGCGCAGCCCCAGTTCCTGGCGATCGCCGAGCTTGGTCTCCTGGCTTTCGGTCTCGTCGACGAGCCAATCCTGCCATTCGCCTTCGCTGTCGCTGCGCAACGGCGCGTTGAGGGAATGGTCGGGGCTCGCGAGGCGACGGTTCATGCTGATGACGTCGGCCTCGGGCACATCAAGCTCGGTGGCGATCTTTTTCAAATTCTCCGGCGACAGGTCGCCGTCCTCGACCGCCTGCAGCTGGCCCTTGAGCTTGCGCAGGTTGAAGAACAACTTCTTCTGCGCCGCCGTGGTGCCCATCTTCACCAGCGACCACGAGTGCAGGATGTATTCCTGGATCGCCGCGCGGATCCACCACATCGCATAGGTCGCGAGGCGGAAGCCGCGGTCCGGGTCAAAGCGCTTGACGGCCTGCATCATGCCGACATTGCCCTCCGAGATCAGCTCAGAGAGCGGCAGCCCATAGCCGCGATAGCCCATCGCGATCTTGGCGACGAGACGCAAATGGCTGGTCACGAGGCGATGCGCCGCCTCGGAATCCTCGCGCTCCTTCCAGCGCTTGGCGAGCATGTATTCTTCTTCCGGTTCGAGCATCGGGAACTTGCGGATCTCCTGGAGATACCGCGTCAGGCTCCCTTCGCCGGAAAGCGAAGGTACGGACAGGCTTGGCATCGACTCTATTTTCCCCTCATGGGCCGCACTCGAAAAAACACGGATTTCGAGCGTGGCGTTCCGATACCCTACTAAAATAGTCAGCTTTGATCCAGTTTAAAGTCCCTCTAAACTAGCTAACAGCGATTTCATGTCGCCTGGTAGATCGCTGTCGAAAGCGCGATGTTCCCCGCTTGCCGGATGCACGAAGCCGAGATGCCGCGCATGCAGCGCCTGGCGCGGGAAGTACGCCGCCATGCCGGCTTTGGTTGCAAGCCGCCGCGTGGCGCGGCCGCCATAGACCGGATCACCGATCAGCGGGTGACCGCGCTCGGCAAGATGAACGCGGATCTGGTGCGTGCGTCCCGTCAGCAGGCGGCACTCGATCAGCGCCGCCTTGTCGGCAAACACGCGCTCGACCTTGTAACGGGTCACCGCCGGCTTGCCGCGCGATGCGCCGACCACCGCCATTTTCTTTCGGTTGGTCATGCTGCGCCCGATGTTGCCTTCGATTTCGCCCGCGGCCGGCAACGGCACGCCCCAGACGATTGCGGCGTAGGCGCGGGCGATGCGGCGCGCGGCGAAGTCGGCCGACAGGGCGCGGTGCGCCGCTTCGGTCTTGGCGACGACCATGAGGCCGCTGGTGTCCTTGTCGAGCCGATGGACGATCCCGGGCCGGCGCACGCCGCCAATCCCAGCAAGGCTCTCGCCGCAATGCGCAATGAGCGCATTGACCAGCGTGCCATCGGGATTGCCGGGCGCGGGATGGACAACCAGCCCCGCGGGCTTGTCGATGACGATGAGATGTGCATCCTCGAAACGGATATCGAGCGGGATCGCCTGGGGTTGCGGCGTCGCATCGTCAGGTTCGGGGAGGATTACGACGAAAATTTGTCCGCCCCTGACCTTGCGCGCGGGATCGCGGATCACGTTTCCGTCATTCGCCACTTGCCCCGAAAGGATCAGCTGCTTGAGCCGCGAGCGCGACAAGTCCGGCAGGCGCTGTTGGAGAGCGCGATCCAGCCGCTCGCCGGCGGCAGCAGGGTCGACCATGACCGTCATTGCGGTTACGCCATCGCGTCCTTCGAGACGCGCTCCTGCGTCGCGCTCCTGAGGATGACGGGTGTTTTTGGATGGCATTGAATAACTCCGTCATCCCGGGGACGCCGCAAAGCGGCTGCCTCGAAGGACGCACGATGGTCGATCCGAGATGAATCTTCGTGCCCTGAAAATTCTCGTCGCAGTAATGGGGGTGATGCTGGTGGCGGGCATCGTCGTGCTAGTCGGCGCGGTCACTGCGCGGTTCGCCAGCCATTCTTCAGCGGTGCCGAGCACAGCCGTGACAGCGCCGCCGATCACCCTGCCGCAGGGCGCGAGCATCGAGCGGATGAGCGTCGGGTCCGATCGAATCGTGCTCGAAATCCTGCTTGCCGACCGCTCCGCCGAACTGGTCGTCATCGATTTGTCGACGGGCCGCCTGGTGGGAACTTTTCCGCTTCGCGAAGCACCGTGAGTCCATCTCCGGCCGCGACGAAAATTCGCCAGGATTTTTACTTGCAATCCAGAATTTTGGGCGTATCTATCCGCCCGTTGACGCACTCGCACGTGCCTATGGCCCTTGGTGGTTATGCAACGACGTAACGCGTCCTTTTTGGAAGTCGGTGGCGACACCGGTCCCGAGAGGGAGGTCGATATGGTTGCAATCCCTGTGTGGGCGATAGAGCCCTGCCCCGACGCCGTTCTGCGCGGCACCCGCTTGCGGGGACGGGGCAGCCGGGTCACCGATCCGAGCAGTCTAAGCTAGCCAGAAATCTTCGGCGATACGGATTTCATCCGTAACGCCCGCAGTTTCCTTTCATTCGCTTCGCGTCGAAGCATCCGCCGTTCGCGGCGGGCGGCGCAACATCGAATGACCGTGCTAGCTACGCTCGTGAAGGTACCCGATGAGATGAACAAGAAGATCGCCCGTTTCCTTGCCGATAACACCCCCGCCACGCCGTGCCTGGTCGTCGACCTCGACGTCATCGGCAAGGCCTATGACATGCTGTGCCGCTATCTGCCGATCGCCACCGTCTACTACGCGGTGAAGGCGAACCCGGCTGCCGCGATCGTGTCGATGCTGGTCAAGAAGGGGTCGTATTTCGACGTCGCGAGCGCCGGCGAGATCGATTTGTGCCTCGGCAACGGCGCGACGCCCGAGCGGCTGTCGTTCGGCAACACGATCAAGAAGGAGCGCGACATCATCTCCGCCTATGCGGCGGGCGTACGCCTGTTCGCCTTCGACAGCGAGGCCGAGCTCGCCAAGCTGGCGCGATCGGCGCCCGGCGCGCGGGTGTTCTGCCGTATCCTGGTATCGTGCGAAGGCGCCGACTGGCCGCTGTCGCGCAAGTTCGGTTGCACCCCCGAGCTGGCGGTGAAGCTGCTGTGCAAGGCACGCGATCTCGGCCTCGACCCTTATGGCGTGTCGTTCCATGTCGGTTCGCAACAGACCGATCTCAACCAGTGGGACGGCGCGGTCGCCTCGGCCGCGCAGATGTTCTCGCTGCTCGCAGAAGCCGACATCAACCTGCGCATGGTCAATATCGGCGGCGGGTTCCCGGCGCGCTACCGCGCCGAGGTGTCGCCGGTCGAGGCCTATGCCGGCGCGGTGACCGCAGCGCTGACCAAGCATTTTGGCAACAACATCCCCGAGGTCATCGTCGAGCCGGGTCGCTCGCTGGTCGGCAATGCCGGCGTCATCCAGAGCGAGGTCGTGCTGATCTCGGACAAGGGCGACGAGAGCGGCAAACGCTGGGTCTATCTCGATGCCGGCAAGTTCAACGGCCTCGCCGAGACCATGGATGAGAGCATCAAATATCGGATCGAGACGCCGGGTCGCGGCGGGCCGTCTGGGCCGGTGGTGATCGCGGGCCCGACCTGCGACAGCGCCGACATCCTCTACGAGAAGACCGAGTACCGGATGCCGCTTGAGCTCGAAGTCGGCGATAAGGTCGAGATCCTGTCGACCGGCGCGTACACGTCGAGCTACGCCTCGGTCGGGTTCAACGGCTTCCCCCCGATGCGGACGTACTGCATCTAGGGAGCACGCCGCACACCCCCGCCCGAACCCTCCCCCGCCAGCGGGGGAGGGGATGACGTACGAGCGGACCGCTCCCGCTAGCGGGTGAGGGCCGGGGTGGAGGCTCGCAGTGCGACATTCGGGAACGAGCCTCCCGACACCTCCTGCACCAGTTTCTTGAGCATCGCCTCGGCGAAACTTTCCATGTTCTCGGCCACGAGGCAGAACCCGGCCGTCCCGCCGATCACATTCTGCCGGTAGTACTCGGCGAGCCATGGTTCCTCGGTCAGGATCGCCAGGCCGTTGATGGTGATCCCATGCGCCACGAGCTGGTCGCGGACCTCGGACGGCGCCGGGCCAAAATTTGCGATCCCATCACCCGATACGTCGACCACCTTATGCGCAGCGGGTTCCGGCAGGCGGTCGAACGCCGCGCCGGCGGCCTGCAGCGCCGCACCGAGCGCGGTGAGCCCATGCGAACTGCGTTCGCTCTTGCGGACCGCGGCGGCAAACGCGCGGGCGCTCGCCGCGTCGACAATCTTGGTCCAATCGACCGTGACCGCGATTTTGTACGGGTCGGACCATTCGAGCACGAGGGCTTCGATGCCGCCCGGCGTCGTGGCGATGCTGTTGATCAGCTGCGGCGTCTCGAAGGCGTTGGCGATGCCGTCATGCTGCAACACATAGCGCTCGGTGGAGACGCTTTCGGAGACGTCGACGGCGAGCACCAGGGCGACCGAAGCGGCCGACACGGGCATGGCGCCAGCAATCGAACCGGCGAGCAGCACCGCCAGAACGCGCCCAACCCGGATCGATGCGCTCATATGAAAACGGCCGACGAAACACGTCGGCCGTTTCATGCGGGAAAGGCCGATCAGCGACCGGCGAGGACGCGGGCCAATTGGCTGACCGCCTCCTGGTGCTTCTCGTTCTGGATTTCCGCAAAGTTGCGCGCGATCTCCAACAGCATGCGCTGATGGGGAGCGACCGGCCGCGGCGTTTCCTCGCCGAGGCCTTCGTAAAAGTACGTGATCGGCGCGTTGAGCACCCGGGCAATCTCGTAAAGCCGCCCGGCCGAGACGCGGTTGATGCCGCGCTCATATTTGTGCGCCTGCTGGTAGGTCACGCCGATCATCTCGGCGAGCTGCTGCTGGGTCAGACCGAGCATGATGCGACGTTCGCGAATGCGACTGCCGACAAAGTCATCAATAGCTCCGGTCGAACGCCCTCTCTTCGGTTTTGCCATCGTCCTCACCCATTTCTGTCTTGCCCGGGATCACCAATGGCGTCGCGAGCCTCGGTGGTAATGTCCTGCGAACGCCAAAAAGTTGCAGGAATTCCCATTGGCTCAATGTAATCGCCCGTTAGGCGAAAATCAATGTCCGGCTAAACACGATTGGGCAACCTGTGACGATCGGTCCAACTCGACCTGCGATCAAGTCATTGCATCGCATCGCGTGACGAATATGTGGCATCGTGCTGAAATTGCCACAGTCGCTCTGCTTGCGTCCCCGCCACGGCTCGGGCCAAGCTGCGCTGCAACCTGGCTTTTCTTCGGACGATTGGGGCAGGAGACATGAGTGAAGCGGGCAACGCCACGAAGCACGGGCTGAGCGTCGGACTGACCAATTACGGCGATCCCGATTTCGCGCTTTATCTGCGCCGCTCGTTCGCGCGCTCGATGGGCTATTCGCTCGACATGCTGTCGCGCCCGGTGATCGGTATCGCCGACACGCATTCCGGCTTTAACAACTGCCACCGCCATTTCCCCGAACTGATCGAGGCCGTCAAGCGGGGCGTGCTCGCGGCGGGCGGGCTGCCGCTGGTGTTTCCGACGATCTCGCTGGGCGAGGTGTTTCTGTCGCCGACCAGCCTGATGTTCCGCAACCTGATGTCGATCGACACCGAGGAGATGATCCGCGCCCAGCCGATGGACGCGGTGGTGCTGGTCGGCGGCTGCGACAAGACGGTGCCGGCGCAGCTGATGGGCGCGGTCTCGGCGAACCGGCCGGCGATCGGCCTCGTTGCCGGGCCGATGATGACCTCGCGCTGGCATGGCGAGCGGCTCGGCGCCTGCACCGATTGCCGCCGCTTCTGGGCAAAATACCGCGCCGGCGAGATCGACAACGCCGAGATCAACGAGATCGAGGGCAACCTCGCGACCACCGCCGGCACCTGCGCGGTGATGGGTACCGCATCGACGATGGCTTCGATCAGCGAAGCATTGGGCATGATCCTGCCGGGCAGCGCGGCGATCCCGGCGGTGCATGCCGACCGGCTGCGCGCCGCGGAGGCGACCGGACGCGCGGCGATGGCCCTGGCCCGCGGTAAGATCACCCCCGACAAGATCGTCACCGAGAAATCGGTCGAGAACGCGCTGCGCGTGCTGATGGCGATCGGCGGCTCGACCAATGCCGTGTTGCACCTGACCGCCGTGGCGGGCCGCGCCGGGATCGACATCGACCTGAACCGCCTCAACGCGATCAGCGACGAGACGCCAGTGCTGGTCGACCTGAAGCCGACCGGACCGCATTACATGGAGGATCTGTTTTCGGCCGGCGGCATCGGCGCGGTGCTGCGCGAGCTGAAGCCGCTGCTCCATCTCGATTGCTTGACCGTCGCCGGCGAAACTTTGGGCGAGCGGCTCGCCGCCCCGGCGGGCCCGGTCGATCGCGACGTCGTGAAGCCGCTCGCCGACCCGCTGCTGCCCTATGGCGGCCTCGTCGCGCTGTTTGGCTCGTTGGCGCCGGAAGGCGCGATCTTCAAGCGTTCGGCGGCCGACCCGAAGCTGTTCGAGAAAGAAGGGCGCGCGGTGGTGTTCACGTCGCTTGAGGATTTGTCGGCGCGGATCGATGATCCCGATCTCGACGTGACGCCCGACGATTTCCTCGTGCTGCAGAACGCCGGCCCACTATCGCCTTCAGGCATGCCGGAGGCCGGCTACCTGCCGATCCCGCAGAAACTGGCGCGTGCCGGGGTCAAGGACATGGTGCGCATCTCCGATGCCCGGATGAGCGGCACTGCCTACGGCTCGATTGTCTTGCACGTGACACCGGACGCCGCCTCGGGCGGTCCGCTCGCCAAGGTGCGCAACGGCGACCGCATCCGCCTGTCGGTCAAGGACCGCCGCATCGACCTGCTGGTGCCGCCCGAGGAACTGGCGCGCCGCCCGGCGGCGACGGCGACGGTCCCGGAACGCGGCTATGCCCGGCTCTACCGCAATCAGGTCCTGCAAGCCGATCGCGGCTGCGATTTCGACTTTTTGCGGAAGAAGCCGACCGGGGTGAGCACGTTTTGAGGGCCGGCGGCCTTGCGATCTTACGACGAAACTCTATCTTACTTTTATCTTACCAAGGTTGGCGATAAAGCAGATGTCCGAAGTGTTGACGACCACAGTATCCACCAAGGGTCAAGTGATCCTGCCGAAGGCTATTCGGCAGCGGCGGGATTGGGGGCCGGGAACGCCGCTTATCGTAGAGGATACGCCGGCCGGGGTGCTGCTGCGGCGCGCCCGAGTCTTCCCGGAGACACGGCCAGAGGACGTCCGCGGCATGCTCGCGTTCAAGGGAAAGCCGAAAACGTTAGAGGAAATGGACGCGGGGATCGTAGCCGAGGTGGAGCGCCGCCATGCTCGCGGTCGATACTAACATCGTCGTCCGCTATTTAACCGCAGACCATCCTGCGCAATTCGCGCAAGCGGTCGCGGTCGTCGAGAAGAACGATATCTTTATCGGCCTTACGGTGCTGTTGGAAACCGAATGGGTGCTGCGCAGCACCTACCGGTATCAATCAACACAGGTCGTTCAGGCGCTACAGAGCCTTGCCGGCATAGCGGGCATCACGATCGAGGAACCCGACGTTGCGAGAACCGCCCTGGGATGGGTTGAACGCGGTATGGATTTTGCCGACGCTCTTCACCTGGCAAAAGCGCAAGCGTGCGATGCCTTCATCACCTTCGATCAGGATTTGGCGGCGAGCGCGGTCGGGCTGAGCACCGTGCCGGTGCAGCTACCCTGACAAATTAGCCGGCCAAGAGGCCTAATTCGCCGACGCCACCATCTTGGTCGCCACCGTCTTCGGCAGCAGCGCCCAGTATTGGCCGTCGGCGTAGAAGTCGCTGCCGCGGGTCTGCGCGGACTTGCCGCTGCCCCAGTAGAAATCGCCGCGCAGCGGGCCGACGATGCCGTCGCCGATATCCTGCGCGACGACCAGCCGTTGGACCTGCACCGGCCGGTACTTGTCGTGCGCGTCGAGCCAGAGTGGCACGCCGAGCGGGATGAATTTATGGTCGACCGCGAGACTGCGCTCAGCGGTCAGAACCGCGCCCTGGAAGCCGAGCGGGCCGTCGCCCTTGCGCTCCTGGAAGAACACATAGAGCGGGTCCTCGCGGCGCAGCTCTTTGGCCTTATCGGGGTTGTCGCGCATCCAGGCGCGCACCGCATTCTCCGAGAACTGCTCCTTGGGGATGAGGCTCTGGTCGAGCATCATCTTGTAGATGTCGACAAAGGGCTGGCTGTTGTTCGCGGCGTAGACCAACCGGACCGTTCCACCGTCCGGCAGCCGGATGCGCCCGGAGCCCTGCATCTGAAGCACAAACAGATCGTCCGGGCTCTTCAGCCAGAGCACCTCGAGCCCCTTGTCGGCGAGCGCGCCATCCTCGATCGCGGCACGGTCGAGATAGGGCTTGCCGGCGACGAGGTCCTTCGGCGTGCCATAGATCGGCGTCTGGTAATCACCGCCTTGGCTGCGCGAGCCGTCGAGCTCGACCTCCCAGTATCCGGTGAAGAGGCCCTTGCTGCTGCCCTTGCTGGCGACCAGCGCCGGGACGAAATTCGTCTCGAAAAACCGCCGCGCCGCGGCATCATCGCCGGCGCGAAGCGCCATCGCCTGATGGCAGAGCGGCCGCCAGTCGCGCATCTTGCCGAAATTGGCACCGGTCGCGCTGGTGTCGAGCGGCGCGTTGTCCGGTAACTGCTTGGCGAGCCGGTCGCAGGATTTGACAAAAGCCGACAACGCCTGCGCGCTATTGTCGTTCGACCAGCCGGGGAGCTGCGCGAAATTGCCCGGCGCCAGGCTGATCTTCGCCGTATCCGTCACCTTCCCCGGTTCGGAGGCGACCGGACTTACAGCGCAGCTCGCGAGGAACAAGCCGACCGCGACAAACCCGCAAGCGGAGTGAACACTGGGCATCGGCGAAGGTTCCATCGACGTGTTGTGCCATGTCCTTTGCGTCAAATTCGATAAACTTCGCTTAAGCTCGCGGGACAAATCGCCGCCCGCCAACAGTTGAATGCGGCGCGCGCCGCAGCCGATCGCGCGCGCAATCATGGTTAACCCGAGGAGAGAACGATGCCCGCGGCCCACAACCAGACCCCAGCCCTGCCGCTCGCCGGCATCACCGTCATCGATTTCGGGCAGATTTTTCAGGGCCCGTACGCGACGCTGCTGCTCGCCAAGGCCGGCGCGAACGTCATCAAGATCGAGCCGCCGCACGGCGAGCCGCTGCGGCGGCGCGCGGCGCCCGGCAAGAGCGCGACGCTGCCCTTTGCGATGCTCAACCAGAACAAACGTGGGGTGACGCTGAACCTCAAGCACCCGCGCGGGCGCGAACTGCTGTTCGACATGGTGGGCCGCGCCGACGTGCTGCTGGAGAATTTCTCGCCGGGCACGATGGACGATCTCGGCGTCGGCTATGCCGTGCTGAAGGAGATCAACCCGCGCCTCATCTACGCCACCGGCACCGGGTTCGGCATCAGCGGCCCGGATCGGGACAACCTGGCGATGGACCTGACGATCCAGGCTGCCTCGGGGATCATGAGCGTCACCGGCGCGCATGACGGGCCGCCAATGAAGGCGGGACCGACCCTGGTCGACTTCATGGGCGGCATCCATCTCTACGGCGCGATCATGACCGCGCTGTTTGAACGCGAGAAGTCCGGGCAAGGCCGGCTCGTCGAGGTGGCGATGCAGGAGACGGTGTATTCGAGCCTCGCGGCGAGCTTCGAGTACTACCACCGCACCGGCAATCCGCCGCCGCGCACCGGCAACCGCCAGGCGGGGCTGTCGTCGACGCCGTACAATGTCTATCCGTGCAATGACGGCCACGTCGCGATCCATGTCGTCACCGAGGGGCACTGGACCAACCTGATCAAGGCCATGGGCCGCGAGGAGCTGGGCGCGGACCCGCGCTTCAAGACCAACGCCGACCGCGTCGCGCATATGGACGAGACGGATGCCGTGGTCGGCGAATGGACCCGCACCCTCGGCAAGATGGAGGTGTTCGCCCGGCTCAAGGCCGGCCGCGTTCCTTGCGCGCCGGTGCGTACCGCGCCCGAGGTGATGAACGACCCGCATATGCACGAGCGCGGTATGCTGCGCCGGGTCGAGCATCCCGAGTTGGGCGAGATCGTCGTGCCGACCAACCCGCTGCGGCTGCACGGCCTGCCGCAACCGCCGCTGATCCCCAGCCCCACGGTCGGCCAGCACAACGCCGAGATTTACGGCGATTGGCTCGGCCTCGACGCGGATGCCGTCGCGACACTGAAGGCGGAGGGAGTGATCTAGGCAGAATACGCGCCAGCGGTTTTTGCCGGCCCCCTCCCTACCCCTCCCCCGTGGCCACGGGGGAGGGAACTTGCCGCGTGAGCTGCAAATGAGTGGGGACCGGCACGGGCGCTTCAAGCTGTCGGGACCATGCGCTAAGCTTGCACCAACGAACCCAGGAGGACGCCGATGGCGAAGGGATTGCTGATCGCGGCGATGGAATTTTCCGACGTCGCCGAGGACGAGTTCCACGATTGGTACGATACCGAGCACGTTCCGGAGCGGCTGGCGGTTCCCGGCTTTATCAACGGCGACCGCTGGATCGGCATCGATAATCCAAAGGTCTCGGTCGCGACCTACGATCTCGACAATGTCGGCGTGCTGCACAGCCCACCCTATCAGGCGGTCGGCGGCGCCAACGGCAGCCCGTGGACCAAGCGGGTCACCGGCCGCGTCAAGCACATCATTCGCCTCGAAGGTGATCAGATCCTGCCCGGCGACGGCCTGGCGCCGCGCAACGCCGCGGCGCTACTCATGATCTCGATGAACCCGGTGCCCGAGGCCGAAGCCGAGTTCAACGCCTGGTACAACGAGGAGCATCTCCCGGCGCTCGGCTCGGTGCCGGGCGTGCTGATGGCGCGGCGCTATCGCGGTGCGGGCGCGACGCAGCGCTATCTGGCGATGTACCATTTCGCCTCGCCCGATATCCGCGAGGGGGCGGCCTGGAAGAAGGCGGCGAACACGCCGTGGACCGAAAAGATGCGGCCGCATTTCCGCGATTATCTACGCCTCGAATGCCGGCCCTATAAGCGCGCCGCCTAGCGGGGCGCGGGGATGGTTGACCCGGCGGCGCAAAGCGGGGTTCCGTTGCCGGCGGCGCTGCTGCGCCGCCACTGCGGTCCCGACGAATTACCCTTCCAGTTGTCGAGCGAGCTCGCAGACGCACCGGCAATGATCGGCCAAGAACGCGCCGCCGAGGCGGTGATGTTCGCCCTGCGCATGCGTCAGAAGGGGTACAATATCTACGCGCTAGGCGCTGCCGGAACCGGCCGGCATAGCCTCGTCGAAGACCTGCTGAAGCAGCGCGCGGCGACGGAATCGACCGCGCCGGATTGGTGCTACGTCAACAATTTCACCGATCCGCAGCGGCCGCGTTGTCTCGACTTGCCGGCCGGCCAGGGCGCCGGCTTCGCGGCGGCGATGAAGCATCTGATCGAGGAGTTGCGCGTCGCGTTGCCGGCGGCGTTCGAGCGGGACGAATACCGCGCCCGCCGCGAAGTGCTCGACCAGCAGATGAAAGCGCACAGCGACGAGGGTTTCGGCGGCCTGCAGCGTCGCGCCGATGCCAAGGGCATTGCTCTTATCCGTACGCCGATGGGCCTGGCGGTCGCACCCAAGCGCGACGGCAAGGTAATGAACCCGGAGGATTTCGAAGCGCTGCCGGAGGAAGAGCGGCAGCGCTTCCAGCACGACATGGAAGAGGCCCAATCCGAGCTCGAGGCGGTGATGCGGCAGGTGCCGCTCTGGGAGCGCGAGCATCGCGAGGCGCTGCGCACGCTGAACCGCGACACCACAGGGTTTGCCGTCGCCAATCTGATCGCCGAGCTGCGCACCACGCACGCCGATCTGCCGGACGTTGTCGACTACCTCGACGCGGTCGAGCGCGACATCAAGGAGAATGTCGAGGACTTCCTGCCGCAGACGCCGCAAACCCCGGAGCAAGGCGGTCCGCCAGTGACGGCTGCAGCCCAGGCGGCGATGGAGGACATGCGGTTTCGCCGCTATCAGGTCAACGTCATCGTCGACAATGGCGGCAGACAAGGCGCGCCCGTTATCTACGAGAACAACCCGACCTATCCGAACCTGATCGGCCGGGTCGAACATCTGGCGCGGTTTGGCGCGCTGATAACCGATTTCAACCTGATCCAGGCCGGCGCGCTGCACCGCGCCAATGGCGGTTATCTGATCCTCGACGCCGAGCGGCTGCTGCTCGGCAATTACGGCTGGCCCGCGCTGAAGCGGGCGCTGCAGGCCGCTGAAATCCGCATCGAATCGATCGAGCAGGCGCTGAGCCTCGCAACCACGGTATCGCTGCAGCCGCAGCCGATCCCGCTCGACGTCAAAGTCGTTCTGATCGGCTCGCCGCTGCTCTACTACGCGCTGGCGGCGAATGACGAGGATTTTGCTGAGCTGTTCAAGATCACCGCCGATTTTGACGACCGCGTCGCGCGCACCGGCGAAGCGACGCTGCTTTACGCGCGGGTCATCGCGACGATCGTGCGGCGTGAGCATTTGCGCGCCTTCGACCGCGATGCAGTCGGCCGCGTCATCGAGCAGGCCGCGCGGCTGGCTGGCGACGCCGATCGGCTCTCGATCAGCCTGCGTGCGATCACCGAGCTGGTGCAGGAGGCCGACCAGCTCGCCGCCGATGCCGGCAAGGAAATCGTCGGCGCCGCCGAGGTGCAAGCCGCGATCGACGCACAAATCCGCCGCGGCGACCGCATCTACCGGCGGATGCAGGAAGAAATCGCCCGCCGCACGATCCGCATCGAAACCGACGGCGAAGTCGTCGGTCAGATCAACGGGCTGTCGGTGATCAGCCTGGGGATGCTGGCCTTCGGCAACCCGACCCGGATCACCGCGCAGGTGCGCATGGGGCGCGGCGAGGTGGTCGATATCGAGCGTGAGGTGCAGCTCGGCGGGCCGCTGCATTCGAAGGGCGTGCTGATCCTGAGCGGCTTTCTCGGCGGCAGGTTCGGCGCGAGCCGGCCCTTGTCGCTGCACGCCAGCCTGGTGTTCGAGCAGTCCTATGGCGGTGTCGATGGCGACAGCGCCTCCGCGGCCGAGCTGTTCGCGCTGCTCTCGGCGCTGTCCGAGGCGCCGATCCGGCAATACTTCGCGGTCACCGGCTCGGTCGACCAGCACGGCGTCATCCAGGCGATCGGCGGGGTCAACGAAAAGATCGAGGGATTTTTCAATATCTGCCGCCGGGCCGGGCTCACCGGCAAGCAGGGCTGCATCATCCCGGCGAGCAACGTCAAGCACCTGATGCTGCGCGCCGATGTCGTCGAGGCAGTGGAGGCAGGCAAGTTCCGGGTGATTCCGATGGAGACGATCGACCAGGGCTTTGAATTGCTGACCGGCGTGCCGACCGAGACGACAGACACTAAGATCGCCGCGCGAACTCGACGAGTTTGCGGCGAGGGCGGCGGCGCTGATGCGCGCCGAGACGCGGGGGGCGCCATGACCGCGGCGGTCGAACGTGTCGTCGTCGCGCTCGATGCAGCGTCGGAAAATCGTGCGGCGATCGGCGCGGCCGCTCGCCTGGCGGCGCGCTGGAAGGCCCGACTGCACGGGGTCTTTGTCGAGGACGACGATCTGATCCGGCTGGCGCATCTGCCCTTCGCGCGCCAGGTGACGCTCGGCATCGGCGTCGAGCCGCTCACCTTGCAACACGCCGAGCGGCAAATACGGGTTTTCGCCGAGCGCGCCCGCCAGGACCTCGCCGCATCGGCCAAACGGCACGGCATCGAATGGTCGTTCGAGATCGTCCGTGACGGCGGCGGCGAGATTTCGGCCTTACCCGATGACTTCCTCGTCGCCTGCACCGCGACGCGGCCGATCGGCGGACATTTCCGCGTCGAGTGCCGCTGGTGGAGCGGCGCTGGGTCGGGGCCGTCGACACGCCTTTTGGCGCACCGCGAGGGCGATCGGAATGGCGCGGTCGCGGCTCTGGTTCAAAGCCGTGAAGCCGCCTCGGAACGGCTGCTCGCGGCCGCGATCCTTCTGGCCGAGGCTCATGATGCGCGGCTCGCAGTAATCTGTTCACCCTCGCTCGCTGAAGAGCCCGGCTTCAAAACCTGGCTCGATGAGCGCCTGGCGGGACATGCGGTCGAGATCGATCTCGAATTGCTGCGGGAGCATACGCTTCTGCACCGCCATATCGCCGAACTGCACTGCCGGATCGTCGCGGTCGAAGCTGGCGCCGACGAGGCGCGTCCCGACCGTCTCCGCGAGTTGGTCGCGACCGTCGCGTGCGACGTGCTGGTGGTGCGCTGAGAGGTTGGACCAACCACCTGAGAGAGGTTAGACCACCTGCAGCTCGGTGGCGATCGTCCGCGCGGCATAGACCCCCGACCAGCCGGTCGGATCGAGCCAGCCCGCCTCGTTGCGCGGCGGCTGAATTGCACGGATATGCGCGTCGGTGATCTCGCACAAATCGTCGATCGCCCGCGGCGGATCGACTTCGGTCGACCAGAAGAAGCGAGCGCTGCCGCCGACCTGGTGCTTGGCGACAAGGCAGTTCGGAACACCGCGGGCCGGATGGTACAGGCCCACCGCCGAGTAGCCGTGCTGATGGCTCACCACCATCACCCCCTCGGTGCCGGGAAAGGCGTATTTCATCGCCGAAAACCAGCGGCACAGAGCGGCAAGCTCGCCCTCGGTGAACTCGTAGCCGCCGGGCTCGTGGCTGATTTCCCGGCTCGATGCCGCCGCCGGCGGCGTTGTGCGCTTCCGCAGCGGGAAGCGCACAACATTCGACAATTCCGACACTGCGTCCACTTTGCCCCCAATGATCGAACCTGCCACTTTGCAGGACCTATCCCCTCGCACTTCCCCAGGAGCCAGCGGCTCCGCATTTCGCCCGTGGTCGTCGATAGGTCGAATAGGCGAGTTTTTATCGACTATTTCTCGCCTATCGACCGATACAGTCCCCAAGCGCTCTGCTGACCGGAGAATACAATGGACGACCAATTCCAAGTCAATTGAGCCACGGTGCCAAGCGTGGTTTTTCCTAGCACGCGTGGCCTTTCTGTCACAGTTGCAAAAACGCGACAGCTGAGGAAACCCAAGGTTTTGCTTAGGATTTATCGGCGCAGTGGGGCAGCATCGCGCCACAGCCGGCGCGATCGCGATAAAAACGCGATATTTGGCGTTTACTTGGCGTCAGGCGGGAGTTCGACGACCTGCTCCACCCGCACCGGAACCAGACCGGCCTGTTTCATCTGGAGCATATCCGCGGCGCGCGGTGACATGTCGATCAGCAGCGAGTGGCCGACCGGGCCCCGGTCGGTGACGCGGACGACCACCGATCGGCCGTTCCGCAAGTTGGTCACCCGCGCGAGGCAATTAAGCGGCAAGGTGCGGTGCGCGGCGGTGGCATGGACTGTATCGAGCTGCGCGCCGCTCGTCGTGCGGCGGCCGACATAGCGTCCGCCATACCAGGCCGCGGTGCCGGTTTCGCTCTTGCCGACGACGCGAACGGCCGGCGACGCCGCCGCGACCCGTTCGTGGGCGGCGCGAGCCGCGTGCTTGTCAGGTTTGGCTGCGCCCCACTCCTTTACCGCACGCCCCGGGGCCGCCCGCCTCGGCTCCCCCGAGATCGGCTCCGTGGGCGGCGCGCTTTCCGCGGGCAGTGGCGATGTCGTCTCCGCAGCATGCTGAACAAGGGAAGGCGCAACGAGCGCGTTGGTTGCCACTTTGGCGATCTGCTTGGCGACGGTGGCGATCTGCACGATCGCGTCGGCCGTCTCGGATTTGCCGGCGCCCTGGCCGGAGACGCTCGCCCCGGCCGCTTCAGGAGATAGCCGCTCCGACGGCGGGTCGGCCATCGCGCCGCCCGGCAATACGAGCGCGGCAACCGGCAGACCGAAAGCAAGCCACAACTTCATCCGCACCCGACCCCATCTTGTTATCACTGCACGCAGCAACGCAAACCCTCAGCGTGCGCCGTATTCGGGTCCAAACCGTGTCGATAATGGCGGTAGGCGTCGTCCCGGATCGTTGGAGGAACCGCCCGGGTAGGACAGGGGGTTTAAGCGCGCGGAGATTAGGCGGGACGGAGAACGCTTGTCAACCGCAAAGCGAATGAATTTCTGGAAACACCCCAAGTCGGCTCAGGCATTAGCCCTATTATGAGATTTCTGTTACAATTGCTGCCGCGAAGAACTCGACTATTTTTTATTTCGAGGCCGGAGCGGTTGGGCAAATAAACCTGCCGTTAATACATATATACACGAATTACCCACAGACATGGCCGAGTTGGCAATTTCTGACCTTTCGCTTGCTTAGAGAACTCGCCGAAAAGGATGCACAGGATCCCCGCCGCTGATATCGGCAAACGCGAAGCGTTGCGGCCCGACATGGACCACGAATGACAACGCGAGCAACCGGTGGGCCACGGTCCGTTTGCACGCTAAGATGACCAACTCGCATTATCGATGAGGTCCACCATGGCGGTAACTGAGCGCGTCGTGATCGTCGGGACAGGAGCGGGGTTGAGCGCCGCGTTGGCTCGTCTTTGCGCCGGCCAAGGGATGGAGGTGTTTGTCGCCGCGCGCGATACGGGCAAACTCGCCGGGCTCGTCAAGGAGACCGGCGCGACCGCGATCGCCTGCGACGCAACGAGTACGAGCGATGTCGAGCATCTATTCGCCGCGGTCGATGCCGGCGGCGGGGTCGATCTGGTCGTTTACAACGCCAGCGGCCGGGCGCGCGGGGCGATCGTCGATCTCGACCCGGCGGCGGTCGAGGCGGCGATCAAGGTCACCGCGTTCGGCGGGTTCCTGGTCGCGCAGCAGGCCGCCAAACGCATGACCAAGCAGGGCCGCGGCACGATCCTCTTCACCGGCGCCAGCGCCGGGGTGAAGGGCTATCCGCGCTCGTCATCCTTCGCGATGGGCAAGTTCGCGCTGCGCGGCCTGGCACAGAGCCTCGCCCGCGAGTTGCAGCCGCAAAACATCCATGTCGGGCACATCGTCATCGATGGCGGCATCCTTAAGGACAACGACCCGCGCGCCAACGAGAAGGGGCCTGACGCGCTGCTTGATCCCAATGCGATCGCCGAGACCTATCTCCAGCTGCACCGCCAGCCGCGCAGCGCCTGGGCCTGGGAAATCGAGCTGCGGCCCTGGGTCGAAACGTTCTGAGCCGCGCCTCGCGCCTGCATCAGGGAGAAACCGGAATGAACAAATATACCTGCACGCGGATGTCGGTCAGCGACATCTACTACGCGACGCTGATCGCCGAGAACGACGATCAGGCCAAGGAAATGGCCATCGCCGAGTGCCAGAAGCGCGGCTACGGCGACAGCCGGCCGCGCAACTGGAGCGTGCGAGTGTTGGAGGCAGACGTCGAGGGTCCGGCGCAGGTCGTCGATTGCGGCCATCGGGAAGCTTGATTGCGAACGCCGACATCGAACTCGAGCAGTTCATCGGCTGGCGGGGCCGGCCGGTCGATTGACTTTTGCGGGCTTTCTGCTATTTACCGCGTATGACCATTGCGCGTGACGAGCTGCGACTTACTGCCTCGGCGTCCTGATCCGGCGCCGATCCCGCTCGTCCGGCCCCTCGCACGGGGTGTTTGCGCAAGTGGTGTTGTCATGATTTCGGTCTATCCACAGTATCGGGGCTTTCGCGTCGGCGGTCGCATGCTGCGACTTACTGCCGGTCGGCGGGGTTGAGCCCGCCGGCCTTTTTCCGCGCGATTCATGAATTCGGGCCGCGCCTAATCGAGAGCGGCGGCGGCCTCCCGACAGGAGCTTCCGATGTCAATAATGCCGATCCACAAATACCGTACGTTTCCGCCGGTCCGCTTGCCCGACCGGCAATGGCCGTCGCAGGTCATCGACAAGGCGCCGACCTGGTGCAGCGTCGATCTGCGCGACGGCAACCAGGCGCTGATCGAGCCGATGGGCCCCGAGCGCAAGCGCCGCCTGTTCGACATGCTGCTGAAGCTCGGCTTCAAGGAGATCGAGGTCGGCTTCCCTGCGGCGTCGGACACCGATTACAGCTTTGTGCGGCACATCATCGAAGAAGACCTGATCCCCGAAGACGTAACGATCCAGGTGCTGACCCAGTCGCGCAGCGAGCTGATCGAGAAGACTTTCGAATCGGTGCGGGGCGCCCGCCGCGCGATCGTTCATCTCTACAACTCGACCTCGGAGCTGCAGCGGCGCGTCGTGTTCGGGCTCGACAGGGCCGGCATTACCGACATCGCGGTAACCGGCGCCCGGCAAATCCGCGATCTCGCCGAGGCGACCCGCGGCACCGAGATCGTCTACCAGTATTCGCCCGAGAGCTTTACCGGCACTGAGCTCGACTACGCGGTCGAGATCACCGAGGCGGTGATGGATGTGTGGCGGCCGACGCCCGACAAGAAGATGATCATCAACCTGCCCGGCACAGTCGAGATGGCAACGGCCAATGTCTATGCCGACCAGATCGAGTGGTTCATCCGCAACGTGCGCGACCGCGACAGCCTGATCATGAGTCTGCACCCGCACAACGACCGCGGCGCGGCGGTGGCGGCGACCGAATTGGCGCTGATGGCCGGCGCCGACCGCGTCGAGGGCACGCTGTTCGGCAATGGCGAGCGCACTGGCAATGTCGATATCATGACCTTGGCGCTCAACCTGTTCAGCCAGGGCATCGATCCCGAACTCGATATCCGCGACATCGACGAGGTCGTCCGCACCTCGGAGTATTGCACGCAGCTGCCGGTGCACCCGCGCCATCCTTACGCCGGCGAACTGGTCTATACCGCCTTCTCCGGCTCGCATCAGGACGCGATCAAGAAGGGGTTCGACGCGCTGCGCAAACGCAATGACGATTTGTGGGAGGTCCCCTATCTGCCGATCGACCCGAAAGATCTGGGCCGCAGCTACGAGGCGGTGATCCGGGTCAATTCGCAATCCGGCAAGGGCGGCGTTGCCTATCTGTTGAAGGAGGACCACGGGCTCGACCTGCCGCGGCCGCTGCAGATCGAGTTCTCGCGCATCGTCCAGGAAGTCACCGACCGCACCGGCAAGGAAATGACCAGCGCGAACATCTGGGCGCTGTTCCAGGAGACCTATCTCGGCGTCAACGGCAAAGGCGTCGCACTGGTCGACTACACGATGCTGCCCGAACGCGGCGGCGAGCGGCGGCTCTCGGCGAAGGTGACCGTCGACGGGGCCGAGCGAAAGATCGAGGGTGTCGGCAACGGGCCGATCGCCGCCTTTGTCGATGCGCTGCAGCGCGAGTGCGGCATCGCCTTCACCTTCCTCGACTACAGCGAGCACGCGGTGGCCGGCGGCGCCGACGCCCGCGCCGCGGCCTATGTCAAAGTGCGTGGCGAGGACGAGGAGACGCTGCACGGCGTCGGCATGGACGAGAACATCGTCACCGCCTCGCTCAAAGCCGTGGCGAGCGCTGCGACGCGCGTCCGCAACGCCGCAAATTAAGGACTGCTCGCCTGCCGGCGGGGAGGGGACAGTCCTTGTGGATGATCGAGCGTGCCCCCTCCCCCGCAAGCGGGGGAGGGTCGGGGTGGGGGTTCTGGCGGCACTGCTGGCAGTCGCTCCCCTAGCCCTGGCCAACGACTCCACTGCCGAACTTGCCACCGGCGGGCTGCAATTCGTGTGCACCGACGCTATCGAGATGCGCTCGGAGCAGCTGTCGATCTCGCCGAGCGAGGTCCGCGTCACCTATCGTTTCGTCAACAAAACCGACCGCCCGATCACCAACCTCGTCACCTTTCCGCTGCCCGACATCACGGTCGACAATCCCGACTGGAATGCGGTGGTGCCGACCGCGGACCCGGCAAACTTCCTCGGCTTCGCGACGATCGCCAACGGCCAGCCGGTGGCGACGCAGGTCGAGCAGAAGGTCTTCGCGCTCGGCGTCGGGCGCACGCCGCTGCTGCAGCAGCTCGGCGTACCCTTGGCGCCGCAGTTGAAGGCGACCAGCGATGCCCTCAATGCGCTGCCGAAGGAGAAATGGGACGAGCTGATCGCGCTCGGCCTTGCCGAGACCGACGAATACGGCACCACGCCCGACGGCAAGATGCAGCTTCATCTCGAACCGCGTTGGACGCTGAAGACCACCTATTACTGGCCGCAGGCCTTCCCCGCCGCGGCGGAGACGGTTATCGAGCATCGCTACAAGCCCAGCGTCGGCGCCAGCGCCGGGAGCGAGGTCGGCGCGCCCACTTTCGCCGGCGATCCGCAGTTCGCCGCCGACCAGAAGAAGCGGATTGCCACCTACACCACGAAATATTGTATGGGCGCCGCCTTTATTGCCGCGGCAACGAAGGCGCAGCAAAGGGCCAAGCAAAGCAACGGCTATGTGAGCGAGCAGCGGGTCGACTACATCCTGACTACCGGGGCCAATTGGGCTGGGCCGATCGCCGATTTCACCCTAACCGTCGACAAGGGCGCCCCGGACAACCTGATCAGCTTTTGCGCAACGGGCGTCAAAAAGCTATCGCCGACCCAGTTTCAGGTGCGCTACACCAATTTCACACCGACCGCCGATCTCGCAATCCTGATCCTGACCCCGCGTGGGCCGGAATAGCCGGAGGAATGATGCCCGGAACCGTCATCGCCGTCAGCCGCAGCCCCGGTCATACCCTGTTGAAGCCGAATGAGGGCAGCATCCGGCTGCTCGCTGGGCTCGGCGTCGAAAGCGACGCGCATATGGGCGTCACCGTCAAACACCGTTCGCGCGTCGCCAAGGACCCGACCGCGCCCAATCTGCGGCAGGTCCATCTGATCCATGCCGAGCTAATGGACGAACTGGAAGCGGCTGGATTTCGCGTCGCACCGGGGGTGATGGGCGAGAATGTGACGACACGCGGCGTCGATCTGCTCGGCCTGCCGAGCGGGACGCGGCTGCGCCTCGGCCCCGAGGCACTGATCGAGGTCACGGGACTGCGCAATCCTTGCGCCCAGCTCAACAACATTCAGCCCGGGCTGATGAACGCGACGCTCGGCCGCGACGCCGAGGGCAACCTCATCCGTAAGGCCGGGATCATGGCGGTCGTGCTGGCTGGCGGCGAGATCAAACCGGGCGATGCGATCGCCGTTGAGCTGCCGCCGGAGCCCCGGCGCAGACTAGAGCCCGTATAGGCCGGAAAAGCGCAGCATCATCCGCCATAAACGCGGCGGAAGGTGCTGCGCTTTTCCGCCCTACATGGTACTTGCGGTGATCCGGCCCGCCCTCGCTCGCGTATCATCGCGTGATGCGCGACCTTAAAATCGCCCTGGCCGTCCTTGCCGTCGTCGTGCTGCACGCGATCCTGACGCGGTTCTTCGGCTTTTGGCCGGTCGCGATCGTCATCCTCGCGATCGCGACCGTTATCTGGGCGGTCTACCCACGCCGCGCCGAATAAGCCGTCGGACTAGCGCGGTCCCCTGCCCGCCTGCGGGTCGACGCCCATGCGGCCCGAGCGGTTTTGGTAGAGGTGCACTTCCTTCTTCATCCGCCGCGGCGGGTCGCCTTGCAGCCATAGCCGGTAGAGCAGCCGCTTCTTGGCCGGCTCGTCGTGGTCGACGAATGCGGTGCGCGCGTGCAGCATCTCGTAATTGTTGATGAACGAGGCCTCGCCGGGCGCGAGCCGCAATTCCAGGCGCACCTCGTCACGCTGCGCGACTTCCTCGAAAAACGCCAGTGCGCCCTTCTCAAGGTCGGATAGCGGCTCGCCGAGCGTCTCGGCCCCGCGGTCGATGACGCCGCGCACAAACCGCGTGCTGAGCAGCCCGTCGATCTCCGAGAAGACGGGCACGCGATACGGCGTTACCGGCGCCTCGTCCGGGGCTTCCTCGCCGCGTCGGTCGCAGCGGAAGCCCCGTTCGAGCACGGCGAGGTATTCGGGGTGCTCGCGGGCGACGATCTCATGCACCTTCAGCGAGTTGGCATAGATGCTCAGGCCGCCTTCCTTGGCGTCGCGCACACAAAGCAGGCCGACGATTTCAGCCGAGTCGGTATGCAGCGACAGCTCGCGCGCCGTGGTGTAGCCGCGTGAGGCCTTCTCGACATTGGTCACGTGGCCGAGATAATCGCCGTCCGCGCTTTGCGAGCAGCCGATGCCGAAATGCGCGCCGATGCCCCAGTACACCGTCTGCATCTTTTCCGGCGTGTATTTGTCGACCGGAAAGCCGCGCATCACCACCAGCCCCGGCCCGGTCTTGATATAGGCCAGCAGATCGGCGAGATCGGCGTCGAGCGCGGGATGCGAGAAATCGCGCTTGGTGATCTCGTGGAATAGCCGCGGATCATCCGCCAGCTTCGCCATCAACTCGTCGATCGCCGCGAGATGCGCGGGCTTGAAGGTCCAATACTGGGACCCGCGGTCGAACTCGGCGCCGAGCCAACCCTGGCGGTGACAGGACATTTCCATGACTGCGGCCATCGCGCGCTTCTCCCAGTATCGTTCGTCATCCCGGCGCACGCCGGGATCCACGGTTCAGCATTCCGTAGCGCGGATAAGTGGATACCGGCCTTCGCCGGTATGACAAGGATTTTGATGCCTCGCCTACCGCGTGCCGCGGACGCGGTTCATGATCAGTGTCGACCAGGGATCGGGCATCTCGCCGACCGCGACCTCGATCAGCGATGGACCACGCCGCTTGAACGCGGCATTCAGTTCCCGGCGCAACCCTTCCGGGCTGGTCGTCTTGACCCCGGCGATGCCATAGCTCTCGGCCATTTTCGGGAAATCGGGGTTGCGCAATTCGGTGGCTATCAGCTTGTTGCCGTAATCGACCTTCTGCATGCGACGGACATTGCCGTAGGCCCCGTCGGCAAAGACGACCGCCACCACATCGATGCCGAACAGCGCGGCAGTCGACAGTTCCTGCACGTTGTACATGAACCCGCCGTCCCCCGAGACCGACACCACCGGCACGTCGGGGCGCGCCACCTTGGCGCCGAGCGCGGTCGCGTAGGAAAAGCCGAGCGTCCCCTGATAGCCGCTGTGGATATAGGTGCGCGGCTGGTAGACCGGGAAGGCGAGCCGGCCGACATAGCCCACCTGGGTCAAATCTTCGATATAGATGCCGTCATCCGGCAGCTCGCTGCGCAGCACGTCGAGATATTCGCATTGGGGCCCGAGCCGCTCAGCGATGGCCGCCATGGTCTTGACCTTCAGCGCTTCGAGCTCGTCCTTGCGCGACACCTGCTTGCCGCCGCCATCGACCGCGCGCAGCAGCGCCGCGGCGGCGTCCTTGGCGTCGGCGACAATACCGATCGCCGGCCGGACGATGCGGGTGATCTCGACGGGATCGAGATCGACGCGGATCAGCTTGATCCCGGCGTCAAAACCCCAACGGGTCTGCGGCTGGTTGAGCCGGGTGCCGATCGCCAGCACGACATCGGCGGTCTTCCAGAGTTCGTGTCCGGCGAGCAGGTTCTGCGCCAGGTAATGGCGGTCGCTGACCACGCCCTTGCCACCGGTATAGGTCACGACCGGCGCCTGCAGCCGTTCGGCCAGCGCGAGGATTTCCACACCCGCCGCCATCGCGCCGCTGCCGACAAAGATCACCGGCGCCTTGGCGGCTGACAACGCCTTCGCCGCATCGGCGATCAGGTCGGGGTCAGGTTCCGGCGACGAGATGACCGGTTCGGGCGAGGGTAGCGCGACCGCATACTCCCGCGCCATGATGTCGAGCGGCATCTCCAGCGCGACCGGACGCGGGCGGCCGTCGGCCAGTTGGCGAAACGCCTCGTTGACCAGCTTGCCGGTCTCTGTCGGATGGCCGATCCGGACGGCCCATTTGGTAAGCCCCTTGAGGATCGCGAGTTGGTCGGGGATCTCGTGCAACAGGCCGAAGCCACGGCCGATCAGATCCGAGGGGATCTGCCCGCTGATGCACAGTACCGGCGCGTTGGTCGCATAAGCGGTGGCGAGCGCGGCTGTCGTGTTGAGCAACCCCGGCCCCGGCACCACCGCGAAGGCGCCGGGCCTGCCGCTGGCTCGGGCGTAACCGTAGGCCATGTAGGCGGCAGCCTGCTCGTGCCGGGTGTGGATCACCCGGATGCCGTCGCTGGCGTCATAAAGCGCGACGAACAGCGCGTCGTTCTGCACGCCGGGCAGCGCGAACAGCGTGTCGACGCCATGCCGGCGCAACATCTCGACCAGCGCGGCGGCGCCGGTCATGCGCGCGGTCGCCGTTTCGGTCATCGGGACCTCCTATTCCTGGCTATTCCTGCCGCCGCGCGACCAGCATGTCCATCCAGGCCAGCATGACACCGGAGACGACAAAGGCCAGCAGGATCGCGATTTCCCACATCACGTCCGACTTCGAGACCTTCTCGATATCGATAAAGCTTTCGAGCAGCCCCACCGCGGCGATCGCGGTGAGCGAAGCGAGGACTTTGAGCTTGAGCCCGGCGAAATCGACATCGCCCATAAAGCGCGACCAGTTCGGATGGTTCTCTACGAGGACATTGGCGCCGAGGGTCAGGATGCCGGCGAATACCATGATCAGCAGCAGATTGGCGAGGAGCACCAGATCGATCAGCTTGAGCACGGCAAGGATGAGTTCCGAGCTATAGAGCTTGCCAACGCTTGCCGCGACGGTGACCAGTTCCGTAAAAAACTCGACGATGACCACTACCATCGCGGCGATCAGCCCGAGATAGAGCGGCGCCATCAGCCAACGGCTGGCGATCAGCACGGTGGCGACGATCTGTTCGAGAACCTTGTCCATCGGTTTGCGCTTATCGGCGGGGCGCGGCGATGTCAACCGGGGGTGGTTCCCACCCCGTGGGCAAATCAGCCCTGCCAAAGCGGTGCTTGTTCGTGCAGCGGCGCTGCCGATATTTTGCGCAGTAAGGTCCCGGGAGGCAAAACGCCGATGACGACGGACGCGGCCGCCCTCCGGGGTGCCGATACCGTAAAACGCGACAGCAAGAGCCGCGAAGCGCGCGCCATCGCGGTCGTCTCGGCGGCGCATTTCGTCCAGCACTTCCAGGGCCTGGTGATCCCGCCGTTGTTTCCGTTTTTGACGGCGGCCCTCGGCATCGGCTTTGTCGAACTCGGCTTTGCGCTGACCATCGGCAACATCGTCGCGGTCGCGTCACAGCTCCCCATCGGGTTTCTCGTCGACCGCATCGGCTCGCGGCGCATGTTGCTGCTCGGGCTGGCGATCAGCGCGGTGGCATTTATCGGCGTCAGCCTGGCGCCGACCTATCCGCATCTGCTGATCGCGATGGCACTTATCGGCTTGTCGGGGAGCGTCTTCCACCCGGCGGATTATGCGATCCTTTCCGCGGTGATCCCGCCGGCACGGATTGGACGGGCGTTCTCGGTGCACACCTTTTCGGGGTTCCTCGGCAATGCCATCGCGCCGGTGACCGTGCTGCCGATCGCCTATGCGTTCGGACTCAAGGCCGCGTTCCTCTTTCCGGCGGCGATCGCGATCATGGCCGCGCTACCGCTGTTGCTGGTGCGTGGCGTCGACAACCGGCAGCCGGTCATCCATGCCGGACAGCCGGCAGCGCCCAGGATCGGCCTCGCCGCCGTACTGACGCCGAACATTATTTTCCTCACCTTCTTTTTCTCGCTGCTCAGCCTGTCGGGCAGCGGCATCAGCAACTTCTCGGTCGTGGCGCTGCGCAGTGCGTTCGACACGCCGCTGGCGACAGCGAGCATCGCGCTGACCGTCTACCTGTCGATGCAGGCGCTGGGCGTACTGGCCGGCGGCTTTATCGCCGACAAGACCCGCCGTCACGCCGAGGTCGCCTCAGTCGGCTATGCGGTCAATGCATGTATCGTGCTGGCGATCGGTACGCTCGGCCTCAGCGCGGCACCGCTGTTTCTGGCAATGGGAGCCGCCGGGCTGCTCGGCGGGCTGATCATGCCGTCGCGCGACATGCTGGTGCGCGCCGCCGCGCCGCCCGGCGCGATGGGCCGCACCTTCGGCATCGTCACCAGCGGGTTCAGCATCGGCGGCATGGTTGGGCCGCTGCTGTTCGGCTTTATCATGGACCACAATGCGCCGCGCTGGGTGTTTGGCGCGAGCGTCGTGGTGATGATTGTCGTCGCCGTCGTCGCGCTGGTCGGCGACCGCCGCACCGAGCGCCGCCGTCGTCTCGCCGGGATGGCCGCCGCCGAGTAGCTCAGGCGGCGCGGGTCAATTCCGACAGCCTGACCTGCTGCCGTCCGTCGGCGGTGAA
The DNA here is from genome assembly GCA_963778385.1 of uncultured Alphaproteobacteria bacterium. Taxonomy (GTDB): domain Bacteria; phylum Pseudomonadota; class Alphaproteobacteria; order ATCC43930; family CGMCC-115725; genus DATARH01. The sequence continues at coordinate 55,593 of CAVZUA010000026.1, read as the reverse complement.
ATTGCCGGGGTCGAGCCAACGCTCGAACGCCGCCTTGACCGCCGGCCACTCAGCGTCGGTGATCGAGAGCCACGCGGTGTCGCGGTTATGGCCTTTGACGACGTCCGCCTGCCGGAAGATGCCCTCGAACCGGAAGCCATAACGCTGTGCGGCAGCGCGCGACGCAGCGTTCAGCGAATTGCACTTCCACTCGTAGCGACGATAGCCGAGTTCGTCGAAAGCGCGACGCATCATCAGAAACATCGCCTCGGTGCCGGCCGGCGTCCGCTGCAGAGCTGGCGAATAAGCGATGCCGCCGACCTCGATGCTCCCGGCCGCGAGGTTGATGTTGAGGTAGCTCGCGACGCCGACCGCTTTGCCGGCGGCGTCGATCACCGCATAGGTGATGAAGTTCTCCCGCCTGAGGCCGGTTTTCACACCGGCCAAATACTCGTCGAAGCTGGCATAGGGACCCCAGGGCAGATAGGTCCACAGCCGCCCCTCGCGATCGACGCTGTAGGCGTCGTAAAGCTCGGCCGCATGGCGTTCGGCGTCGAGCGGCTCGATCCGGCAATAGCGCCCGCTGATCGGCGTCAGCGGCGGCCGCTCACGCGGCGACCAGCCGCTGACGGGAAAGCCGATCGGTTGCCCGAGATGGTTGACGTGGCCGCTCATTTCACCGGCCCGTAGAAGACGATCCACTCCGAGAAATCGTCGCTGCGCTCCACAAAACCGTGCTCGGCGCGCGCCGCCGCGAACAACAGGTCGCCCGGGGCGATGGCGACCTCGATGTCCTCAATGCGGTAACGGCCAGTGCCGGTGGCGACAACATAGAATTCGTCGCGCTCATGCGGCACCTGCATGCCGAGCGTCGACGGTGTCGCGAAACGGACCTCAATGTCGCCATCGACAAACGCCTCCGCCGAGGCGCGATCGAGCGGCGGCCTCAAGGCTCGGGCCTGCGCCAGCGACATCTGCCAGCCGGTTCGCCCCAATGGCGGCGCAGTTTTCACTGGGCCGTAGAACACCACCCAGGTGGCAAAATCGTCCGAAAAATCCTCGAACCGATGTATCTCGTTGGCGGCGACATAAAGCAGCGCGCCGGGCGCGAACGGCTCGGCCCGGTCGCCGACGCGGAATTGCCCGTGTCCGCGCGCAACGATATAGAGTTCGTCGCGATCGTGCGGGGTCTGCGGGTCGTCACCCTTCGGCGCGTAGAGGCGGATTTCGAGATCGCCGTCGACCAGCACCTCGGCCGAGCGCCGGCCTTCCGGCAGCGGCAGGGCCAACGCGGCGGCAAGCGACAGCGGTGGCGGTGTCTTATCCATCGTTCCCTCCGTGGCGAGCAGTCGCCAATAGCACTTGGTCAAACACCGCGCCCTCGGCGAAATGGCCGATCTCCGGTTCCGGTACCGTGCGCGGCGGCGCGATCGCATCGGGGATCGGCGCTCCCATGCGCATCGCGATCGGCACCGTGCCGGCCCAGCAATCGGCGGCGTAATCGGCTTCGAGATCGAGCGGGCCGCCCGACCTGATCTTCGCCGAGGCTTCGTCGATCGTCATGCCCATCAGCGTCGTCGCCTTCAGCTCCTGCGGCGCGATCGGGCGCATCCGCGCGGTCCGGCCCGGATAAATGCGGTCGATAAAGGCATTGAGCCCGGCCTGCTTTTCCGCCGGGTCATCGACAATTGCCGCCGTGCCGAAGGCCATCACCGCTCGATAGTTGAGCGAGTGGCGAAAGGCGCAGCGCGCGAGGATCAGCCCGTCGACATGGCTGACCGTGACACAGACCGGGATCCCACCGGCCTGGGTGCGCAGCATGCGGCTCGCCGACGAGCCGTGCCAGTAGAGGCGCTCGCCCTCGCGCCAAAACAAGGTCGGCGTCACGTAGGGCTTGCCGTCGATCACATAGCCGATATGGCACATCAACGCGGCGTCGAGGATCGTGAATACGGCGTCGCGGTCGTAATGCGCCCGCTCGGGGTGGCGGCGCACCCGGCTGCGCAGAGTCGGCTTGTAGGCGGGTGGTGACAGGCTGTCGGGCATCGGGTGGCGCTCCAAAAGGCGCCGCGAAGTTAAGCGCGCAAGCGGTCCGATCGAAGGTCCGGTTCTTGGAATGTCGCAAGACCAGTTGGCGACGACAGCACCTTCGCCATGGTCTCGACGGCGCGGCTGATCGCGGCCTCGTTGTGCCCGGAATAGCCGAGCACCAGCCCCGGCCGGCGCGGTGTTTCGAGCGTCAGCGACGATAGCGGCACCGTGGACACGCCGGCGTCCATAAGCGCCGCGGCGACGGTCTGGTCGGACCATTCCCAGGGCAGCCAGACGGTTTGATACATGCCGCTCGCCACCGGGCGGATGTCGACAAGACCGCCCAGCCGGCAGTTCAGTCGATCGACGAGAAAGCGCTGGCGCTCGGCGTAACGCGACCGCATGCGCTTGAGGTGCCGCGCGAAATGCCCGTCGAGCATGAACTCGGTCATGATCGCCTGGATCAGTCCGGAGCTTTGCCGGTCGGCGAGGTGGCGGGCGCCGGCGAAGGGCGCGACGAGGTCCTCCGGCAATACCGCGTAGCCGAGCCGGAGCGACGGAAACAGCAGTTTGCTGAAGGTGCCGAGATAAATCACCCGGCCGGCGCGGTCGAGGCCTTGGAGCGACGGCAGCATCTGGCCGGGCGCCTGGAATTCGCTTTCGTAATCATCCTCGACGATCCAGGCGCCGGTCTGTGCCGCGAAGCCGAGCAGCGCCGCGCGGCGCGCGAGCGGCATCGCCATGCCGAGCGGGTATTGCCGCGACGGCGTCGTGTAGACGAGGCGCGGCTGGCGCGCGTCGCGCCGGGTGCCGGCGGCGATATCGAGCCCGTCCGCGTCGACCGGCACCGGGACGATCTCGGCCTGCGCCGCGCCGAGAATGTCGAGCGTCGAGCGGTAGCAAGGGTCTTCGACCCAGGTGACATCACCGGGATCGACCGCAATCTGCGCGGTCAGCGCCAAGCCTTGCTGTGTCCCGGAGGTCAGCACGATCTGTTCAAGCCCGCAGCGCACGCCGCGTGCCGCCGCGAGGTAATCGGCGATCGCCCGGCGCAGGCTTGGCTCACCCTGCGGATCGCCGTAATTCCACGCCAGGCTCGAGCGGCTAGACAGCACCCGCGACGCCAGCCGCTTCCAGGTCGTCATCAGACCGCCATCGACCTCGACCTGCCCAAGCTCGAACGGCCGCCCATGCGTCGGCCAATACGATGCGTGCCCCCGTAGCCGCTCGCCGTAGCGCGACAGCGGGCGCGGTGCGACCGGATCGATCCGGCCACGCGGAGCGGGATCGCCGAACGAGGCGGCGGCGAAATAGCCGGAGCCCAGCCGGCCGGTGATATAGCCCTCCGCCGCCAGTTGCTCGAAGACGCCGACAATGGTGCTGCGCGCGAGGCCGAGCTCCTGCGCCAGCGCCCGGGTCGACGGCAGGCGGGCATTCGCCTCGATCCGCCCCTCGGCCAGCGCTTCGCGCAACGCCACCGCGAGCTGGCGCGACAGCGGCACGGGCAGCGCGCGGTCGAGCGAGGTGGTCCACAGGGTCGCCGGCGAGCCGGAGGGGGTGCGGTGAGACATCGTGGCGATACAATACCGCAAATCACCGTAGCCGCGATTGGACGGGATCACCGGGTCCGATGAGCGATCGATGCGTGTCATTCGTCCCGTCCCGTCGCCTGTAATCCCTGTTATTTGCGGCAATTTATCAGGGGAAACAGGCGGCCTCGCTTCGTCGCAGCGGATCTCTCAAAGGTTCGCCCAATCACCAGAACCAATGGCAACATGGCGGCGTTGGTCGGGAGGACGTAACGTTTTGATCAAATTTCCGACATCGCGACGCTGACCATTTGCCCCTCTCGTATACAATCGAGAGGCGAGGAACGTGGCGAACATAGATCAGATCGTCGGGGACGATGGCCCGAACACATTGTCGGGGACCGACAATCCCGATCTGATCTACGGGTTTGACCCGAATGGCTCCGAGGCGAATGTCGCGGGGATAAGCGCGGTCCGCGTCGCCACCGGACTGAGCCAGCCGGACTTTGCCATAGCAGCGCCCGGCGATCTCGATCACCTGTATATCGTCGAACGCACCGGGATGATCCAGCGCCTCGATCTGACGACGGGGCAGATACAGCCGTTTCTCGACCTCTCCAGCCAGATAACCACCGCCGGCGAAGGGGGTCTGCTGGGCCTCGCGTTTGACCCGAATTACGCTCAGAACGGCTACTTTTACGTCGATCTGACCAACCTTGCCGATGATACGGAAGTCCGCCGCTACCAGGTATCATCCCCCGGTCCCAGCCAGGGTGATCCCGCCTCGGCGACCCAAATCATCTCGGTCGATCAACCGGCGACCACCAATCACAAGGCCGGATGGATCGGCTTTGGCCCGGATGGCGACCTTTACGTCGCCCTGGGGGACGGCGGCGGCGGCGGCGATCCGCTCGGCAATGGGCAGAACGCCGGCACACTTCTCGCCAAGATGCTGCGCCTCGATGTGCACGGCGACGATTTTCCCGCTGACCCATCGAGAAACTATGCGATCCCCGCGGACAATCCCTTTCTCAACACCCCCGGCGCACTACCGGAAATATTTGCTCTTGGCCTTCGCAACCCGTTCCGCGACAGCTTCGATCGCGATCTCGGTACGTTTTACATTGCCGATGTCGGGCAAGACCGATTCGAAGAAGTCGATATCGGGACAGCCGGCGCAAATTACGGCTGGAACGTTTTTGAAGGCCCCTCTTCATATCAGCCCGGTCCACTCGGACCCGGGACGCTGACGGGACCAATCTATTCCTACGACCATACGGTCGGTCACGCGATTATTGGCGGTTATGTCTATCGCGGAGAAAGCGATGGCCTGCAGGGCCAATACTTTTTTGCCGACGAGGTCAACGACAAGATCTTCACCTTGCAGCAGCAAGGGAATTCGTGGAGCGCAACCGAGCGCACCAGTCAAATCGTTCCAGATGTGGGCTCGATTACCTCTCCGACTTCGTTCGCCGAAGACGGCATCGGCAACCTCTACCTGGTGGACTTGGCCGGCAGCGTTTTCCGCCTGACCCCGAACGTCACGTCGACCGACGCTGGCGACAATCTGAGCGGCGGTGGCGGCAACGACACGATCTATGGCGGATCGGGCAATGACACGATCAACGGCGGCCCCGGCAACGATGTTCTGTACGGCGGCACGGGCAACGACATTTTAGCCGGCGGACCCGGAGCCGACACGCTGATCGGCGGAACCGGCGCCGATACCTTTGTTTTCGCCGGCGGTTCCGGCGCCGACATCATTGCGGACTTTTCCCCGAGCGAGGGCGACGCTGTCGATCTCACCGGCGTCCCGGGCATCCATCAGCTCAGCCAGGTCGCGGCGCGCGCGACGGTGGTCGGCGACCGCACGGTGATCGATTTCGGCAATGGCGACGTGCTCAGCCTGCCCTCGTCGGCAGGCCTCACCGGCTTTGTGTTTGATACCACGGCGCCGTCGCTCACCGCGAACACCCCGCTGCCGGTGAGACCTCAGGGAACGGTGATCCTGACCCCGCCGCAACTGCGCTTCGATGACGATCACAGTAGCCATGCGCAGGAGACGTACACGGTCACCGGCGAGCCGCAATTCGGCACGCTGCTCAAGAACGGAGCGCCGACCAGCTCGTTTACCCAGGCCGACATCGACAACTGGCTCATCAGCTATCACGAGACCGACAGCACGGCGTCATCGGACTCGTTCACTTTCCATGTCAGCGACGCCGCCGGTGACGTGACAGCGGCCCAGCAGTTTCAGATCCAGATCGCTTCCCCGACCCCAACAGCGGTTCATCCGTCGGATGACTTCAACGCCGACGGCACGAGCGACCTTCTGGCGCGACAGAACACCGGCGCGCTGCGCGTCTATGACATGGCGAACGGCACCGTCAGCGGGTTCCAAGAGCTTGGCGGTTTGGGCACCGAATGGTCGATTGCCGGCATCGGCGACTTCAACGCCGACGGCACGAGCGACATTCTGGCCCGGCAGGACACCGGCGCGCTGCGCGTCTATGACATGACAAACGGCGCCGTCAGCGGGTATCAAGAGCTCGGTGCGTTAGGCACCGAGTGGTCGATTGCCGGTATCGGCGACTTCAACGCAGATGGCACGAGCGACATTCTGGCGCGGCAGGACACCGGCGCGCTGCGCGTCTACGACATGACGAACGGCGCTGTCAGCGGCTACCGCGAGCTTGGTGCTCTCGGCACCGAGTGGTCGATTGCCGGCATCGGCGACTTCAACGCCGACGGCAGGAGCGACATCCTGGCGCGACAGAGCACCGGCGCGCTGCGCGTCTATGACATGACAAACGGAACGGTCAGCGGCTCCCAAGAGCTTGGTGCTGTTGGCAGCGAATGGTCGATTATCGGCGTCGGCGACTTCAACGCAGACGGTACCGGCGACATTCTAACCCGGCAGCGCACCGGCGCATTGCACATCTCTGACGTGAAAAACGGCGCTGTCAGCGCCGACCGTGACCTCGGCGCATTGGGCACGGAGTGGTCGGTGGTCGGTATCGGTGACTTCGACGCGGACGGGACGAGCGACATCCTGACGCAACAGAACACCGGCGCGCTGCGCGTGTATGATATGAAGAACGGAACCGTCAGCGCGTATCACGACATCGGCGTGCTGGCCACTGGCTCGTCGGTCGTGAGCGATCACCACGCAATCTTTCATGCGGTTTAGCGCGAACTCGATCCGCGGCACACATCGCCTGCCTTGCCCGAGCGCTAGTTATTGGTGCGCGCTAGACTTAGTGGCCTCTTCGGTGTTGCCATCGACACAGAGGATGGAAAGCGGCGGCGCAGGACGTTGAAGGTCCCGCCGCCGGCAGCTTGCCTTAAACCGCGTGCCCAATAGGGCCGAAGCGCGACCTGGCGGCGCAATGCATCTTTACCGATGACGTAGTGACCGCGCCCACCGGATAACGGGAAGTCGACAACTGCGCCCATGAACTCATGGTTTCTCGAAAGCCGCTCCGCCCGCTAAACTGCGAAGCGAACCGGAGGGATTTGCGTTCGCGCTGCGGGCGCTCCGCCGGCATCATTGGTAGACCGAAGCAGGAGGTGCGGAGATGACGGCGATGGCTATTCCGGCGACAGGGTCGAGCTATCAGCGGGCGATCACCGCGGGCGTCATCGGCAATGTGCTCGAATGGTACGATTACGGGGTCTACGGCTACCTCGTGCCGATCATCTCGCAGCTGTTCTTTCCGAGCGGTGACCCGACGGTGTCGCTGCTCTCGACCTTTGCCGTGTTCGGCGTCGGTTTTGTGATGCGGCCGATCGGGTCGATCGTCTTCGGCATTTACGGCGACCGCCACGGCCGCCGCCGGGCGCTCTCCGCGGTGATCTTCGTGATGGCTGCGTCGACCTTTGCGATGGGCCTGCTGCCGACCTATGCCCAGGCCGGCATCCTCGGTCCGGCGCTGATGGTCGTCGTGCGGCTGTTCCAGGGGCTCTCGACCGGCGGCGAGTTTGGCGGGTCGAGCGCCTATATCGTCGAATACGCCCCGCAGCACCGCCGTGGCTTTTTCGGCGCGTTCCAGCTCGTCGGCGTCGCCAGCGGGTTCCTCTGCGGGTCGCTGACCGCGGCGCTGCTCAATTCGCTGCTGTCAAAGGCCGATTTGGCGGCCTGGGGCTGGCGGCTGCCGTTCCTGTTCGGGCTCGCGGTCGGGATCGTCGGGGCCTATATGCGCTGGAAGATCGAGGATACGCCGATCTTCACCGATATCGAGGAGCAGGGCGCGACGGCAAAATCGCCGTTTGTCGAGGCGATCCTGCGCCACCCGAAAGAGACGCTGCTCGCCTTCACCAGCACGCTGCACAACACGGTCGCGTACTACATCGCGCTCATCTACATGACCAACTACATGATCAATATCGGTAAGCTGCCGCAGCCGACCGCGCTGTGGATCAGCACCGCCGGTCTCGCCTTTATGATCGTACAGCTGCCGTTTTGGGGCGCGCTTTCCGACCGGGTCGGGCGGCGGCCGCTGATGATCTTCTCCTGCGCCGCGTTCATTCTGCTCGGCTATCCGTTCTTCCTGCTCGCCGCATCCGGCAGTGTCGCGCTCGCGGTTCTCGGCGAGATGCTGATGATGGTGTGCTATGCGCCCTACGCAGCGACCTGCGCCTCGTTCCTCACCGAGATCATCCCGACCCGGGTGCGCTACACCTCGATGTCGTTCGGCTACAACGTCGCCGTCGCGGTGTTCGGCGGGTTCGCGCCGTTCGTCGCGACCTGGCTGGTGCGCGAGACGGGTAGCGCGTATTCGCCGGCGATCTACCTGATCGCCGCCGCGGTGGTCACCGGGATCGCCGTGATCCGCTGCCGCGAGACCGCGTTCGAACCGCTGAAGTAGGGCCGTAGGGCGGATGAGCGAGGCGTCATCCGCCGGCGCGGTGCGGTGGCCTGGCGAAAGACGCTGCGCTTTTCCGCCCTACAGCTCCGGCGGGTGCAATTCGGGCGGCTGCCGCGTCACGGTACGGTGGCCGTGCTTCCAGACGGCGAGCGGCGGGCGGATTTCGGCGACGGCCTGCTCGGGCGTCGCCGCGTCGATGACGACGATGTCGGCCGGATTGCCGACCGCAAGCCCGTAATCCTTGAGGTTCAGCAGCCGTGCCGATTGTTCGCTGAGCATCAGGAACAGCTCGCGCAGGCGCGGCGCGCCGACCACCTGCAGGATATTGGCGTGCAGATTGGCGATGCGGATCAGCGAGCAATCGCCGTAGGGCGTCGCCGGGTTGAGGATGTTGTTGCTCGACAGCGAGCAGGTGACACCGTGCGCGTGCAGGTGGTTGACGTCGGCGACGCCGCGCCGGACATCGTGGTCGCGGTCGCGGCCCATCAGATAAAGGTCGGTCGCCGGAAGCACGGTAACGGCAATCCCGGCATCGGCGAGCCGCCGCGCCATCGCCGCGCTCTCCGCCGGCGGCATCAGCGCCAGTTTCGCCATATGGCCGACGACGACCCGGCCGCCGAGCTTGTATCGCTCGGTCAGTTCGAGGACGCGGCGGACATCCATGTGCTCGGTGCTGTCGCCGACATCGAGATGCAGGTCGAGGTCGACATCGTATTCGCGGGCGAGCGCGAAAATGCGGTCGACCTGCGCGGTCGGGTCGCTGTCGTAACGCGGCGCGGCGCCAAGCACCGGCGCGCCAGCCTTGAGCGCCTCGACCAGCAATTCCTCGGTGCCGGGGTAGTTGGTCAGGCCGTCCTGCGGGAAGACGCAGGGCTCGATATCGATCGCCCATTTGTAGGCATCGGCGAGCGCGCGGATCGCCTCGAACCCGCGCAGCCCCATCGCCGGATCGATCTCGACCTGGGTGCGCATCCGCGTCGTGCCGTTGACCAGGCATTCGCGCAGCGTCGTCTCGGCGCGGGTGTAGATGTCCTCCACGGTCATCGCCGGCTTCAGCGGCGCGACCGTCGTCACCGGATTGACGCGGCGCCCCTCCGGCAGCGGACAGCGATCGATGATCCGCGACTTGTCGAGATGGATATGCGTCTCGACCAGTCCGGCGCAAGCGAGTTGGCCCCGAGCATCATATGTCTCGGCCTCACCGTCGAGGTTCGGCCCGATCGCTGCAATCTTCCCGTCAGCGACGGCGATGTCGACCGTCGTCTCGGGCGCCGTCACCGGTCGGATGTTTTTGATGATCAGGTCCATGCTCTGTCCCTTGAAGTTCAAGAAGAGATACTGTATGGCATCAAATCAGATGCAATTCGGAACCAAATGATGTCGGTCAATCTTTCGATCAAGAATGCCTCGGACGAGGTCGTGGCGGCACTCAAATTGCGGGCAAGGCAAAATCATCGGTCGCTGCAGGGAGAGCTGATGGCGATCATCGAAGAAGCCGCCAAGGCAAATGGCGGTATCGCCGCGGCGCAGGGGCTACGAGAGGCTGCCACGGCGTCGCAAGGACGAGACGAGGCGGCCTCCGCGCAGCAGGAGGCGCGGGAACGGAACATCGAGCGGGCCGTCGCCCTGATGAAGGAGGGGACGCCCCTTGGCGGCCAGCGGTTCACGCGCGAGGAGATGCATGAGCGGTGATCAGTTTTGACACCAATGTGCTGATCTACGCTGTGGACCGCGACGGAAGCCTGCGCCATCAGCAGGCGGCGGCGTTGCTCGAGCGGGCGATGCGATCAGGGAACTGCCTCCAGACCCTCCAATCGTTCTCCGAATTCTACAATGTGTTGACCCGCAAAATCCGCGTCGCCGCCGAGCGGGCCGAAGCCTTTGTTGCTGCCTGGCGCGTGGTTTTCCCGGTCGAAGCGGCAAACATCGCCGATTTCGGCCATGCCATGCGCGCGGTTCGCGAGTACCAATTGCCATTTTGGGACGCGCTTCTTTGGGCGACCGCGCGGCGGGCCGGCGTCGCGGTGCTGGTCAGCGAGGATTTCCAGGACGGGCGGGTTGTCGAAGGGGTTCGCTTCGCGAACCCCTTCGTCCCCGAGAATGCCGCAGTGATCAGCGCCGCGCTGGAATTCTGATCGTGACCATGGACGCCTTCATCGCCGCCAATCGCCGGAATTGGGATGAGCGCGTGGCGATTCATCGCCGCGACGCGACGGGCTTCTATGCGATCGACGATTTTCTCGCCGGCGAGAAGAAGCTGCACGCGATCGAAAGCGGCGAACTTGGTGCGATCGCAGGCAAACGTCTCGCTCACTTGCAATGCCATTTTGGGCTCGACACGCTGATCCTGGCGCGGCACGGCGCCGAAGCGACCGGGCTCGACTTCTCCCCCGCCGCAATCGCCGAAGCGCATAAGTTATCGGCGGAGACCGGGATCGCCGCGGAATTCGTCTGCGCCGATATCTACGATGCGCGCGCCGCGCTCTCAGGCGAGTTCGACATCGTCTTCACGACGTGGGGCACCATCTGCTGGCTCCCCGACATCGAACGCTGGGCGGAAGTGGTCGCCTCGCTGCTTGTGCCCGATGGCGTCTTCTATTTTGCCGATGCGCACCCGGCGATGCTGGTCCTCGATGAACGCGACGGCCGGTTGGTCCGCGAGTTCGCGGATGACACGCCAGCGGACAAACCGCTCATCTTCGACAATCCGCACAGCTACATCGGCGATACGACACCGCTATCGGCAACGCGCACCTATGAATGGATCCACTCGCTGCCGCGGATCCGACAGGCGCTGGCGGCGGCCGGGCTGTCGATCGAGTTCGTGCACGAGCACGCGTGCCTGCCCTGGCCGCCTTTCCCGATGTGTGAGCGCGGTCCAGGCGGCTACCGGTTGCCGGAAGGCGCGCCGCAGTTGCCGCTCGCGGTGTCCTTGCGCGCCCGCAAGCCCGCGCGCTGAGGGTTTACGTGTAGATCTTCAGCAGCTCGCCATGCGCCCATTTGACGGCTTCCTCGGGCGGGGTGCCCTGCACCGCCTTCGCGTACATGTCGACGATGATGAACTTGCTGATCGTCTCGGCGGCGGCGCGGCCGGCACGGCCGGCGTAACCCGCGAAGCGGCCGCTTTCGGCCGCCTTGCGGAATGGCGCCATGACCGGGTCGATCTTCCACAGCGGGTCGTCTTCCCAGCTTTTGGTGCTGCCGACCGAGAAACCCTGCTGCGAGGTGAACCACTGACCGTAGACCTCCTTGGAGTGGAACCATTTTAGGAAGTCTTTCGCGGCTTTCTGGTTCGGCGAGTAGGTCGGCAGCAGGTTGGAAAACGGCACGTGATAGCTGAACTGGCCAGCCGGCCCCTTTGGCAACGGCGCATGAAACGTGTCGTCCTTGATCGGCTTGCCGGTCTCGGTCACGTAGTTCTCGGGCTTTGAGCGGGAGAGCAGATAGATCGAGGCGCCATTGCTGGTGGCGCTGATCGAGTTGGAGAGATAGGCCCGGTTGTTGCCGGCATCGTCCCATGACATGCCGCCTTCGTCGAAGGCGTCCTTCCACATACCGACGGCGAATTTGACCGACTCCACCGTCTCCTTGCTGTTGAGCGCGACGGTCTTGCCGTCGGCCTCGACCTCCTTGCCGCCCCACGACCACAGATACGGGTACCAGCCGGCCGGACCGTCACCAAAGGCGTGCGCCAAGGTCTGGCCGAGCGGCCGGCCTTTCGCCTTGAGCTTCTTGCCGACGGTGCGAAGTTCCTCCCAGGTCGCGGGGAATTTGTCGGGGGTGAGCCCCTCCTCGGCGAACCACGAGGTCCGGCAGGCAAACAGCACGCCGAGGATCGTGTAGGGCATCGCGATCCAGCGCTTGCCGTCATTGGCGACATCCTTGGCGGTCTCGAAATAGCCGCCTTCCGCCTTGCCGCGTTCCTCGGCGAGGTCGCTGACATCGACAAGGCTCTCAGCATAAAGCTGCGCCCAATTGCTGACCGCCATCAGAATATCGGGGCCGGCTTTGGACTGGATCGCCGAGGTGATGCGCGCCTGGACGCCGTCGCCGTTGATCGTCTCGACGTTGAGCGAGATGCCGAGCGCCTTCTGGCAGTCCTCCTTGATCTTGCCCTTGAGCAGGACGTCGGAGGCTGGCACGAAATCGACGAATTTCAGCCAGTGCAGCGTCGTGCCTTGGGCAAAGGCAGGCGCCCGCGCGCTCGCCAGAATGCCGGCGAGCCCGCCGCTCGCTGCGGCGACGGCTCCCACCCCCGAAAGCTTCAGCACATGGCGCCGGTTGATGCGCGGCATCGCAATTCCTCCCTGCTCGTATTGCTGTGGAGCCGGCTTTCGCCGGCGCCGCGATAGGCTTGTCGCCCGTTTCGCGCGGGCCGGCACGTCGGCGAGACTTAGGCGCCGTAGACCTTGGTCAACTCATCGTGCGCCCACTTGACCGAATCCTCGGCCGCCATGCCTTGGATCGCCTTCGCGTACATGTCGACGATAAGGTACTTGGTCGTTACCTCGGCGGCTTTCTGCGTCGGCGACCCGGCGTAACCGGCCAAGCGCCCGGTGACCGGAATCTTCTTGAACGGCGCCATGACCGGATCGACGCTCCACACCGGATCGTCTTCCCAGACCTTGGTCGCTCCGGCGGTATAGCCCTGCTGGGTGTTGAACCAGTTCTGGAACACCGCCTTCGAATGCGCCCAAGCGAGGAACTTCTTGGCCGCGTCCTGATTCTTCGAATATTTCATCAGCATGTTGGTGAACGGGCCGGGGAGGTTGAACACGCCGCCCGAACCGCCCGGAATGCTGGCGTGCAGGATGTCCTTGACCATCGGCTCGCCCTTGTCGGTCTGATAGGAATCGGGCTTTTTCTTGGCCTCGAGATAGATCGAGGCACCGTTATTGGTGGCGCTGATCGTGCCGGACAGAAAGGCGCGGTTGTTGCTGGTGTCGTCCCAGGACAACCCACCTTCGTCCATCGTCTCCTTCCACAGCGCGACGGCGAACTTGACCGATTCGACCGTCTCTTTGCTGTTGAGCACGACGGTCTTGCCGTCGGCCTCGACCTCCTTGCCACCCCAGGACCAGAGATACGGATACCACCAGCCCGGCGCGTCGCCGAATGTATGACCGGCGGTCTGGCCGAAGGGATGACCGGCCTTTTTCAGCTTCTGGCCGGCCGTGCGGTATTCGTCCCAAGTCGCCGGAAACTTGCCATCGAAGCCGACCTCGGCCAGCCACGATTTGCGGTAGGCGACAAGCCCGCCACCAACACAGTACGGCACGCCGATCCATTTGCCGCCGATAGTCCCCACTGTCTTGCAGATGTCGTAGACCCCGCCTTGCGCCTTGCCGATCTCGTCGACCAGATCACCGACCTCGACCGCGCTTTGTCCATAAAGCTGCGGCCAGTTGTTGAGCAGATAAAAGATGTCCGGTCCGGAACCGGACTGGATCGCCGAGGTGACACGCGCCTGGATATCGTTGGCGTTGATCGTCTCGACCGTCAGCTTGATGCCGAGATCCTTCTGGCATTGCTCGGTATACGGGCCCTTGAGAAACACGTCGGAGGCCGGGACGAAATCGGCCCAGCGCAGCCAATGAACGGTCATCGCCTGCCCGTAGGCCGGCGCCCGGCCGCTCGCCAGGATGCCGGCGAGGCCGCCGGTGGCGGCGGCCGCTGCACCCGCCCCCGAGAGCTGCAGCAGCCGGCGTCGATGAATTTGCGTCATGGTCTCCTCCCAAGAGTGTCGGGCGGCTAGCAGCGCCCGGAAAGTTGCTGATCGCCGTGCGGACTTAGATGGCCGCTTCGGTCTCGTTGTCGAAGAAATGGACTCGGCCGGGATTGACCGCCAGGCGCAGCGTCTCGTGCACCTTGGCGGTGACCGTGGGCTCGACCGAAGCTACCATCGTCGCCGGCCCGACCGCGACGTCGAGCAGAATTTCCGACCCGAGACGCTCGACGACCTCGACCTCCGCGGCGAAGGTCAGGTCCCTGTCGTCGCCGTCGCCGGCGATGAGCAGATCCTCGGGCCGCACGCCGAGCGTCACTTCCTTGCCGGCATAGGCGCCGAGCCGGGGCGCGATCTGGCCCGGCACCTTGATCTTTATGCCTTCGGCCTCGGCCCATATCGCGCCATTCTCGCCGGTCAGCCGGACACCGACGAAATTCATCGCCGGCGAGCCGATAAAGCCGGCAACAAACCGATTGGCCGGCTCGTTGTAGAGCTCCATCGGGTCGCCGACCTGCTGCACCAGCCCATCCTTCATCACCACGACGCGGTCGCCCAGGGTCATCGCCTCGACCTGGTCGTGGGTGACGTAGATCGCCGTGGTGCCGAGCCGCTCGTGCAGCTTCTTGAGCTCGACGCGCATCTGCACGCGCAGCTTGGCGTCGAGGTTGGACAGCGGCTCGTCGAACAGAAAGACCTGCGGATGGCGCACGATCGCGCGGCCGAGCGCGACGCGCTGCCGCTGACCACCGGAGAGCTGGCGCGGCTTGCGCTTCAGCAGTTGCCCGATGCCGAGGATATCGGCCGCTTCCTGCACCCGCTTGGCGATCTCCGGCTTGTCGAATTTCCGCATTTTGAGGCCGAAGGCCATGTTGTCGTAGACGCTCATATGCGGGTAGAGCGCATAGTTCTGGAACACCATCGCGATATCGCGATCCATCGGCGGCAGCTCGTTGACGACCTTCTCGTCGATCGAGATGTGCCCTGAGGTGATGCTTTCGAGACCCGCGACCATGCGCAAGGTCGTGGTCTTGCCGCAGCCCGACGGGCCGACCAGCACGACAAATTCCTGGTCGCGGATGTCGAGGTTCACGTCGATGACGGCGCGCACCTCGTCGTAATTCTTGTTCAGACTACGCATTGCCACGCGGGCCATGTGTTTATCCTTTCACCGACCCGGTGATCCCCGAGACGTAATATTCGACAAAAAACGAGTAGACGAAGGCGACCGGGATCGACCCCAACAGCGCCCCGGCCATCAGCTCGCCCCAGAAGAACACGTCGCCGCGCACCAGCTCGGAGGTGACGCCGACCGGCACGGTCTTCTGGTCCGGCGAGGAGAGGAAGACCAACGCGTAGATGAACTCGTTCCACGACAGCGTGAAGGCGAAGATGCCGGCCGACAGGATGCCGGGGATCGCCACCGGGAAGATGATGTAGACCATCGCCTTCCAGCGCGGCGCCCCGTCGATCCGCGCGCATTCCTCAAGCTCCTTGGGGATCGACTTGAAATACCCCATCAACAGCCAGGTGCAGAACGGGATAAGGAAGGTCGGATAGGTGAGGATCAGCGCCCAAGGCGAGTCGCCGAGCTTGAAATTGCGGATGATGTCGCTGAGCGGAATGAACAGCAGGGTCTGCGGCACCAGATAGGTGATGAAAATCCCGGTACCGATCGCCCCGGCGAACGGGAATTTGAGCCGCGACAGCGCATAGCCGGCGAGCAGCCCGCAGAACAGCGAGATCGCCGTCGCCGCCAGCGAGATGATCATCGTGTTCAGCATCCACGTGGTAAACAGCGTCGTCGTCAGCAGGTCGTGGATGTGCTCCCAGGTCGGATGCGTCGTCCAGAACGGCGCGTAGTTCGCCGCCTGCCACGGACGATACAGCTCCTTATCCGGCCGGATCGTCGTGATGATCATCCAATAGAACGGGAACAGCAGCGCGACGACGAACGCGGTCACCGGCACATAGAAGAATACCCAGCGCCGCCAGGGCGCACCCTCGATCATCGCCTAAAGGGTCTCCGCTTTACGAATGTAGACAAGCTGCACGATCACCACGAGCAGCAGGATCGGGAAGATCGCCAGCGAGATCGCCGCGCCCTGACTCAGCAACCCGGTTCCGATGCCGAGCTGGTAGGCGTACGTCGCGAAAAGCTGCGTCGCGTTGGCGGGCCCACCGCCGGTCAAGACATAGACGAGCTGGAAGTCGGCGAAGGTCTGGATCACCGAGAACAGCACGATAACCAGCGTTACCGGCAGCAGCAGCGGCCAGGTGACGTGCCGGAAGCGCTGCCAGGCGCGCGCGCCGTCGATCGCCGCCGCCTCGTGCAGCTCGGGGCTGATCGTCTGCAGCCCGGCCAGGAGGCTGATCGCGTAGAACGGCACACCGCGCCAGACATTGACGATGATCACCGAGATCATCGCCAGGGTCGGGTCGCCGAGCCAGTTGATGCGGGTGTGGATGATCCCGGCATGGAACAGCAGCCAGTTGAGGACGCTGAAGGTCGGGTCGAACATCCATTTCCAGGCGAAGGTCGACAGCACCGTCGGAATGATGAACGGCAGCAGGATAAAGGCGCGCATGAACGCCTTGCCGCGGAAGTTGCGGTTCAGCAGCAGCGCCAGCCACAGGCCGAGGACGAGTTTGAAGACGGTCGTCACGAAGGTGTAGAGGCAGGTGTTCCACACCGCGACGTGGAAGATGTCGTCGGTCCAGATCTTCACAAAATTGGCGAAGCCGACAAACTTGCCGGGCACGCCGACCGTCGTGTCGGTGACCGACAGTTCGATGCCCTTGACGAAGGGATAGGCGATGAACAGCCCGAGCAGCACGACCGTCGGCAGCATCAGGCACAAGGCCAGCCGGCGCTCGTCCTCAAGCAGGCGGGTGATCGGGCCGCGCCGCGGGGCGCCAACGTATTGGCGGGTCGGGACGGCCTCTATGCTCGCCATCGGCGCTTCCTTCCGTCGCGGCCGGGCCCTTCGGGAAAAGTTCCCGGAAATGGCGCGGCCAGAAAATTTTGCAGAAATCTTTAGGCATAACCGTCGCGGCACACAAGGGGATGCCTGTGCGGCATGCCTGTGGCTCAGCGTCACGCGGGGGTTGGCTCAAGGGGGCCTTGCCGGCGGCGCTCTTGTCTATCCGGCCGCGCTACCCGATGTTATGCGCGCGGCTGGTGCGTTCCCGAGGGCGGCGTGGATCAGCGAAACGAGTTGTTGCGCGAGCTGATGGCCGTGTTCGACGACCTGCCCGCCGCGCTGCGCGATGCGATCAACTATGCGCCCGAGCCGCTCGACCCCAAAGACCTCGCGACATTGTGCCGGCGGCACGGCGCCGCCAACGTGCTGGCGATGATCGAACTGAAACTGAAACGGCGGGCAGGGCCGGCCTCGGAGCAAGAACGCGGCTAGGCGCCCGTCTCGGAGGCACTTGGCTCGGAGGCTCTCGGCTCGTGGAGAGGATGGCCGTCAGCGGCGCTGCCGAACCCCGCGAGGCGGCTGCGCAGACACGCAAGACGTGCCGCCATCAGGCCGAGCTCGGCCGCCTCGCGTTGCGCGGCAATGCTGCCGCCGCGCGCCAAAAGCTCGAACGCCGCCGATAAAAACCGGCGTTTGTCGAA
The DNA here is from genome assembly GCA_963778385.1 of uncultured Alphaproteobacteria bacterium. Taxonomy (GTDB): domain Bacteria; phylum Pseudomonadota; class Alphaproteobacteria; order ATCC43930; family CGMCC-115725; genus DATARH01. The sequence goes on along the minus strand of CAVZUA010000026.1, from coordinate 37,836 downwards.
GGGCCGGGTCACCGCGTGTCCGCTGCGCGCTTCGGACGCTGCAGGCAACGCCTCGGCGGAACCCGCGAACAGCACCTTGGTCTCGGGTTGGCCATCGCGGATCTGCCGTGCCAGGGCGAGCGCGTCTTCGCCCTCGCAGACCTCGCCGGCAACAACCGCAATATCGACCGGTCGGACCGCGACCGCGGAGAGGGCAGCACGGCCGTCGCGAAATGCGGCGACGACAAACCCGCTCTCGCGCAACAGCGCCACCATGCGCCCACGGCTCGCGTCATCGCGGTCGACAATCAAGGCGTAGGGAAGCATGCCGAACATCGGCTCGGCGGATAACACGCAAACGGCGCGTATCACGCATGGTTTCGCGGTGCTTTTTGCGGGATTTTGGCCGGCATTCGCAGCGCTAACCTCAATTTCCGATTAATCGCTCACCACGTCTGCCCGCACAGGAGGCGGTCCTGCTGACAGCATCACTCTTTCGGTCGGACCGCCACGCCCGCGACGGCTCCGCCCTCATTAAGCCTGTTGCTCGCCGAGCGCAGGACAAATCACTCTCTAGGCAACGAGGATTGGGCGCGGCATTCTGGCGGATGGGCTTTTGCGGTGGTGACGGTCTTTCCGACGACTGCGCACCAATGGGTTAGGTACGGTTTGCAAAACCGTGCGGATTTGGGCGTCCCCCGTGACAGTGACGCAGCGCGTCGACGCAATGAGTTACTTACGGCGGAGCCGACCGGGACACTTTCCTCCGAGCCATGACCCGCGCAACACCCGCCCGGGTGCGAAACTCCACTGCGCGCTGACTTTGATGCCCGCGCGGGGCACGATGCGCCTCGATCCCTGACCGCGATCGGCGCTACGCCCAGATCGGCTCGATATACCTGCAAGGCGTTTGCCGACAAAGAAGGCTACCGGGCCACGATGGGGAATTAACGGCCGGGCTTGGGCGTGCGATGAAGCGCCGCCCTGGCTTTTCCGATCTAGGACCCCATCTTCCGCGCTATGGCACTGCCTAATCAGTCGTTGGACCCCGCGTCGCCGGCAAGCATCGAGACGAGACGGCGGCGGTGGGCTTTGCTCGTTATCGCGGTTATTGCGGTAGTAGCCGTTGCCGCCGCCGGTGCGTATTGGCTGATAGGCGAAGACAAGAAGCCGGCTGCAGAGATCGCGGCCTCACCGAAACCGAGCCCGCCGGCGTTGCCTGCGGCGCCGATAGCAGCCGCACCGGCAGCTCCGGTGGCATCTCCTGAACAGCCGTCGAGGCTTGTTACCGGCCTGCCGCCAATAAGCCCGCGGCCCGCACAATCAGTCAGTCCCGCGAAGGGCAATTAGACGTTATGTCCCCGGGGTGAGGTCGGCGGCCCGCCCTTTTGTGCAAAAGAGAAGCGAGGGTTGCTCGGATGGGCCGAGCCGAGCCTCATGCACGGAGGGCGGACCATGGGCGAGTATAGCGAAGCCTTTGTCGCATTCGATGTCGCGAAGACGAAGCACGCGGTGGCGATTGCCGATGGCGGTCGTGGCGGCGGGGTGCGCTTTCTCGGCGATGTGGCGAGTTCGCCGGCGGTGGTGGAACGGCTGATCGGCAAGCTGGCCGGCCGCTATGGGAAGGTGCATTTCTGCTACGAGGCGGGCCCGACCGGCTACGGGCTATATCGCCAGATCGGAGCCCTCGGGCATGCCTGCCTGGTGGTCGCGCCGGCCTTGATCCCGAGGCGGCCGGGCGAGCGGGTCAAGACCAACCGTCGCGATGCGGTGACGCTGGCCCGGCTGCACCGCGCCGGTGAATTGACCGGCGTGTGGGTGCCGGACGCGACACATGAGGCGGTGCGCGATCTGGTTCGCGCCCGCGAGACGGCGGCTGATGATCGACGCCGCAAGCGGCAGCAACTGCTTTCGTTCCTGCTGCGGCATGGCCGGGTTTACAGCGGCGGCGGTCATTGGACGCTGGCGCACCGGCGCTGGTTGGCGACGCAGAGCTTCGCGCATCCGGCGCAGCAGATCGTCTTTCAGGAGGCGACCGATGCGATCTCCGACGCCGATCAGCGCCTGCGCCGGCTCGAACAGCAGCTCGCGGCAATCGTGCCGGACTGGTCGATGGCGCCGGTGGTCGAGGCCTACCAGGCAATGCGCGGCGCCTCGTTCATCGTCGCCGTGACCTTTGCCGCCGAGATCGGCGATGTGCGCCGCTTCGACAACCCGCGCCAGCTGATGTCGTTCCTCGGTCTCGTCCCGGCGGAGAGCTCGACCGGGGAAACGGTGCGCCGCAAGGGGCTCACCCTGGCCGGTAACCGCCGCGCCCGCCGGGTACTGGTCGAAGCTGCCTGGACCTACCGTTATCCCGCCAGGGTCAGCGAGACCCTCAGGGCCAGGCTCGAAGGGTTGCCCAAAATCGTCCGTGATATTGCCTGGAAAGGGCAAGTCCGGCTGTGCGCCCGGTATCGCCGGCTGAGCGCCACAGGCAAGAAGCTGCCGGTTGTGGTGGCCGCCATCGCACGCGAGATGGCGGCTTTCCTGTGGGCAATCGGGTGTGAGGTGGCGCCCGCGTAAAGCCACCCCGCCCGCTACGGCTGCACAGTGCCGGGGGCGGAGCCACGGTGGGGAACTCCCGTCGCTAGTCATGTGGCCGGACTACCTCGTCCGACGCCCGTCCTTTAGACTGAGGAAAGCCCCGAGACGAAGACACGGAAGGCGGTAACCAACCCGCGGATAAGAGCCTGATCAACCGTCGTCTCAAGCTCCGTCTCCAGCCCTGTACAGCCTTCAGCTACTCCAAACCGACCTCACTCCCCGGGGCCGTACCGGCAAGCTGTTGCTTTAGCCTTGACGGGGGACATAAGAGACTAGCCCTGCTGCAAGCCGGGTCGCTGCACGTTCTGATCGGCTACAATCCCGGCGGCTACCGCTGGCACTGCATGGTCATGCGATACACGGTGGGGGCGGGGTTCAACGGCATCAAAGCTGGACCGCAAGGTTCCGATTGGGCGTGGTTGGAGCTGGACTGTGTGATCCCTGGCCTCGTTGCTCCGTTACCGGTCGCGACAGAGCTGCCACCTCCCGGCACGGCAGCCGCGTTGGCGGGCTACAATCAGGATCGCGCGCAGATTTTAATGGCGGACCTGTCGTGCCACATCATCGGCACCGCGAAGGCCGGTGGCCGGACGCTCATCGCTCACAACTGCGACGCGACCCGCTGCACAAGCGGAAGCCCATTGCTGATGCGGCAAGGCGAGAGTTGGGCCGTGATCGGTATCAATATCGGCGCGACCGCCAAAGCCAATGTCGCGGTGCCGGCCAGCGCATTTGGGTATTAGTCCCGCGCATCGGTTTGGTCAGACCGCTTGAGCGGCGACGCTACTCTCGACAGTAATGGCTCGGCGCCAACAAGGGAATCTCCTCCACCCGGCAAGGGTCGATCCCGAGTTGCTGCCACCGCGGCTGAGGTGGTCGGCCGACTTTGCCCAAAGGCGACCTTCGACGATGCGACGCCGAGCTTCGGCGTGCCATGTGCGCTTTTTGCTGCGAAGGGGATGATTGACCATCGCTCAGCCCTCCGTGACCCAATTGTCTTTGCCGCACGCTTGAATGATCGAGTTGGCCTTGGACATCGCCGAAGCTGATCTTGCCAGTTAGCCTGATGCGGCCGCCGGCGTAACCTGCAATCAATTGCACTAAGCTGTAGCCGGCAGGGGGTTGCTTACCCTTGTCGGCTTTTTTAGCAGATTGGTGATTGGCCGCTCGAAGTAGCGATAGCTCACCAGCGACAGCCCCACCGCGACCACGAACCCGGCCACAAGATAGAGCGGCTGCTGCTGAGCAAAGACCGGGGGCAGGAAGAAATGCAGCACCAGGATATGCAGCAGGTAGAGCGAATAGGACGCGTCTCCGAGCAGGCTGGCAATACGACCAAACCTACCCTGCAGCCAGCGCTGCGACCCCAAGACTGAGCCTGCCACAATGGCCGCGGCTGGTATGCCCCACTGAACCCAACGCCAGGGGGCAAACTGCGGTATGGGCGAGGCAATGGGGTCACCGTACAGGCTAAGCATGCCTACTGCAGACAGGATCAATCCGGCCCTCACCCAAGCTGGCAACACCACGCCGCGCTGAAACACCAGGGCTATAGCCGCGCCGATCAGGAACTCCAGGACAAGGGGATTGGTCCACAGGCTCAGGGCAGCAAAGGGCATCGTGACGAGCTGTCCGAGCAACACACCGCCAAGCAGCACACCAGCAAGCAAGGCTAGTCGCTTCCGTCATTGATTTTGTGAGGGTTCTCTGAATCGATGTCCGCGTCACCAGCGACGGAGCGGAGACGTGGGCAGCAAAGAGAGCGCAGTAAAGAAATACATTGTGACACTCAGCGATACGGAGCGGGAGAAGCTCAACGCCCTTATCCATAGCGGGAAACATCCGGCACAAAAGCTGCTGAAGGCCCGCATTCTGTTGAAAGCCGATACCTCGGACGGTGGTGAAGGCTGGAGCGACAGCGAGATTGCAGCGGCGCTCGAGACCAGTGTCGCCACGGTTGCCAGGACGCGCCAGCGGCTGGTCGAAGAGGGGTTGGAGGCGGCCCTGATTCGCAAGCATTCGGCGAATTCGGCGAGGCGGCGGATCTTCGATGGGGCGGCCGAGGCCAGGTTAATCGCGTTGGCCTGTTCCAAACCGCCGGCCGGCCGCGCACGCTGGACATTGCAACTGTTGGAAGAGGCGGTCGTCGAACTGAAGATCGTCGAACGGGCCAGCGACAACACGATCGGGCGGACGCTGAAAAAAACACTCTCAAGCCGCATCTGAAGCAGCAATGGGTCATCCCGCCGGACGCCAACGCCGCCTTTGTTGCCGCCATGGAAGACGTCTTGGAGGTTTATCAACGGCCCTATGATCGGCAACGTCCCCTGGTCTGCCTCGACGAGACCTCAAAGCAACTCATTGCCGAAACGCGCGTGCCGATCGCGGCGAAACCCGGACGGCCCGGCCGGCACGATTACGAATACCGACGCAATGGGACGGCCAATCTGTTCATGATGTTCGCGCCACTGGAAGGCTGGCGGCACGTCAAGGTCACCGACCGTCACACGGCGATGGATTATGCCCAGGTGCTCAAGGAATTATCCGACACGCACTTCCCCGGTTCAGCAAAAATCGTGCTCGTCCAGGACAACCTGAACACGCACAAGCCAGCTTCGCTGTACGAAGCCTTTCCCCCCGCCGAAGCCCGCCGGCTCGTCGAACGGTTCGAGTGGCACTACACACCAAAACACGGGAGTTGGCTCGACATGGCGGAATCTGAACTCAGCGTTCTCTCCTCCCAATGCCTCGACCGCCGCATCCCCGATCAGCGGGTGTTGAAGGACGAAGTCGAGGCATGGGAAGCTGACCGCAACAGGAAGCACGCCAAGGCGAATTGGCAGTTCACCACCGCCGACGCGCGGGTCAAACTGAGCAGGTTGTACCCCGCACTATGAACAACTCGGCCGACTAGGGCTTGCGCCTTTCGGAAGAGCAAACAAACCGAAAACACTGTGTAAAACAGCATCTCGAAATTCAGCGTCCAGCCTACCCCGTAGAGTGGGTTAAAGCCGAAGCTCGGATAGGGAATGAAGAAGTAGGAGCCGAGGAGCTCGGTCGTATGAAAGGGCTGGCCAAGCAAGAGCCAGATGGTTGTCGCGGCCCAATAGAGGGGCACGATGCGCGCGAGTCGGTGGCGCATAAAGGTCAGCGGGCCGCCCTGAGCACCAAACAATGGCCCTGACGAGTAGACCATGACGAAGCCTGAGATCACGAAGAACAAGTCAACGCCGCTGCCCAAGCGATCCCACTGGCCGATGGGGCTCCCGTTTATCGCCTGGCCATAATACTTAAAGCAATGACACAGAACCACACTGAGCGCGGCGATAGCTCGCAACGCCTGGATTGAAACTACAGTCCTCATAAGGGGAACTCACCACTACGCATTATACTTCGAGGTGCATTCTTAGGCGATCGTCCGAGCCAAGTCCACTGACCGGCTCATTCCTACCCTAGCGGCTATTCCTAACGCACTTGATCGCCTTTAGCCGGTCGACCGGTCGTTCACTACGTGCGCCTCCGCCCGCAGATCGAATGTTAGATCGCCGCGTGCGCCCTGGCGATCTCTTCCGCGCTGTAGCGATAGGCGCGTTGCACGGCGTTGGTGACCAGCTTCTGACGCGCCCCGAAATAGGGGTTCACGTATTCCCACACGACCGTCCCGTCAGGGGTGACCTCGAAGAACCGGCCGAACCAGCCCTCGTTGATCAGGGTATTACCGTTCGGCAGACGCTGGGCGTTTGAAAGCCGTGGGCTGAAGAAGTCGGCAAGACGTGTTTCCTGGTATTTCCACACAATTTGCTTGGTCGCCGGGTCGATTTCGAGAACCCGGGAATGCGGAAACGACTGGTCCAGCCGATGCGGGCCGTTATCGAACAGGAGGATATGCCCGTTCGCGAGCATGTAGGGCGCATGCTGGCCGGCAAGCGGCGGCGCGCCGAGCTTCCAATCGATCGCACTGGTCTGACGGTTGATCATCACCACCGTCGAAATGTCGCGGAAGCTGAGAAGGAGGTTCCCGTCGGGCGTTTCCGAGACGCCGTTACCGACAGTCCAGACATCGCGGTCGTCCTGCACCGCGGTGATCGCGTCGGCAGTGGGATCGAGGTGGTCCCAGCTTCGCCATTCCCACACCGGCTTGCCGCCGGTGGTCAGTTCAACGAGGTAAGGCGCATCCATCTTGCCGTCGTCGTATTCGGTGCCGGGTCGGCCGCCCTGGACCTTGGCCGCGAACCCCTCCGGCAACGGCTTCTGGCAGATCAGCAGGACGTTGCCATTCCGTAATCGGATGCCGTCATGGTTGTGGTCGGGATGCTTTACCTCCCAGAGAATGCGACCATCCCAGGTCATCTCCAGCGCCGAGCCGGCTCGATACGGGGCGCGGCCGACGTGGCTCTCGTTCGGGATTTGCCCGTTGTAGAACAGCGTCCCGCGCTCGGTCAGGTAGCCGGACTGGCCCGGCGGATAGGGCATGGTCCAGGTGTGGACGACGTTTCCCAGCATATCGATCAGGTAGACGGTCCGGTTGTCGCTAGGCAGTGGGCTGAACAACGTAAAGCCGGTGAAGGCGCGGTCGGGATCGTAGCCTCGGAGGCCGACGCCGCGGCGCCTGACCGTAACCGGGTCGATCGGCAGCGCCGCGGCTGGCGGACCGCCAGCGACATCCGCGGCTCGCGCAGGACCGCCGGCTGCATAAACGCCAGCCCCCGCGGCGCCCGCCGTGACACTGAGAATATGCCGGCGGGTAAATCGCTTCGTCTGTGCGGAATCCAAACCAACCATCGATGGCTCTTCACTCGAAAGTGATCAGCGCTTTGATGGTTGTCGCCATCTGAAGGGGAGGCTGCCGGATCCCCAAGATTTGCGGTTCGACCGTTATGGTGGCGGCCGGAACACCCAAACCGCCGCCGGCTCTCGCCCCGAACTCCGGACCGCGACAAACAGCCGGTCGAGTTCAGGCACGAACAGCGATGTGCGTGCGCCCAATGCAGTCGGCACGCGGCCGAGCCGCGCGTAACCGTCATCGCGCCGCTCGAACACGTCGACGAACCCGTCGCCGCAACTCACATAGACGCGCCCGCGCTTCTGATCGGCAAAAACGTCATCCGCGTCGCCGCACGTATCGGTCTTCGCCACCATGTGCCCGTCGGTGCTCGACAGCGCCGCGAGTGTGGGCGGAGACCGGAACACCACCAGAATGCGCTCTGTCCCTGTATCGACGGCCAAAGGAAAATTGCCGCGCAGACCGCCAACCGGCGTCGTGCGAATGTCACCACCGGGAAGATCGACGATCGCGACTTCGTGGGTATCCGGCACGTTCACGAACAGCCGCGTCCCGTCGCCGTCGATCTGAAAACCCTCGGGATGCCCGCGGAGGCGGTAATCGGCCACTTTCGCGCGCGCGGCCGGATCGATTACCGCAATGGCGCCTTTGCCGTGCCCCACCAGCACGCGCTTTCGCGCCCTGTCGATACGCACATTGTCGGCATCGTCGCCGAGATCGATGCGGCCAATCGGGGCGAGATCCTCGCCGCGAAAGACCCGCACCGACCCGTCGCCCGCATTCGCGACATACACCGTATCGCTGTCCGGTTCGTAGCCGACGCCTTGCGGTTCGCTGAGGTCGGTAACGGTAGCCCGAAGCTTTTGCGCCGCGAGGTCGACGACCCCGAGACTGTCATTCCCCAGCTCCGCCACGAACAGGAGCTGCCGTTTGAGGGAGACGGCGAGATGGTCGATCCGGCCGCTGACCGCGCCCAGAGGGATTTTTGCTTCCAGCGCCAAGGGCGGGTCCGCCGCGCACGCCACGCCGGCCGCCGCAGAAAGCGCGGCGGCCAGGAGGAGGACACGCCCCGACATCTTCACGCCCCCAGGGCGCATCGGAGCGCCAGGGTGCGCCTCGACGCGGCTTCCGCCCGCCCGGTGTCAGCCGTGCGCCACATCGATCTTGTCGAGTGCTGCGCGCAGACCCTTCGCCAGTTTCTGCGCGTCGTCATTGGCCCAGAAATGCATGAAGAAGAGCCGCGGCTCCTCGTTCAGCATGTGACTATGCAGGGCGGTGATGTCGAAGCCCTTCTCCACGAGCTTTTGCATGACCGGGCTGACCTCGGTCTCGGTCAGTACCAGATCGCCCATCACCATCGCCTGATCGCCCTCCGGCTCGAAGGCGACCCAGCTACCCAAGGCGAACCCCGGTTTCAGTTCGACGCCGTCGAGCGTCACATTCAAGTCGGTACGCGGCAGGCCGACCCTATAGATCCCGCCCGCCATCACCGCGCCGGGCTTTCCCTGCGCGTCGGCGACCTTGTCCCAAGGTGGCGCTGCCGCCGAGGTTGTCGCGAGGGCAGTGGCAAAAAGGGCCGGCACGGCGACGGGAATGACCCGCAGCCAAGTCATGATTTTTTCTCCTCATAGGTGCTCGTGTCGAGCGGGACGGTGGTGCCCCCGATCGCGTGCCAGGCCGCGATCCCCCCAACCAGAGAACGTGCGTCGTAGCCGCGCTGCCGCAGCGCTTCCGTGGTCTCCCCGCTGACCTGAAATCCGTAGATGCAGTAGACGGCGATCGGCCGGTCGCGCGGCAACGCCTCCGCCCACCGCGGCAGCGCGCCGGGCGCATGGAAGCTGGCGCCCGGCAGCATGTCGCGGCGCCGCTCAAGATCGATGGGAAGGCAGACGTCCAGCAGCACAGGGCGGTCATCGGTATCCCGGCCGAGCGCCACCCGTAGCTCTTCAGCCGAGATGCGGGCTTCGACATTGGCGGGCGCCCCCAGCGGCAAAAATGGGTTGCCCGGCACCAGGGGCTCGCCGGTCGCTTGCCGGTAACGCGCCTCGATCCGGTCCCAGGCGAGGTTGTCCATCAGCCGGTCGACATAGGCGGCAGCCTGCGCCCCGAAATCGATGTGATAGGCATGCTCGTACATATCGAGGGCGAGGATCGGCGCGCCGCCGGGCAACCCATGCGCGTGATCGGCCGCCCATTGGTTGACGAGGCGCCCGAGACGGTCCGACCAGACGAGGATCGTCCAGCCCGAACCGCCGCGCTGCGCCTTGGCCATCGCGGTGAACTCGGCGCGCCAGGCGGCGATGCTGCCAAAGTCCCGCTGGATCGCGCGCGCCAGCGGGCCGGGCGGCGGATCGCCGCCCTCGCCGCCAATGGCGTCGAAGTAGACCTCGTGCAGCACGACCGAGCCGGCGGCGATCAACTGCTCGCGCTTCAGCCCATTGATCTCGAAGATCGGCATCTGGTTCCAATCAAGCCCAGCCTGCCGGGCATTGATGGCGTTGAGACGCTGCAGCGCGCCGCCATAGTTGTTCTCGTAATGGCTGACGAGCAGCCGGTCCGACAGCCCATTGAGCCGGTGCGGTTTGAACAACAGCGGCCGGACGGCGATGTTCGTTTGTGGTGTCATGTTTCCTCCGCCCTTAGGGCAGCTTGCGGATGGTCAGATCGTCGAAATGGGTGACGCTGTCGGCCTTGGTCCACAACGCCACCTTGCCCTCACCGGGAAAGGTCGCGTCCAGCGCCGAGAACAGCTCCTTGCCGTCATAGGTGACGGTGAAGCGCTCGCCCTCGGCGCGAAGACCGAGCGTGTGCCACTCCTTTGCGCTCACCTTGATGTTGGCGCCCGCGACCTGTTCGCGTTTGCCGTTCACGACGCGATAGAACCGGACGTTGTCTTCAAGCGCGTTGCCGCGGGCGACGTAGTAGTCATCCGGTGTGGTCAGCCGCACGGCGATGCCGCCGGCCTGATCCACCGCCCCAGCGACCGGCTTGAACCGGACCACCACATCGACGTTTTTCGCCGAGGTCGGCTCGTAGACGGCAAGTGGAAAGCGATAGCCGGTTTTGTCGGTGCTGGTCTGGGCAATCGCCTGCTGACCGGGGGCCGACAGATCGGTCACGACCCGCCATTCCGCGGCCCCGCCTTCGCCGGTGCGCCAGAATGTGAAGTCATCGGGCTCGAACCCGGGCCGCATTGCCAGGATGTCGACCTTGACGGCGGCGGGCTCGGCACCGGTGTTTGTCGTCATAAGAATGCTCCCTATCAGGATCGCGGCCACCGCAACTCGGCGCCGGCGCATTGCTTAGTGCACCATCACCCAGGCCGGCTGGAGCAGCGGAAAGGCGATCAGCCCGATAACCGCGGTTGCGCCCACGAGCAGCGGGTTGCTGACCTTCCAGCAAAACAGGACGGCGAGGCTGGCGGCCGCGATCAGCGCCGTGACCCAGTCGCCGACCGCGATCTTGCCGAGCAACACGCAGGCGCCGAGGATGGTGCCGATCGCCGCCGCGTAGGCGCCCTTGATGAAGCCTTGCACGTTGGCGTTACCGCGATGCCGCGCGAGGATCGGCGCCACCACCAGGATGAGAATGAAGGAGGGCAGAAAGATCGAGACCGTCGAGACGAGCGAACCCCAAAAGCCGGCGACGAGGTAGCCGACAAACGTCGCGGTGATCACGACTGGGCCGGGGCTCATCATCCCGACAGCGACCGCGACGAGAAACTCACGCCCGTCGAGCCAACCGGTCTGCTGTACCAGCCCCTTTTCCAGGAAGGGCACGATGACGAGGCCGCTTCCGAAGGTCAGGCTCCCCGCCTTGAGGAAAAAGACACTGAGCTGACCGAGCACGCCGAATGTCGGCTCCTTGCTGGTTTCGACGGCAATCGGTGCCAGCGCGAGCATGGCGCTCGGCTTCGCGCCTCGGGACAGCGTTCCGTAATAAAGGACCCCGAGAACACCGGCGCCGACGAACAGCAGCGCGACCTCGGCCTGCAGCCAGATCGTCACGCCGAAGCACACGGCAGCAACGACCCATTGCGGCCAGTCTTCCATCCCCAGCTTGGCGAGCCGGTAGGTGGAATGGAGGATCAGAGCGATGACGGCCGGGCTGACCCCGTAGAAGACCGCGGTCATCCAGCTGAGCCCGCCAAAATGGACGTAAAGCGCCCCCAGCGCGGCGACGATCAGGAAATTCGGAAGAATGAACGCCCAGCCGCCGGCCCAGGCACCCCAGAAGCCACCGCGCAGATAGGCGATGAAGATGCCGACCTGGATCGCCAGCGGGCCGGGCAGAGCCTGGGAAACGGCGATCGCGTCGCGCATCTCCTCTTTGCTCAGCCAGCCCTTCTCGTCGACCAGCTCCCTTTCCATCTGGCCGACGAGGGCCACCGGGCCGCCGAAACCAATCGACCCGAGACGCAGGAAATAGGTGACGATCTCGCGGATCGGCCGACGTTGGCGCACATCCGTCGGCGCCGCTTGCTCGGGTGCGAGGCTCATCGCATGCCTCGTCGAGCACGGTCAGCGGCAACAAAAAAACGGCCCTTGTCCAACACAGTGCGCTCTCCTCGCTTGGCGAGTGGCGCAGAGCTTGGACGAGTGACCGTCTAGCGGGGTGTCTGCCTCAACCCCATCACCGCGATATAGGCGCCCGTCGAACCGACCGCAACAAAATTCCGTGGCAGCGCCAAGAACCCGACATCGACGATCCAACCGCTCGTAGACCGGTGATTGACTTTCTGTCGGGCACATCCCACATGCCGCGAGGTCGGGCTCCATCGCAGTCGCCCGGCATTCCCAAGGCATTAGCCCAAGCACTGCACTTTGCCCGCTCGCCGGGCTTAGGGCTTGTGGCGGAATGTATTTCCCGGTGCGGACCCGAGGCTGGCGGCGGGCTGGAGAACCCAATGCCTGACGTTACTCTCTTCGGTTTTCCCAGAAGCGTTTATGTCCAGATGGCGGGCATCGTCCTGACCCATAAGGAGGTGCCGTACGCCTTCCACGATCTCGAGACGGAGATGAACACGCCGAGCCACCTCGCGCTGCATCCGTTCGAGCGAGTGCCAATCCTGCAGCACGGCGATTTCGCAGTCTATGAGACGGCGGCCATCGTCGGCTACGTCGACGACGCGTTCGACGGGCCGAAGTTGACGCCCGCCGACCCGCGGCAGCGGGCGCGCATGAACCAATGGATCAGCGCGATCAATGGCTATTACTACCCGTACCTGATCTACCACGTCTCGCATGAGCGCAACGTATTCCCGCAACTCGGGATTGCCTCCGACGAGGACGTCGTGGCGCACGCAATGCCAAAGGCGGAGGTCTGTCTCCAGGTCATGGAGCGGGGGCTATCGGACGGGAAGCCGTTTCTGCTGGGAGCGGACCTGAGCCTAGCCGACATCTACATGTTACCGATCATTCACGCGTTCGGCTTCTCGCCTGAAGCGCAGGCGATGTATCCGAATTTTCCGGCGATCCGTTCCTGGCGCGAGCGGATGGAGGCACTACCTACCATGAAGCGCTTCCGCGCCGCACAGCCCCCGCGTGGTCCAATCGAGCACGCGCGCAGGTGGGCGGTGTCGCACCGGCCCAAATACTAAAGACCGGTCAAAGCCTGCTGCTTTGGCCTGCTTATGATCAGCGGGGATCGCAGACTCCCCGTCAGAGGACGCTCCTCCAAGCTCTGTTCCTTTTTGGTGTTGCTCCGCACGCGGGGCGGCAATGGAGCGCAGATGACAAAGCTAATTTTTTCGATGACCGGTCGTGACCGCCGGCCGGCAACCGCCGGGCTCGGATTACCCCGGCTAGAGCCGACACCCCTCGAAATCCAGCGCTGGGAAGATGATGGAGGCGCCATCCTACCCGATCGGGCCAAGCGCCGCCGGGTCGAATGTGAAGAGGATTTGCCGCATTTGGAGCGCTCAGCGGCCTAATTGCCGCAGGGGCGAACGACGAGGCGGGGATGTATGGCCCGACCTGCCAACACCCACCGCGTCCCGGCTTCGTCGCCATCGCCGGGCGCGCGACCAGGTTCGCGCGGTACCCGACGTGCGACGGCAGCCTAATTCCCGGTGCCGTCAACCGGTATCGTCTGTTTGGCCTTTAGCGGCGATCAGAGACAGTCTCACACAGTCGATATTGCGCTCATACGCTGTATGTTAGTGGATATAGCGTTCTGGCGCGGCTTTCGTTTCCTGACCGCGCCGTCGCCAACCGGACCGGGAGGAAAGCAATGGACACGATCGAACTCGACCCGAGGCTGCGCCATGCGACGACATTCCTCGGCCGTAGCCCAAAAATGCTGATCGACGGCAAGATGGCCGGCGCCGTCTCGGGCCAGACCTTTGAGGTGGTCAATCCGGCGACCGGCCTGGTGACTGCCAACGTACCGTTGGCGCTGCTAGGGCATCGCAGCATGGCCGCTTCCCTTCATGACAGCGACCGCGCCGATCGCCGGCGAGCCACTGCAGCAGCCGTTCACGTCCTTGAGGACGCCAGGAAAGAACCGCCGCGGAACGGTCGATTGCAAAACCAGCGGACGGTTTTGCAAAACGGTGAGCTTAAGAGCCGTTGACCTGCCCCAAAATGCCAGCAATTCTGCCGCTCGGAAGAGTACCGCTCCCGGTGGGGCGCGCGGGCTTCAAACCCGTTGGAGGGCGTTCAGGCGTCCTCGGTAGGTTCGACTCCTGCCTCTTCCGCCAATCTCCTGTTTCTAGCAGTTTCGGGCTGACCCAAATCAAGGCATAAAGCCCCGATTATCTGGGGCTTTGATGTCGTGTTGCGTCACCCTATATCATACCATCTCAATATGAATGGGGGAATGAAATGGGGAATGGCAAACATGCCTCCCCGACTGCACCCCTCCGCAGCGGAGGCGACAGAATGGCGCGCATCGGGAAACTGTCTGCGATCGAAGTGACGGGGGCGAAACAAGGGCCGATGGTGCTGCATGACGGCGGCGGCCTTTATCTCCGCGTTTCTCGGACGGGCGCAAAGTCCTGGGTGTTCAGGTTCCAACTCGACGGCAAGCGGCGCGACATGGGGTTGGGACCCTTCCCCGATATCTCCCTAGCTGATGCGCGCCGCAGGGCCGCAGATCATCGGAAGCAACGGCATGAGGGCATTGATCCCCTCGACGTAAAGGCGGCTCAGCGGCAAGCGCAGCGGGTTTCCGTGGCGAAGGGCCGAACCTTTCGCGAATGCGCGGTCGAGTTCATCGAAAAGAACCGTGCGGGCTGGCGCAACGCGAAACATGCAGCGCAATGGACGGCCACCCTCGCCACATACGTCTACCCCACTTTGGGGGAATTGCCTGTCTCGGCAATCGATGCTGGACTTGTCGTCCAGGTGCTCGACCCGATCTGGACGCAGAAGCCGGAAACAGCTAGCCGGGTGCGAGGCCGCATTGAGGCCGTGCTCGACGCCGCCACAGTGCGAGGCTTCCGCCAGGGACCAAACCCGGCGCAATGGAAAGGCAATCTTGCGCACGTTCTCCCTGCACCAGCCAAGGTGCGGAAGGTCGAGCACCATGCCGCCCTGCCCTTTGACGAAATGCCCGCATTTCTGGCGGCTTTGCGGACCCGGAACGGTATGGCAGCGCGGGCGCTGGAATTCACGGCCTTGACCGCAGCGCGCACAGGAGAGGCGTTGGGCGCACGGTGGGCCGAAATCGATCTTGAGGCGAAAGTTTGGACGGTGCCGGCTGTGCGGATGAAGGCAGGCCGCGAACACCGCGTGCCTTTATCCAACGCAGCCCTCGCCGTGCTCGAGGATGCGCAGCCCTTAGCCCTGCAACGCGATGGAGAGCCAGATCCCAGTGCACCGGTGTTCCCTGGTCTCCGGCGAGCACTGCCGATGTCCAATATGACGATGCTGATGCTGCTGCGCCGCATGAAGCGCGACGACCTGACCGCACACGGCTTCCGCTCGACCTTTTCGGATTGGGCGGCCGAACGCACCACGTATCCCCGCGAGGTGGTCGAAATGGCGTTGGCTCACACGGTTGGAAATAAGGTCGAGGCGGCTTATCGGCGCGGCGACCTGTTCGAAAAGAGGCGACAATTGATGGAGGCGTGGGCGCAGTTCTGCTCAGGTACCGAAACCACCGCCGAGATCGTGCCGCTGATGCCAGCGTCAAGGGGAGCTTGATCATCTCTCACTTTTAGTCTGTTCCACGTGGAACAGACTTACCTCAACGCGAAGCCGACCGTGCCAGCCCGTTTGTCATTCTGAAGGGCCTCAGCCCGAACGCTCGATTGAACGTCTTGACGTCTCGCGGGCGAGTTTTAGCGCTTCGTGATAATCGCCGCCCTTGCCGCTAGGATTTGGCGCCTGGCCCTTCTGCCATGGCCGTGCTCCAATCGGCACGACGCCTGGCTTCCATCGCCCATCCGCCGTTCGTTGTTCGCGTCGTTGCGACGGCAGAACGTCCACATTTCTCTCCATGCCTAATCCCCGACAGCACCTTTCTGTTCCGCGTGGAACAGGGGAGCGGACTTGGCGCGCCATGCGAGCGCGCACAAGCGCTGGTCTGCTTTCTGATCCGGCAGCGGACCTTGAGGTGACACGGCTGGGACGGCTCTTGATGCCCCGAAGGCGCCATTCGCGCAGTGGTCGGGGATTAGTTAGCTCGGTTAGGAATGGCGAGCGATCCTTCGCCGGATCAGGTTGTAGGCGGCATCACGTAAATTGATGATGTGAGGTCTCTCCTCGCTGTCCCGCTAGCGCTGGGCAGTGCGAACGCGGGCCTCATCCGCCCATACGCAGATCGAGCGAAACGTGGACGACCGCACCGTCGCGGCGTGCAGTCATCCTGGAACCACAACGGCGAAACACGTTCAGCATCGCGCGGTTGTCCGGCAGTACCTCGGCGAATACTTCGACGATCTTCTGATGTCGTGCGATGACGAGAAGATGTCGTATCAGATGCGTTGCGATGCCGAGGTTCTGATGCGCGTCATCCACTGCGCAGGCAATTTCGGCGCGATTCGGCTCGGTGACGATGTACCGTCCGCCACCGGCGATCACCTCGGAATTCCCCTCCCCGAGAACCGCCACCAGCGCGACATGGCTGATGAAGTCGACATTGATGTAATACTCGATCTCGCGTTCGCTGAAGCCATTTTTCGGTGCGAAAAACCGGCGATAGCGCGACTCCCCGCTCATTCTTTGAAAACTCGCGAACATGGCCGCACGATCGCTCGGGCATAGCGCGCGGATGTGCAACGGGAGATTGTCGCGCAGGCGTTCTTCCGCCGCGTAATCGGCTGTGTTCACGAGCTCCCTCGTCGAGCCAACAAAGATGACCGCAGACGGCCAACCACGGCCTGCATCCACGGGTTCTTCCTCATCGAGGTGCGACCCGTTGTTCGGCCGGGCCTCCGCTGCGGGTCAGATTGAAGGCGGTATTGACCAAGGCGACATGCGAAAACGCCTGTGGAAAATTTCCGACCTGACGCTGGGCGCGTGGGTCGTATTCCTCCGCCAGCAGGCCGAGATCGTTGGTGAGCCCCAGCAACCTTTCGAAAAGGTCACGCGCCTCGGTGATCCGGCCTTGCAGAATGTAATTGTCGGCGAGCCAGAAGCTGCAGGCCAGAAACGCCCCTTCCCCGGGCGGTAGCCCGTCAACGCCCTGGCCCGTATCGTAGCGCAGCACGAACCCGTCGACGAGCAGACGCTCTTCGATCGCCTTGACCGTGCCGACCATGCGCGGGTCGGTTGGCGGCAGAAAGCCTACGAGCGGCAGCAGCAACAGGCTCGCATCGAGTGCCTTTGTGCCATAGGCCTGGACAAAGCTC
Organism: uncultured Alphaproteobacteria bacterium; assembly: GCA_963778385.1. GTDB lineage: Bacteria > Pseudomonadota > Alphaproteobacteria > ATCC43930 > CGMCC-115725 > DATARH01. The sequence continues at coordinate 20,692 of CAVZUA010000026.1, read as the reverse complement.
CCGAGTTCGCTGTCGAAAGCCTTTTCGCACACGTCGGCATGGATTTGGTCGCGCACCCCGCGCCAGCGCTCGGCCCAGTTGGCGCCGAGCCGTTCGGAGATCTTGATCGCTCGGTCGAAGGCGACCCAGGCCATCACCTTAGAATGGGTGAAATGCTGCGGTGGGCCCCGCACCTCCCAGATCCCCTCGTCGGGTCGATCCCAGATACCAGCGAGATGCTCGAGGACGGCTTGGCCTATCGCGGGGCCGCGCTCAACCGGAGGCAGGCCGTGCAGATGGGTTTGGTAGAACGCATCAAAGATCTCACCAAAGATATCGAGTTGAATTTGGTGCGCGGCGTCGTTTCCGATTCGAACGGGCCGTGAGCCTTCGTAGCCCGGCAGCCACGGCACTTCCCATTCGGTCAGCCTTCGCTCACCGCCAAGCCCATACATGATCTGCATCTGATCGGGGCTGCCGGCCACCGCGCGGAACAGCCAGTCGCGCCAGGCCCGCGCCTCATCGGAATATCCGGCATTCAAAAGCGCCAAGAGAGTGAAAGTAGCGTCACGCAGCCAGCAATACCGGTAATCCCAATTGCGGGTGCCCCCGATCTGCTCGGGCAAAGAGGTCGTCGGCGCGGCAACGATGCCGCCGGTCGGCGCATAGGTTAGGCCCTTCAGTACGACCAGGGAGCGTTTGACCGTGTCCGTCCACGGTCCCGCCGGGGCGCATTGGTCCGACCATCGTCGCCAGAAGGCGAGCGAGTTGTGCAGGGCCCGTTCGGCATTGACCGGACGCGGTGGCGGCTGATTGGACGGACCGTAGGTCAACGAGAATGGGATCGTCTCTCCGGCACTGATCTCGAACTCGCCGATTATCTTGTGGTCTTCGGAAAGGAGCGGCACCGTTGTGCGCAGCACCACTTGCTCAGGTCCGGCCACCGCCGAAATGCCGCCCTCCGGCAGCGGCTCGACCCAGGGGACCATCGCGCCGTAATCGAAACGCAAGATGAATTCGACGCCCATCACGACGTGCCCACGCAAGCCGCGGACGAGGCGCACGAGATAAAGCGGCCCACGCCGCGGCCGTAAAAAATCGATCAGTTCGACCGCACCTGCCGAGGTCTCGAACGTGGTCGCCAGCACCAGCGAGCCGTCGAGGTATCGCCGCTTGACGCGATGACCGGAATCCGAGGGCGCGATCAGCCAGCGGCCATGCTCGGGCCCGCCCAACAGCGCGGCAAAGCAGGCCGGCGAATCGAAGCGCGGCAGGCATAGCCAGTCGATCGAGCCGTTGCGCCCGACGAGCGCCGCCGTCGCGCAGTCACCGATCAAGGCGTAGTCCTCAATCCGCAAAACTCGCGACCCCTCAAAAACCAGCTAGCAGCTCACCAGAGGTGCCCTCTTCAATATCAGAAAGGTCGGAGTGCCGGATAGCCGGGATGGTCTTAAGTGGACAGGCGCAGATTTGCCGCCGCTTCGTCAAACCGGCGTTTGAAGAAAGAGCCGTACCCATCGCCTATGGAGCCACACGTTTGGGTCGAACCGACGGTCGCTCATGATAGCGCGAATGGCCGAAATCGGCGCGTTCCCGCCGGTCGCTGCTGCGCCGTCGAAGGTCTGGTAACTGATCCGACACCGGTCGCTCAACCTTGATGGCGGCAACGGCTCGAGTTGCCCCGAAGCAGCCATCTACCCGGACCAAGCAACGACGAAGTTGGAGTGGTTTTGCGTCATTCCCGGTCTGCCCAGCCTGGGATGGCCCTGCGGTAAAAAAACGGTCATTGGCTGCCCGAAGCCGGGACTAGGACACCCTACTGCGCCTTTTACAGCGCTGCCGCTGGTGGAGCGCTTGGCAGGGGTATATCGTCATCCATGGCAAGCTCCTCGTGCTTCAGTCGTGTGCGGCTTAGGCCAGGGGATTCTTGTGGCATATTAAGTTTTCGGACTTTAACCGGTCCAACGTCGCAGCCGTCCGGCGACGGGCAAAGTCGACCGGTGTCGCGGACGACAGCTAGACCGGTCGTCCCGAAAACCGATAAGCGAGGACAGCGACGGCTATGTTTGACGTCAAAGGAGTATTCGATTGGGCCAAGGATAACGGTGAGGTTAAGGCCGTCGATCGCATCTTGATTAAGGTAATGCTTCTGTTGATAAAAAATAAAATCACGCTGACTGCTGCCACGATCGAAAAATTGGAAACCGGTATAACCCTTCCGGAAGAATTGAGCGCGGCCATCGTCCGTGCCGCGGAAGAGGTGGTCGGGAAGCCCTTGCCGGACTTCCTGGTGGCGAGGGAGGTGTTGAATGTTTGAGTTTTCGCAATGTTACGACTTCCCCACGGGTCGGCTCGTCGTGGACGGTGAGCCGATGATCCTGCACTGCCACCACTACAACTGTTTTCTGCAGCGTTCGATCCAGGACGCCGAGTACATCGACAGCGCGCCGATCCTGGTCGGCGCAGCGGTCGAGGTGGTCTTCGCGCAATTGACCAGTCTGTTGCCCCAAACCGCGGATGTCGCGGCTCGCAAGGAGACGGTGAGCGCGCTCTACAGCGCGTGCGGCTTTGGTCTGATCGATCTGAGCGCGATCACGGCACAGGGCGGTGAGGTACGCACGCGGTCGAGCCATTACTCGACTGGCTGGAAGGAGAAATTCGGTCGCTCCCGGACGCCCATCGGGTTCTTTTCGGCCGGCTTTCTGGCGGGCGCGCTGGCGGCAATCTATAGCCTCGATCCGGCCAGCGTTCAGGTGAGGCAGACCGCCTGCCGCAGCACCGGGGTAGACGAGGATGTCTTCCTGCTGGGCCGGGGACCGGCCAATTTTGCGGTGTACGAGCAGCGGCGGGCCCCCCTTCTAGTCACCGTCGGCAACGACCCCGAACCTGCCACCTCGGTCAAACGGGAGGGCGTCACCGGAGCTGTCGTGGGGATGCCGCTACCGGTCAATACAGATGGCCTCATTCCCGCTTTCGGCGTGTACCTGACCCGCATGTACGCCGATTACTACAACCGCATCAGCTTCGCCTTCGAGCGAGAGATGGTGGCAGCAGCCGGGTCCGAGGGCGTCAAGGTCGCGGCGGACCTGTTCATCGAGGCCGGCCATGCCTGTGCTTTCAATACGATGGGCGGCATCATGACCTCCCCGGAATGGGATGCCCTGGTGAGGCCAATGCTGAAAACCAGGGAGGATTGGCTGTTCGGCATCGTCGCCTGCACGAACGCCCTCGGGTGGGGCATCTGGAAGGTGCTTGACGTCACCCCTGACGGGGCCACCTTCCGCATCTACAACGACTACGAGTCGGTGGGCTACCGCCGCATGTACGGAACCGCCGATCACGGTATTTCTTATCTGGCAACCGGAGGGGCCGCAGGCCTGATGAACCTGATTTACCTGGGCGACATCCACCGGAAGCCCGACTTGACACCGGAGTTTTATAACCGGCTGTTCAAGCGCGGGCCGGTATTTCAGGCGCGCATGACGGCCTGCCAGGCGATGGGCGATCCCTACACGGAGATCCGCGCCGAGCTTGCCCAAACGGCCCAGGGCGGACACCAGCTGGAGGGCGCGCGCGTTCCGGTGTAAGGCCGCGCGGAGCGTCCGATGATCAAGGCGGCCGAAAAAATCTACGACTGCCTCTACCGCGAACGTTACCGCTATACGCTCGGCTCGGCGATCGACGACGGCCTGTTCGCACAATACGCCGACAAGGACGTTTTTCGGGTCTCGGTCTATGATGCCAGGCACTTGTTGCCGCAAGCGCGGGTCACCTTCCGGATCGAGCCGCGCGACGGCAGCTTTTTGATCAACGGTGCTCTGGGGCTCGCTTCTGTGACGATCACTTATCTGCGCGACCCCCGGCTGCACGCGAACCGCGCCGCCCAGGAAGCGATATTGGCCGGTTTGTCATGAGCCGCTCGGCGGGCGCCGTGGCCTATCTCGACAACAATGCGACGACCGCGATGTCGCCCGCTGGCCGCGAGCGCGTCGCCGAATTGCTGCGCGGACCGCTCGGCAACGCCGCCGCTCTGCATGGCCTCGGAACGGCCGCACGCAACGTCTTAGAGGAGGCGCGCGCGTGCTTTGTGCGGCACCTCGGCGGCGCGAGGCAAGTTTTGTTCACCTCCGGCGGCACCGAGGCCAACGGGTTGTGCTTGCTCGGTGCGCTGCACCACCCAGCAAATCGGTGCGAGCAGCTGGTCGTCAGCGAGCTGGAGCACAGTTCGGTGTACAACCTGCGCGACTTCCGACTGGAGCGGCCGGTGGCGGTGTGTCGCGCGTGGCCGGACGGGACCCCGGATCTCGATCACCTAGAAGACCTGATCGCGGACCGCCCAACGCTGGTTTCGATGATGCATGTCAATAACGAGACCGGAGTCATCTTCCCGGTGACAGAAATCGCCGCGCTCGCTCACCGCTCAGGCGGGCTGCTGCACGTCGACGCCGCGCAATCGGCCGGCAAGATACCGCTCGACGAGATTGCCGCGCGGGCCGATGCGCTGACCCTCTCGGCGCACAAGTTTCATGGCCCGCTCGGAGTGGGTGCCATTGCGGTGCTCAATCCCTGTTTCCAGCTGTCGCCGGTCCTACCCGGCGGTGGCCAGGAGGGCGGCATCCGCAGCGGCACCGTCAACGTGCCGGCAATCGCCGCGGCGGCGGTCGCGCTCGAAGAAGCGGCGACCGCCCCGCCGCCCAGCTCGGGCTGGCGCGACCGGCTCGAAGCCTTTCTTGCGGACCAGGTTCCCCATTGCCTGGTAGCCGGCCAGTCGGCACCGCGGCTGTGGACGACATCCTATGTCTGCTTTCCGGGCCTGTTCCAAGAGGATCTGATCGAGGCGCTGTCGCGCCGCTGCGTCCATGTCGGAACCGGGGCGGCGTGCACCTCGGCCCTTCCCGAATCGCGGGTGCTACGCAGCATGGGGATCGACAGTCTCTACAACCAGGGAGGAATTCGCATCAGCCTGTCGCGGCTTACCCCGGCCGCCGCCGTGGAGGGGTTTATTGCGGCCTTCCCTGCGGCCTATGCCGAGGCCATGGAAAAGAGCCCGTACCGGTGAGCACGTCCAGTCTTGAGGCAATGGATGCCCTGCTGCCGGCCGACCTGCACATCTTCGACAATTTCGATATCGGGCCGGCGGATCTGGCCTATCTCGAATTGGTCCAGGAGACGCTGACGTCCGAGATCCAGGAGTGGATCGTTGCCCAATGGCAGGCCGAGGTCGAAGCCCTTGCCTGGTTTGACGACCTGCATCTGCTGCCCGAGGAGGTCGCCGCGCTGTTCGGCGCGCTGGCCGCCTTTCTGCGCCGGCTGCTTGCGGGCGACCGCGTCGAGGAATTGGCCGGCGAGGTTAAGCAAACCACCCTCGTCGCGCTGCAGTACGGTGTTCGCAACACCGATATTTTTCAGGCCTTCACAAAGCTCGAAGCGATCCTCACCGGCGTGATCTTGCAGTTGTTTCCCGGTTCGGACCAGCAGACGGTCGCGCTGGTGACGGTGGCGAAATTTCTCAAATCGCTGCTCTACGTGGTGATGGAGACCTATCGCCGGGAAGCGGCCGACGAACTCGAACGGCGCAACCGCGAACTGACCTCGTCGCTGGAGCAGCAAACCGCGACCACCGAGGTGCTGGGGGTAATCAACGCGTCGCCCGGCGACTTGGCGCCGGTCTTCGACGCTATCCTGGAGAAGGGAATCCGCCTGTGCGAGGCGGGCTTCGGCGTTCTCTCGCTCTACAAAGGCGACGACGTTCACCACGTAGTGGCGATGCAGGCCGTACCAGAGCAGGTGGCGAATCTGCTTCGCGAGCCGGTACTTCTCGGGTCAGCGACTGGAATGGGTCGGCTGGTACGCGGCGAGAGGTTCGTGCACATTGCCGATGCCGCTGACGATGAGGGGTATCGACAGGGAAATCCTGTAAGACGCGCGCTCGTCGATGTCGCAGGGACGCGCACTTACCTCGCAGTACCTCTCCGCAAGGACGACGCTCTATTGGGCGCCTTCACCATTTACCGGAAGAAGGTGCACCCGTTCTCCGACGAGCAGATCGCGCTGTTGCAGAATTTCGCCGCGCAGGCGGTGATCGCCATGGAGAGTGCGCGGCTGCTCGACGAAATCCGGCAGCGCCAGGCCGAATTGCGCGTCACCTTCGACAACATGGCGGACGGTGTCGCGATGTTCGATCAGGAGCTGCGCCTTGCCGCGTGGAACCGCAACTTCCAGGAGATTGTCGACCTGCCCGACGCCTTCTTCGCCGAGACGCACGACTTCGAGGAATACATCCGCTACCTCGCGAAGCGCGGCGAGTTCGGCGCCGTCGATCCCGAGGCCGAGTTGGCACGGCTGCGCCCCAAGTTCGGCGACCATTACAGCTTCGAACGCGCGCGTCCCGATGGCAGGGTGATCGAGGTCCGCCACAACCCGGTGCCCGAGGGCGGGTTCGTGCTGATCTACAGCGACATCACCGAGCGCAAGCGCAGCGAAACCGAGATCCGCGCGGCGCGCGACACGGCGGAGGCGGCGTTGCGCGGCCTGAGAGCCGCCCAAGCCAATCTAATCCAGGCCGAAAAGATGGCCTCACTGGGGCAGCTCACTGCCGGCATCGCTCACGAGATCAAGAACCCGCTCAATTTCGTCAACAATTTCGCGAGCCTCTCGGTCGAATTGCTCGACGAGTTGAAAGAGACCACAGCACCTGCCATCGCCGCGCTCGACGACGACAGGCGCGCCGATGTCGACGATACGATGGAGCTGCTGACCGGCAACTTGAAAAAAATCGCCGAGCACGGCAAGCGCGCCGACAACATCGTCAGGAGCATGCTCGAACACTCGCGCGGGGTAAGCGGCGAACGCCGAGAGGTCGATCTGAACAGCGTTATAGAGGAGGCCCTCAACCTCGCCTATCACGGCGCCCGCGCGCAGGACCAGAACTTTAACATCGCGCTTGAGCGCGACTACGCCTCGGCACTGAAGCCCATCGAGCTGGCGCCGCAGGAGATGACCCGCGTATTCCTCAACCTGTTCGGCAACGGCTTCTATGCCGCAAACAAGCGCTTGCGAGAGAATGGCGACGGGGCGTTCCGGCCGACTCTGATTGTGGCGACAAGCGAACTCGGCAACGCCATCGAGGTCCGCGTCCGCGACAACGGCACCGGCATACCTCCCGACATCCGCGACAAGCTGTTTCAGCCGTTCTTCACCACCAAGCCGACCGGCGAGGGCACCGGCCTCGGCCTCTCGATCAGCTACGACATCGTCACCCAACAGCATGGCGGGACGATCGAGGTCGAGAGCGAGGTCGGCGAGTTCACGGAGTTCACCATCCGCCTGCCGCGCTAGTAGTCGCAGCACATTGGGAGTGAAGAAATGAGCGTCAGCATCCTCGTGGTCGATGACGAGCCCGATGTCTCGCTGTTGTTCCGCCAGCGCTTTCGACGCGAGGCGCGGGACGGGACCTACGTGATGCACTTCGCGAACTCAGGCGAGGGCGCGTTGCAGCTACTCGGGGAAGGGATCGAGCCGCATCTGATCGTCATTCTGTCCGACATCAACATGCCGGGGATGGACGGGCTGCAATTGCTGGACGAGATCAAGCAGCGGTTCCCCCAGCTCCCGGTGATGATGGTAACCGCCTACGGTGATGACGAACGGCGACGCCGAGCCAGCGAACTGGGCGCCTTCGAGTTCCTCACCAAGCCGGTCGATTTCGACCGGCTGAAGGAGCAGTTGCGCCAGCTACCAACGGCAGCCGACTGAGAAAGGCGAAGGCGTGGCGAACGTCCGCTTCCCGGCGGATCCAATCATCGGCTCGCGAGGTCATGAAGGCCGCCTTTGGGTCGATTTCGGCGGTCTGAGTCACAGTCGGCGAACGGCCGGAATTCGGCGCGAAGGCGACGCCCAACCAACATGGCCCGTCCGGCCGCTAAGCGTGCCGATAACGGACCTTGGGCCGCTCGCAGCCGGATGTCGCAGATGTCTGAGGGCTCTTCATTTTACCGTCTTTCGCGCGCGCGGGCGCGTGTGTCAACGGCGGACGGAAAGCTGGCCATCGGGGCGGAGTAACAGTCGGCCATTGGGGCTGCGGTTGATCGATATATGGAGAGGGCCCCGCGGGGCCCTCTCCATATATCGGCGGCTCGGTTGGATCAGTTGTCGAGGATTTCGCCGGTGTCCGGATCGACCGCGAGACCGGCATCCTGAGCGAGCTGGCGTCGCCGTTGGGCCTTGGAGTGTTTCAGGCGATAGGAGTCGCCGTTTATCTCCAGGATGTGGACGTGGTGGGTGAGTCGGTCGAGCAGCGCGCCGGTCAGGCGCTCGGAGCCGAACACGCTGGTCCATTCCTCGAACGGCAGGTTGGAGGTAACGATCGTCGAGCTTCGTTCATGGCGCTGACTGAAGACCTCGAACAACAGCTCCGCCCCGGTTTGGGAGAGCGGGACGTAGCCCAGTTCATCAATGATCAGCAGCTTTGCGGCGGCCAGGTTTTGCTGCAGCCGCAACAGTCGCCGCTCGTCGCGCGCCTCCTGGAGCTGGTGGACGAGGCCGGCGGCAGTGGCGAAGGTAACCGAGAAACCGCGCTGGCAGGCCGCCAGGCCGAGGGCCAGGGCAATGTGGGTCTTCCCCGTCCCGCTGTTGCCGAGCACGATGATGTTGTCGCGGGCGACGACGAACTCGCAGCGCGCCAGCTCCAATACCAGAGGCTTGTTGAGGCTGGGCATGGCGGTGAAGTCGAAGGTATCCAGGCTCTTCACCGCCGGGAAGCGGGCATCGCGGATACGCCGTTCGACGAGACGACGCTCGCGATCGATCAGCTCCAGCTCGGCGAGGCGCAGCAGATACCGGGGATGATCGACGCCCTCCCGGGCGCACTCGCCGGCGACCTTGTCGTACTCGCGCAGGAAAGTTGGCAGCTTTAGCGTCTTCAAGTGATGGGCGAGCAGCACCTGGGGCGGAGCGGCGGTCATGCTGCGCTCCGCCCCAGCAGAGCGGCATAATCGGCCGCCGCCGTGGTCTTCACCTCGGCGGCGGGAAGATAGGGATACCGGGCCAGGTCGAGCCGGGGCGGACGCCGCTCGATGCGGGCCAATACGAGTTGCTTGACCGCGTCGAAGCCGATCGCGCCGAGCTGCATGGCGTCGACGACGGCGGCGGCTACGATCGCTTCCTCGAACACCTCCATCAGCCGCAAAATCTGGATAAACTCCTTCTTGCCACGATTGCCCATGCGGCTCTCGAGCAGACGGCGGATGCGCTGGAAACCCTCGGGCAAGGTCCAGCTCTGCAGCGGTGCGGCCTGGTCCAGCGCCCCGGGCTTCTGCTCCAGCAGTGCCAGATAATGCTTGGGATCGAACACGAACTGATCGCGGCCGTAGATCCGCCCATGACGGGCGATAATCTCCGAGCTGGCGACAATCACCACCTCGTCGACGAAGCCCTTCACCAGGACACTCTGGAAGGCAAAGCGGGTCGGGACCGAGTAATCGTTCATCCGATAGCGGGCCAACCCGGTCGACGACACCTTGGCCGGCTTCTTCTCGCAAGGCTCGAACAGCCCCTCGGGGACGCCGCTGAGCACCGTCAGATCGCGCATAAGCCGCTCGCCGATCGTCTCTGCATGCCGGCCAGCATGTTCACCCTGGCGCGCGCGACACCGTTCCGCCAGCGCCGCGTTCAACACCTCGAACGAGGCCGCGTGCGGCAGCGGGGTCATGAAGGTGCGCTGGGTGTACTTCACCAGCCCCTCCACCTTCCCCTTGTCGTTGCCCTTGCCCGGCCGACCGAAGCGGTCCCGGAACAGGAAGTGGCTGACCAGCTCCGTAAAAGCGCGGGTCCGGGTGCGCTGGCCATCGCCCAGGATCCGCGCTACCGCCAGCTTGGTGTTGTCGTAGAGGATCGACAGCGGCACGCCGCCGAAGAAGGCAAAGGCCGAGACGTGCCCGTCCAGGAACGCTTCCGTCGTCTCCGCCGGATAGGCCTTCACGAACGGCGCGTCGGAATGGGGAAGATCGAAGCAGAAGACGTGCATCACCGTGCGCACGCCGCCGATGATGCCGATGCACTGGCCAAAATCCACCTGAGCGTGCCCGGGCGGATGCGCCAGAGGCACGAATGCTTCCTTCATCCGCGTTCGCTGCAGCCGGACGTAATCCTTCACCACCGTGTAGCCGCCGGCATACCCGTACTCGGCCCGCAACCGCTCGAAAATCCGCTTGGCCGTGTGGCGCTGCTTGGCCGGCGCGCCGCGGTCCGCCTCCAGGATCGCGTCGATCACCGGCGTCAGTGGCCCCAGCTTCGGCTTCTCCGGTGGCTTCGTCCGCTGGTAACCCGGCGGCACCGAAAACCGACACATCTTGGCGATCGTGTCCCGGCTCAGCCCGAACACTCCCGCCGCTTCCCGCCGGCTATGACCCTCCAGGAGCACATACCGGCGAACTGCCGCATATACCTCCACCTGAAACACCCCCGACCGTCCCTTCCGAAAACCGAAAAGGACAGCCTCTCCTCAAGTGGCCGACTTTTACGCCGCCACGCAGCCGCACTACGCCGCCGCTCCGTGGCCGACTATTCCACCGCCGCGTACACGCGTGCGAGGGCAGCACGGCTCCGCGCGAATGCAGCTTAAAGTATTGGGAAAGAACGGGTATCTGCAGGACGGGTCGAATAGACACGTACTGCCAGACCGTGTGTTGGCAGCAAAACTGCGCCAAAATACCCCGCTTTGGGTGCAAAATCGGCCGATACTGCTCGCAAATCGGATGGTTTGGGTGGGCGTTCGTCACGGTCGGCCGGCATTTGCCTCAAGATCGGAATGCGACATCGGGCGGTAGCCGGCGTGAATCGCACGCAAGGTGGAGGGGGGCGTCAACAGCCCGTCAGGACGAGGGATGTGTTGCGCCGGCTGATATCCTTGCTCGCCCCAGGGGAAGGCAAGGCTGCGGACGATGGTATAGGCCCTGCCGGCCGCGGCAATAACCGCTCCATCCGGCAGGTCGCTGACAGCGCCAGGGATGGGGTGCATTCTTTTGCGGCCTCGATCCAACCGCTCCTCATGTAGGACGGCATCCATCTCCGGGGCCGATGGCGCTTTCATGCCCTTCGCCTTCCCCCAGGCCGAGCGAAACGCCTCGGCATCCGCGCGGCGACAGAAGAAGCACGGGCGGTGGCCGGCGGCGAGCGCCACCGCTTCGTCGAGAAAGAAAAGTTCGGTCCAGGTCTGGCCAGCCATCACCTCCGGTGCTGGCCCCTGAAGTGGAGGAGACAAACGAGCCACGCTTTGGATGTCCAACGCCGCGGGAGCAACGTCTTGGTTGCCGGATCATGGATGATCCCGCGGTTGCCGGTGAGAAGACCTCTCTGCGCGATTGCAACGAGATCGCCAAACGGAGTTACGCGGTTTTGCAGCGGTCGCCGATCGAAACGCGTGGCGTCTATGAGCTGTCGGGAGGGCTGCGGCGCACGAGCGCTGGTGGTCGGACCGCCGACTTGCGCGGTCATCATGGATCGCCCCGCCCAAGACTTGGATCCTTGCTCGAAGCAACTTGTCGTGATGGTTTGCCAACCGCGCCAAGCCCGAGCGAGCGGTAGATTGTGGCCCGGTTCACCCCCAAGCTCGCCGCAACATCCTTGATCGTGACGCTACGATCGGCCAGCAGCTTCCGGGCGTGCTCGATCTGGGTATTACTGAGCTTGGGCTTCCGGCCGCCTCGGCGTCCGCGTGCACGCGCCGCAGCCAGTCCGTCATGTGTACGCTCGCGGATCAGCTCCCGCTCCATCTCGGCGAGTGCCGCCATGACGTGAAAGAAGAATTGTCCGGCCGGCGTGCCGGTGTCGATCCCGTCGGATACACTGCGGAACTCGACCTGGCGCTCCCGCAGCCCGGTCACGAAGTCAATCAAGCTGCGGATGCTGCGCCCGAGGCGGTCGAGCTTGTAAACGACCAGCATGTCCCCGGCGCGTGCATGCGACAGAGCTGCAGCAAGCTGTGGCCGGTCATCTCGCGCACCACTGGCCTGCTCTTCAAATATCCGTTCACAGCCTGCCTTGTTGAGCGCGTCGCGCTGCAAATCGAGATTCTGATCCCGCGTCGATACCCGCGCGTAGCCGATCAGCATGGGCGACGCTCCTACTCTTGCCGCGAAATGTTGCGAACTCTCCGCGTGCAGCAAAAACGTTATGCAAGTATAGCAATCGCACGTACTTAGTCAACACGGATTATGCAACATCGAAATCAGGCTGTTGCCGCGCTTTTGAACGCGCGTTTCCCCATGTCGCATAAACCATCGTTTGTGCGACGAACCCCGTAGACCAAAGATGCCAACGGGAGGGAGTGTGATCCCAGCCCTCTCACGGCGGTAACAGGGGTTCGAATCCCCTAGGGGACGCCAATAATATCAATGAATTATGCTGAGCGGCAGTAACTAGTGTCCCGGCTGTGTCCTGTCCGCGCGTCGCTATCTCTATCAACGTGGCGACTACGCCTGAGGCCGACAATCAGGAACGCAACCTTGCCAAGGTTGGGGTCGAGGGTTCGAATCCCTTCGCCCTCTCCAATTAAATCATGGACTTAGACTGTCATGCCGGCTAGCCTCGCGGAGACTAGCAAGCATATAGCAAGCAGTATCCATCAAAAATGCGGCCTCCATGGCCAAAACTCCATGTGGAGTCGGTCCCTCAGGCTCTCTGCACGCAAGAACGACAGGGATCGCGCGCCTGCTCGGGAATCGCATGTCATGAGAGGGTCTTCTCTAGCGCGAGCATTGAAGGTGGAGGCGCGCCGAAGCTGACGATGCGGACGTCTAGGCCGAAACCTTGAACCTGGGACAACGCCCGCCGCATCGCCGCGTCGATCCAGGCATCATCGTTGCCGAAGGCTCCGCCACCGAGACGCGTTAGCAGAACGATGTTGGAGGCACCGCGTCGTGCGTTGAGCACGGCGCCCCACAGCGTGGCCTCGTAGGAGGCTTCGAGCACGAGTTCAGCGAAGGGCTGCCACCGGACGGCGGGCACGTTGGCATAGGCCACCGGGAGCGCCGAGCAGTACGCCTGCGAGACGACCTGCCCTCGCGGCCCTTCGCCATCGGTGACCTCGACGTCGCTGTGCATACCGATCCGCAACAAGGCACGGAAGGCGTCCACCTCGGTGGCGCTGAGAGCATGCAAATACGTCCCGATCGCCGCCAGCCCTTCGGCGCTGCACAGTGCATACCCGTTGCGCATCTCCCAGAGATCATCGACTGACAGCCCGAGCGCGTCGCTCAGAGCCGCGCCAACTTCCGCCAGGCCGTCGAGTTGCCGCTGCCTGGTCTGTCCGTGCTCACTGCCGATGGGGACGAAGTAGTTGCGGTAGATCGTGCCAGCCCCGGCGGCTATAGCGCAGGCCGGGCCTTGCGTCCTGTCGTGCTGGTAGCGCGTGACCCCATCCTCCGGCCTCACGTGTTGCGAAGTCATTTCCAGTAGGTTGAACTGCGAAGCCACCTGGAACAGCGCTCCAGCGTATTCGGGTGAATGGTGCATTCGACGAACGTCACCGCTGATGTTCCGCACCGTCAGCCGCATGCTCGTGCTCCGAGACTGCTCGACCGTGGATCGCGCTTGCAAAGGCTTGCTGATCATCGGAGATCGGATCTCGTAACCAGCGACGAGTGAGTTCCAATTTCTGGCCGGTAACATCAAATTTCTGCGTCGGGTGGGAAATCGTGAACCCGCCAAACGGCTTTGGCTCGATGTCCGTCATCGCCTTCTTTTCCGACCTACCTGTTGAGGCCGAACAAGCGAAGCATTCGGGTAAGCAGATTGGGCGACGCGGACACCGGCAATTGACTCGGAGTGACCGAGGGACGGGCACCGGGGCTTGTTCGGGGCGGCACCTGAATAGGCGGCGCGGATGCAGCCTGCCGAATACTGCGAAGTATGTCTTGGTTTGTCGTGCTTTGTGGTCGAGCCTGACGAACCGGAGCCGCAACCGGTCGGTTGGGCACAGTTTTTTCAGCGATGCCACTGATGATCGTCCGATTGGCAGAGCCGCCGTTGATCGGTCGTCGATCCGATTTTGATGCTGCATTACCGCCCCAAGCGATAGGCTAGATCCGATGGCTGAGATCAGGCGGGCGACGGTGGCGGATGCGGAGGCAATCGGCCGGCAGCGGTGCATGATGTTCGTGGACGCGGACGTGGCGGACGTGGTGCCACATGGAAAGATGACGCTAACTTCGTGCCTTGGGTCGCACCCGGCTGGAAGACGGCACTTACATCGGCTGGCTGGCCGAGGAGGAGGGAAGCTGCTTGGCGGCGCGGGCCTTTGGGTGATGGAGTGGCCCCCGCACTTTATGGATGCGGAACCGCGACGAGCCTACCTGCTGAACTTCTACGTCGCGCCCGAAACCGGGCCGAGGCCTGGCGCGGAAGCTGGTGGACCTGGCGGTAAAGGAAGTGACGGCGCGAGGCATCAAGGTGGTGACGCTGCATGCCTCGAAGTGGGGCAAGCCGGTGTATGAGAGTACGGCTTCAAAATGTCGAATGAAATGATGCTGCGGATGGGGACTCCCCGTTGGACGCTTCGCACGCGGCTATCTTGTATACTCCGGTTTCGATGCGAGTGTTTGTCATTCTTCCGGCGGCAGGGATTGGGACGAGGATGTCCGTCAGGCAGTGGCTTCGAGCGCCTGGCCGGCCCGCCCACTCCGAAGCAGTTCCTTTGCCATCGCCGGCGTTCCGGTGCTGGTGCATTGCCTGCGCGCGTTTCTCGCGTCGCACGTGTTGAGGCGATCTACGTCGCCGTCCGCCAGCCGGAGATTGAGCGGGTCCAGGCGCAGGTCGCCGAATTCGGACTCGGCGAGCCTGGTCCGGTGGCAAAGTTCATGTCGTCGAGGCGGCAATCTTCGCCAGCAGTCGGTCAGCAACGCGCTGACGCAACTTGTCGCGGACACCGGCTGCGCGGACGACGATGTCGTGCTGGTGCATGACGCCGCCCGCCCGCTGATCGACACAGCCACCATCGACCGGACCATCGATGCCGTCGCGGAGTTCGGCGCCGCCATCGTCGGCTTGCCCGCGGTGGATACCATCAAGCAGGTCGAGCGCACCGCGCGCGGCGCCATCGTCACCGCAACCATCCCCCGCGAAATGATCGTGCAGGCCCAGACACCGCAGGGAGCGCGCTGCGGGCTGCTCCGGCACGCCTTTGCCGAAGCCGCTAATGGACGGCTTCGAAGGCACCGACGAGGCCAGCCTGCTGGAGCGCGCCGGCATCCCCGTCGCGGTCGTACAGGGCTCGCCCCGGAACTTCAAAATCACCCAGCCCGGCGACCTCGAACTGGCCGAGTTCTATCTAAGCAAAGCAACCACGGATCATCACGGATGAACACGGATCAAACGTCTGAGAGAAGCCGCTTTGCGGGGAAGCATGCCGAGGTCACGGACCGCGTGCTTAGGGTCTTTTATGAGGTCTACAACGAACTCGGCGGCGGTTTCTTGAAAGCGTCTACCATACTGCATTGGCGCTCGCATTGAGACAATCGGGCCTTCAGGTGATGAGCCAGTCGCAATACCGGTGCATTTCCGCGGCCAGGTGATTGGGGATTTCCGAGCCGATTTGATCGTGAACGGGGATGTTCTACTGGAGTTGAAGGCATTGCAGGCGCTCGATCGAATCCATGAGGCACAGGTACTGAATTACTTGCAGGCCACGTCCATTGAGGTCGCTCTCTTGCTCAACTTCGGCCCGAAGCCGCAGTTCAGAAGGTTTCTTCTAGACAATCACCAAAAAAGAATCCGTGTTCATCCGTGTTCATCCGTGGTTGGATCGTTGAGGGCTGTGAAATGAGCATGCGCATCGGCTACGGCTTTGACTCGCACGCCTTCAAATCCGGCGTGCCCTTGATTATTGGCGGCCTCAGCATCGAACACGCGGAAGGCCTCGCCGGCCACTCTGACGGCGATGTGCTGCTGCATGCCATCACCGACGCCTGCTCGGCGCAGTCTCCGCCGGCGATATCGGCACGTTCTTTCCGCCCAGCGATCCGCGCTGGAAGGGCGCGGCGTCCAGCGTCTTCCTGCAGACCGCGCTGGAGGAAATCGCGACCGCGGGATACAAGATCGTCAACATCGACACGGTGCTGGTCATGGCACGCCCAAGATCGTTGCCATCGCCGGCGAATTGCGCGAGAGCGTCGCCAAGCTGCTGGGCGTGCAGCCGGGCGAGGTCGGCATCAAGGCGAAGACGCCCGAAGGCCTCAACCTCGACCATGTAGCCCAGGCGCACTGCACGGTGCTGCTTGAAAGCCTGCAGGGACCCGATTCGCTCGAGCACATGGCCGCGCAAGCCGACGCGGGTTCTGAGGAAGAGTTGAACGCCGTGGTGGAAGGGCTGGTTGGCCGGCACGATCTCGCCGCGCTCGGCCGCAAGGTGAACCCGTTCGATACGGACGATCTGACCTGACGAGTTCACCATGGTGTCCACCATTTTAAAAAAACGGGCTGGTAGCCCAGGGCTTCAGACTTGGGTCTCCTGTCCGCGATGGTTTTTGATAGGGACGGGCTGGTAGCCCAGGGCTTCAGACTTGGGTCTCGTGTCCGCGATGGTTTTTGATAGGGACGGGCTTCAGCCCGTCCATTGGGCCGCGAAAATCAAGCGGGGCTTTAGCCCCTGAAGGAAACTCCGGAAAATGATTACAACCGTTCAGCAGCATATCCTGCAACAGCAGCAGGAGATCAGCGAGGCCAGCGGGCCGCTTCAGTTGGCTGCTCAGCGGCATCACGCTGGCCACCAAGATGGTCGAAGCGAAGATCCGCACGGCCGGCCTCAGCGACGTGCTCGGCGCGCTGGGCCAGACCAACGTGCAGGGCGAGCAGCAGCAGAAGCTGGACGTCTTCGCCAACCAGGCGCTGCTGCATTGCCTCGGCCTGCGCGATTCCGTCGCCGCGCTGGTCAGCGAAGAGGACGAGGAGCCGGTCACCTTCAACCGCTGCGTCGACACGGGCCGCTACATCATCGTCTTCGATCCGCTGGATGGCTCGTCCAACATCGACGTGAACGTCAACGTCGGCACCATCTTCAGCGTCCTGCGCCGGCTGCCGTCCGACCAGCGCGACTCTGCGGCGTCCGTGCTGCAGCCCGGCTACACCCAGGTCGCGGCGGGCTACGTCGTCTATGGGCCGTCCACCGTGCTGGTCTACACCACCGGCCACGGCGTCCACGGCTTCACGCTCGATCCCGACCATCGGCGCGTTCGTGCTCACCAACGAGAACATTAAGATGCCCGCGCAGGGCAGCTACTACAGCGTCAACGAGG
Organism: uncultured Alphaproteobacteria bacterium; assembly: GCA_963778385.1. Classification (GTDB taxonomy): domain Bacteria; phylum Pseudomonadota; class Alphaproteobacteria; order ATCC43930; family CGMCC-115725; genus DATARH01. Next base: position 3,425 of record CAVZUA010000026.1, on the reverse strand, counting down.
CCAACGCCGACACCTGGCCCGACGATACCGCGCCTACGTCGGCAAGCTGCGCTCCGGCGCGCTCGGCCGCCAGTACAGCTCGCGCTACATCGGCAGCCTGGTCGCAGACTTCCACCGCACGCTGCTGAAGGGCGGTGTCTTCCTCTATCCGCCGACCGAGACCAGCCCGGCGGCAAGCTGCGCCTGTTGTACGAGGCCAACCCGCTCGCCTTCATCGCCGAGCAGGCCGGCGGCATGGCCTCCGACGGCAAGCGGCGCATTCTCGACATCCAGCCCGAAGCCATCCACCAGCGCACCGCATTCATGTTCGGCAGCAAGCGCGAGATGGAAGCGTTGCTCGCGTCCTCCTCCCCGATCGCATCCTGAGCGAAGGGCGTAGCCCGCAGTCGAAGGACCTGCGTTTCCCAAATCACCTTACACTCAAGCCTCAACCGCGATATGCTTTCCCGAGAACGACCCGACCAACCATGTCCCAGAACCCACAACCTTCTCCGCCGTCGTCACCGACATTCGCCTCGAGTCGCGCGAGGGCGACAAGCGTGCGCTGGCGCATGACCCTCGACCGCACCAACTTCGCCGCCGGTGACATCGGCGTGCTTTCGGCCGTCTCTCGCAGCTGGCACGCGGATCGAGGTCCCCGTGCTGGCAGTCCTCGTCGACGACGGCGACGTCTGGCACATCGTCGAGAAGCCGCTCGCCGCGGGAACCGATGTGGTCGGCCGCGTCACCCGCTAGGGCCGCCAAATTCCACCCCTGTGCGCACCCGGCTCTGTCGCCGTCCATGCTACCCCCGGGGGGTATACCCCCATATTCATTGATGCGGCTCAGGTTACGGGATGGGAGTCCCTTTCGAAGTTTAATACCTCTGTTGTAACTGACAGGGTCTTTTGACGGGGAGGCCCGGATTGCTCCCAATCGACGAAGAGACGCGACGATACCCGAGTTTTCCCGAGAAATTCCGACTTCTTAATTGTACGAAATAGGGCGAAACTCAAATGCCATTTCGGCGGAAACTTGATCTGGTTTGGATGCTTGGACGTGGACGGCTTTTGCACAGATTCGGGGGCTTGACGAGTTTGGAGGGTGCGATGGGCCGGAGTATCCCAGGGGCTAAAGCCTGGCTCATTTCAGGGCGTTGGTGGCTGGTCTAAAGACCCCCTTTCAAAGCGGGGCCTAGCACGTACGTCCCTGCGTCCCTGTCATTTGACCGGCAGGTTTCCTGTCATCACTTCGTCCGGGGCGCACATTCTGACACCGGCGAGATGGACTTGATCTCGACGACTGCGAACTTTCCCGGCTTCCCCGGTGCATCCACGGTGACGACCGATGCGCCGCCGAGGATCGAATACAGCTTCTTGAGCAGCGGGCCAGCGTGGTGGGGGAGAACATGCCCTCATAGAGTGCTGCCCCGCCGCCGTGGGCGACCACTCGCGAAAACCCGTCTTGTCCCCCTCCACCGATCGAACTTGTCGGGAGCGGTACCGCGGGAACGGGGTCCTGCCAGTAGAAGAGATACGGAACGATGCTGGCACGCTCCAGTTGAAACGCAGTGTTCTCCGGATCGGAGCCCGGAACTCCGTTACTGAACATCAACACGGCGCGCAGCTTCGCCGGGTCCGCATCCGGCCAGTGGGTCGTGAGGTATCAAGGCAGGCGTAGGCATCTCCAGTGCTGTTCTTCGGGTTTGCCGCCTGTTCCCTCGTCTGTGGGATAAGCTGCTTTGCGACCGCGCCGCGATCCATCGTGAACTCCTGCACCACCCTCACCCGGCCCTGCTGCAGCCATCCCAACCCGATCTCGACGTTGGGCGGCATAGCATTGAGGAACGCCTGAAGATCGCCAAATTCGCCATGGCCACCCAGCAACTGCTGAGAGTCCAGAAGCACCATCAGTTGCAGAACATGGGACCCGTTGAGCAGCGGAGATTAAGGAAGTAACCGGGGAGACCTTCCCGTCGATCTTGACCTGCGCAACGTCGGTCTGCGCCAGTGGCGGCAGGGGCGCATACGGAAGCCCGCGGTCCATCTTCGAGGGCATCGCGCGCATCACGATCGTCGTCGGAGTCTGCCCGAAAGTGTTTGGCGCGACCGCAGGAATCAGCAGCAGGACGCTTGCCGCGCCAGCTAGAAACCGTGCGCAGGCTGCGGTACGGGACTTGTTGTTCTGCATGGATAAGGTGAGGCTGGATTCCGGGGGCATGGCGGCCCCAAGGCTGAGTGCAGTTGCGACAAACGGCTCTGGAAGTGACTGGCTCATGCCATCATGCTTCGCGTCTCAAGGAACGGTGGCTGTGTCGCCGGTCACGCAACGCTCGATCGCGTCGCTCGAGATCGAAGGCCCGTGCGCCGCTGCAGCGCCCTAGATGCCCTTGCCCATGCTGACGTGGTCGACTCGCGACGCCTGCTCGGTACGGTACTGGGCGCGCTCTTCTTCTTCGGCCACGAGCGAACTGGCCGGCTCCTGCCGCGTCTGCTGGAACTCGCCGTCGAGCTTCTCCAGCCGCGTTTTCAGGCGCTTCACCTCATCGCCCAGCGCGATGAGGACGTCGGAGAGCGGGTCGTTGACGTCGTGCGGATCGGTGATGAGCACGCGCTTGCCGTTCTGGTAGACGATGTGCGCGGGCACGCCGACCACGGTGGAATCCGGCGGCACGTCGCGCACCACCACCGACCCCGCGCCCATGCGCGAGTTCTCCCCGATGGTGATATTGCCCGGATGTTGGCGTTGTTCCCGATGAAGACGCCATTGCGCAGCGTGGGATGCCGCTTGCCCACGTCTTTGCCCGTGCCGCCGAGGGTCACGCCCTGGTAGAGCGTGACGTCGTCGCCCACGATGGCGGTCTCGCCGATGACCACGCCCATGCCGTGATCGATGAACAGCCGCCGCCCAATGCGCGCGCCAGGATGGATCTCGACACCGGTATGGAACCGCGTGATCTGCGACAGCGCGCGCGGCAGGAACCGCAGCCCCTTCGACCACAGCCAGTGATGCACCCGGTGCGACCACACCGCATGCAGGCCCGGATAGCACAGCAGCACCATGGCGCGCGAGGTGGCCGCCGGATCGCGCTCAAACACGCAGCGGACATCTTCGCGAATCGAATCGAGCAGGTTCATGGCTAAACGGTGGAGGTGGGCGTGCTCAATGCCTGCTGGCGCAACTCATCAAACAGCAGTGTGGAGAGATAGCGCTCGCCGAAGTCAGGCAGCACAACAACGATCAGCTTGCCCGCGTGCCGGGGCTCGCGCGCGACCTTCAACGCCGCATGAACGGCCGCGCCGGACGAGATGCCGACCAGAAGGCCTTCCTCGCGGGGTAGGCGCCGCGCCATGGCAAACGCCTCGTCGTTGGTCACCTGGACGATCTCGTCGATCAGCGCGGTCTGCAGCACCTGGGGCACAAAGCCCGCGCCCAGACCCTGTGTT
>CAVZUA010000025.1:0-217681 GCA_963778385.1 uncultured Alphaproteobacteria bacterium | reverse complement strand
CGGGAGGCAGGGGCCGGAGGTTCAAATCCTCTCACTCCGACCATATTTTTTTCGTTAATTCAATAGATTACCCGAAAATGTAGCGGCAATCCGTCGTTCTAGGTGCCGCTCCCACGACAAGGCGCGCTTGAGGCGTCTGGGCTGCGGCGGAGATCAACACAGCCGAGGATGCTCACCGAACACGATTGCGCCAGCGATGGCCGTCGGCGAACTCATATTGCCCCTCCGTGCCGGTCATTCGCTTCACCATTGCCCAATTCAGGTCGAGCGCCGAGATAGGCAGGGCAGATTAACGAAAGCGGCGAGCTTGAAAAAGCGAGCTCAACTTCTTCGTTAATACTACTGCGCATTCGCGTTTATTGTGGAAAGCGTAAACAAACGAAGATACAATCAGTTCCACATCTAACGTATAAAGTGTGTTCGGCGCGCGATGTTGACGCTCACCTCGCCATTTACGGTGTTTGTCTCCAAGCCCGAGCATATTTCATACGCTGAGGCGATGAGCCGAGTGCGGATGTGGCTTGATTATCTGAAGTTCGAAACAAATTCGTTTAAGCTCGCGCCTAACGGACGGGAGGGTTTCGAGATCACCTTCCGCACGAAAAGCCACGCAACGCGGTTCAAGAGCGTGTTTACGTGGCCTCCGCCGCAAGTCCCATCAGGCTCACGTGGCGCAGAAGGGACGCCCTCGGCTTAATTTCTCGCTCCTTTGTTGGTCACGGAGCACGTTCCTTCGTCACGACCAGATCGATGGGGCGCTCGCGACAAACGGATCAACCGCGTTGTCGTGGTCAGAAGATGAAGCGACTGCGGGACGCGCCGGGAGAGGTCGTCGGTTCGGCCTGGGGTGACCGCGTCAGTTCGACACCCACGGTGAGTGCTCGTCAGCACCAACGGTTGTCGCAGCCCCACCTGAAATCGATCAACCCTACAGACGGGATCGATTCCCCAACTCTACATCGGTGAATGTAGCGGATACAACTCGTGGGAAAGAATGTCCGCCACGGCAGGCCGCGCCAGTTGAACTGATGCGTCAGGATATCGTTTGCGCCACGCGCGCACGGCGGCGTCAACTGCTTTTTCGTCATTTGCCAAGTCGGCCATGGCAGCGCGGTAGGCGGTTACGACCGCCTGCGCGAGATTGTCGGTCTCTCGCTCGTCATCGGGAAGGACGTGGCTGATAGTAGATCGATCTTGACGCATGCGTCGTCTGCGGTCGAATGGAACAAGCATTGAAGACTCCCGACGCGAAAACCGCAGTCCCCTACCGTACGAGTATGCTGCTTTTTTTAGGAATGCCGGTGCGAGTGGTGCCGCCTTCCTGGATCGTCACGACGCCGGATTGCCGCTCGACAAAGATCGCCGCCTATTTCCTGCCCTGAGTGGTCACGGTACGCAATCTCTGGCGTTCAGGGAGGCACCTCAAAATATGCTGGTACCGCTTACCCGCTCGCTCGGCGTCAGCTTCCTCCTGCTGCCTTGTGGGATGCGAACAGAGCGAAGCATCCGATAGGACGCGCCCGCCAAACTGCGAGGCGCACCTTCAGCCAGAGCCCAGCGCCTCGTCTACCGCTGCGACGATTTCCGCCGGGTGCATTGGCTTTAGCAGCACCCGATATTTGGCGGGGTTAAGCGCCGCCAATTCGCGGAGGATGAAGGCGTATCCGGTGAGGATCAAGACCGGAATGCTCTGTGCATCGGCCTGGTCTGCCAATTCGATGCCAGTGCCATCGGGCAACCGGCCGTCCGTCAGAAGAAGATCGTACTTCCCGCTGCCCAACCGCTCCCGTCCGTCTCGTACGGTCATGCCCGCGTCAACTTCGTGGCCCGCGTCGTACAGCACATGCTCCAAGACCACACGCACGTCAGGATCGTCTTCGATAAGAAGAATGCGCGACATTTCAGCGGGTTTCCCTTGAGCGGCTGCGGCCGAATTACGCCGGTGGTTTGCGTCGTGGCGAGGATATTTTTGCAACAAAAGGTAACAGCGCTGCCTCCGGTCGGGGGCTGGTCTCTGATCAAACCGGCGCCGTGCATTGATCACCCGCCCGACATTCAGCTTGCCGCTGACGCAGGAGTTGATCGGCGATCATCTCGGCATGACGACGGTGCATCTCAGCCGAAGTCTGAGGCGCCTGCGCGACGAAAGGCTCGCGATGTTCAACCGCCAAGTCGTGATCCTGCTCGACCTACCGGGTTTGCGCTCCATCGCTCAGATGCAGCCCCCGCTCGGCGATCTGGCTCACATGCCCGCGAATGATGTTCTCGGCGTGAATGGTTAATTGGGCTACCGCCGACTGAGCTTTGCGTCGTCTGTTACTGGTCGACGCATGATCGACCGCTCCGATAGCGTCGCCGAAGACACCGGCCCATTCGCCGCAAGGGGCGCACCGACGGCGCTCATCAGGAGCTTACTTCTGGCGCAAATCGTCTCGGTGCAGCCGCACTCTATCGATTTGCAGGTTCAGTTCGTCGACACGTTGCCGATCGCCCGCTCTGCTCGCTTCATCATGCTGAGTGAACAGATCGATAAGGCGATCCTGCGCCTCCAAGAGGTGTTTCCGGTCGCCCGGGAGGTCTGTCATGCCGCGAGCTCCCACACCTATACCTTATCGTACCGGCAAACGACGACAGATGACCACAACGCTCCAATTCACGCGCTCAACTTGTACGTTACCGGACATGTTGTCGCCGTTATTGGCTGGTAGAAAGTGGCCATCGTGCCGTCTGTCTTGAGCATCGGCGCGGCTGAGAGACCCCTCGAGCTCCCGCTTTACGGCGACGGGAGCGGCCATGCTGGACCTCAGCAAGTACGCCGGAAAAAATCGACTTCTCGCTGCGCTATCCCCCGAGGATCGTGCGCGCTTCTTCTCGGCGCTGGAACCGGTGGAACTGCCGCTCAGAGAAGTGGTTCAGGAGTCTGGGGCGGCCGTCGAATACGTTTACTTCGTCGAGAGCGCCGTGACATCGGTGCTCGCCATCATGACCGACGGCGCGACAATCGAGGTCGGCATGATCGGATCGGAGGGGATGATCGGCGTCACCGCCATGCTTGATCCCGATACCGCCGCAGCCGCGCACGTCATCGTACAAATCCCCGGCTCGGCGCTGAAATTGCCTGTCGCGCTCTGCAAGCGAGCGTTCGACGAGAGTCTCTCGGTCCGCACGGTCATGCTGCGGTTCGCCAGCAACCTTCTCGACATGAGCGCACAGACCGCGGCATGCAACCGGCTGCACTCGATCGAACAGCGGTGCGCTCGCTGGCTGTTGATGGCCTACGAGCACGTGGGACCGGAAATGCCGATGACGCACGAATTTCTAGCGTCGATGCTCGGCGTGCGACGGGCGGGTGTGACTACCGCGGCCGGCGAGTTGCAGCGAGCCGGCCTCATCACCTATCGACAGCGCTCGATCACCATCCGCGATCCGGAGGGATTGGTTGCGCTTGCCTGCGAGTGCTATCGCGCGGACCTCGCACGACTCAACCGGATGCCGTGAGCGCGTTCCGCCAACTTGTACGCCAGTGGACAGCATCGACGTTCGAGACGGCCTTAACTTCCGGGCCCATTGGCGGAGGAAGAGATGGGGCAATTCGATAGGCGACCGGACCTGGCGCGTGCGTCGCTGCCTTGCAACGTCCAACCGGTACGGGTGAGAGTGCCGCACGCCGAAGACGTCGGCGAAACGATGAGGAAAATTCGCATTTGGCTGGATCATCAAAAAATCCAGCCCGCGAGTTTCCGAACGACTGCCGATTCTCGAGGTTACCTGCTGACTTTAGAGTTCCGCACCGAGGAGACTGCCGAGCGTTTTCGGCAGCAGTTCCGCACAGCCGTGGTCGCGCCTAATCCGTCGGACGGGGCGACCGAACGGTCGGAGCCTATCGGCGCAAAGGTCTAAAAGCGGCAGCTCCTACCGTCGCCATTGACTTATCGAACGCCCGGCGTGGGGCTCGTGTCTATTGTTGCCAAGCCGCCTCCCTGTTGGCGCAATTGGCCTGCTACTCAAGTTGAGCACTGAGGCAACCAGGGCCGTCACAATGCGCACCGGAGTTCTATCGCTGAGTTTTGTAGCGATAATCGGTGCAACGCCGGCCTGGGCCGGCGTGATGAGTTGCGGAGCGCACGAACCGCTGGAACAGTCACCCTGTCGCATCATCGAGGGGGCGGCCCGGGCGAATCTATTGCCGGTTGGTTTGCTGACTCGTCTGTTGTGGACCGAGAGCCATTTTCAAGCTGATGCCCTAAGCCCGAAGGGAGCACGCGGAGTGGCGCAGTTCATGCCAGGAACCGCGAACGAGCGAGGGTTGTCAGACCCGTTCGATCCGGCGGAGGCCATCCCGCAAGCGGCTCGGCTTCTTGCCGATCTCGACCGTCGATTTGAAAATACCGGACTGGCCATCGCGGCATATAACGCGGGTAGCAAGCGCGTGAGTGACTGGCTCGCCAGCACTGGGTCGCTACCCAATGAAACACAGAAGTTCGTGCTCGCCGTCACAGGCCATAGCCCCGCTGAATGGGTTGCCATCAGGGGATATCGGCCTCCAGACGAAACCCGATCGTGCCTCGCTTTGTCGACCTCTTTGGCGGCGTTCCCTTTCAAGCATGCCCGGCAAGTATACCCGGGTTATAGCAACCCTTACGGCAACTCGGATGGGCCGCGGGAATCCGCCGGCGCGAACAGTCAATATTACACCGGCTATCACAAGCTTGACGGATCACACGATCCCTACGGCTCGAACAGTCAATATTACATCGGCTATCGCGAGCCTGATCGATTACGAGATCGCTACGGCTTGAACAGCCAATATTACATCGGCTATCGCAACTCTGACGGCTCGAACCGCGACGGCAGATGAGCAGCTTGATTATCGTCGGCGATCGTCCGACGCACCGTGGCCGTCACCGTCGCGGACAGGCGGCCTACTAGACGGGGGACAGCCGCGGTGGTCATCCGATTCCTGGCAATCATCGTTACAGGGCTCGCCGTCATTGCGCCGGCCGCTCACCTGTTCGAATTGCCCGGGAAAATGCACATGTCGGCCGACGACTACTTCATCGTCCAGCGCATTTATCTCGGTTGGTGGATGGTGGGACTCTTCCTCCCGACCGCATTCGTGATTGATCTGGCACTCGCGGTCGCGGTCAGGCGTGACACGCAAGCGTTTTGGCTGGCCATCGCGGCGGCGGCGCTGATCGCCGTCAACCTGGCGATCTTTGTCGTCTGGACTCGACCCGCCAACGTTGCCACTGAGAACTGGGCGGTGCGGCCGGAGAATTGGGAGACGCTACGCCAGCAGTGGGAATATTCACACGCCGTCAACGCGGGAGTGATGCTTCTTGCATTCTGTGCCGCGACGCTTGCGGCCTTGCGCGGCGCAAGTTGACCCGGTTGCTTGGACGGCGGCTGTAAACTGCCTCGCATTGACTGCCGCCGCTTGGCCTTACGCGGCCGCGCGGCGGCGAGTGAATGCTTCTTCAATGGCGTGGGCCAAATCGGCCTGCCGGTAAGGTTTCGCAAGGACGGGCAAATCCAGGTAACCCGGGTCCGCCGTCTCGCCCGAAAGTGTCTCAGAAACGCTGCTCGCCATAAAACCCGATGTAAGAACGACCGGAAGAGCAGGACGATGCTCATGTAAGGCGCGGACAAGGTCCACGCCGCTCATGCCGCCAGGCATCACGACATCGGTAAAGACGAGATCAATCTCGGCCTGATCCCTGATCGTAACGTCGAGCGCTTCCTGCGCGGTCGCCGCTGTCTGCGTCCGATAACCGAGATCCTCTAACTGGGCAACGACGAGGGCTCGAACATCCACATCATCCTCGACCACCAGAATGGTAGCCTCATGATCCTTCCGGGTCGTCTCCGCGTCGAGTGCTCGTTCGGACTTGCCGAGGACCTCTTCGCGGGGGAGGAGGATGCGCACGCGCGTCCCCGTACCCGGCGAGCTTTCAATTGTCAGGAAACCTTGAGACTGGCTCACGAAGCCGTGCACTTGGGACAGGCCAAGTCCGCTCCCTTGACCGGTTTCCTTTGTCGTAAAAAAAGGTTCCGTGGCGCGCTCCAATACCTCGGGCTGCATGCCGGCGCCGGTATCCGCTATCTCGACGAACACATAGCCGACAGGCCGCGCGTCGGCATGCCGACTGGCCGCCCGTTCGTCGAGATCGATGTTGCCCGTGAGGACGGTAAGAGAGCCCCCGGCTGCCATGGCATCGCGGGAATTAATCACCAGGTTCAGGATTGCCGATCCGAACTGAGCGGGGTCCACGTGACAGGCTCCTGCGTTCGGATCAAGCCGTAACTCCATCTCGATCGCCTCGCCGACAATGCGGCCGACGAGAACGTCAAACTCGTCGATTAGCTCATTGATTGGCCGCGTTTCCGGCCGCAAGGCTTGGCGTCGGGCAAAGGCAAGAAGCTGCGCGGTCAGTTGCGCTCCGCGGGCGGCTCCCCGCTGGGCCATGGCCACCATTCGGGTCAGCCGCTCGTTGCCAGCGACCTCATTTCCGATCAGTTCAAGACTGCCGCTGATCACGGCCAATAAATTGTTGAAGTCGTGAGCGATGCCACCGGTCAATTGACCGACGGCTTCCATCTTTTGCGCCTGACGCAGTGCGTCCTCCGCCTGCTGACGCTCGGCAATTTCTGCCGAAACTCGCTGTTCGAGTCCCTCGTTCAGCCGCCGCAGCTCATCTTCGACCCGCCGGCGGCCTAAAGCCACGCCGAGCAAATTCGCGACGCCCTGGAGGAAGTCGACATCGTGCTCTGAAAACACCCCAACGATCTCGCTATCGGCTTCGAGGACGCCGAAAGGTTTGCCGTCACTGTCCAGAATGACGTTTACGGCACGCTCCACTCCATGCTCGGCGAGAAGCTGGGGGGTTTGAAATCGCTCCTCATCGGCCAAGTGGTTCGAGATCACCGGCTTGCCGGTGTGCAACGCATAACCAGCGGGAGATTCAAGCTCGGCGCCGATAGTCGTATTTCCGACAATGCCTGGATTCCAGCCCACCCCGGCCCGTACCAGGAGCCGATCTTCATCCGGCAAATATTCCAGGACTTTGCAGTAACGGACTTCGAGCCCCAGGGCACAGAGGCGCGACGCCTCCATCAACAGCGTGTCGAGGCTTGCATCTGAGAGCGCGCGTCGCCCGATTTCTGCCAAGAGAGCCTGTTGGCGCAGCCGCTGTTCAAGCTCATCGGTCCGCAGCCCGCGATCCATTACCGGCACGACTCCCGCTACGCCGGACAGCAATAAAAATGCGTGCCGCCGACCCGTCTCTTGGTAGCCTCGCAACGCGGCCCATGCCCCATTGGTTCCGCCAGGCTCCGTTTGACGCCGGCTTACTCATGAATGGCGAGCCCCTATTCCACAGACGTTCGGGATCGGGTTGTGGCGTCGGTTGCATGCGGTCGCACGTGCCGCGCGACGGCAGCGCTGTTCGCGGTGAGCGTGCCAGCGTTGTGAAGTGGTCGCAGCGGCTCCGGTCGACGCGTAGCACGACGGCGGCGTGGGCGTCGCCGGGCTGTACTGGCGGGCGAGCGGGACCGGCTGTTGGCTCGGCTGGCCGAGAAACCGGACCCGACATTGCGGGCGCTGGTGGCCGAACCGATCGAGCGCGGCATCCCGGTGAGCTACGGCGCGGTGCGGCGGTTGCTTAAGGCGGAGGGGATCACGGACAAAAAAAGCCTGGTCGCCCTCCCCTCCAATTGACCGGAGCCCGCAGACCAGAGCCAATGCGCGGTAAACGCCCCCGACAGCCATCCGCCATGGGGGGCGCCGCGTTTCCGGCGTTCGAGCTGTCGGCTTATTCCCAGAAGGCCATCACGATCTTGCTGTCGGCGTCGAGGATCAGGTTGATCCGGTTCGCGTTATGGACCTGTCCCTTGACCCCGTGCGTCGGGCCGATCGGGCGGTAATCCGGCGGCAGGTCACCGCCATAGATGATGCCCGGTCCCGCCTGGCCCTGGCCCTTTTCGACAAATTTCTTGCCGATGCAATCCTTGCAGTCGGTGGCCTTGATCTCCGCCTTCGCGGTGCCGTTCATGCCCTTCAGCTCGAGCGCGTTGCCATAGGCGCGAATGCGCACGCCCTTGAAGGAATGGCCGGCTTCGAGGGTGAAATCGGCGGTCACCGGCTGAAAGCCTTCGGCCTTCTGCGATTGTTCGGGGCTGGTCGCGATGAATTGCAGGTCGAGCACGTCATCCGCCGGCTTGCCATAAAAGAACGGCACAAGCTGCGGCCCGGTCCAGCCGGCGGAGCTCACCAGCCCGGTCACCCGAATGATGTCGACCTTAGGTTCGAGCGTCGCATGCAGCACCTCGATCCCGGTCACATACATCACCGGCACATCGAGCGCCCGTGTCGCGCCGGTCGGGCCGGCGGCATTATTGTCGCCCCCGCTCTGTTGGTAACCCAGGGTACCGCCGTTGCTCGGCGCCGCGGGAGCGGCCCCCTGCTGCGCGAAGGCGCCGGCCGACAGCCCCGCGGCCAGCATCGCCACCGCGGCAATCGCGCTTATTTTTGAATAGTTCATTGTCATCCCCATCCTTGAAGTGAATGCCCTTTCCGCGGCCGACAGCGGCCGCGTCATGTAACCGGCGATGGATTTGCGAACCGGGGTGACGCCGCCTCCCCGTTCCCGACAAGGTTCGATACGTGCTCCAGCCGATCGAGCACCAGATCGGTCGCCCGCATCTTGGTCATCCGGCAATAGGTCGTCTCGGCGGTCGCGAAGCTGCCGTTTTCGAACAGCTTGTTGACCGGCTCGCCGCCGCCGCAGACGCTGAAATACTCGCAGCGCTCGCGGCACAGTGCGATGCCGGCGTCGATATCGGCCTGCATGCGCTTGAGCAGCGGCCGCTCCGCCAGGTCGACAAGCCTGTCGCGGTTGATGTTGCCGAGAACGAAATTGTCGTAAGGCTCGCTCTTCAACCCCAACAGCTCGGGCGAGAATGTCGCGATATTGCCGGTCCAATCCATGCTGGTAATCGCGAATGGGGTGGCCAGCTGGTTGGTAAACCCGGAGTCGCGCGGCCGGAAGATGTTGCGCTGCGCGTCATCGATCTCGCGGATAAAGCGGATGCGCCCGGGATGGATCGCCGACAGCCGCCAGAATTCGCTCAGAAAGCCGTAATACGCGCCCTCAATGCCGACCTTCGCGAAGCTTTCCGAGCGATGCTCGCCCTCGCTTTCCTCGACATTGAAGCACACATGCTCGATGCCCTCGGCGAGGTAGAAATCGAACATCTCTCCAGGCACGGCGAGACTCTCCGCGGTCAGCACCGAAATGACATGGAACGGCACGCTATGCGCCCGCAGACGCCGGATGCCGGCGACGGTCTTGTCGAAGGTCCCACGGCCCGAGCGCGTGACGCGATTTCGGTCGTGGAGATGCTGCGGGCCGTCGACACTCACCCCGACCGCGATCTCGGCTTCGGCGATGAAATCGCACCAGGCATCGTCGATCAGCGTGCCATTGGTCTGGAACGAGTGCCTGACCGAAAGTCCTGCCGGCCTCAGCCCCTCAATCATCGCGAACGCATCGCGATAAAAGGCGATCGGCAGGACCAGCGGCTCGCCGGCATGCCAGACGACGCTGAGGCCCTCATCCGCCCAGCCCGAAGCAAAGACTTGGGTGAACAGATTACACAGCGTCTCACTCGCGACGACCGATTTGTTCGTCCGGTCGGCGAGATAGCAATAGCGGCAGTCGATGTTGCAAAACGGGGTCGGCTGGACGACCAGCAACTGAATCTGGGGCATGGTCTGCACCACAGAGCCGCGCGCCGTCCGCCTCCCCGCGATGTTTTGCTACCAGTTGCGGAACCAGTTCCCCCAATTCCGCCAGTTATGCCAGTTGTTCCAATTGGGCCAGCCCCAGCCATAGCCCCAGTTGCCCCAAGCGAGGCGACCATCGAGCTTGGCGGCGTCTGTCTTGATCTGGTCGAGCGCGGTCACCGCGTCACGCACCGCAGCCAGACGCTCGGATACCTTCTCCTTCTCCGTCGCCGAAGGCTCGGTGCCGGTGAGCGGCTCATTTGCCGCTGCGGGAGAGGTCGCGCCAAGCGCCAACGACACGCCCACCGCACCGGCGGGGGCCAACTGGCTCAGGATGGTCTGGTATTTCAGACGCAGCGACAATGTTTCCTCCTTCATCGGCGACCGGTGGATCGAGTATCCCGGTTCGCGCCGGGACAATATGGCTAAGGAGCGCGCCCTTCTGAACGCCGGACGTTGGTTATACGCTACGCAGGGCACAACGGTTTCACTCGCTCTATAGTCCGCCAGAGAAATTGCGTCAATTTGGCAAAGGCTAGCCAGCCGGCGCCGGCTGTTTCGCCCACGGCGGGGCAAGCGCGGTGATCCGCGCATAGACCGGACAGCTCGAATCGTGCGCCCCGGCGAGATAGCCGAGGCTCATGAGGAACTCGTTGACGATCTCCCCGCCGGTAAAGCGGAACGTCTTCTTGAACAGCTTGACCCACTCCTCGCGGGTCAGCGGATGGTTGGCGTCGAGCCAATCGGCGAACGAGCCAAACTCGCGCCGCAGCGCCTGGACGCGGCGGGCATTATCGATGACGGCCGCGATCTTGAGCCGGTTGCGGATGATGCCGCTGTCGTTCATCAGGCGCTCGACATCGTCGGGCCCGAACGCGGCGACCCGGTCGACCTCGAACGCCGCGAACGCGGCGCGAAACGCCGGACGCTTCTTGAGGATCGTCGCCCAGGACAGGCCCGCTTGATTGATCTCCAGCACCAGGCGCTCGAACAGCACCGCCTCGTCGCGCGACGGAAAGCCGTACTCCTCGTCGTGATAGGGGCCGTGCAGCGGGCTGCTCGGCGCGGCAAGACAATAGGCGGCGCTCACACCTTACCCTCCGCGAAAGCTGATCCACGGTTCTTTTACCAGGATATAGATGCCGAGCCACACCACCCCGGCCACCGCCGAAGTCAGCGCCACCTTCCGCCACATATAAGGCTGGCGCGGCGCGCCGGTGTCGTAGCCGGGCTCGTCGGGCGCGCGCGGCGCAACCCACAGCGGCAGGATCGCAAACAGCACGACCCACCATGTCAGGATGTAGACGACAACCCCGGTAACCCAGCCCAATCAGACCTCTTCGAGCTCGATCAGTGTGCCGCAGAAATCCTTCGGGTGGAGGAACAGGACCGGCTTACCGTGGGCGCCGGTCTTGGGTTCGCCGTCGCCAAGCACGCGCGCTCCCGCTTCGCGCAGCCGGTCGCGCGCTTGGAGGATGTCGGGCACCTCGTAGCAGACATGGTGCATCCCGCCCTCGGCATTGCGTCCGAGAAAACCGCGCACCGGCGAATCCTCCCCGAGAGGTTCCAGCAGCTCGATCCGCGTATTGCCGAGTTCGACAAATGCCGCCGTGACCCCGTGCTCGGGCAGCGCATGCGGCGGCAGCACCGTCGCGCCCAGCGTGTCGCCGTAAAGCGCCGTCGCCGCGGCGAGGTCGGGCACGACGATGGCGACGTGGTTGAGCTTTCCGATCATTGCCGATCTCACAGCCGGACGATTTGCACCTCAATCAGCGCCCGCTTGCCGATCCGTTCGTTGATCGCCTTGCGCAGCGCGCGGTTGGCGGCGTCCTTGACCGCGGCGTCGTCGCGCCGCATCGCCTTGGGCAACGACTCGACGACAGCGGTCACCGCGTCGCGCAGCTTGGTCGACATGTCGTCGGTCTCGTGCGCGTCGACAAGCCCGATCATCGCAATCTGCGGCGGCGCCGCGAGGCCGCCGGCCTGGTCGACGATCACCGTCGCGACCAGCGCGCCCTGATTGCCGACCCGGCGCCGCTGCTGCAAGGCCGCGCCGTTCAGCGGCAAGAGCCGCCGGCCGTCGCTCGCGATGCGGGCGGCATGCACCTGGCCCGCCACGTCCGCCCCCTGCGCGTCGAGCCGCACCACGTCGCCATTCTCGATGATCAGCGCGTCGCCAACCTGGCATTCCAGCGCCAGCTGCGCGTGGCCCTGAAGGTGCCGCGCTTCGCCATGCACCGGGATCGCCACGCGCGGCCGCACCATCTGGTACATCCGCACCAGCTCGGCGCGGCAAGGGTGGCCCGAGACATGGACGAAATGATCGTCGGTCGTGACGATCTCGACGCCGAGCCGGATCAGCCCGTTGTGCAGCCGCGAAATCGCCTTCTCGTTGCCGGGGATGATGCGCGACGAGAAGATCACCACGTCGTCCTCTTCGAGCACGATATGCGGGTGGTCGTCGCGGGCGATGCGGGAGAGAGCCGCGCGCGGCTCGCCCTGGCTGCCGGTGCAGATCAGCAGGATGCGATCGGCGGGGACGTAGCCGGCCTCCTCCTCGGTCAGGAAGCGCGGGACGTCGGCGAGATAGCCATTCTCGCGCGCGGCCTTGTCCATGCGCCACAGCGAGCGGCCAATCAGTGCCACGTCGCGGCCATGCGCGCGCGCCGCCTGCGCGATCGTCGACAGCCGCGCGACATTCGACGCAAAACATGCGACCGCCACCCGGCCGCTGTAGCGCCCGACCAGCTCGGTCAGCGCCTCGCGCAACTCGGCTTCCGAGCGCGAGCTGCCGTCGACCAGCGCGTTGGTCGAATCGCCGACCATGGCGAGCACGCCCTCGTCGCCGATGCGGATCAGCGCATCCTCGTCGGTCACGTCGCCGATCAGTGGATCCGGGTCGAACTTCCAGTCGCCGGTGTGCAGCACCGTACCGACCGGCGTGCGGATCGCGACGGCGTTCGGCTCTGGGATCGAATGCGTCAAGGTCACCAGTTCGAGATCAAACGGCCCGATCTGAAACCGGCCCGACATCGGCACGATGTTGATCTTGGCCCGGCCAGCGAGCCCAGCCTCCTCCAGCTTCATGCGCAGCAGCGTCGCGGTGAACGGCGTCGCCCAGATCGGGCATTGCAGCTGCGGCCAGAGATAGGGAATCGCGCCGATATGATCCTCATGCGCGTGCGTCGCGACGATGCCGAGCAGCTTGTCCTTGCGTTCGACGATAAAGGCCGGGTCGGGCATGATCACATCGACCCCGGCATGCTCCTCTTCGCCAAAAGTCACGCCGCAATCGAGCATGATCCACTGATCGCGATAGGCGTAGAGGTTGAGGTTCATCCCAATCTCGCCGCTGCCGCCGAGCGGGATGAAATACAGCCCCTTTTCGTCATGCGCGAAGGCACGGTCGAGCGACGAGGCGGCCGATTTGTCGGACCCCTGGGCGGGCGCCGGCGTCTTCATCGATTGCGATTGCGCCGGAAGATCAGACGGAGCCCCCACAACGTCAGGTCGGGATCGACCTTCTGGATCGAGCCGGTGGCGCCGGCAAAGAGCGGCGCGAGCCCGCCGGTCGCGACGGTGCCCATCTCCTCGCCGCGCTCGGCGCGGATGCGCGCCACCAGCCCTTCGAGCATCCCGACATAACCCCAGAACACGCCCGATTCCATTGCTTGAATCGTGTTGCGACCGACCACTGCCGGCGGCTTTCTGATTGCGATATGCGGCAGTTGCGCCGCCGCCATTTCCAACGCCTGCAGCGACAGGTTCGGGCCCGGCGCAATGATGCCGCCGCAGTAATTGCCGTTTTTGTCGACGACGTCGAAATTGGTCGCGGTGCCGAAATCGATCACCATCAGCGGTGTCTGGTAGCGGTCCTGCGCCGCGACCGCATTGGCGACACGGTCGGCGCCGACATTTTGCGCCGGCATGTCGACATCAAGGCCGATGCCGGGGTTGCAGTCGGCATTGCCGATAACGAGCGGCTCGCTGTTGAGATAGCGCCGGCAGAGCTGCAACAGGTTGAAGCTGGCGTCTGGTACGACGTTGGCAATCACCGTCGCGTCGATATCGCCGGGCGTCAGCCCCGCCAGCGCCAGCAGCTGGGTCAGCCAGACCGCGTATTCATCGGCGGTGCGGCGGGCGTTGGTCGAAACCCGCCACGACGCGCGCAACGCGTCGCCCTCGTAGACCGCAAAGACAGCGTTGGTGTTGCCGGAATCGATCGCAAGCAACATCAGGCGGCCACCGGAAAGACCTCGCCCGCGGCGATGCGACGCTCGCCGCCCGGCGTACCCAACAATAGCGCGCCATCAGCCTCGAGATCGAGAAAACGGCCGTCGAGCGTCGCGCGTTCGAGGCGCACCTGGATGGCCTCGCCGAGACCGGCCGCGCGCGACAGCCACGCCGCGCGGATCGGCACAAAACCCTGCTCCCGCCATGACGCCAACCATCGGGCGAAGTGGCGGATGAAGCAGCGCGCCAAAAGCGGCGGCGTAATTTCGGGCGCGCCCTCCTCGGTCAAAGAGGTCGCCGGATAGGGCGTCTCCCGCGGTGATGAGGCGAGGTTCAGCCCCATGCCGAGCACCACAAATTCGGGCACATCGCCCGAAACCATCTCGGTTTCGAGCAGAATTCCGCCAATCTTCTTGCCGTTGGCGAGCAGATCGTTGGGCCATTTGCAGCGCACGGCAACCGTTGGCGCGTGCTCGGCGATCGCGTCGGTAAGGCCGAGCGCCGCGACAAAGCCCAATTGCGCGGCGTCGGCAGCGCGGCAACGCGGCCGGAGCAGCATCGAGGCGTAGAGATTGCCAGGCGGCGAGAACCATGCCCTGCCCCGTCGGCCGCGCCCCGCTGTCTGCTGGTCTGCACGGATGACCAAGCCTTCCGGCTCGCCAGCGCGGGCCAGCCGTTTGGCCTCGTCATTGGTGCTGCCGATCGTCTCGTAGGCGACAAGCCGGAAAGGCGGCGGCAGCGTCTCGTCCGTCATTTGGCGAAGAGCGAAGCAGCCGCGGCTTCGGCGCTGCCGACGATCGGGTCGGGCAGCAGAAAGAAGAACATCGTGACGATCGCCGTCACCACCAGCACCGCCTTCAACTCGAACGAGATCGGGTGATCGAACGCACCGGCTGGCTCGTCGAAATACATGACCTTGACGACGCGCAGGTAATAGAACGCGCCCACCACGCTGGTGACGACGCCGATGATGGCCAGCCCGGTCAGCTTCGCGTCGATCGCGGCGAGGAAAATGTAGAGCTTCGAGAAGAACCCGGCGGTCGGCGGAATGCCCGCCATCGCGAACATGAAGATCGCCAGCGCCAGGGCCAGTCCCGGCTGCGTGCGCGACAGCCCGGCGAGGTCGTTGATGCCTTCGAGCATCTTGCCTTGCTGGCGCATGCACAGGATCACCGCGAACGTCCCGACATTCATAAACAGATAGATCGCCATATAGACGAGAACACCGCGAATACCCGATGGGCTCGCCGCCGCGAGACCGATCAGCGCATAGCCGATATGGCCGATCGAGCTGTAGGCCATCAGCCGCTTGACATTGCTCTGCGCGATCGCCGCGACCGAGCCCAGCACCATCGAGGCGACCGACAGGAAGACGATCACCTGCTGCCACTGCGCCAGCAGCGCACCGAACGGCTCGATCAGGAAGCGCATGAACAGCGCGATCGCCGCCATCTTCGGCGCCACCGCGAAGAACGCGGTGACCGGCGTCGGCGCGCCCTCGTAGACGTCCGGCACCCACATGTGGAACGGTACCGCCGAGACCTTGAAGGCGAGGCCAACGGTGACGAAGACGATGCCGATGATCAACCCGGCCGACGGCGTTCCCGCGCCGGTCAGCACCTTGGCGAGGGCCGTAAAGCTCGTCGTGCCGGCGAACCCGTAGATCATCGACGCGCCGTAGAGCAGCATCCCCGACGACAGCGCGCCCAGTACGAAATATTTGAGCCCGGCTTCGCTGGAGCGCACCGAATCCCGGTCGAAGCTGGCGACCACATAGAGCGCTAGGCTCTGCAATTCGAGGCCGAGATAAAGCGTGATCAGGTCGTTGGCCGAAACCATGACCATCATCCCGGTCGTCGCCAACAGTATCAGCACCGGGAACTCAAAGCGGGCGATCTGGTGCTCCTCGTTGTAGCGCATCGCCATGACGATCGAGACCGCCGAGCCGACCAGCACCAGCGCCTTCATGAACAGCGCGAACGCGTCGGTCACGAACATGCCGTAGAAGCTGGTGCGGCGGTCGAGGCCGAGATGGGCCGACAGCAGCAGAATGACGATCAGCACCAGCACCGACAGCCAGGAGACGAGCCGCGTCGACCCCTCGCCCCGGAAGACGCCGACCAAGAGCAGCGCCATCGCCGCGCAGGCGAGCACGATCTCCGGCAATGCCGGAAGGAAATCGGGAACGGCAGAGACAGGCATCTCGGGCTACTCGGCGCTGGCGCGCTGGCCGGCCTGGGCGGCGCCGACCTGCTGCACGAGGTTATCGACCGAGGCCCGGATCGGGCCGAGGAACGAGCCCGGGTAGACGCCCATCCACAGCACCAGGATCAGCAGCGGCACGAACACCGCCTTCTCGCGCGGCGTCAGGTCGAGGATGTTGCGCAAATCCTCGCGCGTGATCTTGCCGAAGATCACCCGACGGTAGAGGTAAAGCATGTAGGCGGCGCCGAGGAACATCGCCGTCGCCGCCAGAAAGCACTCCAGCGTCGAGACGCGGAACGTCCCGAGCAGGATCAGGAATTCACCGATAAACCCGCTCGTTCCCGGCAGCCCGATCGCGGCCAGCGTGAAGGCCATGAAGATCGCCGCGTAGGCCGGCATGCGCTCCACCAGTCCGCCATAGCGCGCGATGTCGTAACTGTGCATCCGGTCGTAGAGCACGCCGACGCAAAGAAACAGCGCGCCCGACACGAGCCCATGGCTCAGCATCTGGATCACGGCGCCCTGCACCGCCTCGCTGGTGACCGCGAAGATCCCCATCGTCACAAAGCCCATATGGGCGACCGACGAATAGGCGATCAGCTTTTTCATATTGGTCTGCGCCAGCGCGACCAGCGATGTGTAGATCACCGCAACGGCCGACAGCGTGAACATCAGTGGCGTGAAATAATGCGAGGCGAGCGGGAACATCGGCAGCGAGAAGCGCAGGAAGCCGTAGCCGCCCATCTTCAGCAACACGCCGGCCAGGATCACCGAGCCGGCGGTCGGCGCCTCGACATGCGCGTCGGGCAGCCAGGTATGCACCGGCCACATCGGCACCTTGACCGCAAACGACGCCATGAAGGCGAGGAACAGCCATTTCTGCAGCCCGAACGGGAAATTGTGGTGCAGCGCCGCCTCGATGTCGGTGTTTCCCATCTGGACGTAGATCGTGATGATCGCCAGCAGCATCAGCACCGAGCCGAGCAGCGTGTAGAGGAAGAACTTGAACGCAGCGTAGACCCGGTTGCCGTGTCCCCAAATCCCGATGATCAGGAACATCGGAATCAGCACGCCTTCGAAGAACACGTAGAACACGATGAAATCGAGCGCGCAGAACATGCCGACCATCAGCGTCTCGAGGACGAGGAAGGCGATCATATATTCCTTGACCTGCGCGTGGATCGACACCCAGCTCGCGATGACGCAGATGACGGTCAGCAGGGTCGACAGCAGCACGAAGAATAGCGAAATGCCGTCGATCCCCATGTGGTAATTGATCTCGAACCCGCCGATCTTGACCCAGCGCGCCTTCTCGACGAACTGGAACGCCGCAGTCGAGGGGTCGAAATAGACCCACAGCAACAGCGACAGCAGGAAGACGATCACCGAGGTCGACAACGCGATATTCTTCGCGTTGCGTGCGACGATCTCGGCGTCGCCGCGCGTTGTCATAATGAACCCGGCGCCAACCAGCGGCAGGAAGGTGACGAGCGACAGCAGCGGCCAGTGGCTCATGCGAGACCGCTCTTTCGATCGTCATCCCCGGGCTTGACCCGGGGATCTTGGCATATCCCGGAGATGGCCGGGTCGAGCCCGGCCATGACGAGAGTCTTGGCGGTTGGCATGGTGGTGGTCACCGCGGGATCAGGTACCAAGTGATCAGCGCGACGACGCCGATCAGCATGGCAAAGGCGTAGTGGTAGACATAGCCGGTCTGCAGCCGGCTGGCACCGAGCGCCACGTCGCGCGTCCGCGCGGCGAGGCCGTCGATGATGCCGTCGACGACCGCGCCGTCACCGGTCTTCCACAGCCCGTCGCCGAGACTGAACGCGCTGCGCACGAAGAGCCGGTCGTACAGTTCGTCGAAGTACCATTTGTTGAGTAAGAACAGATACAGCGCGCGGAAATGCATCGCCGCCGCGGCCGGGATGCCCGGGCGCAGCATGTAGCAGACATAGGCGAGCGCGACGCCCGTCAATCCGCAGATCAACGGCAGGTAGTCGATCAACGCCGGGTTGTGCTCGGATGCGGCGATTGAATCATGCGCCGGCAGCACCAGGATCGCCTTCTTCCAGAACTCGACCCTGCCCTCGCCGACAAAGAAATGGTCCGCCAGCATGCCGGCGAAGGTCGCCCCCGCCGCCAGCACGAACAGCGGCGCCAGCATCACCCAGGGGCTTTCGTGGATGTGATGTTGCGTCTCGTGATCGGCGCGCGACGTACCGTGGAACGTCATGATGAGCAGACGCCACGAGTAGAACGCCGTCAGGAAAGCGGTGAAAGTGCCAAGGCAGAAGGAATAGCGGCCAACCGCTGTCCCAGACGCCCAGGACGCCGCCAGGATAGCGTCCTTGGAGTAATACCCGGCGAAAATCGGGATGCCGGCGAGCGCCAGACTGCCGATCCACATCAGCCCGTAGGTGAACGGGATTTTCTTCCACAGCCCGCCCATGTGGCGCATGTCCTGCTCGCCCGACATCGCATGGATCACCGAGCCGGCGCAGAGGAACAGCAGCGCCTTGAAGAAGGCGTGGGTGAACAGGTGGAACATCGACGCCTGGTAAGCCGACACGCCGGCGGCGAGGAACATGTAGCCGAGCTGCGAGCAGGTCGAATAGGCAACGACGCGTTTGATGTCGTTCTGCGCCATGCCGATCGTCGCGGCGAACATGCAGGTCGTGCCGCCGATCACCCCGACCACGGCGAGCGCGCCCGGGGCGTATTCGAACATCGGCGATAGCCGCGCCACCATGTAGACGCCGGCGGTCACCATCGTCGCCGCGTGGATCAGCGCCGAGACCGGGGTCGGGCCCTCCATCGCGTCGGGAAGCCAGGTGTGGAGGCCCAACTGCGCCGATTTCCCCATCGCCCCGACGAACAGCAGGATGCAGCACAAGGTCAGCGCCGGCACCTGCCAGCCGAGGAAGTTCATCACCTCGTGCGTTGTCGCCGGCGCCTTGCCGAACACGGTGTCAAAATCGAGCGAGCCGAACAGCACGAACACCGCGAAAATGCCGAGCGCAAAACCGAAATCGCCGATCCGGTTGACGACAAAGGCCTTGATCGCCGCCGCGTCGGCCGTGTCGCGGTCATACCAGAAGCCGATCAGCAGATACGAGGCGAGGCCCACCCCCTCCCAGCCGAAGAACATCTGCACGAAGTCGTTGGCCGTCACCAGCATCAGCATGAAGAAGGTGAACAGGCTCAGATAACTCATGAAGCGCGGGATCGAATGATCGTGCGCCATGTAGCCGATCGAGTAGATGTGGACCATCGACGAGACGATGGTCACGACGAGGATCATCACGCCCGACAGCGTATCGAGGCGCAGCGACCAAGCAACGTCGACCCCGCCGGCGGCGATCCAGGTCGCCAGCGTCTGCACCTGCGGCCCCGACTGCTCCATGATCCCGCGAAACACGAAAATCCCGCAGATCGCCGACAGCAGGAGCGCGCCGCAGGTGACCACCTGCGAGCCGCGATCACCGATCGTTCGGCCGAAAAACCCGACGATCGCGGACGCCAGTAGCGGTAGGAAGACGACGAGAGCGACCAGCACGGATCAGCCTTTCATCATCCGGATGTCCTCGACCTGGATCGTGCCGCGATTGCGGAAATAGACGACGAGGATCGCCAAGCCGATTGCCGCCTCGGCCGCCGCCACGGTCAGGACGAACATCGCAAAGATCTGTCCGACGAGATCGCCCAGCGTGACCGAGAACGCGACGAAGTTGATGTTGACCGCGAGCAGCATCAGCTCGATCGACATCAGGATGATGATGACGTTCTTGCGGTTGAGGAAAATGCCGAAAATACCAAGCGTAAACAGGATCGCCGCGACGGTCAGGTAATGCGCGAGGCCGATCGTCAGCATGCCCCTACTCCGCCGCCCCGGCGCCGACCGGTACCTTGACGACCTGGACGGTCTCGGCGCGTTGGCGGGCGAGTTGTTCGGCGATCACCTGCCGGCGCGTGCCGACGCGATGGCGCAGGGTCAGCACGATCGCCCCAATCATCGCGACGAGGAGGATCATCCCCGCCGCCTGGAACGCGAAGATGTAGCGCGTGTAGAGCAGATCGCCGAGCGCGCGGGTGTTGCTGAAACCAGCGGCGGTCGGCAACGGCGCGGCCGCGACCGTCGAGACGCTCGGCGAGATGGCCCAGGTGCCGAACACGAAAATCAGCTCGGCAAAGAGGATGATCCCGACCAACAGCCCGACCGGCAGATATTTCGTCGCCCCTTGCCGCAATTGCGCGAAGTCGATGTCGAGCATCATCACGACAAAGAGGAACAGCACCGCGACCGCGCCGACATAGACGATGACCAGGATCATCGCCAAAAACTCGGCGCCCAGCAGCACGAAGAGCCCCGCCGCATTGAAGAACGCGAGGATCAGGAACAGCACCGAATGCACCGGGTTGCGCGCCGAAACCACCATCACGCCGGAGGCGATCGCCACCAGCGCGAACACGTAGAACATGATCGGGGCGAGGATCACCGCTTGGCCGCTCCCGACCCCCACCCCGACCCTCCCCCGCCAGCGGGGGAGGGAGCAGCAGGCGCCGTCATTTGCGTGCCCCTCCCCCGCCAGCGGGGGAGGGTTGGGGTGGGGGTAATCCCCTGCTCATCGGCCGGAAGGCTCATCGATACGGCGCTTCGAGAGAGAGCGATTTCGCGATCTCCGCCTCCCAGCGGTCGCCGTTCGCGAGCAGCTTGTCCTTGTCGTAGAACAATTCCTCGCGCGTCTCCGAGGCGAATTCGAAATTCGGCCCCTCGACGATCGCATCGACCGGGCAGGCCTCCTGGCAATAGCCGCAATAGATGCACTTGGTCATGTCGATGTCGTAGCGCGTCGTGCGGCGGCTGCCGTCCGCACGCGGCTCGGCCTCGATGGTGATCGCCAGCGCCGGGCAGATCGCCTCGCACAATTTGCAGGCGATGCAGCGCTCCTCGCCGTTCGGATAGCGGCGCAGCGCGTGCTCGCCGCGAAAGCGCGACGACAGCGGCCCCTTCTCATAGGGGTAGTTCACCGTCACCGGTGTCTTGAACATGTAGCGGAAGGTCAGCGCCATGCCCGACAGCAGCTCGGTGAGCAGCAGGCCGCGCGCGCCACGCGCGAATAGGCTCATCGCTTGCCTCGCCTTCTCATCATGGCGCTGACCATAGTCCCGGCTCGCCCCCTGTCAATGAACCGGCACCCAGCCGAACGCGGTCAGCACACCAGCGGTCAGCACCAGCCAGAACAGCGACAGCGGCAGAAACACCTTCCAGCCGAGCCGCATCAGTTGATCGTAGCGGAAGCGCGGAAAGGTTGCGCGCACCCAGAGGAAGCAGAACATTATGAAGACAACCTTGGCCGCGAACCACAGCCCGTGCCAAAGGTAACCGAGAAACCCGGAAAACGGCTCGATCCCGAGCGGCGGCAGCCAGCCTCCGAGAAACAGGATGCTGGTCATCGCGCTCATCAGGATCATGTTGCCGTATTCGCCGAGGAAGAAGAGGCCGAAGGCCATCGCCGAATATTCGACATGGAACCCGGCGACGATCTCGGATTCGCCCTCGGGGAGGTCGAACGGCGCGCGGTTTGTCTCGGCCAGCCCCGAAATGAAAAATACGACCGCCATCGGCAACAGGGGGATCACGTACCAGACATGCCGCTGAGAGACGACGATATCGGTGAGGTTGAGCGATCCGGCGCAGAGCAGCACGGTCACCAGCACAAAGCCGATCGAGACCTCGTACGAGACCATCTGCGCCGCCGAGCGCAGCGCGCCGAGAAATGCGTAGCGCGAGTTCGACCCCCAACCCGCCATGATGACGCCGTAAACCGACAGCGAGCTGATCGCGAAGAGGTAGAGGATACCGACATTAATGTTGGCGACCACGACGCCGACATCGAACGGGATTACCGCCCAGGCGACGAGCGCCAGCGTGAAGGTGATGAGCGGCGCCGCGACAAACACGAGCCGGTTGGCGCCGCTCGGGATGATCGTTTCCTTGAGCAGCAGCTTCAGCCCGTCGGCAAAGGGCTGCCACAGCCCGAACGGGCCGACGACATTCGGCCCCTTGCGCAGCTGCGAATAGGCCAGCACCTTGCGCTCGAAATAGGTGTAGTAGGCGATCGCCACGAGCAGCGGCACCGCCACACAGAGCACCTCGATGACGGTCAGGACCGTCGGCCAGGCGTAGCCGTACCAGAAATTAGCCATGGGTGCCGGTCCGCGCCTGGGCGGCGCCCGTCACGAACAGCTCGCTGCACCTGGTCATGGTCGGGCTCGCGCGGCTGATCGGGTCGGTCTTGTAGAAATCGGCAATCGGATAGGCAAACGGCGTCGCGGCAATCGGCCCGACCGCACCAAAGCCGCCCCAGGCCGCCTTGCCCACCACGTCGATCTCGCCCAGCGTTGGATGCGCGGCCCGCATCGCACGGCGCAGTTCAGGCAGCGCATTGAACGGCAACGGCTTGCCGAGCGCGCCCGACAGTGCGCGTATAATCGCCCAGTCCTCGCGTGCCTCGCCCGGCGGGAATGACGCTCGCCGCCCCAGCTGCGCCCGTCCTTCGGTATTGACGTAGGTGCCGTCCTTCTCGGTATAGGCGGCGCCCGGCAGCACGACATCGGCCCGCGCCGCGCCGCGGTCGCCGTGATGGCCCTGGTAGATCACAAAGGCAGAGCCGGTGTTCGACAGGTCGAGTTCGTCGGCGCCGAGCAGGTAAAGCACCTCGACCGCGCCGTCGCGGCAACCGTCGAGGATGCCGGCGACATCGCGGCCACCGCCGCCCGGCAGGAAGCCCACCTCGAGCCCGGCGACGCGCGACGCGGCGCGATGTAGCACGTTGAACCCGTTCCAGTCGTCGCGGATCAGCCCCAGGCTTTCAGCCAGCGCCCGCGCCGCGCCGAGCACCTGCGCCCCGTCGGGCCGCGCCAGCGCACCGGAGCCGACGACCAGCATCAGTTTCTTACCCTTGAACGCGCCGGCCCAGCCGTGATCGCCCTGCCCCAGCACCGCCAGCGTGTCGCCGCCCTCGCCCAGCGTCTCGACCGGAAAGGTCAGGTCGAGACGCG
Organism: uncultured Alphaproteobacteria bacterium; assembly: GCA_963778385.1. Classification (GTDB taxonomy): domain Bacteria; phylum Pseudomonadota; class Alphaproteobacteria; order ATCC43930; family CGMCC-115725; genus DATARH01. The sequence goes on along the minus strand of CAVZUA010000025.1, from coordinate 194,394 downwards.
GCCCGATCGCCGCGACCTTGAAGCGCCCGGTCAGATAGCGCTTGCGCAGCCGCGCGTTGACGATCGGCGCTTCCCAGCGCGGGTCACAACCGATCAGCAAGCATGCATCGGCCTGGTCGATGCCGGCGATGCTCGTGTTGAACAGATAGCCGGCGCGACAGCTCGCATCGATCTTGGCGCCGTCCTGCCGGCAGTCGAGGCTGGTCGCCCCCATCCCGCCAAGCAGCTCCTTGAGCGCAAACATGCTCTCGGCGTCGCAGAGATCACCGGCGATCGCCGCGACCCGCTCGCCGGGCGTCCCCTTGAGCCGGTCGGCGACGAGATCGAGCGCCTCATGCCACTCCGCTTCGACCAGCCTTCCGCCGCGGCGAATATAGGGCCGGTCGAGTCGGCGGTGCAGCAAGCCGTCAACCGCGAAGCGCGACTTGTCGGAGATCCACTCCTCGTTCACCTCTTCATGGAGGCGCGGCAGCACGCGCAGGATCTGCGCGCCGCGTGCATCGATCCGGATATTGCTGCCGACTGCGTCCAGCACATCGATGCTCTCGCTCTTGTGCAATTCCCAGGGCCGCGCATTGAAGGCGTAAGGCTTCGAGGTCAGCGCGCCGACCGGACACAGATCGATGATATTGCCCGACAATTCGGAGCCGAGCGCCTGCTCGATATAAGTGCCGATCTCCATGTTCTCGCCGCGCCCGGTCGCGCCGAGTTCGGCGACCCCGGCGACGTCGGTGAGGAAGCGGATGCAGCGCGTGCAATGGATGCAGCGCGTCATCTCGGTGGCGACCAGCGGGCCGAAATCCTTGTCGGCGACGGCGCGCTTGTTCTCCTGGTAGCGGCCGCGGTCGAAGCCGTATGCCATCGCCTGGTCCTGCAGATCGCACTCGCCGCCCTGATCGCAAATCGGGCAATCGAGCGGGTGGTTGATCAGCAGCATCTCCATGACGGCATGCCGCGCCTTCTTGGCCTTCTCCGACTGCGTGTGGATAACCATGCCGGGCGCGACGGGCATCGCACAGGACGCGATCGGCTTGGGTGACCGCTCCTGCTCCACCAGGCACATGCGGCAATTGCCGGCGATCGCCAGCCGCTCGTGAAAGCAGAAATGCGCGACCTCGACACCGAGCTGCTGGCACGCCTGCAGCACCGTCGTGCCCGGCTCGACCTCGATCTCCTGGCCGTCGATGGTGAGCTTGACGGGATCCGCCATCGCCCTACTCCGCCGCTTGGCGCGGGGCGACCGCGCGGTATTCGGCGATCCGGCGCTGCATCTCCGGCTTGAAATGGCGGATCAGGCCCTGTACCGGCCACACCGCACCATCCGCCAGCGCGCAGATCGTATGGCCTTCGATCTCGTAGGTGATTTCCATAAGCTGGTCGAGCTCCTCGACCGTCGCGTCGCCCTTGATCATGCGTTCCATGACGCGCCACACCCAGCCGAGCCCTTCGCGGCACGGCGTGCACTGGCCGCAACTTTCGTGCTTGTAGAAGGCGCACAATCGGGTGATCGCGCGAACGATGTCCGTCGACTTGTCCATCACGATCAGTCCCGCCGTGCCGAGCCCGCTCTTCTCCGCGACCAGCGCGTCGAAATCCATCAGCACCGTGCCGCAGGTCGAGGCCGGCAGCAGCGGCGTCGACGAGCCGCCGGGAATGACCGCCATGAGATTGTCCCAGCCGCCGCGCACGCCACCGGCATGGCGTTCGATCAGCTCGCGCATCGGGATCGACATCGCCTCTTCGACATTGCACGGCTGGTTCACATGGCCGGAAATGCAGAAGATTTTCGTGCCGGTATTGCGCTCGCGACCGATGCCGGCGAACCATTTGGCGCCGCGCTTCAAGATTTCCGGCGCGACCGCGATGGTCTCGACATTGTTGACCGTCGACGGGCAGCCATAGAGCCCGACCGCGGCCGGAAACGGCGGCTTCAGCCGCGGCTGCCCTTTGCGGCCTTCGAGGCTTTCGAGCAGCCCGGTTTCCTCGCCGCAGATATAGGCGCCGGCGCCGCGGTGCATGTAGAGATCGAAGTCGTAGCCCGAGCCGCAGGCGTTCTTGCCGATCAGCCCAGCCTCGTAGGCCTCGTCGATCGCCACCTGCAGGTTCACGGCCTCGTTGTAGAACTCACCACGGACGTAGATGTAGCCGGCACCCGCCCCCATCCCGACACCGGCGAGCAAACAGCCCTCGACCAGCCGATGCGGATCGTAGCGCAGGATGTCGCGGTCCTTGCAGGTGGCCGGCTCGCTCTCGTCGGCGTTGACGACCAAGTAGCACGGCCGGTCGCTGGTCTTGGGCATGAACGACCATTTGAGGCCGGTCGGGAACCCTGCCCCACCGCGCCCGCGCAATCCCGAGGCCTTCATCTCCTCGACGATCCAGTCGCGGCCCTTGAGGATCACCTCCTTGGTGCCGTCCCACACACCGCGCGAGCGCGCCCCGGCGAGATGCCAATCGCCCTCGCCGTAGAGGTTGGTGAAGATGCGGTCTTGGTCAGCCAGCATCCGTCAATTCCCGTTTTTGGCCGGCAGTTCGGTCAGCGTCGTCTTGCCGGAAGCGGGCATCGAGCCCTGGCGGCCGGTCACCGAGCCCATCGGCGGCTGCGTCCCGGCGGCCAATGAATCCAGCAGCTTCTCGGTGCCCGGTCCGTCGATATCCTCGTAGAAATCGTCATTGACCTGGAGGATCGGCGCGTTCACGCAGGCGCCGAGGCACTCGACCTCGATCAGTGTGAACTGACCGTCGGCACTCGTCTCGCCAACGCCGATACCGAGCTTTTTCTTGCAGGCCGCGATGATGTCATCCGAACCGCGCAGCCAGCACGGCGTCGTCGTGCAGGCCTGAAGGAACCACTTCCCGACCGGGCGCAGGTTGAACATCGTATAGAAGGTCGCGACCTCGTAGACGCGGATCGGCGCCATATCGAGCATCTCGGCCACGTGATCCATCGCTGCGCGCGGAAGCCAGTTGTCGTGCTGGCGCTGCGCCAGGTCCAAGAGCGGCAGCACCGCACTCGCCTGCCGCCCCGACGGGTATTTGGCGATGTGGTATTTCGCCTTTTCCAGATTCTCCGGCGTGAACGCGAAGCTCGCCGGCTGCTCGAAAGCGGGACCGCTGACGCCCCCATGGGAATCGGACTCGCTCATCGATCGATCTCGCCGAAGACGATGTCCATCGACCCGACGATCGCGACGAGGTCGGCCAGCATGTGCCCCTTGCACATGAACTCAGTCGCTTGCAGGAATGCGAAGCCCGGCGCGCGAATTTTGCAGCGATACGGCCGATTGGTACCATCGGCGACGAGATAGACCCCAAACTCGCCCTTTGGCGCCTCGACCGCCGTGTAGGTGTCGCCGGCCGGGACGTGATAGCCCTCGGTATAAAGCTTGAAATGATGGATCAACGCTTCCATCGATTGCTTCATCTCGGCCCGCGGCGGTGGGGAGACTTTGCGGTCGTTGATCTTGACCGGCCCCGGCGGCATTTTTTCCAGGCACTGCCGGATGATGCGGACCGATTGCCGCATCTCCTCGATGCGCACCAGATAGCGATCGAAGCAATCGCCGTTCTTGCCGATCGGCACGTCGAAATCCATCTCGGCATAGACGTCATAGGGCTGCGCACGGCGCAGATCCCAGGCGACGCCCGAAGCCCGCAGCATCGGACCCGACATCCCCCAATCCGCCGCGTCCTTGGCGCTCAGCACGCCGATATTGACGGTGCGCTGGCGGAAAATGCGGTTCTCGGTCAGCAGGCCCTCGATGTCGTCGATTGTCTTCGGGAAGGTCTCGCAGAACGCGGCGATGTCGTCGACGAGGCGCGGCGGCAGGTCCATGTGCACACCGCCCGGCCGGAAATAATTGGCGTGCAGCCGGGCACCCGACGCGCGCTCGTAGAATTCCATCAGCCGCTCGCGTTCCTCGAACCCCCAGAGGAACGGCGTGATTGCGCCCAGATCGAGCCCAAACGCGCAGACGCTCAGCAGATGGTTGAGGATGCGGGTGATCTCGGCAAACAGCACGCGGATATACTGGCCCCGCGGCGGCGGCTCGATGCCCATCAGTCGCTCGACGGCGAGCGCGAAGGCATGCTCCTGGCACATCGGTGAGACGTAATCGAGCCGGTCGAAATACGGGATCGCCTGCAGGTAGGTCTTGTATTCGATGAGCTTTTCGGTGCCGCGATGAAGCAGGCCGATATGCGGGTCGGCGCGCTCGATGACCTCGCCATCCATCTCCAGCACCATGCGCATCACGCCGTGCGCCGCCGGGTGCTGCGGCCCGAAATTCATCGTGAAATTGCGGATATGCGGCGCCCCTTCGAGCTCCGTCCCCATCGTGCCGGTATCCGAGATCAAGGGATCGGTCATGGCGCCTTCGAACTCTGCTCCGCTTGCTCGCCGCTCGCTTTTTCGTCGCCGGGCAGGATGCGGTCCATTCCCTCCCAAGGCGAGAGGAAATCAAAGCTGCGAAACTCTTGTTTCAATTTGACGGGCTCGTAGACGACGCGCTTCTGATCCTCGTCATAGCGCAGCTCGACATAGCCGGTCAGCGGGAAGTCCTTGCGCAGCGGGTGCCCGTCAAAGCCGTAATCGGTGAGGATGCGGCGCAGATCGGGATGGTCGCTGAAATAGATGCCGTAGAGGTCCCAGGCCTCGCGCTCCCACCAGCCGGCGACGCTGAACAGTGCGGTCGCCGACGGGACCGGTGTTTCTTCGTCGGTCGTCACCTTCAGCCGGACGCGCAGATTTCGGCTCATGCTCAGCAGATTATAGACGACCTCAAAGCGCTCGGGCCGGTCGGGATAGTCGACGCCGCAAATGTCGCAGAGCACCGTGAAGCGGCAGTCGGGATCGTCCCGCAGGTGCCGCAGCACGTCGAGGATGGCGTCGCGGGCGACCTCGGTCGACAGCTCGCCGTGGTGGATGTCGTGGGCCCGGATCGCGTCCGGCAGGGCCGCCGCGAGATGCTCGGCCAGGGCCTTGAGTTTCTCGTCCATCCGCCCGGCTCAGCGATCGAAGTTGCGGGTGCGTTTGATCTTTTTCTGCAACAGCAGTATGCCGTAGAGCAGCGCCTCGGCGGTCGGTGGGCAACCCGGCACGTAGACGTCGACCGGCACGATCCGGTCGCAGCCGCGCACCACGGAATACGAATAGTGATAATACCCGCCGCCATTGGCGCAGGAGCCCATCGAGATCACCCAGCGCGGCTCCGGCATCTGGTCGTAGACCTTGCGCAGCGCCGGGGCCATCTTGTTGCACAGCGTGCCGGCGACGATCATCACGTCCGACTGGCGCGGGCTCGGCCGGAACACCACGCCGAAGCGGTCGAGGTCATAGCGGCTGGCGCCGGTATGCATCATCTCGACCGCACAGCACGCGAGACCGAACGTCATCGGCCACAACGACCCGCTCCGCGCCCAGTTGACCAGCGAATCGAGGCTCGCGGTGATGAAGCCGCGATCCTGAATCTCCTCGGTCGCGGCGCGCAGCAGAGCGTCCTGCTCGCGGCCGGGCGGCACAGGCACACCCGACATCCCGCTGGGGCTCATTACTCCCATTCGAGCGCCCCTTTCCGCCATTCATAGGCAAAACCCACGGTCAGCACGCCGAGAAACACGATCATCGACCAGAAGCCGAAAATCCCGATATCGCCGAGCGACACCGCCCAGGGAAACAGGAATGCGACCTCAAGATCGAAGATGATGAACAGAATCGCGACTAGATAGTAGCGCACGTCGAAGCGGACGCGCGCATCCTCGAACGGATCGAAGCCGCATTCATACGGCGACAGCTTCTCCGAGTCCGGCCGCTGCCGCGCCAGGATATACGAAGCCGTGATCATGGCGACGGCGATCCCGCCAGCAATGACGAGAAACACCAGGATCGGGAAATATTCGGCGAGCAGGCTGTCCATCGCGGACCCTCGACCCCCAGCAGACGACCTCGCGGCCAGGGGCGCTATGCGGGCGCCAGATCCCGGCGCCCAGCCAATCGACGCCCAGCCAATTGACAGACGGCCAATCGACAGACAGGCGGCGCCCATGATGTCGACCGGTGGCGGGAGCGACGGGACTCGAACCCGCGGCCTCCGGCGTGACAGGCCGGCGCTCTAACCAACTGAGCTACGCCCCCGCATGCGGTCGCCATTTGTGTTCTTGGCGGGGCGCCGACTCGTACCCTTGGCCCCATGAGGTGTCAAGCGAGCCGCTGCTGCGCAGGTCGGTCATTCGCTTTTCGGCAGTACTCGTCCGCGCCCGACAACGCGAGCTTGTTAAGAAATGTGCGGATGAAGCCTCAACTCACCGTGGTGGGCGATGAGGGATTCGAACTCCCGCCCTCCTCGCGGCGAGAAATGCGCTCGTGGCCGACGCCGAGATGCTCAGTCTCGGCGTCGGGAGCACCCAGGCACTGAACAAGAGCGCGATCGGCGGAAATTTCCGCCTCGATGGTCCAACTGGCTGCGGTCATCTCGCTCGACCATTGAGTTGTGCCGGTGTCGCCTATCTACCGTTTCGCTTCCGAGCCTTGCGCGCTGCGTAGCGAGCGTCGCGCGCAATCTGCGCCTCGGCTTCAGCGGCAACCTTTCTCGCGATCCCATCTGCGTATTCGGCTTCGCGAGCTGCTGCCTCAGCCTTTAGCTCGGCTTCCCGCGCCGCAGTAGCGGCGACCTGCGCCGCGAGTTGTTCAGCGGCTTGCCGAGTTGCCGCGGCCACTTTCATCGCCTTCCGCTCGGCGACACGGGCATTGCGGGCCACCTTGACGGCCTCCCGCGCTGCTCGGTGTTCCGCGGCGGCCGGACTATCGGCCTCAGCCCGAGCGCGCGTCGCGCGCTCCAGCATCGCCTTCTTTGCATCTGCTGCCGTGTTCAGGCGATCGGCGATGCTGTTGTCTCGAAATCCGCGCATCTAATCGACCTTCACCAACACAATTCCTTGGTTATGACTTTATAAACCCGCTCGGCGATCTGGACTTCGGAATGCTCGCCGTCGCCGACGTCGCGCTTGAAGACGCCCCGCCGATCCTTCCAGCGTACAGGATCGCCGGGTTGACGTGTTGGCAAGGCAGGGGCTGAACTCACAGGCTGTTTGCGCCCGCGTTGGCTGGCCTTGAGCCCGTTTCTGGTCGCCATCGTGTGTCTCAATCCTTTCTTGGTGAGTACCCAATCCCGAGCGCGCATCCTTTTGCGAGGCGGGACTTACGATCGAGCGGCCTGCCTTTGCCGCAGGCGCCGATGCGGTCGCGCGGCGGGAAGCGTGTCAGGCGGTGACCGTTAGAACCATCCGCGGCAATTCCGGGAATTGTACCCGGCACCGCTCGTAAATCGATACCGAGGGGTTCAGCGTCCGCGGGCAGTCATGGGCGGTGAGCGCGCGCAGATCGGCATAGCCCCGCAGCCCGTGCTCGGCGATCAACCGCTCGCTCCGCAGCCGTCCCTGCCGCTTGCAGGCTACCGCCCCGCGCTCACGTATTCAACCCGCACCCGTGGCCGCCGCGCCGCGGGGGGCAGAGGTATGGCTGCTGCGGCGACCGAAGAGCCTTACCATTGGGTTCAGGCCACGGGTGGCTAACACCCGAGCGCGACCCTGGATGGCGCGCCCTTAGCCACTTCGGCGCGAGGTTTTTACGCTTAGAGCCGATCCAGCGTTACCCAGACCGTTACCCATCATTGAAAGGTGCTTTGATCTCGTGCCACCGACGTTTTGTAGCTTATTGTTTTTTCTTGGTGGGCGATGAGGGATTCGAACCCCCGACCCCCTCGGTGTAAACGAGATGCTCTGCCAACTGAGCTAATCGCCCGAACCAGCCCCGAGACGACGTCGACTTGTTTGTCGTCCTCCTGCCGCCGTTCAGTTCAGCGAGTCACGGAGTTGCCGACCCGGCTTGAACTTGGCCTGCTTTGACGCGGCGATCTTGATTTTTTCGCCCGTACGCGGGTTACGTCCTTCCGACGCCGCCCGGCTGGCAACCGAAAATGTGCCGAACCCGACGAGACGGACTTCGCCGCCACCTTTTAAAGCCCCGGTGATCGATTCGAACACTGCCTCGACAGCCTTGCTTGCGGCCGTTTTTGAAAGATCGGCCTTGCCCGCAACGGCATCGACGAGTTCGTTTCTATTCACGTGTCGCCCCCTACCCTTAAGTTCGGAAGAAAGATTTTGAGAAGCGACCGGAGTGTAAAGCGCACCCAACTGCGGGTCAATCTCGCCGCGCACCGAGAAACCAAGGTTTTTTTAGGCCTTACCGGCCGTTATCGCCGCCGCACTTGAAGTTGGCGGCCTGGCGATAACGGCCGTTAATGTAAATCAATGCGTTAGTACGCCCGGCCGTTCTTCGCTTGTCGCGGGCATCACCGGCGCCGTCTCGCTCTCCTCGACCCAGTTGACCGGGGTAATCGGTCCGACGAGCGCGTGCAGGAGGACTTCGTCGGCGGTATTGACCGGAATGATCTTCAGCCCGCGCTTGACGTTGTCCGGGATCTCGGCGAGGTCCTTTTCGTTTTCCAACGGGATCAGCACGGTCTTCAGCCCGCCGCGTAGCGCCGCCAGCAGCTTTTCCTTCAAGCCGCCGATCGGCAGGACGCGGCCGCGCAGCGTAATCTCGCCGGTCATCGCGAGGTCGCGCTTGACCGGAATACCGGTCAGCACCGAGACGATGGACGTCACCATGCCGACGCCGGCCGAGGGACCATCCTTCGGCGTCGCGCCTTCCGGCACGTGCACGTGGATGTCCTTCTTGTCGAAGATCGACGGCAGGATGCCGAACACGGTGCTGCGCGACTTGACGTAGCTCTCCGCCGCCTGGACCGACTCCTTCATCACGTCGCCGAGCTTGCCCGTGGCCGTGACGCGGCCCTTGCCGGGCAGCGTCACCGCCTCGATCGTCAACAGTTCGCCGCCGACCTCGGTCCACGCCAAACCGGTGGTCACGCCGACCAGATCCTCGCTCTCAGCTTCGCCAAAGCGGAAGCGCCGCACGCCGGCGTATTTCTCCAGCGTCCGCCGGGTGACGGTGATCTTGCCATCCTTGCCGGCCTTCTTCATCAGGATGTCTTTGATCGCCTTCCGGGTCAGGTTGGCGACCTCGCGCTCCAGATTGCGGACACCGGCCTCGCGCGTGTAATAGCGGATGAGGTCGCGCAGCGCCTCCTCGCTGATCGCCCATTCCGTCTTTTTCAGCCCGTGCGCCTCGACCTGTTTCGGGATCAGGTGGCGCTTGGCGATCTCGACCTTTTCATCCTCGGTATAACCGGGGAGCCGGATGATCTCCATGCGGTCCATCAGCGGCTGCGGCATGCGCAGCGTGTTGGCCGTGGTCACAAACATCACGTCCGACAGGTCGTAGTCGACCTCGAGGTAATGATCGTTGAACGTCGAATTCTGCTCAGGATCGAGCACTTCGAGAAGCGCCGAGGACGGGTCGCCGCGCCAATCGGCGCCGAGTTTGTCGACCTCGTCGAGCAGGAAGAGCGGGTTCGACGATTTCGCCTTCTTCATGCCTTGCAGGACCTTGCCGGGCATCGAGCCGATATAGGTCCGACGATGGCCGCGAATCTCGGCCTCGTCCCGCACGCCACCAAGCGACATGCGCACGAAATTGCGGCCGGTCGCCTTGGCGACGGACTTGCCGAGCGAGGTCTTACCGACACCCGGCGGGCCGACCAGGCACAGGATCGGGCCCTTCATCTTCTTCATACGCTGTTGCACAGCGAGGTATTCGAGGATGCGCTCCTTGACCTTTTCGAGCCCAAAATGGTCGGCGTTGAGCACCTTCTCGGCCCCGGCGATGTCGCGTCTAATCTTGGTGCGTTGGTTCCACGGGATCGACAGCATCCAGTCGAGGTAGTTGCGCACCACCGTCGCTTCCGCCGACATCGGGCTCATGCTGCGCAGCTTTTTCAGCTCCGCCAATGCCTTATCGCGCGCTTCCTTAGAGAATTTGGTCTTGACGATCTTGGCTTCGAGTTCGGCCATCTCGTCCTTGCCGTCCTCGCCTTCGCCCAGTTCCTTCTGGATCGCCTTGAGCTGCTCGTTGAGGTAGTACTCGCGCTGGGTCTTCTCCATCTGCCGCTTGACGCGGTTGCGGATGCGCTTTTCGACCTGGAGGACGCCGATCTCGCCTTCCATATAGCCGAATACTTTTTCCAGCCGCTCCGACACCGGAACGGTTTCGAGCAACTCCTGCTTCTCGGGAATCTTCAGTGTCAGGTGCGAGGCGACCGTATCGGCGAGCTTGCCGGGGTCCTCGATCTGGTTGATCGAGACCAGCACTTCGGGCGGAATCTTCTTGTTGAGCTTGATGTATTGCTCGAACTGCGCGACCACGGTGCGGGCCAGCGCCTCGGTCTCCTGCTGCGAGCCCCCGCCGTCACCGAGCCCCTCGGCATGCGCCTGGAAGAAGGCCTCGTTCTCGGCGAAGCGCTGGATGCGGGCACGCTGTCCGCCCTCGACCAGCACCTTGACGGTGCCGTCCGGCAGCTTGAGGAGCTGCAGCACCGTCCCGACAGTGCCGACCATGAAGATGTCGGAGGTGGTGGGATCGTCCTGCGCGGCATTCTTCTGGGTGACGAGCAGAATCTGCTTGTCGTCCTTCATCACGTCTTCCAGCGCACGGACCGATTTTTCGCGGCCGACAAACAGCGGCACGATCATGTGCGGGAAGACGACGATGTCGCGGAGCGGCAGGACGGGGTAAAGCGCGACGCGTGATTCAGACATAAGCCCTCTTTTCTTCGAGGGCCGGCCGCCTGGACGGCAGCCGGCATTGCTAAGCCGTGATTAGTTTGGCGTTCGATGGCCCGCCGTCAAGCGGCGCCGTCATTCTGCGGCATCGAGGCGAGCTGGGGCATGACGCAAATCAGTCGGCGGTTCCGCTCTCGCCGCGGCGGTCGGAATAGATGTGCAGCGGCTTGGTGCGTCCGTCGACGACCTCGCGGTTGATCACGATCTCGGAGACGCCGGCGAGGCTCGGCAGCTCGAACATCGAATCGAGCAGAATCGATTCCATGATCGAACGCAGGCCGCGTGCACCGGTCTTGCGGGCGATCGCCTTATGGGCGATGCCGCGCAGCGCCTCGTCGGTCAGCTCGAGGCGGACATCTTCCATCTCGAACAACCGTTGGTACTGCTTGACCAACGCGTTCTTCGGCTTGGTCAGGATGTCGACCAGCGCATCCTCATCGAGATCGTCGAGCGTCGCGACAACCGGCAGGCGGCCGACAAACTCGGGAATCAGCCCGAATTTCAGCAGGTCTTCCGGCTCAAGATTGCGCAGGACTTCACCGGTTTTGCGCTCGTCCGGGCCGCGCACCTCGGCGCCGAAGCCGATCGAGGTGCCCTGCCCGCGCTGCGCGATGATCTTTTCCAGGCCCGAGAAGGCGCCGCCGCAGACGAACAGGATGTTCGTCGTGTCGACCTGCAGGAATTCCTGCTGCGGATGCTTGCGGCCGCCCTGCGGCGGAACCGAGGCGATCGTGCCCTCCATGATTTTCAGCAGGGCCTGCTGCACGCCTTCGCCCGAGACGTCGCGGGTGATCGAAGGGTTGTCGGATTTGCGCGAAATCTTGTCGACTTCGTCGATGTAGACGATGCCGCGCTGCGCCCGCTCGACATTGTAGTCGGCGGCTTGAAGCAGCTTCAAAATGATGTTCTCGACATCCTCGCCGACATAGCCGGCTTCGGTCAGCGTCGTCGCGTCGGCCATCGTGAACGGCACGTCGATGATCCGCGCCAATGTCTGCGCCAGCAGCGTCTTGCCCGACCCGGTCGGCCCGACCAGCAGGATGTTCGATTTCGCCAGTTCGACGTCGTTGTTCTTCGAGCCGTGCGCGAGGCGCTTGTAGTGATTGTGCACCGCGACCGACAGCACGCGCTTGGCATGGCTCTGGCCGATCACATAATCGTCAAGAACCCGGCATATATCACGCGGGCCCGGCACGCCGTCGCGCGACTTCACCAGCGTCGTCTTATGCTCCTCACGGATGATGTCCATGCAGAGCTCGACGCATTCGTCGCAGATAAACACTGTCGGTCCGGCGATGAGCTTTCGCACCTCGTGCTGGCTCTTGCCGCAAAAGGAGCAGTACAGCGTATTTTTTGAGTCGCCGCCGCTGGACTTGGTCATCGCCGCTCCGTCGCTTCCCATGCGCGGGCAGGGCGGCCGAAACCGCCGAACCGGCGCGGGGACAAGGCGCCGAACGACACCCTATCCCAGCCGATCAAGTATAAGTGCTCGTGATCGATCAACAACTGGTTAAATCCTTCGTGACCGCGACCAAGCGACTCAGCCTTTTTAGGCCCTCGCCTTTTCATCGGCGCTAGTCGGCCGCGCTTCGACAACCTCGTCGATCAACCCGAACTCCTTGGCCTCGATCGGCGACAGGAACTTATCGCGTTCGAGAGCATGCTGGATGGCATCGAGCGGCTGCCCTGTGTGTTTAACGTAGATATCGTTCAGACGTGCCCGCAAGGCGAGGATTTCGCGCGCCTGGATCTCGATGTCGGTCGCCTGCCCTTGGGCACCGCCCGAGGGCTGATGGATCATGATCCGCGAGTTGGGCAGCGAGAAGCGCTTGCCGGGCGCGCCGGCGCACAGCAGCAGCGAACCGGCCGACGCCGCCTGGCCGATGCACACGGTCGAAACCGGCGAGCGGATGTACTGCATGGTGTCGTACATCGCCAGGCTTGAGGTCACCACACCGCCGGGCGAGTTGATGTAAAGCGCGATATCCTTGCTCGGGTTTTCGGCTTCGAGGAACAGCAGCTGGGCGCAAATGAGGCTCGACACCGCGTCGTGGATCGGCCCGATCAGGAAGATGATCCGCTCCTTCAACAGCCGCGAATAGATGTCGTAGGCGCGCTCGCCACGGTTGGTCTGCTCGACCACCATCGGGACCAGGTTGTTCATGTAATATTCGTACGGGTCGTTCATTCCGTCTCTCCTTTGGCTTGCGCCTTGGCACGGCGCGCGCCGGTTTGTCTCCGCGGTTTCTTCTCGGCCGGTTCGTCCTCGGCCGCCGCTTTCTCGTCCTCGCCCTCATCGGCTTCGGTCATCGCCAGCAGCTCCTGGGGGCTGACTTTGCGCTCGGCCGGCTTCGCCAGCTCGACGATGTAATCGACCACTTTCTCCTCGAAGATCGGCGCCCGCAGATTGCCGGCCGCCTCGGGGTTCTTGCGGTAGTAGTCGAGCACCTGGCGCTCCGAGCCGGGAAACCGCTGGGCCTCCCGGATCAGGGCCTGGTTCAGCTCGTCCTGAGTGACGCTGATATTGGCATTGCGGCCGACTTCGGCAAGCAGCAGCCCGAGGCGCACGCGCCGCTCAGCGAGGCTCTGGTATTCAGCCTTGAGTTTTTCGTCCTCCTCGGTCGGCGCGGCGGCTTCGGAGGCCGCTTCCGGACCTGGCTCGGGGGCAACCTCCGCGGCGGGCTCGGTCTGGCTTTCCGCGTCGCCCGGCACGGCCTCCGCCTGCGTCGCAGCATAGGCTTTCTCGGCCTCATGCTGCCGCCAGATATTGTTGAATTCGATCTCGACCATGCCTGGCGGTACTAGGAACGAATAGCTCTCCGCCAGCTTGTCGAGCAGCTGGCGCTTCAAGCGCTGACGCGTGACCATGCTGTAGTCGCGCGCCATGCGCTCGCGCACTTCCTGCTTCAGTTCGTCGAGCGTCTCCAGCCCGACCTCGGTGGCAAGTGAGTCGTCGATCTTTGCCGGCTGGCGCTCGCGGACCTCCTTGACCTTAACGGCAAAGGTCGCGTCCTTGCCGGCGAGCTCGGGCCCGCCGTACCCCTCTGGAAACGTGACGTTGACGGTGCGGTCCTCGCCCGATTTGGCACCGACAAGCTGGTCCTCGTAGCCCGGCACGAATTGTCCGGACCCCAGTTCGAGCGAAACGTTCTCGCCCTTCCCGCCCGGAAATTCCGTGTCGCCGATCTTGCCGACAAAGTCGATAACGACAATGTCCCCCGTCGCGGCCGGCCGCTCGACCGGTTCCGATTTGCGGTATTGCTCAGCGATCCGCGCGACCGCCTTGTCGACATCGTCGTCGGGAACCTCGATGGCAAGCTTCTCGAGGCCGAGCGTATTGAAATCCGGCGTCGGCATCTCGGGCAGCAGCTCGACCGACATCGTGTATTCGAAATCGGTGCCCTCATTCGCCGAGACGATCTCGACCTTGGGCGGCAGCGCCGGCCGCAGGTTCTGCTCGCGCATCGCCTCGGCCGAGCTTTCCTGCACCGCGTGCTCCAGCACCTCGCCGCGCACCGCGCTGCCGTAGCGCTGGCGCAGCAGGCTTTGCGGCACCTTGCCAGGCCGGAACCCCGGCAGGCGAATCTGCCGGCCGAGCTGGGTAAGACGGCTGCTGATCTGCTCTTCGAGCTCGCCGGCCGGGATGATGATCTTGTATTCGCGCTTTAATCCGTCGGCGCTGGTCTCGGTCACTTGCATTGCATGACACTCGTGCTCTTTGGGGGAATGTTAAGTCAACGGGATGCGGCGTTGGTGCGGGCGGAGGGATTTGAACCCCCACGATTTTCATCGCTGGAACCTAAATCCAGTGCGTCTACCAATTCCGCCACGCCCGCCGCCCAGTCAATTCAAATGGGGCGCCACAGGACGCCGCGCCGGCCCCAACGGACGCAGGCTGGGCGTTCTAACACACTCAAACAGGCTAGCATAAGAGGCGGCTATCGGCGCGCCCTAGCGGTTGCGCAGCAGATGGCGCACGGCCGACGACGCGGCGACCTTGCCTTCGCCGCGATACGCCTCGTGGTTGGCTTCGATATGGTCGAGCCGGTAGAGGTAGTTGACCATGATCCCGGCCGATTGCTGCAACCCCTTCTCCGAGGTGTCGCCAAGCCAGTTCAGCCGGTCGACGCGCGCGCCGTTGGTCAGGTGGAAATGCGCGACCGGGTCGGCGGCACGGCCGCCGCGGCCTTTCTCCAGCACCAGGTACTGCGCGCAGAGCCGCAGCAGCGGGTCGCGCATGACGGCGCTCAGTTCGGGGTCTTCCTGCCAGCCGGGCCGGTCGAGCAGCTGCACCAGATCGGGCGGCGCCGCGCCATTGCCGACAACCGCGGCCAGCGCCTTCGATTCGGCCGGAAGCAGCAGATCAGGGCGCTGCCGCTCGCGGGAGAGCCACGCGCGGAACCTCGGCAAGGGTGATAACGTCGCGAAAACCTTCAGCCGCGGCAACTCAGCGGCGAGCAGCTCGACGACACGTTTGATCAGGAAGTCGCCAAAGCTCATGCCGTTAAGGCCGCGCTGGCAGTTCGAGATCGAATAGAAAATCGCCGCATCGGCTGCGTTCGGGTCGCCGAGCGGCGCGCTCTTCGTCGAGCAGGGCGTGGACATTGCCCGCCATGCCGTTGACTAGCGCCACCTCGACAAAGATCAGCGGCTCTTCCGGCATGCGCGGATGGAAGAATGCGAAGCAGCGGCGGTCGGCTTCAAGCCGGTTCTTCAGGTCGGTCCAGCCGCGGATCTCGTGCACCGCCTCATAAGCGATCAGTTTTTCGAGCAGCGCCGCCGGCGAATCCCAACTGATCCGCTTCAGCTCGAGAAAGCCGATATCGAACCAATCGGCGAGCAGTTCACGCAAATCGTCGGCAAGCCCCTGCAGCGCTGGGTCGCCCTTCGCCAGCGCAATCAGCTCGTCACGCCGGTCGACCAGAAACTTCACGCCTTCCGGCAGCGCGTTGAACTGGCGCAGCAGGCGGACGCGCGGCGCGGTCAGCGCGGCGCGCAATCCGCGCTCGGCCGGCGGGCGCTCCGCCGGTGTCGTCGCCGCCGCGAGCCGCGCGCACCAGCGATCAACGGCGGCGCGATCGATGTCGAATTCCGCGGCCATTACCTGCAAAAAGCGTCCGCGGCCCGCGTGGTTGAGCGCCAGGTAGGTGCGGCCGAGTTCGGCGGCGCGCGCCCGCGCCGAGACTTCGCCGCCGGAACCATCGAGACAGCTCTGCATCTGCTGGCGCAGCCGCTGCGCGTCGTCCTCGGGCAGGTCGGGACGCGGCGCACCACTCAGCACGCCGCGAGTCGAGGTCGCGATCTCGCGCCAGACATTGCGCAGCTTGCCGAGCGTGCGATCGACAACCGTGTCGTAGAAGCCGATGGTGGTGCGATCGCTCATGCCGGGTCCGTTCGCGAATAGGTCATATTGTGCGACATTTGCTGCAAACGTGCGAGGACCACAGGCAGCATATCGATCAGGTCTTCGGCGACCAGACCCGCGCCAAACGCATGCGCCGCCGCGCCGTGCAGCCACACCGCCGCCGCCGCCGCCTCGAACGCCGGCATTCCCTGCGCGAGCAGACCGGTGACAAGGCCGGCCAGCACGTCGCCCGAGCCGGCGGTCGCCAGCGTCGCCGGCGCGTTGTCGTTGATCGCGGCGCACCCGTCCGGCGCGGCGATCACCGTATCGGCGCCCTTGAGCACGATCACCGCGCCGCTGGTCTTGGCCGCGCGCCGCGCGCGCTCCAGCTTGCTGCCGGAGATGTCGAAGAGCCGCGCGAATTCGCCCTCATGCGGGGTCAACACACAGGGACCGGCAATGGCGCTGAACAAATCGGATGGCTGGTCGGCGAAAACGCTGAGCGCGTCCGCGTCGAGGACGGCACTTTTCCCCGCGACAAGGATTTTCAACACCTTGTCGCGGGTCTCGGGACCGGTCCCGGCGCCGGGACCGATCAGCGCGGCGTTGCGCCGCTGATCGGCGAGCAGGGAGGCGAAATCGTCGAGGCCTGCGACAGGCGCTACGATCACCCCGGTCAGCGCCGCCGCGTAGACCGGGAACGCCGCCGCCGGCGCGGCGACCGTCACCAGCCCGGCGCCTACCCGCGCCGCCGCGCGAGCCGCCAGCCGCGCCGCGCCGGTCATCTGCGCGCCGCCCGCAATCAGCGCATGGCCGCGCCTGTATTTGTGCCCTTCCGTCTCGGCCCAGGGAAACGCGTCGAGCCACCAATCGGGCCGATTGGCAGCAGTGCCGGGCATGATCGTGCCGAGCACCGGCGCCTCGATGCCGATTTGCTCCAGTACGATCTCGCCGCAATGCAACCGGCCGGGCAGCAGCGCATGCCCCGGCTTGCAGCGGAAAAACGTCACGGTCAGCGCGGCTTGCGGCGCGATGCCGCGAATCTCGCCGCTGGCGCCGTCGACGCCGCTCGGCACATCGACGGCGACCACCGGCAGCCGCCGCTCGTCGAGCGCCTTGATCACCTCGGCCGCGACGCCCTCGATCGGCCGCGTCAGACCCGCGCCAAACAGTGCGTCGACGACCAATTCGGCTCCGTCGAGCGCTGCGGCGCTCAGCTTCTCGACTGCGCCCGTCCAACCCGCGGCCGCCCATGCGGCGTCACCCTTCAGCGCGGCGCGCTCGCCAAGCAGGAACAGCCGCACCGGCCAGCCGCGGCCCGCCAGGATGCGGGCCGCGACAAACCCGTCGCCGCCATTATTGCCCGGGCCGCACAGCACCGCGACCGGACGCGGAGAAAAACGCCGGCTGATCACATCGGCGACGGCCCGGCCGGCATTCTCCATCAACACTGTGCCGGGAACGCCGCCAGCGATGGTCAGCCGGTCGGCCTCGCCCATCTGCTGGGGCGTCAACAGCGCGTGTCTGGCCCAACCTGCGGATGAAACGCCCATCGCGACAAAGTGGGGGCGAAACGCGGCGGCGAAAAGGCGAGTTTGCGTCCGCAATGTATTTGCCGCGCGCAAGGTGGCGCATTCGGCCCTGCGCTTGACCTTCCGATCCCGATTCGCTACCTCCACCAGCGACGGCGGGTGTAGCTCAGGTGGTTAGAGCGCCAGATTGTGGATCTGGATGTCGTGGGTTCAAGTCCCATCACTCGCCCCAGTTTCTTCGTGCTTGAAGATAAACGGCCGGCTTCGCCGGAGCGCGACGCTGGCGCGTGGATCTATCCCGCAGACGGAGGCGGGTCGATTTCCTCGAACTTGCCGTACTGGCGATCGGCATAGCGGATGGCGCGTTCGTGCGCGCCGGGACCCGAGAAGATCGCCACTTCGACGGCACCGCCATCGTCGATCCACTCGACACGCCAGTCGTCGCCCTGCAGACGATCGTGAAACACGAATGCGAGATCGGCCATCTCTCCATTTACGTGCTGGCCAATCTCTGTATCCCCATTCCTGCGGCAGTGATCTTTGCATAGGTCGGCCGCCGCAACCGCATAGCGGCGCTCGGTTAGCGGCCCGGAGCAACCGTCGGCCCCGGCGCGGCGCCGAAGGAAAAAGCGGGACCGCTGTTCGAGCCGGCGGGAGCCGACGAGAAAGTCGCCGCGGGCGACGGCGTGCTCGGAGCGGCGGCCTGCGGAACCTGTACCACGGTGCCCGGATTGCTTTCGGGCACGCGCGTCCCCGGCACCGTGGGTGGCCCCAGATTGTAGGTTCCGGGCACGGTGGCCTGGGCCAGGATCAGCGTGGTGATTGCCGCAGCCGCGACAAGATTGGCCTTCATAACGACGCTCCCGTAAAATGGACGGTCCGCATCCCGGTCATATGGACATCGGAGGCGATAGATGCGCCTGGAAGATAAAGTCGCAGTCGTCATCGGCGCCGGGCAGAGCCCCGGCGAAGGCATCGGCAACGGCCGCGCAACGGTGCTGCGCTTCGCTCAGGAAGGCGCGCGCATCCTGGCGGTCGATCGCAGCCTTGATGCCGCGGCGGAGACCGCCGCGCTTGTGCAGGGCACGGAATGCGTGCCGTTCGCGGCCGATGTCACAAAAGAAGCGACACTCGCGGCGGCGATGGCCGAGGCGATGCGACGCTGGGGACGCATCGACATCCTGCACAACAATGTCGGGGTCAGCGTTGCCGGCGGCGACAAACCGCTGCTCGAGCTGACCGAAGAGGCCTTTGACCGCGTCTCGGCGATCAACATCCGCGGCACGATCATGGCCTGCAAGCACGCCATCCCGATCATGCGGGCGCAGCGCTCGGGGGCGATCGTCAACATCTCCTCGGTCGCGGCGTTCGAGAACACCTACCCGCTCGTCGCCTACAAGGCGACCAAGGCGGCGATGGTCGCCTTCACCCAGCAACTGGCGCTGGAAAACGCGCCCTATGGCATCCGCGCCAACTGCATCCTGCCGGGGTTGATGGACACGCCGATGGCGGTCGACACGCGGGCCCGCGCCACCAACCGCGGCCGCGCCGAGATCGCCGCCGAGCGTGACGCCCGCGTGCCGTTGCGCGGCAAGATGGGCACCGGCTGGGATGTTGGCAATGCGGCGCTGTTTCTAGCGTCGGACGAGGCGAACTTCGTCACCGGCGTCGCCTTGCCGGTGGACGGCGGCGCGCTGGTGAAAATCGGGTAACGGCGATCAGCCCTCAGTCGCGGTGGTCTGCATCATACAAGTTGCCGCGCCTGCCCAAATTTGTTGCAGCTTTCGGTGTGCGGCCGGCGAAATCAGTTCAGACCGCGGGAATGCTGAGGCCGGTCGCGGCCCGAGAGATGGGGCGCGATGAGGCCCTGGCGGTCATGGATCGTGTGGACGACGCAAGCCCAGCGGTCTCGGCCGTCCCAATCGCCCCGATCGATCATCTGATTGAGGCGGAGGACGGCGGCCTTGGCGGCATCCCCCCCGTGCCGGTCGATCATCGCCCGGGCCAGAAGTTCGATTTCGGTTTCGTTGGTCGGCATTTTCTGCGCTCCGATCGGGCGAAGCATCGCCCCTCGGACCGAGAAAACTCAAGGCTCATGCCAGCGTGGTCCACCTCATAACATACTGTTATAATTAATTTTTTATTTTCTTATGCTAGGACATGCTACAGCGTTTTTGCAAATTGCAATGCAATCCGCGCCGACCGATGCGAAAACAGGCTCAGCGCAACCCGACGATGCCGACAAGGCCCGCCGCGAGCAGGATCAGCCCCAGCAGTTCGGCACGGCCAAGCCGTTCCCGAAAGATGCGCCGCGATACGATATAGCTGAAATAGAGTTCGATCAGCCCCAGCGTGCGAACCCGCGCGACCGGTTGCATCGCCATTGCGGTAAACCAGCACGCCGAGCCAACCGCACCCATCGCTCCGGCCAGCAGCGACACGCGCCATGCGCGCACCACTTCGACGATTACGCCGAATTGACGCCAGACGAGATAACCCCCGAGCAACACGGTCTGAAAGGTCTGCGCCCAGACTAGGCTTTCCGCCGCGGCGAACACCACCGACGGCGTCGCCAGCGCCAACGCCGCGCCGCGATAGCCGACCGCGGCCATACCGAATGCCGCGCCCGAGCCTAGCCCGAGCATCGCCGAACGCGACGTCCAGCCGCGGGCGACCGCGGCGAGCGATCTGTTGCCCGCGGGCAGCGACAACAGCATCACCGCGACACTGGCGATGACGATCGAGACGACGGCAGTCGGCGACACCCGGTCGCCGAGCAGCACCAGACCGAACAGCGCGACCTGGATGATCTCGCTCTTCGAATAGGCGACGCCGATCGCGAAGTTACGCTCCTCCATGTTGCGCAACAGCAGCGCCGTCGCCACGATCTGACTGAGCGCGGCAACAACCGTCCAGACAAGGAACGCGGCGTTGATCGCGGGCCACGGCCCCATTCCGGCAAAGCCGACCCAGGCGACGACCAGCCATAGCGCCGCAAAGGGCAGCCCGTAAAGAAATCGCACCAGCGTCGCACCCAGCGCGCCGAGATCGCCGGTCAGGTGCCGCTGTGCCGCGTTGCGCAATGTCTGCGCCAGTGCCGCGCCCAGGGTGATCGGCACCCAGGCCCAATAAATTGCGTCCATTGCCCCGTTCCACACGCGCCGTTACCGTCCGAGCCGTTGAGGCTAGCAGCAGCCTCATACCGGGTAAGCCGGCAGTTTATCCCGGTATAATTGGCACCACCGTGGAGATCGGCATGAGCGAGGCAGCCGAGCGCAAACCCGCCGAAGTCAAGACCGGCGCCGACCATCTGGCAACGCTGCGCGATGGCCGCGAGGTCTATATCGATGGCGAACGCGTCGGAGACGTCACAACCCACCCGGCATTCCGCAACGTGGTGCACCAGGTGGCCGCGCTCTACGACCATCAGGCTCGCCCCGAGAATATCGAGCGGCTGACCTTCGCTGCCTCCCCCGGTTCCGGCTACGCCAGGATCAACCGCAGTTGGCTACGGCCGCGGAACCATGCGGAGCTGGTCGCGCGGCGCGAGGCGATGGCGGAATGGGCCGAGCAATCCGGCGGCTTTCTCGGCCGCGCCCCCGACCATGTCGCCTCCAGTCTGGTGGGTCAGGTGATCGGCATCGATGTGTTACGGCGCCACGGCGAGGCGCGCGCCCAGGCGCTCCTCGACTATTTCGATTACGTCAGCCGCAACGACAGCTATGTCAGCTATGTGATCATCAACCCGCAGGCCGACCGCAACAAACCCTGGGGCGAACAACAGGAAGACCTCGTCGCCCGCATCGTCGACGAGGACAGCCACGGCATCACCGTGCGCGGCGCCAAGATGCTCGGCACCGGCACGATCATGGCCAACGAGCTGCTGGTCGCCAACCTGCAGCCGCTGCGCCCGGGCGAGGAGGATCTGGCGGTCTCTTTCGCCATTCCGGTCGCCACCAAGGGGCTGAAGCTGCTGTCGCGCAAATCGTACGAGGCACATGCGGTATCACCGCGCGATAACCCGCTGTCCTCGCGTTTTGACGAGAATGACGCGCTGGCCTGGTTCGAGGACGTCAAGGTGCCGTGGGAGCGCGTCTTCGTGCACCGCGACACCGATATGTGCCGCGCGCAGTTCCACGACACGCCCGGTCATACCTTCCAGAACTACCAGTCGCAGATCCGGCTAATGGTCAAGGTGCGGTTCTTGGTCGGCATCGCCCGCCGCATCGCCGATACGATCGGCACCAGCGCGATGCCGCCGGTGCGCGAGACGCTCGGCAAGCTCGCCGCGCAGGCGGCGATGGTCGAGGGCATGGTCGTCGGCATGGAAGCCGCCGGGCACATGCAGGACGGCTACTACGTGCCAACAAGCACATGATTTATGAGGAATTGATATAGTTATATCAATAATATAATGGCATATTACCATGCCTATGGTAACACCTATGGTAACAACTCCCCTGCCACCCCGCGCGCAATAAAAACCCCGGCACCAGGTCCGGGGTCCCATCTCCCATCGCCCGCGCGACAGCGGGCGATGGATCAGAGCCGACGCAGGCGGGCAGCCCCCCAACCGGGAGCCGACGATCGCGACTACGCTAATTCTGGCGCCCCTGCTGTTTGCAGTTGCGCTTGTCCTGACCGACAGCTCCGTTATCCTGACGACAGTCCTGGCGGGTGTCCCGGCGATCCTGGCGCCGATCCATTCCGTTGGTCTGGGCGATGACGAATGAGCGGTCAGTTGATGCCGCCTCATCCACCGCCTTGCCGGTTTCCGCATTCGCCGAGACGGAGATGCCGACGACCATGCCGAAAATCAACATGGATGCTCTAGAGACGTATTTCGATGTCATGTCTTGGTCCTCCTTCGGGGTCGCCGCTATCAGCCGCCCTGTGACGCAAGGGTGATCTCCACGCGACGGTTTTCCGCGCGCCCGGCCGGCGTCGTATTCGGCGCGATCGGGTCGGCCTCTCCGAACCCCTTTGCCGAAAGCAGATCGGGTTTAACGCCGTGCGCAGTGAGGAATTGCATGACGGCGTCGGCGCGCTTTTGCGACAGTTCGAGGTTGGACGTCACGCCGCGTTTCTTCAGTGCCGCCCCTACCGGTGCATCGTCTGTATAGCCCTTGACGACAAGCGGGTTCTGCTGGGTCGACGCGAGCTGGGAGGCCATCTTTGCCATAATCTGCTCGCCAGCCGGCGCGATGTCCCAACTACCCGACTTAAACAGCAGATCGCTGTTCAGCGTGTACTTGATAGCACCTTGCAGCCGGGTGACCTGCGCACGCTGGGCACTCACCTGCGACTGCAGCTGCTGATTTTGCGTCTGCAGTTGCTGGTTCTGCGCCTGCAGCGCGTCGTACGCGCTTTGCGAGACACAAGCGGAGAGGGAAAAGAGCGCCGCAATCGGCAGCACCGGCGCAAAGCGGCGTTTCAGACATTGCAGCGTCATCGTTGGGAACCACGTCTTGGGGGGGCCCCTTTATCGCATGACGCGATCGGCTTGTTTGTTCAATTAACGCATGGCTGCACGGACACCGCGACAATCGGGAGCGCGCGACGCGCTAGGCGCTGGTAGCCCAGCCATTTTAGGGATCGGAATAGCGTCTCCCCATGCCGCGCCATCCGTCAATCCACGACCAATGCGGGGCGCGAGTCAGGAACGGGCCGCCGTGAGGCGGTTCCCCATTCAGCTCTCGGCCGGGCGGGGCTTGAGCTCCATCGGGTTTTCTTGATTCAGGCGGCCGCGCAGCTCCTTGCCGGTCTTGAAGTGCGGGGCGTGCTTCTCGCTTACCGCGATCTTGTCGCCGGTGCGCGGATTGCGGCTGGTGCGCGCGTCGCGCTTCTTGACAGAGAATGCGCCGAAGCCGCGCAACTCGACCCGGTCGCCGCGCGACAGCGCCGCGGTGATCTCGTCGAAGATCGCGGTGACGATGATCTCGACGTCGCGCAGTTGAAGATGCGGATTGGCCTCCGCGAGCCGTTGGACGAGCTTTGTTTTCGTCATCGCGGCCGCCGTTCGTTTTTGTTTGGGCCTGCGCTACCGTGCCAATCTGGCGAACCTCAAGCAAGCCCCTGTTCGGAAAATGCACTTCTGTGAGTCCAACGCGACTGCCGCGCGCGAGCGGCCTGTTGACGACGCGCTGGCCGAAGCGCGCTCGACGTGCCAGGCGCGGTGGAGCGCGTGGACGTACGCTATACACGCGACGCCCGTTCCGCGCGCCACGCAGCGGCGGGAACGTCACTCGTGGCGTCGATTGCGGCCGGCAATTCGGCGCCTCACTTGGCGCTCCAAAAGGTCCGCGTCACGTTCAAGCGCGTCGATCTCCATTTGAAACGCCAGCGCTTGCGTGTAGTCCATCGCCACAAGGGCAGCTCTCAACCGCTCTCGAAGAGGGGGGATTTGGCGCCTTATCGCCAGAAGCCGCTCACCCAGTTCCTCAGGGGTCATCCTGCCCGTCCGGCGCCCCAGCCTCGCGCTCAAGCTTCTCCGCGAGTTTGAGGAGCTCACGATCTGCGCAGTGCCCGCCCTCGGTTGGGATGCTCGCCAGTCTCCTGCACAAGTCGGCGAGCTGCTCGCGGTCCATTCGGCTACCACCAGCCGTTTCGTCGGCTGTAATCTTAATGAAACAATTCCGTTTGCCTAGCGCGGCATTATCGACCGGGCCCGGTCCGATGACGTGGTGAGCCGGGAACAACGATCCGTCGCTGATCGAGTGGGCTGCGCTTGCGGGTAGCGCCACCCACGGTGTGCGTGCATGCGCTCACCTTTTCGTATTACGCGAAACAGCGGCGGCCGTTTTCTGGTATTCATGACGCATGTTCGTCAAGTGGAGCAGCCGCCGCAACCGCAACCGCATAGGTGGCGTGCTCATCGCCCAGCTTGTCAAAAGCAAGCGCGTCAATGGCAAGGCCCGCTTGCGCCTACTTGCCCACCTCGGCACCTGCCGCGAGCCGGTCGACACGCCCCGGCATCGCCTCTGGTTCTACGAGCGCTGCGAACAGGTGCTGGACCGCCTTGCCCTTGCCCCCGAAGATCGCGCCAAAGTCGACGCCCAGCTCGCCGCCCGTATCCCGCGCCCCAGCGATGAGGAGCACGCGCAGCGGCAGTGCGAGAGGGCTATCTTGATGGCCAAATTCGGCCGCCCCGACGGCTTCGCGCTCGTTAGAGGGTGGAACGCCGCCAATGAAGAAGAGCGACGCCGCTTCCTCGACGAGCTCCGCAAAACCGAAGAAGCTACGCCCGACGGTCGAAAGAATACTTCGCCGTAAGGGTAGGCGGCTCCTTTGCGCCGACCGATCTCCCGCACTATGTTTGGGCTATGGCGCTGAGACGTTCGCAAGAGTCGGCCCCCCGGACGTCGACGCGACTTGAGCCAAGCAACGACCCGAGAGAGCGGCGTCGGTGGGCGTTGACCGTCATCGCGGTTATCGGAGCGTTAGCGCTTGGCGCGGCCGGAGTGTATTGGCTGACCAGTGCGAGGCAAAAGCCGGTTGCAGCGTCCCCCATCCTGCCGAGCCTGCCGAAACCGAGCGGGCCGGCGACACTAGTGGCGCCACCAACAACAGCACTGGCACCCGTAGCACCTGCAACGCCCGTAGCACCTGCCGACCAGCCGTCGAATCTCCGGACCGGGCTACCGCCAATCAGCATCCCGCCCGCACCGCGGGGCAGTCCTGGACCCGCGCCCCAGCAGTCGTTCCCACCGGTCCGGCCGCCCGGCTAGGTAGTCCGCGGCGCTTTCAGGCCCGCCTTAGCCGGATCGCCCGCCCCCGCCCGCTGTCGGCCTGAGAGATCAGATCGAACGCCACGCGCTCGCCCACCGTCGGCTCGAACGGTGTGTCGCGGCGATGCACAAAGGCGACCTCGCCGTCGTCGCGCTGGACGAACCCGTAGCCGCGGTCGGCGAACCACTTGTCGATCGTGCCGACGAACTGGCGCTCGTCGTCGTCGGGCAGCAGCTGGAGCATGCCGGCGCAGGTGCCGCGCTCGCTCTCGTCGATCTCGAACTCGACCCGCGCGCCGGTCGTGAAGTCGGCCGGGTTGATGCCGGCGGATTCCAAAGCGGAAAGGTGCACGAAGACCGCGGCGCCGTCGTTGTCCGGGTTGAGGAAGCCGTATTTCTTATCGGGGTCGAACCATTTCACCAGGCCAGTCAGGCGGTCAGGCGCGCGGCGCGGCAGCTCCGGTGTCAGGTCTGGCTCGTCCTCCTCGTCGCGACGCGCCGCTTTCCATTGGGCGAACGCGGTCCAGGCGTCAGCAGCGTTCAGTTTACTCACGTCGATTTTACTCTCTCCCTAGGGCCCGCGCCTGCGCCGACGCGCGCCGCAACGAATGGACGGCACCTTCGGGTGCCGTTCTCGCTTCTGGCTCATTTATAGAAGCTGATGTTCAGGACCGCGGTCCCGGTCGTCGCGATGAACTGCAGCTGGCTCAGGCCGTCCTCGCCCGCATAAATCCACGGCTGCTCGCCGGTGGTCG
Organism: uncultured Alphaproteobacteria bacterium; assembly: GCA_963778385.1. Taxonomy (GTDB): domain Bacteria; phylum Pseudomonadota; class Alphaproteobacteria; order ATCC43930; family CGMCC-115725; genus DATARH01. The sequence continues at coordinate 168,296 of CAVZUA010000025.1, read as the reverse complement.
TCAGGAGGACGCCGTCACTTGCGGTAGGCGCTGAGCCGTCGTCTCTGAATCTGACGCTCTGGGTCTCGACGCTGATCGCGGCGAATTTTGAACCGGCCGGCACCGTCAGCAACACCGCGGTCCCGCTGACGCTCAGCGCGACCTGTGCGCCGTTTGGAACGCCGCTGAAAGGAAACGAACTCACTGCACTACCTCACTGAGAAAAGCACCGCCGGGCCGCTCGACGCTGCCACACCGCGAGGTGGAGCCGAGGCAATGGGCAGCGGAGCAGCCCGGCGTTCCCCAGCGCGCGCATGGAGCGACACGCGCCGGGAACTGAAAAGGTGCCCGCCGCGACGCGAAGGAGGCGCGTCCGCGGGCCGACGGGGTTGTTCTGACCGCCGCACTCGCCGTCTTTCGGCGTCCGGCATTCGGGAAGCGAACCGCGCTGCCGGCTGCGCTGGTGGTCACTCAACGATCTCGTATGCGAGCTGTGCCGAGGGCAAGCCATTCGCGGCCACGATCGCCAAGGCGGTGCCGATCGAGTCGACCGGCATCAAGATCGGGTGGCCGGCTGGAACGGAGTAAACGCCGCTCGGGTACCCGGTGTTACTCGAGAACTCGATGCTGCCGGTGGTGTTCAAATTGGTTAGTTTGAGATACACGTTGATTGGTCCTTCTAGTTGTCAGTCGCCGATCCATTTGAAAACGGGCTTCGAGTTGCCGAGCTTTCGGCAAAATTGGTCAAATCCATTAAAATTCGAGATGAACGACGCCATCGACCCGCGCCACTCAATCGTGCGCTGGCCCGTCTCCGGGTCGACCTTGTCGCAGCGGCGTAGCTTTGACGGGTCGGCAAAATCAGGCTGAGCGGGGTTGTCGACCACGCGCTGGACATCTTGGCGGATAGCCTGGCCCGCCTCGGCGAGCATGGCGGGTTCCATCGCGAATAAATCGGCGCGGGCCCAGCGCGGCGAGAAGCGCTTCAGCTCGTCGGCCAGCCGCGCGCGGTAGGTGTCGACGCTTTCATTATATCTGGGTGGCGGAGCGCCGCCGGTGTCGATCGACTTGTAGGTCTCGTTGAACTCGGCCTGCACATCGGACAAGGCGAGCGGATCGTCGCCACCGCTGCGCAGGTCGCGGCTGCGCGCATCAAGCTCCGATTGCTTGTGGGCGAGGCGGACGACGTTTTCTTTCAAGATCGACATCAGTTGCGCTCCTCCGGGAACCAGCGACCTTTGCCGTCGGAGACGGCCTTGAGGCAGCTGACGACCGGCGTCATAAATTGGGCCATCCAACTCAAGGGCGAGCCGTGAAACGTGGTGACCACATTTCCGTGCTCGTCCCGGCGATCGACCTTCCGCAACTCGTGCGGCGCGCCAACGACGCCCAACTCGGGGTCATCCGCCCGCCGGCGCGCGGCCTGCAAAATCTCCGCTTCGACATCCGGCAGCGATCCGCACTCGGCGAAAACTGCGAACTTGCGCGATGTCGCGTCCTTCCAATCTGGCGCCCAGCGCTTCAGACCGGAGAGATTCCTGATCTGGAAGGCGAGCGGGTCCTCGTCGGCACGCGGCTGGGGTTGGGACAGTCCGAGATCCTTGTAGAGCGGCTCGAACCGATCAGCCGTCGCCTTAATCTCGCGCTGCTGGTGCAGGTCGGGTGCGGCTCCCTGCACGCGATCCAACTCGGCCTCGACGCGGTTTAATTCGCGGTTCACTGACAAGATTTTCTGCGCCGTCGCGGCTTGCGGGTGTGGCATGTTGGGTCGGCTCCTCTGTTTGAATTGGTTGCTTGATGCGCGGTTCATGGACCTGGCGGCGGATCACGCGGCCGGTGCGCGGGCAGGTCGTGCTGGCGATCGTCATCTGCGTACCTTCTCGAGGCCCTCGATCGCGAAGAACTCGTGGCCGCGCTGGCGCGCGAGGCGGGAGGCGCGGAACCGAAAATTGCTCTCACTTTCATGAGGATCCCGCCAGAGTCGGTCCTGGCCGATCTGGGCCTGCGTCACGCCCAGCAGGGCGCGTGGGCCCTCGGCCTCGACGAGCCGGCGACGTTCCTGATGGAATGGGCGAGGAATGGCGCTCATTCGAGGCCCTCGTCCGCAAGCTCCGCGCTGTCGCGGAGCAGGATGCGCAGCGCTTCGACCAATTCTTCAAGATCAGCGCAGACGCGTTTCAGGGTCTCGATTTCGTGAACTAAGTGCATCTCAATCATTTCCATTGCATGAGGCGGGCGAGCCGCGGGTCGCGGCGCTCGGCGGCGCGCTGGCGGGCGGTCGCGGCGGCGTGGTGACGGTGCTCGACCCGGGCGAGGTAGGTGTACAGCCATCGCAGGCCAAAGGGCGGGCGGCGCCGCTTGCGGTCGCCGAGGAGGGCTTGGAGCCGCTCCCGGACGGACGGGTTGTCGAACTCCTGGCCGGGCTGCAGGTTCCAGTGACTGAAAGAAGCCTCGCCGTGGATGACCCACAGTTGGCCGTTCACCATGCGGGCGTTGTCGCCCTCGCGCTGTCCAGCGTCGTGGACATTGCGCACGCGCAGGCCGCCGCAGGGGTCAATGATCCGGGCGGTCATGCTGGGCCTCCCAGGGGGGTGTGATGTGACCAAAGATTCCGAGCAAGGCGGCCTGCTGGCCGGCGCTCGGGTCGCGCCCGGTGCGGATCTCGCTCAGCGGGTTCGGATCGCGGCTCTCAAGCGCGAGGTCGCACATCCGAACCATGCCTTGGCGCAGGTGCGTTACGGCGTGCCGCAGGAGCATCTCACGGTGCCGCTCGACCAACTCGGGGAGGGTGCGCGAGGTCACCTCGAAGTGCTGTTCCGCGTAGTCGCGCAGCTCGCTCGGCACCGCGGCGATCGGCGACTGCGCGCCCCAGATATTCATCGCGGCGGCAGGCTGGGTGGCGGTAGAGCGGGCTCCGTTGACCGCGACCTGCGCGACCTCGATCGGGTGCATGCCCAGGTCCTGCGCGTGCAGCGCGGCCATATCCCACGGCATGTCGCGGAAGTGGTTGACAAGCCAAATGTGGCGGTTGGGTTGGAGCGCGGTCGCCCAAAAACAGGTCACGGTGCCATCGTCGTCACACCCGGCGGAGACGTAGATGGAGCTGACCGGGAACGGCCACACATCGGCGGGGCGGAGAGCGTTGCGCAGCCAATCAAGCATCGCCGCGCTCCTTGGCCTGCTGGATCAGCGCCTCCTCCATGCGCCAGCGGCGCACGAGGAATGGACTGTGGCGCAGGTGCCGAGGCGGCTTCGCGGCGTCCTCGGCGAGGATCCGGTCCAGGGCGGCGTTGCCGGTTGGCTGTGGTGGCGGGAGATTCGGGTGGTCGACCGGGGGCAGGAAGCAGCTCAGCGGGATGGTGCCCGCGGAGGCTTTGGACTGCGCCAGGACGAGGGCGCCGGCACCGGCGTTTATCGCATCGTCATGTCCATTTCGCGGGTGATCGACGCTCTCGCCTCCGCCCCATCTTGTCCGGCGCTCAAGGCCGATCAGTTCGCGGAACTGCTGCCTGTTGTCGAGCAGCCGGCACCGTCCGCTGTTCGCGAGGTGCAGGAAGTCGAGATAGAGTTGCGACTTTGGTCGCGCGGGCTCGATCGTCATGCCCGCGACGGCGAACCGCTCGACGCTGATCCCAGCCGCATAATGGTCGGCCATCATGCTGAGGCACCCATAGGCGCGGGCGAGGGCGGCGCTCTGCTGAAAGCAGTCCTCGGGGCTGAACGGAGGCTTCCAGATACGGATTGCGTCCTGCACAGCGATGCCGTCGCGAGTTTGATGCGCGATCGAGCAGGTAAATGCGTCGCCACCATTGCCCGCCGCGACGTCTGCCATCGCGACATATTGGATGCGCGGGTCATAGGGCCGCTCGAAGACGTCGGTGTCGACGAGACGCTGGGCAACATCGCGGTCGATGAACGAGACGAGATCGCTCCGCCAAGTGGAGTCCCATTCCGCTGCCCCCACCTCGGGGTCCTGCTCCTTGAGCCGCGCGATCTCGGCGGCCTCGGCGGGGCGCAGCAGGTTCGGGTTGAAGACGGTCGAGGGCGCGAGGATCGCCAGCGCGTCGTCGGTCGGGTTGGCCAGGTGCTCGGTGACGCGCTCGTAAAACAGGCCGGCTTTGCGATGCGTCGTGCTAATGGCGATCAGCATCGAGCCCGCCTCGCGCAGCGTGATCAGCGCCGGGACGAGCGCGGCATACGCCTCGAAGTCCGGGAGCGCGCTATCGTCGCTTCGCCAGAAGCTGACCTCATCCAGCACGACCGCGGCGATGCTGCGGCCTCGTAGGCTGCGGTAATTCGCGGCCATGACCGCGACGTCGATCCCATTGTTGAGGCTGAGGACGCCGTCGCCGACATCCTCGAGGATGCGGCGGAGGACCGGTATCTCCTCGAAGTAGCTCTTGATGTACCGGAACACAATCTGCGCTTGCGCTTTGTCGACAGCTAAGCAGGCAATGGTTGCGCGCTCGCCCCGGCGCAGGTGGTGGGCGAAGTCGCCATAGGTCGCGAGGTAGGTGATCAGCGCCGATGTGGCGGAATCCTTTCCGGCTCGACGCCCCAGCGCGAGCCACAGCTCGTGGACCCTGCGGGCGGGCGGCTCGCGTCCCGCGACCTCGACAAAGCGTGCGCGCTCTGCGGCGGTCAGCGGCTCGCCCAGGGCGGCCTTGAGCACGATTTTCCAGGTCGACCAGGATTCGGCCGAGAAGTCACGCCCCAACAGGTCGGGATGCGTTAGGAACTCGCCGATGGTGGTCATCGGGCGGCGCGCTCGGCGTCAAGCATGCGCGAGAACTCGTACGGGTCGGGGACGTAGGGCTGCGCGACCTGCTGGCCTGCGCCGAGGCCCAGCGCTACAAGATTCCGCCTGAAACAGTTTTCCCAGGCGATCATCGAATTATTATCTCTCGGCCCAAGGACCTCGCCGGCGGCGATCTTCTCGGCGCTCAACGCGAGCTGCAGCGACACAATTGCCGTCTGCTCGATCAGCTGCTTCTCGAGGAAGGTCGGCTCGCGGCCGAGTTCCTTCAGCAGTTCGGCCTTGATCTGCCGGACATACCGTCCGTTCGCGGATCGCCCGTTCAGCAATCCTTTAGCGATGCGCCTGGAATACACGCCATTTCCTGGCCGGTTAGCGGCCATTGCTATGCGATCGGCGGACGATTCTTCATAACTTAAATATAGTGCGCGGACCAGTAGTTGCTATATCTTGGCAAGAGAAATCGACGGCAAGCGACTCCCCCGCGAACTGGGAGGGCACGGCAAATTCACTTGAGCTACTGACCTTCTGGGCGAAGGACGCGGTGCTGGTGATCGACGACTACGCGCCAAAGAGCGTGATGCGGGACCGCGACAGCAGCCTCGCGAGCGCCGAGCGGATTCTGCGCAGCGCCGGTAACCGGTCCGGCCGCAGTCGCCTGAATCAGCATAGCGAGGCGAAGATGGTCTACACGCCGCGCGGCATGCTCCTGTCTTCGGGCGAAGATGTCCCAGGCGGCGAGTCAATGTTGTCGCGCGTCATGGTTCGGGAAGTCGGGCCGGGCGACATCGACCCCGAGGACCTTAGCGACCTCCAACTAGCAGCGCGCAATGGGCTCCTGTCGGAGGCGATGGCTGGCTACGTCAGCTGGCTGGCGCGGATGGCCGACGAGGACGAGACGCACCTACGACGAGAGCTGGCGGCGCGTCTTACTGATCTGCGCGGGAGGCTTGCGGGCTCGCACCGGCGCACCCCGGACCTGATTGCGTCGATGGGCCTCGGCGTCGAGACGTTCCTGCTGTACGCGAAGGCGGCAGGCGCGATCGACGACGAGGAGTTCGGCACGCGGCTAGGTACGTATTGGGACGCACTGGCCGAGATCGCACAGGATCAGGACGAGGCGCGGCGCGATGAGACAGCGTCAGCGATGTTCTTGTCTGCGGTCAAAGAGGTTCTGGTGAGCGGCAAGGCCCATGTCGCCGATGCCAAGACCAATACGGAACCGGGTGGCAATCCCGCAGCATGCGGGTGGCAGGAAGTGATGGTCGGCACGGGGATCTACGAGACCCCGCGCTGGCAAGCAAAAGGCAATTTGATCGGATGGGTCAGCGGGAACGAAATCTGGTTGCTCCCGGGCCCGACGTTTCAGGCGGTCAACCAACTGCTGATTGGGCAGGGCAAGAGAATGCCGACCTCGCCGAAGACGACCGGGACGCAATTGAAGAACGACAAGAAGCTTCTGCGGCTGAGCAACAGGGAGACGCCGGCGGTGCCCCAGCGTGTTGGTGGCGTGAAGTATGATATCTGGGTGCTGGCACGCATAGACATCACCGGGGGAGTGCCACCCATCGTCGCGGGCGCACTCCCGAGCGGCGCGCCGCCCGAGCCCGAATGGTTGCAGAGCGCAGAGGCACAGGCGTCGATATGGGAACAGTATGACCAGCAGCTCGGAAAAGATGAAGACTGTACGTAAGATTAGAGTATGCGTACAGCATGCGTACAGAATTCGGTAATTAATTCAAAGCTGTACGTAATGTACGCAATGTACGCAAGGAAATATTATCCCGCGCCGTAATGGGCTTGTCCGATGGCGGTCAGCTCGGTTTTGAAGACACCGGTCGGCCCCTTCCACCACCCGCTGAAATCGATTTCTGCGAACTCGTTGAGCGGCGCGCGCCAGACGCACGCGGCCAGTTTCACGTCGAGGTCGAACACCCGAAGGGCAGCAGCAATAGACGCTCTCAGGTCGTCGGAGCCGCCTGGCAGGAGGTGAACACCCCCGGCAGCCAGGTCGCAATGTCGTCGACCGGCCCCGATGCTCCGATGCCGCCAGCGGCGTGGAGATAGACCCAGTGACCATCAATCTTACGCCAGCCGGTGTGCGTATATCGCGTCACCTTCTTTATGTCGCTCAGCGCCTTGATGGCGACGGCAGCGTGTTCTTTCTGGGCACGGCCGGGGAAGACGTATGCCTTCGCGCCGAGCTGCTTGGTCACCCAGCCCATAGCGTCGTATTCACCCGCGTTGACTCTGACCTGCCCCAGCGAGGTGTGGATCGTGAACTCTTTCCGCGGCTCGTCCTCGCCGCCGTCGTCGTATGCGACCTCCTCGACGATGCGGGCCTCGAAGTTGGTCAGCTGCGCGCGCTGCGGTTCCTCCCCTTCGCGCTCGGTAACCTGTCGGATGCCATCGGGCGACGAGTCGTACCAGGTATTCCCCGCCTGCTTCGGCTGTCTCCCCTGCTTCTTCTGGGCCTCATTCTCCGAGACCCTCTTGCGCGCATCCTGGGCCTGCCGCATGGCGTATGTCAGCGGGTTCGACTGTTCGCGGCAATGAGCGCTGATCTCGAAGTTCTTGTCCAGGAGCAGCAGGGCGATGCGCTCATCGGTGCAGCCCAGCTTGACCATGTCGCACGCGACATCGAAAACGAGCCTCGACCGGTCATCGCCGAAGCCGAACAGCGCGGGATCACCCTTCTTGATCTTGCGCTTCGTGGATGTTGGGAAGTCCTCGATTGACCTGTCGTCGGCTCCGAGCTTCGGCACGATGGGTGGAGCCGGCTCCCTCGGCCGCGATGGCGGCATAGTGGCATCCAGCACTACCCCGGCGTCCGGATGATCGAGCGGCAGACCGGCGACCACGTCGCACCGGTAGTTGTCCGGGTTGTCGTCGGCGACGCCGTAGAAGAAGCCCTGGGACTTCGCCCAGGACTCGCGCTTCGCGTGCCCGCCGATGGCGGTGTTGGCGGCGCTGAAGTACCGCTCCGCCTCGCCCGGCGGTTTCGGCTCAATAAACGGCAGGAAGACCCTGATCTTGTCGATGTCCGGGCCGCGATGCTTCTCCGGGTCTGCGACCGGATACCGGTGACTCGGCGAGGTCGTGGCCACGGCGTACAGCTCGTACTGCCTGAGCTTGGCCACGACCTCGTCGTAGGTGACGCGCCACGCTGGGTCATCGTTGTCGATGTCGAGCGTTATGCCGGTGATCTGGCGGACGTTGTCGGCGTGCCGCAGCGAGCCCCTGTCGTTCTTCACGTCGCCGAAGATCGCCTGGTTGATCATCGGCAGGTCGTCCTTGAGCTTCGCGCGGGGCGAGCCGAGGAGCTCGACAAACTCGGCCTCGGTGAGGGTCGCCTCGGTGAAGCTGCGCGTCTTCTTGACGCCACTCCACTTCGTGATGGTGAATTTGATACTCAACTGCCTGGTCCTTCTCAAACAAAAGGCCGGCAGCGACAGCAGAGTTGGAAGAGGCTTTAATTTCCGCGCGCGAGCGCTTAAATGTACCCCTGTACACTTCTACTCTGCCGCGCCACCAACGCGGTTCAAATTAGCCCCGCCGATCCCCTCTCAGGGTCGGCGGGGTTTCTCTTTCTACGCCAACCATGGCGCAATCTGTTTAGATATAGTCTCTGATCTCCTTGACTTAAACCCACGGTACTTGCGCACCGGGTTCGATTACTTCATAGAAGTAACAAAATTACTTATGAGGCGGCTCTTCGAGCAATTTCATTGCATTTATGCCGCACGCAACGTAACATTATTACGAAGGTACGCTTCGCCGCGGTATGGCAGCGAGATGAAACCGACCGCGGCAAAAACCGTGGCGAACCGCTCAACATCGTCGCCGAAGTAGAAGAACGTCTGACCCCGCAGCGCGGAACCTGAAGCGCCTTCATCGTTTTTGTAAAACCCGATGCGGCCTCGCGTGAAGCAGGTGGCATCCGCGCCCCCCGCGGCTTCGTGGAACCACGCGGTGTCGGTGCAGTTGTGCGTGAGCATGATGGCGTCGGTGACCCGGCGGCTACGCCGCTCGGCGAGCAGCTTGGAAACGAAATCGGCGATGAGGGGCTGGCTATAGGGCGGGTTCAGCCACACCCGGCCGTGCCATTCGCGCGATAGGCCGTCGGCTTCGGCTGTGAAGAAAGCGGTCGCGCGCACCGTGCGCTGCGCGACCTCGCAGCTGGCGGGGTCGAGATCGATACTTCCCAACACCTCGCGCGCCGCGTCGAGGTATTCAGCCGGCGTGTACCATTCATTGTCACCGGAGCCGCCGTATAAGTGCTGCCCCCCGCGGGCTAGAAGATCGCTCGTCACGCGCGCGCCCTCCTCCGACCCCCGCGCGCGGAACGCCGCGACTTTCTCCTCGAATTCAGCGGCCGGCACCGCCGCCATCTTGCGCGCGCGGTCGGCGAGGTGCTTGTCGATCCCGGCCTCGGCGAGGGTCGGCGTTCCAACTTGGGTCGAATTCGGACCCAAGTCCGTGCGCTTGCCCTGGGCGAGTCCGATTGTCTCGCGTTGCTCCGCCATCATCTCGCCCAGGCGGCGCTCGGCGCGGAAGCGGATCTCGGCGGCGTCGAGTTCGAGCTTCCTGTTTTTTGGCCTGCCGCGCGTAGGCCTGCATCGCGACCCCGCGATCACGCCACTCCCGCACCTCGTCCACCGATCGACACTCGGCAACCGCGCGGCAGGCGTCGTCGTATTTCACGAGCGCGAGCGACATCTATCGGTCACCGATCACGGCGTCGGCCGCTCGCGACCACAGCGCGCAGTCTGGCGAGCGAGAACGGCAATCCACCTCACCCGCGACCTTCACCGATCGCTGGTGCTCGGCAGCACGCACGGCCTTGATCAACGGCGCATACGCCCGCCCCGCAAGCGCCAGGCATGCGATGAACGCCTCGAGGCGATCAATGCCGCCGAGCACCATTTCGGCGCACGCACGGAGCGCGACAGCGCGGTTTTCCGCGGTTTGGCACTCCTCAATCGACTTGCCGGCCATCACGCTGACCCCTGGAAGCCCAGCGTAAAGGCGTGGTGCGCCGGGAGATGCGCCCATGTCAGCAGGCCGGTCGCAGACCTGCCGATGAGCCAGGCCATCTCCGGTTCCGGTAACACTTCGTGGCCGAGCATCCAGCCGGCATGGAGGTGGTCGGCTATCTCCGCCTGCTTCACCATCTCCGGCGGCATCTCGGATTCGCCGATCATCAGACGAGCCCGAATCTGGCGAGCCGCTTCCGCACCACCGGCCAGCGCGGGTCGTACTCGATGATCGAGAACGTGTGACCCTCGTCGTCGTACGTGATGTGCACGTCGCGCTGGTCGCGCAGCGCCTCGAGCACGTCTTCGATCCAGAACGGGTCCTGGGTGCTCAGCTTTACGGGCGAGAAGTCTCGCGCTATATATTCGGCCTCTCCACTTGCCTCACCTGAAGATGGCCCGCTGGCTGGCACCGGCGGGCTTCTTCGCGCCGGAGCGCTAGTTGGCGGCGTCGGCATGTCCCAGCTCCGTCTTCATGGCCGCGTGGGGGCTCATCGACCAGGCGATCAGGTCGCTGTGCCAGCGCATCGGGCTTCGCCCGAGGTAGTGGGTTGTCGGGAAGCAGAACGCCGGGTCTGAGGCACGGCGGCGCAACCACATGTGCGAACATCCACCGAAGACTGCGCGCTGCTCCTTCTCGACCAGCAGTCGGTCGTTGCTGGCGGCGCGCTGCTCCGGCGTCAGTCGGCGGCGGCAATAATCACAGTTGCACTTAGTCAAATTAACCTCCGAAAATCGGGTCTCATAAAAGTTACGGCGCCGCGGGTGTGGCGTTTTCCCTACCGCGCCTTTCACATGTAATAACTGCGTCCAGGCTCGCCGAGCTAAGTCGCTACAAAGAAACGATATTTTTCTTTTTTAGGCGCGCATTTCGACGACGTTCTCCCCAATTATCTGGCCGACGTGCTGCCCCCATCGGATCCATGCCTCGCGCTGCTCCTTGGCGTAGGCGTGGCGGTTGTAAATCGCGGCGACGCCTTTGATCGTGCCGCTCTGATGGTTGAGCAGCTTGTCGACGACGTGCGGTGGGATGCCCATCTCGGCCATGCCGCTGGTCGCGGTGCGCCGCAGGTCGTGCAGTTGCCAGTGCTCGACATCCCGCCCGAGCAGCCGCGCCATCTCCCGGTCGACCGCCGCCTTGGCGTAGCCGACGCCGGATGCCGCGCCGTCGGCGCCGCGCCCGGCCGGGAAGACGAAGCCCTTCGCCCCCGGCTTCTGCTCGGTCAGGATTCTGATCGCCATGTCGCCCAGCGTGACCTCGTGCTTTTTGCCGTTCTTCGCGCGCTCGGCCGGGATCGTCCAGACTCGCTGCTCAAGGTCTATTTCACCCCATCGCATGACCCGAACCTCGTCGCGTCGCTGCGCGGTCAAGAGCAACAGCTTGAACATCCGCCCGAAGTCGCCCGCCCGCTGCTGCTCGCCGATCGCCTCGCATGCCCGCCAGAATGCAACGACCTCATCCTCGTCGAGAACGCGCTCACGGCTGGTCTCCTTGGCCTTCTGATCGCTCAACCCGGCGGCAGGCGACGCGGCGACCAGGTCGCGGCTGGTGGCCCACTTGAAGAATGTGGCGAGTGAGGTGAGCGTCCTGTTGCCGCTGACCCGTCCGCGCCTGCTGACGCGGTCGAAGATCGCCAGGATGTCCGCCTTGGTGATCGACGAGATGGGCCGGTCGCCGATGTGGGGCAGGACGTCGCGCGCGAAGCGCTGACGCTTGCCCAGCGCGGTCGCCGGCCGCAGGTCAGGCCCGACCTGTTCCAGATACCGATTGAATGCCTCGCGCACCGTGCCGGCCGCAGGCTTCGGCGCCGCGGCCTTGGGATCCTCACCGGCGGCGGCCTTCTTGTGGACCTCGACGGCCTTCGCGCGCGCCTCGCTGTAGGGCATCGCCAGCGCGTTGCCGATCGTCAGCCGACCGAGCTTGCCGGCGTGCCGGTACATCACGACCCATGCGCGGGCATTCTTCGACACCCGGATACCGAAGCCGCCGAGACCGGCATCCCACAGGTCGCGCTTGAGACCAGCAATCTGGTCGTGGGTCATCAGCTGCATTCCGCGCCGGCGGCTGGTCGGCCTCTTCTTTTCCATCGAATTCCGTCTCCCATGGTAACCCTGTGGTAACACCGACGCTGTCAGCGGGTGTTATAACAGATACCTTATATATGGGTGTTTTCGGCGGAATGTAAAGCGTTGGAAGGCATTATTCGACGATCTCATGGTAACGCATGGTAACGTAATTTAACATATCATATAACCAACAAGCACATGATGTACGCCGCGCAGGTGCTGACCCAGGAGCTCTACCCCAAGCTGATCGACACGATCCGCGGGCTCGCCGGCGGCGCCCTGATCATGCTGCCGTCATCGCACCGCGATACCGACAACCCGGAGCTCGCCCGCATCATCGGCCTGACCCAGCAATCGCCCACCGCAACACCTACGCAGCGGATAGATTTCCTTAAGCTCGCTTGGGATGCGCTCGGCTCGGAATTCGGCTCGCGCCATACGCAATACGAGATGTTCTATGCCGGCGCGCCCTATGTGACCTGCGCCCACAGTTACCGCACCTATGACTGGCCGGCAGCAGCGACGCTGGTACAGAAGATTCTGAACGTAAATTCAATATGTTAGACCAGGCATTGCCGCCTTGCCCGTCGGCCAGTCTTGATCGCAAATCGCATCATCTGCGGGAACGCCGCGGCGACGCTGCTACCCGATTTGCTACCCGATGCTACCGGCTACCGCGCAGCACGTCGCCGATACGTTCCGCAGCGTCGTCGTGTTGCTGTTCGAGTAGGTGGCTGTAGATGTCGAGCGTCAGGCTGACCGTGGCGTGGCCCAGACGCTCGACGTGCTCCACGCCACCGACCGGCTGGCACGCGCCCGACACATGGTCGAAGCGATTGTTATGATGGCCGAGGCTGTCCGACGATGCGGAGCGCGCGGCCTTTAGCGACGCGGCGCGAACCGCGATCCACAGGATGGAAAAGGTCGGCGACTAGCTGGATAGTGCCGGCGACACATGAACTAGCAAGCAACCCGTGGTAATGAAAGGCCGCGCCTTCGGGCGGCCTTTTTTTGTTGGCTAGTCGCGCTGCAGTATCTGATTCTGTAAATTATTTCAAATAATTGAAATTTTGCTTGGCGTTCAAGCCCGCAACTTTTCGCCGCCGTGCGCCGTAAAGTCGAGGCACTTCTCGAAAGTGAGGTAAAACATGGCGCCCAGGCACCTCTCCTATCTCAGCAACCCAGTGTCGAACTGGTATTGGGAACATGGCGGAGAAGAAATTATCGGCCCGCTCGGCCCGTATATTGCCGGAATTTCGCGAGCGGTCGCTCGGGTGGAACCGGAGCCGTCACCTTGGCGTGTTGCAGTCGGTCAACTCGTGCAGGCCGTCCAAGCCAAGGACCTCGCGGCGAAACTACCGAAGGGGCTACAAGAGCAGACGGTCAAGAGCTCTACAGCGGCGATCGCCGATATTCTGGACGATTGGTGTGGCACGCCGCCGCGAAAATGGCCATGGCCATGGCCGGGGCCACCTCCTTGGATCTGGGATATCGCCTCCGAGCTTTCGGCGGTGGCGAATTCGCTTCCCGCTGGCAGCTTGCGCGATGGCATCAACGACGTGGCCGCTCAGGTGATGCAAAAGGCGGCCCCAGAGAACAGATAGTCTCGGACATCGGGACCGCGACCAGCTCGATAGATGTCGGCGGCAACTGAGCGAGCCAGCCGCCGACTGAACGCAGCCCCGCCCTCACCGGCGGGGCTTTTTCCGATCCGGAACCAGCACGATCCTTGAACGAAGCCGGTGACGCCCGCTCGGCAACGGGCGGGGCATTCTCTCGACACTGTGGCGCGCCGGAAATTTTAGCCTATGTGATCGCGGTCACGATCGCCTTGCTCAGTCCGGCTTACCTAAGAGCCAACAGGGAGGCACGCTATGCAGAAATTTAGCCGCCGCACGACAGTCGTCCTCACCGCCGCGTTTCTGGTCGTGGGGATGGGCATGTGTTTCGCTCTTCAGGCTACAGGCAGCGCGGGCAATGTTCCGCGCCACTGCAGTTGTCATTCCGGTATCATCACCTGCGCCCCTGCCGGGAACTCATAGGTCGTATTTCGAAATTGCCACCGGACGGCTATGCCCGGTGGCAGAGCGCGGCGCGAGTTGTTGCGCGGGAGAGACATAGCTACCCGATTTGCTACCCGAAATCTCGGTATAGGGCGATATTGACGGTACAAGGCGCAACGCCCATCCTCCTTAACTCTTTATAATCCTTTACTATTGATCACGGCACGAGATGGCATGATCCGGCTATTTCAGAACGAGATGTTCTACGCCGGGGCGCCCCACGTGACCTGCGCCCACAGCTACCGCACTTATGACTGGCCGGCAGCAGCGACGCTGGTCGAGAGGATGCTGCGGCCGTGACCCACACGCGTCCTCAAAGCTGCGCCAGGTTGACCGCGGTGTAGACCACGGCCATGCCGAGGATCGTCATCGCCGTGGTCCAGATCGTCGGGTGATCGTGATAGCTCTCCGGGAGCAGATCACTGGCGGAGATATAGATAAAGAAACCGGCGAACAGGGCGAGGCAGCAGCCCAGGACATTCTCCTGAAAGCGCAGCAGCAAGGTCGAGGCGGCACCGACGACCGGCGCCGCGGCGTCGATGAGCAGCCAGCCGAGCGCAGCGCGGTCGCCGCCCCGCCGGTTGAGCACGACGCCGACCGTGTTGATCCCGTCGGAAAAATCATGCGCCAGCACCGCCGTCGCGACGATCGCGCCAACCGAATTCGACACCTGGAAGGCGAGGCCGATCGCAAAGCCGTCGAGGAAGCTGTGCAGCGACAGGCTCGCCGCACCGAGCGCGCCGCGCCGCCATAAGCGCTCGGTGCGCTCGCCTTTGTGGCCGTGCGGCGCCACCGTGCGGTCGAGGATCATGTAGGCGACAAACCCGACCGCGACGAGCAAGAGCACGAAGCCGCTCGAGCCGTTTGGCCCGACGAGTTCGATTGCCTCGGGGATGAGGTCGAAAAACGCGACGGCGATCACCGCACCGGCGCTGAAGCCAAGGACCAGATGCAGCCGATCCTGCAGCTTCAAGGCGAGCAGGCCGCCCAGCAGCGTCATCACAAAGGTCGCGGCGCTTAGCAGGATCGCCATCAGAGCGGGGACCAATTTAGGAGAAGTGGCGGCATGGGTGCCGGCCCCCTCCCCAACCCTCCCCCGTGGCCACGGGGGAGGGGAACTTGCAGCGGAGCTGCAAGTGGGTGGGGGCCGGCACACGCGTTTTGGCTTAAACGCATGATGATCCAGAATGCACGGAGCCGCGGGCGCGGGTTGGGCAAGCTTTAGAGCGGCGCCAAATGCATAATGCAAGCTATTTGTGAAATGTGCGCGACCAACCGGGGCGCTTACATCCTCTGCGACGATCAACCGCCCTTGGCGCGCTTGGCGAATTGCGCGACCAGCCGCTCCGCGACGTACTTGCTGACGAAATGCGAGACCTCGCCGCCGAGCGCGCCGATCTCCTTCACAAAGCGCGAGGAGATGAACTGATGGCGATCGGACGACATCAGGAAGACGGTTTCGATCTCGGTGTTGAGGCGGGCGTTCATCCCCGCCATCTGGAATTCGTATTCGAAGTCGGAGACCGCGCGCAAACCGCGAATGATGATGCTTGCCCCGACCAACTCGGCGAACTTCATCAGCAGCGTCTCGAAGGCCTGCACCTCGATGCGGTCGGCGGTTTCGCGATCGAGCTGCTTGGCGATATCGGCGCGGACGATCTCCACGCGTTCGTTGGTCGAAAATAGCGGGCCTTTGCCGTCGTTGCGCGCGACGCCGATCACCAGCCGGTCGACGATCTTCGCGGCGCGTCGGATGATATCCATGTGGCCATTGGTGATCGGGTCAAAGGTGCCGGGATAGATCCCCACCCGCAAATCGCTCACTGGCCGTTCCCCTCCTCGGTCTCTCCCCCTGCCCCATCACCGTTTTCGCCGTTTTCCTCGGCGGCGACTTCGGGCAGCCGTGCTACCGATACCACGCGTTCGCCGTCGCCGACTCTGGAAAATCACGACGCCGGCACTGCCGCGGCGGGCGATCCGGACTTCCTCGACTGAGGTACGGATGACCATGCCCCCATCGGTGACCAGCATGATCTGATCCTTGTCGCCGACCGGGAACACCGCATTCACCGCGTCCCGGCGCAGGCTGAGGTTCATGTTGGTGATGCCCTGCCCGCCCCGCCCGGTAATGCGGTAGCCATAAGCCGAGCTGCGGACGCCGTAACCCTTCTCGGTGACGCTGAGGAGGAATTCTTCGCGTGCAGCGAGATCTGCGAATTGCTCTTCGGCGATCGCAGCGTCTCCGGTCGCGCCATTACCGTTTTCGCCATCGTCCGCTTCAAGCGGCAGGTCGTCGTCGCCGTTCTGGCGACGGCGCTCGTTCGACAGCTTCAGATACGCGTCACGCGTCTCGGGATCGATCTGCTCGTGACGCAGGACCGACATTGAGATCACGCGGTCGTCACTGAGCAGGCGAATACCGCGCACACCGACCGACGAACGGCCGGAAAAGACCCGCACGTCCTCGACCGGAAAGCGGATTGCCTTGCCGTTGCGGGTCGTCAGCAGCACGTCATTGGCGTTGCTGCACGGCGCCACCCCGATCAGCCGATCATCGGCGTCCTCGCCCTCGAATTTCATCGCGATCTTGCCGTTGGCGCGGATATCGACAAAGTCGCTCAGCGCATTGCGGCGGACATAGCCGTTGACGGTCGCGAACATCACGGTCAGCGCCGCCCAGTCCTTTTCGTCCTCGGGAAGCGGCATGACGGCGGAAATTCGCTCGCCTTCCGACAACGGCAGCAGGTTGATCATCGGCCGGCCGCGCGCCGTCGGCGTGCCGAGCGGCAGGCGGTAGACCTTGAGCTTGTAGACCCGCCCGGTCGAGGTGAAGAACAGCACCGGCGCCAGGGTCGAGGCGACAAAGACCTGGCTGAGGAAATCTTCCTGGCGGATCGTCATGCCGGCGCGGCCACGCCCGCCGCGGCGCTGCGCGCGATAGGTCGACAGCGGTACGCGCTTGATGTAGCCGGCATGGCTGACCGTGACGACCATATCCTCGCGCTGGATCAGCGCCTCGATATCGGCCTCGAACTCGACATCCTCGATCTGCGTCATGCGCGCCGTCGCGAACTGCTCCTTGATCGCGACCATCTCACCGCGCACGACCTCGATGAGCTTTTCCGGCGAGCGCAGGATTTCGAGATGGCCGGCAATCTCGTCCACCAGCTCCTTGAGCTCGTCGGCGATCTTGTCACGCTCCAGCCCGGTCAGGCGCTGCAACCGCAGGTCGAGGATCGCGCGGGCCTGCGGGTCGGAGAGCTGGTAGTTGCCGTCAGCGTCCGACGATGCCTCCTCGCCGACCAGCGTCAGGAGCGGCCCGACATCGTGCACCGGCCAGCGGCGGCCGATGAGGCCGGCGCGCGCCTCCGCCGGGTCGGCGGCGGCACGGATCAGCGCGATGATCTCGTCGATGCTGCCGACCGCGATCAGCAGGCCGACCAGGATGTGCGCCCGCTCGCGTGCCTTGCTGAGCAGATACGTCGTGCGCTTGGTGACGACCTCTTCGCGGAACGCGACAAAGGCGACGATGATGTCGCGCAGCGACAGCAGCTCGGGGCGGCCGCCGTTGATCGCCAGCATGTTGACGCCAAAGCTGGTCTGCAGCGCGGTGTGCCGGTAGAGCTGGTTCAGCACGATGTCGGGGTCGGCCTCGCGCTTCAGCTCGATGACGACGCGCAGCCCATCGCGGTCGCTCTCATCGCGCAGCGCGGCAATGCCCTCGACGGTTTTTTCGTGCACCGTCTCGGCGATGCGCTCGACCAGCTTCGACTTGTTGACCTGATAGGGGATCTCGGTAAAGACGATCGCCTCGCGGCCGTGGATTTCCTCCATATGGTGCTTGCCGCGCAGCACCACTGCACCCCGGCCGGTCCGATAGGCGGCGTGCGTGCCGGCGCGGCCGACGATGATCCCGCCGGTCGGGAAATCCGGCGCCGGCACATGCTCCATGAGCTCTTCGACGGTGATCGCCCGGTTGTCGAGATAGGCACAGCAGGCGTCGATGACCTCGCCGAGATTATGCGTCGGGATGTTGGTCGCCATGCCGACCGCGATCCCCTGGGCGCCGTTGACCAGCAGATTGGGGTAGCCGGCCGGCAGGACCTTGGGCTCGTGCTCGGTATCGTCGTAATTGGGCTGAAAATCGACGGTCTGGTTGTCAAGATCGTCGAGCAGCGTGTTGGCGACACGCGCCAGCCGGGCCTCGGTGTAGCGATAGGCCGCCGGCGAGTCGCCGTCCATCGAGCCGAAATTGCCCTGCCCGTCGATGAGCCTGAGGCGCATGGAAAAGTCCTGCGCCATGCGCACCATCGCGTCGTAGATCGCCAGTTCGCCGTGCGGGTGGTACTTGCCGATCACGTCGCCGACGATGCGCGCCGATTTGCGGTAGCCGCGGTTCCATTCGTTGCCGTTGACCTTCATCGAGTAGAGGATGCGGCGGTGCACCGGCTTGAGGCCGTCGCGTATATCGGGCAGCGCGCGCGCCACGATCACGCTCATCGCGTAATCGAGATACGAGCGCCGCATCTCCTCTTCGATGGTGATCTGACTGATGTCGGGCCCGATCGGCGGCTGGCCCGGCGGGACGGCGGTGACGGCCAAAGGCGGCTCCGGCGCTGCGTTTTAAGTAAAATCGCGGCCGCGCCCAGAAGCACCGCCGCGATTGCTTTATGTAAGAAAGATTACCGGTTTTCGCAGGTGCGAACAACGCCGCGGGCCGCAGACCTGCCCTGCCGCCGCGCAGCGACGGCGGCAGGATCGCGGCCAGAGCCAATCAGGATCGAATCGCTTCGAGACTTTTCTTATTCCCGGCCGCTCGAAGGGAACAGAAGCCGCTATTCTCCTGCAAATCCGCCCAGCCGCCATTGCAGCCGGACACCGGAGAGTTCATTGCCGCTATGATCGTGCATCGCGACGCCGTGATGCACGCCGGTTTCGAGCAGTTCGCGCGCCCGGCCCAACGCCTGGTGCTCGGTCGCAAACTCCTCGGTCGAAATCGCGGATTGTCGCCGCACCGGATTGGGGCGCGGCAGCGACGTCTCGTTGTAGATCACGCGATAGATCATTGGACTTTCCCCACGAAGAATGAATCGTTGACCGGCCGGTCGCCTTACGCCATCGCGCCGGAGCGCCGGCAAGATGCTTGTCCGTCCGGTCGCCGCCGACGTTATGGCGACACGCATGATCCCGAGCTCACGCCCGGGATTAAAAGAAACGTGCTAACCACTTTGAATTGCGGCACCAGGGCAAAGGAAACGCCTCGGCCCCGTCGGCAACGCTTGAATGATACGCTATCAGTGCCGGAATTTTTGTGGCGGCGATGTGGCATTGTGCAACATTCGGTAACGCGATTTATTATGTCATTTCAATGACAAGGATGCGTCGATAAGCCTCATTCGCCCCAAATCTCGCGCGCGGTCTCGACCACAAGACGCAATTTCGCGGCTTCCTCTTCAAGGGTCAGCGCGTTGCCGTCGACGGTCGACGAAAAACCGCATTGCGGCGACAAGCAAAGCTGCTCTACCGGCACGTATTTGGCGGCCTCATCGACCCGCCGCTTCAGCGCGTCCTTGCTTTCAAGCGCCGGGCGCTTCGAGGTCACGAGGCCGAGCACAACACGCGGGCCTCCCCGCGGCACAAAGCGCAGCGGTTCGAACCCGCCCGAGCGCTCATCGTCGTATTCGAGAAAGAAGCCGTCGACCTTCAGCTCGCCGAACAGCGCCTCGGCGACATGGTCGTAGCCGCCTGAGGCCATCCATGACGAGCGGAAATTGCCGCGGCACATATGCGTACAGACCGTCATGCCGGACGGGCGGTTGGCCAGCGCCTGGTTGATCAGCCGGATATTGGTGAGGTGCTGCTGCGCGCCGTCACCGCCGATGCTGTCGACATAGGCACGCTGCGCCGGGTCATTGAGGTAGGCGAGACTGGTGTCGTCGAGCTGCAGGTAGGTGCAGCCGAACCCCGCGAGGCCGGCGATCTCCTTGGCATAGACCTCGGCGAGGTCGTGCCAGAACGCGTCCATCTCCGGGTACGCGGCCGGGTCGATCGCCGCACGGCCGCCGCGGTAATGCAGCATCGACGGCGACGGGATGGTCAGCTTGGCGACGGCCCCCTCCCCGACCTGCGATTGCAGAAAGGAAAGATCTTCACCGAAGATCACCTTGTCGAGCCCAAGCCTGCCGCTGATGCGGTGCGCGGTCGGGCTGAATTCGACGGTGCCGGCCTCGTTCTTGAACTCGATATGCAGCCGTTGGCTGCCATGGGTGACGCCGCCGATCTGGTAGAGGAAATCCATGTGCCAGGAGCCACGGCGCATCTCGCCGTCGGTAACGCCCTGGAGGCCGAGATCGCGCTGCAGCTTGACCGCGTCGCTGATCGCGCGGTCCTCGGCGGCGCGCAACGCGGCAGCCGATATCCGGCCGGCCTGATGTTCGGCGCGTGCCGTGAGCAGCTCCGGCGGACGTAGCAGGCTGCCGACATGGTCGGCGCGGAACGGCGGCCGCGCAATGGATTCCGGCATGCTGACCTCCCTGTCCGACGATTGATCGCCCGTATTACCGGATAAGATGAAACGGGCCCGCGCGGTTGACAACGATCGCGCGCGTCGCCCGTTACCGCTCAATAAAGATCGGGCTCAACTCATTGAGTTCGTTGATGTTCGAGGTCCAAGAGCAGGTCACAACAGGGTGAACAGGCAGCCGGGCCAATTTGGGGGACGACGCCGCAGGGTATAAATTCTACTTTTGTTCTTTCCGCGGCCGCTGTTGCAACGAGGCTGAACGCTCGCGCGACGGCGGGTGTTGGCCAGCAAAGCCGGCGGCCGTCGCGCGCTTTTCCCCAGCGGTCATGGCCCGCAACATGGAGAGAACAATGCGAAGCCGTCGCCCGAGGATTCTGTGACAACGTCAGGAGTCGTACCGTGACCCCGGACGCGCGACCCGGGAGAAAAGCCAACTGTCGACCGTACCCGGTCGAGCTATACGCTGCCGCAGTAGGGTCAGCCCCGATAGCGTCAGCCGAGGGGGATGAACGAGCCGTCGAGCGCCATCAGCAGCGTCTCGACCTTGAGCTTGGGCTGGCGCTGGCCGACCTCCTTGCGGAATTCGCTCAGCGCGGCCTTGTGCGTGGCGTCTTCCTTCTGCGGGGTCGCGATCGAATCGTCGCCATAGGCGATCTTGACCGCGCCGCAGTCGCGGTGATCGATCGCGATCACTGTCTCGATGCTGTGCAGTTGGATCGTCGCCGCAAGGTTGTCCCAGAACGCCACGTGCCACTTTTCGAAGGCCGGGGCGACAACGCCGACGGCGGCGCCTGCGATCGTGAACTGGCTGTACTTGCCGTTCAGACCGCGCTTGACCGCGTAGTCACGCACCGGCCCCTGCAGGCGCGGATCGATGCAGCCGAGGATCATCGCCTCGTATTTGCCTTCGGCGGCGAACACGAAGCGCGGCGCCAGCGACAGCACCGCCGCGCCGAACAGCAGGCCACGCCGGCCAACCCGAGCGGCCAGCGGACGGCAGCAGGCGCAGGACATATCGTGATGGAGATGCGACACGGCTTTGCCTCCGTTTCTCGCGGATCGCGCGAGGGCATCGCGTGCCCTCCGCTCTTTTCGCACGGGAGATTGGCCCGCCGTGCCGGCCAACGCAACGGCAGACGTGCTTAAAATGGAATCTCGTCGTCGATATCGGCGGAGACCGGCGTGCGGCCGCGTGAACCGCCGCCACTCGCGCCGCCATAGCCGCCACCCGACCCGGCGCCGCCGGAGCGCGTCTGCTCGCCACTCGAGTACGAGTCGTCGTAGTCGGCGCCGCCTTCCGTCGCGCCGCCGCCGCGGCCGCCATCGAGCATCGTCAGCTCGCCGCGGAAGCGCTGCAGCACAACCTCGGTCGAATAGCGCTCCTGCCCCTGGTTATCGGTCCACTTGCGGGTCTGCAGCGCACCTTCGATGTAAAGCTTGGAGCCCTTCTTGACGTATTTCTCAACGATTTCGACAAGACGCTCGTTGAAGATCACCACGCGGTGCCACTCGGTGCGCTCCTTGCGCTCGCCCGAATTGCGGTCGCGCCAGCTCTCGGAAGTCGCCAGCGCCAGGTTGGCGATCCGCATTCCGTCGCCGGTCGAGCGGATTTCCGGATCACGGCCGAGATTGCCGACGAGGATCACCTTGTTCACGCTGCCTGCCATGGGGGCCTTCCGGATTTGGGACGTTGGGTCCGGCATTTTATCACCGGGCGCAAATGTTCCTACTTTATTCTTATCCACGCTATCCACAGGGACGGCCTATGATGGCCATTCCCCGCACCCCGCTATTACCGCTCGGTTTTAGTTCTCCACCGCTTGAAGGCGACAAGTCCTGGTCCGCGCAACGCATGCCTCTCGTCGAGGACCGCGTCCGTAACCGGCTGAGCCAGCTTTCCCGTCGCCTTGGCGATGCGGACTGGCTCGATGGTCCGTTCAGCGCGGGCGACCTGATGATGGTGTCGGTGCTGCTCAGGTTGAAAGCGTCAGGCATGCTGGACGAATATCCGAACCTCGCAGCCTATGTCGCCCGCGGCGAAGCGCGGCCGGCCTACAAGCGTGCCTTCGACGCCCAATTAGCGGTCAACAAGCCACCGACCGGCTAATCGAGGTCCGTCCTGGGCCAAGGCGGGCCGTTGCCGCGGGTTGCGTCAGGCGACCTTGGTCGAGCCATGCGCGGATAGGCGAGACGAGCTGATAGCTGCCGATTTCGCCGCTAACGGGATGGGCGGCGCAATTTGAGCGTTCACAGGAGGTCGCATGGTGTGACCAGGCGCGATACGCGCCGGGAAGTGACGCCGATTGTTTGATTCATTGCCCAAGCTGCAGGTCGCGGATTGGCTCGCTCAGGCGATGGCGATCGCGGCATCGCGCCAGGTGATGCTGTCGCTGGCGCTGCAGCTTGTCGTGATCGCGGCGCTGCTCCCGCTCGCTTGGGGTATGCGGGCGGCGACACGGCGATGGACTGAACTGCTGGCACTGGCGGTCGAGCGGCGGTTCCCAAACTGGCGAGTGGCTGCGGTCATCCACCGTGACGTGCCACTGGTTTACGCTTGGCTGTTGCTGGCGGTTGCTGCCCGCCTCGGTGCCGAATGGCAGGGCGGCTGGCGGCTTGTACAGATTGTCGCCGATCTCGCCGTTTTGTGGCTGGTGCTGCGCGTGTCGACGGCGCTGCTGCGCGATGCCCTCGTCGCCCGGGCTATCGCGACGGTAGCGTGCATCGTTTTCGCCCTCGACCTGGTTGGCCTGTTGCAGCCGACCGAGAACGCGCTCGACAGCATGGCGATCGGCATCGGCTCGTTGCGGCTTTCGGTGCTTCTCGTCGCCAAGGCCGCCATTGTCGTCGCTCTGCTGCTGTGGGGAGCGGTTACGCTGGCGCGGCTGATCACTCACCAGCTTCGCTATGTCGACGGCCTGACCCTGTCCATCCAATTGCTGATAGGCAATTTGATCAAGATCGCGCTGATTTGCATCGCGATACTGGTCGGGCTTAACACCGTCGGGATCGATCTCACCGCCTTCGCGGTATTCAGCGGAGCGATCGGCGTCGGCGTCGGGTTCGGGCTGCAGAAGATCGTGTCGAATTTTGTCAGCGGCATCATTCTGCTGGTCGAGCGCTCGATAAAGCCGGGCGACGTCATCGAAATCGGCCAGACCTTTGGCCATGTCATCTCTCTCGGTGCCCGCTATGCCGCGGTGCGCGGCCGTGACGGCAAGGAATATCTGATCCCGAATGAGAATTTGATCGGCAACCAGGTCATCAACTGGTCGTATTCGAACCCGCTCGTGCGGGTCGATGCCGAGTTCGGCGTCGCTTACGGCAGCGACCTACGCGAGGTGCGCACAATGGCGATCGAAGCCGCCCGGCGGACCGGACGCGTGCTCCCCGATCCCGCACCGGTCTGTCACATCACCGGGTTTGGCAACAGTGCGATCAATCTCGTGTTGCGCTTCTGGATCGAGGACCCGGCGGGCGGCGTGACGAACGTCAAGGGCGATGTGTTCCTGGCGCTTTGGGAGACTTTCAAGGAGCATGACGTCGAGTTGCCTTTCCCGCAGCACGACCTGCATTTGCGCACGGTGCCGGCCGGCATGATGGGCGGGGTGGTCGCACCGCGCACGTATCGGACGGAGGCAGATTTGGCCCGGCCGCAGCGCATTGCCGATCACCAGGAACAGACGCGCCCCCGCCGCCGCACCCTCACTCAAGCGCGTACCGACGGCGTGATGGAGGATATGCGCGCCGAGCGGCGCCGCGGGCACGTTGAGGAGCCAGGCGAAGAATAGTTCGCCTCCGTGCTGCACAGCCATGCGCGAAACACTCCGGCACGCGCGAAGGCACAGTCCGGCAGCGGATATGGGAAGTTGAGCCAAGGCACTCGCTCCTCTCCGCCCTTGGAGGGCGGAGAGGAATGACGTGCTCTGCCCTTATTGGCGGGCGGGGGCTTCGTGGCCGAGCGAGAGCGCGCGGCCGTGCGTCTCGACGCCGAGGAACATGAAGGCCAGCATCACCGCGACCATCGTCCCGCCGAGGAAGATGAAGGCCGGGAAGATCGCTGCGGCGGTCGCCTTCGGCGCGATGATGTTGTCGCTGCCAGCAAGCAGCGCCAAGGCGAGCGGGCCGACGATCTTGCCGACGCCATTTGCCGCCTGACCGAGCCCCGAGGAACGCGACCCGAGGTTCACCCCGTATTGCTCGACCGTGTACGGCGCGAGATTGGAGAACCCGCCCTCGGCAAAAAAGGCCGAGGCGGCGATCAGCACGATGAAGATCGGAAAACCGTCCATCAGCGCGCTGTTGAAATACCCCGCGAAGATCAGCAGCACCCCCGACATCAGTCCGAACACGACGCCGAGCGAGCGGCGGCCGATCTTGGGCGCGATGATCGAGACGATGATCTTGCCGACGACACCGGTGGCCGAGACGTAGACGAAATACTTGGCCGCGACCGCCGGCTCGACCTGCAGCGCGAGGGCAATGATCGTCGGGCCCCACAGGTAATAGCCGTAAACCGCCGAGGCCGAGCCGCCCCAGATGATGAGCGTCTGCCAGAACAGCCGCGGATTGACCGAGTACAGTTCGGTCAGGCTGGCGCGCGGCTGCACCGCCGGCGGGATCGTCGGCAGCGGCACGCGAGACAACGGGAGGCCGAGCTGCTTGGCGACCCCGGCCTGGGCTTCGGCAAAGCGCCCCCTGGCGGCGAGCCAGCGCACCGATTCCGGCACCAGCGCCCAGACCAGCAAGCCGACGCCGACCGCGACAAACCCTGTCATCGCCACACCGCGCCAGCCAAAGGCGTGGAGCAAGGTCGCCGACGTGAAGCCGGCCAGCAGCGTCCCGGCGCTGGCGAAGACGACAAAGAAGCTGGTCATGCCGGTGCGCCAGCGGGTCGGCGTCTGCTCGACGACGATGGTCAGCGCCGGGGTGACGCCTGCCGCGAGGCCGAAGCCGACCAGGAAACGCAACACCGCGAGGCCGACCCACGCGCCGGTCGGCAACAGCCCGATGCACCCGGCGCAAACGCCGCAGATCAGCGTGCCGAGCACGGTCTGCAGCTTGCGGCCGAAGACATCGCCCAGCGAGCCCGAGATCAGCGAGCCGCAGATCGCGCCAACACCGGCGCCGTAAAGAATGAGGGCGCCCTGGCCGTAAGTGAGCTTCCATTCGGGACCGATCACCGACATGACGAAGGCGATCAGGAAGAAATCGAAGAAGTCGAGGACGAGCACGCCCGACATCACCGCGAAGGTGGTCCAATAACGCGCGTTGAGCGGCGCGTTGTCGAACATCGATAAAAGGTTCTCGGAGGTCTGCTCGGCCATGCGTCTCTCTCCCCAAGGACCGCCGATTGTCGGCGCCCGTTGCGCAAAGGTGCGAGAGTGGCCGCGCGATGTTTCGCGTTATTGCCGGAAGTATCAGGCCCACATCAGACGCCGTCAATGCGGCGCACGCCCCGAGCTCCTGTGTCATTCCGGGGCATCGCGCAGCGATGAACCCGGAACCCATGAACACAGACATGGCAAAATCGGTCTCGACGCCACCGCCACATTGGACGAGACCGTGTTCATGGGTTCCGGGTTCGGCCCTGCGGGCCGCCCCGGAATGACGAAGATGATCGCGTTTGCTCGCACCGCCTTCACGGGGTGACGATAACAAGCTGATTTGGCTAAGGTCATTTCCAGCCGAACGCGGGAAAGCAGGTCGAATGCAAGCCGATGTCATCGTTCTCGGCGCCGGGATGGTCGGCGTGTCGATCGCCGCGCATTTGCAAAAGCGCGGCAAGCAGGTCGTGCTGCTCGACCGGCGCAACCCGGGCGAGGAGACCTCCTACGGCAATGGCGGTCTGGTGCAGCGCGAGGCGGTGTTTCCTCATCCCTTCCCGCGCGAAATCGGCGAATTGTGGCGCATCGCCAAGAACCGCTCGATCGACGTGCATTATCATCTCGACGCGCTGGCTGGGTTGGCGCCGTCGCTATTCGCCTATTGGCGGAATTCGTCGCCCGAGCGCTACGCCGCGATCACCCGCCAATGGACGACGCTGATCGCCACCTGCACCGCTGAGCACAAGGCGCTGGCCGAGGAAGCCGGCTCGACCGCGCTGTTGCGGCCGGTCGGGTTTCTGCGTGCGTTCAACGACACGACGACCATGGACAAGGAACTCACCAAGGCCGAGCGCGCCCGCGCCTTCGGGGTCAATTCCGCCGCGCTCACGGCGGCCCAACTGGAGGAGATGGAGCCGCATCTGCGGAACGGCTTTATCGGCGCGCTGCACTGGACCGACCCCTACGCGGTCAACGACCCGCACGGCCTGACGATGAGCTACGCCAGGCTGTTCGAGCGGCTCGGCGGGCAGTTTGTGATCGGCGACGCGACGACACTCGAACGCCGCGGCGCCGGCTGGCGCGCTACCGCGGCGGACGGCGCGGCGGTCGAGGCGGAAGACGCGGTGATCGCGCTCGGCATCTGGTCGGGCGCGGTCACCCGGCGCTTCGGTTATCGCGCGCCGCTGTTCGGCAAGCGCGGCTACCACCTGCACTTCAAGCCGCAGGGCAATGCCGGGCTGACCCGGCCGGTCGCCTCGAACGGCTTTCTGCTGACGCCGATGCGTCTCGGCATCAGGCTGACCACGGGTGTCGATTTCGCCCGGCCGGACGCGCCGCCGACACCGGTGCAGCTGCGTCGCGCCGAGCCGATCGCGCGGCGCATCTTCCCGCTCGGCGAGCCGGTCGAGCCGCAGCCGTGGATGGGGGTCCGCCCGGCGACGCCCGACATGCTGCCGATCCTCGGCCGCGCGCCGGGCGAGACGCATTTGTGGTTCGCCTTCGGTCACGCGCACCAGGGCTTTACGCTGGGGCCGACAACGGGTCGGCTGTTGGCCGAGATGATGACGGGGGACGCGCCTTTCGTGGACCCGACGCCATTCCGCGCTGACAGGTTCTAGGAACCTTCTTGCCGCTTCCCGGCGAAAGTGCGTGTGAAAGATTTGGCTTCAGATAGGAATGGCGCCGTGCGTCCTTCGAGACGCTCGCAATGCGGGCCCCTCAGGATGACAGGTTTTCTTATTGCCAAACATGGACGCCGTCGTCCTGAGAGCCTGACCCAAAATGTGCTTCGGGCATACCGCGGGTGCCGTCTTCTGGCGTCATTCCGGGGCATCGCGCAGCGATGAACCCGGAACCCATGCACACGGACCTCAAAAAGAGTGTTCCGAGGCTCGGGAGAGCTTGGACAAGACGGTGTTCATGGGTTCCGGGTTCGGCCCGGCGGGTCGCCCCGGAATGACGACGGTAATTTCGCGTCAAACTCTGAGGAGGGCGCGCAGCGACCGTCTCGAAGGACGCACTGAGACGTGTCAGCGCTTAATGAAGCCGATATCACAGCAGCTTGCAGTTGCCGTCGCACTCGTCCGGAAACAAGCTCATGCCGCAGGCGCAGGGGCCGCGATGGCCGGTCAGCCGCCGTCCGTCCGCCGCCGGAGCGGGCTGCTGGATAAGGCGTTCCTGCCGTAGTTCTTCCAGCCGCTCGCGGATCGTCTTGAAATCATCGGCGGCGCGGGTTTGCGACATCGAAAACCTCCCGCGTCCGCAGTAACATGCAAGAACGCGCTTCGCCAACCATCTAAATGTCGGACGGCTGAGCTGCCTTGGCGGGGCGCGGCGTCCCGCTGTAGACTCGCTCCAACCACTCGAACCCGGGATTTTTATGCAGTCGATCCGCATCCGCGGCGCGCGGGAGCATAATCTCAAGAACATCGATGTCGACCTGCCGCGCGACAGCCTGGTGGTGATCACCGGGCTGTCGGGATCGGGCAAGTCGTCGCTCGCCTTCGACACGATCTATGCCGAGGGGCAGCGCCGCTATGTCGAGAGCCTCTCGGCCTATGCCCGGCAGTTCCTCGAGCTGATGCAAAAGCCCGATGTCGATTCGATCGAGGGGCTATCGCCGGCGATCTCGATCGAGCAGAAGACGACCTCGCGCAACCCGCGTTCGACGGTCGGCACGGTGACCGAGATCTACGACTACATGCGCCTCCTGTGGGCGCGGGTCGGGGTGCCTTACTCCCCGGCGACCGGGCTGCCGATCGTGTCGCAGACCGTGTCGCAGATGGTCGACCGAGTGATGGCGATGAAGGAGGGCACGCGGCTCTATCTGCTCGCGCCGATCGCCCGCCGCCGCAAGGGCGAATACCGCAAGGAGCTCGCCGATCTGCAGAAGCGCGGGTTCCAACGGGTCAAGGTCGACGGCAAGATGTACGAGGTCGACGAAGTCCCGGCGCTCAAGAAGAATTTCACCCACGACATCTCGGTCGTCGTCGACCGGCTGATCGTGTCGGCGGACCTCGGCAATCGGCTTGCCAATTCGTTCGAGACCGCGCTCGGCCTCGCCGACGGCCTCGCCATCACCGAGGATGCCGACAGCGGCGCGGAGACGATCTTCTCGTCGAAATTCGCCTGCCCGGTGTCGGGCTTCACGATCCCCGAGATCGAGCCGCGGCTATTCTCGTTCAACAACCCGTTTGGTGCCTGCCCGGCCTGCGACGGGCTCGGCACCAAGCTCTATTTCGACGCCAACCTTGTCGTCCATGACGAGAGCCGCAGCCTGTATGACGGCGCGGTGAGCCCGTGGTCGCATTCGTCGTCGCCGTATTACGCTCAGACGCTCGACAGCATCGCCCGCCACTTCAAGCAAAGCACGCGCACGCCGTGGCATGACCTGCCGCAGAAGATGCGCGACACGATCCTCAACGGCTCGGCCAGCGAGCCGATCAAGATGACCTATGACGACGGCCTGCGGCAGTACTCGACGGACCGGCCGTTCGAGGGCGTGCTGCCCAACATGGAGCGGCGCTACCGCGAGACCGATAGCGCCTGGGTGCGCGAGGAACTGGGGCGCTACCAGGCGGCGCGGACTTGCGAGGTGTGCGACGGTGCGCGGCTCAAGCCCGAGGCGCTGGCGGTCAAGATCGCCGGCAGGAGCATCAGCGAGGCGACAGCATTGTCGATCCTCGACGCAGTCGACTGGTTCGGCGCGGTCGACGCGACGCTGACCCCGGCGCAGAGCGAAATCGCCGAGCGCATCCTCAAGGAGATCAACGAGCGGCTGGGGTTCCTGAAGAATGTCGGGCTCGAATACCTGACCCTGTCGCGCGCCTCGGCGACGCTGTCGGGCGGCGAGAGCCAGCGCATCCGTCTCGCGTCACAGATCGGCTCGGGGCTTACCGGTGTGCTCTACGTGCTCGACGAGCCGTCGATCGGGCTGCACCAGCGCGACAACGATCGGCTGCTCGCGACCTTGCGGCGGCTGCGCGACCTCGGCAACACGGTCATCGTCGTCGAGCATGACGAAGAGGCGATCCGCAGCGCCGACTGGCTGATCGATATGGGACCGGGCGCCGGCATCCATGGCGGGCACCTCGTCGCCGAGGGCACACCCGACCATGTGATGCAGGTGCCGGAGAGCGTCACCGGACAATACCTGACGGGCTTGAAACAGATCCCGATCCCGGCCGTGCGCCGCACCGGTCATCGCGGGCAGATCCTTCGCCTGGTCGGCGCGCGCGGCAACAATCTCAAGGACGTGACGGCGGAGATCCCGCTCGGCACATTCTGCTGCGTGAGCGGTGTGTCGGGCGGCGGCAAGTCGACGCTGATCGTCGAAACGCTGTACAAGGCGCTCGCCAAGCGGCTCAACAACGCGCGCGAGCAGGCGGCGCCGTTCGAGCGCCTCGACGGCGTCGAATTCCTCGATAAGATCGTCGATATCGACCAGTCGCCGATCGGCCGCACCCCGCGCAGCAACCCCGCAACCTATACCGGCTGCTTTACGCCGATCCGCGACTGGTTCGCCGGGTTGCCGGAGGCCAAGGCGCGCGGCTACCTGCCCGGCCGCTTCTCGTTCAACGTCAAGGGCGGGCGCTGCGAGGCGTGCCAGGGCGATGGCGTCATCAAGATCGAGATGCACTTCCTGCCCGACGTCTACGTGCAGTGCGATGTCTGCAAGGGCAAGCGCTACAACCGCGAGACGCTGGAAGTGCTGTTCCGCGGCAAGTCGATCGCCGAGGTGCTCGACATGACCGTCGACGAGGGCGCCGAATTCTTCCGCGCGGTGCCGTCGATCCGCGACAAGCTGGTGACGCTGCAGCGCGTCGGGCTCGGCTACATCCATGTCGGCCAGCCGGCGACGACCTTGTCCGGCGGCGAGGCGCAGCGCGTCAAGCTGTCGAAGGAATTGTCGCGCCGCGCCACCGGCCGCACGCTCTACATCCTCGACGAGCCGACGACGGGCCTCCATTTCGAGGATGTGCGCAAGCTGCTGGAGGTGCTGCACACGCTGGTCGAGACCGGCAACACGGTGCTGGTGATCGAGCACAATCTCGAAGTCATCAAGACCGCCGACTGGCTGATCGATCTCGGCCCCGAAGGCGGCGACGGCGGCGGCCGCATCGTCGCCACCGGCACCCCGGAAGAGGTCGTTCAGGTCGCCGAGAGCCATACCGCGCGCTATCTGCGGCCGTACCTGGCGCGCCGCCTCGCCGCGCCCCGCCGCGTCGCCGGCACCGCCGCTGAATAGCGATAAACGGACGCGCGTGCGAGAGTCGAGAACGGCGTCTCCTACCTGCAGCGGCCTCGTGCGTCCTTCGAGACGCGCCTGGCGGCGCTCCTCAGGATGACGGTTTTCTTTACGGCATCAAGAAAGCTGTCATCCTGAGGAGAGCGCGAAGCGACCGTCTCGAAGGACGCATGGACGGCCGGCAAAAGCAGTCGCTCCGGCCTTGACCGGGCCGGGATCGGCGCGGCCTAACTATGCCCCAAGACCTTGGGGAGGCCGTTACCATGCCCATCCGCACCGGCGACCAGTTTCTCGCGGCGCTGCGCGACGATCGCCAGATCTTTATCGACGGCGAGCGCGTCCGCAATGTGACGACCGACCCGCGCTTCGCCGGGGCGGCGCAAAGCATGGCCGAGCTTTACGACATGCAGCACGACCCGGCGCTGCAGGAGCGCATGGTCTTCGCCTCGCCGGCGAGCGGCGACAAGGTCGGGCTGTCGTTTATCGAACCGCGTTCGGTCGGCGACCTGATCCGCCGGCGCGAGATGATCAAGCTGTGGATGGACTCGACCTGCGGCATGTTCGGCCGCAGCCCGGATTTCCTCAACGTCATGCTCACCGGGTTTGCGATCGGCGCTGATGAGTTCGGCCGGCGCGACGCGAAGTTCGCCGACAATGTGCGTGCCTATCACGCCTATGCGCGCGAGGCCGATCTGTGCATGACGCACACGCTCTTGAACCCGCAGGTCGACCGCTCGAAACCGGTCGAGGCGCAGGACAAAGATTTGGCGGCCAAGGTAGTCAAGGAAACCGATGCGGGGATCATCATCACCGGCGCCCGCATGGTGTCGACGCTGTGCGCGTTCTCCGACGACATCCTGGTGATGCCATCGACTTTTCTTGCAACCAACGAAGCCGCGGCGCCCTACGCGTTCGGGTTCAGCATCCCGGTGGCAACGCCGGGGCTCAAATTTATCTGCCGACCGAGCGTCGTGCATCAGAATGCCGCGTCCGGCATGGACTATCCGCTGTCGTCGCGGTTTGACGAGGGCGACGCGCTGGCGGTGTTCGACGAGGTACCGGTGCTGTGGGAGCGCGTTTTCATCCACCGCGACCCGGAAATGTGCAACGGGCTTTACGCCCGCACTGGCGCGATGCCGCAGGTCATGCACCAGACCTCGACCAAGAACCTCGCCAAGAGCGAGTTCATGATGGCGCTGGGCTTTGCGATCGCGCGCTCGACCAGCATCGCAGCCATCTCCACGTGCAGGGCATGCTCGCCGAGCTGATCCAGCACACCGAATTCGTCCGCTCCTGCCTGCGCGCCAGCGAGGCCGACGCCGTGACCCGCCCCGACGGCTGCGTCACCCCGGCGGCGATGCCGCTGTGGACGGTGCGGATGATGTACCCGAAAATGTTCCTGCGCGCCTGCGAGATCATCCAGATCCTCGGCGCCGGCGGCCTGGTGGCAGTACCGTCCTACGCCGAGCTTGCCGGCGCGGCCGAGGCCGACGTGCGGCTCTATTCGCAAGCGGCGACAGTCGACGCGGCAACGCGCATCAAGCTGTTCCGGCTCGCGTTCGACACCGCGGTCTCATCGTTCTCGGGGCGCCAGCAGCTGTACGAGCGCTACTATTCGGGCGACCCGGTCCGCCTCGCCGGTGCGCTCTACGCGATGTACGAAAAGGACGCCCATGTCGACCGCATCCACACGATGCTCGACGAGCTGGAGGCGCGCCAGGCGCCGCCCGGTGCGGCGCCGGCGTTCCTCAGACGAAGGCCAGAATGACTTCCTTTGATCTCGTCACCCCCGCGCAGGCGGGGGTCCAGGGCCAGCGCCGTACTGCTCGCCTCTGGATTCCCGCTTTCGCGGGAATGACGAACGGGGGTTTCAGGCGAAGGCCGGCATGACCTCCTTGGCGAAGAGCTCGGTCGAGCGTAGCGCGTCGGCGTGGCTGATCGTGCCGAAGGCGAAGTCGCAGACGTAATAATTGACGCCGGTCTCGGCGACTTCGTGGGCGATGAAGTCGCGGACCGTGGCGGGGCTGCCGGCGACCGCGTCGCCGTGTTCCAGCACGGTCGCAAAATCGGGCGGCAGCGAGGCTTCGAGCGGGAACGGCACGTTATATTTATGCCACAAAAGGCCCATGTGGTGGCGCCACGCCGGGTAGCCGCGCCGGGCGATGTCGCGCGCCTCGGCGTCGGTCTCGGCGACGACGATGTGCCGGTTGACCCCCATCAGCGGCAGATCGGCCTCGGCACGGCCGAGCTTTTGCCACTCCGCCTTATAGCTGCCAACGACATCGCGCACCGCCGGGATCGGCCGCCGCATCACGATATGCGCGCCGTTCTGCGCCGCCCAGGGCACGCTCTCCGGCCGGCCGATGCCGTACCACAGCTCGGGATAGGGCTTCTGCACCGGCTTCATCGCCATCGGCACATGGTCGAAATCGTAGAACTTGCCGTGAAAGGTCAGCTCGTCCTCGGTAAAGCCCAGCCGGGTCACCTCGAAGGCCTCGCGGAACTGCTCGGCGCCGGTCGCGAAATCGACGCCGTAGAACCCGACCTCGACCGGCGAGATGCCGCGCCCGACGCCGTAGAGAAAACGGCCATTCGACATCTGGTCAAGCATGCAGACTTCGTCGATCAGCCGCAGCGGGTGATAGAGCGGCAGCAGGTAGACCATCGGCCCGAATTTGAGCTTTTTCGACCGCTGTGCGACGGCGGAGAGAAACACGCTCGGCGACGGCGCATAGCCGAGCGGCGTGTTGTGGTGCTCGGCGAGATGATAGGCGTAATAGCCGAGCCGGTCATAGGCCTCGATCAGCTGCAGCCGGTTCTCGAAATGCTGGTGCAGCGGCAGGCCGCAATCGTCGAGATGGTCGAAAATGCCGAAGCGCATCAGTGTCTCCCCGTTTCGGGCATCCTATCGGGGCCGCATCGTGATTGCGAGCGGCCGCGACGAAGGCGCTACGGACGCAATGCGTCCTTCAAGGCCTCGCTGCGCGAGGCACCTCAGGATGACGGCGGTTTGTGACACGCAGCTTTCGATATTTTTGTCATTCCGGGGCGGCCCGTAGGGCCGAACCCGGAACCCATGCACAGGGTTTATTCAAGGTAGCCGCGACGTCAGAACCCACCTTTCGGGGCCCGTGTGCATGGGTTCCGGGTTCATCGCTGTGCGATGCCCCGGAATGACGCGAAAAGGCCTATGTAGCGTTGACCATCGCGTCGCTGATCTTCTCGGCAGTCATCAGCGTCGGGAAGTTGGTGTTGGCGCAGGGGACCGCGGGGAAGAGCGAGGCGTCGACGACGCGCAGGCCGGCGACGCCGCGCACCCGGCCCTGGTTGTCGGTGACCGCCATTGGGTCGTCGTCGGCGCCCATGCGGCAGGTGCAGGTGGCGTGCCACACGCCGATCGCCGCCTTGCGGACAAAGGCTTCGAGCGCGTCGTCGTCGGTCATCAGCTGGTCGAAGCGGAAACCCTCGACGATATAGCGGTCGATGATCCAGCCGCGCAGCCAGGCCGGGCCGTCGAGCAGCTTGGCGACGATGTTGGTGATGCGCCGGTTCTTGTCGTTGACGACGCCGATCTGCCGCACCTTGTCGCTGTAGGTGGCGGGGAACGGATTGCTGGTCGCGCCTTGCAGCGCCACGCTCAGCTGCATCGCGCCGAGACGGCGGAAGCCGTCCATCAGCCGCTCGAGATCGCGCCGGTCGGACAAGAGGTTGAACTCGACGACCGGCTCGGCGCGCCAGTCGCGCGAGGCGAGCCGCACCTGCCCGGTCTCGGAATAGGTCTTGTAAACCGCGAGCAGCAGCGAGGCGATCTGCTCGCCGACCGCGTGCCAGGCCGATTTGCTGACGCCGGCGACAAACATGTCGCCCAACGGCGCGCCGCCGATCTGCGATGAATAGCGCAGCGCCAGCAGGATATGGCGGCGGGTCATCCCGTTGATCCGTGCGTCGGGCTTGATAAAGGACGAGACCGAAACCGACGGGTGATCCTGCAGCCGCTGGCCGACGCCGGGCACGTTGGCGCGCACCTCGATGCCGAGGTCGTGCAGATGGCCAGCCGGGCCGATCCCGGCGCGCAACAGATGCGCCGGCGAATGGATCGCGCCGGAGCAGACGATGACCTCCTTGCCGGCGCGGAACTCCTGCTCGCGGCCTTTGACCATCGCCTTGACGCCGACGCATTTCGTGCCCTCGAAGAGCAGCGCCATGACCTGGGTCTCGGCCGAGATCGTCAGGTTTTGGCGCTTGCGGGTGCCGTTGTCGAGATAGCCGATCGCCGCCGACACGCGCCGGTCGTAGAGGTTGGAGATGGTGATCGGGAAATAGCTGTCGGGGACGAACTCGCCGTTCTGGTCCTCGACATAGGGAAAGCCGGCCTCCTCGAAGGCCTTCGCGACGGCGTTGGCGTGGCCGTTCCACAGCTGCGGGAGGATGCGCCGGACGGGAATGCGGCCCTCCTTGCCGTGCCAGGGGCCGTCAAAATCCATGTCGCGCTCGACCTTCTTGAAATAAGGCAGCACGTCCTGCCAGCCCCAGCCGGCGGCACCTTTCTCGACCCATTCGTCGTAATCGGTCGGCGCGCCGCGATTGGCGAGTTGGCCATTGATTGACGAGCCGCCGCCGAGCACCCGCGCCTGCTCGTATTTCCTGAGCGGCGGGCGCTCCTCGGGCCGGTTGTGCGAGACGATCTCGGTGTGGACCTTAAGTTCGTTCCAGTGGAAGCGCGGGTCGAAATAGGCGGTGCCGGGGTAGGAATCGAGGATTTCCGGCGGCACCTGGCCGTCGGGCGTGTCCTGCCCGGCCTCGCACAGCAGCACCTTGTTGCCGCTTTTCGCCGACAGCCGGTTGGCCATGACCGACCCGGCCGAACCGCCGCCGACGATGATGTAGTCGTAATCCATCCCCTGCCCCGTTTCTCTCTGGCGCCGCCGGTGATGTTATCTGGCGGCGCGCGGCGGGGGCAAGCCGGCGAAGGATTGGCTGTTCTTGCTGATATCTGCAGGGAATTTACAGCCAGTCCGCAATGCGGAGGGGTACGGGGGCTTCAGTTCGGGGGCTCTCGGGCATTGACGATTTCAGGCGAGGTTAGCGGATGATTTTGGCGAATTTGCGTATGATGCCGTCGCGTGGAAAAACGCCTCCCGTTGCACCTGCGGCAGAACGTCGTTGATAAAGGACAAACCGACTCTCCCACGCGATGCGTAGCCCCCTTATGCGTAGCCCCCTTATATAGCGACCGGCTGCAGCGCTGACGCTCGTGGTCTCGGTCCTATTTGCAGCGGCTTCGTGCGTCCTTCGAGACGCGCCTTGCGGCGCTCCTCAGAGCCTGGCCTGAAATTACCTTCGTCATTCCGGGGCGGCCTGCAGGGCCGAACCCGGAACCCATGAACACGGTCTGCTCCGACGTGGTTACGGTGTCGGCACGCGCTTTTCGAGGTCCGTGTTCATGGGTTCCGGGTTCATCGCTGCGCGATGCCCCGGAATGACGAGAAAAAAGCTGCGCCCGACCGATTACTCCACGGCGATCGTCGTCACCTCGCGGGCATAGCGGCCGCCGTGTTTGTCGCCGGGCATGACGATGCGGAAATCGGCGAGCGGCTTGCCGTCGCGCTCATAGGCGACGAGCGCCGGCTTGGCGCCGAAATCGGGAGCGATCTCGCCGGTCGAGGTCACCACCACCCAGCCGTCGCTGGCGGTGATGCGGATCGCGTGGCGGATGACCGCGCCTTTGGCATCGTCGTCGATACCGGCCGTCTCGATCAGCGACCACAGCGGCACGCCGGTGTAGCTCGCATTCACCGGGCCGCGATCTGTCTGGTAGGACACGTCGACGTGCTGCGCCGGCAGCTTGCGGAGGTCTTCCATGGTCCAGTGCTGCGGGTGCTTGACCTTGCCGTCGAGCGACAGCATCGGCGGCGTCTGCGCCGCCGATGCGCCGGCCAGCCAGGCCGCGGCGGCAAGCGCCGCGGCCATACGCGCGAGGATCATTTGGCGACCATGACGTCCGATGCCTTGATCACCGCGATCGCCTCGTCGCCGGCCTTGAGGCCGAGATCGTCGACCGCCTCGTTGGTGATCGACGCGGTGATCACGACGCCGTTGCCGATATCGATCCGCACATGCGCCGTAGTCTGGCCCTTCTGCACGGCCGCGACCTTGCCCTTGATCTGATTGCGTGCGCTGAGTTTCATGTCCGCCTCTCCACGCTATGTATCGTTATGTATAACGCGCGAGCGGCGGCTTGTCGTTGCGGTTGTCGCCGGCTGCCGGTCGGCATCGAGGACATGGCAGCGTCAACGAGATGGCTGCCATGCCACTGGAACGCGAACGGGCCTCGCACCATTCTTATAAGCAACACAACGACGATCGGCTCGCCGGTCGAGACAAGGAGGATTCCGATGCATAAGAAGCTTGTCATTGCCGCCGGGTTGGCTCTCGCGAGCATGGCCGCCGCGACGACGCCAGCGATGGCCGATGCTTATTGCGGGCCCGGTTTCTACTACTACCGTTATACCGGGGAATGCCGACCCTACGCGTACGCTCCGCCGCCGGTGGGCGTGGTTGG
This sequence comes from uncultured Alphaproteobacteria bacterium, assembly GCA_963778385.1. Lineage (GTDB taxonomy): Bacteria > Pseudomonadota > Alphaproteobacteria > ATCC43930 > CGMCC-115725 > DATARH01. The sequence goes on along the minus strand of CAVZUA010000025.1, from coordinate 130,738 downwards.
CGCGGCCGGTGCGACAGCCGGAGCGGCCGTCGGCACGGCCGGCAATGTCGCGGGCGCCGCGGTCGGCACCGCCGGCAATATCGCAACCGGAGCCGTCGGCACCGCTGGCAATATCGTCGGCTGCGTGCTCGGCGGCTGCCGCTAAAGCGGCTTCGGTCTGCCGCCGAAACGCGAGGTCACAACGTCATGGGCTGGTGATCTGAGAAGCCAGCCCGCCGCGTTTGACCTCGGCAGACGCGCCCGCCTTGAGCGCCGGGCCGCCCTCGGCAAGCGCCGGATTGGCGGTACCGGGCGGCTTCGGTGCTGCGCTGGCGCTGACAGCGGAAGAGCCGCCCGAAGTCGGCTTCGCGGCCGAGAAACCGGCGACATCAGGGGCTTGCGCCGGGCTGCTGGCGACATCGCCCGCGGACGTCGGGCTGAACCCGCGGGCGCCGCTCGCGAGGTAGCTGCCATAGGCCCAGCCCGTCCCGGCCGACGAGCGCACCTGCACCCAGCCCTGATTAGTGCCGAGAACCTCGAGGGGCATGCCGGGCCGCAAGGTGCCGATGATCGCAGAGCCGCCGCTCGGCGCATCCCGCAACGAAACCGCGTGCACGGGTGTCGTCGTGCCGGACACATTGTTGCCACGGGTCTCCGGGTTCGCATCGGCGGCCGGAACGTCCTGGGGGCTGGTTACCCGCGCCGATGGCCGTCCGTCATCGGATCGCGCCGGCGGTTGCTCTTCATAGGATCGAGCAGATGGCCGCTCTTCGTAGGACCGCACGGGCGGCGGCAATTCGTCAGGCGCAGCCCGCGGTGGATAATAGACCCGAGGCGGCGGAGGCTGGAAATAGAGCTGCGCCATGGCGGGGTAGGAAATCACCGCCGATCCCGTCGCGAGCCCGACGACCGCGAGCAACCTGCCGACCTTGCGCACGGACATAGGCGCCTCCGCAAAAGGAGTTGAAGCGACGCGTTCGCCGGCCTCGTGCAAGGGCAACGCGGCGTGCCCGCGACCGTTCCCACAAAAGACAACGCGCCGCACAAGGCGGCGCGTGAAACACGGATCACAGCAAAACCGGCCGGCTCAGCCGCCGCCGATCTTGGGGATCAGCACGACCTCGCTGTCGGGTTTGAGCGGGGCGAGATAGGCGTCCTGGAAGATTTCGCCATCGATCGCGACGGCCATGCTCTCGTCGATCTGCTGGCCGAGACCAGGGTAGCGGCGGTCGAGCTCAAGGATCAGCCGGCGCACGGTATCCGCTTCGACATCGAATTCGGTGACGCCGCCGGTCAGGCGCCGGGCGGCGACGCCAGTCATGAGCACGTGGGGCATGATCGCCGTGCTACCGCTAGAACTCGTCACCCCCGGTCTTGACCCGGGGGTCCTTGGATGCCCACGGATCAAGTCCGTGGGCTGAAGGCCCACGGGTCAAGCCCGGCCATGACGAGAGAACTGTAATCGTGGCTTAGACCCTCACTCCGCCGCCATGCGGGGCGGATCGAGTTCGTCGAGCATCGCGCGTACCTTGGGCGGCGACATCGGCAGGTCGCGCATGCGGGCGCCGATCGCGTCGGCGATCGCGTTGGCGACCGCGGCCATCGGCGGCACGATCGGCACTTCGCCGACGCCGCGCGCGCCGAACGGATGGCGTGGGTTCGGCACCTCGACCATGACCGCGTCGATCATCGGCATGTCCGAGGCGACCGGGATGCGGTAGTCGAGGAAGCCGGCGTTTTCGAGGCGGCCATCCTTGTCGTAGATGTATTCCTCGTTGAGCGCCCAGCCGACGCCCTGGGTGACGCCGCCCTGGATCTGCCCCTCGACATAGGAGGGATGAATCGCCCGGCCGACATCCTGCACCGCGGTATAGCGCAGGATCTTGACGTGGCCGGTCTCGCGGTCGACCTCGACATCGCAGACATGGGTCGCGAAGCCGGGGCCGGCGCCCTGGGCGTTGATCGACACCTCGGCGGTGATCGGCCCGCCGGTGCGGCCCGACTTGATCGCGATGTCGGCGAGCGACAGCGGCTCGAAGCTGCCCGCATTGGCACCGGCCGGGAAGGCCTTGCCGTCCTTCCACTCGACCGCGTCGGGGCTGATGTCCCAGATCGCCGCGGCGCGCGATTTGAGCTGCTCGACGACCTTTTCCGCCGCCTGCGTCACCGCCATGCCGGTGGCGAAGGTGACGCGGCTGCCGCCGGTGAGGAAGGTGAAGCCGATCGAGGCGGTGTCGCCCACCACCGGGCGCACCTTCTCGTACGGGATACCGAGCACTTCGGCGGCCATCATCGCCATCGAGGCGCGCGAGCCGCCGATATCGGGGTTACCCTCGACCACGGCCACCGTGCCGTCCTCGTTGACATGCACCGAGGCGCTCGATTCGCCGCCGATGTTGAACCAGAAGCCCGAAGCGACGCCGCGGCCCTGGTTGGGGCCAAGCGGAATCTTGAGATTCGGGTGGTTCTTCGCCGCCTCCAGCGTCTGCAGATAGCCGACATTGACGAGGGTCGGGCCATACGGCGTCTTGGTACCGTCGCGCGCCGCGTTCATCTCGCGCAGCGCCAGCGGATCAACGCCCAGTTCGCGCGCCAGCTCGTCGATGCAGCTCTCGACGCCAAACGACGAATTTGGCGCGCCGGGCGCGCGATACGCCGCGACTTTCGGTCGGTTCGACACGACATCGTAGCCGGTGATGTGGACGTGATCGAGGTCGTACATCGCAAAGGCGCACATGCAGCCCGGGCCGACCGGCGAGCCGGCGAAAGCACCGGCCTGGTATTTCAGCACCAGCTCGGCGGCGACGATACGCCCTGATTTCTTGGCACCGATCTTGACCTCGATCGTGCCGCCGGCGGCCGGGCCGGTGCCGCGGAACACGTCCTCGCGGCTCATCACCAGCTTGACTGGGCGGCCGGTCTTCTTCGACAGCGCCATTGCCACCGGTTCGAGGTAGACGAGGGTCTTGCCGCCAAAGCCGCCGCCGATCTCGGCCGGCATCGCGCGGATATTGGCCATGTCGACGCCGAGCAGCTTGGCGCAATAGGCGCGGACCATGAACTGGCCCTGGCTCGAGCTCCAGATCGTCGTCTGGCCGTCCGGCGCCACCGCGACGACGCAGGCATGCGGCTCGATATAGGCCTGATGCACCGGCTTGGTGCTGTATTTGCGCTCGATGACCACCTCAGCCTCGGCGAAACCCTTGGCGATGTCGCCCTTGGTGAAGGTGATCTTCTTGGCGACGTTGGACGGCTTGGCCGGCTTCGGCTCGATGCCGGCGGTAAACATGTCCTCGTGGAGGATCGGCGCACCGGGCAACATCGCCGCCTCGACATCGATCACATGCGGCAGCACCTCGTACTGCACGTCGATCAATTCGCAGGCTTCCTCGGCGATCGCCGCCGAGGTCGCCGCAACGGCCGCCACCGCATGCCCGTCATAGAGCACCTTGTCGCGCGCCATGCAGTTGCGCGACAGGTCGCGGAAGTTCATCGGCCCTTCGCCGACAAAGGCTTCCTCGTTCGGGATGTTGGGGAAATCGGCCGAGGTGACGACCGCCAGCACGCCCTTCAGCTTCTCGGCCTTCGACGTGTCGATCTTGAGGATGCGGGCATGCGCGTGCGGGCTGCGCTTGACCTTGGCCCACAACATGCCGGGCATCGTGTGGTCGGCGCCAAAGCTGGCGCGGCCAATGACCTTGTCGACGCCATCCGGACGAATGGGACGGGTGCCGACGACCTTCAACGTTGCCTTGTCGAGATAAGACATCTGCTACTCCGTAAAAGGAATTTCGTGTCCCCCACCGCCGCCGAACGCCGGTCGCTTATCGGCCGGCTTCGGCGCGCATCACCGAGGCGGCATCCATCACGGCCCGCAGGATCTTGTCGTAGCCGGTGCAGCGGCAGAGATTGCCGGCGAGCCAATAACGCGCCTCTTCCTCGGTCGGGTTAAGCGTCGTGTCGAGCAGCGCCTTCGCCGCGACGATCAGGCCGGGCGTGCAGAAGCCGCATTGCAGCGCGGCGTGCTCAAGGAATTTCTGCTGCACCGGGTGCAGCTTGTCGCCCTCGGCGATGCCCTCGATCGTGGTGATGCTGCGGCCCTCGGCCTCGACGCCGAGCATCAGGCACGAGCAGACGATGTCGCCGTCGCAAATGACCGTGCAGGCGCCGCAATCGCCCGAGCTGCAGCCTTCCTTGCTGCCGGTGAGGCCGAGTTCATCGCGCAGCACGTCGAGCATCGTCTGCTGCGCTTCGCAGAGATACTCCATCGGCTCGCCGTTGATGGTGGTAGTGACGTGATGCTTGCTCATCAGGGGATTCTCCTAACTCAGCGCGCCGCGGCGCGCTCGAATGCGATGGCTGCCGTGCGGCGCGCGAGCACGCCGGCAATCTTGGTGCGGTACTCGATCGTGCCGCGCTTATCGGTGATGGGTTTGCAGGCTGCCTGCGCCGCCTTGTCGAGCGCCGCGAGCGTCGGCTCGTCGAGCTTGTGGCCGATCAGCGCTTTCGCCGCGTCCCCGACGAGGACCGTGGTCGGCGCCACCGCGCCGAGCACGACACGTGCGTCGGTGCAGGTGCCGCCGGCGTCGAGCGTGACGTTGACGCCGCAGCCGACCACCGCGATGTCCATCTCGGTCCGCGGGATGAAGCGCAGATAGGCATCGCATTGATGCGGCTTCGGCTTAGGAATCTTGAATTCGACGATGAACTCGCCCTTGGCCAAGGAGGTTCGGCCGGGGCCGGTGCAGATGCTTTCAGCCGGGGTTTCGCGCCGGCCGTTGGGACCGGCGATGACGCAGATGGTCTTCGCGGCGATCACCGCCGGGACGCTGTCCGCCGCGGGCGAGGCGTTGCACAGATTGCCGGCGAGCGAGGCGCGGCCCTGAATCTGCGTCGAGCCGATCAGGTCGGCGCCCTCGACGATACCCGGCCAGGCATGTTCGAGCGCCGCGTGGCTCGACAGCATGACGCCCGGCGTCGCCGCGCCGACGATAAAGAAGCCGCCTTCCTCACGGATGCCGATCATGCCCGGAATGCGCTTGGTGTCGACGATCAGGTCCGGCTTCAGCCGACCGCTGCGCAGCTGCACCAGGAGGTCGGTACCCCCCGACAGCACCTTCGCCAGACCGCTGGCGCCCGCCAGAATCTTGACGGCGTCGTCCACGCTCGTCGGCGCCTCGTAATTCACTCTGGGCATATTCGCTCCTCGAAATGCGCTCGCGCCCTCTCTGCCGCCGTGGCCTCACGGAGGGCTTCACCTTGGCTTACACTACCAGAACCGGGCGCGTGAAGTAGTATTCTCTGCGGAAAGCGCTAATGCAAAGAGCGCTATATTCAAGTGGAATGAGCGCTCGATCATGATCACGATCAATGACGATTTGGTGCTGAGCGAGCGGGAAATCACCGAGACATTTGTTCGCGCCTCCGGTCCTGGCGGACAGAACGTCAACAAGGTGGCAAGCGCGGCACAATTGCGCTTCGACGCGCGCAACTCGCCCTCACTGCCGGAGCCGGTGAAGGCGCGGCTGTTGCGGCTGGCGGGGCAGCGCGCGACGCAAGACGGCGTCATCGTCATCACCGCGCGGCGCTTCCGCTCGCAGGAGCGCAACCGCGAAGACGGCCGCGAACGGTTGGCCGCGCTGATCCGCCGCGCCGCGGAGCCGCCCAAACCGCGCCGCCGGACGCGTCCGAGCGCCGCGCAGCGCAAGGAGCGCCTCGCCACCAAGGCACATCGCGGCGCGCTCAAGGCGCGACGGCGAGCGGCTCCAGATGATGAATGACGAAGCCGTGCCGAACGGCAAGGATGTCGGCGACGCGGCCACGATGGCAGATGCGGTGATCGCCTTCATAGCATAGGAGGCAACTCGGGCCGGCGGCGGCGATCGAACCGGCTTCCGCCAGCGCATGTTCGGCCTCCGCGGTCGTCAGCTTGTCGTCGACGATCCGCCAGAACTTCTCCCATTGCCGTTTGCGGTTGGCCTCGCGGCCCTCGGGCGGAGTGCCGAGTGCCTTCAGCCCGACATAGCGGATGCCCGCCTCTTCCAGCCCGGCTTCGAGCTGCCGCTTCGAAAAACCCGGCCGCCGCGATTGCGGCCGATCGCGCACGTCGATCACGGTCGCGACGCTGGCTTGTTTCAGCGCGGCAACGACATCGGCGAGCCGCGCCTTCTCATAGCCGATGGTGAAGAGGAGCTTAGACATTCATAACCTGGTCATTCCGGGGCCGGCGCAGCTGGAACCCGGAATCCATGAACACGGATCGCTCTAATTTTCATCGGGCGATCGCATCGAACAAGTCGTTCCAGTCAGGATTATCCGCCTCGATCAGCGCGATCTTCCAATCGCGCCGCCATTTCTTGATTTGTTTCTCGCGAGCGATTGCGGTCAAAGCGTCTTGGTAAACCTCATACCAAGCGAGCCGGCTCACGCCGTATCGAGCCGAGAAACCGGGAACCGCTTTGATCTTGTGCTCGTAAACCCGGCGGATGAGGTCACCTGCCACGCCAAGGTATAGCGTTCCGTGACAGCGGCTCGCGAGGAGATAAACGTAGTAACTCAACGATCGCGGGTCCGTGTTCATGGGTTCCGGGTTCGGCCCTTCGGGCCGCCCCGGAATGACATCCTTGGTGCACCCCTACCCCACCCTGAACCGCTCCACCGCGCCTCGGTCGAGCTCGATCCCAAGGCCGGGGCGCTCGGGCAGGCGGATCGTACTGTCGCTTTCGAGGCGGAATTCCTCTTTCAGCAGTTCGCTGCGCAGGCCGTTGGGGTTCTGGTCCCATTCGAGGACGAGACCGTTGGGGATCGACGCGGCATAATGCAGCGAGGCCATCAGCAGCACCGCGCCGCCAAAGGCATGCGGCGCCACCATGCGGTGATGCGCCTGAGCGAAGGCGGCGATGCGCTTGCCCTCGGAGAAGCCGCCGGTCCAGGCGATATCGGGCTGCACGATATCGACCGCGCCGCGGCTGATCAGCTCGCGGAAGCCGTAGAGCCCGGTCTCGGTCTCGTAGCCGGCGATCGCGGTGTCGAGCGCGTCGGCGACGCGGGCGCTGCCATCGATATCGTCGGTCGCTACCGGCTCCTCGATCCAGAACAGCTTATAGGGCGCCATCTCGCGGCCCATCTCGATCGCAAAGGCCGGGCTCCAGGCGCAGTTGACGTCGACCATCAACTTTGCCTGCGGCCCCAGCGCTTTGCGCACCGCGGCAATGCGCGCGAGATCCTCGGACGGATCGGTTTCGCAGAAATCGACATTGCCCGAGAGCTGGCGCAGATGCGTGCCGGTCGACGGGTTGCGGCCGATCTTCATCTTCATGCCCTTGAAGCCGCGAGCGCGGTAGCCCTCGGCCTCGCCGGCGATGCCGTCGACCCCCTTCCCTTCCTGGTAGAACCCGCCGCTGGCGTAGGCCTCGACGCGGTCGCGACAGGCGCCGAGCAGCTTGTAGACCGGCAGCCTTGCGACCTTGCCGGCGATATCCCACAGCGCGATGTCGATGCCGCTGATCGCGTTGAGGACGAGGCCGCGCCGGCCGTATTGCCGCGTGCGCACAAACATGCGCTGCCACAGCGCCTCGATCATCAGCGGGTCCTGGCCGAGAAGCGCCGGCTTCAGGTCCTTTTCGATGACCGTCGCGGTGACGCCGCCGCCGACCCCGGCCTCGCCGATGCCGATGATGCCGTCATCGGTCTCGACCTCGACCAGCAATGCGCCGCGCCGGGTCTGCACGCCGGAGGCGCTGGCGTAAGGCGGGTCGCATTGATAGGCCAGCGCGATGGTGCGGATGTCTTTGATTTTCATGGAGCCTCCTTGCCGGGGACCACCCCGGCGCAGGCCGGGGCCCATGGCACAGCTTGACGAGTGGATGACGAATGGGCCCCGGCCTTCGCCGGGGTGGCTTACCGGGACCTAATCCCCGATCACCGCCGTCAGGTCGCATTGGATCTGCATCGGCGGGCTGAAATCGCCGCTGGCGACGGTGTGACGGGCCGGGCGCGAATGCGGGTCGGAGAACATCTCGGTCCAGTATTTGTTGAGCGTCGGGCGCAGCGCGCGGTCGGTGATCCACACCGTCATCTTGATGATATCGTCGGTGGTGCCGCCGGCGGTCTCGATCACCCGGCGGACATTGGCGAACATCGCGGCGCATTGCGCGTCGAGGTCTTCCGGAACCTTGCCGGTCGCCGGGTCGGCGCCGGAGATCGCGCCGGACATCACAAACGGGCCGATCCGGCTGGCGCTCGGGATCGGGTTGACGTGCCGCGCCCCGGCGACATCGATGCTGCGCCGCTTTTCCATCCCTTGCCTCCTCCCGAGCGAATTTCGCGGGATGATAGGGAGGCAGCGCGCCTAAGGCGAGATTGTAATCTCCCCGACCATGCCGGCCCAGTCATGGTCCGAGCAGATCAGTTTGTACGACCCGGCCTGTTTCGGGACGAAATAGAGGTCTTTATGCTCGCCGGGCTGGACGACGATCTCGGTATGGTCGGCGTTGAGCGGCTTGGCGTCGCGCAGCTCGAGCGTCTTGAAGAACTCGGCCGCGGTGAATTCGTGGGTCTCCTTGCCCTTGTTGTCGACCCGCAGCCGGTACGCGACGCCTTGCTGAAACGTCAGATTCGCCGGCTTGAACGCGTATTCGACCGTGACCACCCGAACCTTCCTTGCAGTCGACCAGTCAGTCGCGCCGGCACCAAACGGCAGCGCCGCCGCGACCGCCAGCGCGACAAAGGCGACGGCCTTCATGCCTTGACCACCTGCGACGCGACGATGCCGCGCGCGGCGAAAGCATTGCGAGTGTCGATGATCAGCGGACAGTGATCCGCGATGAGCCGATAGTCGAGCTGGTCGTGATCGGTGCAGATAACGGCGGCGTCGGCCTCCGCCAGGGTCGCGGCGGTCAGCGGCGCCGAATGGCGGCCGGTAAAGCCGGGGTGCTCGCGACTCGGCAGGATTTCAGGGAAGAACGGGTCGTGGAAATCGGTCACGGCACCACGGCGCTCCAGCAGCGACATGATCTTGAGCGCCGGGCTTTCGCGCATATCGTCGATATTCTTCTTGTAGGCGACACCGACAATCAGGATTCGCGCGCCTTTCAGCGCACGCCCCCGATGCTCGCTCAGCGCCGCCATGGTCTTGTCGACGACGCGGCCCGGCATCGCCGTGTTGACCTCGCCGGCCAATTCGATGAAGCGCGGACTGAGACCGAATTCGCGGGCCTTCCAGGTCAGGTAGAACGGGTCGATCGGGATGCAGTGCCCGCCAAGCCCCGGCCCCGGGTAGAACGGCATGTAGCCGAAGGGCTTGGTCTTGGCGGCTTCGATCACCTCCCAGATATCGATGCCCATCGCCTCGTAGACCACCTTCAATTCGTTGACGAGCGCGATATTGACCGAGCGGAAAATGTTCTCGGTGAGCTTCACCGCTTCGGCGACATCGATCGATGAAACAGGCACGGCCCGCTCAACGATCTCCTCATAAAGGGCACAGGCAAGTTCCAGCGCCAGCGGGCCGTCGCCGCCGACGACCTTGGGAATCGCGCTGGTGCCGAATTGCGTATTGCCCGGATCTTCCCGTTCCGGCGAGTACGCAAGGAAGAAATCCTGTTCGGAGCGCAGACCGCCCTGCTCGAGAATCGGCCGCATCACCTCGCGCGTCGTGCCGGGATAGGTCGTCGATTCCAAAACGACCAGCTGCCCGGGCCGCAGCCGTGGGGCAATCGCTTCGGTCGTCCGCACGACATAGGTCAGATCCGGCTCGCGCTGGCGGGTCAGCGGCGTCGGCACGCAGAGCAGGATCGCATCCGCCTCGCCGAGGCGGGCGAAATCATCCGTCGCCGCGAATTTTCCCGAGGCGTGGAGTGCGGCGATCGCCTCGGCCGGAATATGCCGGATATACGAGCCCCCGGCGTTCAACAGCGCGATCTTCGCCGCATCCACATCGAATCCGAGCGCCGTGAAGCCTTTCGACGCGATCGCCCGGGCCAACGGCAAGCCCACATAGCCGAGGCCGATAACGCCGATTGTCGCCCGACGGGCACGAAACCGGTCGACCAGCGCTTCCACCGATACAGGCCCGTTCGACTGCATGATACCAGCACCGTGCCCAGCAATGTTGTAAGGCTATTGTAAGGTGCTTCTCTTAACTTCAAATGACCTGATATCCGAACGCATCCTAGCGATCAAATTGAACCGCGCCGATTGCCGCGCGGCGGTTCTGCGGCTCGCACAAGCCGTCCGCGGTCGGGACGCGATTGTCATTCTCGCCGCGCCCGCCGCCCCCCGCGCTGACGGGCATCTGGTCTTTGGCACACCCAACACCGCAAGAGCCTTCGCCACGTTGTCTCGGCTCGTCAACTCGAAGAGGAGATCCCGCAACCTCCAGTAGCCCCGACTTGAGGTCTGACCTGAAATGAAAAGGGGCGGCCCGGAGGCCACCCCTTCCTACTGCTGAGACCAAGCCGTTGTTTATGGCGCGACGATCTCGACGCGGCGGTTCTGCGGCTCACGCACGCCGTCCGCCGTCGGGACGCGGTTGTCGTTCTCGCCGCAACCGCTGACGATCATCTGCTCCTTCGGCACGCCCATCGCCGCCAGAGCCCGCGCCACGTTGTTGGCGCGCCGCTCGGAGAGCCGCTGGTTGTAGCCAGGCGAGCCCGACCGGTCTAGTCGCTCGAAGCAATCGGCAGCGACTCGCGTGTTACGATCACGTCGCCGTCATTGCCGAATTCAAATGAGATTCACCGTCTTCGCCCAGTCGGGCGAGCCCGAATAGTAGGCGGGTACCGCGCCGCTGCCGACCTGCGCCGGCCGATCCCAGTGACCCAACGCGACATAATCGGCGCCGGTCGCGTCGATCATCGCGTTGCTGATCAGCCAGGAGGGGCGCAGCGGGTTGTGCCAGGTCTCCGGTGGCTCGTAATGGCCGTGCCCGACCGCGACCTGCCAGCGCGTGGTGCGCGGCCGTGGGTCCTTGAGCGGCGCCATATCGTGGTAGTCGCGGTGCGCATTGCCCCAGACCTGCAACTGGAGCGCGTCGAATTCGACGGCGCCGTCATCGGTGAGCCCAAGGATCGAGAGGCCGGGAATCCCGGCATAGCCGCCGCGGGCGTAGACCGAATCGGCGGTCACAGGGTCGTGGTTCCCGGGCAGCAGCACGACCGGGACCCCAGCCTCGGCGAGCACGCGACCGGCACGTTCGATGGTCGCGGCGGTCACCATGTGGTTGTCGAACGTGTCGCCGGCGAGCAGCACGACATCCGCCTCGATGCGGCGGGCGTATTCCAGCACCGCCTGGAGGCCGCCGGTGCCGTCGCCGCCGTGCTGCGCGGCAATGCGCCCGTCATCGACATGCAGGTCCGAGCTGTGGACGAGCGTGACCTCGCCACTGTTTCTTCTGAGATCGCTCAATTTAGTTTCCTGGGTCAGTTTCTTTCGAAATCGATGCGTTCGGTAACCGGCAGGCCATAGAGGTGGCGGCGCAGGCAGTCGAGGCCCAATTCGACCGCACCAAGTCGAACCCATTCGCGCCCGCCGAGTATCCGCGAGCGGCGCGACTCGCTGTGGCTCTCGGTGGCGATGCCGATGCAGATCGTGCCGCCGAAATCGATCCGGTCCGGCCCGTCGTCGAGGTCGATCAGCACGGCAAGCCCATGACTGGCGCCGCTTTCGCGCCGCGCCGCGCGGGCCACCGCTTCCGCGGTTTCCTTGGTGATCTCCAGCGGCTCGGCGCCGGTGAGGCCGACCGCGTCGTAGATTTCCGCGAGGTCGCGCGAGACGACGCCGCGGCGCAGCACGCTCTCCGCGCCAGCGAGTGGGATGATCCGCGCCGCCATTTGGCCACCCGTAAAGGTCTCGATCAACGCCAGCGACCCGTCCTGGCGCTGCAGCGCCTTGAGGATCACGCCTTCGAGCGTGTCGTCGTCCTCGGCCATGATGAAGTTGCCGAGCCGCTGGCGCACCTCGGCGACGACGGGGGCGAGCTTCGCGTCGATCTCCGCCATGTCGGCGCCGCGCACGGTGATCTTGGTCTCGATCTGCGGGTAATGTGCGCGGAAGCCGAGCTTGACGCTGCCGTCCGGCACCATCTCCTCCAGCCCCTGGAGCAGCTGATCGACATGCGACTCACCAAGGCCGTAGGAGTGGAAGCGCTTGAGGCGGATCGCCGTCTGCGTTCCACTCTTGGCCAGCAGCCGCGGGATGATCTGTTCCTCCAGCATCCGGCGCAGCTCGCGCGGCACGCCCGGTGTAAAGAAAAATCGCGCCTTGCCGATATCGAGCGCGAAGCCGCAAGCGGTGCCGATCGGGTTGTCGAGGATCTCCGAGGTGCTCGGCAGCATCGCCTGCTTGCGGTTGTTGGGCGACATCACCCGACTGCGGCGCGTGAAGAACTGCTCCATCGTCGCCAGCCATTCCTCGTTGAGCACCAGCTCGTCGCCGGCCGCCTTAGCGGCGATCTCTTGCGACAGGTCGTCGACCGTCGGCCCCAGCCCGCCATTGACGATCACCGCGTCGGCGCGCTGGCCGGCATGGAGGAACGCGTCAAGCAGGCTCTCGCGGTCGTCGCCGACTGTCGTTCCCCAGCGCACCGACAGCCCGACATCCTCCAGCTTCTGTGTCATGTAGGAGAAATTGGTGTTGACGATCTTGCCGGTGAGCACCTCATCGCCGGTGCAGATGATCTCGATTTGCATGCCCGTTCCTTAGCGATAAGCAAGCCTACTATCGAGGCGGGAATAGGAGTAGCGTCAGAAATGCCTTCCGGCTCTTCGCGGTAGCGCTATCAAAGCGCCTAACGGCACGCCGAGCGGTTCTCACAGCGAGCGCCGCATCTGACCTCTTGAGAAAGACCAAAGGATCGTAATCAGCTGCGTACCGCGCGTCTTGAAGCTCGACAACGCTCGCCGCAACCGCCCGAATAAAGCGGCTGAACCCGCCGGCAGGCTCATACCTGCGGTATTTTGCCGGTATAGCCTTTTGGACCTCTATGCACAGTACACGCAGCACTCGATGATCGATGCTGCGATATGCTAGGGCATAATTCTCGGTCGAACGATAGGCCGCTCCTATCATCTCGTCCGCGGCCGCGGCCAAAATCGCGTGGAACAGCCCATAATAAGCGCTGGAAACGGCTCGCCTGAGGTCCACTTGACGCGGCCGACCGGCCGCAAGAACCCCGATCAGCCTGTCCGCCTGCTCAAATAAGTGGTCAGGACTCTGGATCGCCAATTTCGGCTAACTCTTCTTCGGTCGCGTATCCCACTATCGGAGTTCGTTCTTCGCCGAGGTGCTCAAAGTCTTCATGGACCTTGAGCAGATTGTCGAGTAATGCATCACCGTCAATGTTATCAACGGCGTCGGGGGTAACGACAATTGTGATGCGCAACGCATCCTTTCCCTCAACATCAATGCCCGGTCTAGTAAAGACCCGAACGACGTTCTTCTTGCCGAGGGCCGTTCTTGCCGTTTTTTCGACAAGTCTGCTTATTTCGTCGTAATTCAACATCTCATCCGCCCTTAGCACATGAAATTGAGCTTCAGCCCCGGCTCCGACCATTGCGTCACGCCGAGCTGGCCGGTGGCCGACAGGGTGATGTAGGCGGTGCGCATATCCGGGCCGCCAAAGCAGATATTGGTCGGGTAGACGTCGGGCATCTTGACCTGGTCGAGCACCTTGCCGTCCGGGGCGATCACGGTGATACACCCCGCCATCAGCGTCGCGACGCAGATATTGCCGGCGGCGGTGATCGCCAGGCTGTCGAAGCGCTGGAAGCCCGACAGTCCCGCCACGCAACGCCCGCCATAGGGCGCCGGGAACGGGTCGTGTTTGACCTTGCCGGGGGAGACGATGTCCCAGGCATAGATGCGCGAGGTCTCGGTGTCGGCGACGTAGACCGTCTTTTCGTCGGGCGACAGACCGACACCGTTCGGCGTGATGATCGGGTAGACCAGCTCGGTGATGCTGGAGCCGTCCGGCTGCGCGTAATAAAGCCCGCCATTGTCGCGCTGGTACTGGTAGCGCTTGCCGAGATCGGTGAAATAGAACCCACCCTGCTTGTCGAACACCAGATCGTTGGGCGCCGACAGCTTGTGGCCGTTACATTCTATATAGAGCGTCTTGGTCTCGCCGGTTTTCGGGTCGATGCGCTGGATCGAGCCGCCCTTATAGTCAGGCGCCGGGCCGGTCGACAAAAAGCTCGGCGTCGTCTCGTAGACCGCGCCGCCATTGTTGCAGACATACAGCGCGCCGTCCGGGCCGGTGGCGACGCCGTTCGGCCCGCCGCCGGCCGTACCGAGTTCGCTCTTGCCGCCGTCGGGCGCGACTCGGGTCACCTTCTTGCCGGAAATCTCGCCGAGGATCACCGAGCCGTCAGCCATCCATACCGGCCCCTCGGGAAAGCCGAGGCCGCTCGCCAAAATCTTCACGTCGGGCATCGTTTCCCTCCCCGTTTACGCGTTGACCTGGCGCATGACCTGCGCCCAGCGGTCGAGCCGCGGCAGCGTCTTGTCGGCGCCTTCCGCCGGCAGCATCGCCACCCAGCGCACCGCCCCCATCTCGCGGTAGCGCTTCAGATCGTCGACATCATCGCCACCGCCCATCAGCGTCAGCGGCACGTCCTCGATGGTGCGGCCGGCCTCGGCCAGCATCTGCTTGAACTTCGGCAACTGCTCACCGATGTCGCCGTAGGGCGCGCGGCCGGCGATCGGCGCCCAGCCATTGCCGTAGCGCACCGCCCGTCGCGCCGCGTGCGGAAAAGCACCGCCGACGATCACCGGCAACGGGGTCTGCACCGGCTTCGGCCAGGTCATCATCGGCGGAAAATTGACGATGTCGCCGTGATATTCCGGCTTGGACTTGGTCCACATCTCGCGCATCGCCTCGACTTGCTCGCGCATCCGCTTGAAGCGCGTGGCGTAGACGGTGCCGTGATCCTCCATCTCGTCCTGGTTCCAGCCGCCGCCGATCCCGAACAGAAAGCGGCCACCCGACACCTGGTCGAGCGAGGCGACGGTCTTGGCGAGCTGGATCGTGTCGCGCTGGATCACCAGGCAGACGCCGGTCGCCACCTTGAGGGTCTTGGTGACGGCCGCCGCCGCTGTCAGCGACACGAATGGGTCCATCGCGTCGTAATAAGGTTTCGGCAGATCGCCACCGCCGGGAAACGGCGTCTTGCGGCTGAGCGGGATATGCGAATGCTCGGGCGCCCACAGCGATTCGAAGCCGCGCTCTTCCAGCGCTTTCGCCAAGTCCGGCGCCGGCATCGCGTAGTCGGTCATAAACATCAAGACGCCGAAATCCATGCCGCCCTCCCAGGAAAGCCGATTGCCGCGAGATTAGCCGCGATGGCGAGACTATCGCTAGGTCATCTGACGCAAGACACCCGTGCGGTTTGCCGGGCCTAGGCTTGGGCCGCAATCTCGGCGTCCTGCATCGCCAGCAGATCGAACGGCGCAGCAAACCCGGGGAGTGTCTCGACGCGGGCGGCCCATGCGGCGACGCGGGGCCATTTCGCGAGGTCCCGGCCGCTCAGTTTCGTGAAGGCGATGTCGGCGTAGCCGCAGATGTCGGCAATCGTCGGCTCGACACCGACCAGAAAACGGCGGTCCGCGAGATGCTCATCGAGAACCTTGAGCGCAGCTTCGCCTTGCATGTTCCATCGCGTGACGACGGCGGCATCGAATGACAGCGGCAATAGCTTGCGCCGACCTAATTCCACGCCGTACCAACCATAAAGCGGCGGATATAGGCGGTCGGCTTCCCAGCACAGCCACTCGCGGATGTCCTGGCGGGCCGCTGCTTCGCCACCGAAGCGATCAAGGGTCTCGGAAAGATATTGCAGGATGGCGGTCGATTGCAGCAGCACCCGGCCGTCATGCTCGAGGACCGGAACCTGGCCCCAGCGCGACAGCGCGCGGAACTCGGGTGTCAGGTGCATGCCCCGCTGGAAGCTGACATAGCGAAAGCAAAAGGCGATCCCGCACAGGCGCAGCATGAGCGCAACCCGATACGTTGGCAGCGAATGCGGGCTGCCGTAGAGAACAAACCCCTCGCTCATCGCGTGTTGCTCCCTCGCCTCTGCCTCTCCCAGAACCTCGATCAATCTGCCGACAGGTCACCCCAGCTCGCGACATGCGCGATGCGCAGCGCGATCACCGGTAGGCCGGCCAGGTTCATCGAGCGGTATTGCGCATATCTCTCACGCAGCGCCGCCTGGGCGGCGGCATGCTCGTCGCCGCCTTCGAGGATTTTCGCCGGGCCGCGCAGCATCACCCAGCCGAGCCGGGTCCAATCCTCGTCCCAATGATCGACGACAAAGGCGGCGCGCGGGTTTTCCAGGATGTTGCGGACGCGCTTCATTGGCCGGTCCCGGCGTTTCGGCTTTTCGTCGATGGTGATGTAAAGCGCCACCGCGGCGAGCGCGAAGCACACCGGCACGAGATACGGCGCGCCGCTCGCATCGGCGGTCGCGAGATGGCCGACGCGACGGGTCTCGACAAAGCGGCGCTGAGCCTCGCTAAGCATGCACTGATCTTGCGGCAACGCCGGCGGCTTGCCTACGGCTTTGCCGGAACCCTACGATGCTGCCCACGCGTATAGGGACATGCGTATTAGGGGACATGCCGATGAGCGAGGCCTCCACGACCGCGCTGAGCCCGGAAACCGTGCTCGCGGAGATGAAGAAGAACGGCGTCAGCCATATCGTCTGGCTGCCCGACAGCGAGACCAACTGGCTTTATCTGCTGATGCAGGCCGAGCCGTCGCTGACGCTGGTCGGAGTGAGCCGCGAGGGGCATGCGTGCTCGATCGCCTCGGGGCTTGCCGCCGGCGGCGCGCGGCCGATGATCCTCATCCAGAACACCGGCTTGCAAGAAAGCGGCGACTCGCTGCGCGGCTGGCTGCTCGGCATGAATGTCGGGGTGGTGATGATGGTCGGCTATCGCGGCTGGACGCGGCATGGCGTCACCACCGACACCGCGGCGACCTATACCGAACCGTTCATCAACGCCTATGGCCTCAATTACTATCTCGTCGAGAGCGACGCCGACGCGCCGCGTATCTCGGTCGCCTTCGAGGAGGCGGCAAAGACCAAGAAGCCCGTCGTGGTCCTCGTCGGTGACGAGTATCACGGGTTCAATCGATGATTTTCCTCGTCATTCCGGGGCGCGGCAAAGCCGCGAACCCGGAACCCATGAACACGGACTTCCGCCGGTTTCGCGTGAAGGCCAGCGCATCCCTTTCCCCGACCGTGTTCATGGGTTCCGGGTTCATCGCTGCGCGATGCCCCGGAATGACATTTGAAATTGGGAGCTTTCATCAATGATGCGCATCGCCGAAGCGTTGGAAGCCTTCAAGCCGCATCGCGGCGACGCGATCGTCGTGCCGGGGCGCGGCGGCAAGTTCTGGGTCGAGCTGACCCAGGACGCGCATCTCGACGTGCCGCTCGGCGATCCGGCGATGGGCGGGCATGCCGGGTTCGCGCTTGGCCTCGCGCTGGCGCGGCCGGACCGCAAGGTCGTGCTGTTCGATTCGGAGGGCGACATCCTGATGAGCCTCGGCATGCTGACCACGATCGCCGAGCAGGCACCGAAGAATTTCTATCATTTTCTGCTCGACAACGAGGTCTACGCGACGACCGGCGGCCAGCCGGTGCCGAACGCGAAGAACGTCAAATACGACCGTCTCGCGCTTGCCGCCGGCTATCCGCGCGCGCAGGCCTTCGACAAGCTCGACGATCTCGACCGCGCGCTGCCGCAGATCATGGGCGGGGCCGGTCCGGTGTTTGTCGCGCTCAAGGTCTATCCCGAAATCGAGAACGCACCGATCGGCCAGCGCCGGCGCTGGAACACCCGCGGCCGCACCCAGGTCGTGACCGATCTGCAGGCGAAATTGGGCATTACGGCGTGATGGAGGCTGAGCCGCCCGCGCCGGCCCCCACCCACTTGCAGCTCACGCTGCAAGTCTCCCTCCCCCGTGGCCACGGGGGAGGGTCAGGGAGGGGGCCGGCACCGACGCGGTGGTCCATTCAATTAGATGCCGTTCTAGCGGCTGGTCGATGGCGTCTCATGCACAACATCCTGCGCATCGGCACCGTAGTTTTGGCGCTGCTCGCCACGACGTTTCCGGCGCAAGCGGAAAAGCGGCTCGCGCTGGTCGTTGGTAACGACCTCTACGAGAACGTCCCGCCGCTGTCCAAGGCGGTGACCGATTCCAGCGCCATCGCCTCGGCGCTGCGCAAGCTCGATTTCACGGTCAGCGTCGCGCAGAACCAGTCGCGCCGCGCGATGAGCGAAACGCTGCTGGCGTTCGGCAGCACGGTCGGCAAGGACGACACCGTCTTCTTCTTTTTTGCCGGGCATGGTTTCGAGATTCACGGCCGCAACTATCTGCTGCCAATCGATGTGCCGGGGGCGACAGAGGGCCAGGAAGACCTGATGCAGGACGCCTCCTTTGCGGTCGAACTCGATCATCGACCGCATCCAGGCGCGCGGTGCCCGTACCGTAGTCCTGGTGCTCGACGCCTGCCGCAACAACCCGTTCGAGCGCAAGGGCACGCGCGCGCTCGGCGGCAGCGGCGGTCTCGCGCCGATCACCCCGCCGGAAGGCGTCTTCGTCCTGTTTTCGGCCGGCGCCAAGCAGACCGCGCTCGACGCTGTCTCAGGCAATGACCCCGACCCCAATTCGGTGTTCACCCGTAGCTTCGTGCGCGATATGGCAGTACCGGGCCTGACGATGGTGCAACTCGCCAAACGCTCGCAGGCCGAGGTCCGGCAGCTTGCCGCGTCGGTGAGGCACGAGCAGACGCCGGCCTATTATGATGAGATCGTCGGCGATTTCGTGCTCAACACCCGCAGCGACGACACCGGCAGCGGCCAGATGAAGACGGCGGCAATGATGGTGCCGCGCCCCGAGGCATTGGCCCCCGCCCCGGCCCCGGCGCCCGCTCCATCCCAAGCGATGAACGCGCCGCTGGCCAATTTCATGCGGAGCAACGCCGGCTGGTCCGTCACGGTGTCGTTCGTCGATCCGGTAGTCGCGATCGGCTGGCGGCTGGGCGAGAGCGGCGCGTTCAAGGAAACCGGCTTTCTCGACACGCTCGACACCCGCACGCGGCGGCGCATGGCCAACCCGAGCTTCCAGCTCGATCGCGATCAGGGGTCCGCGGTGATCTATGTCCGCGCCACCGACCTCAACGGCGTCACGGCGGGCCCGTTTCCGATCAAGTTCGATCCGGACCTGGAGCTGGCGCGCGGCGAGCGCAGCACTCTCGAGATGATCAGCTCCGACTGGGTGTCGTTCCGTCAATACAACGGGCTGCTGCTCTATTTTACGGCGCTGGTGTCGTCGCGCTGCGGCATCCGCGAGGCGCGCATCGGCATCGACAACACGCGGCCCGACCAGGTCTTGCCGATGCCGCCGTGCGATCCGCTGAACCCGGCGAACATCCCCAACAACGCCAAGCTCTATATGACGTTGCCGCCGCAAACCCAGATGGTGACGATCGAACTGACCTACCGCGACGGCAGCGTCTCAGAGACCAAGACGTTCAAGAAAGCGTCGCACATGATCCAGTGAGGGGCTGGGCTGAAGCAGGTTTAAGTTGGGGCGCTTGAAAATTTCGCCTCCCCCGGGCTTGACCCGGGGGTCCATGAATAGCTTCAGCCTATTCGTGGATGCCCACGGATCAAGTCCGTGGGCTGAAGGCCCACGGGTCAAGCCCGGCCAAGGTGCAGAAATAATTCTGCTTTAAAATCTCACTCTAACTGCCCTTCTCGCCCCACCTCTCGCGCATCGCGCGCCACACCTTCTCGGCCGTCGCCGGCATCTCGATATGGGTGACGCCGAATTCGGCAAGCGCATCGACGACGGCGTTGATTATGACGCCGAGCGCCGGGGTAATGCCGCCCTCGCCGCCGCCGCGAAAGCCCAACGGATGCGTCGTCGACGGCACCTCGCTGAGATCGGTCGCGAAGAACGGCAGGTCGCCGGCCCGCGGCATCGCATAATCCATGAACGAGCCGGCGAGCGCCTGGCCGCTGTCAGCATCGTAGACGCAGTGTTCCATCAGCGCCTGGCCCATGCCCTGGGCGATGCCGCCATGCGTTTGGCCGTGGATGATCATCGGATTGACCGCGCGGCCGACATCGTCGATCGCGGTGTAGCGGGCGAGTTCGACGGCGCCGGTATCCGGGTCGACCTCGACCTCGGCGACGTGCCAGCCATGCGGGAAGGACGAGATCCGGCTGACCACGTCGCCACTCCCCACAAGAGGACCGCGCAGCGTCTCCGGCAGGCTGGTCTCGGTTTCCGCCGCTGCGGCCACCGCGAACAGATCGACCGTCCGATCGGTGCCCCTGACGACGAACCGGCCCTCGGCAAAGGCGATGTCGGCCTCGGCGGCTTCAAGCAGATGCGCGGCGATTTGCAGCCCCTTCTCGATGATCCGCTGCGAGGCGGCGTGCATGGTGATCGAGGCGAGCCGGATCGAGCGACCGGAATGCGAGCCCGCGCCAAAGCGGTGGCGATCGGTGTCGCCGGTGACGATCCGCACGCGCTGGTTCTCGACGCCGAGCCAGTCGGCGAGCAGTTGCGGATAGCTGGTTTCATGCCCCTGCCCGGTCGACAGCGTGCCGATCTCGACCTCGACCAGCCCTTCCGAGCGCACCCTGACGACGGCTTCCTCATTCGGCGCGCCGCTCTGCGATTCGACATAGGTGCCGAGCCCGATGCCGCGGTAGCGGCCGCGGGCGCGCGCTTCGTCGCGGCGTGCCGGGAACCCGTCCCAATCGGCCAGTGCCAGGGTGCGGTCGAGGATCGCCTCGTAGGCGCCGCTGTCATAGGTCATGCCGAACGGATTGGTATAGGGCAGCGCCGATTGCGGGATCAGGTTGCGCCGGCGCAGCGCCACCCGGTCGAGGCCGCCTTGGCGCGCCGCAATGTCGATGAGGCGCTCCTTGACGAACATGACTTCGGGCCGGCCGGCGCTGCGATAAGGGGCGGTCGAGACCGTGTTGCTGAACACCGCCCGCGCCCGCGCCCGTGCCGCCGGCGTGCGGTAGAGGCTCGTCGACAGCTCGGTGCCCTTGGTCAGCGGCACGAACGAGGCGGCGTAGGCGCCAAGGTTGCTCAGGTTCGAGGTGCGGAAAGCGAGGAAATTGCCCTCCGGGTCGAGCGCCAACTCTGCCTCGACGGTAAGGTCACGACCGTGAAAATCGGTGAGCAGCGCTTCGCCGCGCTCGCAGCACCATTTCACCGGACGCCCGAGCCGCTTCGCAGCCCAGCAAGCGAGCGCAAACTCCGGGTAGGTGCCGTTGCGCGTGCCGTAATTGCCGCCGACATCATAGGCGATGACGCGCAGCTCATCATCGCCGACGCCGAGCATCTGCGCGACATCCCGGCGTGCGCGGCCGACACTGCCGCCGCCGATATAGAGCGTGTGACGCCCCGTGTCCGGGTCATATTCGGCCAGCGCGGTACGCGGCTCCATCGGCACGCCGGTGACGCGCTGCACATGCGTCGCGAGCCGCGCGACATAGGCCGCGCCGGCGAACGCCGCCTCGGTGGCCGGGCCGTCGCCGACCAGCGCGTCGACGGTGACGTTGGACCCCGGCTTGTGGCCGAGCAGCGGCGCGTGCGGAGCGCAGGCCGCCGTAGCGCCGGTCACCGCCGGCAGCGGACGATACTCGACCGCGACAAGCTCGGCCGCATCCTTCGCTGCCGTCAGGGTGTCCGCGACGACCAGCGCCACCGCCTCACCCACGAAACGGACCCGGTCATGCGCCAGCGGCATCTGATGCGGTGCGGCCGGCGGTACGCCGTCGGTGTTGACGAGGGTGATGTCGGGTGGGCTCTGCGAAGCCGGCGCGTGCGGCATCGGCCGCATCCCGTCGGTGAGGTAATCAGCCGCGGTCAGCACCGCGAGAACGCCCGGCGCGGCCGCGGCCATGGTCGTGTCGATAGCGGCGATCTCGGCATGCGCGTGCGGCGAACGCAGCAGCCAGGCGATCGCCTGACCGGGAAGGTTCAGATCGTCGCCGAACCGCCCGTTCCCCGTGAGGAAGCGCTCATCCTCGTGCCGCTTGACCGACTGGCCGATCCCGGCGCGCGCCGCCGGCGCTGCTCCCCCATCGGCCATGTCTCGCTTCCGCTCCTATTTTCGCTGCAAGAAGTCTTGCGACGAAGCTGTGGCAGCCCGGTTAGGGATACCGGCTTGTAGGTTTGTTGAACAAAACCTTCCCGCGTTTACCACAAATTAAGTTCGTCCGGACTAAATCACCCCCATGCTGCCATTCCGTACGCGCATAACCCATCTCTTCGCCGGTCTGCTGGCGGACGAAACGGGTGCAACCGCGATCGAGTATGGGCTGATCGCGGCACTGATTGCGCTGGCCGCGATCAGTGCGATGACCAATGTCGGCAAGAACTTGTCGACGACGTTTAATACCGTCGCGACAAAGCTGTAAGACCTCCTAGGTTTACTCCCCCGGGGCAATGGGGGCGCGGGTTCCGCCCGCGCCCCCATCTTTTCGTCCGGCCTTATTCGGCGGCCGCGGCCTGCGGCTCGCTGTCGCCGATCACCAGGCCGAGTGGGCTCGCGGTGACCTTGACGGCGGCGCCGTCGGCGATGCGGCCTTCGAGGATGCGCTGCGCCAGCGGATTTTGCAGCTCGCGCTGGATCACCCGCTTCAGCGGCCGCGCCCCGTAGACCGGGTCGTAGCCGGCATTGCCGAGCCAGGCGAGCGCCTTCTCGTCGATGTCGAGGTTGATCTTGCGGTCTTCCAGCAGCTTGCGCAGCCGGCCGAGCTGGATCGCGACGATCCCGGCCATGTCGTCGCGCGACAAGCGGCGGAACAGCAGGATCTCGTCGAGCCGATTGAGGAACTCGGGCCGGAACGCGTGGCGCACCGCCTCCATGACCGCCGGCCGGGCCTTTTCGATATCGGCGTCGTCCGGCAGGTTGGCGATCGCCTCGCTGCCGAGGTTCGAGGTCAGCACGATCAGCGTGTTGCGGAAATCGACCGTGCGCCCCTGCCCGTCGGTCAGGCGCCCGTCGTCGAGCACCTGGAGCAGCACGTTGAACACATCCGGGTGTGCCTTCTCGACCTCGTCGAAGAGGATCACCTGGTAGGGACGGCGGCGCACCGCCTCGGTCAGCGAGCCGCCCTCGTCGTAGCCGACATAGCCCGGCGGCGCGCCGATCAGCCGCGAGACCGTGTGCTTCTCCATGTATTCCGACATGTCGATGCGCACCATCGCGCTCTCATCGTCGAACAGGAACTCGGCAAGCGCCTTGGTGAGCTCGGTCTTGCCGACGCCGGTGGGGCCGAGGAACAGGAACGAGCCGATCGGCCGGTTGGGGTCCTGCAGGCCTGCACGGGCGCGGCGGATGGCGTTCGATACCGCGACCACCGCCTCCTCCTGGCCGATCACGCGGCGGCGCAGATTCTGCTCCATCTGCAGCAGCTTCTCGCGTTCGCCCTCGAGCATCTTGTCGACCGGGATGCCGGTCCAGCGCGAGACGACCGCGGCGATGTGCTCGGGCATCACCGCCTCCTGCAGCATCCCTTTCCCGGAGTTTTCGGCCTCGGCGATCTTGCGTTCGAGATCGGGGATCACGCCGTAGGTCAATTCGCCGGCGCGGCTCCAATTGCCGGCACGCTGGACGATCTCCAGCTCCGCGCGCGCCTGGTCGAGCTGCTCCTTGAGCTTCTGGGCGCCGGCGAGCTTGTTCTTCTCGGCCTGCCACTCCGCGGTCAGCGCCTCGGACTCCTCTTCGAGGTCCTCCAGTTCCTTGACCAGCTTTTCGAGGCGGTCCTTCGACGCCGCGTCATTCTCCTTCTTGAGCGCCTCGCGCTCGATCTTGAGCTGGACGATGCGGCGGTCGAGCTCGTCGATCTCCTCGGGTTTCGAATCGACGACCATGCGCAGCCGCGACCCCGCCTCGTCCATCAGGTCGATCGCCTTGTCGGGCAGGAAGCGGTCGGTGATGTAGCGGTTCGACAAGGTCGCCGCCGCGACGATCGCGCCGTCGGTGATGCGCACGCCGTGGTGCAGCTCGTATTTCTCCTTGATGCCGCGCAGGATCGAGATCGTGTCCTCGACCGATGGTTCGTTGACGAAGACCGGCTGGAAGCGTCGCGCCAGCGCCGCATCCTTCTCGATGTGCTTGCGGTATTCGTCGAGCGTGGTCGCGCCGACGCAATGCAGTTCGCCGCGCGCCAGCGCCGGCTTCAGCATGTTGGAGGCGTCCATCGCGCCTTCCGCCTTGCCGGCGCCGACCAGCGTGTGCAATTCGTCGATGAAGACGATGATCTCGCCCGCCGCCGCGGTGATCTCCTGCAGCACGGCCTTCAGGCGTTCCTCGAATTCGCCGCGATATTTGGCGCCGGCAACCATTGCGCCCAGGTCCAGCGACAACAGGCTCTTGTCCTTGAGGCTCTCCGGCACGTCGCCGTTGACGATGCGCAGCGCCAGCCCCTCGACGATCGCGGTCTTGCCGACGCCTGGCTCGCCGATCAGCACCGGATTGTTCTTGGTGCGGCGGGACAGTACCTGGATGGTGCGGCGGATTTCCTCGTCGCGGCCGATCACCGGATCGAGCTTGCCCTCGCGCGCCACTTCGGTCAGGTCTCGGGCGTATTTCTTCAGCGCCTCATAGCTATCCTCGGCCGAGGCGCTGTCGGCCTTGCGGCCCTTGCGCACCTGCTCGATCGCGGTATTGAGGTTCTGCGGCGTCACCCCGGCCGCGGCGAGCGCCTTGCCCGACGGGGTGTTGTTGTCCATCGCCAGGGAGAGCAGCATCCGCTCGACGGTGACAAAGCTGTCGCCGGCTTTTTCGGCGATCTTCTCGGCCTGGTCGAGGACGCGCGCCAGCTCCGGGCTCATATAGACTTGGCCGGCGCCGCTGCCCTCCACCTTCGGCTGGCGGTTGAGCTCAGTCTCGACCGCCAGCAGCGCCGCTTTGGCGTCGCCGCCGGCGGCGTTGATCAGATTGGCGCAGAGGCCTTCCTTGTCGTCGAGCAGGACTTTGAGCAGGTGGTCCGGCGTCAGGCGCTGATGCCCGCTGCGCAATGCCAGAGTCTGCGCGGCCTGGACGAATCCCTTCGACCGCTCGGTGTATTTCTCGAGTTCCATGGGCTTGTCTCCTCGAACCGACCGCCCCGACCCCCATCAGGCAGGTCCAGCAGCCCTTCAACCACGAGATATGGTGGCCGAACGAGCCGGCTCAAGCCTAGGTTGGCCCCGTTTTCGAGCTGATGCGGCCGCTGCCCGGTCAACGTCGGACAGCCGCCGGCGGTTCGCATCCAGCGTACCCCGACGAAGGTCAGGGTCCACGCTTCAGCTGCGCGAGCCCGATGTATGCCTACGCCGGAATGACGAGACGAGCTTTCAGTGCGAGACGGCAAACCGCCCCGCGCGTAGTTAGTCCGCGCGGCCGGTGATGAACGGCGGCAACTCGTCTTCCTCCGGCATCGCCGGGGGCGGCGGAGGCTGCGACGCGGGTTGCTGGACCTGGACGAAATGCGCCTCTTCCGGCTGTTCGCCCTCGCCGTCGACCATCTCGGGCTCGCCGCCCATTTGCGGCGGCCGCTGCTGGGGAAAGCCCTCGCCGTTGGCGCTCATCACGCGGAAATAATGTTCGGCGTGCTGATAGAAGTTTTCCGAGGCGATGCGATCGCCCGAGGATTGCGCCTCGCGCGCCAGCGTCAGATAGCGCTCGTACACCTGATAGGCGTTGCCGCGGATTTTGACGTTGGGACCGTTGCTGTCAAAGGTTTGCGACCGATGCGGCGGACGCGGTCCGCCGCCGCCACCGCCACCGCCTCGGTTCTGATTGTTATGATACGGATTGCCGCCGCCGTTGCGGCCGCGCGAGCGCTTTTGTGGTCTCATGACACCTATCTTGTCGCGGTGGACCCTATTGGACCATCGTCCCGCCGCCGGCCCAGCACCCTCCAGGCTTCAAATGGGCCGTTCCCTTGTGCGGCTTTTGTCGAGCCCGTCAATCATTGAACAATTTTCCGGGACGACAAGCACCACTTTAGGCGGGCGGATACGCGGTTCCAACCATTTTCTCACGGCCGCCGGGCCACGACGCAACGCGGGATGCCGGCGAGATCGGGGAGGATGTCTCCGACAACGAGGCCGGCGGCGGAAATAATCCCCGCGACCGCCTCTTTCTGTCCAGCGCCGATCTCGCCCGCGAAAAAGCCACGCGACGCCAGCAACCGTGGCAGGCCGGCGGCGATGGCGCGATAGGCGGCGAGACCGTCGGCGCCGCCGTCGAGGGCCAGCGGCGGGTCGTAGTCGCGGACTTCGGGCGGCAGCGAAGGCAATTCGGCGCTCGCGATGTAAGGGGGGTTGGCGACCACGGCATCGAACCCGCCCTCCAACCGCGCTACCCAATCGCCGACGACGAATTCCGCACGCGCTCGGAGCCCGAGCCGCTCCGCGTTGCGGATCGCCGTCGCGACCGCTCCGGGAGCGAGGTCGACGCCGATGCCCGTCGCGGCCGGATATTCCGAGAGCAGCGCCAGCAGCAGGCAGCCCGTGCCGGTGCCGAGATCGAGAAAGCGATACGGCGTTTCACGTTCCGGCAAGCGCGCCAGCACCGCCTCGACGAGCGTCTCGGTCTCCGGTCGCGGATCGAGCGTCTCGGGCGACAGCGTGAAATCGAGGCCCCAGAATTCGCGGACCGCCAAAATCCGGCTGAGCGGCTCATGCGCCAGCGTCCGCCGCAGCATCGCGGCGACCCGCCCGCCCTCATCCTCAGTCATCATGCGGTCGCTGCGCGCCAACGCCTCTGCCGGCGACAGGTCGAGCGCCGCCGCCACCAACCGCCGCGCTCGCCGTCGCGCCTCGTCGAACCGGCCCTGCGTCAGCGCCGCCGCGACCCGGCCGATAGTCGAGCCGATTGTCTCCGGTGGGGTCATCGCGGGTGGCTGCCCCTCACCCCGGCCCTCTCCCCGCTCGCGGGGAGAGGGAGGGACCCATCGCAATAGCGATGGGAGGGTGAGAGGCGGCAAGTGACGCGGCTTTGGTCAGTGGCAGCGGTCATTCCGCCGCGGCGGAGAGCCGCTCGGCGGTATCGGCCGCGGTCAGCGCGTCGATCACCTCGTCGAGCGCCTCGCCGGCCATCACCTTGTCAATCTTGTAGAGCGTCAGGTTGATGCGGTGGTCGGTGACGCGGCCCTGCGGGAAATTGTAGGTGCGCACGCGCTCGGAGCGGTCGCCGCTGCCGACCTGGCTCTTGCGGTCGGCAGCGCGCGCCGAATCGCGCGCGTGGCGCTCCAACTCGTAGAGCCGCGAGCGCAGCACCTTCAGCGCGCGCGCCTTGTTCTTGTGCTGTGATTTCTCGTCCTGCTGGATCACGACAAGCCCGGTCGGCAGATGAGTGATCCGCACCGCGCTGTCGGTGGTGTTGACCGACTGGCCGCCCGGTCCGCTCGACCGGTAGACATCGATGCGCAGATCCTTGTCATCGATATTGATATCGATTTCTTCGGCCTCGGGCATCACCGCAACCGTCGCGGCGGAGGTGTGAATGCGCCCGGAAGCCTCGGTCTCCGGGACGCGCTGCACCCGGTGGACGCCCGACTCGAATTTGAGCCGCGCGAACACGCCCCGGCCGGTAACGGTAGCGGCCGCCTCCTTGAACCCGCCGATCCCGGTCTCCGAGATGTCGAGCAGCTCAAACTTCCAGTTCTTGAGCGCGGCGTAACGCTGGTACATGCGGAACAATTCGGCGGCGAACAGCGCCGCCTCGTCACCGCCGGTGCCGGCGCGAACTTCGAGGATCGCGTTGCGCTCGTCGTCCTCGTCCTTGGGCACGAGCGACATACGCACGCGGGTTTCGAGCGCGGGGAGGCGTTCGCGCAGGCTCTGCGCTTCCTCCTCGGCGAGCGCCTTTATCTCGGGATCGTCGCCGGCGGCCATCTCATTGGCCGCCTCCATGTCCGCCTGTGCCTGGCGCAACGCGGCGATGACGTCGACGATCGGCGACAGCTCGCTGTATTCCTTCGACAATTTGGCGAATTCGGCACCGCTCAGGCCGACCGCCGCCATCGCCTCGCCGATCTCGGCATGGCGGCGGACGAGTTGGTCGAGCCGGTTTTCGAGTGCGGCGTCCATTTAAACCATCATCTCGGTAAGACGCGCTCGCAATTCCTGCAGTTCGTTGTCCATCGGGACATCAGTTTGGTCGCCGCTGTCGAGATCGCGGAGTGTAACCACATTTCGGGCAGCTTCGTTTTCACCAATCAGCACCGCTGCGCGAGCGTTGGCCCGATTTGCCCGCCGCATGCGGCGGGCAAGATTCCCCGAATAACCTAAATCCACGGACAATCCATGGTGACGCAGCACTTCAGCGATCACCAGGGCCATGGATTTGCCCGGCTCGCCTATTGGAACGACAGCCACCGGCCGAGGGGGCGGCGCAGGGTCATTGATAAGCAGGGCTAGCCTTTCGATACCGGCGGCCCAGCCCACGCCGGGCATTTGCGGCCCACCCATCAGTTCTACAAGTCCGTCATACCTTCCCCCAGCGAGCACTGTTCCTTGCGAACCCAGATCAGTCGTCACGAACTCGAATACGGTGTGTGTGTAATAATCAAGGCCGCGTACCAAGCGTGGGTTCAGCCGCGCAGGGATGCCCAATCGATCCAGCCCATTGCGGACCTGCGCGTAAAATCTTTTAAAGTCGTCGTTTAGGTATTGGTCGAAAGCGGGAGCATCCTCGTTGATACGGATGTCGCCCGAGTTCTTCGAATCGAGAATGCGCAGCGGGTTAGCGTCGAGCCGCCGCTGACTGTCTTCCGAGAGATCGGACCGCCGCGCCGAGAAATAGGCAACCAGCGCGTCGCGATAGCCGGCCCGGCTCGCGGGATCGCCGAGCGTGTTGAGCTCCAGCATTACCCGGTCGCCGATGCCGAGTGCGTTCAAAATGCGGCGTGCCAGCGCGATGACCTCGATATCGGCCTGCGCCTGCGGCACGCCGAGAATCTCGGCGTCGATCTGGTGGAATTGGCGGTAGCGGCCCTTTTGCGGCCGTTCGTAGCGGAAGACCGGACCGCTGGCGAAGAATTTGAGCGGCGTCGATTGCGTCAGGCTGTTGGACAGCACCGCCCGCACCAGACCCGCGGTGAACTCGGGCCGCAGGCTGAGGTCCTCGCCGCCGCGATCCTTCAGCGAATACATCTCCTTGGCGACGATGTCGGTGTGCTCGCCGATCGGCCGGGCAAAGACCTCGGTGAACTCGAAGATCGGGATGTCGATCTCGGCGAACCCGTAGAGCTGGGCAAGACGCAGCGCGGTCTCGCGCACCACGCGGTGGCGCCGGGCGGCGTCGGGCAACAAATCCTGCGTGCCGCGCACCGGCTGTAAGGCGGGCATGAAAACTCCCAGGTTGCTCTCGCGGCAACGCCCGTGCCGCAACACGGCACGCCGCCGTCTTAGAGTGGTGTGTCACGACCGCACGCTCAAGCGCGGCCGCTTGGCATCACATCAACGTCTCACGGCTGCTTAACTCATCCTTGATCATATCGCGTCAGGCTCTGTGGTGATCCGGCAATAGATGGCCCCGACACGCAGATGCCTAGCACGACCTTGGCGCTTGGCGACGGGTTTTTGCGAGCCTTGGACGCCGTGTTGCGGCGGGACCGGGTGATCGCCTGCGCGCCCGTCATCTTGGCGTTGCAGCTCGCCTTGTTCGTTTTCACGGTCGCCGGCGCCTATGGGTTCCTCGGCCCGCTCGACCGCCCCACGAGTACCGATTTCACCAGCTTCTATGCAGCCGGCATGCTCGCCAACTCCGGCCATCCCGAACTGACCTATGACCTGCAGGCGCATTTTCGAGCCGAAGAAGCAGCCACTCACGCCGGCATCGAATACAAATATTTCTACTATCCACCGACTTTCTTGTTCGTCTGCGCCGCGGTGGCGAAGCTGCCGTATTTTTGGTCGTTCATCATTTTTGAAGCGGCGAGTTTTTTCCTCTATCTGATTGTCATTCGGGCGATTCTGGCAGAGCGGAGCTGGGGCGTTCTGATCCCTTTCCTCGCTTGCCCGGCGATCTACTGGACGTTTGGCCTGGGCCAAAACGCGCTGATGACCGCGGCCTTGTTCGGCGGAGCCACGCTCCTGGTCGAACGCCGCCCGATTGTCGCCGGCGTTCTGTTCGGTGCGCTTTGCTACAAGCCGCATTTGGCCCTTTTGGTGCCGGTAGCGCTTGCCGCGGGCCGGCATTACCGCGTCTTTTTTTCCGCACTGGCGACGGTCGTTCTGCTGTGTGCCGGGTCACTGGCGGTCTTCGGCTGGGCCACGTGGAGTGCATTTCTGCAACAGGCGGCAACCTCGCCCGCGACATACGAGTCGGGCCGCATCATGCTGAACGCGTTCACCAGCCCGTTCGGCGGCTTGCTGCTGCTCCGCTCACCGCTGATCGTCAACTATGCGACCCAGGCGTTCGTCACACTCGCAGCGGCGGCGGCTGTCTGGCTTGTCTGGCGGCGGCGCGACGCGCTGCCGGTGCGCGCCGCAGTGTTGCTTGCGGCAACGCTCGTCGCCGTTCCGGTCATCTTTCTTTACGACCTGCTGCTGGCGACGGTGGCGGTCGCGTGGCTGTTGCGGGCGGACCGGGGTGTCGCGCTGTCTCGCGTCGAGAAATCGGTCCTGGCGCTGCTTTTCGGCGCCCTCCTCGTTTCGCGCACCTCGTTCTGCTGGGATTGGCCCATCATCCCCGCGATTGCGCTGGCCTTCAGCGGCCTTGTGCTGTTTCACGCGGCACGCGTCCGGGCCGTCCCCGTTCCGGCTGCGATAAACTGATCACCGGCTGCCGATGAGCGACGCAACCCAGACGTTTCGGAACACAATGACGGCGGAAAAGCGTGTCGGCGCGGCCGTCGTCATGCTGCTGTTGATGGTGATCATCGGGATCACGGCGGCGATCCTCGCGCTATGCCAGGGCCATCTGCTTTACAGCCTCGACGATCCTTACATTTCGTTGGCGCTAAGCGACCACATCGCGCACGGTCATTACGGCATCAACGCCGACGAACCCGCTTCTCCGTCATCGTCGATACTCTTTCCCTTCCTGCTCGCCGCGTTCGCCTGGGCGCCCTGGCAGGATTGGGTGCCGCTCATCGTCAACAGCGCCGCGGCCGGCGTCGCAGGCCTGTTGTTTGCCAGGGAATATTGCCGCAACGGCATTGCCCAAATGGGCCATCTGGTCGGCGCGACGATCCTGCTCGTCACCCTGTGCCTAGCGACCAACGTCGTCGGGCTGGTTTTCACCGGGCTCGAACATTCACTTCATCTGGCGACCAGCCTCTTTGTCGTCTTCGGCCTCGCGCAAGCGCTGAAGACCGGCAGCGTGCCGCGCGGCCTGGCGGTTGCGATCTTCCTGTTGCCGTTGTGGCGCTTCGAGGGCATGGCGCTGGCGGGGCTCGCCCTGGCGGCGCTGGCGATTGCGGGTCACCGTCGCACGGCATTTGTCACCGGCCTTCTCATGTGTCTCGCCATCGCGCTTTACATGGCCGCGATGACGCGACTGGGCCTGCCGTTTTTGCCAAGCTCCGTCCTGGTCAAATCCGATCTCGCGCGGCAGACAGCCGAGGGTACGACGGGACTTGCCGCGTTGTGGCAAACGGTTTGGGCGAACCTCGTCAACAGCGCCGGCAATGAGGAGGCTTATCCGGTTTTCCTGCTCCTCGCGGTGGTGCTCGCGCATCCCGCGCTGCGCCGTTTCGGGCGGCTTTCCGGGGACGCCGAATGGCGCAGTTTCGGCAACGAGCTTCTCTTCACCGGGGTCGTCGCCGGCGCTCTGCTGGCGCATGTCCTGTTTGGCGCATGGGGCTGGTTCGCCCGCTATGAAGCCTATGTCGTGGCAATCGGAATGGCCGGCGCTCTCGTGCTTTGGCGGCGCGTTCTCGTCGCCGCGATGGCGCGCGGCACCGTCGCGGTCGCCATCGGTGTCTTGGGTCTGATGTTTGTCGGTCAGAGGTTTCTGACCGTGGAGGCCGTCACACCGATAGCCAGCCTGGCGATGTACGAGCAGAATTATCAGATGCGCCGATTCGTCGTCGATTTTTACCGACAGCCTGTCGGCGTCAACGACATCGGCTGGGTCAGCTATCGCAATCCCAATTATGTGCTCGACCTTTGGGGACTCGGCTCCGAGACGGCGCGCCTCAAACGCGCCGGCGCCGATCGCGATCCCCTATGGCTGAGGGACCTGGTCGCAACCCGCCGGATCGGCGTGGCGATGGTCTACGATCAATGGTTTCCCGGGCAGATTCCTGAAGGCTGGCGGCGGCTTGCCACCCTCAAGTCGGCGCACAGGATGGCGGCGCCTTTTGATACGGTGAGCGTCTACGCGACCTCCGCCGCGGCGGCGCCCGCCGCATTGACGGCGCTGCGCGAATTCGGCCGCGACCTTGGTCCCGGCACGACGCTGACCATCCTCGACCCGACAAATTTCGTTGCGGGCAACCCGCGATAGGATCGACAGTTCCGACCGGACGACTGCGGAGCGGGCGATGAAGGCGTTGACGGCGGAACAGGTGGCCTCGTTTCAGGATAACGGCTTCCTTTATCCGATCCCGGCACTGTCGCCAGACGAGACCGCCTATTTCCTCGCCGGCGTCAGGCGCCTCGAAGCCGAGCTCGGCTGCCCGGTCGCCGAGGCCGGCGTCAAATGGCGCTCGCACGGCTATGCGCATTCGCCCTGGTTCAACGAGCTGATCCGCCATCCGCGCATCCTCGACGCGGTCGAGGACGTGATCGGGCCCGACATCCTGGTGTGGACCAGCACGTTCTTCATCAAGGAGCCGGGGTCGAAGACCTTTGCCGCCTGGCATCAGGACGGCGCGTTTTTCGGGCTGGAGCCGCACGAGCAGGTCTGCGCCTGGGTGGCGCTGACCGACGCCAGCCGTGAGGCCGGCTGCATGGAGATGCTGTCGAGCAACGGCAAGCCGCGGATGCTGCATCATGAGGCGATGGGCATCAGGAACAGCATCAATCGCGCCGGCCAGACCATCGTCGAGCCGTTCGACAAGCGCCATCCGACCGCGATGGCGCTCAACGCCGGCGAATTCTCGCTGCACCACGAGCTGGCCGTGCATCGCTCGGCGCCGAACCATGCCGCGCATCGCCGGGTCGGCATCGGCCTCAACTACCTGCCGCCGCATGTTCAAGTGAAAAGCCCGGTTCGTCTCAAAGCGATGCTGGTGCGCGGTGAGGACCGTCACGGGAATTTCGAGCTGATCGACCCGCCGAGCGCCGAGCGCGACGCTGCCGCGTTGGCGGTGCATCAGGAGGTCAGCGACCGCTACCGCGAGAACTACACAATCCAGGTCATCCGCCACGCCGAGCGGTTCGCCGACGCCAATGTCCGCGTAGCTCTCGCAACCTGAGGGAGCCGACCATGCTGAACACGACGAGCCTTCTGGCCGATGCCTTGGGTCGCAACCTCGCGGAAACCTTCCGCCGGATTTACGGCGATCACGAGCCGCGGATCGCCTCGTGCCTCGACGAAGCCGCCCGGCTCGTCATCGAGCGTCTCGCCTGCAGCGACGCGCTCTATCACGATTGCGAACACACCGCGCTCGTCGCGCTGTGCGTCCAGGATATCCTGCGCGGGCGGCGCATGGAGCGGGTCGTGTCGCCGGTCGATTGGGGCCACACGATCCTCGCCGCGCTCAACCACGACATTGGCTATGTCCGCGGCATCTGTGCCGGTGACACCGACGAGCATTTCGTCATCGACGACGCCGGCAACACCGTGGTGCCGCCGCGTGGCGCCTCCGACGCGTTCCTTGCGCCCTATCATGTCGAGCGCGGGAAGATCAAAGTGCGGGAGCGCTTCTCGCACGTCTCTTTCCTGGATGAGGAACGGATCGCCGCGGCCATCGAGCTCACCCGCTTTCCGGTACCCGAAGACGAAGACCACGCCGCCACCGACACCGAGGCGGCCCTCGTTCGTGCCGGCGACCTCATCGGCCAGTTGGGAGACCCGTTCTACCCGCGCAAGCTCAACGCGCTCTATTGCGAATTCGCGGAAATCGGGGTCAATGACAAGCTGGGCTACAAAAGCCCCGCTGATATGGCCGACTACTATCCGCAATTCTTTTGGAGCAAGGTCGAGCGCTATATCGGCGACGGGCTGCGCTATCTCGAAATGACGATGGAGGGGCGGCAGTGGACTTCGACCCTCTACAGCCACATCTTCGCGATCGAGCATAATCGCCGCCGGCTGGGACCCCATTCGGGGTCACCGACAGAGCATACTTAACGGTTTCCTAAAGCCCCGCCGCTACCCTCGCGCCATATCCAGGAGCGAGGCAGCGGATGGCGGTTTGGGCGCAGGCAAAGGCGCAATTGCGCAGCGGTGAATGGCTCAACGCCGAGCGGCTGCGGCTTTATGTGACGATCCTGCTGGTCTTGGAGCTGGCGGTCTTCGCGTTCATCGTCGCCGGAACGCATGGCTGGATCGTGCCGCTCGACGCGCCCAACACCACCGACTTCGTCAGCTTCTACGCCGCCGGCAATCTCGCGAACGCCGGAACGCCCGCGCTCGCCTACGACCACGCCGCGCATCTCGCCGCCGAGGAGGCCATCGTCGGCCAGGGCATCCAATACCAGTATTTCAACTATCCGCCGGTCTATCAGGCGCTGTTCGCGCTGGTCGCGCATCTGCCCTATCTCGCGGCGTTCATCGTGTTCCAGACCGCGACCTTGCTGCTCTTCCTGTTTGCCGCCCGCCGCATACTCGACGATCTCAGCGCAACCGCCGTCATCGCACTGCTCGCCTTTCCGGCGGTGTGGTGGAATTTCGGCCTCGGCCAGAACGCGTTCCTGACCGCCGCGTTGTTCGGCGCGGGAACGCTGCTGCTCGACCGCCGCCAGGTGCTCGCCGGGCTGTGCTTCGGCGCGCTGTGCTACAAGCCGCATTTCGCGCTGCTCGTGCCGCTGGCCCTCGCGGTCGCAGGCTACTGGCGTGCCTTTATCGCTGCCGGATGCACGGCGGTAGCCTTTGTGCTGACATCGCTGGCGCTGTTCGGCTGGGAGACTTGGCAGGCTTTTATCGCCACCGCCGGCGCCTCGCATGCGATGTACGAATCCGGGCGCATCCTGTTCGGCGGCTTTGTCAGTCCGTTCGGCGCGATGCGGCTGATCGGCGCCAGCATCCCGGCAGCCTATGTCGTGCAGGCGATCTTCGCGATCATGGCGGCGCTAGTGGTCGCGATCGTCTGGCGGCGGCACCTGTCGCCGCCGGTGCGGAACGCCGTGCTCGCCTCGGCGACGCTGGTCGCGATCCCGCTGTCGCTGCTCTACGACATGATGCTCGGCGCGGTGGCGGCCTGCTGGCTGCTGCGCGGCGCACGAGACGAGGCAATGCCAGCCTGGGAAAAGACCGCGCTGGCCGCGATCTACCTGCTGATGCTCGACAGCCGCGGCCTCGCCGAGCACCTGGCGCTGCCGGTCAACACAATCTGCGCCTTGGTGCTGTTTGGTTTGGCGACGCGGCGTGCCGCCCGGGAACTCGGGCTCAGCGCGGCAATGCCGGCGCGGGGGACGGGGCGGAGCGCCGCGTCGACCAGGTGAAGATCGACGACATCACATAGTTCCACACCACCGAGACGGCGGCTCCCGCAAGACCCGCCAGCCACCACGAGTGGTTGCCGGCAATCGATGCGGCGACGCCCACATTGGCCGCCGCGCCGATGCCGCAGACCGCGTAGAACGACCCGAGACCGGACAGGATGCGCCAGCCTTTGAGCCGGCGGTCGCGGTAGGTGAAGAGGTTGTTGAGCAGGAAATTTCCGGTCATCGCGACCACCGTCGCCACGGCCTGCGCGGTGGCGAACGATGCCGCGTGCAGCATCAGCCACAGTGTCGCGAGATGCACGCCGACCCCGAGCCCGCCGATCAGCGCGAACAGCAGAAATCGCACAGGCACCGCCTGCCCGATCAGCTTCTGCAACAGCAGCATCAGATATTCCCAGGCGACGAGCGTATCGAGCTTGCTTTCGCCGTGTACCCGCTCGCGGAACTGCAGCGGCAGCTCGGCGAAGGCGAAGGGACGCGGCGTCGACGCGAACAGGTCGAGCAGGATCTTGAACCCCTGTCCCGACAGAAGCCGCATCGCCCCGGTAAATGCCGACCGCTCGATAAGGAAGTACCCGCTCATCGGATCGCTGAGCTCGGCCTTCATAACCAGACGGCTGAGCCTTGTCGCGAAATCGCTGATCCTGACGCGCGACTTGTCCCAATTGCCGACCCCGCCCTCGGCGACATGCCGGCTGGCGACGACGACGTCGAGGTGCTCGGCCTTGATCATCTCGAGCATGCGCGGCAGCAAAGTCTCGTCGTGCTGCAGGTCGCCGTCCATCACCGCGAGGTAGGGTGCCGTGCTCGCCAGCATGCCTTCGATGCAGGCCGAGCTCAGGCCGCGGCGGTCGATGCGCTGCAGGCAACGGACATTGCCCTGATGCCGCGCCAGCTCGCGCACCGCATCGGCGGTCCCGTCCGGCGAATCATCGTCGACAAAGATGACTTCCCAGGCGATGCCCGCCAGCGTCCGGTTGAGCCGCTCCACCATCAACGCGACATTGTCGCGCTCGTTGAGCGTCGGGATGATCACGGCGAGTTCAAGGGGCGCCACCGCCGGTGCCGGGTTCGCGGCGTGCGGCCGCGTGGGCGTCGGCGCATTCTTCAACCGCAGCTCCGCCACGCTCATCAACACCACCTGAAAGAGGAGACGGCAGGCTTCCGCCGCGAACCCCGAAATCTAGCAGCGGATGGTAAACAAAGACTAACACTCGGCCAACGCCAGGCTGCAAAGGCGCTCAGAGCAGCCCGCCGCCGGTGATGCGGACCGTCAGATGGCTTGCCGCGCTTGCCGCACCGCCGCCGGCTTTGAGCGTCGATGCCAAATCCTTGGCGATATTACGCGTGGTGGTGCCGAGATTGGCGAAGTCCGAACCCTCGTCGGGCGCGCGCTTGAAGAGCCAAGAATTGCCCGAAGTCGACACGATGAACTCGAACAGCATGGTTCCCGGCTTGTCGGCCGCGATCTTCACCGCCTCGCTCGGGGCGGGCACCGTCAGCACCATATTCGCCTTAAGGCCAGCGTCGCGATGCGCCCGGTTGGGAAAGACGATCGTCGTCTCGCCACTCGGCAGCACGCGCAGGATCGCGACATACGCGTCCTTGCTGGTTTTCACCGACAGAGTAATCGGCTGGCCGGGGCCGTAGGTCGTGTCGGGGCGGTCGACCGAGCCGTCGATCGCGAGATCGCCGGCGCCCAGCTTGACGTCGGCGATGGCCTGCTGCGCGTCGGTCAGGTCGTCCTGGCGGAACACCCCGGTGCGATGGGCGACGCTGCACGCCGCCACCCCGGCCACGACAAGGCCAGCGACCAGCAGGTGCCCGACCAGCGCCATGCGCGGCATGGCTATTCCGCGGCTTGCGCCACCGGATGGAAGTTGCGCGGCAGGCCGGCCTTGGCGATCGCGCCGTAGAGCGCCACCTCGGGCAGCGCCTTGGCGATGATCCGGCGCACCTCGACGAGCGCGTCGAGATCGATCCCGGTCTCGCAGCCCATCGACTCGAAGAGGAACGCGGTGTCTTCCATGACGATGTTGCCGGTCGCGCCCGGCGCGTAGGGGCAGCCGCCGAGGCCGCCCAATGAGGCGTCGAACTCGCGGCAGCCGGCATTGTAGGCGGCCAGCACATTGGCGATGCCGAGCCCGCGCGTGTCGTGAAAATGCGCCGCGACCGGCAGCGGCGCGACATCGGCGATGACCTTGCGGAACACCCGCTCGATCGCCGCCGGCTGGCCGTAGCCGACCGTGTCGGCGAGGATGATGCCGTCGGCGCCGGCCGCGGCGACCTCGTTGGCGATACGGCGTACGCGGTCCTCGTCGACATCGCCCTCGATCGTGCAGCCGAACGAGGTGGCCAGCCCGCAATTGATCTTCGCCGGCTTGTCTCCCGAATGGCAGAGCTGGACGACGCGGCGGAAATCCTCGATCGATTCCTCGGTCGGGCGGCGCACGTTCGACAGATTGTGGCCGTTCGACACCGAGAGGACGTAGTTCATTTCGGGCACCCCCAGCGCCATACCGCGTTCGGCGCCGCGCGAATTGGGGATCAGCGCCGAGACATGCAGGCCGGGCAGGCTCATCGCGTGGGTGATGATGGCCTCGGCATCGGCGAGCTGCGGCAGCAGCTTGGGCGGCACGAACGAGCTGACCTCGACATAGCGCACGCCGGCGGCGTACTCGGCGTCGAGCCAGGCGATCTTGGTCTCGGTCGGCATCACCGTGGCGATCGACTGCAGACCATCGCGCATCCCGACTTCGCGCAGGGCAATCTTCTCGCTCATCTCATTCTCCCAAAAGCGATGCGCCGAAATTATTGCCGGCAACGGCGCGGGGCAATGTCCGGGTTGGCTGTTTCCGCTGATATTTGCAGGAAATCTACAGCCAGGGCGGTCGCAGTCGTCCGCGGCAGGGCAGAAAGATGAAGCGCATTCCGCCAGTTATGTGGTGGATCGCGCTGCGCTTATCCACCCTGCGATGCGAAGACGCTAAACCACATGCTCCGGGGTCAGCGCGCATTCCGCGCTGTCGCCCAGTTCGATCTGCAACGTCGTGTGGTGGATCTGGAAACGCTCTTCCAGCTCGTGCGCGATGTGCGACAGCGCTTCGTCGCCGGGATGACCCTGCGGCATCACCAGATGACAGGTCAGCGCGGTTTCGGTCGTGCTCATGCCCCAGATGTGGAGGTCGTGCAACGCGGTGACGCCGGGCACCACCAGCAGATGCGCCCGCACGGCGGCGGCGTCGACACCCTGCGGCACCGCGTCGAGCGCCAGGCTGAGCGACTGCCGCACCAGGTCCCAGGTGCCATAGACGATCACCGCCGAGACGATCAGGCTGACCGCCGGATCGAGCCAGAGCAGTCCGGTCAGCGCGATTGCGATCCCGGCGACCACCACCCCGGCGGTGACCAGCGCGTCCGCCGCCATATGCATGAAGGCGCTGCGCAGATTGAGGTCGCTGTCGCGGCCGCTGGCGAACAGCAGCGCCGTCACCCCGTTGACCGCGATGCCGACCGCCGCGACCACCGCGATGATGCCGCCTTCCGTGGGCACCGGATGGCCGAGGCGGCGCAGCGCCTCCCAGGCGATGCCGCCGGTCACCACCAAGAGGATCAGCGCGTTGGCGAGCGCCGCGAGGATCGAGCTCGAGCGAAACCCGTAGGTAAAGCGGCTGTTCGGCGCGCGCCGGGCGAGCACCGCGGCCCCCCATGACAGGCCGAGCCCCAAGACGTCGCCGAGATTGTGTCCGGCATCCGCGAGCAAGGCCAGCGACCCCGCCGCCAGCCCGTACCCGGCCTCGGCCGCGACATAGATCAGGTTGAGCGCGATCCCGATCGCGAAGGCGCGGCCGTAATCGGACGCTGCCCCGTGATGATGATGCTCATGGCCGTGATGGTCGTGGCTCATGGGGTCACCATGACCAACTGAAGGTGCCGTCACCTTCTATTTTCAGCGAACCGGAACTGATAACATCCATACCCATCAGCACGTCGAAGGAACCACCGGTCGAAGGGATTTCGGGACCCCAAATCGGCTTTCCCAACGTGTACAGAACGCTTCCGGCAGCCGTCCCGCTCAGCGGCTGATTTTGGACGACGAAGGCCACATAAAACAGATACCCGTCGTGGTGGACTATTGTGCCGCCGGCAGACCGTACCGGGATTTTCCCGATAGGGTTTAACCCCAAGCGCGCCACGACATCCGGCGAGATCATCGTCCGCTGCGCGCCGGTGTCAACCAGCGCTCTAAACACGGGCGGATTTGACGGGGCTACGCCAGCTAAAGGGTCAGCCGGATTGGCTGCCACGGTCGTCGCGTCGAGCACAAGCAGCGGGACAAATATCTGGGAGTTGTTATGACGTCCCCAAAGGCATGGCATGCGAATAAAATCCAGCGTCCGCGGCGGCGTCGGTAACCTGCTGTACACTGTAAATATGATCAGAGTATAGGCTGTTCGCCGCCCCGACAGCATCGGAGACGGTCTCATAGTACCCAACGATCTTCTTATGACGTAGCAGCGCGAATTTGTCTCGATAAGCCGGCAACAGCTTTGACAACTCGTGCTGAAAGAATTCAAAATTCTCTTTGATCTCTTTTCGACGATCGGTCATCGCGAGCGCCTTGCTGTAACTTGCTCTTTCAGCATATGGCGTCGGCCGGATATCACGCAAGCGCTTGACAGCCGCCGGCGGGCGCACGGAAATGCGGCCAGCCATTGGAGGAACCGCCCCATGCTCGACGCCTATATGTATACCGGAAAACGCAGCCCGTTCGGTCGGCATGCCGGCGCGCTCGCCAAGATGCGCCCCGACGATATGCTGGCGAGCGTCATCGCCACGGTCGTGGCGGAGAGCGGCTTCGATCCCGAAAAGATCGAGGATGTCGTCGTCGGCTGCGGCAATCAGGGCGGCGAGGATAGCCGCTGTATCGCGCGCCACGCGGCGCTGGTCGCCGGACTGCCGATCGAGGTGCCGGGCTCGGTGCTGCAGCGCAATTGCGGCAGCGGCCTTAACGCGATCGCGGTCGCGGCGCAGCAGATCACCTGCGGCGAGGGCGACATATTTGTCGCCGGCGGCGTCGAGAGCATGAGCCGCGCGCCGTTTGTCATGGGCAAGGCGGAAAGCCCCTACAGCCGCGAGATGCGGATCTTCGATTCGACGATCGGCGCGCGCTTCCCGAACCCGAAAGTCGAGGGCCGTTACGGCGGCGACACGATGCCGGAGACGGCCGACAACCTTGCGCGCGACTACCAGATTACCCGCGAACAGGCCGACATCTTCGCCGCTGCCTCGCAGAGCAAATACGCCGCGGCCAAGGCCGATGGCTTCTTCGCCGGCGAGATCATCGCGGTCGAGGTCCCGGGCGGCCGCGCCGGCCCGGTCGCGGTCAGCGAGGACGAGCATCCGCGGCCGCAGACCGACATGGCGGCCCTCGCCAAGCTGCGCCCGCTGTTCGCGGACGGCGTCACCACCGCCGGCAACGCCTCGGGCATCAATGACGGCGCGGTGGCGATGATCGTCGCCTCGCGCCAGGCCGGTGAGAAAGCCGGACAGCAGCCGATCTGCCGCATCCTGTCGACCGGCGTCGCCGGCGTCGCGCCGCGCATCATGGGTTACGGACCGGTGCCGGCGGCCAAGAAAGCGCTTGAGCGCGCCGGGCTGACCATCAGCGACATGGACGTGATCGAGATCAACGAGGCCTTCGCTTCGCAGGTGCTGGCCTGCCTGCGCGGGCTCGACGTGTCGTTCGACGACAGCCGCGTCAACCCGAACGGCGGCGCGATCGCGATCGGCCATCCGCTCGGCGCCTCCGGCCCGCGCATCGCGCTGACCGCGGCGCGGCAGCTGCAGCGCGCCAGCGGCCGCTACGCGCTGGTGTCGATGTGCGTCGGCGTCGGCCAGGGCATCGCCGCGGTGATCGAGCGGGTCTAGGCGGCCCTATCGACCGCGCCTGACCGCCGCGCCCTTGGCCGCTCACTCGGCGGCGAGGGCGCGGGCGAGTTGGCTCAGCGCTTCCTGGTGACGCTCGTTGGGAATTTGCGCGAAGTTCCGGGCGAGCTCCAGGCACATCCGCTCGCGCGGCGAAACCTGCCGGCCCTCACTGGTATCCAGGCCTTCGAAGAAATGATTGACCGGCACACTCAGCACATGGGCGATCTCGAACAAGCGCCCGGCCGAGATGCGGTTGATGCCACGCTCGTATTTGTGGGCCTGCTGATAGGTCACCCCGATCAGGTCGGCCAATTGCTGCTGGGTGAAGCCAAGCATGATCCGGCGCTCGCGTACCCGCGCGCCGACATGGCGGTCGATGTCCTGCGTGCGGCCGCCTGCGCGACGCGCGGTCCGTCGTCCCGGACCACCAAGCACTGCTGTCATCTCACCCCCGCTCGCCACGCTCGATCGGTCTTGTGTCGCCATGTCCCACCACCCCAGTTTGACGATCGAAGCGGTCGCCTTCGTCGTGGCCGGATAATCCGCCGCGCCACGCTCAACCGCTTGGTTTCGTCACGGATTGAACGGCCCGCCTGTGTCAAATTTGAGGCAACAAGGCGGCCCTTTTGGCGATCCGGCAGGGGTGCGTTTCAATGTCGCTTTTTCGTCGGAGGGCAGCTTTGCAAGAACGTATGACGCGTTCCCTTTGACAGTCTCCCTCAAGCGGTGATACCGACGCTCAACCCCCGTTTTATTCGGCGCGTCCATGCCTCGAATCTCGATCAACGACGGCTCTCTCTATTACGAGCGGCACGGCTCCGGGTTCCCGGTCATGATGATCTCGGGCCTGGGTGGGCTTGCCTCGTTCTGGAACGAGCAGGTCGCCGCCTTTTCAAGGCGTTACGAGATCATCACGCATGACAGCCGCGGCGTCGGAGAGAGCGACCCGATCCGCGGCGGCTATACCGTCGACCGCATGGCGGGCGATGTCATCGCGCTGATGGACCGGCTGGAAATCG
This sequence comes from uncultured Alphaproteobacteria bacterium, assembly GCA_963778385.1. Taxonomy (GTDB): domain Bacteria; phylum Pseudomonadota; class Alphaproteobacteria; order ATCC43930; family CGMCC-115725; genus DATARH01. Next base: position 88,210 of record CAVZUA010000025.1, on the reverse strand, counting down.
AACGCGCCCATCTGATGGGGCATTCGACCGGCGGGGCGATCGCGCAGACGCTGGCGATCGAATACCCCAACCGGATCGCGAGCATCGTCCTGTCGGCGACCTGGACCAAGCCGGATGCGTATTTCCGCCGCATGTACGGGCTGCGCAAGGAAGTGCTGCAGCGCTTGGGCGCGAGCGCCTATGTCCAGGCGACGACCCTTTTCCTCTACCCCAGCTGGTGGATCGCCAAAAACAACGAGAAGCTGCGCCATGTGGAGGCGCAGAATCTGGCGCATTTCCCGCAGCTCGATATCGCGATGAGCCGGATCGACGCGATACTTGCCTTCGACCGGACCCAGGGCCTCGCCAAGATCCGGACGCCGACGCTTGTCGTCGGCGCCGAGGACGACATCGTCACCCCGGCCTACTTCTCCGAGGAACTGGCGCGGCTGATTCGCGGCGCCGAGGTCAAGATTTTCCCGCGCGGCGGGCATTGGTTCCCGCATGTGCTGGCCCGCGAGTTCAATCAGGCGGTCCTGCCGTTCCTCAATTCGCATACGCCGGCTGATTCTCGCCCCGGCGCCGCCGCTTAAGGCTTCCTCAACCGGTCTGTCGCTAGCCTTCCGCGTGCCGGCCCTGCCGGCTATGGCAAAAACGTCCCCGGCAAAGGGCGGAGCGCGGATGACTGCAAGCGACGCTGGGCCGTCTGAACTGCAAACGACAACGGCGACGCGGGCGACAACGCCCCCGGCGGAGGATCGACAGAGCCGAACTCGAAGAACGCGTCAATTACGACGAGCTGACCGGGCATTTCAACCGCACTCGCCTGCGCGAGGCGATCGACCGCGCGATCAGCGAAGGCATGCGCCGGCCGGGCGCGGCCGCATTTCTGGCGCTCGGCATCGACAATATGAGCGCGATGAACGAGCGGTTCGGCCGCGCCGCCGCAGATACGGTGCTGATCGAAATTGGCCGCCGTCTCGACGACTGCCTGCGGGTCAGCGACCTGGTCGGACGGCTCGGCGGCGACCGCTACGGCATCCTCCTGCCGCACTGCCCCGACGAATATGTGCCGATCGCCGCGGAAAAGATCCTGACCGCGGTGCGCGCGACGCCGTTTGAGACCGAGCGCGGCGCTGTGTTGGCGACCGCATCGATCGGCGCCGCGTCGTTCTGCGACCGCGGCGCGACATCCTACGAGGTGATCACCCGCGCCGAGGCGGCGCTCGCCGACGCGAAGCGCACCGGCCGCAATTGCCACGTCCATTACCGGTCGAGCGCGGACCAGCGCGAGCGTGAGCGGCGCTGCGCCGCGATCGGCGATGCCGTACGCGCGGCACTGCGCCAGGACCGTGTGACCTTCGCATTCCAGCCGGTGGTCTCGGCGACGACCGGCGCGGTCGATTATTACGAGTGCCTGCTGCGGCTGCGGGATGCGAGCGGCGAATTCCTCTCGGCCGGCGACTTCATCGAGGAGATCGAGCGGTTCGGCTATATCCGCTTGGTCGATCGCTTCATCCTCGACAAGGTCCTGGCGGAAGCGGCGCGTCACCCGCACATCACCTTCGGTTTCAATATCTCCGCGCTGACCACGGCGGATCGCCCGTGGCTGCGATCGCTGACGGGGCGGTTGCGGGCCAATCCCGAATTGGCGCGGCGGCTGGTCATCGAGATCACCGAAACCGCGGCGCTTTACGACATCGAAGAGTTGGCGCGTTTCGTCAACGCGCTGCGCCGCGCCGGCTGCCGTGTCGCACTCGACGATTTCGGTGCCGGCCATACCTCGCTGCAGCATCTGCACAGCCTCAAGGTCGACATGGTCAAGGTCGACCGCGCCTTTATCCGCGACATCACCACCAACCGCGAAAGCCAGGTGTTCCTGCGCCACCTGCTCGGCCTCGCGGAAGGCTTCGGCTTCGCGACGATCGCCGAAGGCGTCGAGACCGAGGACGAGGCGGACATCCTGCGCCGCGAAGGCGTCGGCTTCCTGCAGGGGCACCTCTACGGGATGGCAGCGCTCGACCCGCCCTGGCTCCAGCCGGCGGCTTAACCTCGTTGCGTCCTTCGAGACGCGCCCGGCGGCGCTCCTCAGAGCCTGACTTGAAACTATCTTCGTCATTCCGGGGCGGCCCTGCAGGGCCGAACCCGGAACCCATGAACACGGTCTTATCCAAGGTGGCTGTGATGTCGGAACCCGCTTTTCGAGTTTCGTGTTCATGTTGGGGTGGACGGCCCCCAACGGCATCTGGTGTGCCAGGCTGTGATGTTGAATCTCAGCAAAAGGAGCCGTCCGATGGCGATTATCCGAGTTGGCGTTGATACCTCCAAGCATCTCTTTCAAGTGCACGGCGTCGATGAAGCGGAACAGCCGGTGCTGCGCCGTCAGGTGCGGCGCGGGGCGTTTGTGAAGGTGATGAGCGCGCTGGCACCGACGCGGATCGGCCTGGAGGCGTGCGGCGCCTCGCATCACTGGGCGCGAGTGCTGCGCGGTCTGGGGCACTAGGTGGTGCTGCTGCCGCCGCAATACGTCAAGCCTTACGTCAAGCGCGGCAAGCACGACGCGGCCGACGCGTGGGCCTTCAGCCCACGGGCTTGACCCGTGGGGGCGATCTGCGAGGCGATGAGCCGACCGGGGATGCGGTTTGTGGCGGTGAAGAGCGCCGAGCAACAGGCAATGCTGATGCTCTTGAAGGTGCGCGCGTTGCTGGTCAAGCAGCGCACGATGCTGATCAACGCGATGCGCGGGCATGCGGCGGAGTTTGGGGTGATCGCCGCCAAGGGAGCCGGCAAGGCGGGCGAGCTGCTGCAGCAGGCGCACGACGCGGGCGCCCCGGCGCTGGTGCTGGAGATGCTCGGCGTGCTGTCCGGCCAGGTCGCGGCGATCGAGGCCCGGCTCAAGGCGCTCGAGGCCGAGCTGATGGCGTGGCACCGCGAGGACCCGGTGAGCCAATGCCTGGCGACCCAGCCCGGCATCGGCCCGATCGGCGCGGTGAGCTTCACCCTCAAGGTGTCCGACCCCAAGGGGTTCCGCTCGGGCCGGCACTTTGCCGCCTGGACCGGCATCACGCCCAAGGAGAATGCAACCGCCGGCCGTCACCATCCCGGCAGGATCAGCCGGCAAGGCGACCAGGACTTGCGCCGCCTCCCGGTGCTCGGCGCCACCGCGGTGATCCGGACGGCACGACCGGGGCGGGCTTCGCCCTGGTTGCTCGCCCTGCTGGCGCGCAAGGGCAAGAAGCTCGCCGCCGTCGCCCTCGCCAACAAGATGGCCCGCACGCTGTGGGCGATGATGGTAAGCGGCGAAGTTTACCGTCGGCCGCACGCGGCGTGACCGGCACATCCTCTTAACCCGCCTGGCGATTGCGAGGACAGCAGCGAGATGGCAATCGGTCGAACCGAGGATCGGGACACCCCGCGGAACCCAATGGCGTTGCAACGTCACCTTCATGTTCGGGACCCGATCCGCGCAACCCATCTGGGCCAGCGGTCACACCGACCGCACACAAAGGCCGGACATATGACCGCAAGCGACCAGACCAGCTCACCGCTGACACCTTGCACAACGGGGGCCGTCCACATATGGGTTCCGGGTTCGCATCTGCGATGCGCCCCGGAATGAGGAGCGAAAAAGCACTCAGACGATGCCCCAAACGCTTTTCGAGTCAGGCTCTCAGGATGATGGCGGTTTGCGCGTGAGAGAATCCGTCATCCTGAAGGGCCCGCGAAGCGGCGTCAGCCCCGGTCTTTACGACTCCTTCTTCGACAGCGCTTCGAGCTGTTTGGTGAGCGCCTCCAATTGCGTTTCGAGGCGCCTGAGCCGCGGGTCCTCGCCGGGCGGGGGCGATGGCGCCGGCGCGGCCGGCTTTCCCGCCGGGGAGCCGAAGGGCGACAGCATCTTCAGGGCCTGCTCGTAAAGCGCGATGTTCTGTTTGCTCATCTCCTCGAACTGGCCGAACGGGAACAGCCCGAAGGTCGCGCGCAGCGTGTCGCGCATCTGGTCCTGGTTACGCGCAAACGACATCATCGCCTGTTCGAGATACCCCGGCACCAGGAACTGCATGCTGTCGCCGTAAAACCCGATCAGCTGGCGCAGAAAGCTGATCGGCAGCAGGTTCTGCCCCTTCTGCTCCTGCTCGACGATGATCTGGGTGAGCACCGAGCGGGTGATGTCCTCGTTGGTCTTGGCGTCGTGCACGATAAAATCGCCACCCTCCTTGATCATCTTGGCAAGGTCCTCGAGCGTCACATAGCTGCTGGTCGCCGTGTTGTAGAGGCGCCGGTTGGCGTATTTCTTGACGACTACCGGCTTGGTGCCGGCAGATTGTTCGGCCCCGGATGTATTCATGCGCGCGATGTCCCTGCCTGGCAGCAATGCTGCTTTGCAACAATACCGCGATTCATCGCGATTCCCGTCATCAATCGCGCGGCGCGCGGCGCGAAAGCTGGCCGGTCGCCGGCGCCGCGGCCTATATTGCCGCAATGACCGATGCCGATGAGCTGGCGCGCCGCTATCTGTCGCTATGGACGGAGTATCTGACCGCGCTGCTGGGCGACCCGCGGGCGCTGGAGATGCTGAAGCGCTGGCAGGCGCTCACCGGCCAGTTCTCCTATCCCGACGCCGGATCGTCTCTGGCCGGCGGGGCGCCGTTCTCGGCGTGGCCGCCATTCTTCGCCCCATTTGGGCCCCCCGTCCCTCCCGCCGCGGACGCCGGGGCGGCGCAGGCCGACGCGTTGGCGGCGCTCGCCGAGCGGGTGGATCAGCTCGACCGCCGGCTCGCCGCAATCGAACGAAAGATCGGGCAGCCGCGAACTCGCCGCACCGCACGCGATGGGACGAAGTAAAGCGCCGTCATTCCGGGACAGCGCATCGCGCTGGACCCGGAACCCATGACCACGAAAGCCTTCCGCCAGCAGTGCGGACTTCTTCCTATCACCCCTTTTTGATACGACTTGCCGGCCCACATAAGTCGGCACCCGCCGCGAGGAGAACACCATGCCCGAGATCGTCATCGCCAGCGCCGCCCGGACCGCCGTCGGCGCGTTCAATGGCGGGCTTGCCGGTCTGCCGGCGCACAAGCTGGGCGAGGTGGCGATCGCCGAGGCGCTGCGCCGCGCCGAGGTCGATCCGAGTGAAGTCAACGAGGTGATCATGGGCCAGATCCTCGCCGCCGGCGAAGGTCAGAACCCAGCGCGCCAGGCCGCAGTCGCCGCCGGCATTCCGTATGAGGCGACGGCCTATGGCGTCAACCAGCTCTGCGGCTCGGGGCTGCGCACCGTGGCGCTCGGCTACCAGGCGATCCGCAACGGCGACAGCGATATTGTCGTCGCCGGCGGCCAGGAAAGCATGAGCCAGGCACCGCACTGCCTGCATCTGCGCAACGGCACCAAAATGGGCGACGCGCAGATGGTCGACACGATGATCCGCGACGGGTTGTGGGACGCGTTCAACGGCTACCACATGGGCAACACCGCCGAAAACGTCGCGCAGCGCTGGCAGATCACCCGCGAGCAGCAGGACCAGTTCGCGGTCGCTTCGCAGCAGAAGGCCGAGACGGCGCAGAAGGCCGGCCGGTTCAAGGACGAGATCGTCGCGGTGACGATCAAGAGTCGGCGCGGCGATACCGTCGTCGACACCGACGAGCACCCGAAGCACGGCACCACGTTCGAGGTGCTGTCGGGCCTGCGCCCGGCTTTCGACAAGAACGGTACGGTCACTGCCGGCAACGCCTCGGGCATCAATGACGGCGCCGCCGCGATCGTGCTGATGACCGCCGACGCGGCCGCCAAGCGCGGCATCAACCCGCTGGGCCGTATCGTGTCCTGGGCGACGGCCGGAGTCGATCCGGCGATCATGGGCTCGGGGCCGATCCCGGCGAGCCGAATGGCGCTTAAGAAGGCCGGCTGGTCGGTCGACGATCTCGACCTGATCGAGGCCAACGAAGCCTTCGCCGCGCAGGCTTGCGCGGTCGGCAAGGATCTCGGCTTCGACCCCGACAAGCTCAACGTCAATGGCGGGGCGATCGCGCTCGGCCATCCGATCGGCGCCTCGGGTGCGCGCATCCTGACGACGCTGCTCTACGAGATGCAGAAGCGCGACGCCAAGAAAGGCCTCGCCACTTTGTGCATCGGCGGTGGCATGGGGATTGCGATGTGCATCGCGCGCGACTAGCGGAGCAGCTTGCTTTTATGACCACCCCGGCGCAGGCCGGGGCCCATGCTTCCGTTGCTCGTGCGATAGAGAAATGGGTCCCGGCCTTCGCCGGGATGGCGCTTCGGGGCGTTGACGAATAGCCGCCGCAGCGGGCGGTGATACAGATTTGGGAGGAAAGCCATGGCCAGAGTGGCGGTGGTCACCGGTGGCACGCGCGGTATCGGCCGGGCGATCGCGGTTGCGTTAAAGAATGCCGGCTACACGGTCGCGGCCAATTACGGCAGCGACGATGCCGCCGCCGAGAAGTTTCAGAATGAGACCGGCATCCCGGTCTTCAAGTTCAATGTCGGTGACTTCCATTCCTGCCAGGACGGCGTCGAGGCGGTCGAGGCGGAGCTCGGGCCGATCGACGTGCTGGTCAACAATGCCGGCATCACCCGCGACACGACGATGCATCGCATGTCGTTCGAGCAATGGAACGCGGTGATCCAGACCAATCTGTCGTCCTGCTTCAACATGTCGAAGGCGGTGATCGACGGCATGCGCGAGCGGCATTTCGGCCGCATCGTCAATGTCGGTTCGATCAACGGCCAGGCCGGGCAATACGGCCAGGTTAACTACGCCGCCGCCAAGTCCGGCATCCACGGTTTCACCAAGGCGCTGGCGCAGGAAGGCGCGGCGCGCGGCATCACCGTCAACGCCGTCGCCCCCGGCTATGTCGACACCGACATGGTGCGCGCGGTGCCGGCCGACGTGCTGGAAAAGATCATCGCGCGCATCCCGGTCGGCCGGCTCGGCAAGGCCGAGGACATCGCCCGCACCGTCTTGTTCCTCGTCGCCGACGACGCCGACTTCATCACCGGCTCGACCCTCTCGGTGAACGGCGGCCAGCATATGTATTAGGATGGCGCTGAACCAGGAGGTGAGCAAAGTGGAGCCTTTCACGATCGAGGTCTCGGTCTCCGAATTGCCGGAGCGTATCTCTTCCCGCCTCCCTAAGCAGCTTGCTGAAGCCACCCGTGTGGCGGTCACCATTGAGCCGGCGAAGTCGGACGCCGAGAAACTGGCCGCGCTCAAACAGGATTTGCAGATCGGGGTCGATGATCTCGATGCCGGCCGCGCCAGCGAGGCGGCGGCGGTCTTCACGAGGCTCAAGGAGCGTTTCCGAGCCGACTGACGTATGGCTCGGCTGGAATTTTCGTGGCGGGCCGAACTCGACCTGGTCGAGATCGGCGACTTCATCGCGGCTGACAACCAGACCGAAGCGCAGCGGTTTGTTGCGAGTTCTCGAAGACTATTGTCGGTTGCTGGAGATTCATCCGCTGCTCGGCCGCGCTCGCGAGGATTTACTGCCCGGGCTACGGAGCCTTCCTTATCGGCGATAGCTGATCTTTTATCGCCTCGCCGGCAACGACGTACAAATTGTGCGCGTTCTGCATGGAGCGCGGGACATTCGGCGAATACTGCGGGTTGGTCGGTAGGCGAGATGATCTACACCATCGGCCATTCGACGCGCCCGGCGCAGGAGCTGATCGCGCTGCTGCGCGAGGTCGGCGTTGAGCTGCTCGTCGATGTCCGCACGGTGCCGCGCTCGCGGTTCAACCCGCAATTCAATGCCGATGTGCTCCCCGCAACGCTGGACGCGGCCGGGATCGGCTATCGCCATACGCCGGCGCTCGGTGGCTTGCGGCACCGGCCGAAGGGCGCGCCGCCGTCACCGAACGGGCTGTGGCGGAACGAGGCGTTCCAAGCCTATGCCGATTACGCGCTGACCGGGCCATTCCACGCCGCGCTCGAAGAGCTGCGCGCCATCGCGCACGACCAAACCTGCGCGATCATGTGCGCCGAGGCGGTGTGGTGGCGTTGCCACCGCCGCATCGTCGCCGACTATCTGCTGGCGGCGGGCGAGGATGTCCGCCACATCATGGAACACGGCAAGACCGAGCCCGCCTCGCTGACACCCGGCGCCGTGCCGCGGGCGGACGGCACGATCCTTTATCCGGCCGCACAAGGCGAGTTGCTTTGACCATCCCGCACGGTTGCAGTCGCGAGAATGCGTTGGCGGCGGGGCTGTCATCGGTTTTCGCGATCTTGCCGGAAACGCGGGCGTACCGATTTCTTGCGACGATGCGCTACGGCGCAGCGCCAGCTAACCGAGAACCTCCGTGCCCCAAAGCCCCAGCGTTATGCCCATCGTGTTCCTCATCGGCGTGATCGCCCTCAATCTCGCCTTTGCGATGTTTGTCCTTCGCGCTGGGTGATAGAGGGCGCCGTCAACCCGCAGGCGGTTTGGTCGCCTGCATCGCGGGCGTCGCATCGACGCCCTTGTACCACTCGGCGAGCTTCGGGTGGCGGTTGCGCCAGCCATCGTTCGGGAAGCGGAAATCGAGATAGCCGAGCGTGCAGCCGGCGGTGATGGTGCCGATCGTGCGACCCGACAGGTCCTCGTTTTCGAGCGCCGCGAGACCCTGATGCGCCTTCTTCATCTGGCCATCGGTCCAGCCGGCGAAGCGCTTGTCCTCGGGCCGCGCCGCGACCTCGTAGCGGCACAGGATCAGCGCGTCGAGAATGCCGTCGCCCAGCGCCTGCTGACGCAGCGCCGTCCAGCGCGCCTTGCCCGATGCCGGGAACAGCTTGCCGCCGCCCGCCAGACTGTCGAGGTATTCGCAGATCACCGGTGAATCGAACAGCACCTGCCCGTCATCGGTGACCAGCGCCGGGATCTTCATCAGCGGGTTTTCGCCGGCCAGCGTCGCGTTTGTCGTGACCGGGCTCACCGCCGTGTCGAGCAGTTCGATGCGGCTGGCGAGGCCAAGCTCGTGCGCGGCCACCATGACCTTTCGGACATGCGGCGAGGGGGGTTGTGACGGAGTTTCATCGCTTTTACCTCCGGCTAACGAAGTTCGACATTGAGGCGATAGTCGGCATCGCTGCGCGAATTGTCGATGACGATCAGGTAGTTGCCGGCCACCCAGAGCGTCTCCAACCAGCTGGTGGCGGCGTCGTCACTGAGCTGGTCGCCCACGATGTCGCAGTCCTCGGTCGCGTCGCAGGTAGCCTGCCAGCCGGGCGCGAACACCGCGAACACGGCATCCCGGCTACCGCCGGTCAGTTCAACCGCGACCCGCTGCCCGACGGCGCCGGTGAACTGGTAGCAATCGACCGTCGCGCTCGGCGCGTTTTCCTCGATCGTCGACTCGCCGCCACCGTCGGCGACCTTGATCACCGTCGGATGGTTGCAATCGGCCATCGCGCTCGAAGACGCCAGAAGCAGCGCCGCCGCCAACACAGTAAGCCGCATTCCGGCGCCCCCGAGCCCTCTTGCTCTTCCGCCGCGCGGAAGAGCGCTGCCATTCGCAAAAAGGGCTCAGCCCTTCAGGTTGCGGTCCCACATCGCGAACATCTTGTCCCAGGTCTCCTCGGCCGCGAGCGTGTTGTAGATCGCCGCGGCGCAGCGTGGCGTGATCGGCGGGTGTTGTCACGCGGTTTTGGGCTGCGGGATGGTCGATGCGTCCTTCGAGACGCGCCTGTCGGCGCTCCTCAGAGCCTGACTTGAAATGCGTTTGGGTCGTCGTCTGAGTGTTTTTTGCTCGTCATTCCGGGGCATCGCGCAGCGATGAACCCGGAACCATGAACGCGGACCTCGAAAAGTGCGTCCCGAGGCCCGTAACCACATCGGAGGAGACCGTGTTCATGGGTTCCGGGTTCGGCCCTGCAGGCCGCCCCGGAATGACGAAGGTAGTTTCGAGTCAGGTTCTCAGGATGACGGCCAGTTGCAGGATGCCATCAAGGACATCCGTCATGGTGAGGAGGTACGCAGCGCTGTTCGAACCACGCGATCACCGCGTTGCCGCTACCGTCCCCGAAACACCGGCTTGCGCTTCTCGGACCACGCCTTAAGGGCCTCCGCATGGTCCTCCGAGGCCGAGCAGGCGGCACGCGCCGCGGCGAGCGCGTCGCGGTCGAGACGGCCGGCGGCGACCCCGTTGATCGCACGCTTGAGGCCGGCCAACGCCAGCGGCGCATTGGCGGCAAGCGCGGACGCCAGCGCATCGACCCGCGCCGGCAGCTCTTCGGCCGGCACGATCTGGTCGAGATAGCCGACGCGGCGCATCTCTTCGGCCTCGATCGGCTCGGCGGTGAGGAAGAGCCGCTTTGCGGCGGCGGCGCCGAGCCGCGACACGTAGCGCTCGATGCCGCTCGGGTAGTAGATGATCCCGAGCCGCGCCGCCGGCATCAGCATCCGCATCCCTTCGACGCCGATGCGGAAGTCGCAGGCCAGCGCGAGGTCGGTGGCGCCGCCATAGACGCTGCCCTGCAATGCCGCGATGGTCGGCACACGCAGCGCCTCCAGGCGGTTGACCACGGTCTCGAACGTGTCGTCCGCCTGGCCGGGCTCGGCCTGGCCGGCATGCCGCTCGAGAAGCGCCCCGATATGGTAGCCCGACGAGAAGCTTTTCCCGGTCCCGGTGAGCACCAGCACACGGATGCCGGGGTCGTTGTCGATTTGCGCGAAGGTGTCGCACAGCACGACGAGATCGCCGGGTTCGAGCCGGTTGTGCTCGCGCGGCCGGTTGAGGCGGATCGTCGCGCGGCCTTCCGCGATCGTCACCACCGGCGCGGTCGACGCGCCCATCTCCTCGGCCATGCGCAATCCTTTACGGCTGGCGCGACGGTAGCAGACTGGTCTCGACGCGGCCAGCGGCCGGGAACCGTCGTCAAACGGTCGCGTTGCCGTAAGATGAGGCTGTTCCTTGCCGTCGCGGTTTTGTTGCTCGCCGCGTTTCCGGTCGCGGCACAGCAGACGCCGGCGGCGTCCGCGGAGCCTGCGGTCGGCGGACCGACCCCCGGCAGCGCCGGCGCCGGCGCTGCCGGCAGCGGCGCGGTGACCCTGCCGAAAACGGCCGATACGCCAGCGCCCGAGCCGAACCCGAATGCACCGCCCGGCAGCACCACGCTGACCAGCACAAACCCGACCGCTGCCGGATCAGCCGGCGGCGCCGCCACCGCCGGCACGGTCAGCGGACCCGGCGCGATCACCACCGGGACCACCGCGATCGCCAGCGTGCCGCATAGTCAGAACGGCTCGACCCGAGGGATCGGGGCGGTCGTCAACACGGGTACCGGCTCGGTGCCGAGCAGCAAAGGGACCTCGTCGACGACCACCGGATCCGATGGGGCACGCTCCAGCGCGCGCGGCGGCGGGACGAGCACGGGCGGCACCACGGAAGCTTCGGGGGGCGGTGGAAGCACGAGGGCGAACACCGGTTCGCGCGGGACATCCTCTGGAGGCGGCACCAACAACGCCACCGCGGCGGCGAGTTCGGGGCGCGGCGCGCCTTCGTTCCTGTGCCTGTCAGGCGCCTCCTCGGACGCCGAGCCGTTTCTGACCGGCACCAGCCTGAGCTGCGCCCCTTAGGCCGCGGGGCGCAGGAGCGCCTGCTCGGCTGGGGCGTCGATCCACATGCGGAACCACAATTCGAGCATCAGCAACGCCCACAGCCGGTAATGGTGATCGCGCGCGCCCGAGCAATGCTCGTCGAGCAGGCCGCGGACATAATCGGGCTGGAACAGGCCGCGCTGGCGCGCCGAGGGCGACAACAGCGTGTCGTAGGCGAGCGGCTTCAACTCGCCGCGCAGCCATTCGTCGATCGGCACGCCGAACCCCATCTTCTTGCGATAGATCACCTCGCGCGGCAGATACGGTTCCATCGCCCGCTTGAGCAACGCCTTGGTACGCCCGCCGGCCAGCTTGACCTCGGCGGGAATGCCGGCGGCCCACTCCAGCAACACGTGGTCGAGCAGTGGCGAGCGGGTCTCCAGCCCATGCGCCATGCTGGCGACATCGACCTTCACCATCAGATCGTCGGGCAGATAGGTGTGCAGGTCGGCCCAGTTCGCACCCTCGACCAATCCGCCGGCCGCGGCGAAATACGGCGCCAGTAAATCCAGCGCCGAATGGTCGAGCTGCGACCGCATCGCCTCGCCGTAGCCCGCCGCCTTGTCGCGGTCGGCAAAGAACACGATCGTGCCGCCATAGCGCTGCTCGGCCCGCCCCGCCGAGGCCTCCAGCACGTCGCGAATACGCGGCAGCTTCAGCTCGCGCTGCAGGCCGGCCGGCGCGCAGGTCAGCAGCCGGGCCAGCGCCAGCCGGCTCCACCCCGGCAGGCGATCGAGGCGTGCCAGATGCCGCATCGCCTGATAGCGTGGGTAGCCGAGAAAGGCTTCGTCACCGCCGTCGCCGTTGAGCGCGACGGTCACCTTCCGCCGCGCCATCTCGGAGACGTAATAGGTCGGGATCGCCGAGGGGTCGGCGAACGGCTCGCCGTAATGCCAGACCAGCCGCGGCAGGATCGCCACCGCGTCAGGCTCGACGACGTATTCCTCGTGCTCGGTGCCGTAGCGCTCGGCGACCAGGCGGGCGTAGCGCGTCTCGTCGAAGCGCGGGTCGCCAAAGCCGATCGTAAAGGTCTTGACCCGTCCGCCGCCGACCCGCGCCATCGTCGCCACGATGCTCGCCGAATTGATGCCGCCCGAGAGGAACGCGCCGAGCGGCACGTCGGCAATCAGCCGCAACCGCACAGCCTCGTCGAGATGCGCGACCAGTTCGCGTTCAAGTTCCTCGGTGGGCCGGCCGCCGCGGGCGGCGCCCGGCTCGGGCAGCCGCCAATAGCGCACCAGTTCGATGTTCCGCCATGTGCCGTCGGGATCGGGCGAAACAGCGAGGTAATGCGCCGCCGGCAGCCGATGGATGCCGGTAAACGCGGTCTCCGGCGCGGGGACATATTGCAGGCTGAGGTAATGATCGATCGCCGCGAGGTTGGGGGCGCGCGTCATGTCCGGCCAGGTCAGCAGCGCCTTGATCTCGGAGCCGAACAGCAGCCCCGACCGCGTCGGCGCGTAGTAGAGCGGCTTTTTGCCGAGACGGTCGCGCGCCAGGATCAGCCGCCGCGTGCGCGTATCCCACAGCGCCAAGGCGAACATGCCGCGCATGCGGTCGAGGACGCGCGGTCCCCAGGCGTGCCAGCCGTTGGCGATGACCTCGGCGTCGCCGCGGCTGCGGAAGACATAGCCGAGCGCTTCGAGATCGGTGCGGATCGCGGCGAAATTGTAGATCTCGCCGTTGAAGGTCAGCCACACCGAACCGTCCTGGCTGCTGATCGGCTGGTTGGCGGCGGCGGAGAGATCGATGATTGCCAACCGGGCCTGCGCCAGCCCGGCGAGCCCGTCGGTCCAGATGTCCTGATCGTCCGGCCCGCGGTGGCGCACCGCGCCGGTCATCGCCCAGAGCCGTGCCTCCAGCTCGCCGCGCGGCACGTTCGCCTGCGCCAGCAGAACGCCCGCTATCCCGCACATCGTCGAACCAACATTGTCATTCCGGGGCGCTGCAACGCAGCGAACCCGGAAACCATGAACACGGGCGTCTCGAATAAAAGATCATGCGCTGATGCCAACCCACGACCGTCCGTTTTCATAGGTTCCGGGTTCCGCCCTGCGGACGGCCCCGGAATGACAAACTTTATAACGCGGTGCAAGCACGCAGCGGCATGGCGTTCGCATCGTCAATGTGTTACCGCGTGCCGCCCGCGCATGACGGGCCAACAAAATCCCCGCTGCGGATGACTTCATGGCTTTGCTGATCACGGGCAGCGCCGGCTTTATCGGCTATCACCTCGCCGAACGCATGCTCGCTTCTGGACATCAGGTGATCGGCGTCGACAATCTAAACGACTATTACGACGTGGCGCTGAAGCGCGCGCGCACCCAGCGGCTCGAACGGCACAATCGCTTCACGTTTTACCCGCTGGATGTCGCCGATTACGACGGCGTCATCGACCTTGTCGACCGCCACCCCGAGATCGACCGCATCGTCCATCTCGCGGCGCAGGCGGGGGTGCGCTACTCGCTGTCGAATCCGCTCGTCTACGTCGAGTCGAACGTCAGAGGCCAGGTCGTGCTGCTCGAAGCAGCGCGGCGGTTGAAGCGGCTGGACAAGTTCATCTACGCGAGCTCGTCCTCGGTCTACGGCGCCAACGAGAAGCAGCCCTACAGCGTCGACGACCGCGCCGACAGCCCGGTCTCGCTCTATGCCGCGACCAAGCGCGCCGGCGAGCTGATCACCGAAAGCTATTGCCGGTCCTACGGCATGGCGGCGGTCGGGTTTCGCTTCTTTACGGTCTACGGCCCCTGGGGGCGGCCCGACATGGCGCTCTATATTTTCACCAAGGCGATCCTCGCCGGCGAGCCGATCAAGGTCTTCAACAACGGCCAAATGAGCCGCGACTTCACCTATATCGACGACACGATCGCCGCGGTCGCGGCCGCCGCCGAGATGCCGGCTGGCGAGGTCGGCGATCACCGCATCTACAATGTCGGCAACAACCGTCCGGAGACGCTGCTGGACTTCATCGCGACGCTGGAGCGCGCGCTCGGCCGCGCGGCGATCAAGACGATGCTGCCGATGCAGGCCGGTGACGTCGTCTCGACCTATGCCGATATCGAGGCAGCGCGGCGCGATTTCGGCTATGAGCCGAAAACGCCGATCAACGAGGGGATACCGCGTTTCGTCGCATGGTACCGCGACTATCACGGACTTTCGTGAAGCGGGCTCAGCCCTTGCGCTTGCCTGATTCGGCGACCGATTTGACCATGTCGAGGAAGCTCTGCCGCACCTTGAGGTCGGTGATCGCATAGTAGAGGCGGACCAGTTCGATCGTCTCAGGGCGTTCCATGCGTTCGCGGCTCTCGCGCTCCTCGACAGAACCCTGCTTGTCGTCGGTCGGCAGGTCGCCGAAGAAGAACGAGATTGGCACGCCGAGGATGTCGGCCATCGCCGACAGCCGCGAGGCGCTGACGCGGTTGGCGCCGCCCTCGTATTTCTGGACCTGCTGAAAGGTCAGACCGAGCGCGTTCGCCAGCGTCTCCTGGTTCATGCCGAGAAACAACCGGCGCATGCGAATGCGCTTACCGACGTGAACGTCGATCGGGTTGGGAATACCGGTTCCGCGCCCATAGCGCGGCGCGTCGCCGGCAGGCTTTGAGGTTTTCAAAGGTGCTTTCCTTTTAGTGCGCAGACAGGATGAAGGCGCGCCACCTATCACCGAACCGTAAATACGGCAACGAGAAAGCGAGGAAACGCACCGGGATCGTCGTTTTCTTTTAGGGAGGATCGTCGTAGCCGCGCCGGTTGCTGATAAAGATCAATGCCATCAAGCCAACACCGAGCCCCAGCGTCACCAGCGCCCCCAAAGTCAGCGCAATCCAGCCGTTAAGATCAATTCCCGTCTCGCCAATTTCGCGCCAATTGACAATGGCGACGCCGATGATGATCGCCATCACGACGACTGCGACGGCGACAGCGATTGCGTTTTTAAACCGCGTCATGGTGCCTCCACATCGCCCTTACGTCGAGAAGCGGCGCGTGGCAAAGTGCCGCTCCCTCCGCCGCCCCAGCCCCTGCCACGGAGAACCTTATGCCGACGGAATCAAAACACCCCGAGACGATCGTGCTGCACGCCGGTTATCGCAGCGACCCGACGACCAACGCTGTCGCGGTGCCGATCTACCAGACCACCAGCTACCAGTTCCGCGACACCGAACACGCCTCCAACCTGTTCGGGTTGAAGGAACTCGGCAACATCTACACCCGCATCATGAGCCCGACCAACGACGTGCTCGAGCAGCGCGTCGCGCAGCTCGAAGGCGGCGTCGCGGCGCTAGCCGTCGCCTCCGGACAGGCGGCGTCCTTGTTCGCGGTCAACAACATCGCCCAGGTGGGCGACAATTTCGTCAGCTCCACCGATTTATACGGCGGCACCTGGAATCTGTTCCTGCACACGATGCAGCGCACGATGGGTATCGAGGTGCGCTTCGTCGATCCCTCGGACCCGGAGAATTTCCGCCGCGCGACCGACGCCAAGACCCGCTGCTATTACGCCGAGACGCTGCCCAACCCGAAGCTCGAAGTGTTCCCAATCGCCGAGGTCGCCAAGATCGGCCGCGAGCTGGGCGTACCGCTGATCATGGACAATACCGCGGCACCGGTGATCTGCCGCCCGCTCGACCATGGCGCGGCGGTGGTGATGCATTCGACGACGAAATATATCGGCGGCCACGGCACCTCGATCGGCGGCATCATCGTCGACGGCGGCAATTTTGACTGGGAGGCGCACGCCGAGCGCTTCCCGCTGCTGAACACGCCCGACCCGGCCTATCACGGCGCGGTGTGGACGCAGGCGGTCAAGCCGATGGGCCCGGTTGCCTACATCATCAAGGCGCGCGTCACGCTGCTGCGCGACATCGGCGCGGCGGCGAGCCCGTTCAACAGCTTCCTGCACATCCAGGGGCTGGAGACCCTGCCGCTGCGCATGCGGGTGCAGTGCGCCAACGCCAACGCCGTCGCCCGGCACCTCAAGGAGCACGCCAAGGTCAGCAAGGTGATCCACCCCAGCCTGATGACCGGCGAGGCGAAGCGCCGCGCCGACGCGCATCTGAAGGGCGGCTACGGCGCGCTCCTCGGCTTCGAGCTGAAAGGCGGGATGGAAGCCGGCCGGCGCTTTATCGACGCGCTGAAGATGTTCTACCACGTCGCCAATATCGGCGACGCCCGGTCGCTGGCGATCCATCCCGCCTCGACGACCCACTCGCAGCTCACCCCGGAGGAACAGCTGCAGACCGGGGTCACCGACGGTTATGTACGGCTGTCGATCGGGCTGGAGCACGAAGAGGACATCCTCGCCGACCTCGACCAGGCGTTGAATGCGGCTTGATCCCGAGCTGACACCCCCACCCCAACCCTCCCCTGCCAGCGGGGGAGGGAGCGCGTTAGTGCATGACGCCAGCCATCCCCCTTCCCCGCCGGCGGGGGAGGGTCGGGGTGGGGGCGATCCCGCGCATTCGCTTGCCGATGAAAACACGGCGCTCCTCGAACTCGCCTGGCCCGTCGATCTGGCGCTGACCGTCGCCAGCCATGGCTGGGTGTATCTAGAGCCGTGGCGCTGGGAGGCGGAGACCGGCACGCTGTCGCATGTCGAGTGGATTGCGCGCGCGCGCGGCACGATCCGCGCGACACAGCGTGACCCATCGACGCTCGCCATCGACTGGGAGGGATTTGCCGGCGTCGAGGCGAGCGAAATCCTGCGGCGCGCGGCGCGCTGGGTCTCGGCCGACTGGGATCCGGCGGCGGCCGTCGAAATGCTCGGGCCGCATTTTGCCGAAGAGGCGGGCCTGATCGCATCTGGCGGCGGCCGCATCCTCCGCTGCTCCACCTTCTACGAGGACTTCGTCAAGACCATCCTGACGGTCAACACCAGCTGGTCGGGCACCTGCCGGATGAGCGCGGCGCTGGTCGCGGAGCCGGGCGGCGGCGCGTTTCCGGAACCGCATGCGATCCTCGATTACGGCGAGGAAAGGCTGCGCCAGATCGCCAAGCTCGGTTTTCGTGCGCCCGTCGTCGCGGCAGCGACCCGCCGTCTGCTCGATGAGGGCGTCATCGACATGGCGGGCAACGGCGATACCGAACGCCTCGACCACGAGTACTTGCTGAGCCTCAAGGGCATCGGCCCCTACGCGGCAGCGCACTGCCGGATGCTGCTGCAGGATTTCAGCCGCATCCCGGTCGACTCGGTCGTCGTCGCCCATCTGCGCGACAAACACGACACGACGCCGGCGGACTTCATCGCCGCGCGCGCCGAATGCGGTCTCTATCTCGGGCTCGGCTATCGGCTGATGCGGCTGCGCGAGAAATTCGCCGTCCCTGACCTCTGAGCGTCAATGCCCGCCGGCGGCGCGGCACATAAAAGAGGCAGCACGTTTTCCCCTAAGCCGCGCACAACCGGCCGGCGCGTGATAAAACCCCCGACACCGGCACGATACCAGGAGCGCGGTCATGCCCGCAGCGAGCTTCACCCAGATCCTCGATGCAGCCCAAGCGCGCCATGGCGCCGGAGCGATCGAGGCGCGGCTGCCGCAGCCAAAAAGCGCCTCCGAACTGGCGGCGGTTTCGGATGACCGTTATTTGTCGCAAATGTCGCTGCGGGTGTTTCGCGCCGGGCTCAAGCACAGTCTGGTCGACGCGAAATGGCCGGCCTTTGAGGAAGTATTCGAGGGCTTTGAACCGCGCCGCGTGCGGGCGATGTCGGATGAGGCGCTCGAAAAGCTGCTGGGGGATGCACGGCTGATCCGCCACTGGGGCAAGCTGAAATCGGTGCGCGACAACGCCGCGTCGGTCCTGGCGACGGCCGAGGAATTCGGCAGTCTCGGCACTTGGCTCGGCACCTGGCCCGGCAACAATATCGTCGGCTTGTGGGAGGCGCTCGCCGACCGGTTCAGCCAGATGGGCGGCGCCTCCGGACCGATGTTCCTGCGGATGGTCGGCAAGGACACGTTTGTGCTGTCGAAATCGGTGATCGCCGCCCTCAAGCACTGGGCCGACCTGCCGCCGCCCAAGAACCGCAAGGACCGCGCCGCGGCGCAGGCCTGCTTCAATGCCTGGGCTGCCGAAACCGGCCGGCCGCTGTCGCAGCTGAGCCTGGTCCTGGCGATGTCGGTGGACGACTGAGCGGTAGGGCGGCAACAAACAGCCCTAGCTCAACCCGCCCTCGTTTATGACCACCAGCGCCGCATCGTAGGCACGGCGGGCCGAGACCAGCCCACGGCGAAAGCGCACGACGGCGTCGCGTTCCGGCTCGCCGGTATAGATCGCCTCCGCGAAGACCTTGAACACCTCGGAGATGCGCTCGCCATAAGCGTCGGCGAGGATCTGGACATCGTTGGGCAAGCTCTCCGCCGGCATCGCGCCACCGCCCCTAGTAATGCGAAATCTCGATCGAGTTGCCGTCCGGGTCGTCGATATAGACCGACTGGAGCGTGCCGATCGCGCCGGCGCGCGGCCCTTCCATGCGCACCGCGACGCCGCATTCCGCGAGATGCGCCTTGATCTCACCAGCCGGTGTATCGGTCACAAAACAGATATGCGCCGGCATGCGCGGCTCGGCCCGCCCCTGATCCCTTGGGGTCATCGGCCCGCCGGCGAGATCGAGATGGATTTTCTGCTGGCCGAACAGCAACGCCGCCCTGCCCTCGCCGATCATCTCGGCCTCCATGCCGAGCACCTTTTTGTAGAAGCCGATGCTGCGGTCGATATCGGCGACGGTGATGTTGAGATGGTCGATGCGCTCGATCTTCATAACCGGCCTCCCATTAGTGTCCGAGCAGTTTTGCAAAGGCGAACATTGCGCCCAGCATCGCGACGATATTTACCAGCACGGCCCCCATGACCATTGAGAACATTCGGTTGAGCAGCTCCGCTTTGGCCGCCTCCAAACGCGCGATGAAGCGCTGCTCCATCTCGCGCATCTCCGCACGCACGCCAGCGATTTCGGCTGAAAGTTCCGCGCGTACCCCAACGATCTCGGCCGAGAGTTCCGCCCGTACCCCAGCGATTTCGGCCGAGAGTTCCGCCCGGACCGCAGCGATTTCGGCCGAGAGTTCCGCCCGGACCGTAGCGATTTCTGCCCGAAGCTCGGTGCTGAGCAGTCGTAAATCCTGCTTCGTCGCGAGATCGGCATCATCCGCACCATCGCGAACCGCTTCGACCACGGCTTCGGCTTGAGGCTCGGTAAACCCGGCCTCGCGCAGCCGACGCGAGATTTTCAGCGTGTCGATCGCCATTGGTGCGAAATCTAGGCGCTATCGGCCAGCGGAGCAAACGGCGCTATTCGACCGGCACGACCCGTTTTGCCAGCTCCGCCTCGTTGAGGCGCAGACCGAGGCCGGGTGCGTCGGACAGGTGGAACAGGCCGTCGGCCGGGAAAGGCGGGTTCTCGAACACGGCGTGGGTGCGCGTTGACGGGTCGTTCCACTCGCAGGGCTTGGTCGCGCCCATCTGCGTTGCGGCGATGTGCAGGCTCGCCTGGTGGCCGATGGTCGGCTGCGTCTGGTGCGGCACTAGTTCCACGCCGTGCGCCTGGCACAGCGCCTGGCACTGCGTGAGGCCGGTGATGCCGCCCATCTTGACGATGTCCGGCTGCACCATGCGCACGCCGGCGGCGATCAGGTCGGCAAGGCCGGCCAGCGTATAGGTCTGCTCGCCGGCCGAGACGGTGATGTCGAGGCGCTGCGCGACCTCGCCCATCGCCTTGACGTGATAGTGCTGGACCGGTTCCTCGAACCACCAATAGCCAAGCTCTTCGAGCGCCCGGCCGACGCGGATCGCGCCGCCGACCGAGTAGCCGTTATTGGCGTCGAAGGCGAGCGGGAACGCGTCGCCGACCAGCTGGCGCACGGCCTTGGCCTTGGCGATATCGCCGGGGATATCGACATCGGCCTTGGTGCGGTCGGCGTCGAAGCGGATTTTGACCGCCGCCGGCTGGTCCTTGAGTCGCCCCTCGACGACACGCAGCACCTCGTCGACGCTGCGCTCGCCATTGCCACCGATCGACGCGTAGAACGGCAGCGCGGTGCGCCACGCCCCGCCGAGCAGCTTGTAGATCGGCTGCCCGAACAGCTTGCCCTTGATGTCCCACAACGCGATGTCGAGCGCCGCCAGCGCCCCGGTCAGCGCCCCTTCCGGACCGAGCTTCACCAGGCGATGCAGCGCCGTGTCGAGCAGCACCGCGTGGTCGAGCGGGTCGCGGCCGACCAGCGCCGGTGCGATGTCGCGGGCGATGATCCCGAGCGAGGCCAGCCCGCCGAGCATCGGCGACGCCTCGCCGATTCCGAAAACGCCATCATCGCAATGGATGCGCACCCAGGCGCTGTTCTGCGCCGGTTTGTCCTGCGGCGACCAGCGGACCTGGAAGACTTTGATTTTTTCGATTTTCATCTCTCAACCCCGATTCGTCCGCGATGTAAAAAGAACAGGATCAAGCTACTGAAAAAATTCACTTTCGAGTCCAGTAACAGGGGATGGGAACAGGAGGATAACAGGAGGACGCGGCTACATCTTAAGCTGATTTCCGGATAGGCGGGCCGCCGGCAGAGGCAACGTTGCCGAAGATGTATGCTCTTGATACGTTCTTAATGTGGGTGTGTGGGCTTCTGTCGGCAGAGACCGCGCAACCCCTCACCTCAGGTATATGCCGAACCTGTTTGGGTTCGCTGGTTACCGGTACCGTAAGCAGAAGCAATACTCCAATTGAGAGCGCATCCCCCCGATAAGCTCGGAAACCTTGGCCGGACGCCCATGTCCCCCCGACAACCCGCGTCCAGCCGACTTTTCGAGGACGACCCGGTGATAGCCCTTGTCGAGGAGCGGCGCCGGCTCGCCGCTAAGTGGGAGGCAGAGATGGATGCCGCTGATGACGCTGCCGCAGCGGTGGGCGAGCGATCCGACGATCGGTTCCATTCCCAGATTGGCCGCCTCGATGATCAGATCGCGGGCATGGTCGCCACGTCAGCCGCGGGCGTGATCGCTCAGGTTGGCGTCCTTCGCGAAATTGAGGGCGGCACGTTCGACACCGACCGTGCGAGTGACTGTACCGACGAGCTTTTCTCTTCGATTGTCGCTGGCATCGAGCGACTTGTCGGAATCGGCCGAGCCTGACCTCACGCGGTGACCGCTTCAAGGTCCGGTAGGCGCTGACGAGCGCCGTGAGGATTGTGCGTCGCCACCATCAGTAATTCGAAATCTCGACGAGGTTCTGGTCGGGGTCGCGGATGTAGACCGAGGTGATCGTGCCGATCGCTCCGGCGCGCGGGCCGGGGCCGGTGATGATCGGCACGCCGCATTTGTTGAGGTGGTCGACAACCTCGGCGATCGGCGTTTCGGTGATAAAGCACAAATCGCCCGAGCCGCGCGTCGGCTTGTCGGCGACGAGACCGGGGATGGCGTCGGCCGCGTGCAGATTGATCTTCTGCTGGCCGAAGCGCAGCGCGGTGCGCCCCTCGCCAAACTGCACGACCTGCATGCCGAGCACCTTTGTATAGAAATCGCAGGTCTTCGCGATGTCGGCGACGGTCAGCACGAGATGATCGAGACGGGCGATCCGCATCGGAGCCTCCCTGAGGGTTGGCCGAAGCTTGCCACGATCGGCGCGGCGCGGCGAGCGCCGTCGGCTCAGTTCCGCATCATCACGAACGCCTTCCAGTCCGGCGCGTCGCCGGGCAAGGCAAGCCGTCCCGCGACGACATCGAGCTTGGTCGCCCGCAGGGCCGCTTCGTAGGCGCCCGGCGCCGCCGCGAGATGCTCGTAGAAGCGGAGCATGAAGACGGCGGTGCCGGCATCGGTGACCGGCCAGAGCGCCAGCAGGCTGCGCCTTGCCCCAGCTACCGTCAGTGCCGAGGGCAGTCCGGCGAGCCCTTCGGCATAGCTTGCCGTGCCGCGCGCGGTGTCGCAGGCCGACAGGACGACAAGCTCCGTTCCGTCGAGATTAAGCGCCATCAACTCGGCCGCCGTCATAAAGCCGGCGTCGCGGTCGCTGTTGGCGCCGGCCAAGGCGATGATGCCGAGTTCGAGCGGGTCGTCGATCTCGCCGAGCGCCGGTTCGTAGCCGCCATGCGTGCTCAGATGCAGCACCCTTGGCGGCGGGCTCAAATGGGTCAGCCATGATTTCGAGGCCGCGCGGCCGGTGACCAGGGTCACCGGCGCCAAGGCCGAATGGCGTAGCGCCAGCTCTATCGCGGCCCCCTCGCCGCTGTGCAGCGCACGCAGCGGCGTCTCGCCATGCGAACCGCGGCCGTAATCGATGGCGTCGGCAATGACGATGCCGCCGGACTTGCCGCCACCGCGCTCGCCGGGCGCCATCAGGCTGGCACCGCTGCGCAGCGTGACGATCTCATGCTCCTCGACCAGATAACGGCCGCGTGGCGTCGGCAGCGCCTCGAACGGCACGAGATGCAGCGGTCCGTCCGGCGCCAGGTAGATGCGCTGTGCCCCGGCAATATCCTCCTCCAGCGGCTGCACGAAACGGGTGTAGGCAACCGCGCCCGCATCCCGGCCGACGAACAGCTTTTCGATGCCGGAGACCGCGACGAAATCGCCGATGCCGCCGAGGTCATGCACCTTGCGCGGACCGTCCCGCGTGATCACGGCGGCGATGACGTGATCACCGCTGCGATCTCGGCCATTGCCGGCCGGCACCCAATAATCGATCAGCACCTCGCCCGGCCGCAACGCCGCGGCTATATCCGATGGCGACACCTGTTCCCGGCGCCGCATTTCCGCGTACGCCGGCGAGGACTGCGCGAGTTTCGCGCGCACTTCCGCCAGCTTCGGATCCTGCCGACGCTCCGATGCACCGGCCTGCGATCGCGCCGCGGCGGCGGTTTCGGGATCGGCGGACTTTGCGAGCTGGGCGAGCAGGCGGTCGCTGCGCAGCCCGATCCCCTTCCACCGCTCGGCGGCTTCGACCAGTAGGGCAGCGGTCGTCGGATCGGGATGGATGAGCGCGTAGGTAACGATCAGATTGCGGGTCGTGTGAAACAGCACCAAGAGTTGCTGCCGCGTGTGCGGGTCATCGGTCGTCCATATCTCGCGCCGCGCCCATTCCAAGACCGCGTCGTCAAGCTCGCGGAGGTCGGCCGACAAGCTGGCCGGCGCATCGTGCACCCGGCCGGCCAACACGTCGGCGAAAAACTCCAGCGTTATCGGATGGTCGCGGCCGAAGGCCACGACGGCCGCCTGGTAGGCTTCTTCCCATAGTTTCTGCGCCTCGGCCGTGTGACCCCGACGGTCCGCCAGCGCAGCCCGCGCATTGAGCAAAAGGGCGCGGCGCTCCGGCGGCGCGGGATCACCGAGGGCGGCAAACTCCGCCGCCGCGTGATCGAGCTGGCCGGCCGAGAGATGCAGCTTGGCGATCCGCTCGCGCAGCTCCCAGGTCGTGCCGTTGTCGGGGCCGAGCGCGACGAGGCTGCGATCGAGCATCGGCTGCAATATCGCCGCGCCGTCGGCAAAGCGTCGCAACAGCTGCAAGTCGAGCGCGAGATTGCCGCGGCTGGCGTCGGTATCGTCGTCATCGTCGCCGAGCGCCTCAAGCCGGATCGCCAGCGCTTCGCGGTCGAGCCGTTCGGCGGCGGCGAGATCGCCGAGATTGCGATAGACGTCGGCGAGGTTGTTGGCATAGAGCGCGGTGTCGGGGTCCTTCTCACCGAGTTGGCGGCGCGCCGCCTCGTGCGCCCGGCCGAGCCACAGCACCGCCGGCGCATACCGGCCCGCGAGATCATAGGTCTGGCCAAGGCCGCCGATCGCGCTGATCGTATGGCGGTCGGCGCTGCCGAGCACCGCCTCCAGCATGTCCGCCGCCAGCCGCTGCTGCTCGATTGCCTCGTCGAAACGATGGAGATCGCGCAGCGCCGTCGCGAGGTTGAAGCGGGCAATCGCCAGGTGGTCAGACGGTTCGCTGCCGAACAGCGGGATCAGGCGCTCGAAAATTTCGACCGCATCTTCGGCAAAGCCGGCTCTTTGCAGCAGGTTGCCGAGTTCATTCAGCGCCGCGGGCAGGTGCGGCGCGGCGGCGGGGTCGGCGGCGATATCGTGCAGCGCCTGCTGGCGCAGGGCGCGCCCTTCTTCGATCTTGCCGGCGCGCATCAGCGCCAGCGAGCGGTGCAGCTCGATCTTGCGGATGACGATCGGCTCCAGACCGGACATACGCGCCGCTGCCCGGTGCATCCGCTGCAGCAGGACGACTTCGTCGTCCCAGCGGTCGAGCCGTTCGGCGAGGCTGGCGATGAAATTGTCGATGTCGAAGACCCGTTCGGCCGGTGCCTCGGAGGATTTGTCGAGCGCGTCGGAAACCGGCTTGGCATGGTCGTAAGCGGCGCGATACTCGCCGAGTTGGTATTCGCAGCGCGCCAGTTGATACAGCACCGAGAGCCGCCGCGGGTCGTCCGCCGGAAGGCCGGCGTCGTCCTGGCGCGCCAGCAGCGCCGCGTAAAGCTGTTTTGCCGTGGCGTAGTCGCCTTGCCTGAAGGGGACATTGGCGCCGTCGTAGGCGCTTTCGTCCTCGCCGGCGGCAACAGCATTGCCCACGAGACCGACACACGGCACCAAGGCCACCACAAGAAGCGTCAGGAGCCGTATCGCGGCCATTGTTCCGTGCAAACCTGCCCCTTCTCGTTTGCCGCGCGCCGCGCTGCGGATAGCATGGGTACGGACAACGGGCCATCCGCGTTGCGGTTGCCCGCGCGACGACAGGGAGGGAATGCGATGAACCGGCTCGACGGCAAGGTGGCGCTGATTTCCGGCGCGGCGCGCGGCATCGGCGCGGAGACCGCAAAGCTGATGATCGCGGCGGGCGCCAAGGTGGCGATCGGCGACGTGCTCGACGAACGCGGCCGCGAGACGGTGCGGGCGCTGGGCAGCGACGCGCTCTACCACCACCTCGACGTGACGCGCGAGGAGGACTGGCAGGCGGCGATCGCGGCGGCGGTCCAGCGGTTCGGTGGGCTCGACATCCTAGTCAACAATGCCGGGATGTTTCTCGGCAAGGGCATCGAGGACGCGAGCCTCGACGAATGGCACCGGCTCTGCGCGGTCAACCTGACCGGCGTCTTCCTCGGCACCAAGCTCGCGCTGCCGGCGCTGCGCGAACGGGCGCCGCACAGCACGCATGGCAGCGCGATCGTGAATTTGGCGTCGGTCGCGGGACTGGTCGGCTCGCAGCTCGACCCGCTCTATTCGATGACCAAGGGCGGGGTGACGCTGTTCACCAAATCGGCGGCGCTCGAATTCGCCCGCAAGGGCTACCGCATCCGGGTCAATTCGATCCACCCCGGGGTCATCCAGACCGATATGGGCGAGCAGACCTTTGCCGCGCGCGCCCGCCACCACGGCAGCAACGACACCGATGCGGCGCGCAACGTGGCGCTGGGAACCCACCCGATCGGCCGGCTAGGCGTCCCCAACGACATCGCCAAGGGCATCGTCTTCCTGGCGTCCGACGATGCAGGGTTCATGACCGGCGCCGGGCTTGTGGTGGATGGCGGGCTGACGGCGCAGTAGCCGTCCCGACTCACCATCCCGGCGAAGGCCGGGACCCATTGATCCATGTCTCGAAAGGCTGACCGATGGGCCCCGGCCTGCGCCGGGATGGGCCAGTAATCCTATCTAAGCGCCGCCTTTGGCCCGCTCCAGCTTCCACCACGCTTCGAGCACGCAGGCGACGGACCAGGCCTGCGCCGGGCAGCCGCGCGGCGTGTGCGGCGGGTCGGCGTCGAAAACCTCGCTGACCTGGCCGAGCCCGGCGTCGCTCAGATGCGGCTCGATCCCGGCGAACAGCGCTTGCGCCGCCGCGGCGTCACCCGTCACGCGGTAATTCGCCAGCGCCCAATGGCCGAGCAGCCACGCCCATACCGTGCCCTGGTGATACGCGCCGTCGCGATCATGCACCGAGCCGGTGAAGATGCCGCGATAATCGGGGTGGTCCGGCCCGAGCGAGCGCAGCCCATAGGGCGTTGCCAAGGGCGCGCAGGCCTTGAGCACCACGGCCTGTTGCGCGGCGTCGAGCGGCGTCGCCGGCAGGCTCGCGGCGAAGACCTGGTTCGGGCGCAGGCTCGCATCGTCGCCATCGGGGCCGTCGATCACATCATAAAGCCCCTGCCCGTCCGGCCGTAGAAAGCGAACGAACCCGGCTTTCGCCTTGTCGGCGGCGGTTCGATAGGCGGCGCCGTCCTCACCGATGCGCACGGCCAGCGCCGCCATCGCGACCAGCGCGTTGTACCACAGCGCGTTGATCTCGACCGGCTTGCCGATGCGCGGCGTCACCACCCAGTCGCCGACCTTGGCGTCCATCCAGGTCAGCTGCACGCCCGGCTCGCCGGCTCGCACCAGCCCGTCGGCCGGGTCGACGGCGATGCCGTAGCGCGTACCGCGCGTGTAGCCGTCGATGATCGAGGCCAGCACGGGGAAGGCGCGTCCGAGCGCCGCGTCGTCGCCGGTCGCGTCAACGTAGGCGCGCCACGCCTCGACGTACCAGAGGGCGGCGTCGACCGTGTTGTAGTCGGGCGTGTCGCCGGCGCCCGGGAAGACATTCGGCAGCATCCCGCCGTCGACAAACCGCGCGAAGGTTTCGAGGATCAGCCGCGCCTCGTCGAAGCGTCCCGTCGCCAGGCAGAGGCCGGGCAGCGAGATCATCGTGTCGCGGCCCCAATCGCCAAACCAAGGATAGCCGGCGATGACCGAGCGGCCGTCCGGCACCTCGGGGACCGGGCGGGCGATACGGTAATGGTCGGCGGCGAGCACCAGGCGCAACACCCAGCCGGGCGCGGTCTCGTATACCGGGTCGGCGGTGATGGCCTGCGTCAGCACCGCGCGGTCATGCGCGAGCCGGCGCTCCAACGCGGCGCCGAGATCGGCCGCCTCCTCCGTGCCGAGGCCCGCGACATAGCCCGCCCATTTGCCCGGTGCGATCGGCATGTAGCCATTGCCGACATGGCGATCCGAGTCCCGATCGCCGAGGCCGCGCTCGCGTTCCACGGGCAAATCAAAATTCTCATACCAGCCGGAAGACGCCTCGATATGCCCGTCGCTGCCGGTGATGCGCAACGTGAAGCGATCCCGGGCGGTGACCGTCAAGTCCTTACCGCCGACGGCGATCTCCGGCTCGAAACCGGGTTCCCACGTCTCTCCGTGATGATCGCGGCCGTTGGCAAGGAAGGTGAGGCCGAGCCAGGCGTCGCCCCCACCTTCCAGCCTCCAGGCGAGGCAGACCGTGTCGGCGCCGGGCTCGAGCCAGATGCGGTGCTCGACGATCGCGCCGCCGCAGCGAAACCGCCAGACCGGAACAGTGCCGTCGAGGCGGAAGTCGATGAGGTCGCGATAACCCTCGGGAGAAATCGCGCCGCCGCTCCAGCGGTTGGTAAAAAGCGGGTGGTTCGCGCCGCCGATCGTCACGGTCGCGTCCGCCTTGGCCAACACCAGCACGCGCCCCAGCGGCGGATAGACCGGCGCTATCAGCAGCCCGTGATAGCGCCGCGTCAGGCTGAGCGCCGTGGTCCCCGCGGCATAGCCGCCGCGCCCATTGGCGAGCCACCATTCGCGGCGTTCCGCCGCCGTCAAGTCGGCGAAAGCCTCCGGCCCGAAGCGGATCGGCGCGAGGCGGGCGAGCGGATCGGCCATCGCCGGTCAGTCCGCCACGGCCACGGGCTCGGTCCGGGTGAGCGAGATGTCGGTCGGCAAGGTCCGCGTCCCCGGCCGCGCCTGCAGCAGGAGCGCGATCAGCGAAGTCCATCCCGTCTGGTGCGCCGCGCCGCAGCCGCGCCCGGTATCGCCGTGGAAGTACTCGTAGAACAACGGGTCGTCCTGGAAATCCGGCCGTCCCGGGGGCGGCACCGGGCCGAGCACCGGACGCCGTCCGTCTTCGCCGCGCAGGAACAGTCGGCACAGGCGCCGCGCCAACTCGTTGGCGACCTCGGCCAGGCTGAGGAAATTGCCCGAGTGCGCGGGATACTCGATCCGGAAATCGTCGCCGTAATAACTGTGGAAGCGGTAGAGCGACTCGATCAGCAGAAAATTGACCGGCATCCAGATCGGCCCGCGCCAGTTCGAATTGCCGCCGAAGACGCCCGAGGTCGATTCGCCCGGCACATAGCCGACGCCGAACCGCGTCCCGTCATGCTCCAGGGTGAACGGGTTCTGCTCGTGGTATTTCGACATAGAACGGATGCCGTACTCCGACAGGAACTCGCTCTCGTCGAGCATCCGCCGCAACAGGCATTTCATCCGGTGGCCGCGCAGCAGCGACAGCAGTTGGCGTTCTTCATGGCCGGTATCCATCCAGCGCGACACCAGCCGCGCCAGCTCCGGACGACGGTCGAGCACCCAGTGCAGTCGCGTCGAGAATTCCGGCAGGCGGTCGATCACCGCGGTGTCGAGCACCTCGACGGCGAATAGCGGAATGAGCCCCACCATCGAGCGCACCCGCAGCGGCACCGGGTTGGAGCCGGTGAATTCGAGCACGTCGTAATAGAACTCGTCGGCCTCGTCCCACAGGCCGATCCCCTCGCCGCCGATATTGGTCATCGCCTCGGCGATCAGCAGGAAATGCTCGAAGAACTTGGTGGCGATGTCCTCGTAGACATGGTCGCGCCCGGCCAGCTCCAGGGCGATGCGCATCAAGTTCAGCGTGTACATCGCCATCCAGGCGGTGCCGTCCGACTGGTTGATGTGGCCGCCGGTCGGCAACGGCGCGCTGCGGTCGAAAATCCCGATATTGTCGAGCCCGAGAAAACCGCCCTGGAAAATGTTGCGGCCCTCGGCGTCCTTGCGGTTCACCCACCAGGTGAAGTTGATCATCAGCTTGTGGAAGACCCGCTCGAGGAAGGCGCGGTCGCCCTGCCCGCCGCGCGCCCGGCGGTCGATCTCGTAGACCCGCCACGCCGCCCAGGCATGGACCGGCGGATTGACGTCGCCAAACGCCCATTCGTACGCCGGCAGTTGGCCGTTCGGATGCATGTACCATTCGCGGGTCAGCAGGACGAGCTGGTCCTTGGCGAACTCCGTATCGATCAGCGCCAAGCTCACGCAGTGGAATGCGAGGTCCCAGGCGGCGAACCAGGGGTATTCCCATTTGTCCGGCATCAGCAGGATGTCGGAGCTGTTGAAATGCCCCCAATCGATATTGCGCCCGTGCCAGCGGCTCGCCGGCGGCGTTGGCTGCATCGGGTCGCCGCGCAGCCATTCGCGGATGTCGAGCGCGTAATATTGCTTTGACCACAACAGTCCGGCAAAGGCCTGACGCTGCACCATCCGGGCATCCGGATCGGTGATCCCGTCTTGGACCGCCCCGTAGAACTCGTCGGCCTCCGCGCGGCGGCGCATCAGCGCCACCTCGAAATCCTCGCCCTCCTCGACCACCGCGAGGCGGAAGCGGTACCGCACTTCGCCGCCCGGCGGCAGATCGGCCTGGCAATGTGCCGCGACCTTGGTGCCGACCCGCGCCGGGTTCACCGCGCCCCGATCGCCGTTGACGATGTAATCGTTGATCCCGTCCTTGAAGTATCCCTTCGCGTCGGCCATGCCGAACAGCCGGCGCGGATTGGTGTCGTTGTCGCAGAACAGCAGCTCGCTGGCGCCGTCGCAGGTAAAGCGCATCGTCGGCATGTTGGGGTGATACGTCGTCACCGACCCGTCATTGTGCCCCGCAAACCTGGGGCGCTCGGGTATCTCCTTCCACGACCAGATGTCGCGCGCCCAGAACTGCGGCAGGACGTGAATCGTCGCCGGATCGGGCCCGCGATTGGTCACCGTCACCTGGCAGAGGATATCGTCGGGCGTGCCTTTGGCGTATTCGACGACGACATCGAAGTAGCGGTCACCGTCGAAGACGCCGGTATCGATAAGCTCGAATTCCGGGTCGCCCTGGCCGCGCCGACCGTTCTCTTCGACCAATTGCTGATAGGGGAAGGCGGCCTGCGGGTATTTATACAGCATCCGCATGTAGGAATGCGTCGGGGTGCCATCGAGATGGTAATAGAGTTCCTTGACGTCCTCGCCGTGATTACCCTGACCGTTGGTCAGACCGAACAGCCGCTCCTTGAGGATCGGGTCCTTGCCGTTCCATAGCGCAAGCCCAAGACACAGGAACAAATGCTCGTCGCCGAACCCGGCAAGACCGTCCTCGCCCCAGCGATAGGCGCGGCTGCGCGCCTGATCGTGCGGGAAATAATCCCACGCCGTGCCGAACGAGCTGTAATCCTCGCGCACCGTGCCCCATTGCCGATCGCTGAGATAAGGCCCCCAGTGCCGCCACCTCCCGCCCGTCCGGGCATCTTCGAGCCGTCGCCCCTCGGCCGTGTCCACGATGTTCAGCCGTTGAGAGCGCGTCCCGCCATTGCCGCGGCCCCTCTTCTGCGTTGACGCCATGCGTAACGTTCTCCGTTGTTTGCCGCTGCTATTCGGTCAGCGCCGCGACCCGCGCCACCGCCTCGGGTTCCTCGTCGATCTGCAGCGCATCATTAAACTTGTTGAAGAACCCGCACAGCGTGATCCGCAGCGTGAGCTCGACGATTTGCGATTCCGTGAAGTGCTGTCGCAGCCGCGCGAAGAGCGAACCCGGCAACCGATTCGGCTGTTCGGTCGCGGCGATCGCGTATTCGACGACGAGACGATCGACGGTATCAAGCTCAGGGTGATCCCGGTAGTCCAGCAGCCGGTCGACGCCGGCCGCGGAGACGCCTTCGACGGCGAGAAACGGCTTGTGGTGGGCAACGCAATAGTCGCAGGCATTGACCTGCGACACGGCAACGATCGCCAGTTCGAGATAACGCTTGGGGAGCGTCGCCGCGGCGCGCAGCTCCATGAGCAGCGGCATCAGATGGCGCAGCGCCGCAGGCACATGCGCGAACACCGCGACCTGATTGCGGAACGGGCCGTAAGAGCTCGCGAAATCCTCGTAGATTCGCGCAAGGCCGGGGCTGAGCTCGGTCGATGCGATGTCGCGCACGCGGGCCATCCGCGGCTCCTCCCTCTGGCGGCGTCGGCCCGCAACCCTCCGGTGCAAGGAGGGAACGGTCAAGCCCTCAATCGGGCGCCGGGGATACTTTTGCGCGCGCACACGAACACCCACATAGGCGATAATTCGCGGTATCGACCGTAGGCAACGGTGGGGAGTATCGCATTTGCCGTCGCGATGGGGGGTTCTTGCCGTCGGTTTGCTGGCCGCCGTCGTGACGCGCGCCGCTGACGCCGCCGACACGCGCTCGACCGCCGGGCTGAGGAAAAGCATCGCGATCGAGGAAAGCCGCGGCGGTGCGGCAAGCCCGCATCTGCTGCCCTTGCTCGAACGGCTGGCGGGCGTGCAGGTCGACGACGGCGCGCTGGCCGAGGCCGCGACCTCACGCCGGCGAGCGTTGAAGATTGCCGTGCGCGCCTATGGCGGCGATTCGGCCAACGCCGCGAACGCCATGGTCGGACTGGCCGATGTCGAGATCCTGCGCCAGCACTATGCCGAGGCGGAGCCGCTGTTGATCACCGCGCTGCCGGTGCTGGAGCGGCGGTTTGGTGCAAACAGCCCGGCGCTGGAGCCATCGCTCGCCGCGCTCGCCCGGATCGCGCTGGCGCATGGCGACCTGCAGGCCGCCGAGGCCTGGGCGAACAAGGCCAATGCGGGCGCCGCAAAGCACGCAGCCCCGGCGTCGAGCGAAGCGCTGCGGGTGCTCGGTGCGGTCTATGCCGCCGAGAACCGTTTCGACGAAGGCGAGCGGGTGTTGCGCGCGGCCATCGCCCGCGACCGCAAGGGCCACGGCGCGAACAGCCCCGAATTGGCTCGCAGCCTCGCGCAACTCGCCAATCTGCTGCTGCGCGCCCAGCGCTTCGAGGAGGCGCTGCCGGTCATCGAACAGGCCATCGCGATCGATCAGGAGAAGCTGCGCCAAACGCATCCGCTGATCGCCGACGATTTCGCCGATCTCGGGCTGATCTACGCCGGGCTCGGCCGCGACGCCGCGGCGAGCGACGCGCTGTACTATGCGATCGACCTGCTGGAGCGCGGCTCCAGCGAGGAACTGCCCCGGCTCGGTTATATCGAGGTCGAGATCGCGCCGATCCTCCGGCGCCTCGGCCAGAAAGACGACGCCGACGCGGCCTTCAAGGACGGCAAACGCATCCTCGATTCGGCCGCCGAGGAAGAACGCGACCGCGAACGGCAGCTCTAGCGCAACGCCGATCAGTCGTGGCGGGCGTTGCCGTGCCGATCCGGACCGGGGTCGCGCCCGGCAGCAACCTCCATCAGACGGCCGATGTAATAGGCCCAGCCTTCGGCGTGGTGCGCGCATTGCTCGGCATTGGGCAGACCGGTATGGGTCAGCCGCAGCAGCGTGCCGTCGGGCTGCTCGATCAGGTCGATCTCGATCAGGCTTGACCCGGGCGGCACCTCCTCGCTGCCCTCCCAGCCGAAACTGTAGGCCAGGCGATGCACCGGAACGACCTCGCGAAAGGTGCCGCGCGCGACGCGCGTGTCGTTGACGTTCAGAAGATAGAGTCCGCCCGGCTGCGGTTCGACCTGCGCGTCGGTTCCCATCCAACGCAGAATCTTCTCCGGATCGGTCAGGAGGGCGAACACCGCGGCGGGCGGTGCCGCGATGTGCTGCTCGCGGCGGACGATAAGGGACTCTCGCATCGGTCTCCTCATGGATTGCGATAGCCAGCCCCGCTTGCGACCGAGAATGCAAGGGCGCCACGACTTGGGGTTTGCCGGCAGAGTAGACCGAACGGTCCGGCCCTACCATCGCCACGGCGCGGATGACATGCCAGAACGCGGGGCCGCATGATGGCCATATGGAATTGCCAATGGAGCTATCGGCCCCACTCTCCTGGCTGGTGGACGAGGCCAGCGCCGGGCCTGGCCCCGAGCAGTTCCTCGCCGAGCTCGGCGGGCGGTTGCTCGCCAGCGGCTTGCCGCTTGCCGGCGGCGCGCTGTCGCTCACGGTGCCGCATCCGATCATCGCTCGCCGCACCTGGCTGTGGCCGGCGGGGACCGGGATGGTGATCGAGGCGCTGGGCTTCGCCGGCGGGCCGCTCGGCCAAGCCGGGCGCGACTGGCTCGCCGGGCTTGGCCCGGTGTGGGAGGACTTGGTCGGCCCGGCGCGAACCGATCAAGGACCGGACAGCCCGGTGCTGGCGTGGGCTGGCATGCGGCCGTTCGACGCCGCCGAGGCCGACCAGCTGCGTCAGGTCACGCGCTTTGCCGCGGCACCGTTGGCGGCCCTGTCGGCGCGCGCGGCGCTAGCCACTCTGCTCGAGGCTTATCTCGGCCGGCGCAGCGCCGCGCGGGTGCAATCTGGTGCGTCGCGCCGCGGCAGCGGGGAGATCATCCGCGCCGTACTGCTTTCCGCCGATCTGCGCGACTTCACGGCGCTGTCCGAGGTGACCGAACCCACGGCGATGATCGCGGCGCTCGACGCCTGGTTCGACCGCATTGCCGGCGCGGTTCACGCGTTCGGCGGTGAGGTACTGAAATTCATCGGCGACGGCGTGTTGGCGATCTTCCCGGTGACCGGTACACCGGCCGAAGCCTGCGACGCCGCGCTGCAGACGGTCGCCGCCGCCTGTGCCGGCATGGCGCATCTCGACACGACACGACAGGCGCAGGGTTTGCCGCCCTTGCCTTTTGGCGTAGCGCTGCATCTCGGCGAAATCCTGCGGGGCAATATCGGCGCGGCCGATCGGCTGGACTTCACCGCCATCGGCCCAGCGGTCAATCTGGTCAGCCGGTTGGAAGGACTGTGCCGGCCACTCGGCTGCTCAGTGCTGATCTCCGGCGCGATCGCCGCCGAGACCACCACGCCGCTGGTGCCGCTAGGCGACCATGCCCTGCGCGGCATCGCCGCTCCCTGCACGGTTTACACACTGCCGGATGTGTGATGCCGGGCTGAGCCGACCTAGACGAGATCGAAGCGTTCGTGCGGGCCCCACCCACTTGCAGACCGACGCTGAAAGTCTCCCTCCCCCGTGCACGGAAAGGGGCGGCAGCTTCGGTTGCGAGGCTATCGGAATCGCGCGGGACTGAGCGTCGCGGCGGCGAGGCCGCGGGCGGCGATGCCGGTGGGCAGCGTGCCGCGGTCGATCAGCGACACCGCACAGCGCGCCATAGCCTCGGCGGTCTGGATGCCGTACCCGCCCTGCCCCGCCAGCCAGAAAAACCCATCGGCCAGCGGGTCGAAGCCGCAGACCGTCATCTTGTCGGCGACAAAGCTGCGCAAGCCGGCCCATTTGCGCTCGACGCGCGACACCTCGATCGTCGTCGCTCGCGTCAGCCGATCGATGGCGATCGCCACGTCGAGCTCCTCCGGCTGTACGTCGCACGGGTCGATCGGCGTCTCATCGGCCGGCGAGACCAGCAATTGTCCGGCGTCGGGCTTGAAGTAGAAGGTCTCGCCGACATCCAGCGTCATCGGCCAGGCGCCGGCGTCAAACCCGGCCGGCGGCGCGATGGTCAGTGCGGTGCGGCGCTTGGGGACCAGTCCGATCGGCGGCAGGCTCGCGAGCCCCGCCAGAACGTCGGCCCAGGCGCCGGCGGCATTGACGACGATGGACGCGGCGAAATCGCCGGCGCCGGTGCGCACAGTCCACGCGCCGCTCTCGCGCGCGAGGGAGACAACCTCCGCGTCCGTCACCAAGTGTCCGCCGCGCCGGCGCAGCAGGCGCAGATAGCCCTGGTGCAGTTCGTGTACGTCGATGTCCATCGCGTCGGGCTCCAGCACCGCGCCGAGCACCTGTTCCGGCCGCAATACCGGCACCATCGCGCAGGCTTCCGTGGCATCGAGCCGCCGCACGCGAGGGTCGAGCGACGAGAGATCGTTCCACGCCGCGTCGAGCAGCGCTTCCTGTCCGGGCAGCGCAAACATCAGCGCGCCGCGCGGCCTCAGGATCGGATGTTCGGCAAAGCCGTCCGCCCACGCGTCATAGAAGGCGCGGCCGCCGCCGGTCAAAATGCGGATCGCGCGGTTACCGTAGGTCTCGGTGAAGAGCGCCGCCGAACGGCCGGTGCTGTGGTAGCCCGGCTGGCTTTCGCGTTCGAGCAGCACGACGCTGCGATCCGCCGCCAGATGCGCCGCCGCCGCGGCACCGGCCATCCCGGCGCCGACGACGATCACATCCGCGGTTTCGCTCAAGGCAGGCTTAGTAGAGACGCGTCCGGTAGCTTTCCTCGGTGGCGCGCTCGGCCTCCTTGGGTTCGACAAGCTGCCCGATCTGCTCGGCGATGACGATACCGAGCGACGGGAAATCCTTGCGCGCGACGTGCTTTTCCGGGTTCCACAAATCCGACCGGATCATCGCCTTGCCGCAGTGGAAATAGACTTCGTCGGCCGTTACCAGGATGCCGCTGCGCGGCATCTTTTCGTTGATCACGGTCTGTGCGAGCAGCTCGGGATCGGTGGTGATCTGCGCGCGGCCATTGACGCGCAACGTCTCGCGCAAGCCCGGGACCATAAAGATCAGCCCGACGCGCGGGTGTTGCAGGATGTTGCCGATCGAGTTGACGCGGTTATTACCGAGCCGGTCAGGGATCAACAGCGTCTCGTCGTCGAGTACGGTCACGAAGCCGGGCGCGTCGCCTTTCGGCGAGGCGTCGCAGCGCCCCTCCGCGTCGCAGGTGGCCATCACCAGAAACGGCGACATCGCGATAAAAGCGCGCGAATGCTTTTCGAGCCGGGGCAACTGCTTCTTGACCGTCCGCTCCATCGGGTGGCCGTAGATTTCGCGGATTTCGCTGATGTCCTCGATGATCGACACGCTCGCCTCCCGTTCGGTCTCCAGCCTACTATGCACCAGCGCGGGAGGAGGTTCCAGGATGGCCGTCGACGTGGTGCGCGAGACCAGAGCGGAAGGCGGCTTTGTCGCGCATATCACGATCGACCGCGCCGCCAAACTCAACGCGCTGGACCGCGCGCTGATGGCCGAGATTATCAATGCGATGACGCCGCTGGCGGACGATCCGGCGCTGCGGCTGGCGGTGGTAAGCGGCGCCGGCGGACGCGCCTTTATCGGCGGCGCCGATATCGACGAACTAGCAGCGCTCGACGCCGACAGCGCGCGCGGCTTTATCACCGCGGTCCATGTCTGCTGCGATGCGTTCCGTCATCTGCCGGTGCCGGCGATCGCCCGGATCGACGGCTACGCGCTCGGCGCCGGGCTGGAATTGGCCGCCGCCTGTGATTTTCGCATCGCCAGCGACCGCTCGGTGTTCGGCATGCCGGAGGTGCGGATCGGCCTGCCATCGGTGGTCGAGGCGGCGCTGTTGCCGGGGCTGATCGGTCCGGCACGAACCCGGCAGCTGCTGCTGACGGGCGATAACATCGGCGCGGACGAGGCGCTGGCCTGGGGCTTGATCGACCGCGTGGTGCCGGCAGGGCTGCTCGATGAGGCGGTCGAGGGACTGGCGGCGTCCATTCTCGCCGCGGGACCGCAGGCAGTGCGGTTGCAGAAATCTCTGATCCTCGACTGGGAGGAAATGCATACCGCCGCGGCGGTCGATCGCGGCATCGACGGGTTCGTCGAGGCCTTCGCGACCGACGAGCCGCGTCGCATGACCAATGCCGCCCGCGCCGCGATGCGAGCGCGAAGAAAGTCCGGCTGATGGCGGACAAACGACAACCGCAAATGTCCCTGGGCCTGAAAGAGGCGCTGAGCCCGCCGCCGCATTTCCACGGCCACCGCCAGCGGCTGCGCGAGCGGCTGATCGCCGGCGGCGCGGAAAACCTACCCGATTACGAGCTGATGGAAGTGTTGCTGTTCGCCGGCAACCCGCGCGGCGACGTCAAGCCGCTCGCCAAGGATCTGATCGAACGCTTCGGGGGCTTTGCCGAGGCGCTATCGGCCGATCCGGACGATTTGCTGCAAGTGCCGGGACTGGGCGTCGCCGGCGCGGCGGCGCTCAAATCGGTGCGCGAGGCGGCGCTGCGGCTGATGAAGGCGGAACTGCGCGAGCGCCCGGTTATCGCCTCGTGGGACAGGCTGATCGATTACTGCCGGGCGCATATCGCCTACGGCAAGGTCGAGGAATTCCATTTGCTGTTCCTCGACCGCAAGAACGCGCTGATCGCCCACGAGCAGCAGCAGCGCGGCACGATCGATCACACGCCGGTCTACACCCGCGAGGTCGTGAAACGCGCGCTGGAGCTGGGCGCCTCCGCGCTGATCCTGGTGCACAACCACCCCACTTGCCTCGCATGATCACGCTCGATCACGCATAATACCGCTGAATCACAATGCTTTTATGCCTTGAGTAGTGGGGGCGGTTAGTGGCATATTGGGGGCGGTTTCAGGGGGATCAGACGGCTCACCAGTCCCGTTCGCCGATCCCAGTTCCTCCTCAACCGCTCCCTGTGAGAGGCGATGGAGAAACGCAGTGCCCAGCCTTACAGACGGATCAATCCGGCAGGCGCTCAAGCGAGTCGAGTTAACCGGTAAGCAGGAAAATCTCGTGGATGGCGAGGGCCGCGGCACTGGCCGGCTGGTCCTGGTCCTCAAGCCAATGCCAACGCGAGTAACCGCCGACTGGATGGCGCAGCAATGGCGCGACGGCCGCCGGACCAAGAGGAAGATTGGCGCCTATCCGTCCACCTCGCTCGCCCAAGCGCGCGAGCTCTTCAAGCGGGATTTCGCTGACGTCATCCAGAAGGGCCGCAGTATCAAGATTGCCGGCGACACCCGCCCCGGCACCGTAGGCGATCTGTTCGAGGCCTACGTGGGCGCGCTGAAGGCCTCCGGCAAGCCATCGTGGAAGGAGACCGAGAAAGGCTTGAACAAGGTCGCCGACATCCTCGGTCGCAATCGTTTGGCTCGCGAGGTCGAAGCTGAGGAGATCGTCGAAGTGATCCGGCCGATCTACGAACGAGGTGCGCGTGCGATGGCCGACCACGTTCGCTGCTACATTCATGCAGCCTATAGCTGGGGCATGAAGTCCGAGCACGATTACCGAAGCGCGTCACCACGGAGATTTAGAATCGCCTTCAATCCAGCCACTGGCATCCCGACCGAGCCAAAGGTCCAGGGCACTCGTTGGCTGGATGAGAGTGAATTTGTTCGTCTTTATCGTTGGCTCGAATGTCCCGACACGCCGGTCCATCCTTCCTACCCGCGCGCCGTCCAGCTCATCATGTTGACCGGTCAGCGGGTTGAGGAGATCGCGCGGCTTCATGTCGACCAATGGGATGCGGCCGAGCACATCATCGATTGGTCAAAGACCAAGAATCTCCAACCGCACGCCGTTCCAGTGCCATCGCTGGCCGCGGAGTTGATCGCATCGATCACCCCGAACGAGTACGGTTGGTTCTTCCCGTCCGCTAAAGATGCCTCACAGCCTGTCAGCCACGGGACGCTCTACAGCTTTACTTGGCGTCAGAGGGACCGCGGGGTCATCCCCTTTGCCACCAACCGCGATCTGCGTCGCACATGGAAAACACTTGCTGGCAAGGCGGGCGTCCCGAAAGAAATCCGAGACCGAATCCAAAACCATGCACTTCAGGACGTCAGCTCCAAGAGCTACGACCGCTGGAACTACATGCCGGAGAAACGCGCCGGCATGACCAAATGGGACGAGTTTGTGCGAGGCCTACTCTCCAACAAGAGGCTCCGGGAGGCCGCATGAAAGCAAAGCCTCCCAGCCTTACTGTAAACGACACCGGCGCTAGGCCGGCGAAATGGAGCTGTGTCTAAAGCCCATGCCAATTCCTGCTTATACGATCGATGGGGTCCTCCCTCCCTACGTCGGACCCGCCGGACCCGGCGGCGCCGCCGAGGACATGTCGCCGTACGTCGTGACCGCTATCGAAGTCGCGGCCACCTTTGCCACCACCGACGAGCGCAAAGCGATCCTTCGCGGATGGCTTCGGCATCGCGCGGCGCTCCGGGCCCTCGGGTTCGATCGCGGTTTCCAGTGGCTCGACGGCAGCTTCGTCGAGAACAAGGATCCGCGTGATCTCGATGTGGTTACCTTTCTTTATCGCCCGCCCGGTATTCACGGCGGTGGCGACTTAGCGAGACTGTTGAGGGCGAATCTCAATCTCTTCGGGCGCGCTCAAGTTAAGGCAGCCTATAACCTGGACTTCTTCGCCATTGACCTGGAGGGTTCGGCGGAGGCGCTTGTCAACCTGTCGCGTTACTTGCTTGGGTTGTTCTCCCATCGCCGGGGCGATGATCTCTGGAAAGGAATGCTCCAGGTCAGAATTGAAGATGTCGCCGACGATGCGGCCGCGATCGCTGCCCTCGGACCAGACCCGGCTGCACCGGCCGTTGCAGGAGGAGTGACACCGTGACCAGCTTGCGCAAACTCGAACGCGATTTCGCCCACGCCGATCTTGCTGCCGTGCAGGGACTTCTCGCACAGCTCGGGGACGAAGACATTATGGCGCGCTTCGGCCTCGAAGCGCGCCGCGACGAGCTGCAGCAGACTATCGAAGCGTTAGACGCGGCTCCAGACGAGCCAGTTGCGTCCGCCGCTTTGTTCTTTGGTGGTGGCCCGGTCATCGGAGCACGCGGCATCGAGAGCGAGTTCGCCGGATCGGCGGTGACGAAGTTCCAGGATATCGTTGCTAAGGTTCTCGCGCATGAGACGGGCGGCCTCGGTCAGCGCGGCATTGTACCCAATAAGGGTGCGTCAACGCTCCACATCACCAACATAGTGCGTGGATCATTCGGTTTCCTTCTCGAAGAAGTTCAGCCCCAGCAGCAGATGCTTGAATCCTCGCTCAAGGAGGCAGTCGATGAGGCCACCCGACTGCTCGATGCTCTTGGAGAACCTGACGAGGAGCGGTTCCGTTCGGCAGTCGAGACCATTGACCAGCGGGTGTTGGGAACGGCCCGCGAGTTCTTCGACCTCATGCGCCAAAGCGGCGCCACTCTTCGTCTTGTCGCCGGCGAGACAGACCGCAGCTTCGGCGCGGACGCGGTCGCGCGTGCTGCGGAACGCGCCACATCGACAACTGTCGAAGACTCGGAAGAGACGATACGCGGGCAATTGGCTGGCGTTCTGCCGGATGCGCACCAGTTCGAATTTAGAACTGGCGCTGAACGCGGGACTATCCGCGGCAAGGTAAACCGGGCGTTGCCAGCCGATCAGCTCGCGCGCTTCAATCGCGACTGGGTCAATGTCGACGCGACCGCGCGTTTGCATGTAAAGCGTGTGCGGCGCAGCGGTGCCGTCGTCCGAGAAAGCTTCACGCTTCTTGCACTAGACCCGCCCGGCGCGGCGTAACCCACTTCTCAATCGCACCACCGCACACGACCGCCACGTAGCCAAAAATGCGATCGGCAGCCCTTCTGAAGCCAGACCGAAGGCGATAGGCTGGGACGACCTTTGTCGTCAACGCTCAAATCCCAGCGAGGCTTGGCTTCTGGGATTACCAGCAACTCGATAGTTCGCCCGCACCCGCAAGGGCAGCGCATGCCGACGCACCAGTCCTCGTCGCTATCACGGGCAAGAACAAGATCACGCCGGGGCAGACGGGGCGGTAGGCTATCGCCTTCGATGATGCGCAGATTGCGGCGAGGCGCAATGCGCGCCCAATTTCTGCGGAACCAACGCGCCAGCCTCATGACGACACTTCCTCACGTCGCGCTCGCAACGCCGGGACACCGAGGAGCGGCTCAAGTGCGCCGCGGCCCAGTGCCGGATTCGGTGAAGTGTCAAAGCTCTCTTCTGCGATGAACTCCTCTTCGCATGCCGCGAGGCTGAACGACGTCCGCGCATAAAGGCTGTTCGGTTCGATTCGGAAGGGGTAGGCACGTGCGATGAATTCGTTCACACATGCAGCCGCCGCACGCATGTTCAGCGTGATCACGCTCGGGGCTTCTTCGACCAGGCCCTTGATATAGCCGGCCTCGAGTTCTTGCCGATGTGCAGCCGGTGCCGCTTTGCGCAGATACTCCGCCCGAAGGCTCTCGGGGGTATAGACGCCCCGATCGCCGAGTGTCGACCGTCCCGGCTGCACGTAATCGATCCGACCGCACACATCGGCAATCGCAACACCCGCGCCAGCCTTTCGGACAGGAATGGTGACGCCGACGTCGATAAGCGGAACCAGAAATGCGGCGGCGACAAGATCAGCGACCTGACGCGCTTCCAAGGTGTCGACGCAACAGAACAGCACATCGCATTGACTCGCGGCGAGGACCGCCTCGCGCGTCAAAACCGAGGCCGCCACGGGGTCCGCAACAGCCTCGCCCCGATGTGACGCAATAGCGGCGGCAAACATCTCGACCTTTGGTCGACGGTCGTCGGCATCTTTCATAGTCGCGTTCAAAATGCGATTGAGATTGCGGCGCTCGACCCTGTCGAAATCGATTAGGCAAACATGGCCAAAACCCAGGCGCGCGACCTGCTCCGCCACCATCGAGCCTGTGCCCGAGACACCAATCACGCCCGCGGTTAGGTATGCCAGCTCCTCGGCCATCATGCTCGTGAAGGCGATCGGCCGGGTCGAGGCGCTGATCAGACCGACAGCTCGTTCCCACCAGTACGAAATGTCGTGCCCCGTAACTGTTACGAGATCGATCGCCGTCGGCCGCATGTCCGATCGATAAAGTCGGGCCCTGATCGCGCCGTCGGGCGTCATGATCGCAGCGCCATGCATGTCACCACTGGCTTGAAACAGGCAAGGCAGCACGCGCTGATCGCTTTGATCGTCGGCGTCAGAGAAGGCGAACAGCCCTCCTGGGTGAGAGTGGATGAGGACGATCGCGAGTCCCTCTGACTCAGCATGGTCGATCGCCGATTCGAGATATTCCCCTGGCCAAGTGATCGCGTCGCGTTGGCGGTTGATGCAGGCCGCGTGGGGCACCGGAATAATGTCGCGCACTAAGAGGCGCAATCGAGGGCCCAGAGTGCGCGTGCAAACCAGGAGTGCCGCCGCCTCCAGACCGTCGCCGGGAAAGAGGTGGTGCTTCAGCCGGTCATGCGCGATGCCGGCGAAAGCAAGCGTCGATGCCGGCCTCATTCGCCGACCTCCTTGGCAAGAGCTGCATCGACCAGGGCGAGCTGGGTCGCCACGCAGTCGAGCGCCGGATTCCACGGCGTCGAACCGCGATTGCGCGACCACCCATGAAATTCGCGCCCGCGAATG
Organism: uncultured Alphaproteobacteria bacterium; assembly: GCA_963778385.1. Lineage (GTDB taxonomy): Bacteria > Pseudomonadota > Alphaproteobacteria > ATCC43930 > CGMCC-115725 > DATARH01. The sequence continues at coordinate 45,582 of CAVZUA010000025.1, read as the reverse complement.
GACCCACGAAGCTGGGTACTCGCGATCACCCGGCCGGATGATAATGCCAACGGCGGATAGGCGTAGAAGCCGTAGATCTGGGCGCCTGGATAAGTTGGCGGGATCTCAAGCGCGAGCAGCGTGTCGCCTACCGTATAGCCGCCCGGCAGCGGGTAATCGTAGATCTCCAGCCACCGACGGTTTGCCTCCTCTACGGTTTCCCAGCGGAGACCGAGTCGGTCGAGATGGGCATCGTCGGCATCGAGCAATGCGAAATCGCGACGAGGCGCCCAGGGCGCCTCGCCATTGTTGACCTCCTTCGGAGTCAGCCGAAGCTTTTCGATTCCAGGCGTGCGCAAGTCGATGGTGTCGGTGAGCGTTACCGCCCGCTTTGGCTCGCCACGAACCTTCAGGAAAATATACCAGCCCCGGTCGGGGTTGAAGCCCGCCAGCGTCAGCGCCTCGCGAACGACGATGGTCGGTGTCGGAACATCGAGAATGACCCCCTGGACATTGAGCTTCCAGATGTGCCTGCGGGTCACGAACCGTTCGACACCGGGAGCATCGAGGTTGACCAAGTCGTGGTTTTTGATGAGGCGATCGGGCTCGTCCCGCCGCTCGAGAAAGATCTCCTGATCGTCGGGCACCTGGCCGAGCTTGCGAAGCGATCCACCGGAGATAATCTGGCGCGGCCAGTCGAACCGTTCGCCATTGAGCGTGAACCAGTAGATCCGGTCGCTCTCCACGATGATGAAACGGCCGTCGCCATGACGAAGATCGACCGTCTCATCAGGCCTGATGTCCTCGAGCTCGCCATTCGCGAGAACATGAAGCACCGCCGCCTGCTGGACGTCCCTGAAACCGGCGGCGGCGGCGAGCTGCGCGCCCGTGGCCGCTAGATCCTCAACCGGCACCGAACGGAAGGTCAGCGTCTGATCCGCCACTTCGATCATGTGACGAGCCTGGCCGCGTTCGAGCGCGGCCTCGGGCACAATTCCCATTGGAGATTCTCCTGCGTTGCCGGCCCAACGCCGGTGATCGCTAATCTAGGAACGCGCGCTAAGTCTGTCAAGCATCACTTAGCGTGCTTGACGTAATTAGCAGTCGGCTCTATGTATCTGTCCGTCGGACTCTGCGTCCGGCGGCTCTAGCAAGGAGGATCGATGGCCGATGAAAAACCCATGGACGCCCCACAGACCACCAATCTTGGCCCCTTCATAAGGAAGGCCCGCCAGGACGTTCAGATGTCACTTCGCGACGTGGAGGAGGCGACCGGAAAGGAAGTCTCGAACGCGTATCTCAGTCAGTTGGAAAGCGGGAAAATCACCAAACCCTCGCCGCATATTCTCTACGCGCTGTCGACCGCTCTCGGCGTGGCTTACGAGTCGCTGATGGAACGCGCGGGCTACATCGTGCCCGCCCATACGCGCCCAGAGGGCGAAAAACACGGTCGAGCGGCGACCTTCGCGATCGAAAACCTCTCGGCAGAGGAGGAAAATCAATTGCTCGACTACCTCACCTATATCCGTTCGAAGCGCAGGTGACCGATGCAACGGCCGGACGATTCGAGTTTGACGCCCGGCCAGTTGGCCCGCGTTCGTAAGGAGGCCGAGCGTGCGCTGCGAGAAGCGGGCGCGCTCGGCATCTTCCCCACTCCCGTCGATCGGATTATGGCCGTCGCGCGAGTCGAGGAGGTCAAAGAGGACGTCCTTAATCCGGGTTTTATCGCGAAGCTGAGGGCGAAGGCAGCGGAAGCGGGTCACCTTGTGAAGCGCGCCGTCACCAAGGTCTTGGGACTATTCCATGCCTCGGAGGGCTTGGTCTTTCTGAACCAGTCGCTGATGGCGGTGAAGAAGCGCTTCGTCGGCTTCCATGAAGCGGGCCACGGCTTCCTACCCTGGCAACGACCGATATACGCGATCGTTGAAGACTGCGAGAAAGCGCTCGATGGTGCAACGGCAGAACTCTTCGATCGTGAAGCCAATGTCTTCGCGTCTGAAGTGCTGTTTCAGCTCGACACCTTCCACAACATGGCCGAAAGCGAGCCGTTTGAGATCTGGACGCCAGTCAACCTTGCCCGGCAGTTTCGCGCATCAAATTACGCGGCTATCCGCCAATATGTTTCCAAGAACCACCGCGCATGCGCGGTCGTCGTGCTCAACATGCCGGAACTCATAGAGGGCGATGGGTTTCGCGCGAGCCTCCGGCGCCCGATCCAGTCGCAGAGGTTCACGGAAATCTTCGGCGTCTACCCTTGGAAGGACGTGTACACGCCGGATGACGACATCGGCGCCTTCGTTCCTCTTGGGGCTCGGAGATCGTCGGGCAAACGCTCCCTCTCGCTGATCGATCGCAACGGCACCCGGCACGACTGCATCGCGGAGTCGTTCTCGACGGGCCACCAGGTATTCGTCCTCATTCACGCCGTCAAAGCTCTGACGGCAACTCGCATCATCATTCCTGCGGCAGTAGCGACCTGAGCTCCGTTGCGGAGCGAGGGCGGCAGACAACGACAATGAGACCGAGATTCACGCTCTCATGGAACTTCGACACCTAACTTCTGATAGCTTGGCTATATCAAGGGGTTAGGGGAATCGGAAACGACGTTGGCACTACGCCGGCGGGGTTTTTGACGGCGTTTTTGGGGTTTGCGCAGAGTTCGCGGTGGCGGGGGTTGGGCGCTGCGGACGAGCGGCGGCAGGGCGATGCCCAGTGTCTTGAAGACGGCGCTGGCGGCGGGCGGCGGCGGGTTGCGCAACAGGTAACGTTTTCCGTCTTGCTCGATCTCGGTTTTGCTCAGGCGTTCGAGATCGTGGACGATGTCGGTCCATTCGAGCTCGTGGCCGACGGCGAGGAGGCGATCCTGCAGCTCCTTGCGCAGGACCAGGGCGAGAAAGGAGCAGAAGACGTGACCGCGGATGGTGTGGTCGCATTTGTGGAAGATCGGGCGGGTGGCGAGCAGCGATTTTGCGGTGCGGAAGATGTCCTCGACCATCCAGCGCTCGCGATAGCGCAGGACGGCCTGGAGCGGGGTAAGCTTGGTGTTGGTGCGCAGCACGTAGATGCCGTCGAAGAGAGCGTCGAGGGCGACGCGGCGCGGATCGATTTCGAAACGACGACCGGCTTTGAGGCCGAGAAAGCGGCGATAGCCGCGGTTGCCCACCAGGCTTTTGTCACCGCGGGCAAGCGCCTCGGTGAGAGCGGCAACGATGGCGGCGCGTTCGGCGGCATCCTTATGCGCCTCGGCCTCATTGCGGCAGACAATGTAGCGGCGGCGCCACGGCTTGCCGGCGGCATCTGTGCCGGAGCGGATGACCTCCTTGACCATCAGGTCGGTAGTGCCACGGTCGGCCGCTTTGGGAATGCTCAACGGCACCCAGGGGGTGGGGTCGGCGATGACGCCGCGGATCTCCTTGGTGGCGCGCTCGCGCGCCCCGAGGATGTAGTCGATGCCGCGGGCTTCGAGTTCGGCCACGGTGGCGGCGCTGATCATGCCGCGGTCAGCGACGACACCGATGCGGGCGATTAGGAAGCGGGTCTTGAGCCGTTCGATCACCGGCAACAGGGTGGTCACGTCGGTGGTGTTGCCGGGCCACAGGTCGGAGCAGATCGGCCGGCCATTGCTATCGATGACGACGGCCAGAACAACCTGGCGCAGATCGGGGCGGTGGTCCTTGGAGTGCCCGTATTGGCCCAGGCTCTCCCCGCCGCGACCTTCGAAGTAGAGCGAGGTGGTATCGAGGAAGACCAGGCTGACCTCGCTGAACAGGTTGTTGCGCAAGGCGAACAGACGTTCCTCGACGAGATCCTTGGTGGTTCGCGGCGCCAGGCCACGCCCGCTCTGGTCGGCGAGTTCTTCGCCGAGCCAACCCATCGTGCGATAGAGGTGATGGAGGTCGAGTTCGGGGACGCCCGCGATGACCATGTCGTGGCGCCACTTCTCGGCGGCGCGGTCGGAGCCGGGGTCGAACAGGCGATGCAGGACGCTCAAGAAGACGGCGCGTTCGAGGTCGAACTCGAAGTCGCGGTTCTGCGCCAGTTCACTGACCACGCGCTTGCCGCCGGTCTCTTGCCACAGCCGTTCGAAGGCGAGTGCCGGGCCGAGCTGGCGGGTGGTGATCTTGGTGGCATCGCCGTTGTCAAAGGCGGTGAGCACGACCGCAGTGGCGGCGAAGCGGGCGCCGGAGCGCAACAGGCGGTCGATTTCGCCGCTCGCCACGAGGTCGTCGACGCGGCCGAGGGTGGCGACCACGGATTGCCGGGGCTTGCCGTCGACGCGCTCATTCTTGACGATCTGGAGGTATTCGGTTTTGCCGGAGAGCTTGCGTCGGAAGAACATGGCGGCTCCAAACGAAGAGCACCATGATATCGCGATTGAAAGCCCTTAAGAATCGGAACAAACAGGCAAAATCGTGGCACTACATTTATGTCAAATTCCCGATGCGCTTATGCGAAATCAATGACTTGCGAGCCGCCCGCCGGCTCGCACTGTCGAAGACGGATCTCAGAGCGTCCGCAGTTCTTCCAGGTCCGACGCCGTTTTCTGCAGGATGGCCGCGAAGCACGCGTCACATACCGGCTTTGCCGCGCTATACGCGGCACCGAGCTTGGGAATCTCGACACAGGACTGTCCAGCCGCGATTTCCGTGTCGCACCGATAGCAGGATGACTTTCGCTTCACGTCGCGGCGCCGGGGTCTGCCGTTTGTGCCGCCAATTAGAGACGGCGTCGGCCCTTTAGGCGTTTTCTTTGTCATAGTCCGCCTTCGCCTTTCTTACCCGCCGGACCAAGGTCTGAAGCAAATCGTCGAGATTATCGAGCACCCCTCTAAACTCTTCGAGCGACGCTTCTGCTCTCTCCTTGCCCAGACGCCTCTCGATCTCCTTGTTCACCATCATCAGAGCGCAGATGTAGTTGCTTTTGCCCGTAAGTTTCAGTGACTTATACTTATAGACTAGCTCGGTGCCGGCCTGCGTAAGCTCGACATGATTCAGAAGAATGTTGGCGAGACGCTTTGCTTGTTCCTGGGTGCGACGACGCGCCTCTTCCCACTCTCGCTGAGGCTGGACGGTGAACGGCTGGGCCGCGGCGCCTTTGCGCATGGGCGCCTGCTGCGCCATGCGCACCATTTCCTCAGCCTTGCTTGCGTCAAGTCCAAGAAGTTTCAGACGCTCGCGCAAATCCTCGACGATTTGAGTATCTTCGACGGAGGTGAAGTCCTCTTCCCATAGCGATTTAACGATTTCACCATGCACGACGACGCGGTCGGACGCGCGTAGGCGCGCGGTGCCATCGAGGACGTTCTGCGGCACCTCGGGTTCTTCCCCGCCGATGACCTTGTCCCAGAACGACTGGTCATCGTTCTCAAATTCTTTGAATTCCTTGAGCCGTTCATCGAGGTTCATGCCCAAGTGCGTCACGATGTGGCCGACGTTGTCGGGATGACCCGGATCGTTCTGCACCACCACACGCATGATGCGACCAACAAATTGGATATACGGCGCGAGCGACCGGAAAGGCCGGAAGATCGCCGCGACGCTCAGCTTGGGGTGGTCGAACCCTTCGCCGAGCATTTGCACCTGAATGATGCAATCCAGCGAGCCATTCCGTAACGCCGCGAGAATAGCAGCCTGCTCGTCTTCGCTTTGTTTGCTGTGGATGACGTCAGCCGTAAATCCACGCTCCTGGTAGAGGGATCGGATCTCGCGGGCATGATTGATTGAGCACGCAACGGCGATGAGCTGGTGCTGCGTTCCGCTCTGCCGCAACTCTTCAAGCTTCTGCAGGCTGCTATCGACGATGTGCTGATTACAAAGGCGCGCTAAGGCGACTCCCCGGCTGAACCAATCTTCCTGTTTTAGCTGCAAGACCTCATCAAGCGTGTAAGTTCTACCGCTTGTATCGTTGAAGCCGAGTTCAATTGTCGACGGCGCGACGTAGCTTGCCTTTAGCCGCTTGATGTATCCCTTCAGGGTCGCGTTTCGGAACGGATACCGGAATACCAATTCACCATCGAGCTCTTGCCGATCGCTCCGGAACGGCGTCGCCGTAAGGAGGATCACCTTGGCTTTCGGGAAACGATCGATGACCTTCTGCCAGCTTGCGGCAGCGCTATGATGCGCTTCGTCGACAATGATCATGTCGAAGAAGTCGTCGGGAAACTGCGTCAGCCACTTGTCGACGTTGGTCGCGAGTTGATGCACATTGGTGATGATCAGGTGCGACTTTGTCGCAACCGACAGATTTCCGCTGTCGAGGGTACAGGCGAGTGGCCCGGACATCATCTGCTCGGGGCTCAGAACCGCAGCCTTCCGCCAGAAGCACTTCTGGCGGTTGGTGATGTCCATCGCGTCGAACAAACCATCCTTAATCGTGAGATTCGGTGCGATCACGATCACGCGGCCTTCCGCTAGGCCCAGCGGAAGCAGCGCGGCGAGGCCTGTCTTCCCGCAGCCGACCGGAATCTGCAAAATCGCTTTGTTCTTGCCCTTTCGGAAGAACTCATAGGTCCGCAGATATCCGTCGCGCTGGGGGTCGCGGAGGTATTCGTTCCCGTCGATCTTGAAATCGAGATCGAGGAAGAAAGCCTCTATGGGGCGGTTTGCGCGCACCCACTGGTCCAGACCAGCCTTCTCGAACACCCACTTCTTTCCGATTTTGCGGCCGGGAATGCGCTGATCGCGGGCAAGCGCGTACAACACCGTCTTGCCCATCCCGAGATATTCCGCGGTCTCCTCGAGTGAGAGCCAGCCATCCAGGTTTGCCATCGATACCTCATGAAACGATGCCAAATGATACTAAACGACAGATAAAAACACAAGCCGACATTCGAGTGCGGGGGCCTGGAGGGGAAGGCCTTCCCCTGCGGCCGAGCTTGTCGTCTCGGCCGACCCCTTCTGCGGGGACACCCCGCAACGCCCCGAGAGTGAGAGTGCGGACGGGTTTTCCGTGACGGGTTGAGGGCTGGGAGAGAGGCTCCCGGCGCCCGTCGCGGAGACCCGCGATGTCCAGACACGCCGCTCGAGCTCGGTCCGGTTCCGGCCGGACGAGCCTCTACGACGAAATCACCACCAAGATCATCACCGAGCTGGAGGCCGGCCGCGTGCCCTGGGTCCAGCCTTGGGGCACGGCAGCGGCGAAGGCGCCGCTCGCCATGCCGAAGAACGCCGCCACCGGCCGGTTCTATTCCGGGATCAACGTGCTGATCCTCTGGGGTTCCGTGATCGAGCACGGCTTCCCGACCCAGGGCTGGCTGACGTTTCGCCAGGCCCTCGGCCTCGGCGGCAATGTCCGCAAGGGCGAGCACGGCACCACCGTCGTCTATGCCGACCGCTTCATTCCCGACGACGAGAAGAAACGGGCGCGAGAGACCGGCGAGGAAGCGCAAGCGATCCCGTTCCTCAAGCGCTTCACTGTCTTCAACCTGGCGCAATGCGAAGGTCTGCCGGAGGATCTCGTGGTCGCCACACCGCCTCCGGAGCCCGGGCTGATCGAGCCCAAGGTCGAGGCGCTGATCAAGGCGAGCGGCGTCGATTTCCGCATCGGCGGCAGCCGGGCCTTCTACATGCCCGCGCACGACTATGTGCAAGTCCCGCCGCCGCAAGCCTATTTCGAGCCGATCAATTGGCACCGCACGGCACTCCATGAGCTCGGTCACGCCAGCGGCGCCCCGCACCGGCTCAATCGCGATCTCTCCGGCTCTTTCGGCTCGAAGAAGTACGCGTTCGAAGAGCTGGTGGCGGAGATGAACGCCGCGTTTTGTTGCGCCTCGCTCGGCATCGTGCCGACGGTGCGTCACGCCGACTACATCGGCTCCTGGCTCGAAGTGCTGCGCGAGGACAATCGCGCCATCGTCCGCGCCGCGAGCGCCGCCGCCAAAGCTGCAGACTATCTGCTCGCCTTCTGACCGGGGCCGACGCCGCCCTCGACAACGAGCAGGCAGCGGCATGATGTATGCCCGCTGGCGTTCGTCGTTACGATTGACTCTAGCCATAACATCTTCAGGCGAACCATCGGAATGCCAGGTGATCCAAAATGAAAAGAACGTCTCTGACGCATCCATTGGAGATCGCGGCCTTATCCGCAGGGCCCACCTTTGGACGAGTTGGCATCACTTTCTGCCCTGGTAAATATGACCGGCATGCGATGAGCGGGTATTGGGATCGTGATCTTTCTCTCGATCTCGATGCCATCCGCGATTGGGGAGCAGCCGCCGTCGTTACTCTGGTGGAGCCGAAGGAATTAGTCGTCCTTCGGGTGGAGCATCTTGGTGAGGAGGTGCTTCGCAGAGGGATGTTGTGGTTCCACTTGCCGATCATCGATGTGTCGACGCCGGACGAAGGCTTCGAGCAGCAATGGGGCAGTTGCTGGTAATGAGCTTCGCACGCTGCTGCGCAGCGGGCGCGATGTCCTGGTTCATTGCCGCGGCGGGCTCGGACGAGCCGGTACGATTGCAGCTCGACTTCTGATCGAACTCGGCATGGAGCCAGCGACCGCGATCAGGCAGGTGCGCGCCGTCCGTCCTGGCGCAATCGAGACGCGCGAGCAGGAAAAATACGTCCTGGGTATCGGCGCGAGGGTGTAATGAGACACGGAGATGATCATGGATTGGTTCGAAAAGCTCACGGGGTTTCGAGAAGCCGGCTACGAAGAAACCCGTGCCCGGCTTGAGGTCGAGGACGGAAGACTGCGCTCGCGGATCAATGGCGCGAGCTATGAGATCGGCGAGCTCGAACTCGTTTCGCTTCAGGCTCTTCGGGAAAGAGCAAAGTCCGGAGGCAACCTGCCTGGCCGGGTCAAAACAAGTGTAGTGACAGGCGATGTGCGGCGCATGCATCGGTCTTCCGAAAATGCCGGCGCGCTATTCCAGGTAGCATCGCAGTTCAATCTGCTCGAGATGGTGTCGCCAGATGTGACGCCGGAACATGGCGTGACCCGATATCAAAGCGATCGCACTCAAGGGCCGGCTTGCGCCATCGCTGCAGGCGCGGCGACCATCTACCGGAATTACTTCGTTCCGATTGAGGGCAGCCAGGGCCAGACCGCGACGAGGCAACTCGATGGGCTCGCTGACCTCGGCGCGGCTCTGAGCAGCAGCGACGAATTTGCCTGTCGGCGATCTATGGACGATGCAGAACGGCTACGCATTGGGTACCCAAACGGGACTCGATGCCATCGCTCGACATCTCCGAACGCTTGCACCAGACCAGATCGATGTCTTGCGCGGAAAACTACGCATCGGAGTACATCGCGATGTAGAAGTCACCGAAGCAGCGGGCCCGGATCGGCCGCGGGTCTCTCAAGTCATTCTGCTCGGCACTTCCAGTCGCCTACAGTCGTGTGCCGCCTGCTCATTGGGAGTCATTCGCGTTGCTTGTCTTTGAGGCCGCATACGAAGCCACCCTGTGGGCGGCCGTTGCTGAACGCGCAACGCGGCGCATCAAATGTTGTTTTCCTGACGCTTCTCGGCGGAGGCGCCTTCGGCAATCATGGCAGTTGGATCTACGCCGCCATGAGGCGGGCCCTAGAATTGATGACGACCTTCGATCTCGACGTGAGGCTCGTGAGTTACGGGACACCATCAAAGGAGATAGTGGCGATTGCCGAGGAGTTTCGATGATTGTCGCCCGACCACACAGGATTACGTCGCCTGCTTGCGGCTTCCTCTAATGCTCGCATCAGCGCTTCGTGGCCGAGGCGTGCCGCGTGGTGCGTCGTGAGTACTGGGGTACGCAACGATACCGCACCCCGCGGTTCCGTGCGACGAGAGGAAGAGGGCTGCGCCGGTCTTCGTGACGGGTTGGAAGCCGAGAGAGAGTCTTTCGGCCGCCCGTCGCGGAGACCATCCCGATGGCTACTGCCGTTCAGAAGATCACCCTGTCGTCCTCGCGCGACATCCCCTTCAACAAGCTGGTGCTCAGTCCAGTCCAACGTCCGGCGCGTGAAGGCCGGCGTCTCGATCGAGGAGCTGGCCGAGGACATCGCCCGGCGCACGCTCCTGCAAAGCCTCAACGTCCGGCCGGTTCTCGACGCCGAGGGCGTGGAGACCGGCATGTTCGAGGTCCCGGCCGGCGGCCGGCGCTACCGGGCGCTCGAGCTGCTGGTCAAGCAGAAGCGTCTGGCCAAGACCGCGCCGGTGCCCTGCGTCGTGCGCGATCCCGGCGTCGACATCTCCGCCGAGGAGGACTCGCTGGCCGAGAACGTCCAGCGCGCGCCGCTGCATCCGCTCGACCAGTTCCGCGCCTTCCAGGCCTTGCGCGAGAAGGGCCAGTCCGAGGAGGAGATCGCCGCCGCGTTCTTCGTCGGCGTGAACGTGGTGAAGCAGCGGCTGCGGCTCGCGGCCGTGTCCGAGAAGCTGCTCGACGTCTATGCCGAGGACGGCATGTCGCTCGACCAGCTCATGGCGTTCACGGTCACGACCGATCACGCGCGTCAGGAGCAGGTCTGGGAGGCGCTCCAGCGCTCCTACAGAAGGAGCCGTATCAGATCCGCCGCATGCTGACGGAGAGCACCGTGCGCGCCTCCGACAAGCGCGCGCTGTTCGTCGGCCTCGATGCCTATGAGGCGGCCGGCGGCATCGTCATGCGCGACCTGTTCCAGCAGGACGATGGCGGCTGGCTCGAGGATGTCGGCGCTGCTCGACGGCCTGGTCGCCGAGAAGCTGAAGGCCGAGGCGGAGACGATCGCCGCCGAAGGCTGGAAGTGGATCGAGGTCGCACGTCGACTTCCCCTACGGCCACACCCATGGTCTGCGCGAGCTCGACGGGACGCCGACCGACCTCACGGCCGAGGAGCAGGCGACGATCGATGCCTTGCAGGCCGAATACGCCAAGCTCGAAGCCGAATATGACGAACGCCGACGAACTGCCCGACGAGGTGGACGCACGCCTCGGCGAGATCGAGACGGCGCTCGCCGCCTTCGACGATCGGCCGGTCAGCTACGACCCGGCCGAGATCGCCCGCGCCGGCGTCTTCGTCAGCATCGACGCCGATGGCAGCTCTCGGTCGATCGCGGCTACGTCCGCCCCGAGGACGAGCCGCCGGTCGAGCCGTGGACGGCGATGGCGGACGCGCGACGACCGGCGGCGACGCCGGTGAGCCGACGCGCCCGCGGTCCAGCGCGCCGTCATCACGATCGGCGGCGCAGGCTCGAGCCGGAGGAGGACGAGGACGACGACCGTCAAGCCGCTCCCGGATCGGCTGGTGAGCGAGCTGACCGCGCACCGGACGCTGGCGCTGCGGGACGCGCTGGCGAACAACCCGCACGTCGCGATGACGGCGCTGCTGCACAAGCTCTGCCTCGACACCTTCTCAGCACTGCGTCATCAGGCAACTGCCTCGAGGCGTCGGTCCACCAGCGTCGTTCTTCCCGGTCCAGGCGCCGGACCTGAAGGACAGCCCGCCCGCCAAGGCGGTCGCGGAGCGGCACGAGGCCTGGAAGGCCGAGCTGCCGAAGGACGAGGCCGAGCTCTGGGACTGGCTCGCCGTCCTCGACGACGACCAGCCGGCCGCGCTGCTCGCGCATTGCGTCTCTTTCGGCGTCAATGCGCTCTACGAGAAGGGCGACCGCTACGGCGGCCGGGCGTCTCGTCCATGGCGTCCAGCGCCGGCTCGCCCAGGCCGACCGGCTCGCGCGCGCTGTCGGATCTCGACATGGTCGAGGCCGGCTGGCGGCCGACGGTCGACAACTATCTCGGCCGGGTGCACCAAGCCCCGCATCCTCGAGGCGGTGCGCGAGGCGAAGGGCGAGCAGTCGGCGCAGCTCATCGACCATCTGAAGAAGGCGGAGATGGCGAAGGAGGCCGAACGGCTGCTCGACGGCACCGGCTGGCTGCCCGAGCCGCTGCGCATCGCCGGAGAGCGAACCCGCCGACACAACCGACGGCGACACCGCTGAGGAGACCGAAGCGCTGCCCGCCTTCCTCGCCGACGACGAGGAGAGCACCGGCGACGAAGAATCCGACGAGCCGGCCGTGATCGCCGCCGAGTGACGGCCCGGAGCGGGGCGGCGAAAGCCGTCCCGCTCACCTCTCCATCCATCCCCAGCACGCCCGGCCGATCGCGCCGGGCGTTGTCGTTTCAGGAGACCATCATGATCGACACCTTCGACACCGCGACCGAGCACCGGCGTGGCTCTCCGATTGGGACGCCAAGCGCGCGGCCCAGGATCGGCTGCATGCCGAGCTGCAACCCCAAAATCAGGCCGCATTGTTCGATGCTCTCGCGGCCGCCGGCGTCACGCTCATCGTCGTCACCTTCGACGGCTATGGCGATTCCGGCCAGATCGAGAATATCGAGGTCAAAGCCGGCGACGCAGTCGTCGCCATGCCCGCCGGTGACGTCGAAATCGCCGAGGCGATCTGGGACCAAGCCAGAGCCCAGTCGCTCCACCGTCAGCATCGCCGATGCGATCGAGCGTCTCGCATACGATTTGCTCGAGCGAACCCACTGCGGCTGGGAGAACAACGACGGCGCCTACGGCGATTTCACCTTCGATGTCGCCGAACGGACGATCACCCTCGACTACAACGAACGCTACACCGCGTCCGAATACTCGCTAGCACGTGTTCTGAGGAGGCGGTCGATGGGACATCTGCTATCATCATGCGCTCTCCTCGGTGAAGAAATGGGGCGGCGTCGCGGAAGACTATCTGCCGCTGCATCAGTGGTTCGATCGAGTCCAAGGCGATCACCGCCGATTTTCGTCATCGCGCTCTGCGCCACCATGCCGAAGGCATCTTCATGCTGGAGCGCTTCTTCGGCGCGACCGTCACGATCTCGACGGGCCGCATCGTGCCGGTGCGCCTGATCGGCGAACAGCATGTGGTCGAGGATCTCGGCTTCATCCCGAGTTTCGCCGACTGGGTGCGCTGCATCCGGCCAGAGCCATGGATGGGTCGCGCGCAGCCGATCCACAAACAGGTCGATCCGTTCGCCGCGGTCGCAACGACGGGAGGCGCCTGACCATGTACGGCACCTATCTACGCCTCAACATCACCGTCCATGACGGCTGGCGCACCGTCGTTCGCGCCGCCGCCAAGAAGCTGACCGCGCTCGCGCGCCGGGACCCGGCGCGGCGGGAAGCACGGCATCGCTTCTATCGCGAGATGCTCGCGCATCACCAAGAGGCGCAACGCCTCGTCCGAACCTGGCGTCTCTGACGCCCATCACTTCGCTATCGTCCATCCGAGCCCGGCCCCGCCGGGCTTTTTGCATTTTTGGAGGTCATCATGCCCCGCTTCACCATCGAAACCACTTATCGGCTTCCGGTCTATCGGCAGCGCACCTATGAAGCCGAGACGCTCGAAGAAGCCTGCCGGCTCGCCGTCGAAGACGATGACTGGTCCGAGCAGAAGGAAGACTACGAATCCTCCGGCGAGACCTACGTCACCGGGGCCTGGCCAGGCGAGGACACCGCCTATCGCATCGCCGCGCTACCCCTCCCTTCGCAGTTCGGCGAGATGCTTCAGCGAAAGGCCGATCATTACGAAACCCTGCTCGGCATTCTGAAGGTTTTGGCGCGCGCGCCGGAGGCGCCTGTTCTGGCGCGAACGCGCCGACGCCGCGATCGCCAAAGCCGAGGCGATCCTCGCCGGCGCGCCCGATGCGAAAATCGCGGGAGGCGAGTCATGAGCGAATACATCGTCAAGATCGGCTTCTGGCTGCGCGCCTATGACGGCTTCACGGTCGAAGCCGAATCCGATGCCGATGCGATCGAGAAGCCAAGGCAGCGGCGAAGACGGCGATGGAGTCGGGCGCCTATCCCGAACACATCGACATCGAGGAGCGGCGGGAAGGCATCATTGCCTTTATCGACCACATCACGCCCGCCGGCCGACAGGCCGTAATCGAGGCCGTCGAATTCGACGACGACCGCATCCACGACCTCCCTCGTGCCTGACTGGCGCATCACCCAATAACCCAGAGCCCGGCCACGCGCCGGGCTTTTCCATTTCTGGAGACCGACATGGCTGATTTCTTCACGCACTTCTCGTGCGTGCTCGATGTCGGCACGCCCGACAACGCAGCGCGCGCCCTCGAGCTCTACCAAGCCTTCATGGAGGAAACGGCGCGGGAGGACGTGCCCCCCGACGGCTTCCTGTTGTCGATCCAGCCCGAGCACGGCAGCACGGCCCTGTGGATCCGCGACGAGGTGACCGCCGATCCCCAGCAGGTGATCCTTTTCGTCCAGCGCTGCGCGGAGGCCTTCGACTTGACCGGCCGCTGGGGCTTCCAATGGGCCAACACCTGCTCGCGGCCGCGCGTCAACGCCTTTGGCGGCGGCGCGCATGTGCTCGATCTCGCGACCCGCGAGACCATCGCCTGGACCGACACCAACGGCTGGCTGGCCCGGACGCTCGCACCACCTCGCGGGAAGCGAGGTCGGCGATGAGCATCCCCGATCACGCGCGCGCAAACTTCCAGACGCTGCTCCGCGCGGCAACAGACAGTAATCTCGCGCTCATGGAGTGCATCGACGCCGTGACTGGCGAGCCGCGCTACGTCATTTGTGCAGTCGGCCGCGACGGAACGGATTTCCTGTTCACACCCTTCGGCCATCTCGCCGACGGCAACCCGTTCGACGCCTACCTGCCACCGTCCGAACCCCCGACCGGCCCATCGACCTCCTGATCCCACCGCTCCTCGGCCTGTCTGAGCGCGGCGGTTCGCGGGTCAACGGGCGAGCCGTTCCCGCATCGTCTGACAGCCGATGCGTGACCCGCGAATCCTAAACCGCGCTCGGTCGCCAGCTCGTCGCTTAAGGATCAGGAGGCGGAGGCGATGTGCAGGGTTCTCAATAAGCATCATGCAGGCGTGCCGGCGGGCGCCGTCTACATCGGCCGCGGCAGCAAGTGGGGCAATCCGTTCCGCATCGGTCCCGACGGCGACCGCGTCGCGGTGATCGCACAATACGAGCGCTGGCTTGCCGATCAGCATCATCTCTTGCGCGCGCTCGACGAGCTTCGCGGCCGCGATCTCGTCTGCTTCTGCGCGCCGCGGCCCTGCCACGGCGATCTGCTGCTGCGGCTCGCGAACGCGACGCGGGACGCGCGCATCGGGTGGTGGCGCGCCGTGAAGGCTGCAGCGTGAAGAGAGCGAGAGGTCGGCCGGGACGGGTTTGAGCTGATCGGGTCGAGAGAGAGCGCCCGGCAGCTCAGCCCGTTCCCGCTCTCCCGAGGTCTCCTTCATGACGAATCCTTCCAGCTCCGCGGCCGCCCGCTCGGCTGCGCCATCGCCTGCGGCTGCATCCGCCGCCATCGCCCAGGCCGCGCGGCTTCTCCTTCCCGATCTCGAATGTGGTCGCCGCATCGACGCCAGTATCCTGCGCACCGCGATGGAAGCGGCCTTCGGCGCCTCCGATGCGGCCGGCGCCTGGGATTGGAAAACCGCCTACGACGCCTGCGAGGCGGCGACGGTGCTGTTCCTCCGCAAATACGGCAAAGTGCTTCTCCGTAAAGCCGGGTCTCCGGCCGCCGCACTGCCGATGCTCGCGAAGATCGCGGGCCTTCTCCCCACCCACACGCGCCGCTCCGAGGAGAGCCAGGCGCTCCAGCAGTTCTCGACGCCGGTCCCGCTTGGCCTCGCGGTCTCCGCCGCGGCGGCCATCACGGCGGCCGATCGGGTTCTGGAACCCTCGGCCGGCACCGGGCTGCTCGCCATCCTCGCCGAGATCGCCGGCGGTTCGCTCGTGCTGAACGAGCTGGCCGAGACACGCGCCGACCCTGCTCGGCCACCTCTTCCCGGGCGTCATCGTAACCCGCTTCGACGCGGCGCAGATCGACGATCATCTGGATGCCGCGATCACGCCGAGCGTCGTCGTGATGAACCCGCCCTTCTCGGCGATGGCGAATGTCGATCGGCGCATGGCGGACGCGGCGCTGCGCCATGTCGCTTCCGCCTTGGCGCGGCTCTGCCGAGGGCGGCCGTCTCGTCGCAATCACCGGTCCAAACTTCGCGCCGGACAATCCGGCCTGGCGCGAAGCTTTCGTCCGGCTTCAAGAGCGCGGCCGCGTCGTGTTCTCCGCCGCTATCGACGGCGCCGTCTATGCGAAGCACGGCACCACGATCGACACGCGGCTCACCGTCATCGACAAGGAACCCGCTGCCGACCCGAAGGTCTTTCCGGCCTCGCCAGGAATAGCTCCGGACGCCGCGAGACTGCTCGCCTGGGTGAACGAGCATGTCCCGCCGCGCCTGCCGCTCGCCGCGCCCGTCGTCGTTTCCGATACCGCACGTCCGGCGACTCCCCGAACGGTCCGCGCCTTCGCGATGCGCCCGTCGTGCGGTCCGGCGCTCCCCGAACCGGAGGCCGTCGAGCTCGCCTATGAGACCATCGACTGGACGCCCGCCGGACGGCGCCCGCCTCACGGATGCGCTTTATGAAGAATACGGATTGCAGTCGATCCGTATTGCCGGCTCTCAGGCGCATCCGACCAGGCTCGTGCAGTCGGCGGCGATGGCCTCGGTCGCGCCGCCGAAGCCATCCTATCGGCCGCACCTGCCGGCGAACCTCGTCGCTGACGGCATGCTGTCGGACGCCCAGCTCGAAAGCGTCATCTATGCCGGCGAGGCTCATGCGGACTTCCTCGCCGGCGCGTGGACGGTCGATGAAACCTTCGACCTCGTCACGGCCGCGCGCGACGACGCAGAGAACGCCGTCCGCTTTCGACGCGGATGGTTTCTCGGCGACGGCACCGGCGCCGGCAAGGGCCGCCAGGTCGCCGGCATCCTGCTCGACAACTGGCTCAAGGGCCGGCGCCGCGCCGTCTGGATCAGCAAGTCCGACAAGCTGATCGAGGACGCGCAGCGCGACTGGTCCGCGCTCGGCATGGAGCGGCTGCTCGTCACGCCGCTCTCCCGCTTTCGCCAGGGCACGCCGATCCGGCTCGAGCAAGGCGTCCTATTTACGACCTACGCCACGCTGCGCACCGACGAGCGCGGCGAGAAGCTTTCGCGCGTCCGGCAGATCGTCGAATGGTTGGGCTCCGACTTCGACGGAGTGATCATTTTCGACGAGAGCCACGCCATGCAGAACGCCGCCGGCGGCAAGGGCGAACGCGGCGATCAGGCCGCCTCGCAGCAGGGCCGCGCGGGCCTGCGGCTGCAGCATGCGCTTGCCGAACGCCCGCGTGGTCTATGTCTCCGCCACCGGCGCCACCACGGTCCACAATCTCGCCTATGCCCAGCGGCTCGGGCTCTGGGGCGGCGAGGATTTCCCGTTCGCCACCCGCGCCGAGTTCGTCGAGGCGATCGAGGACGGCGGCGTCGCGGCGATGGAGGTGCTGGCGCGCGATCTGAAGGCGCTCGGCCTCTATGCGGCCCGCTCGCTCTCCTACGAAGGCGTCGAATACGAGCTGGTCGAGCATCAGCTCACACCCGAGCAGATCCGCATCTACGACGCCTATGCCGGCGCGTTCTCGATCATCCACAACAATCTCGACGCGGCGATGCAGGCCGCGAACATCACCGGCGAGACCGGCACGCTGAACGCGCAGGCGAAGTCCGCGGCGCGGTCCGCCTTCGAGATCCGCCAAGCAGCGCTTCTTCGGCCATCTGCTGACCAGCATGAAGACGCCGTCCCTGATCCGCTCGATCGATCGCGATCTCGAGGCCGGCCATGCCGCCGTCATCCAGATCGTCTCGACCGGCGAAGCGCTGATGGAGCGCCGGCTCGCGGAGATCCCGACCGAGGAATGGAACGATGTCCAGGTCGACATCACGCCGCGCGAGTACGTGCTCGACTATCTCGCCCATTCCTTCCCGGTGCAGCTCTACGAGCCCTTCACCGATTGCGAGGGCAACCTCTCCTCCCGGCCCGTCTACCGCGACGGTCAGCCGGTCGAGAGCCGCGAGGCCGTCGCCCGCCGAGACCGCCTGATCGAGAAGCTCGCTTCGCTGCCGCCCGTGCCCGGCGCGCTCGATCAGATCATCCAGCGGTTCGGAACCGACGTGGTGGCGGAGGTCACCGGGCGCTCGCGCCGCATCGTCCGCAAGGGTGACCGGCTGATGCGTCGAGAACCGCGCCGGCTCCGCCAACCTCGGCGAGACCAGCGCCTTCATGGACGACGTGAAGCGCATCCTGGTCTTCTCGGACGCGGGCGGCACCGGGCGCAGCTACCACGCCGAACTCTCGGCGCGGAATCAGCGGCTGCGCGTCCACTATCTCTTGGAGCCCGGATGGAAGGCCGATGCGGCGATCCAGGGCCTCGGCCGCACCAACCGCACCAACCAGGCGCAGCCGCCGCTGTTCCGGCCGATCGCGACCGATGTGAAGGCCGAAAAGCGATTTCTCTGACCATCGCGCGCCGGCTCGACACCCTCGGCGCCATCACCCGC
Source organism: uncultured Alphaproteobacteria bacterium (assembly GCA_963778385.1). Classification (GTDB taxonomy): domain Bacteria; phylum Pseudomonadota; class Alphaproteobacteria; order ATCC43930; family CGMCC-115725; genus DATARH01. The sequence goes on along the minus strand of CAVZUA010000025.1, from coordinate 27,267 downwards.
GGCCAGCGCCAGACCGGCGGCCAGGGCCTGTTCCGGCCCGAGGACAATCTGGAGAGCCACTATGGGCGCGATGCGCTGCGCCAGCTCTACATGCTGCTCGTCAGCGGGCAAGGTCGAAGGCTGCTCGCTTCAGATCTTCGAGGACACGACCGGCCTGAAGCTGATGGACGCCAACGGCATGAAGGACGAGCTGCCGCCGATCACCACCTTTCTCAATCGGCTGCTCGCGCTGACAATCGACCTGCAGAACGTGCTGTTCACGGCCTTCGAGCAGTTGCTCACGGCCCGCATCGAAGGCGCCATCGCGTCGGGCACCTACGACGTCGGGCTGGAGACGCTCCGCGCCGAGAGCTTCGTGGTCACCGATCGGCGCACGATCTACACCCATCCCGGCACCGGCGCGGAGACCCGCCTGCTCACCATCACCCAGCGCGAGCGCAACCGCCCGGTGACGCTGGACGAGGCTCTGGATCGCCTCTCCGATCCGCGCGCCGTGCTGCTGATCAACGAGCGCTCGGGCCGCGCGGCCGTTCAGGTCCCGGCGCCGAGCCTCATGCTCGACGACGGCGAAATCGAACGACGCGTGCGGCTGATCCGCCCGATGGAGAGCCACAGCCTTCCCCTGAAGATGATGGCGGAGAGCCACTGGGAGGAAGCCGATCGGGAGCGCTTCGCCACCGCTTGGCAGGCGGAGCTTGCCGAGGTGCCTGACTTCACCGACAGCACGATCCACATCGTCGCGGGCTTGTTGCTGCCGATCTGGAAGCGTCTGCCGAACGAGTCGACGCGCGTCTATCGGCTTCAGACCGATGCGGGCGAGCGCATCATCGGACGCAAGGTCTCGCCCGCCTGGGTCGCAACCGCGCTGGCAACGGACATGCCGGCACTCACCGCAGAGGGCGCCTTCGCCGCTCTGATGGACGGCCGCACCGTCCTCGATCTCGCGGAGGGCCTACAGCTCCGCCGCGTTCGCGTCATGGGCGCGAACCGCATCGAGCTGTCCGGCTTCACCGACACGATGCGCGACCGGCTCAAGGCCTACGGCCTCTTCCACGAGATCATCTCCTGGAAGCTGCGCATGTTCGTGCCGACCGACGCGAGCGGCATCGGCGTGCTGGGGAAGGTGCTCGAGCGCTATCGCGATCGAGCGCGTCGGCGAGCGGGAGGCCGCGTGATGCCGCGCGACGCTTCCGAACTGGCGCATCGTCTCGCGCGCGAGGCCGAGGCGGTGTGCCGCCATTACCTCTCCAATGGCCGGCGCGAAGGCCGCTACTGGCTGGTCGGCGACGTCGCGCAACACACCGGGGCGCTCCATGTTCGTCCGGCTCAAGGACGGAGTCGGCGAAGGGAGCCGGCCGGCAAATGGACCGACGCCGCCACGGGCGAGCACGGCGATCTGCTCGACGTGATCCGCGAGAGCTGCGGCCTTCTCGATTTCCATGACGTCGCCGACGAGGCGCGCCGCTTCCTGAGCCTGCCCCGCTCGGACCCGGAGCCATCGCCGAAGCCGCGCATCGTCCAGCACAGACCGGATCGCCGGAGGCGGCACGGCGGCTGTTCGCCATGTCGCAGCCGATCGCACGGACTCTCGCAGAAGCGTATTTGCGCAATCGCGGCATTACGGCTTTGCACGAAGCCGGCAGCCTGCGCTTCCACCCGCGCTGCTACTACCGGCCCGACGATCGACTCGCCGACCGAGACCTGGCCGGCGATGATCGCGCGCGTCACCGATCTCGACGGCCGGATCACCGGCGCGCATCGCACCTGGCTCGATCCCGACGGCTTCGATGCCATTCGTCTCGGCAAGGCGCCGATCGACACGCCACGACGGGCGATGGGCGACCTTCTCGGCAACGCGGTGCGCTTCGGCGTGGCGAACGACGTGCTCGCAGCCGGCGAAGGCATCGAGACCATGCTGTCGCTGCGCTGCGTCTTGCCGAGCTTGCCGATGGCCGCGGCGCTTTCGGCCAACCACCTCGCCGCCATGCTGCTTCCCGCTGACACTGCGCCGTCTCTATATCGCCCGCGACGCCGATGCGGCCGGCGACGCGGCGGTGACGGCTCTGACCGATCGGGCCGATGCCGCCGGCATCGAAGCGATCGCATGGTCGCCCAGGCTGGGCGATTTCAATGAGGATCTTCGCACCTTCGGCATTGACGACCTTCGGGCAGCCCTGTGCACCCAGCTCGCGCCGCAGGACGTCGTCCGCTTCATGCTGTGGGCGACGGCCGAGACGGGGTGAACGGCGGCCATTCGATGCCCTCGTAGCCTGTCGGGCGAGGCCCACGATGCCGGACAGAGTCGCGCCCCTGGCCTTCTAGAGGGCGATCGGACGGCAGGCGGCCCGGCCCGGCAATGGCTGCGCCCGGCTATTTTCCGCCGGCCCTTCGGGCCTTTGCATCGCGAAACAAAATAGCCGGGCTTCGCCATCCTCCGCTGGCGCTCCGGCCCTCCGCTCCGCTCCGGGTGCAGGTCCGTTCCGCCCGCCGTCTGGTGATCGCCACGAAGGCCGCGATGGGCGCGGCCGATCCGCCAAAGGGCCTCACCATGACGACCGACCACGACGACACCGAATTCGAGCCGCCGCACACCTCGTCCCCAACCGATCACGTCCTCAACGAGCTTCAGCTCTACGGCTATCCGTCCCTTCCACGACGAGCCGGACCCGAGACCGCTTCCCGAAGGCGACGCCGTCGCCGGCGCTGTCGCCGACATCTTCGACGCCCTGGTCTCGACTTTAAGCGACACGCGCCTCGAACCCGACCTCGAGGACTTGCTCTGGTCGACGGTCAACCTGTTCCACCGCGCCATCGACCGCATCGGACGCGAGCTCGACGACAACGAGCAGGCGCAGCAGAAGAGTCAGCGCGAGCAGAACGGCTCGGAGGTGCGTTCGGTCGAACTCGAGCGTCTCACGGCCGAGGGCATCACGATGATCGAGCGTCGCAACAGCATGGAGCTCTTTCGCGACCAGGCCGCCGAGCGCTTCGAAGTCCACACCGGTTCGCCCTGGCGACCCCGCTCCGGATCATCGGTCAACCATCGCACTCTGACCGCCGCGATGATCGACAGCCGCGACTTCCTTGCCGCCAAACGCCGCGCCGAGACCGAGGTGATGCTCCCGGCAGGACCGAAGATCGCGCTCACCGGCGGGCTCGACTTCAACGATCATCGTCTGATCTGGGACCGGCTCGACAAGGTCCACGCGTAAGCATCCCGACATGGTCCTGCTGCATGGCGGATCGCCGAAGGGCGCCGAACTGATCGCCGCCAAATGGGCGACCAATCGCAAGGTGCCGCAGATCGCGTTCAAACCCGACTGGACGAAGCACGCCAAGGCCGCACCGTTCAAGCGCAACGACGCGATGCTGGAGGTACTGCCGATCGGCGTCATGGTGTTCCCCGGCACTGGCATCCAGGGCAATCTCGCCGACAAGGCGAGGAAGCTCGGCATTCCGGTCTGGAAGTTCGGCGAGGGCGGCGCGTGAGCGCCGTCCCGTCTCGCCGGAGCGCGGCTCACCACACTTTCAGTTCGCATGCCATGCGCGAACCGTCTTCCAGTCGACGGGGGCTTGCCAAGCAAATAAACAGGATTCCAACTCAGCTCGCCATCGGCTATTCTTCAAGCGCGCCGTGGTGGTGGTGGAAGGCGCGACCGTCACATCTTTTGTCACGGAGGCTACCACCATGCTTGTCATCGGACTTATCCTCAGCATGTTCGGGATCGGCCTGTTTTGCTGGCTGATCTTCACTTTGGCTGTCTATGCCTTGCCGTTCTTCGTTGGTTTGACGGCCGGGATGGCGGCGTTTCATGGCGGTGCAGGCGTCATCGGCGCACTGCTTGTCGGCATCATCGCCGGCGCTCTCACCCTCGGCATTGGTCAGATCGCGTTCGCGGTCGTTCGCCCGCTGCCTCTGCGCGCCGCCATCGCCGCCGCCTTCGCAATTCCGGCGGCGATCGCCGGCTATCATGCGGTTCTCGGACTCTCGCAGATCGGCGTTCCGTCGCTCGTCTGGCGCGAAGTGTTCGCCTGGATTGGCGCACTCTTCATCGGCGGCACGGCTTGGGCGCGGATGACAGTCTTCGCGGAACCCCTTCCGTTGCGGCCGGGCGGAGCGCCGCCGAATACGCCCCAGCCGCTTTTGACCTCCGCGACACAAAAGGGGTGAGCCCTAACCTCTTCGATCAAGGTTTCACTGACGATCGTGTGTTGACGGATCTCGCGATGAAGTCGCGAAGCGAACGGCCCTCATTGGAAACGCCTTTCGTCAGCATCCCTCCGATCACCTGCTGGCCCGCAGCCCGCAAAGAAGAGCGTTGTATCGTGGCTATTTCCCAGCAGGCGATCCAGCCTTTTCCTACGCTACGGTTTCTTTCTCTACGCCCGGACTGTCCGACATCTTGTGCAGTACAACCGACATCCGCCACGTCTTCTCCCGAGGATGCTGTTCAAGCACGGACGCACCTGGCCTCGTGATGGCCTGATCTGGCCGAAGACCGGCTGCGCCTCGATCGCCTGAGCCGCAACGCCGTCGGATCGACTTTCTTCCCCTGGGCTAAAGCCCATTCCTCGCGAGGCAAGAAAGTCTCCCCGCCGTCATCCTCCGCTGCGCTCCGGCCCGCGAGCGGGTGCGTCGTCGATCGTCCCCGGCCTGTCGATCGCCATCGAGGCCGCGGTGGTCGCGGGCTCGAAACAGCTAAGGAGAAGTGACATGGCTAACATCGGTTCTTTCAAGAAGGTCGGCAGCGATTTCCAGGGCGAGATCGTCACCCTCAGCCTCCAGACCAAGGGCGTGCGCATCGTGCCCGAGACCAACCGCTCCAACGACAACGCTCCAAGCCACCGGGTCTATGTGGGCCGGGCCGAGATCGGAGCCGCCTGGTCGAAGCGCTCCAACGAGGGCCGCGACTATCTCTCGCTCAAGCTCGACGATCCGAGCTTCAACGCGCCGATCTTCGCCAACCTGTTCGATGACGAGGACGGCGAGGGCTACACCCTCATCTGGTCGCGCCCGAGCAAGCGCAACGGGGACTGAGCCGGAACTTCGCGACGCCCCGCCCGGCCGCGCCGGGCGGGGCTTTCGCGTAGAGATCCTTTCGGCCGCACCGCCAATCCACAAACCCGACTTTCCGGAATTGCGCATGCGCCCTTTCACGGAAACCGCAGGCCGCTCGACCCCGAATCAGTTCCTCGCAACTCCACAGCCGCCGACCCCGGCGGATGGCAATTTCAAGCGATTTATCGCGTTGCGGCGACCTAAAGCGACTATTATAGTCGTTTTCCTGGTGCGCGCATGTCGTCTGTCGGAGGTGATCATGAATGATCACCGGCCGACAAGTTCGGGCGGCGCGAGCCTTGCTGAACTGGAAACAGGAAATGCTCGCCGAGAAAGCCCTCGTGGCGCTGACCGCGCTGAAACGCCTGGAGTCCGAGCGCGGCCTCCCGGTACACGAGGGAACGCGCGATCAGGTACGCCGGGCGCTGGAAGGCGCCGGCATCCTGTTCGTCGAGTCCGACCGCGGTCGCGGCATCATGCTCCTGAACGAAGCACCGGCCAGTTCGGCGCGGAAGCCGTCCCGCGTCCGGTCTTGAACGCGGCCACGCTCGCGGGACATGAATACCGAACGATCTCGATGGATTCGCTGACGATGCACTCTCCACCGCTAGATCCGCCCGTCGCCGACGCGGCGCCGACGGATAGCATCCTGACCGGCTATGACGAGCAGCACATTGTGACCTATTTGCGCCTGCTGGACGCCGCGAAGGAGGGCGCCGACTGGCAGGAGGTTGCAAAGCTGGTCCTGCACATTGACCCCGCCCGCGAACCGGTCCGCGCGCGGCGCGCTTGGGATACCCACTTGGCGCGCGCCCGTTGGATGACCGAGAACGGCTACCGCCACCTCCTGCGCGGCGGCGCTCCCCACTGAGCCTCGGTTCCTTGCCGAACCGGCAACGCTCGTTGCCGGGCGTGCGGGTAGCGATTCCGCCCCTCGCAATCGAATCTTCCATCAGACGCCGACGAGCGTGTCCAATGGAGGAGTGACAGTTCATGCCTCATGCCGAGTGGCGTTCGCCGGCAGCCTATGAGGACCTGCGTTCGCTCGATGCCCCCGGGTTCGCTGGGAATTTCTAAGCCGCAACCCGGCCTTCGCGAGCGACCGCAGGAGGCTCGAACAGGCCGGAGGTCGGGGTCCTCTCAGTGCCGACGAACTGGACGGTTTCGCGCGGCGCTGGGGGGTGCGATTTCGCAATGCCCGAGCCCAGTCGCGCCGAATGCCCAGCTCTGTGGACGCCGGCGAGCCTGCCGAGCGTGATCCCCATAGTCCCCCTCCCGCCGGATCTCGCCGCCCCGAACCTACAGGCTGATACCCTATCCCTCGTGCCGGCCCTTGCCGAAGACGGACCGGAGCGGCTGATCGATCGGCGAGGCAGTCTGTTCCGCCTGCACATCCTCGAACCAACTGGCGAGCAAATCCCTTGCGTCGTCCTGCCGCTCGACCGGTTGTTCGAGATCCGCGCGGCGGCCGCACTCCGGCTTTGGCGCGGTTTAACGGGCCGCTTGCCAGGGCGTGATCCCGCGATATTACCCGCCGCTCGGCGTGATCGTCTGGTCCTCGCCCTACGCGCGCTCGACGGCCGCCTCGAGAAAGCGAGCTATCGGGACATCGCCGAGGCTCTCTTCGGGACCAGCCGCATGCCCGAGCGCGGCTGGAAGACCTATGACCTCCGCGATCGGACGGCGCGGCTCGCGCGCCTGGGACAAGCGATGATGCAGGGCGGCTATCGCCGCCTGCTGCTCTATCCCTTCCGCGGCCGTATCTAACCACGCGGCGCTCCAGGGGGTGGCGATCTCACCACCCCGCGACATCGCCATCCCCCCAATCGAAGGCTCTCCGCCACCGTGTCTGCGACGGCCGCCGCCCTTCGGCAGCCCCTGACACGATCACGGAGCTATCCCATGTCCACCAATCTCGCTGGCTTGCCGCCGCGCTACCTACGCACCCCCGAGGCCTCCCGCTTTGTTGGCCTCTCCATTCGGACTCTCGAGAAGCACCGCATCTACGGTACTGGCCCCCGCTACTCGAAGCTCGGTGGCCGCGTCGTCTATCGCGTCGAAGACCTGCAATCGTGGGTCGACGCCGCCGCCAAGGCGTCGACGTCTGACCCCGGCACGGTCGTCGTGCTGCCCGCGCGCCGCCACACCGCCGCTGAACTTGAACAAGCCCGCCAGCCGCGCCGCTGACGTCATCCATGATGGCGCGCCACCGCACACGCTCCGAACGCGAGCAGCTCGAATTGTTTCGGGCGCTGCCGGGCGACCTCGCGCCGCGCGATGCGCAGGACCTAATGGCCTATCCGTTTTTCTCGCTCGCGAAGACGCACCGCACGACGCCGATCGACTACCGGATGAACGACATCGCGATCCGCGTCGAGGCCGTGCCCGAGCACGGCATGGCCACCATCTGGGATGCCGATGTCCTGATCTGGGCCGCGTCGCAAATTGTCCAGGCGCGTGACTCCGGTTTGCGCACTTCGCGCCTGATGGCCGCCACACCTTACGAGATTCTGACCTTCATCGGCCGCGGCACCAGCGCGCGCGACTATCATCGCCTGAAGGCCGCGTTCGACCGCTTGCAGTCCACCACGGTCGCCACCTCGCTGCGCCAGGCGAGCGAGCGGCGCATGCACCGCTTCTCCTGGATCAACGAGTGGACCGAGCACGCGGACGCACACGGCAACCCGCCGGCGTCGATCTCATCGTGCCGGACTGGTTCTATCGCGCCGTCCTTGACGACGCGCTCGTGCTGACAATCGACCGCGCATATTTCGCGCTGACGGGCGGTCTGGAGCGCTGGCTCTACCGTCTCGTGCGCAAGCACGCCGGCAAGCAGTCGGCAGGCTGGCGGTTCGATTTCCGTCACCTCTACATAAAGTCGGCGAGCCTCTCGCCGTTCAAGCGCTTCGCCTTCGAACTGCGCGACATCGCGCGCCGCCAGCCCTTGCCGGGCTATCGCCTCGGTGTCGATCGCGCGAGCGGCGGCCGCGAACTGCTCGCCTTCGTCAGCACCGCCTCCTCGTCCACACGGTCTTGTGGACAAGCTGTGAATGCGGTCGTGCTATCGGGAACCGCCAGGCACGTGCCATCAGGAACCGTACCCTCGTGCTATCAGGAACCGGAAGCGGCATTTTCGCCAAGCCAATCAAATGCTTCCGCGTCGCCTAACTTAGAGTTCTAACGAAGAATCTAACTCTTCTGTTGTTGGCGGCGCGCTCGGCCGGGGAAAAGCCGGGAAGGAGGAGCGGCGGTGATCGTCGCGCTCCTCAACCAGAAAGGCGGCGTCGGCAAGACGACGCTCGCCCTGCACTTGGCCGGCGCCTGGGCCGCCCAGGGAAAGCGCGTCACGGTCATCGACGCCGATCCGCAGGGATCGGCTCTCGACTGGTCCGCGCAGCGCGCCAAGGAGGCTGTGCCGCGCTTGTTCGGCGTGATCGGCTTGGCGCGGGACACGCTGCACCGGGAGGCACCGGAGCTCGCTCGTAACGCCGACCACGTGGTGATCGACGGCCCGCCGCGCGTCGCCGGCTTGCTGCGCTCGGCCTTGCTTGCCGCCGATCTCGTCCTGATCCCCGCGCAACCGTCTCCCTTTGACGGCTGGGGCTCTGCCGAGATGCTGAAGCTTCTGCAGGAAGCGCGCATCTTCCGCCCGCAGCTTGTCGCGCGTTTCGTGCTCAACCGCTGCGCTGCGCGCACAGTGATCGCCCGCGAGACTGCCGACGGTCTCGCCGATCACGATCCGCCGGTGCTTGCCTCTCGTATCGGCCAGCGCGTCGCCTTCGCGGACTCCGCGCGCACCGGACGCCTCGTCTTCGACGTCGACGCCGCCTGTCACGCCGCGCGCGAGGTCTCTGCTCTTGCCGCGGAAGTCGATCGGGTGATGCGATGACCGTGCGCCCGTCCAATCGCCGCTTCGCCGCTCGGCCGGCCGATCCCGATGCGTGGGTCCGCACGCCCGAGCCTTCGGCTGTGCCGCCTGCCACTGGCGATCTTTACACCGCGCGGCTCACCGTCGACGTCACGCCGGAGCTGCGGGGCCGGATCAAGATCACGGCCTTCCAGCGCGGCCAGACGGTCGCTGACATGCTGCGCGACTTGCTCGCCCGCGAATTTCCCGCAACCGATGGAGGACAGACATGATGGCGAACCCCGCCTTCGCGGAGGCATTGCCTTGTTCGCCTGACGCCCTCACGGCCGTCGAGCTCACCTGGCTCGAAAAGCGCGTCGAGCACTGGATCAGATTCGGCCGCGATGTCGGCGAGACGATAATCGACCGCCGTCGCCGCGTGCTGAGCTTCGCGCCGAACACGATTTTCGCCTTCGTTCGCTGGGCTTCCAACGATTACGGCACTGTCGTTTCGCGCATCGATATCGTGCGCGCGATCGCGCCCGGCGAGGCCTATCAGACACTGCCCTTTGTCCGTCCCGGCGGCGAGATTCTGCTGCGCATCAGCGGATGGCCCAAGGTCGAGCGTGTGTTCGCCGCGATCGACGCCGTCGAGGCCATCGGCATCGACCCAGCCGACGCCGCGCCTGATCACTGGCGGCATGTCCACAATCGCCTCGGCGCCGGATACGAACCGCGTCCCTATAGCCGCGACCAGCATCGCGCTTGGCTCTTGCGGCGGAGGGTGCTGTCATGACGCGCTTCGGCTACGTCATGACGACGTATTTCGCCTCGCTCGGCATCGGAGCGTCAGCGCTCTTCCATCCGCTGCCGCGGTTGATCTGGAACGCCAGCGCCAGCGGCCGATCGGCCTCTACGCCGTGCATCCGGCCGGCGCGTTGCACGTCACTGAGCTCGTGGTGGTGCAACCGCCCGAGGCCCTCGCGAGCTTCCTCGACGAGCGCCGCTATCTGCCCAGGGGCGTGCTGATGCTGAAGCGTGTACTCGCGCTTCCTGGGCAGACTGTCTGCCGCACCGATCGCGTAATCGCTGTCGACGGGATCGCCATGGGCGATGCCCTCAATCGCGATAGAAGCGGCCGACCGCTTCCCGTCTGGCAGGGCTGCCGTCGCATTCCTGCCGGCGAAGTCTTTCTGATGAACTGGCAGTCCGAGGACTCCCTCGACGGCCGGTATTTTGGCCTGCTCCCCGTCACCACGATCGTCGGCCGGGCCGATCCTCTCTGGACCCGCGAGGAGGATTGATCGTGCCACTCGACCGCGACCCAATTGCAGACCTCGCACACGCTCCCCGCAAACTCCCTTCCTCCGTTCCGGCCATGTTCGCGTTCGCCGCGCGCACGTCACCGAGAGAATGCACGCGCCGCCACCAGGTGTCGTTCGCCCTCGGTCTTGCGATTGTGGTGGTGCTCGGCTGCAACACAGTGCGCGCTGAGCCTGCCACCGCGCGGCCTGTCGTGATCGTCGCGGCCCACACGCCGTTCGCCGCCTTTGTCGCCGAGGCCTCGCAGCGCTTTGGCATTCCAGCGGCGTGGATAAGCGCCGTGATGCGCGCGGAGAGCTTCGGTGACGTGCGCGCCATATCGCCGAAGGGCGCCATCGGCCTCATGCAAATCATGCCCGAGACGTGGGCTGCCTTGCGTCAGCGCTACCGTCTCGGCGCGCGATCCTTACAACGCGCACGACAACATCATCGCCGGCGCCGCCTATCTGCGCGAGCTACACGACCGCTACGGCATTCCCGGATTCCTCGCGGCCTACAATGCCGGTCCCGCGCGCTGGGAAGACCATCTCGCAACCGGCCGGCCGCTGCCTGCAGAGACGCGCGCCTATCTGTCCCGTCTCGCGCCAATCGTCGGCGGAGGTGCACCCGACGACACGCTCATTCTCGCCGCCGTGGTGAAGTCCTGGACGGAGGCGTCGTTGTTTCCTTCACGCCCGTCGAATCCTCCGAGCGACACTCCCTCTGCACCCACGACGCGATCGTCTCGGCCGTCGATGGAGCGTTCTGCGCAAGATTGGACCGCGCTGGCGCCGCAGTCCGATGGGCTGTTCGTCGCCTTGTCGTCCAGGGAGCGACCGCAATGAATCCGCCCGGAGATGATCATGCTCTGGAGGGCTGCGGCGAAGGTTTGCGTGTGGTGGAGGGGCGGCCTAGGAACCCAACCCACGGACGGCAAGGGAAAAGGCCGGCCCTCGGCGCGGCGTATGTGGTTGGGAAGATTGAGGAATTCGTCAACGCCGCCAACACCCGCTGCTGGCGCTTTCCACAAATAGCTCAAGAGTTTCAATGCTCCGAGCGCCATCGCCCCGGATTCGGTCGAGGCTCGGGCTCATGACGGCGCGCGACGACGATCTCCGCGTCCGGCCTGGACGCATCCAACACGGCAACCGCGGCGGCAAGCGCCCGCAGACCTTCGTCGGCGAGGTGATGCGCGCCGCGAAGAAGGCCGGGCATGTCGGCAACAGCTTCCGCTCGAGCCAGGGCCGCAGCCGCTCGCGGTTCGGCCGCGGCAGGCGCGCGGCGGTCTCGATCCGCCTGCGTTCCAACGCCCGGCGCGTGGTGATGAAGGCGCGCGTCGTCCGCCATCAGGGCACGCGCTTCCGCTCCGCGCCGCTCCCCAAACATATCGCGTACCTGAAGCGCGAGGGCGTGACGCGCGACGGCGAGGACGCACGCATGTTCGACGCCGCCTCCGATACCGCGGATGAGCGCGCCTTCGCCGAGCGCTGCGAGGATGACCGCCATCACTTCCGATTCATCATCTCACCCGAAGACGGCGCCGAGTTCGGGGACCTCAAGACCTTTACGCGCGAGCTGATGGCCGACGTCGAGACAGACCTCGGCACGAAGCTCGACTGGGTCGCTGTCGACCACTGGAACACCGACAACCCCCATGTCCATGTCCTCATTCGCGGCCGGGCCGACGACGGTCAGGACCTGGTCATCAGCCGCGAATACATCAGCCGGGGATTTCGAGATCGCGCCGCCGAGCGCGTCACCATGGAGCTTGGTCCGCGCAGCGAGCAGGAGATCCGCACTGCGCTGGAAAAGGAGGTCGAGGCGGAACGCTGGACCAGCCTCGACCGCGCCTTGCGCGACATCTCCGACGAATGCGGCGGCGTCGCCGATCTGCGACCCGGCCCCAACGCCGAAGACCCGGAGCTGCGGAACCTGTTGCTGGGACGGGCTGCCAAGCTCGAACGCCTCGGTCTGGCTGAGCCGGTCGGACCTGCCTGCTGGACGTTGAAGCCGGGGCTCGAACAGACCCTCCGCCAGCTCGGCATCCGAGGCGACATCATCAAGACCATGCACCAGGCCATGAGCGTTGCCGGGCGCGAACCGGATGTCAGCACCTTCGCTCTGCATGGAGAGGAGCCGTCCGATCCGGTGCTTGGCCGGCTGGTGAAACGTGGCCTCGACGACGAGCTGAAAGGAAGCGCTTACGCGATCGTCGCCGGCGTCGATGGGCGCACCCATCACCTGAAGTTCTCGGACATCGAGATGACCGGCGATGCGCCAACGGGCGCCATCGTCGAGGCGCGGGCCTATGACGACACGAATGGACGGCGCCGCCTCTCGCTCGCCACGCGCTCGGATTTCTCGGTCGAAGCGCAGGTGACCGCATCCGGTGCGACCTGGCTTGACCGCCAGCTCCTTGCCAAGGACCCGCCGCTCAGCGGCGGTGGGTTCGGCGCCGAGGTGCGCGACGCCATGGAAGCGCGTGTCGATCATTTGGCCGAGGAAGGGCTCGCCCGCCGGCAGGGGCAGCGCGTGATCTTCGCCCGCGATCTCCTCGCGACCCTGCGGCGACGGGAACTGGAGGACGCGGCGGCGAAACTCTCGGCCGAGGCAGGACTTGCTTATCAGCCCGCGGCGGAAGGCGAGAGTGTCTCGGGCGTCTATCGGCAACGGGTGACGCTCGCCTCCGGCCGGTTCGCCATGATCGATGACGGGCTCGGTTTCCAGCTCGTGCCGTGGCGGCCGGCGCTTGAGAAGGAGCTCGGTCGAGACGTGCGCGGCGTCATGGCGCTCGGAGGGAACGTGGAGTGGAGTCTCGGCCGGAAACGGGGGCTGGGACTATGAGGGTTGCACCGCTAACCGTCCGATTGCTTCGCCACCGTGTCCAGGTTCCCGACCCCTCGCGGTTCGAGCTTGCGTGCGCCTTTCGCGATGCGGCTGATCTGGTGTCGCCATGAACGCCACCAAAATTCTCTGGGGCCAGATCTTTCTCGTCTGTGCTGTCGTCGTCGGCTTCGTATGGGGCGCGACGGAATGGACAGCCTGGCAGCTCGCCTTCCAGCCGCAGCTTGGCCATCCCTGGTTCACTTTGTTCGGGTGGCCGGTCTATCAGCCCCCCGCCTTCTTCTGGTGGTGGTTCGCCTATGACGCCTACGCCCACGAGGTCTTCGTCACGGGCGGCTTCATTGCCGGCGCAGGCGGTGTCGCGGCCTTCGTGGTGGCGGTCGCCATGTCGGTGTGGCGCGCACGCGAGGTGAAGAAGGTGACGACCTACGGCTCCGCGCGCTGGGCCGAAGCGCGCGAGATTCGCAAGGCGGGGCTCCTTCATCCGGACGGCGTTCTTCTCGGTCGCTGGCGCGGTGCTTATCTGCGCCACTACGGCCCCGAGCATGTGCTTTGCTTTGCGCCGACCCGCTCCGGCAAAGGGGTCGGCCTGGTCGTACCGACGCTGCTCACCTGGCCGGGCTCCGCCATCGTCCATGACATCAAGGGCGAGAACTGGGGCCTGACAGCGGGCTGGCGGGCGCGATTCGGCCGGACGCTGTTGTTCGATCCGACCAATACGGGGCGCGCCGCCTACAATCCGTTGCTCGAGGTCCGTCGCGGCGAATGGGAGGTACGCGACGTCCAGAACATCGCCGACGTGCTGGTCGATCCCGAAGGCGCGCTGGAGAAAAGGAACCACTGGGAAAAGACGAGCCACTCGCTGCTCGTCGGCACCATCCTGCATGTGCTCTATGCCGAGGAGGACAAAACCCTCGCCGGCGTCGCCAGCTTCCTCTCCGATCCGAAGCGGCCGATCGAAACGACGCTGCGGGCGATGATGACGACGCCCCACCTGAGGAAGGCGGGCGTCCACCCTGTCGTCGCGAGCGCCGCGCGCGAACTGCTCAACAAGAGTGAGAACGAACGCTCCGGCGTGTTGTCCACGGCCATGTCCTTCCTTGGGCTCTATCGGGATCCGGTCGTTGCCGCCGTCACACGGCGCTGCGACTGGCGCATCCGCGATCTTGTCGAAGCCGAGCACCCGGTGACACTCTACCTGGTCGTTCCTCCGTCCGACATCAGCAGGACCAAACCTCTGATCCGCTTGATCCTCAACCAGATCGGTCGGCGCCTCACCGAGGAACTGGAATCGAAGCGCCGTCGGCATCGATTGCTCCTTATGCTCGATGAGTTTCCCGCACTCGGTCGGCTCGACTTCTTCGAGAGTGCGCTCGCCTTCATGGCAGGCTACGGGCTGAAGAGTTTTCTCATCGCCCAGAGCCTGAACCAGATCGAGAAAGCGTATGGGCAGAACAACTCGATTCTCGACAACTGCCACGTGCGTGTGAGCTTCGCGACCAACGATGAACGCACCGCAAAGCGCGTCTCCGACGCGCTGGGCACAGCAACCGAAATGCGCGCGATGAAGAACTATGCCGGCAGCCGCTTGAGCCCATGGCTCGGCCACTTGATGGTCTCGCGCCAGGAAACGGCGCGACCACTCCTCACGCCCGGCGAGGTCATGCAGCTCCCGCCGGACGACGAGCTCGTTCTAATCTCCGGCTGCCCACCCATCCGGGCAAAGAAAGCGCGCTATTTCGAAGACCCAGAGATGCATGCGCGCATCCTCCCGCCGCCGGCGCTTACCAATCCAAAAACGCCACCGACCGACGAACGCCTTCCGGCCCCGCACGGCGGCGATTGGGCCGGTGCCGTCGTCGCGCCAGCGGCATCCGACACAGAAGATCCCGCCAACGCCGGAATTCGGCGCGAACCAGAATTGCCGGAACACGAAGAGATCGTGCCCGAGCAGCCAAAGCCCGTTCATGAGTTCGAGCCCGTGGACGAGGAGCCGGACGACGAGGTTCAGCGCCAGCGCATCATGCAGCGCACCTTCGGAACCGTCGCTCGCCAGGTCTCGCTCGATCCGGGCGACGACATGCAGATGTGACGCCCATGCGCACCAAGCACACGTTTCGTCTTCCCCCTGATCTCGCCGGCAAGCTCGCTGACTATGCTGCTCGCAAGCGCGTACCGCAGGCGCTGGTGGTCGAGGCGGCGCTCGCCTCGCATCTGTCGCCCGACGGCGCCGACCGGCTGGAGGCCGCGCTGGCGCGACGTCTCGATCGCATGACGCGGCAGATGGAGCAGATCGAACGGCACGTCACCATCTCGAATGAGGCGCTCGCCGTGTTCGTGCGCTTCTGGCTGACGAGTACGCCGGCTCTACCGGACACCGCTCTCGCGGCCGCGCAGACCAAAGGGCGCGAGCGCTACGACGGTTTCGTCGAAGCCCTCGGCCGGCGGCTGGCGCGTGGGCGCAAACTTGCCGACGAGGTGAGTCTGGACGTTGCTTCCGAGTCGGAACACGACGCCACGACGAACGGCGCCTGACAGCCGACCACCCCCGCGACCTGTCTTTCTATCCCAGAGCCCTCCTGCCTCATCATCGTTGTTGCAGAGACCCATTTCCGGCTCTTTCTAATCAACCCCGCTGACACATGCGCCTCCGAGTGAGGCGAATTTTGCGGGGTTCGCAGTGACGACGATATCCCTCCGATCGGAAGCTTTCGCCCGCGGCGCGCGCATGCTGCGCACGGCGCTCGGACCCGCGATCGCCGGCTATCTCGAAGATCCCACCATCGTCGAGGTGATGCTCAATCCCGACGGACGGTTGTGGATTGACCGGCTGTCAGGCGGCCTCGAAGACACCGGCTGCCGCATCACGCCGGCGGACGCCGAACGCATCGTGCGCCTGGTCGCGCACCATGTCGGCGTCGAGGTGCATGCCGGCAGCCCGCGCGTTTCCGCCGAACTGCCGGAAAGCGGGGAGCGGTTCGAGGGCCTGGTGCCGCCGGTGGCCGCGGCGCCGTGCTTCGCCATCCGGCGCCCGGCGGTCGCCGTGTTCACGCTCGGCGACTATGTCGACGCCGGCATCATGTCCGGCGCACAGGCTGAGCTGCTGCGCATCGCGGTGCTTGAGCGCAAAAACATCCTGGTCGCCGGCGGCACCTCGACCGGCAAGACCACGCTCG
Source organism: uncultured Alphaproteobacteria bacterium (assembly GCA_963778385.1). Taxonomy (GTDB): domain Bacteria; phylum Pseudomonadota; class Alphaproteobacteria; order ATCC43930; family CGMCC-115725; genus DATARH01. Next base: position 11,039 of record CAVZUA010000025.1, on the reverse strand, counting down.
TGAATGCCCTGCTCGCCGAAGTCGCCAAGACCGGCGACCGCGTGGTGCTGATCGAGGATACGCGCGAGCTGCAATGCGCCGCACCGAACCTCGTCGCGCTGCGCACCAAGGACGGCGCTCGGTAAAGATTCAGGCATTTTGCGCAATGTATGTGCTATACGACAGAATTCGATGATCTCAAATACTTAAGAGACCAAGTCTTTAGCGCAATGGGTTTTCTGTAAAATTTCTTTGACACTTCAGCGTCCGCACAGCGCCGGCCGACAATGGAGCGCTGGGTGCGGTGAGAAGCCCGACATGCGCGCCGTCGCCGAGCACCCGGCGATTGACGTACAATAGCGCCAAGCGATTTTTGGCGATGCGCGGTGATCCGATAAATCGGCACACGCTCCCTCTGGCGAGCGTGCTTCTCGTGTTGCTGATCCTGGCCCTGGGGCGATCGCACCTGCGGTTTGCCCTGGGCTCTCCAAATTCTTCTAATTTGGGAGAACGTCACCTCCGCGCTCTGCTCGGGAAGCCCCCCGCCGGTTCCGCGAGTTGGCAAAACCTCCACACCGAACGTCACCGGGAGTTGCGCGAGTTGCTGGTGGTCGCTCAACGCAGGGCGGCAGACCTCACGCAGACCGTGCTGACGGCACGGTTGGGCAAGCCCCCGTCCTTTGTTGCCAAATATGAGCTAGGCGAGCGACGCTTAGACGTGCGCGAGTTCCTGGACATCGCCGCCGCAATTGGGTTTGATCCAGGTGAAAATGCTTTAGGCTGAGCTAGGGGCATCGACGCGGGCGAGCGGCCGAAACTCTTGATCAGCGGATCCAAGAATTCGAGTCCTTGTGCACCCACCATAATTCCAAATACTTAAGCGATAAATCAGGTCCGGAATGAGATCTAAATGCCAAACGGGACACGCTGAGGGACACGTGAACACCGATCTTAAATACCTTCTGAACGAGTTCGTGAACGCTGGTTACCCGATCCACCGTCTGGCCAACCTCGCCCGTCTGGAGATTGAGACCGCTTGGAGCGACCTCTCTGCTGCTGAGATTGTGGAGCTGGATGCCTGGCTAGAGGATCAACAGATGGCAACGCGCGGCCGGGACCATGTCAACTGGACGTATGTTCGCGCTGCGCTTACTTCGGTCCAGCAGATTCAAGGGGCGCAGCCTCTCGTAGGAAACGAGCGGTAGAACGTGTCGTGCCGTGCGCATAATCGGATCTGACGGTAGCGACTACCCGATCATGTCAGTGCTGTGCTGGACCTCCAGGTTGGAAGAGCAAAACGACCGGCTTCGCAACCGGATCGCGATCAATCGGCTATGTCGGGCGATGTACCGCGAAGGCAGGTCAAAACAAAACATGCGGTTCGCGCCCAAGGAAGATTTTCGTCCGGCTCCTTGGCACCTCAGGTTGGTCAAGAGCTAAGGCTTGCTGCCCACTAAGCTTATCGAGGCGCGGCAGACATTGTCAGTTCCCGCAACCTTGGGCGCCGACGATGAGGTGGTGGCCGGCTCCGAAGTCCGCCGCCTCGAAGACCGGCTACGCGGGCTGGAAAGGCTGCTCGATCGCAAGACGCTGGAGGTCGAGATCCTCAAGGAGGGCCTCGACCTTGCACGGGCCAATCAAGCCGACCCGTCTTCAGATGCGCCTCGGCAAGGCCGCGCAGCGCTTCCGGTGACTTCGGGCTAAGCTTCAGCACGGCATTGTAATTGATGATCGCGTCGTCGGATTTGCCCATTTCGAGCAACGTGTCGCCCAGCGCAACGAGCGACTCAGGATCGCTCGCATCCATTGTCGTGGCATGGCGATAAAGGCTGATCGCGTTGCCGTAATCGCCGACGGCGCGCGATGCGGCCGCGATATGCATAATATGTATTAGACTTCTTCGCTTCTTCGGCACTCTGAAAACCGAGCTCGTTCGCCACGGCGAGTACCCCGATCGTGATGCCGCACGGCGCGACCTGTTCGCCTATATCGAAGGCTACGACAATCCGCAGCGGCCTCACTCCGTCATCGGCTACATCACCCCCGAACAGGCAGAGGCTAAATCCGCGTAACCCCGTGTCCACTTTTCCGGGGGAAGGTCACATGGTTCGCGCCAGAGCCAAAATCGGTCTGGCCAATCTGGCCTATAACTTCACCGGGCTGGCCTGGCTCAAGGCGCAACTCGCGCCCCGCGTGACGCCAAATTCTGATGCTGATGCGCGATGCTCTGCCCGACCGCTGATCGCCAACCGGCGGTGCAAAAACCCCCTCGGACCCACCCCGACAAACCCCGCATCGGGCTTCCTAACGGGTTAATTCGCGGCGTCCCGATTGCGTTCTCCGCCGTTACGGCTTCCTCAATGGTTATCGTCGCTGTGCGCGTTGCCAATTTTGAAACTGCTGGAATAGCGCTCCCTTTTCCGCGTCGGTCATCGGAGCGCCACCTGCAGCTTGTCGACGTTCGTCGACGAAATGAGAAAACATTTCTTTCAACTGATCGGCATCCCGAACAGCGATTACTTGAGCGTTGCGCTGCAGCCATTGTGCCGCTGCATCGAACCGCCGTAACGATGGGATTTCCGTCGCTAAGCTGACCTCACTCCATTTCGGATGGTATCCAGGCCCCTGCAACGACTGAAACCCCGTAAAAAACACCTCAACAAAGTTGGCAATGTTGTTATAGCGCTCCGGAAGCTGCCGAAGATCTGCCGCAAGCAGAACACTACCGACGGCGATCGTATTGATCGGACGATTCGGTAAGATCAGTTGGGGATAGTCGGCAGCGGTAAGTCGGGTTGGAGCGTAGACGGTATCCTGGAGGGCGGTGAAGGGTATATCCAGAAAATGGAGTTCTTCGTTACCAGCCAATCGAGTAAATAACGGCGAAGGCTTTCCCGTCACAAACGCTATAGCCGCGAGTTCGCCACTGTGTAATTTTTCAAGCGCGAGGACGAAATTATCATGTGTGGTGTTCACATGCAACTTTAATTGAGCGAGAACATTAACTACGGTTATTTTAGTGCCGCTTCCCGGAAGGTCGACGTTTATTTTCTGATCTGCAAGATCACCTAGGCTCTTTATCTGGGGGCGAGCAAGTATATGCAGCTCCTCGTTGTAAAGCTTCGTAATGTAACTAACGGTCTCAACGCCCGGTAGCGAGCGCTGGTTTCTGACAAAGTCAATGACGTCTGCTTGTACGATCGCCAGGTCAACCCCCCGGAGATATTTAAGATCGATGAGATTTTGCGTGGAGCTTTTTCCAACAACTGGCACTAGGCGCCTTGTCGCCCCGTCATCAACGAGTCGTGAGAGGTCCTCTGCGATGCGCACCGAGGTACTGTCGCTCCCGCTCGTTTCGAGCTCCACCACCCCTCTATTAACGACTATCGATTGCTGTGCGGCTGCCGCTAAGGCCCAGAAAGCCAGGCCGACCGAACACATCAAACCGACGCCTGACGTTGCCCATCTATTCACCGGATCAAATACTCCTATCTATGTAACAAGATCTCGGCTTCAGGCGAGCCGAGATGGCGAGCAAGGCTATACCAGTACATCGCTTGGTCGACATTCCCGGTAATACCTTTTAGGCCAACACTGTCGAGGAAGACCGGGTCAAATGTTTCCCCGAGCCTGAGCGCAGCGACGGCAACTCCCGCGTCGGCAGCGCGACGATAGAAAAGTCGCGCGGAGGTGAGATCGCCCGCACTGAAGCATTCATCGCCGCGTGTCAACAAGAATTCTACGTGCAGTGATGACAACGCACGCCAAGAGTTCGCCTCGGCATCGACTGCGGGCTGATATGCTGCCGTTGGTTGTGACGTTTGTTGAGCATCGAACGATGTAGAACCGGTCGGCGAGGCGGCGTCTGCAGAAGCGAGCGCCGTGTCCGAAATTCCATCAGTTGCTGCCTGTTGTACTGTCCGCGTCGGTAACATCGCTTCACTCTCCCGCAGAGTGGAAGTGCTTGGTGAAACCGCAACAGCAGAAACCACTGCCGAGGTCAAAATTCTTTCAATTATCATCGATCGTAATGACGATATTAGTGACAATGCCCGTTGGACAGTCAGTTCGGGAGCAGGCAATGAAACTGCGCCGGATGTCGAGGCCTCTACTGCTTCGGCTCTTGTCCGTTGGACCTGCTGCTGTTTGGCCGATGGCGGAGTCACTGATGACACCACGTCAAGCTGGCCGGCCATCAAACCTTGCATCCCGCCGTGCGGGTGGCCGGCGCGCTGTGTCAACTTGGAATCGGCATTCTCCTCAAGTACCATCATATCGAGGTCGGTTTTCTTACCATCAGGTCGGATTATGCCAAACGCCCAAATATCGTTAATCGTCCCTACCGTTGTCCTGAGGTCGGAATAGACCGGTTCTATCGCTCCTCGAGGATCTCGTGCTGGCAATAAATAATTGCAAACATCATTCAATGAAGGCAGCATAAGTAGTCTGCTAGCGGTCATCCACTGAATGGCAGTAACCGATATTACAAAAACTACTGTAGCAGGAAGGAGGAACCATGAGACCTTGACCGATTTACGCTTCGTCATCGCCTTTGACGGTGGCTTGTTCGCTTGTTTGACTGATGGCCTCCCCTCAACTGAATGCGGTACAACCAGCAACACGTCGCCATCCCATACGCGCTCGAGTTCGGCGCGAGGTAAGGTTAAGATTTCGCCGTAACGATGTAGTGGATCCGATATACGAATATCCTCGCTATCGCCGCTTATCATCGCGACCACGGTGTTTCCGTTCCTTAATATAAGTAGAACATATACACCAGGTGTTTCGAGCTTCAGCCGATCCCAGTTCCGGCAAACATATTGTACCGCAAAGCCTAGCTCAGACGCCATCACAACGAAATTCGACAACGGTATCTGTTTACTATCATCTAGCTTTCTACTTAGATCGGCGACATTTGATTTTGCACTTGTGCGCTGCTGCGCAATCAATAACGCCAGGCACATGAGTGCCGTTTTCCCCAGAATTGTTGCTTCGTGCAGCACCGGCTCGTTGCTCACTGCTTCATAATTAACGTCATCTACGTTGGAGTTTCGCCCCATCAGGCAGCCCCCCAAATAGGCTCACAGTCCATCGCTCTGAGCACCAGCTCACAGCGAGCTTCGGCTCCAGTGCAACTCCGCTGGCCGTGTTATTCAAGTTGCCTGCGGAATATCGTCGTGGGAAGTCGGTGCTGTGGAGTTCGCTTGGCGCTCAAGCCATGCCGAGGATGAACTCGGCCAATGGTTTCTGGCCAACTCGACAAGTCGGGACCGAGCAAGGTCTGCGGTGGCTTTCCGACGAACGATCGGTTGGATTGCTGACCGGATGCGCTGGAAGGATAGAGCCCCCTTTACAACCGCGGGAGGGCAAGATTGGCACTCTGGTATTGTACCGCTACAGTTGGGCAAAGGCGGTGAGGCCCCGTACATCTCTAAGAGCTCGAGGATTGTGGCGGCCTTTCGAACCCGCGGATCTCCCGCCAGTTCGACCTCCAATGCCTCAAGCTCGGCGCGCAAAGCAGCCGATAAGGTCCCCATGCCCCATCTCCCCCATCTTACACAGTCGGCCATTAGTGGTTTTCCGGCGGTTTGAGTCAAATTTAGGCGAAATTATCTCTGTTCGCTCAAGAAACATGCCGAGTTCCGTGAAAATCATGATGGCTTTAATCAGCAGCCGCCACGAATCGCCGCGACCCGTGGCCGCGATCCACACAGTCACGCGTCAGCCACCCCCTCCGCCTTGTCTCCGCCGGCATCGTCTCTCCGGGTTCAGACTTCTTTCCGCAGTCAGTCGCTTGGGCGCGGAACGTTGGCGTCGGATGGGGATCGGCCGAAGTGGTTCCACGCTCCGCTCGCTACTGAACAACGAGCAGCAGTCCGAGTTAGACTCTGATGGTGAGACAGCCGGAGCCGTCTTACAAGGTGTAGCCGGGTGATTTCAGTACCGGCTCCGATCGCCGCGGGCGCGACGGTCTGACCGGCCCCCACGAGGTGGTCCGGCAGGAATGTTAGTTTTTAGGGTTGGCCGTGGCACCAGCGGGAGCATGGCCGGCGGAGCTGGTCGGGGTTGCGCAGCCGGCCATGCGGCGAGTGCTGGCACGAACACCTCCCCCCTGGGAGCACGTCGTCCGTCCGTCCGCTCCTATAGAGGGTACAGTTGGCGCCGAGCGCAACTCACACAAATCACGGCCAGGGCCAATGGGTTCCGGGCTACTGTTTTCCGTGATCAGGCGCGCATTAGCCGGCGCTGCGCTGCGTCGCCAACACTAGGGGGTACTCGCCGCTCGCCGAGCGTTGCCGCGTCCGACCGCCCGAATAAGTAGTGCGACCGACGCCGGCTCACCCAAGGGGCTAAGTCCTTTGAACGCAGAGCAACCCGGCGATACTCCCATACCGACACAAGTGACACTCCTCACATACACATCGCGACACCATTCCGTCACCAAACACCGACACACCGCCACCTCAACACGATCACCCACCTCAACGGCAATTGCGAGCCCCTCTGCGCATCAGCAAGTCGGAGTTCCCCATCCACCCCGGCATCCCGGCTGGCGCAAACAGGGAACGTGTCCGTCCGTCCGCCCGATAGGTAGTGCGGCGCCGCATTGCAGCTCTGTCTCGCGCACCGGCCCACGGATATCGAGGCAGGGGGGGTACAGGGGGTGAGCGGACACTTGCACCGGATTAAACTGCCCGGACTAATTGAAACTCCAGCTCAGGAGAACCCGTGCAGGATTCCTGATTTATGCACCGAAAGGGCCGGTCCCACTCGTTTGGGCGTTTCCGCAATTTGGCGCAAAATCCCGTTAGACCCTGAGGGAGCGAACAACGATGCCACACGGAGCGGCAGCCATCATCCTCGGCTTAGCCATTGGCGCTGCAGGATTAACTGACGCCTGGGCGCAAGCGTCAGGGTGGCCGGGCGGATTGGTATGGCAAGTGGCGGCGTCAGCTTTCCCTATAAAATCTGTGCATGTGTCAACGGACGGGCGCCACGGCTGGGCGGTCGGCGACAACGGCACGATCGTCGCGACCGAGGATGGCGGCGGGCATTGGACCCCGCAAACCAGCCCGACCAAAAACGATCTCTCGGGTGTCGCGTTCGCCGCGGACGGGCGCCACGGCTGGGCCGTCGGCGACAACGGCACGATCGTCGCGACCGAGGATGGCGGCGGGCGTTGGACCCCGCAAACCAGCCCGACCCCAAACAATCTCCGGGGTGTCGCGTTCGCCGCGGACGGGCGCCACGGCTGGGCGGTCGGCGTCAAGGGCACGATCTTTATTACGGTCGCAAGAACCGCTTTTGACCAGGCCAGCGTGAAGCTCGACCAGAACGCTCTAAGTGGGAAAATTGAGGTCTCGTTTTTACTGGACAGCGATCCCTGGTTGCCCGTTTGGGCAAGCCGGGTAGAGGTGCGCACCGAAAAGCGCGGCGACTGGTCACTAGTCGGCCTCGCAACGGTAGAACCAGTGACTGGTGGAAACGCGCGATGGCGGCTGTCATGGAATCCGACGGACAAGGATTTCCGCCCCGGAGACACGATCCAACATAAGGTCGTGATCTATGCTGGGGGGATTAATCCGACGCCGATAATACTTGGCAATCTTGTATTTGATCCTTGGTGGGAGCGGCTCTGGCGCGAACACCAGACATCACTTACAGCGGCTGGCGCTTCGTTCGGGCTCTTCGGGATTTATGCCAGCGGCTTTCTCCTTGTGCTGCTGTTCGCGCCGGCGCGGCTTGCGAGAGTAGGCTCATCGCCGCTCGCTGATATCCCCGCGCCGACAGGAAACGTGGCCTTTGCTTGGGGTCTCCTGCGAAAGCTGTGGGAGAGCGTGCTACTTCTCTGGTTGTGCCGTAACGGCCGAGTCCGGCACGCTTGGTTAGCCGAATATGCCGCGGGGCGGAGTAAGCTCGGCGATCTCGGCAAGTATGCGCGTGACCGCTTCGTCAACGAGCCGGAGGTTCTCGATGCCTGGGTGAACACCCGCGTAGTGCGCGTGCGCGGCGCGCTCGACGCGATGGAATTTTATGGACAACGGCAAATCTATGTGCCGTCGCCGGTCCGGGTGGGTGCCACGCGCGTGGTCGAGCGGCCTGATGCGACGCTGCTACGCGAGACGTTCACCCGCCCGCGAGCCGTGGCCTGTGTTGTCGGCGGGGGAGGCTCTGGCAAATCGACTCTAGCCTGCGCCACAGCCCGATGGGCGATGTCGGACGATCTGGCAGAGCGGCTCGCGCCGCAGCGCATGGTACCGGTATTCATCGTCAACGAGACGACGAACCTGTTGGATACAGTGACCCGTACCCTCCGAGAGATGCTAGGCGAGGAGGAACTGCCAGACGATCTGACGCGCGGATTGCTGGCCCAACAGCGGCTGCTGGTGATCGTCGACGCATTGTCAGAGCGCGAACCGGATACGCAGCGACATGTCGAGGACATGTTCTCAAACTCCGCTATATACAATTCCGTGATAATTACGTCTCGCTCGGAGCCGCGGCTGGCTACGGTTCAGCGGACAATGCTTTATCCGGTTTTGCTGGATCAAAAGCAGGTGGTGCCGTTCATTGTGGATTATGTAGCGAAACTGGCCGATGCCGAGCCTTTGCAGGGGGGACGCACACTGCTGCAACTCGGCGATCGCATCCTCGAGATTGCCGAGACCGGGGGGCAAGCGACGCCCGTAACGCCCTTGCTTGTGACAATGTTCGTAAACAGCGCAATGAGCCGGGCGCGAGCCGGCCTAGGGCTCGAAGGCTTGCCGCAGGATATGCCGGAGATTTTCGTGGACTATCTCAAGCGGGTCTATGCTGGTCCTTCGATCGAGGTGCGTCGCACGGCGGAAGACGAATTTATTCGCGCAGCGAGAGTGGTGGCGCGGGTCAGCGTAGGCGCACGCCTAGTGCCGAGCGATTTTACACCGGAGGAGGCAAACGCCGCACTGGACGCGATTGGTTTAAGCGCTCGTGCGGCGACGCTAATGGAGGCGCTGATTGGCGGCGGCGTAATTGAGCGCCGGACCTTTGGCGGGCTCGCGGTATTGAGGTTCGGACTTGATCCCGTAGCAGAATATCTGACCGCAATCCTATCAGTGAGCGAATTGCGGCTACTCGGGCTCACGGATGTCGCACTTCGAGTGAACGGACATGCCGAGACGCAGGGATATCCTAGTCTTTGCGATGGATATCTGAAGGCATACGCGACCTGCTATCGCGCGTACAGCCGAGCATTCGGGTTGCCCGATATCACCTTCCCTTGGGAGGGGCCGCAGGCGTCACCCACCACCCAGGCGGTACAAAATTCTTGATTTCCGCACCGTGTCACAACCGTCCGCCGCGGTTTTTCCATTCTCTTTTGTGCATCATAGGATGTTATGATCCGGTGCCCGAGCGGCGCGCAGGGCCTCTCCGGTTAAACCAGATTTTTGGTCGCCCTTGTGCCCGGCGGGTGAAAAGTTCAACGCCGCCGCTGGTTCTAACAGAAGGCCTTTCGGCAGCGGGACGCTCGCCAGCTTGGCGAGCGCCGGCAGGTGGCGAGGGTGCGGGAACTCGCCGGAAATGATGTGGCGCGCCAGGCTGCGGGACATATCGAGCGCTCGCTCTATTTCGACGGGTCGGAGCTTAACGAGATGAGGTTGCAGCGTAGCGCGATACCAGCGAATAAGTGGCTCGCGCTCGGCCTTCCCCTTCCGTCCCCGGCCGCTGGCTAGGCCGCGCTGTTGCTCCCATGAGCGCGTCACGGCTGCCGCCTCTGTCAACTTCGCGGCCCGCGCCGCTTTCCACTCGCTCAAGAATTTACCATCTCCGACCGCGGCCTCGGCTGGCCCGGCCGTGCGCATCGCGAGTTGCCACGCCTCAACGCAATCGTAAGAACAGAACTTGACCTGCCTACCGGTAAGAGCCCGCCCGCATTCCCAGCACATGCGCGGGGCCGGATCTTCCTTCAGCCTTCCTCGCAGCGATGCCGCACGGTAGCCACGGTTCGGGACGAGGAAGGTCTGTAGCGGCGGCTGCAGCTGCGAGAGCGGTCGACCCGCACGCGTCGTTGGCGTGTGCTGCGGAACGAGGATCAATTTGTTCTCTGCAGTCGGCACTGCATCGGTGCCGGCGGCGCGGCCGACGCTGTGCGCGAGCCAGCTCGCCACCGGTTCACATACAGTTCGCCACAGCGCAGCAGTATGTGCGAGCTGGGAATTGAGCGGGTGCGTGAGGCGAACCTCACCATCCGAAACCTCAGTAAAGTCGCGGTTCGCAAAAGCCGAAGACGCCAGATATGCGAGGAGCCAGCAGTCGACATAAGGACGGGCTGCCTCAATCGCGTCGAGCGCAAGCGAGGATCGGCCATCTACATCGGCGTGAAAGATACCGATTCCGGGATCGAGCCCGACGGCGAGCAGCGCTATCGTCATCTCGGTTTCGAGGACCGCGTACAAGTAGTTCAGCAAGGCATTCCCGGGCGTCGTCGCCTTGAGGGGCTTCCCCGTCAACTGCGAGGCGCGGGAGCCAAATGTCAGCCATGGATCAGACCGGCCGGGCCGCCATCGGCCGTTAGGCCCGAGCCGCTGCGGATTACGGCGGGTGAACCTTACCGGCATGTCCTCCCAATGTTTCCAGTAGATAGATGCTGCGTGGGCTTCGAGGGATAGCGCCTTCCGCCCGTCCGTTTCGCGCGCAATAACAGCGGCGAGGCTGCCGATAGTCACACTCGCATCAGCCCACCCCAGAAGCCTTGCAACCTCAGCTTGCCCGCGAAGCTTTATCCCCAGGATCTCACGGGCGATGGCTACGGCGGCTTCTGGCATTACACCGCTTCCTACAAGAACCTGCGCCCGCCGCAGGGCGGGTCGATCGGGGCCTCGCGGGCCAGAGGAGATGATGACAGCGCCATCCCAATCGAGTTGTGAAAACGCCACGCCGGTATCTCGCAGCCATCGCAAGGCATCGAAGGTGACAAAACCGCCCGCATGGCCGCAGACAACAATATGCCGGAGCTTTCGGGAGGCTTCCGCTCGCGTTAACGAAAGGGGCGGTGTCTCTTGCGGGCCGTCGCGAATGAC
>CAVZUA010000024.1:0-454811 GCA_963778385.1 uncultured Alphaproteobacteria bacterium | reverse complement strand
CTGTAGCCATAGCCAGGCCAGCTCGACCATTGTTGTCCTCAGCCGCGGGTTGCCCGCCTTGGACACACCCTGCTCGTGATCGATCGAGCCGCTCTGCCATGGCGTCGGCGCCAGACCAGCGTAGGCGGCCACCTGCCTGCGGTTGTCGAACTGGCGGAACAGGCCTTCCGACCAGAGGACGGTGGCGGTCTCGGGGCCGATGCCCTTCAACCGCGTCAGCATGGCCGCCGGCGAGGTCGCCTCGTCAGTCGCCGGCTTGAGCAAGGCGTCCCGTTCCGCCTCGACGCTCTTCAGCTGCTCCAGCAGGACCTCGAGCCGATCCAGCTCGCGGATGAGCTGCGCCTTCAGGTGCTCCGGCAGGGGCCGGCCGTCGCCTGTCCGCAGCTCCTCCAGCCGCTCACGCCGACCCTTGCGCAGCGGCTCGTAGCCAAACACCCCCTGGGCGAAGAGTAGCCCTTTGATCCGGTTGACGTGCCTCACCCGCTCGCCCACCAGCGTCTTGCGCTCGCGGCAGACACGCCGGCGGTCCTCCTCCTGCGGCGTCGGCGCCCTGGCCATCGAACATACCCGCGGCTCGCCACGCTTGAAGGCCATCAGGGTGCGCACCAGGGTCTCGCCATCGATCCGGTCGGTCTTCGCCCGCCGACGCCGGCGCGAGGTCAGGATCGACGCGGCGTCGACCACGTGGCTCTCGATTCCTTCGGACTGCAGTACTCGGTGGATCCAGAAGCCATCCAGACCGGCCTCCTGGATGACGATAATCGGGAAGTCCCGGCCGGTCCGCACCCGCGCTTTCTCCTTGAGCTGAGCGAACCGTCTGAGCAAGCCGGCGATATCGCCGGCCTGAACCGAATGCCTCGACATCTTCTCCCCGCCGCCCGGCGATAGCGACGTGACCAGCCAGGTCGATCGGCTGAGTTCTAAAGAAACGAAGATTGCACGAAGATCCGTTTGGATAACGGTCGGCGCTTCGGCGCGCTCAGCTACAACTTGCATGGTCGTCTCCAGAGTGGGTGGGTTTAGCAACCTCACTCTGTCCGAGCGCCGGTCGCTATCCTGACGCCCATGGGATCTACCGTGCGGTTCGAGACCTGCGATTCGAGACGATCGGACCGCCGCTGACGCCTCGGAAGCGACGTTCGCCTTACCGCATTCAGCGGGTTATGCGGTAAGGTGGAAGGCGGGCAAGCACCGGCTCATTTGGCGGGATGCAAAGCGATATCGGCGTCTGACGGAATACGAAGCGATGGTGCCGAGGGCGCCAACCGGGTAACGTTGCGAAGCTCTCGGTTGAAAAGGCACGGTAACGTAAGCAGCGTATAATTCTGATCCTTTGAACGAGGGGCGCCTGCAGATGCAAGAGAGGCCCGACGCGAGCTCCCGCGAAGCGTTCCGCCGCCCCCTAGGTGTGGGGACGAGGACGTGGCGTACCGGCGTGCTGTGCGGCCTTGCCGCGTGTGCCCTCGTGATCCTCGCGTCCTGCCGCCAGACTGGCATCATGGACCCGCAGGGGCCGGTCGCGGCGGCCGAATGGCTGCTGATGATCAATGCGACCGAGATCATGCTCGTGGTCGTCGTCCCGGTGATCCTGCTGACGCTCTGGGTTGCCTGGTGGTACCGCGCGTCCAATGAACGGGCGGGCCGCTCGCCCGAATGGCGCTTCCAGGGCAGCGTCGAATTCGTCACCTGGTCGATCCCGGCGCTGGTCGTGATCCTGCTCGGCGGCGTCACGTGGATCAGCTCGCACCAGCTCGACCCGGCCACACCGCTTCCCGGCGACAAGAAACCCGTGCGGGTCGATGTCGTCTCGCTCGATTGGAAATGGCTGTTCATCTACCCCGACCAGGGCATCGCCACGGTCAACCAGCTGGTGATTCCGGCCGCGACGCCGGTGAGCTTCCGGCTCACCTCGGCGACGGTGATGAACTCGTTCTTCGTGCCGCAGCTCGGCAGCCAGATCTACACGATGGGCGGGATGACGACGCGCCTCAACCTGCTGGCCGACAAACCCGGCGAATACCTAGGGTTCTCGAGCAATTTCAGCGGCGACGGCTTTTCCGACATGCGGTTCATGGTCAAGGCCGTGGCGTCGGGCGATTTCGACGGTTGGGTCGGGAAGGTGCGAGGCGCCGGAAAAGGGCTCGACGATCCCGCCTACGGCGAGCTGACCAAGCCGAGCAGCGCCGTCCCGCCGGCGACCTATCGCTCGGTCGACCCGAATTTGTTCGAACGGATCATCGATCAGACCGCGCAGATCCCTGAGAAGGCCCGGGCGGGCAACGCGTGGTGTCCGCCGGCAGCGCGGGTGGGGGGGTGACAATGCTGGGCAGGCTGACCTGGGAGGCCATCCCGTTCAACGAGCCGATCCCGCTCTACACGATAGCGGTGGTGCTGCTCGTCATCTTCGGCGTGCTCGCCCTCATCGTCCTCAAGGGGTGGGTGCCCTATCTGTGGCGTGAGTGGATCACCAGCGTCGATCACAAGCGGATCGGCGCGATGTACGTGCTGCTCGGGCTGGTCATGCTGCTGCGCGGGTTTTCCGACGCGATCATGATGCGCTCGCAGCAGGCGATCGCCATCGGCGATGCCCCGGGCTATCTGCCGCCCGATCATTACGATCAGATTTTCTCGGCGCACGGCACCATCATGATTTTCTTTGTGGCGATGCCGCTGGTCGTCGGGATGATGAATTTTGTCGTGCCGCTGCAGCTCGGCGTGCGCGACGTCGCGTTTCCGGTGCTCAACTCGGTGAGCTTTTGGCTCACCGCCGCGGGAGCGCTGCTGATCAACGCATCGCTGGGGATCGGCAATTTCGCGCGGACCGGATGGATGGGCTATCCCCCCTTGTCCGAGCTGGCGTTTTCGCCCGATGTCGGGGTCGATTACTACCTCTGGTCGCTGCAGATTTCCGGCGTCGGCACGCTGCTCGCCGGCATCAACATGGTCACCACCATTCTCAAGCTGCGCGCGCCCGGCATGACGTATTTCCGCATGCCGGTGTTTTGCTGGACCGCGCTCGCCTCGAACATGCTGATCATCGCGGCGTTTCCGATCCTCACCGCGACGTTCCTGATGCTGCTGCTTGACCGCAATCTCGGCATGCACTTCTTCACGAACGACGGCGGCGGCAACCAGATGATGTACGCCAACCTGTTCTGGGTGTGGGGCCACCCGGAGGTCTACATCCTCGTCCTGCCGGCGTTCGGCATCTACTCCGAGGTTGTCGCGACATTTTCCGGGAAGGGGCTGTTCGGCTACCGCTCGATGGTCCTGGCGACGCTGGCGATCTGCGTCCTCTCCTTCATGGTGTGGCTGCACCATTTCTTCACGATGGGGGCCGGGGCGGACGTCAACACCTTCTTCGGCGTCATGTCGATGATCATCGCCGTGCCGACCGGCGTCAAAATCTTCAACTGGCTGTTCACGATGTTTCACGGCCGGGTGGTTTTCGAGCCGCCGATGCTGTGGTCCATCGGGTTCATGGTGACGTTTGTCATCGGCGGCATGACCGGCGTCCTGCTCGCGGTGCCGCCGGTCGATTTCGTGGTGCACAACACCGTCTTTCTCGTCGCGCATTTCCACAACGTCATCATCGGCGGGGTGCTGTTCGGGATGATGGCGGGCTACAATTACTGGTTCCCGAAGGCGTTCGGCTTCACCCTCGACGCGTGGTGGGGCAAGGCCGCGTTCTGGTGCTGGTTTATCGGCTTTTATTTAGCCTTTTTCCCACTTTACGTGCTGGGTCTGATGGGGATGCCGCGGCGTTTGCAGCACATTCCCGACCCCACGTGGCAGCCGCTGCTCTGGGTCGCCGAGTTTGGCGCGATCGTCATCTTTATCGGCATCTTGTGCCAGGTGGCGCAGCTTTACGTCAGCATCAAGACGCACGCGGCGCGGCGCGACCTGACGGGCGACCCGTGGAACGGCCGAACGCTGGAATGGGCAACCTCGTCGCCGCCGCCACCATATAATTTCGCGGTCATGCCCCAGGTCGAGACGATCGACGCCTTCTGGTACATGAAGCAGACCGGGCAGATGGCGACCCCGCCGCCGACATACCCGCCGATCGAAATGCCGCGGAATACGCCCACCGGCTTTATCACCGCCTTCTTCGCCGTGATCATCGGCTTTTCCGGGATCTGGCATATCTGGTGGCTGGCAGCGCTCGGTTTCGTTGCTGTCCTGGTGAACGCCGCCGTCTTCGGCTGGAGCGAAGACCGCGAGACCGAAATCCCCGCCGGCGTCGTCACACGGCTCGAAAACGCGCGGCTGAGGCCGAGCGCATGACCGCGGTCGGGACAGCGCCGGTCGATTTCGTTCCCGAGGCGGAGCATCTCGGCCCGGCCCCGACCCGTACCGTCGTCGGCTACGGGTTCTGGATTTTCCTGCTCAGCGACATCGTCATGTTCTCCGGACTGTTCGCCGCCTACGCGGTGCTCTGGCAGAACACGGCAGGAGGACCGACCGGAAAAGAACTGTTCAACCTCCACAATGTCCTTATCGAGACGGCCTGCCTGCTCGTCTCGAGCTACACCTGCGGCCTTGCCGCCCTTTCCGGCGAACGACAGCATCCGGAGCGGTTCTATCTCTTTTCCGTTCTCACTTTCATCCTTGGTGCCGCCTTTCTCTTTATCGAGATTTCCGAGTTCGCCGAGATGGTGGGCAAAGGCGCCGGTCCGTCACGCAGCGCTTTCCTGTCGTCGTTTTTCACGCTGGTCGGGATGCACGGCGCGCATGTGACCAGTGGTCTGCTTTGGCTCATCTACATGGTGGCGCAAGTCGCCCTGAAGGGATTGCGGCCGCATGTGCTGCGTCGCTTTTTATGCTTCAGCCTGTTCTGGCACGCGCTGGACATCATCTGGGTCGGTGTGTTCACGCTGGTCTATCTGATGGGAGCCCGCTGATGGATGGCGCCGAGATTCCGATCGCGGAACGGACCCCAGGTGTCGAACATCGGGAATCGAGGGCCGATTTCCTGTCGTATACGGTGGGCTTCGTCCTTGCCGTCCTGTTGACGATCGCCTCATTCGTCGTGGCGCAAACCGAGTTGCTGTGGCCGCCGGGGATTCCCGTCGGCCTCGTCGTGCTGGCTTTCGCGCAGATCGGCGTTCACCTCGTCTTTTTCCTGCACATGGGCAGCGGCCCGGACAACACCAACAACATCATCGCGCTGACCTTTGGCCTCTTCATCGTCTTCCTGGTCATCACCGGATCGTGCTGGATCATGGCCAACATGAACGCGAACATGATGCCAATGCTCGCGCACCCGCCACGCTAGATCCGCCTACGGCGATCGCCTATCCCAAGCAGGGTCCGGCCGATCAATCTCAGCGGCACGAACTGACTTGGCAAGGCCTCAGTCGTCGGAGCATTTCCTGAATAAGAACAGGTTCTTTATGTTTTATTGGAAATGCTCGGACGAATAACGGCGTCTTATGCCCCCGCAGACTAGGCCACATTTACCAATTGTTACTCGACTGACCTTAACGCCGGCGTTATGGTTAATTGCTGAGCGATAGTCAGCCTACAGCCTCTGCGGGTTTCCGTAAATCATCCCCCCGACTCTCGCTTGGCGAAAGCGTTCGCCGAAAATGGCGTCGACCCGCGCATCACCGCCATGGGGGTGACATGCCAAGTTCCCCGCAGGATGTCCCGTTCATCGTCGAGCAGATGGCGACGTGCCTACGGCTGTCAAAGCTTTGCAGCGACCCGGAGATTGCGGACCATCTGGTAGAGTTGGCGCGGGCGTTTGCGCAACGCGCGCTTGAACTCGGCGTTCATCCAGATCGCATCCCCACGGACTTAAAGTACGGACTGGTTGGCCAGATCGAGCGCGGCTGGACGCATTAGACTGGGGTCCGCCAAGTCGCGGTCTCGTTCGGCGCGTCATGGCTGTGGCAAGTCTTCGGTTGCTGCCCCGTGGCAGACGGCGCGTTCAACCAGCTGATGTCCCAGCGAGATCAATTCTTCCGCAATTTTATGATCGGCCGGACCGCACTGACGCGCCAGGTCGTAGCAGCGTCTGGCTGCGTCGATGTAGAAAGCCGCGTCCTGGCTCATTTGAGGGGAAGTTACCTGAATTTTTCGATCCCGAGTTGATCTAAATTACACCTAAGTGCTTTTTCAGTTTGATGTATGCCGCTCCCCGATTTGCTCCGACGCCGCGATTGACGCTCAAACGGCACCCATCGCCGCGGCCGCTTGACAGGCCGGCGGCTTCTCCTATGGAGTGGCCGCCCCGGCAGCAATAGAACAGCCGGAGAAGGGTGGGAAATGGCGGCGACGCTTCCGAAGAGCATGGCGGGCGAGCAGGCGAAGACGGGGCTGACGACGGCCGATTATCTCGAACGCGTGCGCGCGCTGGCGCCGGCGCTGAGGGCCGCGGCGAGCGAGATCGATGATCGTCGCGAGCTGCCCGCGTCGATCGTCGATAAGCTGGTCGAGGGCGGCTTTTTCCGCATGTTACTGCCGCGCGCGCTAAGCGGCGCCGAGTTGCTGCCGGTGGATTACGTGCCGATCATCGAGGCGATCGCCGAGATCGACGCCAGCACCGCCTGGTGCCTCAACCAGAATTCCGGCTGCTCGATGACCGCGGCGTATTTCTCGGCCGAGACCGCGCAGGAGATTTTCGGCGGGCCGCGCGGCATCCTGGCCTGGGGCCCGGGCCCGGGGGAAGCGCGGACGGTCGCCGGTGGCTACAACGTCACGGCGCAATGGGCTTTCGCCAGCGGCAGCCATCATGCGAGCTGGCTGGGGTGCCACGTGCCGGTGGTCGACGCACACGGACAGCCGGTGCGCGAAACCGACGGCACGCCGACGGTGCGCACGATCGTCTTTCCGAAGAGCGAGACCAAGTTCACCGATATCTGGCACACGATGGGGCTGCGCGGCACCGGCAGCGACCAGTTTTCGGTCAAGGATCTGTTCGTGCCCGAGGCGCATACGCTGCGCTCGATCACCCGTAACTCGCCGCGCGAGCGGCGCGAGCCGGGGCTGCTTTATAGCTTCTCCAGCCTGTCGCTGTACGCAGCCGGGTTTGCCGGCGTCGCGACGGGTTGCGCCCGCTCGATGCTCGCCTCGTTTATCGAACTGGCGCGCGACAAGATCCCGCGCGGCGCGCGCGTCACGCTGCGCAACAACAATGTGATTCAGCGCGAGGTCGCGCTGGCCGACGCGCGGCTCTCCGCCGCCTGGGGCTACCTGCTCCGCGGGCTGGAGGACATCACCGAAGCGGTGAGCCAGCGCGGCCATATCACGCTCGACGAACGGATGCAGATCCGCCTCGCCTCGACCTTCTGCATTCACACCGCGCTGGAAGTGGCCGACATCCTCTACCAGGCGGCGGGGGCGACGGCGATCTTCGACGACAACCCGTTCGAGCGGCCGTGGCGCGATGTGCACAGCGTGTCGCAACAGCTGCAGGGCCGGCAGATCCATTTCGAGACCGTCGGCCAGCACTTGATGGGGCTCGAACCCGACACCAGTTGGTTGTAACCGGACGGCCAACCTCACAGCCCAGGATGCGGCACCGGGCCGATCCGTGCTAGGTTGCGCCAAGCAACGGGCAGGCAAGCGCTTTTGACGCTCGGCGAGCATTCCGGCACGATACCGTCCACAACTTTTCCTCCGCGATCTACTCCTCCGCGGGGCGCGTGCGAATGAGCGCCGAGACGCCGAGCCTGCCGGTCCTGCCGCTGGCTGCGCCGTCACCCCCGGCGCCGACCAGCGCGCCGCCGCGTGGAAAACTGTTCCGCAAATACGTGCTGTTCTTTGTCGGGCTGGTGGCGGCGGCGCTGCTGGTCAATGGCGGCTTCGATTTCTGGTTCGGCTTCCAGCAAAACAAGGCTGCGATGGTGCGCATGCAGCAGCTCAAGGCCGATGCCGCGGCGCAGCGCATCCAGGAATTCGTCGAGGAGATCGAGCGCCAGATCGGCTGGACGACGCATGCGCAATGGTCGGCGGCGCCGCTCGACCAGCGTCGCTTCGACTATGTCCGGCTGCTCTCGCAGGTGCCGGCGATCACCGAAATCTCCGAGCTCGACAAGGAAGGCAAGGAGCAGCTCAAGGTCTCGCGGCTGGCGATGGATGTGGTTGGCAGCGGCCAGGATTTCTCGCAAAGTCCCGCCTTCATCGAAGCGCGCGCCCATAAGGTGTGGTTCAGCCCGGTCTATTTCCGCAAGGAAAGCGAGCCGTACATGACCCTGGCGATGGCGCGTGCCGGGCGCAATGCCGGCGTCACCGTCGCCGAGGTGAACCTCAAGCTGATCTGGGACGTCATCACCGCGATGAAGATCGGCCAGGGCGGCTACGCCTATGTCGTCGACGGCCGCGGCAGGCTAATCGCCCATCCCGACATCAGCCTGGTGCTGCGCGACACCAACTTTGCCCATCTGCCGCAGGTCGCCGGCGGGCTGCACCCGAGCGGCGGCGGCCCGCCGGCAGTGTCGTCGGTGTCGGTGGCGAGCAACACCGACGGCCGCTCGGTGCTCAGTGCACATGCGACGATCGACCCGCTCGGCTGGCTGGTGTTTGTCGAGGTGCCGCTCAGCGAGGCTTTCGCGCCGCTCTACAGCGCGGCGCTGCGCAGCGCCGCGCTGCTTGCCGCCGGCCTCATCGGCGCGACGCTGGTGGCGCTGTTCCTGGCGCGGCGGATGACCGGGCCGATCCGCGAGATGCAGGAGGGCGCGGCGCGGATCGGTGCCGGCGCGCTCGACCAGCGCCTCGACATCCGCACCGGCGACGAGCTGGAGGCACTGGCCGCGCAGTTCAATCACATGGCCTCGGACCTGGAAACCTCCTACGCCGAGCTCGAACACAAGGTCGAGGAGCGCACCGCCGAGCTGACCGAGTCTCTGGAGTACCAGACCGCGACCAGCGATGTGCTCAAGGTCATCAGCGGGTCCACGTTCGACCTGCAGCCGATGCTGCAGACCGTCGTCGACACGGCGATCCGGTTGTGTCGGGCCGATCAGTCGGTGATCTTCCGCAATGAGGGCGGCGAGTACCGCTGGGCCGCCGGCCGCGGCAATTCGCCGGAATACGAGCAGATCGAACGCGAGATCCGCTTCCGGCCGGGCACGGGCAGTCTTGTCGGTCGGACGGCGCTTGAAGGGCGCGCCGTTCATATCGTCGATGCCCAAGCCGATCCGTTGTACGAATTGAAGTCCGATGCCGAAGTCGGTGGCGTCCGTACCCTGCTCGGGGTGCCGCTAATTCGCCAAGGCGAAGTCATCGGCGTTATCGGCCTCGCCCGCCGGCGGGTCGAGCCGTTTGCCGAAAAGCAAATCGAGCTGGTGCAGACCTTTGCCGACCAGGCGGTGATCGCCATCGAAAACATGCGCCTTATCACCGAGACGCGGGAGGCGCTGGAGCAGCAGACCGCAACGGCCGAGGTGCTGGGCGTCATCAACGCCTCGCCCGGCGACCTCGCGCCGGTGTTCGATGCGATCCTGGAAAAGGCCCATAGCTTGTGCGGTGCCGCGTTTGGCAGCCTGGTGAGTTATGACGGCGAGTTCCTGCGGTCGGCGGCCGAGCGCAATCTGCCGCCGGCTTGGGCGGATTTTGTGCGCGGCCCGATGCGGCCGAGCGGCGCCGATCATCCGGCGAACCGCCTGATGCGCGGCGAACCCTTTCTGCACATCGAGGATTTGGCGGAAGTCGCCCGCACCGCGACCGACCCGATGCCGCGAGCCGGGGTCGAGCTAGCGGGCATCCGGACTCTGTTGCTCGTCCCGTTGCGGAAAGAGGGCGAATTCCTCGGCTATATCACCGCTTATCGCCAGGAGGTGCGGCCGTTTACCGATAAGCAGATCGTGCTGTTGCAGAATTTCGCGGCGCAGGCGGTGATCGCGATCGAGAATGCCCGTCTGCTCGAGGAAATCCGCCAGCGCCAGGCGGAGCTGCGCGTCACTTTCGATAACATGGCCGACGGCGTGGTGATGTTCGACGCGGAGCTGCGCCTCGCGGCGTGGAACCGCAATTTCCAGGAATTGCTCGAACTGCCGGACGAATTCCTCGGCACGCCGCATAGCTTCAACGAATTCATCCGCTATCTTGCCGCGCGCGGCGAATTCGGCGACGTCGATCCCGATGCCGAGCTGGCGCGGCTGGAGACATTGTACGGCGACCACTACACCTTCGAGCGCACCCGTCCCAATGGGATGATCGTTGAGGTGCGGCACAATCCGATGCCCGAAGGCGGGTTCGTGCTGATCTACAGCAACATCACCGAGCGCAAGCGCAGCGAGGCCGTGATCCGCGAGGCACGGGATGCGGCGGAGGGGGCTCTGGGGGATTTGAAGGCGGCGCAGGGGCGGCTGATCCAGGCGGAGAAGATGGCCTCGTTGGGTCAGCTGACGGCGGGGATTGCGCACGAGATCAAGAACCCGCTGAACTTTGTGAACAATTTTGCCTCGCTCTCGGTGGAGCTGCTGGACGAGCTGAAGGCGGCGGCGGCGCCGGCGCTGGAGACGCTGGCGGACGACCAGCGCGAGGAGCTTGACGAGACGATCGGCCTGCTGACTGGCAATCTGGAAAAGATCGCCGAGCACGGCCGGCGCGCCGACAACATCGTCAAGTCGATGCTGGAGCATTCACGCGGGGTGTCGGGCGAGCGGCGCGAGGTCGACCTCAACGCGCTGGTCGAGGAGTTGCTCAACCTGGCCTATCACGGTGCGCGGGCGCAGGACCAGAGCTTCAACATCACGCTGGAGCGCGATTTCGACAAGGCGCTGAAGCCGATCGAGGTGGTGCCGCAGGACATGACGCGGGTGTTCCTCAACCTGTTCGGCAACGGCTTCTACGCCGCCAACAAGCGGGCGCAGGCGGCGAACGGCGCCAACGGCGCTAATGGGACCGGCGGTGCAACCAAGGGCGGGTTCCGCCCCGTATTGCAGGTGGCGACGCACGAGGCGGGGGACGCGGTCGTGGTCCGGGTGCGCGACAACGGCACCGGCATCCCCGCCAGTATCAGGGACAAGCTGTTTCAGCCGTTTTTCACCACCAAGCCGACCGGCGAGGGGACCGGGCTGGGGCTGTCGATCTCGTACGACATCGTCACCCAGCAGCATGGCGGGACGATCGCGGTGGACAGCGAGGAGGGGTCATTCACCGAGTTCACGATCCGCCTGCCGCGGCCCGGGACAAAACAGGGAACGCCGCAGCGGGCGGGAAGCGGAGTGGTTGCATGAGCGTGAGCATCTTGGTGGTCGACGACGAGCCGGACGTGCCGGATCTGTTTCGCCAGCGCTTCCGGCGCGAGGCGCGGGCGGGGACCTATGTGCTGCATTTCGCGGCCTCGGGCGAGGAAGCGCTCGGCCAGCTCTCCGACGGGGTCGAGCCCGAGCTGATCGTGATCCTCTCCGACATCAACATGCCGGGGATGGACGGGCTCGAACTGCTGCGCGCGGTCAAGCAGCGCCGCCCCGACCTGCCGGTGATGATGGTGAGCGCCTATGGCGACGACGAGCGCCGCCGCCGCGCCGTCGAATACGGCGCCTTCGAGTTCGTCACCAAACCCGTCGACTTCGACACACTCAAGGAACAGCTCAGGCAACTGCCGACGGCGGCGGATTGAGCCGAGCTCGTAAGGCTCTCGTGACGAGCTTCCCAGCTCCTCGCCTCCCCCGGGCTTGACCCGGGGTCCACGAATAGTCTGACCTTATTCGTGGATGCCCACGGATCAAGCCCGGCCACGGGGTGAGTGAAGGCGCCGGCTGCCGGTGATCTCTTTAACTACGCAGCGTCCCGCCGGTGGCCTTCGCGACGGCGGTGACGAGTTTGGCGGAAAACGCTTCGATCTCCGCGTCGGTCAGAGTGGCGTCTTGGGGTTGCAGGGTGACCGCGATCGCCAGCGATTTCTTGCCGTCGGGCAGGCCTTTTCCTTCATAGACATCGAACAGGCGGATGTCGGTGACGAGCTTGCGGTCGGCGCCGCGCGCGGCGCGCAGCAGCGTTTCGGCCGGCACATCGTGATCGACAATGAAGGAAAAGTCGCGTTCGACCGGCTGGAACACCGAGAGCTTCAGCAGCGGCCGGGTGCGGCCGCCGCGCGGCAGGGCGACGGCGTCGAGGAAGACTTCGAACGCCGCGACCGGGCCTTTGACATCGAACGCTTCGAGGATTTCCGGGTGCAGCTCGCCGAAATGCCCGAGCACGGCGGGCCCAAGGCGCAGTACCCCGGCACGGCCTGGGTGGAACCAGGCGGGCGGTTCGCCGGAGACCAGCAGATTGTCGACCGGCGCGCCGGCGGCGGCGAGCGCGGCCAGCGCGTCCGCGTTGGCGATGAACAAATCGGGGTCGGCGGGCTTCACGCGCCAATCGCGCGGGCCGAGCCGGCCGGCGCGCAGCCCGCCGGCGACATTGGCCTGGCCCTCGGGCGTGTCGTCGCGATAGAGCGGGCCGAGTTCGAAGAGCGCGATGTCGGGGAAGCCGCGATCGGCGTTGCGCCGAACCGCCTCGAGCAGGTTGGGCAGCACCGACGGGCGCATCTGGTCGAGATCGGCGCTGATCGGGTTCACCAGCCGCAGGCTGGGCTGACCGCCGCCGAAGCGTTCCGCCGCCGTCCCGGGAAGGAACGAGAACGTCACCGCCTCGGTCAGGCCGCGCGCAGCCAGCGTGCGGCGCACGAGCTCGGCGCGGCGGCGGCGCGGCTCGATCGCGGCGCGCGAGATCACCGTCTCGCGCGGCACCGGCACCGGCGCGATCTCGTCAAAGCCTTTGACGCGCAGCACCTCCTCGACAAGATCGGCTTCTCCGACGACATCGCCGCGCCAGGGCGGCGGCTCGACGACGAGAGCGTCCGTCCCGGGTTTGACGGTGAAACCAAGAACTTCGAGGATCGCCGAAGATTCGGCGGGTGAAACCGCAAGGCCGCCGAGCTCGGCGACGCGCGTGTCGCGCAATGTGTACTGCCGCCGCCACGCCGACACGGCGCCGGCGACGACGACCTCGGAGGCTTCGCCGCCGCACAGCTCCATGATGAGGCGTGTGGCGATTTCGAGACCGGGGGCGGTGAATTCCGGGTCGATGCCGCGCTCGAAGCGATAGCGCGCATCGCTGATGATTTCGAGCCGGCGGCCGGTCGCCGCGGTACGTACGGTATCGAACAGCGCCGCCTCGATAAACACCTCGGTCGTCGCTTCGGTGCAGCCGGTCGGCTCGCCGCCCATCACGCCGCCGAGGCTCTGCACGTCGTTATCGTCGGCGATCGCGGTGACCTCGGGGTCGAGCTCGTATTCGCGGCCGTTGAGGGCGAGCAGCTTTTCGCCGGGTTTGGCGAAGCGGACGACAAGGTTGCCCTTCACCTTGCCGGCGTCGAAGACGTGCAGCGGCCGATTGAGGTCGAAGGTCAGGAAATTGGTGATATCGACCAGCGCCGAGATCGGCCGCAACCCGATCGATTCCAGCCGACGTTTCAGCCAATCCGGGCTGGGGCCGTTCTTGAGGCCGCGAATGTGCCGGCCGAGAAACAGCGGGCAGGCTTTGAGGTCGGTCAGTTCGATGCCGATCGGTGATTTGAACTTGCCGGGCACCGGCGTCGTGTCGAGCGGCTTCAGCTTGCCGACACCGGCCGCGGCAAGGTCGCGCGCGAGGCCGCGAATGCCGAGGCAATCGGCGCGGTTTGGGGTCACCTTGATGTCGATGACCGGGTCGCCCAAGCCGGCATAATCAATATAACGCATACCGACCGGCGCATCCTCAGGCAGGTCGACGATGCCTTCGTGGTCGTCCGACAGGGCCAGTTCGTAGGCCGACATCAGCATGCCGCGTGAAGCGACGCCGCGGATCGTGCTCTCTTCGAGCTTCTTGCCGTTGCGCGGCACGGTGACGCCGGCGCGGCCGAACACGCCCTTCATGCCGGTGCGCGCATTCGGCGCGCCGCAGACGACCTGGATTTCGCCGTCCCCGGCATCGACGATGCAGACGCGTAGCCGGTCGGCGTTGGGGTGCTTCTCGGCGGAGATGACGCGCGCGACCTTGAAGTCGGCAAGCGATTTGGTGGGGTCGTCGACGCCGTCTACATCATGGCCGAGCATGACCAGCTGCGCGACGATCTCGTCGATCGTCGCTTCGGTGTCGAGATGGGTCTTGAGCCAGGAGAGCGAGGTCTTCATAGCGCGCCCCGCACCGGCGAGGGGATGTCGAGCGGCACGAACCCGTAATGCCGCAGCCAGCGGATGTCGCTGTCGTACATCGTGCGCAGGTCGGGGATGCCGTATTTCAGCATCGCCACCCGCTCGATGCCCATGCCGAACGCAAAGCCCTGATACTCGTCCGGGTCAATGCCGCAATTGCGCAGTACCTGCGGATGCACCATGCCGCTGCCGAGGATTTCCAGCCAGCTACCGCCGGCGCCGATCTTCAGTTCGCCGCCTTCGCGCGAACAGCCGATATCGACCTCCGCCGACGGTTCGGTGAACGGGAAATAACTCGGCCGGAAGCGCACGGGCAGATCGTCGACATCAAAGAACGCGCGGCAGAACTCGATCAGGCAGCCCTTGAGGTGGCCCATATGCGTGCTGCGGTCGATGACCAGCCCCTCAACCTGGTGGAACATCGGCGAATGCGTCGCGTCGTGGTCGCAGCGGAAGGTGCGGCCGGGGACGATGATGCGGATCGGCGGCTTCTGCTTGAGCATCGTGCGCACCTGCACTGGCGACGTGTGGGTGCGCAGCACGAGGCGCGAGCCGTCGGCGCGCTCGGGCAGGTAGAACGTGTCGTGCTCCTGCCGCGCCGGGTGCTCCGGGGGGATGTTGAGCGCGGTGAAATTGTAGAAATCGTCCTCGATATGCGGCCCCTCGGCGACAGCGAAGCCCATCTCGCCAAAGATCGCGATGATCTCGTCGATGGTCTGGCTGATCGGATGGATGCGGCCCTGTGCGGCGGGCATCGCCGGTAAGGTCACATCGGCGCGCTCGGCGGCGAGCCGGTTGGAGAGCGCGGCGCGATTGAGCTGCTCGGAGCGTGCGTCGATCGCCGCGGCGATCGTGTCCTTGAGCGTGTTGAACCGGGCGCCGGCCTCGCGCCGCTGGTCGGTCGGCAACGCGCCGAGGCCGCGCATCAACCCGGTCACCACACCCTGGCGGCCGAGATACTTGATGCGCACCTGTTCAAGCGCATCGGGCGAAGCGGCGGCGGCAAGCTCGCCGAGACCCGCTTCCTGGATTTGCTGCGGATCGTCCATGACCAATCCTCATACACCAATAGAAAAGGGGCCGTTTGCGGCCCCCTTGATGATGACGCAATACGGCGGGGCCTAGCGAATGCACCCGCCGGTAAATCGCATATTATTCCGACCATACCGGCGAAGGCCGGCACCTGTCCCCGACATGGGCCCCGGCCTTCGCCGAGGTGGTTTGGAAAGGGGTTTCAAGACGGTCACTCCGCTGCCGCCGGCGCTTGCGCCAATGCTGCCTGCGCCGTGGTCACGATGCCGGCGAACGCTTCCGGCTCGCGGACCGCGAGGTCGGAGAGCACCTTGCGGTCGAGGTCGATACCCGCAAGTTTCATCCCGTGGATGAATTGCGAGTAGGTCAGGCCGTGCTCCCGCACGCCGGCGTTGATCCGCTGGATCCACAGCCCGCGAAAATCGCGCTTTCGGTTGCGCCGGTCGCGATAGGCGTAACGCAGCGCCTTCTCGACCTTTTCGAGGGCGATGCGATAGGCCTTGCTGTTGCGCCCGCGATAGCCCTTGGCGAGACCGAGGACCTTCTTGTGACGCGCATGCGTCGTCGTTCCGCGTTTGACCCGGGCCATGGCTCAGCCTCGCAGATACGGCATGTAGGTGAGCACGAGCTTTGCGTCGCCCGGCTGCAAGGTCACCGTGCCGCGCGCCTTGCGCTTCATCGATTTCGGCTTGGAGATCAGGCGATGCCGCTTGTGCGCGACATTCATCTTGATCTTGCCGGTCGCAGTCCGGCTGAAGCGCTTTTTTGCGCCGCTCTTGGTCTTCAACTTGGGCATTTCGGGTTCCTGTGACTGTGGCGGCCAGGCATGCCCCATGCGCGCAATAAAGCGCGGGCCCACCGCCGATTGAGCGGCGGGTTATACCGACGCGCCCCCGATAACGCAAGAAGGGCAGAAAGCCAGGGGAGCCTCGCTTATCATCGCAGCCATGCCGACCGTCAGCTACGTCGTCACGATCTACAACAAGGCGTCCGTGCTGCCGTTTCTGGTCGCCGGGCTCGCCGCACAGGACGGTGATTTCGCGCGCGAAATCATTTTCGTCGATGACGGCTCGACCGACGACAGCGCGGCGCGGCTACGCGAACTCACTGCCGGCTGGCACAACACGACGATCGTCAGCCAGCCGAACGCCGGGCCCGCCCCCGCATTCAACGCGGGCGTGCGCCGGGCGTGCGGGGATTTCATCAAGCCGGTCGATGGCGACGACCTGCTGCTCCCTTGGGCGACGCGGCGCCTGCTCGAGGCGATTGAAGTCACCGGCTGCCCGGTCGCCTTCGGCCCACAGGAGGCGCGCTATGACACTAGCGCCGTCCCCGCCGAGGTGTTGGCGGCATGGCGCCATGAGACAGGGCCGGTCGAGCGTCTCGACGATGCGCTGCGGCGCTCCTTGCACCGGGCGCAGACCAATCCCTCTGCGTGGCTCGCCCGTGCCGATATCGTGCGCCGCAGCGGCGGCTGCGACGAGCGCGTCTTTATCCAGGATTATTCGATCGAGCTGCGCCTTGCCGCATTGGGGCCGTTCGCGCGGCTCACCGAACCGGTGTTTCTGGCGCCGCGCGCCAATCCCGGCCGGCTGTCGGACAACCAGGCGCAAATCCTTCACGACATGAACCTGGCGCTGGCATATTTCATCGCCGAGAGGCGCGATCTGCCGCGCGATCTCGCCCGGCTCGGCTTTGTGCGCGCGGCGGCGCGCGCCTGGGCGTGGGCGCGGCGGCGTGGCGGCAAGGGGTTTGCGTCGCCCGAATTCCGCCTGGTGAGCGCCGCGCGGCTAGGGCTGCTGGCACCGACGCCGGGTAACCTGAGGGCGACTTGCGCGCCGTTTACCGAGACAAATTCGATTCGCATCCCGGCCCTCGCCGACGCGATACTGGGCTGATGGCGATCCTCTTCAAATCGACCCCGGTCTCGACCGCCCGCTGGCAACCCTTTCTCACCGCCGCGTGGCCGGATCGCGACCTGCGCTTCTGGCCGGAAGTCGGCGACAAGGCGGCGATCGACCATGCGCTGGTCTGGCACCCCGAACCGGGGCTGCTGGCGAAGTCTCCCGCGGTTGAAGCTGATCGTCTCGCTGGGCGCCGGCGTCGATCACATCCTGCGCGACCCGATGCTGCCGGCGGACGTGCCGATCCTGCGGCTCGTCGATCCCTACATGACGCAGGCGATGAGCGAGTACGTCGTGCTGCAGGTGCTGCGCCTGCATCGTCTCGATTTCGACTATCGTGCGCAGCAGGCGGCCGCCGAATGGCGCGAGCACGCGCAAAAGAATGCGTCGGAGCGGACGGTCGGGATTCTCGGCTTCGGCCAACTCGGCCAGGATGCCGGGCGCAAGCTCAAGGCGCTGGGGTTTGATGTCGCCGGCTGGAGCCGCTCGGTCAAGGATGTGCCCGGCTTTCCTACCTTCGCGGGGCCGCAGGGGCTCAACGCGCTGCTCGCGCGCAGCGAAATTCTCGTGTCGCTGCTGCCGATGACGGCCGAGACCGAGAACATCCTCGATGCGAGCCTGTTCGCCCGCCTGCCGCGCGGCGCCGGCGTGGTCAATGCGGGGCGCGGGCGGCAGCTGGTCGAGGCCGATCTGCTGGCGGCGCTCGATTCGGGACAGGTTTCAGCCGCGGTACTCGACGTATTCCGCGAGGAGCCGCTGCCGCCGGCGCATCCGTTCTGGCGTCACCCGCGTATCATCGTCACGCCGCATGTCGCGGCCGAGACCCATCCGCCGACCGCCGCGGCGATCATCGCCCGGGCGATCGACGATCTCGAAGCCGGACGGCCGGTCGCCCATCTGATCGACAGGCGGCGGGGCTATTGACCGGTCATCCTTGGAGGAGCGCCGCATGAGCTACAACAAGAACCCGGGCCTGTGGGTCGTGATCCTGCTGGTTGTCGTCGGCTGGAACCTCTACGAGATTTTCGGGCCGCAGACCGAAACGCCCCCGCAGAGCATCGTCATCCTCAACTGGGTGCTGGTGGCGTGCGGCGTCGCCGGGCTCATCGGCGCGGTGATGCAGCTGATGAAAAACCGCGAAGGCGCCTGATTCGGTGCCTATTGCAGGGATTTGAGCAGATCGCCGAGCGTCGCCTTGTCGGCGTCGCCGGCGACGGGAATGGCGAATTCCAGATGGCTCGCGACCGAGGCGAAGCGTGCCCTGAGCTTGCCGGCGATCTCGTCATGCGTGCCGATCACGGCATAGTAGTCGAGCATTTCGTCGCTAATGAAGCCCGGCATCTCCTCCCAGCGCTGGGCGCGCGAATAGCTCTGCAAGCCGCGGGCGACATCGCCATAGCCCTGTGATTCGAAGGCGATCAGATAGGTCGGGGTCGAGGCATAGAAGGCGATGCGGGCGCGCACGTCGCGGATGCGCGCGTCGAGGCCCTTGCGGTCGAGCGCGGTGGCGATCAGCGGCATCACCGCCATCTCGAATTTGGTGAAATCGCGGCCCGTCTTGGCGGCGCCCTTTCGCGCCGCCGGCAGCATCACCTCCTCGATGTAGCGCGGTGTGCAGACCGGGTGCGCGCGGATGCCGTCGGCGACCTCGCCGGCGATCTGGCACATGAACGGGTTGACCGCCGCGAGCTGCACGGGAATGTGCGGGTGCTCGATCGGCGGCGGCGCGAAGAGCGGCACCATCAGGCTGAGTTTGTAGTGCTCGCTCTCGTAATCGAGTTTGGTGCCGCCGTTTTGCCAGCATTCCCAGATCGCCCGCAGCGCGCCGACGTAATCGCGCATCCACGGGCCGGGCGGCGTCCAGGCCATGCCGTAGCGGCGCTCGATATGCCCCTTGACCTGGCTGCCCAGGCCCAAGGTGAGGCGGCCCTTCGACAAGCGCTGGAGGGTCCAGGCGGCGAGCGCGGTAACCGCCGGGGCGCGCGGGAAGGCGATCGCGACACCGGTCGCGAGGCCGATGCGCTCGGTCGCGTGCGCCGCCAGCGCCAGGACGACAAACGGGTCGTCCTTGGTTTCCTCGGTGACGATCCCGTCATAGCCGAGCGCCTCAGCGAGCCTTGCCTCCTCGTCGACCCGGTCGAGGTCGAGCCCGCCGGCGGCCGCACGCAGCCCCGGATCGAGATTGCCGAGCGGCAGCTGGGTTTCGATTTTCATGACGCCGGCCCTCGGATTGACACGGAGTAATTGTTAGCTAAGTTAATGGACTAAGTTAGGAGATGGCGATGGACGAAGCAATCTCGATCCATGCGGCGAAAACCCATTTGTCTCGCCTGATCGCCCGCGCCGAGGCGGGCGAGGAGATCATCATCGCGCGCGGCCGCAAGCCGGTTGTCAAGCTGGTGGCGCTGGCGCCAAAGGCGAAACGCGTCCCCGGCCGTTGGAAAGGCAAATTCACCGTCGGGCCGGAGTTTTTCGAGCCGATGTCCGAGGAGGAACTCGCGCTGTGGTATGGCGACGGCGATGCGGGTTCTCCTTGATACCCACGTCCTGCTGTGGTGGTTGCTTGACGAGAACGCCGTCTCGCGCGTAGCGCGAGCAGCCATCGCTGATGACGCCAACGAGACATTAGTCAGTGCGGCCTCGGCGTGGGAAATCGCGATCAAATACAAAACGGGCAAATTGCCTACAGCCGCACCGCTGATGGCGCATCTCGAAAAGGCCATTCTCGATGAAGGGTTTGCCGGCATGCCGGTCACGCTGCGGCACGGCGAAATGGCCGGCGGTCTTCCCCTGCACCACAAGGACCCCTTCGACCGGATGCTGATCGCCCAGGCACTGACCGAGTCGCTGACGCTCGTCTCCAACGAACGGTTGTTCGACCGCTACGGCGTGACGCGTCTCTGGTAGCTCAGCCGAAGCGGCCGGCGATGTGGGCGTAGACCGCGCGCAGCGTCTGCGCCTCGGCGCCTTCGGGGCGGCCGGGGCGAGAACGGTTGTTCCACGCCATTACGTCGAGATGCGCCCACGGCACCGCCGGGTCGACAAACTCGTTGAGGTAGAGCGCGGCGGTGATCGCGCCGCCCTGCGGCCCGTCCGAGACATTGTTGAGGTCGGCGATTTTGCTGTCGATGAGCCGGCGATAGGGTTTGTACAGCGGCATCCGCCACATCGGGTCGTCCTCGACCTCGCCGGCGGCGATCAGCGCATGGGCGAGCGGGTCGTTGTTGCAGAACAGCGCCGGCAGCTCGGGGCCGAGCGCGACCCGCGCCGCGCCGGTCAGCGTCGCGGCGTCGACGATCATCTCGGGCTTTTCGTCCGACGCCTCGCTCAGCGCATCGCACAGGATCAGCCGCCCTTCGGCATCGGTATTGCCGATCTCGACGGTCAGTCCCTTGCGCGTCTTGATGATGTCGCGCGGCCGCATCGCATTGCCGGCGACCGAATTCTCGACGCAGGGCAAGAGCACACGCAGCCTTACGTTCAGTCCGGCTTGCATGATCGCCTGGCCGAGGCCGAGCATGATCGCGGCGCCGGCCATGTCCTTCTTCATGTTGAGCATGCCGGACGCCGGCTTGAGATCGAGCCCACCGGTATCGAAACAGACGCCCTTGCCGACCAGCGTCACCTTGGGTGCGCTCTCCTCACCCCAGGTGATGTCGACAAGCCGCGGCGGCCTGGTGCTGGCGCGGCCGACCGCGTGGATCGTCGGGTAGTTCTTCGCCAGCAGTTCGTCGCCGACGACGATCCGGCAGCGCGCGCCCTCGGCCTTGGCCACGGTCTCGGCCGCGTCCGCGAGCTCCGCCGGCCCCATGTCCGAGGCCGGCGTCACGGCCAGGTCGCGCGCCAGGAAGACCGCGCCGGCGAGCCGCTCGACAAGCTTGCGGTCGGCGCCCTCGGGCCAGACGAGCCGCGCTGCGCCGGCCGGCTTCGCGTGATAGCGGGTGAAGGCGTAGGTGCCGAGCGCCCAGCCGAGCGCGACGCGGCTGGCATCGAGCGGCGACACGGGGTCGAGCCGATAGCTGGCCTCGGGCAGCGTCTCGGACAATCCGGCGACGCACCACATCGCCGCCTCGCTGTCGCCGACGCCGACCAGCACGCGACCGAGCTTGCCGTGATTGCCGGGCAGCAGCGCCGTCTTGCCGGATTCTGCCTTGAACCCCACCGCGGCGGCCCAATCGCGCTCCTGCGCTGGCGCAGTCTCGCGCCATGCCGCCAGCTCGGTCTTGGTCAGCGGCGTCAGCGGCACCGCATCGCTATCGGGATCGGTCAGGGAATACGCCATCGCTGCTCCTCGCGCTCTGCCGGCCTCAGCATGACCCCAGCCATCTCGCCATGCCAGAGGGACAATGCTCCCGGCCGGCAAGTCGATCGCCGTGCCGATTGCCCCAGGGGTGGCGTTAGCCCCACAGTGCGCAACCACGGTGGCCTATCGGGGGACGGACATGGCCGATCTGACGATCTATCTCGGCAACCGCAATTATGCGTCCTGGTCGCTGCGCGCCTGGCTGGCGCTGAAAGCGGTTGGCGCGCCGTTCGAAGAGGTGGTGATCCCGCTCTTCCAACCTGGCAGCAAGGAGACGCTGCTGAAATATTCGCCGGCCGGCAAGGTGCCAGCGCTGCACCATGGCGACATCGTCGTGTGGGACAGCTTGGCGATCTGCGGCTACCTGGCGGAGATCTTTCCCGAGGCGGGGTTGTGGCCGGCCGACCCGGCCGCGAAGGCGGTGGCCCGCTCGATCAGCGCCGAAATGCATTCGAGCTTTCAGGCGCTGCGGCGCGAGTTTCCGATGAACATCCGCTCGCGTTTTCCCGGCCGCGAGATCAGCCCGGAGGCGCAAGCCGACATCAACCGCGTCATGGCGCTTTGGCGACAATGCCGCAACCGCTTCGGCGAGCACGCCGAGGGCGATTTCCTGTTCGGCCGCTTCGCGATCGCAGACGCGATGTATGCGCCGGTGGTGACCCGCTTCCGCACCTACGGGTTCGACCTGGAGCGCGAAGCTGACGCGTATTGCGACGCGGTCATGGCGCTGCCGGCGATGCAGGAATGGGCCGCGGCGGCGAAGAACGAGCCGATGATCATCGACCAGTACGAGTTCTGAGGGCGCAATTTACCGAAGGCAGAAGCCCCAAAAATTCTCGCCTCACCCGGCTTGACCCGGGGGTCCACGTCTTCAAGCACAAACGTCAGGACCTGAAGACGTGGATGGCCGGGTCAAGCCCGGCCAAGGTGACCAAAAGGTGGTTCCATGCGTAAGAATGTGGCTCTAAGAGAGCCGCGCGCACCGCATCGCCGGCGCTCGTGCGTTCCTCTGTGCCGGATCGGCGCGCTTGGCGTAAGCTCGGCGGCAGCCGTACAAAAAGGAGCAGCAAATGAGCGATCTGGGCACTTATCGCGATATCGGCGTCAGCCTCGACGACTATGTGGCGACAGTCGAAATCCGCCGGCCGCCGCATAATTTCTTCGACAGCGACCTGATCGCCGAGATCGGCGAGGCCTTCGAGCGGCTCGATGCCAATGACCAGTGCCGCGCGATCGTCCTCTGCGCCGATGGCCGCTCGTTCTGTGCCGGCGCCGATTTCTCGAAACGCATGGACACCGGCACGGTCAATGAAGGCACGCGCAGCAGCGCGGGCAAGCACCTCTACAAGGAGGCGAGCCGGCTGTTCCGCACCCGGAAGCCGATCATCGGCGCGATCCACGGCGCGGCGGTCGGCGGCGGGCTCGGTCTCGCGCTGGTGCCGGACTTCCGGGTTACGTGCCCGGAGGCGCGGTTCAGCGCCAATTTCAACCGGCTCGGCTTCCATCCCGGCTTTGGGCTGACCGTGACCCTGCCACGCCTGGTCGGCGTGCAGCAGGCGTCGTTGCTGTTCTACACCGGCCGCCGCATTCCCGGCGACGAGGCGGTACGCATCGGCCTTGCCGATTTGCTCGTGCCGCAGGACGAGGTGCGCAAAGCCTCGATCGCGCTCGCCACGGAGATGGCGCAATCGGCGCCGCTCGCGGTGATCTCGACGCGCGAGACGATGCGCCGCGGTCTGGTCGATGCCCTCGAAGCGGCGACCGAGCGCGAACTGGTCGAGCAGGATTGGCTGCGCCGCACCGAGGACTTCGCCGAAGGCATCAAGGCGATGGCCGACCGCCGCCTGCCGAACTTCCAGGGCCGCTAGCCTCTCGGGGCTGCCCGCTTTGTGGTGTAGGATGTGGCGCAACAGACACGGAGAGACGACATGAACCGGGCGGAATTTGAGAAGAAATGCGCGGCCGAGGGCTATGGCGAGGTCGTCGACCGCGCGATGGAAGCCGGCCATTTCAATGACGAGCACAGCCACGAGTTCGACGCTTATGTGCTGATCGTCGATGGCGAGATGACGATTGCGCGGCACGGCAAGGCGGAAACCTTCTCCGCCGGCGACATGTGCACGATGCCGGCGGGGACGGTGCACACCGAGAAATGCGGCCCGGCAGGCGCGCATTACCTCGCCGGCCGGCGCTACCCGGCCCCGGCGGCGAGCTGACGCCCGCTTCTTTGGCGCTTGTTGCGGCCCCCACCCTGACCCTCCCCCGCAAGCGGGATAGAGCTGGGGTGAGGCTGTCGCCCTCAAGCCGAGAAAATGCCGCGGCGCGGCGAACCGCGATTTGCGTTCGCGGGATAAGTCATGCATACTGTCCCACGTGATGGTTTGGCGTCATGCCAGAATGGCCGGTATGTGCGCCGAATTCCTGGTTTAGACCCGTTCGAGAAAGCAGCGAAGGATGGCCGAGACGAGACTTGAGGCGAGAGGTCCTGGGCTTTACGATCCCCGCAACGAGCATGACTCGTGCGGCGTTGGCTTTGTCGCCAACATCAAGGGTCGAAAATCCCACGAGATCATCCGCCGCGGTCTCGAGATCCTGGTCAATCTCGATCACCGCGGCGCGGTTGGCGCCGATCCGCTGGTCGGCGACGGCGCCGGCTGCCTGATCCAGACGCCGGACGCGCTCTTGCGCCATTGGTGCGAGGAGCGCGGGCTGACGTTGCCGCCGCCGGGGCGCTACGCGGTGGCGATGTGCTTTCTGCCGATGGAAGCAAAGGCGCGCGCCTTCGCGGTCGCGCATCTGGAGCGATTTGTCCGGGTCGAGGGGCAGGAGCTGCTCGCCTGGCGCGAGGTGCCGATCGACACGACCGGGCTCGGGCAAAAGGTCATCGAGGCGATGCCTTATATTGCGCAGGCGATCGTCTGCGCCGGGCCGGAGGTCGCCGACCAGGACGCGTTCGAACGCAAAATCCTGACGATCCGCAAGCAGACGCTGAACCGCGTCGCCAACCTCGCCGAGCGCTACGGGCCGGGGCTCAGGGATTTCTACATCCCGTCCTTCTCGACCCGCACCATGGTCTACAAGGGGCTGCTGCTCGCCGGGCAGGTCGGCAGCTTCTACGAGGATTTGCGCAACCCGCTGACCGTCTCGGCGCTGGCGCTGGTGCATCAGCGCTTCTCGACCAACACGTTCCCGTCCTGGCGACTGGCGCACCCCTACCGTTTCCTCTGCCATAACGGCGAGATCAACACGGTCCGCGGCAACGTCAACTGGATCCAGGCGCGCCGCCAGGCGATGTCGTCCGAGCTGATGGGCGCCGATCTCGGCAAGCTGGTGCCGCTGATCCTGCCCGGCCAGTCCGACACCGCGTGCCTCGACAATGCGCTGGAATTGCTGGTCACCGCCGGCGGCTATTCGCTGTCGCACGCGATGATGATGCTGATCCCCGAGGCCTGGGCCGACCCGCTGATGGATGACGAGCGGCGGGCGTTCTACGAGTACCACGCCGCGCTCATGGAGCCGTGGGACGGCCCGGCGGCGATCGCCTTTACCGACGGCCGGCAGATCGGCGCGACGCTCGACCGCAACGGGTTGCGGCCCGCGCGCTACATCATCACCGACGACGACCTCGTGATCCTCGCATCTGAGTCGGGCGTGCTGCCGGTGCCGGAAGAGCGGATCGTCCGCAAGTGGCGGTTGCAGCCCGGCAAAATGCTGCTGATCGATTTCGAGGAAGGCCGCATCATCGGCGACGACGAGATCAAGCAGAAACTGGCCTCCGAGCACCCGTATGAGCAGTGGCTCAAGGAGACGCAATTCAAGCTCTCGGAACTGCCCGAACCGGACGAAGCGACGATCCCGCCGCGCACCAATGATCCCGATGCACGGCTCGCGCTGCAGCAGGCCTTTGGCTACACCCAGGAAGACGTCGGCTTCTTTCTTGAGCCGATGGCGCGCGACGGCGACGACCCGATCGGCTCGATGGGCACCGACACGCCGATCGCCGCCTTCTCGAACAAGCCGAAGGTGCTTTACAACTACTTCAAGCAGAATTTCGCGCAGGTCACCAACCCGCCGATCGACCCGATCCGCGAGGAATTGGTGATGTCGCTGATCTCGATCATCGGACCACGGCCGAACCTGCTCGGCCACGAAGGCGGCACGCATCATCGGCTGGAAGTATCGCAGCCGGTGCTGACCGACAGCGACCTCGACAAGATTCGCAATATCGAAAAGCTGGCGCGGGGCCGGTTCAAGACCGATACGCTCGACATCACCTGGGACGCGGCAAAGGGCCCCGCCGCGATCGAGTCGGCGCTCGACGATCTGTGCTACGCGGCAACCGAAGCCGTGCATGCCGGGCACAACATCCTGATCCTGTCGGATCGCGGCGTATCGCCCGAGCGCTGCCCGATCCCGGCATTGCTCGCGACCTCGGCGGTGCATCACCATTTGATCCGCGAAGGGCTGCGCACCCGCACCGGCATCGTCGTCGAGACCGGGGACGCGGCTCAGGTGCACGATTTCTGCGTGCTCGCCGGCTATGGCGCGGAGGCGATCAACCCGTATCTTGCGTTCGCCACGCTGGAGCAAATCCGCACCGAGACGGGCATGGCGCTCAGCGCCTACGACGTGCAGAAGAACTACCTGAAGGCGGTCGGCAAGGGACTGCTCAAGGTCATGTCCAAGATGGGCATTTCCACCTACCAGTCCTATTGCGGGGCGCAGATCTTCGACGCGGTGGGCCTCGAAAGCTCGTTTGTCGACAAGTATTTCACCGGCACCGCGACGACCATCGAAGGCGCCGACCTCTACGCGATCGCCAGCGAGGCGCTGGTGCGCCACGCGTATGCTTATGGCGACGACCCGCTGTATCGCGAAATGCTCGATGTCGGCGGCGACTACGCGTTCCGGCTGCGCGGCGAGGCGCATGCCTGGACGCCGCAGACGATCGGCAAGCTGCAGCACGCGGTGCGCGGCAACTCGCTCGCCGACTACAAGGCCTTCGCCGACATCATCAACGACCAGAGCGAACGGCTGCTGACCATTCGCGGGCTGATGAAGTTCAAGCCGGCGGCCGAGAAGCTGCCGCTCGACGCGATCGAGCCGGCGGCGGAAATCGTCAAGCGCTTCGCCACCGGGGCGATGAGCTTCGGCTCGATCAGCCGCGAGGCGCACACGACGCTGGCGATCGCGATGAACCGCATCGGCGGCAAGTCGAACACCGGCGAGGGCGGCGAGGAAAGCGAGCGCTTTAAGCCGCTGCCCAACGGCGACAGCAAGCGCTCGGCGATCAAGCAGGTCGCCTCGGGCCGGTTCGGCGTGACCGCCGAATACCTCGTCAATGCCGACGTCCTGCAGATCAAAATGGCGCAGGGCGCCAAGCCCGGCGAAGGCGGCCAGCTTCCCGGCCACAAGGTCGACAAGGCGATCGCCAAGGTGCGGCATTCGACGCCGGGCGTCGGCCTCATCTCGCCACCGCCGCATCACGACATCTATTCGATCGAGGATCTGGCGCAGCTGATCCATGACCTCAAGAACGCCAACCCCAAGGCCGACGTATCGGTCAAGCTGGTGTCCGAGGTTGGGGTCGGCACGGTCGCGGCGGGCGTCTCCAAGGCGCGCGCCGACCACGTCACCATCGCCGGCTATGAGGGCGGCACCGGCGCCAGCCCGCTGACCTCGCTGACCCACGCCGGCTCACCCTGGGAGATCGGTCTCGCCGAGACCCAGCAGACCCTGGTGCGCAACGGGCTGCGGGGGCGCATCGCGGTGCAGGTCGACGGCGGCTTGCGCACGGGGCGCGACGTCGTGGTGGGCGCTTTGCTCGGCGCCGACGAGTTCGGCTTCGCCACCGCGCCGCTGATCGCCGCCGGCTGCGTGATGATGCGCAAGTGTCATCTCAACACCTGCCCGGTCGGCATCGCCACCCAGGACCCGGTGCTGCGCGCGCGTTTTACAGGCCAGCCCGAGCACGTCATCAACTTCTTCTTCTTTGTCGCCGGGGAAGTGCGCGAGCTGATGGCCGAGCTCGGCTTTCGGACGATGAACGAGATGATCGGCCGGGTCGACAAGCTCGACATGGTGCGCGCGGTCAATCACTGGAAGGCGCGCGGCGTCGACCTGTCGCGCATCCTCTATCAGGAACAGCCGGCGCCGGGCGTGTCGATCCATCATTGCGAGACGCAGGATCACCACCTCGACAAGGCGCTCGACAACGAGCTGATCGCCGAGGCGCAGTCCGCGCTCGACAGCGGCGAACTGGTGCGCATCTCGAAGCCGATCCGCAACGTCAACCGCACGGTCGGCGCCATGCTGTCGGGCGAGGTCGCGAAACGCTACGCCCATGAGGGCCTGCCCGACGACACGATCTGGGCGCGTTTCGTGGGCACCGCCGGGCAGAGCTTTGGCGCGTTCCTCGCGCATGGGGTGACGCTGGAGCTGATCGGCGACGCCAACGACTACACCGGCAAGGGCCTGTCAGGCGGCAAGCTGATCGTCCGCCATCCGCCGCAGGCCAAGCGTGAGCCGACCGAGAACATCATCATCGGCAACACCGTGCTCTACGGCGCGATCGCCGGCGAAGCCTATTTCGAGGGCGTCGCGGGCGAACGCTTCGCGGTGCGCAACTCGGGCGCGATCGCGGTGGTCGAAGGCACCGGCGACCATGGTTGCGAGTACATGACAGGCGGCATCGTCGTCGTGCTCGGCGAGACCGGACGCAATTTCGCCGCCGGCATGTCGGGCGGCATCGCCTATGTCTTCGACCCGCAGGGCCGCTTCGCGAGCTTGTGCAATAAGGCCGGCGTCGATCTCGAAAACGTCGCCGAGAGCGAGGACGGCGAGGACGGCAAACCCCGCCAGCGCCCGGTCGACGTCGACGACAACGGCATGGGCGATCTGCTGCGCCACGACGCGCAGCGGCTGCGCATCCTGATCGAGCGGCACCATTTGCTGACCGGCAGCAAGCGCGCCCGGCAGCTGCTCGAGGATTGGGACAACACGCTCGCCGCCTTCGTCAAGGTGATGCCGAAGGATTACCGGCGCGCGCTGCTGGAACTGAAGGCCGAGGCCGAGGCTGCGCCGGCCGCTGCGGCGGAGTGAGGCGTCAGTGGCGCTAGCGCGAAATGGGCGCTGCGATTTCCGCCGATCCTCTCGATGCGGCCGGTCAGCGGGATACGTCGCGCTTTCCGCCTCACGGAATGCTAGTACAGCCATAGTGTTGACCTAGCTGGGCTCTTAATCGACTTTCGCCAAATCGTGAAAGAACAGCCGACTCAAGGCCGGGCCAAGCACTTTGATCGCGGGAGGCAATGGGCATGAGGCGGCGCGAGCTTCTCGCTATCTTCGGCGGCGCAGCGGCGCTGGGACCGCTCGCCGCGCGTGCGCAGCCGAAAATGCTGACCATCGGCATTCTCGTCGTCGGCTCTCCCGGGTCGGAGCGCTTCTGGAGGTTGTTTCAGGCGGATTTGCGCGACCTCGGTTACCTCGAGGGGCAGAACGTGCGGTTCGAGTTCCGATCGGACCAGGGGCAGGCAGGGCGCCTCCCCGAATTGGCCACGGAATTGGTGCGGCTCAAGGTCGGTCTGATCGTGACCTGGTTCACCCCCGCCGCACAGGCCGCGAAACAGGTGACGCGCGACATTCCGATCGTCATGGCGCTCGCCGGAGATCCGGTCGCCACCGGGCTGGTTCAGAGCCTCGTGCGGCCCGGCGGAAACGTCACCGGCATGGCTGCCGGCGGTGCCGAGCTGGCCGGTAAATGCGTCGAGCTGATCCGCGATCTGCTGCCGTCGTCGCAACGCGTCGCGGTGCTGGTCAATGCGCCCGACCCCTTCACCAAGCCGTTTCTCGAACAAATCCGCCTAGCGGGCACCGCCACCAAGACGGCGATCGAGCCGATCATGATCCACACCCCCGAGGAGCTCGACGCCGCCTTTCCCGCGCTGGAGAAGGACCGGCCAGACGCCCTTATCGTTCAGCCGAGCCTGCCGGCTAAGCGCGCCGCCGAACTGGCGCTGCAATACCGGCTGCCGGCGGTGTCTTTTGTCCGAGGCATGGTCGACGCGGGCGGGTTGGCGAGCTACGGTTTTGACGAGGCAGACGTTTATCGCCACGCCGCGGTTATCGTCGACAAGGTGCTCAAGGGCGCCAAACCCGCCGATCTGCCGGTCGAGCAGCCGACCAAGTTCGCGCTGGTGATCAACCTGAAGACGGCGAAGGCGATCGGCCTGACGGTGCCGCAATCGCTTGTCGACCGCGCCGACGAGGTCATCGAGTGAGCCATCGGCGCGACAGGCGGCATGCCGCTTGCGTGAGCACAATCGTTGATGTCTGCGGACGGCTGGTGCATTATTGATATAAGTCAGTAATTATGACCAGTCGCGTAGGCGACCGGCGGCAAAGAGCGGATTGATGGGCAAGCCTACCGGGTTTCTCGAAATCGAGCGCGAAGACCGCCGCTACGCCAAGCCGGCGGAGCGCGTGCAGAGCTGGCGCGAATTTATCGAGCCGCTGCCGGAAGGGACGCTGCGTGGCCAAGCCGCGCGCTGCATGGATTGCGGCATCCCGTTCTGTCATGAGGGCTGCCCGGTCAACAACATCATCCCGGACTGGAACAACCTGGTCTACCGCGACCAGTGGAAGAACGCGCTGACCGTCCTGCACTCGACCAACAACTTCCCGGAATTCACCGGGCGCATCTGCCCGGCGCCGTGCGAGGCGGCCTGCACGCTCAACATCGACGACAACGCGGTCACGATCAAAACCATCGAGTGTGCAATCGTCGACCGCGGCTGGGACGAGGGCTGGATCGTCCCGCTGGTGCCAGCGAGGAAGACCGGCAGGAAGGTCGCGGTGGTCGGCTCGGGGCCGGCGGGCATGGCCTGCGCTCAGCAATTGGCGCGCGCCGGGCACGCGGTGACGCTGTTCGAGAAGAACGACCGGATCGGTGGGCTGCTGCGTTACGGCATCCCGGATTTCAAGATGGAAAAGCACCTGATCGACCGCCGCGTGGAGCAAATGGCGGCCGAGGGTGTCGAATTTCGCCCGTCGACGGAGATCGGGGTCGCGGTGTCGATGTCGCAGCTTCTCGCGGATTTTGACGCGGTGGCGATGACCGGCGGTGCCGAATGGGGCCGCGACCTCGAGGTTCCCGGCCGCGAGCTTGCCGGCATCCATTTCGCGATGGAGTTCCTGCCGCAGCAGAACAAACGCAACGCCGGCGACGACGAACCGAAGGCTGCGCCGGGGGGCATAATCAGTGCCAGCGGCAAGCATGTCGTGGTCATCGGCGGCGGCGATACCGGGTCGGACTGCATCGGCACCTCGACGCGGCAAGGGGCGGCGTCGATCACCCAGCTCGAAATCCTGCCGCGGCCGCCCGACCACGAAAACAAGGCGCTGACCTGGCCCGACTGGCCGCTGAAGATGCGCACCTCCTCGTCGCAGGAAGAGGGCTGTGAGCGCGATTTCGCGGTGCTCACCAAGCTGGCGCGGGGCGCCAATGGCAAGATTGAGACGCTCGAATGCGTCCGGGTCGACTGGACCCAGGAGAACGGGCGCTGGGCGATGAAGGAGATCGCCGGCAGCGAGTTCGACTTGAAGGCCGATCTGGTGCTGCTGGCGATGGGTTTCCTTGGGCCACGCCGGCCGGGGATGGTCGAGCAATCGGGTGTCGCGCTCGACCCGCGCGGCAACGTGCACGCCAATACGGTCGACTACAAGACCTCGGTGCCGAAAGTATTTTCCGCCGGCGACATGCGGCGCGGGCAGTCGCTCGTCGTGTGGGCGATCCGCGAGGGCCGGCAATGCGCCCGCGCGGTCGACGAATTCCTGATGGGAAAGACCAGCCTGCCGCGCTAGGCGGCGACCACATTCACGTGACCGGCGGCGGCGTAATCGAGAATTCGCCGGTCGCGTGTCACCAGCGTCGCGCCGGTAACGCGTGCGGTCGCGACGATGATCTCATCCGCGGGGTCGGAACGGAACCTGCCTGGCAGATCACAGCTGGCCATCGCAATTTCCGCGGTGAGCGGTTCGATACCCGGGCCGGGTTCCGCTAACGATTTCCTTATCCAAATTGGATGCGATTTGCTCAATGCGATGCGGCCGCGCGCGGCTAGGATCGCGACTTCCCAAATTGACATGATGGACAGCCGGAGGCGGCTGTTGGCAGCCGCTTCGTCGATGATCCGCTGTGTCTCAGGCCTAAGCTGGGGATTGCCCTCGACCATCCACAGCCATACGTGCGTGTCGATCAACAACGGGGGAGAATCAGAGCTTCTCGCCATGACCGAGAATGTTTTCAGCGTCCGCGGTCCACTCGACATCATCGAGCGGCCCGACGATGTCACCTAGGATCCTTATCGTTCCGGCCATTCGCCCATAGAGCGTTTTCGGCTTTTCATCATCGAGAGGCACGAGTTTGGCGACCGGTTTGCCACGCTTGGTGATGACGATCGGGACGCGCTTCTCCGCGACCTCGTCGAGCAGGTGCAGGCATTTGGATTTGAATTCGCCGGCCGCGATCGTTTTGTCCATGGTCATCTGTCCATAGTCATCTCACCAATATAAGAAACCGGCACGCGAGATTCAATCGACGCTCGCGGTCACCGTGCCGATGCCGGCGAAATTGGCCTCGATGCGGTCGCCGGGGTTGAGCGGGAACTGCCGGGTGAACGAGCCGCTCATGATGTAGTCGCCGGCTTTCACGCGTTCGCCGAATTGCGCCAGTTTGCCGGCGAGCCATGCCACCGAATTATAGGGATGGCCGAGCACGGCGCTGCCGTCGGCGGCGGCGATTTCGGCGCCGTTGATCCGCACGCTCACCGCCACCTTGTCGAGTTCGGGCAGGTTGGCCCGTTCCACCGGCGGGCCGAGCACGAAGGCCTTTTGCTGTGCGTTGTCGGCGAGGGCGAGCGCGAGTTGCCGGGTGAGGTCGCCGCGCGTCTCGATGATCTCGAAGGCGGGGTGGACGTGCGCGACCGCGGCGGCGGCATCGTCGCGCGTCGCGCCGGGCGCGAGGTCGGCGCCCATCACGAGACATAGTTCGTTCTCGAAGCCGGGCGCGATCAACTCATTCGCGCGAAAGTCATGGCCGGAGTTGAGACGGCCATCGGCCAGCAGGCAGCCGAACACCGGCTCGTGCACCTGGAATTGCTGCTGGATCGCGGTCGAGGTCAGCCCCACCTTCCAACCGACGCGCCGCGCGCCGCGATGCGCCAGCAGCGCAAGCTGGATGCGGTAGGCGTCGTCGAGCGACAGCCGGTCGGCCCAGGCCTGGGGAAAATACTCGCCGCGCTCGCGCGCCGCCGCGAATTCGGCTACCGTCGCTGCCAATTCGCTGACATTCATTGCTCACCTGTGATCAGTCCGCGAACGTCGGCGCGTGTGGCGGATGTGCAGCACGCAAATCTCGTCACCGCGAAGTTCGTAATAGACCTTGTAGGGAAACCGCGACACCGACAACTCGCGTACGCCGAACACTTCCGTCGCCGGCGCCATCAGCGGGAGGTCGAGCAACTGGTCGATGCGGCGCTTGATTTCGGCGCGCACGGCCCGCGCGCTGGAGGGCGACCGTTCGTCGATATACGAGAAGATGGCTTCGAGATCGGCCTGGGCCCGCAGCGTGTATCGGACCCTTATTTGTCCTTGGGCGCGAATAGCCGGTTGATCGCCTCATCGTCGGCAAATTCGCTGCGTCGCGCTTGGGCTTGGCCTTCCCCGATCGCGGCGCGTGTCGCGGCGTCGAGCGGCTTTGGCCGCGACGCCAGCGTCAGCAGGATCTCCGCGGCTTCGTCCTGGTTGGCCTCGGGTAAGCGGCGGATTTTGGCGATCGCTTCGTCAAGCAGCTTTGTCATCCGCGTATCCTAACAGAGCGATTGGCCTGTCAGAACACTCCCGGAATGAGCCGCGCGGTGCGGCGGCAGTAAGCGTCATACGCCCGCGGGAAGGTGTCGCGCATGCGCGCCTCCTCGCCCAGCAGTTTGATGACGAAGCCCGACAGGATCAGCCCGGCGCCGATAAAGCCGCGCGGCTCGCCGATCGCCAGCGCCGTGCCGAACAGCGCCAGCACCATGCCGCTGTAGATCGGGTGACGCACCCGGCTGTAAGGCCCGCTGGTGATCAGCGTATGGCCCTCCTTAACCGCGACGGTGCTGCTCCAGTTGCGGCCGAGATGCCAGCGCGCCCAGATCGCGAATGCCAGGCCGGCGAAAACGAGCAGCGTCCCCGACGCCGGCCCGTCCGGCCCGGATAGGAAACGGCCCGTCAACGCGTTCGGCAGCCAGCCCGGCGCCGCCAGCATCGCCGCGCCGAGCACCACCGGCGTGCGGTTGA
The DNA here is from genome assembly GCA_963778385.1 of uncultured Alphaproteobacteria bacterium. Taxonomy (GTDB): domain Bacteria; phylum Pseudomonadota; class Alphaproteobacteria; order ATCC43930; family CGMCC-115725; genus DATARH01. The sequence goes on along the minus strand of CAVZUA010000024.1, from coordinate 421,101 downwards.
CAAGGGCGTTGCGCAGCGGTTCCCGCGTTTGAGTGCGCTTGACGCTCCACGAGGCGGCGATCCAGACGGCTAGCCAGGCCAGCCAGAAGACCGGGATCAGATAAAGCGAGGCTTGGGCGAAGGCACTCATGGTTTTTCTGAGGTGTGGTCTCTTTGGACTGAACCGTCGGTGCCGGCCCCCACCCAACCGCAGCTGTGCTGCGGGTTCCCTCCCCCGTGGTCACGGGGGAGGGGTAGGGAGGGGGCCGGCACGATCGTCGGCGATCCCGCTCAAGCCCTGCGCCTCCTAGATAAGCCTGCCGACGCCTGCGATCACGGTGTCCCAGTCGTCGACTTCGCGGTCCTGCGGGTGGACCATGACGTGCTGGACGCCGGCAGCTTCGTAGGCGGCGACGCGCTCCTTCATCATCCCGACATCCTTGCCGTCCCAGTGGCTGCGGACGGAGATCGTAAACGATGGTTCGGGCCGGTCGCGGCGCAGGCGCTTGACGACCTCGCCGGCCTGGTCGGGCGTCACCTGGCTGCCGTGCCAGCCGTCGCCGATCCGCACGGTGCGCTTGTGCGCCGCCTCGCTGCGGCTGCCGTGCCACATCGGGATCGGGCTGACCGGCTGCGGCAGCATCGTCATGTCCTTGATCTCGGACGGGATGTATTTGCTGTCGAAGCTGACGGGGTCTTGCGACCATACCGCCTTCATCATCGCGATGCCTTCGTCCATGCGCCGGCCGCGCTCGTTGAACGGCACGCCGAGCGCGGCGAATTCCGGCTCCAGCCAGCCCACCCCGACCCCCATGATGAGCCGGCCGCCGGACAGGTTGTGCAGTGTCGACAGCTCCTTGGCGAGCGGCAGCGGGTGGCGCATCGGCAACACCAGCACGCTGGTGCCGAGCCGCACCCGCTCGGTCACCGCCGCGACCCAGGTCAGCGTCAGGACGGGATCGTAGAACAGCGGCGAGCGCGGGAATTGCGCGCGCGGCACGATGATGTGCTCGCTGACCCAGACATCGCTGAGGCCGAGATCCTCGGCCTGGCGGGCGTGGCGCTTGATCAGCGCCGGCGTCGCCTGGCTGCCGGCATGCGGCAGGTGCATTCCGATCTGCATTGTTACCCCCATTTGATCCCCAGGGTGTCCGGGTTCGCCCTCAGGTGAAACGCTCCCAGGCCGATTGGCGCGAGATGCCGAGTGCGGCGCCGATCTGGGCCCAGCTTACCCGACGGGACCGCAAGATATCGACCACCGTTTGGAGCTGGTTGCCCTTGCCTTGCACGGTCTCCTCGATCGGGCCGAGGCGATCCAGCAAGCGCTCCGTTGGCAGCTTCTCGGCAGACGGCTGCTTCGGCGGAATTGGCCCGCCGGCGATGATCTCGTTGCAGAGCTCGACGCATTCGTCGCAGATGAAGATGCTGGCCGGGCCAGAGATCAGCGTTCTTACCTGATGCTGCGATTTGAAGCAGAACGAGCAATAGACGGTCTTCGGAGCTGACGGCGTTGCGTCGGCCGACGCGGTGGCTGGTATCGCGGGCTCACTTTTGGCGGCTGACATCTCTGACTTCGTCAGGATTATCCTGACAGTCAGGATAATCCTGACGCGGCGTCTGTCAAGGGTCGTGATTGACAGGCCGCGACAGGGCCTCAGAATGCGCAGCGAAACATGGAGCAAAGGGGGAGCGATGCGCTTCGAAGGCAAGGTCGCGCTGGTCACCGCCTGCGCCAGCGGCATCGGCCGCGCTACCGTCGACATCATGGCGCGCGAGGGGGCGGTCATCGTCGGCGTCGACAACAATCAGGAGCGGCTCGACAAGACCGTCGCCGAGATCGCCGCAGCCGGCGGCAAGGCGCATGGCCGGCTGTGCAACGCGCTCGACAAGGATGCGGTCGATGCGCTGGTGGCCTTGGTCGCCAAGGAATTCGGCCGTATCGACATCCTGGTCAACGCGGTCGGCGGCAGCACGATCATCCCGCGCCCGAGCGCGACGGTCGACGAGCTCAGCCTCGACGACTGGAAGGCGATCATCGACTTCAATCTCGACGGCACTTTTCTCTTCACCCACGCGGTGGTGCCAATTATGAAGCGGCAGCGGAGCGGCAAGATCGTCAATTTGTCGTCGATCGCCGGGCGCGGGCGCAGCGTCGCGTCCTCTGCGGCCTACGCCGCGGCCAAGGGCGGCATTATCGCCTTTACCAAGAAGCTCAGCCACGAGCTCGGGCCCTATGGCGTCAACATCAACGCGATCGCGCCGAGCACCACGCTCACCGAACGCATCCGCCCGCATTGGGAGCGGCGCAGCCAGGAGGACCAGGCGCGCGCGATCGACAACACACCGCTGCGCCGCGTCGCCGAGGCGGCCGACCAGGCGCGGGTGATCTGCTTTCTGGCGTCGCAGGACGCGGATTTCGTTACCGGCGTCACCATCGACGTGACCGGCGGCGCTTGAGTTTCAAACACCACCCCGGCGAAGGCCGGGGCCCATTCTCCTTCGCTCGTGCGGCGGAACGATGGGTCCCGGCCTTCGCCGGGATGGGCATAGGGGAAGGAAATTCACATGGCGACATTCGTATTGGTGCACGGCTCGTATCAGGGCGGCTGGATCTGGAAGCCGGTGGCGGCGCGGCTGCGCGCCGAGGGGCATGAGGTCTACGCGCCGTCGCTCGAAGGCTGCGGCGAACGTGCCGAACAGGTGCGCCCCGGCATCACCACCGAGAGCCATGCCGACGAAATCGCCTCGCTGCTGTTCTACGAGGACCTCAGCAATGTCGTTCTTGTCGGCACCAGCTCGGGCGGCATGGTGGTCTGCCGCGTCGCCGAGCTGATCCCCGACCGCATCGGCCGGCTGGTTTTTGTCGACGCGCTGGCGCTGCTCAGCGGCGAGAAGATCGGCGACATCGTCACCCGTTCGACCGCGGCGGGCACGCCGGGCGGGCTGACCCGCGGCCCGTCGCGCGAGGACGCCGCCGGCCGGCTGTTTGCCGATCTCGACCCGGCGATCAAGGAATGGGCGTTGGAGCGCTATACCCAGCACCCCGCCGGCATTTACACCGAGGGCGTCAAGCTCGAGCATTTCTGGTCGATGTCGTGGGAAGCCAGCGTCATCTGGTGCAAGCAGGCGCAAAACCCCGGCGAGGCGCACCAGCGCCGCGCCGCCGAAAAGCTCCAGGCACCGTTCTACGAACTCGATACCGGCCATTACCCGATGCTCAGCATGCCAGACGAATTGACAGCGTTCCTCCTGAAGGGTTGAAGTAAGATCGATCACCTCCACTGTCGGCGAGGGCTCGATGTGCTTTCGGCGGTGGTTTTTGCTGGTACTCCTCGTTGCCACGCCGGCCGCGGTCTCGGCGTTGGCGGCGTCAGTGGACGTCGGCGTCAATAGCGCGGTCAACACCAACGCCATCGGCACGCCGCCCGGTGGCGTGACCCGCCGCCTCGTGGTCGGCCAAAAGGTCGTTTTCAACGAGCATATCGTGACCGACCCGGGCGGATCAGTCGTCGATGACGATTGGGCCCGATTCCGACCTGATGATCGACGAATTCGTCTATGACCCGAATCTCGGCACCGGCAGGCTGGCGATGAGCGCGACCAAAGGGGTCATGCGCTTTGTCGGCGGCAAGGTCAGCAAGCTGGAGAACGCCGTCACCATGCGGACGCCGTCGGCGACGATCGGTATTCGGGGTGGCGTCTTTATCATGGACCAGCAGGCCGCGGGGTCGCTCGATGTCGTCTTTGTCTTTGGCGCGGGCATCACCGTTACCGGCAGCACTGGCGCCAGCCAGACGATCTACCGTCCTGGGTATAGCGTCAGCGTCGCGGGGCCTGGCGCCGCGCCGAGGCCTCCAGTGCCGGCCGCACCCGGCCAGATCGCCGGTTTGCTCGGGCGCATGGACGGCAGACGCGGCGGCAACGGCGGCGCGACAGCGGTGCCGACCGACGCGAGCGTGGCGAGCAGCGGCATCACGTCGACGATTTCCGGCAATGTCGCGGCGAGCGTGCGATCCGCGACGGCGTACCAGCCGGCGTCACCGCAGCCGAATGCGGTAGACGTCACCACCGTTCAGTCGAACCTGCAGATCAACACGGCGGCCAATCAGGGCGGCTCGCCGGCTCTGCTGGGCACGACCACCACCCCCACTCCCACCGCCACCGGGCAATACACCGACGGATTTGTCCTGGTGCTGACGACAAACGGCGTGGGGACCGCGGCGCAGCCGACATTCAGCGGGACATTGAACAACGGACAGCTCGTCGCCGCGGCGCAGCCTCCAGCGCTTCCCAACAGTGTCTCGTTTCCGCTGCCGCCCGGTACCGCCACGCTCAACAACGGCCAATTCACCGGCCAGACGTTTCTGGCGTCGGACGGCAGCGTTTTCGCCGCCGCGCTCAATACCAGCGGCGGGTTCGGTGCCGCCGGCGGCCAGAGCACATTCCTTGTCGGTGGGACGCCGCTGGTCAATCTGCCAACGACGGGCACGGGAAGCTACAACGGCACCGCGGTCGGCAGCGTCATCAACGGTGCGGCCAATTACACGGCGTCGGGTGGTTTTAATGCCAGCTACAATTTCGGCTCGCAAACGGGGAATATGACGATCAGCAATTTCGACAATAAAACTTTTGCCGGGCCGATCACGGGCGCCTCCGGCAGCTATTCCGCCGCGCTCAGCGGCAGCGGTCTCACGGGCTCGGCCGGCGGGCGTTTTTTCGGAACCGGCGCAGCCGGCACCGGTGGCTTGTTTGTCGTCGCAAATCCCACTGTCTCCGCCCCGTATCTGGCCACCGGTGTTTTTGCCGGCGGGCACTAGATCACGGGGATTGCCGCGCGGAACTAATAAATGCCCGGGATCAATCGCCAGGTGCGCGCGCGGTAGGCCTCGTATCCGGCACCGAATTCGCTGGCGAGCAGGCGTTCCTCGGCGTGCATGCGCGCGACAAGCGGCGGCACCATCAGCGCCGTCAGCACCACGCCGACACCCGAGCGAAAAGCCAACGCCCAGCCCAGCGAACTCACCAACAGGCCAAGATAGCTGGGATTGCGGATACGGCTGTAGATGCCGGTGGTGACCAGCGTATGACCCGGCTGGATCGCGACAAGCCCACTGAACCGGTCGCCGAGCACATAGACCGGCCAGAGCCGCACCGCGCCGCCGATGGCAAAGAGCGCGACCCCGACCCAGCGCAGCGTGTTGCCGTCGATCGTCCAGAAATCGTACCGGTCAGTATAGGCCGGCAGATAACCGAGCAGCAAACCGATGACCGTGAAAACGATCAGCACCCAGCGATTGTCGCGGTCCTCGCGGACGCCGGCGCTCACGTTGCCGCCGGCGAAAACCGCGGCGATCGCCAGAACGGCCAGCACGACGGTGAGTGCGACAAAAGCTGGCCGGCAGAAGAACGCGGCAAACCCGCCCCAACCGAGGACCGCCAGCGCCAGATACACGCCCGTCGCGCCGATCGTCGACAAGAACCTGGTGCGTGCCGTGTTCATTCGTTCCCGCACTAACCGGAAGGGCGGCCGCGCCGACATCGCGATAGGCAGCGACAGAGAACCGCCCTAGTCTTGACTCAAGCGATAAATGGAGGGCCGCACGATGCAATACAAAGTGATCTCGGCCGATTGCCATGTCGATCTGATCTGGCTGCCGCCTGACCTCTTTACCGCGAACGCGCCGGCGGTGCTCAAGGAGCGCATGCCCTACGTCACCGAGGGGCCGCGCGGGCGTGAATGGGTCACCAAGAACGGCTCGTCGTTCGGGCTCGACGCGGGAATGGGTTCGGCCGGGCGCAAATACGAGCCGGGCAAAATCCATCGCTCCGACCGGATGGCCTCGACGGGGCTCTACGACCCCGAGCAGCAGAAGGTGCGCAGGCTGACCGACCCGACGCTGCGCCTGAAAGACCAGGACCGCGACGGCATCCAGGCGGAGATCCTCTACGGTATCCTCGGTGCCACCAACCGGCTCAATGACGACGAGGCGGCCGGCTGCATGCTGCGCATCTACAATGACTGGCTGGCTGATTTCTGCTCGAGGCAGCCCGACCGCTACGGCGGGCTCGCCAACATCCCCAACCACGACCGCGACGAGGCGGTGGCCGAGGTCGAGCGTGTCGCCAAGCGCGGTAATGTCCGCGGGCTGGAGGTCGCCCGCCGGCACGACATGACGCCGCTGTGGGACCCGTGGTGGAACCCGGTCTGGGATGCGATCGCCGCCAGCGGGCTGCCGGTGCATTTCCACACGATCGGTGGGCCAGGCCGCGACTTTTCAAAGCTCACCGGCAAGACGCTGCTCGCCGCGCGGGCCGCGAGCATCACCAGCTTCCAGATGCATATGGCCGATGTGCTGATGTCGATGATCTTCGCCGGCGTGCTGCACCACCGGCCGCAGATGAAGATGGTGATCGGCGAGGCCGGCACCGGCTGGATCCCCTACATCCTCGACCGCATGGACGCCGAGTGGGAAGATCAGTTCAAGCAGCTCGACCTGACCATGAAGCCGAGCGAGTACTGGCGCCGCCAGTGCTACGCCACCTATCAGAGCGATCCCGTCGGTGTGAAGCTGATCGAGGAACTCGGCGAGGATAACATCATGTGGGGTTCGGACTTCCCGCACCCCGACGGCATCTACCCGGACTCGCAGGAATATATCGAGAAGGAGCTCGGCCATTTGCCGGCGGCGGTGAAGCAGAAGATCATCTGCGACAACGCCGCGAAGCTCTACCGGTTTGTGAACTAAACCTTCGCGTGACGGGCGCCCGCCGGACACCCGTCACCTGAAGCCGAACGCATTAGGCCAATCGGGGGTTCGTGCGGTGCATGAGTGTTGGCGTCGCGGTGATATTCGATGCGACGAGGAAGAGATCCCCGGCTGATCGACGCGCCAGCAGACGCTTCGGCCGCGGGCCTCATAGCCGGCGTGGTCCAGCTATGAGGTATTGAAACAAGCGGCTCGCCGCCGCGAAGAAAAAGATACGAGGCCGGGGCGTTTTTTCAGACCGCCTTGCCGTTGACATGCGGTTTCAGCGCGGCATAGACGAGGTTGCAGGTCGGGGTCGGGATGCCGTGCTTGCGGCCGAGCTCGACCACCTTGCCGGCAAACCAGGGCAGCTCGATGCGGTTGCCGCGCAGCAAGTCGTTGCACATCGACGTCATGTGGTAGGGCGGCATCGAGCGCAGCTGGGCGGCGATCTTGTCGAACGCGTTGTCGGAGAGCGGCACGCCCTCGGCGTGGCCGACCGCGATCGTCTCGCGCAGCGTCCCTTCGCACAGCGCCCACAGCTCGGGATCCTCGCGATACACCCCGAGCGGCGCCCGGGTCAGCGAATTGACGCTGGAAAGCGGCACGATGCTGAGGAATTTCTCCCAGATCGGCACCATCACATTCGGATAGAACTCGCCGTCGAACCCGGCCTCGTTGCAGAGATTGGCGAGCGTCTGGCCGCGCTGGCTCATACGGCCATCGACCTCGCCAAACATCAGCCGCTGATAGGTGCCGGTCTGGCGCACGACGCCGGGTGCGACGATCGAGCCGGTAACCCAGGCGGTGCCGGCCATCACCGATTCGCGGCCGAGGACGGGGATCAGCCGTTCATGCGCGTCGACGCCGTTCTGCTGCGGGATCACTGCGGTCTCGGGTCCGACCAGCGGCTTGATCGCCTCGCCGGCACTTTCGACATCCCACAATTTGACGCAGAAGATCGCGTAGTCGACCGGGCCGACGCTTGCCGGGTCGTCGCTCGCCTGCACCGTCGGAAGATATGTTTCGCCGCGGTCACCCTCGATCCTGAGGCCGTTTTTGCGCATGGCCGCGAGATGCGCGCCGCGGGCGATAAACGTGACATCGGCGCCTGCCTTGGCGAGCGCCGCGCCATAGATGCAGCCGATCCCACCCGCGCCGACAATCGCAATCCGCATCTCAAGCTCCCGATTTCGTGCGGGTTACTCTAGGCTGAACCACTCATTGATGCAGGAGGAAATCATGGCCCAAACCCAAGCCTCACCCGCCCGTGAAGCGATCCGCGGCACCGTCCCGAAGCTCGCTGAGATCGCCGATACGCTGATCTACGGTCAGATCTGGGAAGGCCCGCATCTCTCCAAGCGCGACCGCAGCCTCATCGTCTGCGGCGCGCTGATGGTGATGGGCCGCGACGAGCAATTACGAGGCCATCTTGCCCGCGCGCTCGACAATGGCTGCACCAAAGACGAGATCGCCGAGCTGATCACCCATCTCGCTTTCTATTCCGGCTGGCCGACGGCAATGACCGCGGCGCGTCTGGCGAAGGAGGTGTTCGCGGCGCGGTAAATTAGGACGAGCCGACCCGGCGGATTTCACCGGGCCGAGCTTCGTCGATCACGAGCAGCAGAGCCGGCGTTAGCGGCAGCAGATCGGCAATTCTGTTGGTGCGTGCTCAGAACGACCACCCGCAGCGGCGATCCGCTGAGGTTTTGCTGATAGGTCAGATTCTGGTCAGCCGTGATGAAAACGTCAAAGCCCGCGATGGCCGCACGTCGTAACAACTCACCATTTCGTAACCCGGTCCAGCCGCATTGCTGGACCGTTCGGACCTGGTGAGGCGGTAAATGCCGAGCCAGCCCTCTTGGGAGCTGCTCATCCAACAGAATGAGCATGCGCGGTCAGCATCTCGCCGGCCGCCTCGAGTGCGGCCACGGCCTGCTCGCGGGTTACCGAAGGAAACTCGTCAAGGAACTCGTCGAGCGTATGCCCGCCTTCGAGGTAATCGATCAAATTGCGCAGCGGCACACGCGTCCCGACGAATACAGGTGTTCCACCCAGGATCTCCGGGTCGCTGTGAACGACTGGCTCGTGTTTTGCCATGGTGTGCTGTTGATAGTCCCGACCCTTGGGATTGTAAATCGGGGTCAGCTCACTCATGCCGCGTCGTGAAAGATGATGCCGAGGGTGAATCTCTCGCCGGAAAGCAGCTTGCTCACCCCGTGCCGCATTGTCGCGCGGTAATAGCCCCGCGCACCGGCGATCGGACGATGGTTGACCGGGAAGATCACCGCGTCGCCTTGCCGAAGCGGCACGACCTCGCCGCGTGACTGGCGGCGCGGGCGCTGTTCGATCAGCAGGAACTCGCCGCCGGTGAAGTCCTCGCCCGGCCGCGACAGCAGTACCGTCGCCTGCAGCGGAAAGACCAGTTCGCCGTAGAGGTCCTGGTGCAGGCAGTTGTAGTCGCCCGGCCCGTATTTGAGGATCAGCGGTGTCGGGCGCAACTGTCCCGCCGCGTGGCAGCGCGCCGTATACGCGTCGAGCGCGTTGGGGAATGCTGCTTGGCGGCCGAGCCGCTGTTCCCAGTCGTTGGCGATCGGCGCGACCTGGGTGTAAAGCTGCTGGCGCAGCTCCGCGACGAGCGGCGGCAGCGGATAGGCGAGATATTTGTACTCGCCCTGTCCGTAGCCGTGCCGCGCCATGACCACCCGGCTGCGAAACCGCTCGCGCTCGTCATAGAGGGCGATGAGATCGCGGCATTGCCCGGCATCGAGGAGCCCCGGCAGCACCGTATACCCGTCGCGGTCGAGAGCGGCGGCGAGGTCAAGTTGTGGCTTTTGCGTTATTTTCACCACCAGCCCCTTCAACCGCCTCCCCCGGACTTGATCCGTGGGCTGAAGGCCCACGGATCAAGCCCGGCCAAAGCGAATTTGGGATTTATCGCAAGATTGGATCACTCGGCGGCGACATCGGTCGCGGCGTTCTCGGCGGCGAGCAGCTTCTGTTTGCGCTCGATGCCCCAGCGATAGCCGGCGAGATCGCCGTCGCGCCGCACGATGCGGTGGCACGGCACCAGCAGCGCCAGCTTGTTGGCGGCGCAGGCGGCGGCGACAGCGCGCACCGCCTTTGGCTGACCGAGCGCCGCGGCGATCTCGGTATAGGTCGCCGTCTTGCCGGGCGGCACCTTTTGCAGCGCCCGCCAGACGCGCGCCTGGAACGCGGTGCCGCGGATATCGAGCGGCAGGTCGGGTTGCTCGGCCGGGTCGGTCACGAACTGCACGATACGCTCGGCCCAACGCCGCAGCTTGTCGTCCGCCGGCCAGATCAGCGCGGCCGAAAAACGGCGCCGCAATTCGGTTTCGAGCGGCGCCTTGTCGTCGCCGAGCGCGGTCATGCAGATGCCGCGCTCGGTCGCCGCGACCAACGCCCAGCCGACAGCCGTCTTGACCGTGGTGAAGCGGATGGTCTCGCCGCGGCCACCGTGGCGCCGCGCCGCCGGCGTCATCCCGAGCCCCAAGGGCGCCGCCTCATAGGCCCGCGAACTGGCGCCGAAGCCGGCGCCATAGACCGCCTCGGCCACCGGCTCGCCGGCATCGAGCCGCGCCGCGAAGCGGTCGAGGCGGTGCGCCTTGCCCCACTCGCGCGGCGTCGCGCCGGTGATCTGCTTGAAGACGCGGTGGAAATGGTAGCGGCTGATGCCGGCCGCGCTGGCCAGCTCGTCGAGGCTCGGCAACGCGTCCCGGCCGCGGATCAGCGCGCAGGCGCGCTCGACCGCCGCGACATGCCGGCCGGCCTGCGAGCTTTCGTTTGGCCGGCAGCGCTTGCACGGACGGAACCCCGCCGCCTCGGCCGCATCGGTCGTCTCGTAGAACGCCACGTTCTTGCGCAGCGGCTGACGCGACGCGCAGCCCGGCCGGCAATAGACCCCAGTCGTCTTGACCGAGTAGTACCACTGCCCGTCCGGCGATGCGTCATGCGCACAAACCGCTTCCCAGCATTTTTCTTGATCCAACATCGTCGCGCTCCTCGGCATCGTCATGCGAGGAAGATGGGATAATCGCTCCTCTGCTTCTATCCGCCGATTGCTTTCTAATTCGTCGTTGATGTTTCAATTCTACAGCTCACCGCAACCCTTATCGTCACCCGGCGAAGGCTGGGGTCTACCCCCGCCGTGGATACCGGCCTTCGCCGGCATGACGAAACCGGGGCTGTTCGGGGCACCACTGAAAAACGAATGTTTGTCCCTCTCCCGCCAAAGATTGTCGGATGGCGCCGACGCGGTCTAACCTCCTCCACATAGCCATTCGGGAGGAAAAAGCCATGACCACCTTCGTCGCCGGCGGCACCGGGTTTATCGGCCGCCGCCTGATCCCGCTTCTCGCGCAGCGCGGCGAGGAGGTCGTCGTCATGGACCTCAACCCGCAGACCGCCGACTACTCGGCGCTCGGCAAGCAGGTGCGGGTGGTGCGCGGCGATGTCAGCCAGTTCGACGATTTCCTCGCGCGGATCGTCGAGGCGAAACCCGACCGCATCGTCAACCTCGCCTATTACATCGGCAGCGACCTGCCGCCGCGCGTCGCCTTCAAGCTCAACGTGCTCGGCATGGATAATTGCTTTGAGGCGGCCCGGGTCGCCGGCGTCAACCGCGTCGTCTACGCGAGCTCGGTCGCGGTCAGCGGCGAACAGAAAAACTACGGCGAGCGCCTGGTGGACGAGACCGACTTCAAGCACGGCCACGTGCAATACGCGATGCACAAGATCTTCAACGAGTGGCAGGCGCAGGATTACCGCGAAAAGCACGGGATGGAGATCAGCACGATCCGCCCCGCCAACGTGACCGGCCCGGACAAGATTTTCGGCTCGGTCGACCATGTGTTCATCGTCACCAAGCCGGCGCGCGGCGAGCCGGTCACCATGCCCTACAAGGACGCAATGCGCGCGCCGGTGCATGTCGACGAGATCGCCGAGATCTTCGCCCGCGTGACGATGAAGGATAAGCCCGAGCACGCGGTCTACAACACCGGCGGCCAGACGATCAGTCTGGGCGAGATCGCCGATATCGTGCGCGAATTCATCCCCGATGCGAAGATCACCTTCGACCACGACACCGGCGGCCGCGAGCGCTCGGGCAATTTCATGATCGACAATTCCCGCGTCGTCACCGAATTCGGTATCCAGTTCCGGCCCTACCGCGAGCGGGTGCTGCAGATCATCAACGAGGTCCGCGCAGAACGGGGCCTGCCGCCGCTCAGCGATCGGTAGCGCGCTGCTTATCTTCTGGGCTGAAACGACAGGATGTAGGCGGCGATATCTTCGTTGTCGCCTTCTGGCAATGCCAAGTTGGCCGATGTCCAGTGCGGCCTGCTCAGGAACGAGCGCAACGTGAAGATGTTGAAGTTCGGCTTCGCCGCGATGGCCATGAAGGGCGGCGCCTCCGGTTTCGGCGAGGTTTGGCCGAGCCTGATCGCGTGACATTTGGCGCATATCTGCGCTGCCAGCATTCCCCCTTTTTCAGCGTCGGTCCGCGCAAAGGCGGACGCGGTCATGGCGATCATCGCGACGGCAGCGGCGAACCATCTCACCATTGGGAGGACAACATCATCGCTTGAACAGCGCCTCCGCCCCGCCGCGGTGCTGCCTCTTCTCTGCGATCTCGGCCTCGGCGCGGGCGATCTCGCTCTGCAGGCCGGCGATATAGGCCTCGAGTTCGGCAATGCCGAGCAGGGTCAGATCCTTTGGCGGGGGCGGTTTACGGCCGGGCAGCAGGTCCTCTTCGTCCATCTTCTCCCTCGGCGGGTCTTATGCCGCTTTCATCGATCGGCGCGGCCCATTATATCGGTAGCATGACACGCGGCGATGCCGCGCGCGACGAGCACCTCATTTCAGGACCTTACCATGCGCTCTCCGTTGATGCCGAAAGCGACCGCCGTCTGGTTGGTCGAAAACACCTCGCTGACCTTTGACCAGATCGCCGATTTCTGCGGCCTGCACCCGCTGGAGGTGCAGGCGATCGCCGATGGCGAAGTCGCCGTGCAGATGCTGGGGCTCGACCCGGTCGCCAACGGCCAGACGACCGCGGCGGAGATCGAACGCTGCCAGGCTGATCCCGAGGCGCGGCTGAAACTGCTGGAGACGGCGATCCCGCCGCAATACCAGCGGCACAAGGGACCGCGCTACACGCCGATCGCCAAGCGCCAGGACAAACCGGACGCGATCTTCTATCTGCTGCGCAACCACCCGGAACTGTCGGACGCGCAGATTTGCAAGCTGGTCGGCACCACCAAGCCAACGATCAATTCGGTCCGCGACCGCACCCATTGGAACAGCACCAACATCAAGCCGCGTCACCCGGTCGGGCTCGGCCTGTGCACGCTCGAAGAACTCGACCAGGCCGTCACCAAGGCGACCCGCGGCAAGAAATCGCTGGCCGACATCGAGGCCGAGATCGCCGCCCGCGCCGCCGAAGAGGAGGATGTGGAGGCCTAGAACGCCTACCCCGACCCTCCCCCGCCAGCGGGGGGAGGGGGCGCGTCATCCCGTTGCCTTTGACTTCCCCTCCCCCGCTGGCGGGGGAGGGTCAGGGTGGGGGTGATACATGCCGAGCCTGATCCTGGTCGGCGACGTCAATCTGATGAATGTCGACGATCCGGCGGTGCCATTCCGCCGGGTCAGCGAGGCGTTTGCCAGCGCCGATGCCGTCTTCGGCAATCTCGAATGCCTGCTGTACCACCCGCCCGACGGACATAGCGTCGAGCAGGAGGGTTTCTTCGCCGACCCGGCGATCGCTGGAGAGGCGCTGAAGCTCGGTGGTTTCCGCGCGCTCGGGCTGGCCAACAATGTCAATTACGGCGGCGCGGCGATCCTCGGTTCGATTGCCCAGCTCGACCGCCTCGGCATCGCGCATACCGGCGCCGGCGAGAACCTCGCGGCGGCGCGCGCCCCGGCGATCGTCGATTGCGGCGGGTTGCGCGTCGGCGTCGTGCAGCGCAGTTCGGTGTACTGGCCGACCAACCACGAGGCCGGCCGCGCCAGCGCCGGCATCGCAACGCTGCGGGGCCATACCGCCTACCAGGTGCCGGCGCACAAGACGCGGCCGGAAATCCCGCCGATGAACCGGCCGGGGGTGCCGCCGATCATCGTCACCTGGACCGACAAGGCCTATCTCGCCGCCTTTGCCGAGGACATCGCTACATTGCGCCCGCAGATGGATGTCGTCGTCGCCTCGTGCCATTGGGGGCTCGGCGAGGAGCTGCTCGACTACATGACCGAGATCGCCCATGCGGCGATCGACGCCGGCGCCGATATCGTCATCGGCCACGGCCCGCATTACTCACTGCCGGTCGAGGTCTATCGCGGCAAGCCGATCTTCTACGGGCTGGGCAGCTTTTCGTTCCACACCGGCCATGGCGGCCGCCGCCACGGCGACTGGATCGGCATGATGGCGCAGGTCGATCTCGCGCCGCGTGCCGTCAAACAGGCCGGCTTCCGCTTCGTGCGCCACAACGACGCCAATGAGACCGTGCTCTGCCCGCTCGCCAGCGAGGGCGAGACCTTGGCCCGCCTCACCGACCGAGCCTCCCGTACCGGCACACGGCTGGAGCTGCTGGGCGATCAGGTGACGGTACGCCTGGGCTGAAACTGCTCGGCCTAGGGTTGCGGCCGCCCAGTGCTCATCGCCAGCTAGATGTACTTCGCGATCGGCCTGCTGACCGTGGATTGGTTGAAGTTGGCTATGCGTCGGCAAAGATGGCATCCAGATCGCGGCGGCCGTCCAGCACCCGTACGATCTCGGGATTGTCGTCGATGACCCGATAGAAGACGACGTGCGGCCGCACCGCGATCGACCGGAGCCCCGGTCGCAAGTCGTTGCGGGTGCGCCCGGCGAGCGGATGCGCCTCCAGCATCGTGCAGACCCTCCCAATATTGCGCGCAATGCTCTCGGCGGTCTGTCGACCAGCGGCTTCGGCGTAGTAGGACCAGATTTCCTTGAGATCGGCGTGAGCCTCGGGCGACCAGACAACCAGCCGCTTACTCTTTGCCATGCCGCGTGTTTTGTTCCTCAATAAATGCCTCGATATCGAGCGGCGCGCCTTTACCCTCGTCGAGGGATCGAATGCCTTTGTCCAACTCGGTGCGCAACCGGCGCAGCTTTTCGACGTGTGATAGGAGTTGCCGGCCGATTTGCTCCTGATCGGCTTCCGGGAGGCCAGCTACTTCGGCGATGGCTCGCTCGAGAACGTTTGTCATGGCCTCACTATAGCAGAGGTGGGAGACGGCATCACGTTACCGCCGCCGCTTCCCTCAGCAGCCTGCGGAACCAGGCTTGGGCGGGTTCGGTGGTGGTGCGGCGGTGCCAGGCGATCGAGATGGTGGCTTGGAAGTCGACCGGCAGGGGCAGGGTGGTGATGTCGGTGTGGGCGGCGATGAGCGCCGCGGCGCGGCTGGGCACGGTGGCGATCAGGTCGGAGTTGGCCAGCGCGGCGGGCACGGCCAGATAGGTCGCTACCAGCAGCGCCACGCGGCGGCGCTGGCCGTAATCGACGAGGAGGCGGTCGAGCGCGCCGCTGGTGTCGCCGCGCGGGCTGACCAGCACGTGGTTCTGCGCGGCGTAGGCCTCGACGGTGAGCGGGGCCTGGGTGATCGGGTGGCCGGCGCGGGCGACGACGACAAACGGGTCGCGAAACAGTGGGTTGGTCTCGATCGTCGGCGGCATCGCGCGCAGATGCGCGACGGCGACATCGATCGCGCCGCGTTCGAGCTGCTCGGCGGCGTCGCCGCCATGCAGCGCCAGCAGCCGCAGCGTTGCGTGCGGCGCCTCGCGCGAGAATGCTTCGGCGAGACGGCCGACCAGCGCGACCTCGGCATATTCGCCCATCCCGGCGGTGAAGGTCGCGGTGCTGGTGGCGGGGTCGAACCCGGCGCCGAGGTTGAGCGCGGCCTCAATCTGCTCGATCGCGGCCGAGATCAGCGGCGC
This sequence comes from uncultured Alphaproteobacteria bacterium, assembly GCA_963778385.1. GTDB lineage: Bacteria > Pseudomonadota > Alphaproteobacteria > ATCC43930 > CGMCC-115725 > DATARH01. The sequence continues at coordinate 405,405 of CAVZUA010000024.1, read as the reverse complement.
GATCTCGCGCGCCCGGGCGGTCGGCTCCATGCCGCTTGGTGTGCGCACGAAAAGGTCGTCGCCGAACAGGCCCCTGAGGCGCGACAAGGCGTGGCTCATCGCCGGTTGCGACAGGCCGATGCGGCTGGCGGCGCGGGTTACCGCGCGCTCGGCATGCAGCGCGTCAAAGGCTTTCAGCAGGTTGAGGTCGACGGCGCGGATGTCCATGCGCATATATCGACATGAAGAATGATATTTATGTCAACAATCGATTTGATTGATGGGCGGGTATGCGATCAGATTTCCTTCAATCGTCATGCCCGGACTTGTTCCGGGCATCCCCGGAGACCCCCGTGACGGTTGAGACGATCGCGTGGATAGCCGGGTCAAGCCCGGCCATGACGAGGGAAAATAACGGAGACAGACCATGGATACCGCCCCGCGCCTCAGCCATGTCGGGCTTTACGTGCACGACGTGCCGAGGATGATCGATTTCTACACCAGCGTGCTCGGCTTCGTGGTCAGCGACGGGGCCGAGGACGGCAGGATTACGTTCCTGTCGCGCAATCCGTCTGACCATCACCAGGTGGTGCTGGTCCGCGGCCGGCAGACCGATGCCGAAGTGCCGATGGTGCAGCAGGTGTCGTTCAATGTCGGCACGCTCGACCAGGTGCAGAAGTCCTTCCGCAAGGTGCGCGCCGCCGGCTGCGAGGGCATCCGGCCGATCTGCCACGGCAATGCCTGGTCGGTGTATTTCCAGGACCCGGAGGGTAACCAGATCGAGATGTTCTGCGACACCCCGTGGTACGTGCCGCAACCGCTCGGCATCAAGATTGACCTCGACACGCCGGCCGACCAACTCGTCGCCGAGACCGAGACCTTCTGCCGCGAGCGCGAGGGCTTCAAGCCGATCGAGGAATGGCGCGCCGAGATTTCGAAGAAGATCGAAGCCAAACTGGCGGCTGCGGAGTAGCGGAAACGACGATGCCTGCCCCCTCCCGACCGCTTCGCGGTCCTCCCTCCCCCGTGTCCACGGGGGAGGGTTGGGGTGGGGGCCGGCACCACACCGAAACAGGAGCAACGCAATGACCGAACTGAAGGGCTATCACGCCCATGTCTATTACGACGCCGAGACCAAGCCGGTGGCGGCGGCGCTGCGCGACACGATGATCGAAAAGTTCAATTGCGAGCCGGGCGCGTTCAGCGATGCGCCGATCGGACCGCATCCGATCTCGCAATTCAACATCACTTTCGAGGTGCCGGAATTCCAGAATGTCGTGCCGTGGCTGATGCTCAACCGCGAAGGGCTCGATGTGCTGATCCACCCGCTGACCGAGAGCTCCTATGACGACCACAGCAAGAATGCGATGTGGCTCGGCACGCCGGTGCCGATGAAGCTCGATATCCTGCGGCCGAAATACAGCGAGCACCTGCTGCCGACCTCGCAGCGCAGCGCCTAAGTTCACAGTCGTCATGCCCGGACTTGTTCCGGGCATCCACGGGACCCGTCGCGACTTTGCCGGAAAACATGGATGGCCGGGTCAAGCCCGGCCATGACGAGGTAAGGGGCGTTACCGTAGGAGCAAATTGCACTAGCATCGCCTAAAGCCAGGAGGAGAGGGATGCCAGCGCGTACCGGACAGCAATATATCGACGGGCTGCGCGCGCAGGAGCGCGAGATCTGGCTCGGCGGCGAGCGGGTCAGGGACGTCACCACGCATCCCGGTCTGTCGGGCGGGGTCAAGGCGATCGCGTCGCTCTACGACCTGCAGCACGACGCCAAGCTGAAAAAGGTGATGACCTACAAGTCGCCGACCAGCGGCGAGCGGGTTGGCCGCTCGTTCAGCAATCCCAAGACGCGCGAGGAATTGGAAACGCGCACCAAGATGATGCTGAACTGGGCGCGCACCACCAACGGCATGATGGGCCGCTCGCCCGATTTTATGAACGTGACCTTTGCCGCTTGGAGCGCGGCGGCGGATTTCTTTGGCGAGAAACGGCCCGAATTCGGCCAGAACATGCGCAATTACGTCGAGTTTTTGCGCGAAAACGATATCTGCCTGACGCACGCGCTGATCAACCTGCAGCGCAGCCGCAACGTCTCCGGCATGTTCAACCTGCAGGAAGGCACCGCGCTCGAGGTCAAGAAGGAGACCTCGGAGGGTGTCATCGTGCACGGCGCGCGGATTCTGGCGACCTTGGGGCCGCTGTCGGACGAGATCGCGGTCTATTCGCCGCGCCTCGCGCGACACAGCGACGACCACTCGCCATTCGCGATGAGCTTTTCGATCCCCTGCGGCACGCCGGGGCTCAAATTCCTCTGCCGTGACAGCTTCGACCTCGGCCGCTCGCATTTCGACGCGCCGCTCGCCTCGCGCTTCGAGGAGATGGACTGCATCGTCTTCTTCGACGACGTGCTGGTGCCGTGGGAGCGGGTGTTCCTGCTTTACGATGTCGACCGGCTGAACGCGGTGCCGCATGTCACCCACTCGACGGCGCATTCGGCGCATCAGGGCGCGGCCAAGAACCTCGCCAAATGCGAGTTCGTGCTGGGGTTGGCGCTGCTGATGACCGAGGCGCTAGGCAACGCGCATCTGCCGCACACCGAGGAGCGCATCGGCGAGCTGATGCTCTACACCGAGCTGATGCGCTCCAGCATGCGCGCCGCCGAGGCCGATGCCGAAATCGACCGCTGGGGCGTGATGACACCGGCGATCCTGCCGACGGAATCGACGCGCAATCTGATGATGACCTGCTATCCGCGGATGATCGAAATCCTCCAGCTGCTGGGGTCGTCGAGCTTTCTGCTGACCCCGAGCGAGAAGGATATGACCGGGCCGCTGGAGGGACACATCGAGCAGTATCTGGCGACCGACAATCTCGCGGCGAAGGACCGCGTCAAGCTGTTTCGCCTCGCGATGGATGTCGCGGTGAGCGGCTTCGGCAGCCGGCAGGTGCTCTACGAGCGGTTCTTCGCCAGCGACCCGCTGACCCGCGCGCGGGCGATGGCCGCGGTCTACCCAAAGGCCGAGATCACCGATCGGGTACGCGACTTTTTGAGGAAGAGTGACGAGGCGTGATAATCTTCAACCAAATCGTCATCCCCGCGCAGGCGAGGGTCCAGGGCAAGCGGCGGAACGGCCACCCTGGCTTCCCGCTTTCGCGGGAATGACGAAACAGACGAAAGCGAGGAACACAATGGCCAAGCGACCGATGTATCTCCAGCACGTCAATCTCTACGTGCGCAACGCCGAGCGGTCGAAGCAGTGGTACGAGGACCTGCTCGGGCTGCACACCTATGAATACCGGCCGGGCTGGGCGGCCTTCATGTCGGCCGACGAGGAGCAGTCGCACGAAGTGGCGCTGATGCAGCTGGGCGACGACGCGCCACTGCAGCAGAAGCGCCAGGTCGGGCTCAACCACATGGCGTGGCGGCTGGAAAGCCTCGATGACCTCAAGGAATTCTACCACCTGATCAAGGCCAAGGGGCAGCCGATCGACCATATCGCCGATCACGGCATCTCGCTCGGCATCTACCTGCGCGACCCGGACGGCAACGGCGTCGAGGTGTTCTACGAGATGCCGCGCGCCGAATGGCCGGTCGACTACCACGTGTTCTCGCGCGACAAGGTCGGCCGCGGCCGCTTCCCCGGCCCGTGGGACGCCGAGATGGTGCAACCACTGCCCGAAGCCCAGCCGCAAGCGGCGGAGTAAAAATTCCCCCACCCTGACCCTCCCCCGCTAGCGGGGGAGGGGATACACTAGCCGGCGACGATAGCGCCCCCTCCCCCGCTGGCGGGGGAGGGCCGGGGTGGGGGTTGTCATGCGTACACATAAGATCGCGGCGATCGGCGGGGACGGTATCGGGCCGGAGGTCGTCGAGGCCGGACTCGAGGTGCTGGCGGTCTGCGCCGAGCGAGACGGCGGGTTTGCGCTCGATGTCGAGCGGTTCGACTGGGGCTCGGACTACTACAAACAGCACGGCGTGATGATGCCGGCGGGCGGCGCCAACCGGTTGCGCGGGTTCGACGCGATCCTGTTCGGCGCGGTCGGCGCGCCGGGCATTCCCGACCACATCACGCTATGGGGCCTCAGGCTGTCGATCTGCCAACCGCTCGACCAGTACGCCAATGTCCGGCCGACCCGCATTCTGCCCGGCATCACCAGCCCGCTGCGCCACGTGAACGGGCCGGAACTTGATTGGGTCATCGTTCGAGAAAATTCGGAAGGCGAATACGCCGGCGTCGGCGGCCGGGTCCATCAGGGGATGGAGATCGAGACCGCGACCGATGTCTCGATGATGACCCGCATCGGCGTCGCGCGGATCATGCGGTTCGCCTTTGGCCTGGCGCGCTCGCGGCCGCGCAAGCTGTTGACCGTGGTCACCAAGTCCAACGCCCAGCGTCACGCGATGGTAATGTGGGACGAGATCGCCGCCGAGATCGCCCAGGAATTTCCCGACGTCGCCTGGGACAAGATGCTGGTCGACGCGATGACGATGCGCATGGTGATGCGGCCGCAAAGCATCGACACGATCGTCGCGACCAATCTGCACGCCGACATCCTGTCGGACCTCGCGGCGGCGTTGGCCGGGTCGATCGGCATCGCGCCGACCGCCAACCTCAACCCCGAGCGCACCGCGCCGTCGATGTTCGAGCCGATCCACGGCTCGGCGTTCGACATCGCCGGGAAGGGCATCGCCAACCCGATCGGCACATTCTGGACCTGCGTGATGATGCTGGAGCACATGGGCGAGGCGTCCGCCGCTCAGCGGCTGATGCGCGCCGTCGAACGCGTCACCGCCGACCCGGCGCTGCATACCCCCGATCTCGGCGGGACGGCGACGACGGCACGGGTCACGACGGCGGTCTGCGACGCGCTGCGTGCGGCGAATGATTGATCGACCGATCGCGGCTCTTAATACTCGCCTGCCCCGGGCTTGACCCGGGGGTCCGTGAATAGCTTCAACTTATTCGTGGATGGCCGGGTCAAGCCCGGCCAAGGCGACAGATGGGAGGAAACCATGGCATCACCCGCACCCGTATCGCCGACCGGGCATTTCACGCCGCGCAACGAGTGGCTCGCGCGGCATGTCGAGGAGGTCATCGAGCCCGCGCTGCCGATCGTCGACCCGCATCATCACCTTGTCGAGCGGCCGGAGACCGGGCGCTATCTGTTGCCGGAGCTGCTCGCCGACACCAATAGCGGGCATAACATCATCGCGACGGTCTATCTCGAATGGCTCTCGATGTACCGCGCATCCGGTCCCACCGAGATGAAGCCGGTGGGCGAGGTCGAGTTCGCCAATGGCGTCGGGGCGATGGCGGCAAGCGGCGGCTATGGCAAGACTAAGGTCTGCGACGGCATCGTCGGTTACGCCGATCTGTCACTGGGCGGCGCCGTCGAAAAGGTGCTGGAAGCGCATATCCTGGCCGGCGGCGGCCAAGTCGGCGTCAATGGGAACGGGCGGTTCAAGGGCATCCGCTACCTTACGGCGACCGACCCCGACCAGGCGGCCTGGGGCTCGCCGACGTCGCGCCCGCCGGGGATGCTGCTGGAACCCAAGATGCGCGAAGGCTTTGCGAAGCTGGCGCCGCTCGGTCTCACCTTCGATTGCTACATGTTCCACCCGCAACTCGGCGACCTGCTCGACCTCGCGCGCGCCTTTCCCGGACAGCCGATCGTGCTGAACCATGTCGGCGGCGCGATCGGGCTCGGCCGCTACAAGGGTAAGCGCGACGAGGCGGTCGCCGAATGGAGCGCGAAGATCAAGGAACTCGCCGGCTGCCCCAATGTCTGCATCAAGCTTGGCGGGTTCGGCATGCGGGTGTTCGGCTTCGACGTACACGAACGGCCCGAGCCACCGACATCCGAGACGCTGGCCGGGTTGTGGCGGCCCTATATCGAGAGCTGTATCGCCGCGTTCGGTCCCGAGCGTTGCATGTTCGAGAGCAACTTTCCGGTCGACAAGGGCAGCGGCAGCTATCAGGTGTTCTGGAACGCCTTCAAGCGCATCGCCGCCGGCTGCTCGGCGAGCGAGAAGACGGCGCTGTTCTCGGGCACCGCGAGCAAATTCTACCGGCTGCCGGCGTGATCCGGCGCGGGTTGGCGGCGGCATTTGTTGCCGGCGTGGTGGCCTTCACCGCGCCGCACATCGCCGCGGCCGATCCGCCGGCGGACCGGCAGTTCATCTGCCGGACCATCTTTGACGCGGCGCAGTACAACGGCCTTCCGGCGGGTTTTCTGGCGCGGCTGCTGTGGACGGAAAGCGGCTTCAACAGCGCCGCGACCAGCACGGCGGGCGCCATCGGCGTCGCGCAATTCATGCCGCGAACCGCCGCCGAGCGCGGCCTCGCCGACCCCCGCGATCCTTATCCGGCGATCTATCATGCGGCGCGGCTGCTCGCCGACCTTCAGCGCCAATTCGGCAATCTCGGCTTGGCCGCAGCGGCCTATAGCGCGGGCAAGGTCAGGCTGGAAAAATGGCTTCAGGGCCTGTCGCCGCTGCCGCTCGAAACGCGGCTTTACGTGCTGGCGGTTACCGGCCGGCCTCCGGAGGACTGGGCGGCGCTGCGGGCCAGCCTTTATGCCGCCACCGCATCCTATCCGCTGCCCGGACTCGATTGCCTCAACGCCGAGACGAAGATGGCGCGGCACGACTGGGGCACGAAATCGCCGGCCGCTGCCTGGGTGGCGCGCCTCGACAATGGTCTTGCGTCGGCGGTGGCATTGTTTGACCGGATGCCGCCCCGTCCGGCCGCACCGCCAAAGCCGATCTCGCCCGAGCAGTTTGAAGGCGCGGTCTCGTTATGCGCGTTGTTCCGCGCCGAGGGTGCCGCCTGCCAGGTCTTTACGCACTGAGAATGAGATGATCATGCCGTCTTGGCGGCGCCGGCAGGCTATTTCTTCTCGACGTTCCAGAAGAAGACGACCGGCGAGATGATGATCCCCTCGACATTCTTGCGATAGGCGGTCGGGATCACGAACTGGCCGGTGGGGATATATGGGATTTCGTTGGTGAACGCCTCGACCTGGATATCGGCGGCGAGCTTCTTCTGGGCTTCGGCATCGGGTGCCTTGAACCAGTCGCTGATCAGTTCCTCGACCTTCGGATCCTCGGGCCAGCCAAACCATGCCTTGGCGCCATTGCCGCGCAGCGCGGCGATCAGTGCCGGCGACAGATTGTCGGGGGCCGCGCTCCAGGTGTGGAAGATATTCCAGCCGCCCTTGTCGATCGGCTCCTTCGAGGCGCGGCGCGTGATCAGCGTGCCCCAATCATTGGCGTCGAGCTGGACATTGATCCCGGCCTTGGTCAGCAATTGCTGGGTGACCAGCGCTTGGCCCTGGACGATCGGTTGATCGGTCGCCGACAGCAGCACGATCTTCTCGCCGTTGTAGCCGGCCGCCTTGATCAGCGCCTTGGCCTTCTCGACATTGGGACCGTGCAGCAGCGCGTCGGCGCCGGCGGTCGTCTCCAGCGGGCCACCGCAGACATAGATCGTCGGACAGGTCTTCCAGTATTTCTCGTCGCCGGCGACGGCGGCCATGTAGTCCTTCTGGTTGACAAGGTTGAGCACCGCCTCGCGCATCTTCGGGTTGTTGAACGGCGGCAGCGTGTGGTTGAAGCGCAGAAAGCCGATATTGCCGAGCTTGTCGACGATATCGACCTTGACGTCGGCATCGCCCGAGAACACCGGCAGCAGATCGGCCGGCGGTTGCTCGTACCAATCGGCCTCACCGGCCTTGAGCGCGCCGGCGGCGGTGGCGCTGTCGGGGATGTAGAGCCATTCGATGCGATCGACCTTGGCCACCTTGCCGCCCGAAGCCAGGCTCGGCGGCTCGCTGCGCGGCACGTAATCGGCGTTCTTGACGAAGACCGCCTTGTGGCCGGGCTCCCACTCTTCCTTGACGAATTTGAACGGGCCGGAGCCGATCGCCTCGGGGATTTGCTGAAATGCATCAGTCTTGGCGATCCGCTCGGGCATCATAAATGGCGTATTGCTCGACAATTTGCCGAGCGCGTTGAGCATCAGCGGGAACGGCGATTTCAGCTTGATCGTGAACGTGTCGTCGCCGTCGGCGGTGATGGCGTCGACCACATCCAGCAGCTTCTGCCCGAACGGGTCGCGCTTGCCCCAACGCTCGATCGAGGCAACGCAATCCGCCGCGCGCACCTTGCTGCCGTCATGCCATTTGAGGCCGGGGCGCAGCGTGAATTTCCAGGCAAGCTTGTCGTCACTGACGGTCCATTTGTCGACCATCTGCGGCTGCGGTTTGAAATCCTTGTCGAGCGCAAACAGCGTATCGAAGACGAGATAGCCAAAATTCCGCGTCACATAGGCGGTGGTCCAGATCGGGTCGATGCTGCGCAAATCCGCCTGCGGGATGAAGCGCAGCGTCTTCGGCCCGCCCTGCGACCAGCCCGCGGTGGCGAACCCTGCCAATACCGCCACGGCCAGCGCGGCGATCCGCGCGGCCCGAAAACATGCGTTCATGGCATCCCCCATCCGCCTTGTCTCCGTGCAACTAGCATGCAAGCCGCGTGGCGGCAATTGCGGGGGATCGGCAGTTCGTCGATAGTTCCAACCAGCCAAGGAGGGTGCCATGACGAGCCAAGGGACGGCGCTGGGTCTGCCGCGCGCCGAACGTCCGGAGCAGGTGGGATTGTCGTCCGAGCGGCTCGGCCGCATCACGGCTCTGCTCGACCAGGAGATCGAGGCCGGCGCCATCCCCGGTGCGGTCCTGGCGATCGCCCGCGGCGGACGGGTCGGCTATGCCGAGGCGCGCGGCCATCGCGACAAGGAAGCCGGCGCGACGATGGGCTTCGACGCGATTTTCCGCATCGCTTCGATGACCAAGCCGATCGTCTCGGTCGCGGCGATGGTGCTCGCTGAGGAAGGCCGGCTCGATATCGGCGCGCCGGTCGCCGACTACATCCCGGCCTTCAAGGAGCTGACGGTTGGGGTCGAGCGCCGACGGGCGGCGCGCACGATGACCGTGCAAGATCTGCTGCGCCACACCTCGGGCCTCACCTACGCGGCCTTTGGCGACTCGCCGGTGCAGATGGTCTGGCGCGACGCCAATCTGATGGACGAAAACCAGACCAACGAGGAGCTGGTCGGCAAGCTCGCCCAGTTGCCGCTGATGTTCGAGCCGGGCACGACCTGGGAATATTCGATGTCGACCGATGTGCTCGGCCGAGTTGTCGAAATCGCCTCGGGCCAGAGCCTTGCCGGCCTTATCGCCGAGCGCGTCACCGGGCCGCTCGGCATGGTGGATACCGGCTTCGCGGCGGCTGGCGACAAGGCCGCGCGCATCGCCGAGCCGCTGGTCGACAAGGCGACCGGCACGAAGCCGCCGATGCGCAACCCGGCGCGCGAGCCGCGCTGGCATTCCGGCGGCGGCGGGCTGTGCGGCACTGCCGCCGACTACCTGCGGTTCTGCCAGATGCTGCTCAACGGCGGCGAGCTCGACGGCGTGCGCGTCCTGGCACCGAAGACGGTGCGGCTGATGGCGTCGCAGCACCTGCCGCCCGATGTCGGCTACGGCGAGACCGCGCGCTCGCGTTTCGGCCAGCTCGCGCCGGTGCCCGAGATGGGCTACGGCTTTGGCCTCGGCTTCGCGGTGCGGCTGGCGCAGGGCCTATCGCCGGCGCCGGGCTCGGTCGGCGAATTCTTCTGGGGCGGTGTCACCGGCACCTATTTTTGGATCGACCCGCGGGAGCAGATGGTCGTCGTGCTGATGCTGCAGGCACCCGACCAGCGCCTGCGCTATCGCTATCTGACACGGCGGCTGGTCTACGGCGCGGTCACCGAGCCGCTGCACTGGCGCCGGCGCTAGCGACGGCGCCGCCTATAGCCGGCCGTACCAAGCGTCGCCGGGGCGCAATTGTTTCAGGAATGGTGCTCCAACGCGGCGGTCAACAAGGCTTACGTCCTCGATCTCGGCTGGGGCCGCACAGCCTCCTGTCTTGTCCTTTCTGAGCAGCAGCGCGGCAACCGCATTGGCTGCCACCCCGCGTCGCAACGTCGGTATCGACCATGCATTGCCGTTGATGCTAGCCCAGGACTGGTCCTCTCCCGCCGCGGCGTAGGGATGGATGTACCAGTGGTTGGTGCGAATGTAGACAACCACGCAGCTTTGGGCTGCGTCTATCCCTGAAGTTTTAATGGTGCCCGTAATCCGATCGCTCATGACGATATCATCGACCACGAGCGTGGATTGGGCATAACAATTCGACGTAAAGAGTAGGAGAATGATAAGTAATGTAAGCATCCGTGCCATATTCAGTCCTTTATCTCGATGGTGACGGCAGTCGCCCGAGCGAGGTAGCCAACCGGCGGTCGTTTCTCTAGGTCATCGCGGCTAACCAACTCGCGCCATCCCAGGGGCGCGTATTTCGATACGGGAACCGCGGTGGAACTTTTCGAGCGACACGCTTTTGCTCTCCCATTTCTTGCCGTTCGTCAGGTATTGCCCTATCAGCAGCCATTTCGCGTCCTCCTTGTCGCTTAGCCATACCTGTGCGACCGGGCAGCTCTCCGGATCCCCAAGTTGTCCCACGACGCCGAAACGCTGACTTGGCTCAAATGTCGCGTCGTCTGCAGGAAAGTAAATAACTGCTGCGCAAGCGTAACTTATTGAGAATGTCTTCATTATTGCAATCAAGCATGGTGTTATGAATAGTACTGAAATAATATAACGGTTTCTGTATATCAATGCTGTATAAATTGGGTGAGCCTGGACCATTTCCTCGTTCTTGCGAAGAAAGAGTGTCAGCATTAATGCGCCAATGATGCCAGAAATGGCGATGGCGATCGTACCTGGCATATTCACCGAGTAACTATCCAAATAGGGCCGGATAACCTTGTGTGACAATAATTCGGCGATGCTGGTTCCCGTCACGGTGCAGACGCAACCTTCGAAAAACCACCCGATAAGGTGAGCGGCGGTAGGTTCGAAAAAGGGAGGGGGCTTCATTGAGGTCGGTGGGAAATACTACTTTCATAGGTATTTTTTATATTAGATCAACTTTTAGGTTTGGCAACTCATTGTGTGCTTGGCATTGCGGATGGTCGCCATTTCGGGGGATGATTTGAGCTATCTCTCGCGGAGACGCCATGACGCCGGGACCGGATATCGCCTACCTTTCCGCTGCAGAACTGACCCGGCTCTACGGCACCGGCAAGCTGTCGCCGGTCGAGGCGGCGCGGGCGCTGTTCGCACGGCTCGAGGCGCTGGAGCCGAAACTCAATGCGTTCTGCGTCGTCGATCGCGACGGCGCGCTCGACGCGGCGCGTGCTTCGGAGGCGCGCTGGCGCGACGGCAAACCGCTGTCGCCGGTCGACGGCGTGCCGGCGACGATCAAGGATTTGATGCTGATGCGCGGGCATCCGACCCGGCGCGGCTCGCATCTGATCGAGAATGTGCCAGACACCGAGGATTCGCCGGCCGTGGCGCGGCTCAAGGAAGCCGGCGCGGTGATCCTCGGCAAGACCACGACGCCGGAATTCGGCTGGATCGCGGTGGGCGGCAGCCCACTCACCGGCATCACCCGCAACCCGTGGAACCTCGACCGCACGCCGGGCGGCAGCAGCGCCGGGGCCGCCGCGGCCTGCGCCACCGGCACCGGTGTGCTCAATCTCGGCAGCGACGGCGCCGGCTCGATCCGCATCCCCTCCTGCTTTTCCGGTGTGTTCGGCATCAAGCCGACCTTTGGCCTGGTGCCCGCCTACCCGCCCTCGCCGATGGGTCTGCTGTCGCATCACGGGCCCTTGTGCCGCAGCGTCGTCGACGCCGCGGCGATGCTCAACGTGATCGCGCAGCCCGATCCGCGCGACCCGTACGGGCTGCCGCCGTATGCCGGCGATTTCCGCGACGGGCTCGACGATGGTGTCAAAGGCTGGCGGATCGCCTTCAGCCCCGACCTCGGCTACGCCAAGGTGCAGCCCGAGATCGCCGGCTGCATCGCCGCGGCGGCCAAGCAATTCGCGGCGCTCGGGGCGCATGTCGAGGAAGTGGGCAAGATTTTCGACTTACCGCGCGAGGCGCTGTTGACGCTATGGGGCGCCGGCGCGGCGCGGATCGTCGCCGGCATCCCGGCCGACAGACTCAAGCAATGCGACCCCGGCTTTATCGCCGTCGCCGAAGCCGGCGCCAGGATCGGCGCGGTCGATTATCTTGGCGCCGATCTGGTGCGCAACGCGCTCGGCCGCACGATGGGTGCGTTCCACGAGACCTACGACCTGTTGCTGACGCCGATGATGCCGGTGCCGGCCCTGCCGGTGGGCGAGGACCTCAACGATCCCTCCGATGAGCATTGGGTCGACTGGTCGCCGTTCAGCTACCCGTTCAACATGACGCGTCAGCCGGCCGCCTCAATCCCCTGCGGGTTGACCGCCGAGGGGTTGCCGATCGGCCTGCAGATCGTCGGCGCGCTCCACGCCGACGCCAAGGTGCTGCGCGCCGCCCGCGCCTTCGAGACGACGCAGCCGGTCCGTCATCCGCCAATCTGAGTACCACCATGCCCGAGCCGAAAATCCCAGAACCTAGAATAATCGTCTCCGACGCGCCGGACCCCGCCGACACCGCGGTCATCGCCGACGGTCTGCGCGCCTACAACACCGAGAAGGCCGGCTATGACGATTACAAGCCGCTCGCGGTGTTCGTCACCGAACCCGAGACCGGCAAGGTCCTGGGCGGCCTCTTCGGCGGCAGCTATCTCGGACAATTGCGCGTCGACCGCTTCTTCCTGCCCGAGGACCATCGCCGCGACCGGATCGGCAGCCGCGTGCTTAAGGCGGCCGAAGAGGAAGGCCGCCGTCGCGGCTGCTCGCGAGTCTCGCTCAACACGCTCGAAATCCAGGCCCCCGGCTTCTACCAGAAGCAGGGCTACACAATGGCCGCCAAACTCGACTGCGACCCGCCCGGCATCACCCGCTATTTGATGACGAAGAGGTTGTGACGACGGCAAATGATCGCGGCTACCGGATCATTCCAGCTTGTACCTGCCTTTATCGATCGCCCGTGGAGGCGCATAAGGCCAACGTCATATTGCTTCCTGGAGGGATGGCCGGTTTCGTGATGTTCGGAGACCCTGCATGATCGACGAACTTGAGAGTTTTCAGCGGGCAACGTCAAAGCTATCTAAGGCACTAGCCGAGTATCGCAGCCTGCATGGAGATAATCTTGCTGCGTTTATCGATTGGCCATTCGGCAGTTCCATCGCGTGCGATGAAATAGCGCCTAACCCAACTAGCGAAATGCGGATCGCCGTCGCCGATATGAACCTTGGAACGCGCGTCCGGCTTCACTGGAAGAGCGGCGACAAGGAAGAAGGCGAGATCACCGCTGTCAATAAGACTGCGCATACATTCAGCTATAGAGAGCACGGGAAAAAGCTCTCTCATAGCGCAAGGATGCCGCCTGACTACGATGAACTATGGGTTGAGCAGCTGCCATCCGAGGGGCGGCTGTCATCCGATGGACAGCTGCCGTCCGATGGGTCGCGGCGAGTATGGCAGCCCTGGATCGACAATGGTTCCGTGACTTACGTTCCTGCGGCTCCCCCGTGCGGTTATGGCTGCGCGTTTTGGGCACCTCGCCGGGACAACTCGATGATGAATCCCGGAATACGGTGTTGCTGGGCACCACGGATGGAGAGCGACTTCGGTTGCTACAAGCCGATAGAGTAGACGTGCGCTAGTGAGCTGGGATAGCGGCCGGCGGTCAAGTTAGACGGCCTAATCCCTGATTCTTTACACCATAACGCCGTCGATTTGTGCCAGTGCTATGTCGCCTTGAGCGAGGGCCCAGCAATGCGCCGCCTTTGCCGAAACAGCTAGTCGGGACCGTCGACAAAACGCGTTTCTGCCGCCGCCGCGAATATCACGGGCGATGCTCCGGAATATTCTGCGCTCGACGGCTGCTTGGCTTGCCAAAGTGCGAGGAAAACGCAAAAATTCGTGCCCGTCCGGAGTTCATTCGGAGAATCTCGGCCATGTTTATTTTCGCTATTAGAACTGTTGTTCTCGCCATCGCAGTGACCGGCCCCCGTTTGGTGGTCCGGATGGAATGTTAGTTTAGGGTTGGTCTTGGCACCAGCGAGAGCATGGCCGGCGGAGCTGGTCGGGGTTGCGCAGACGGCCATGCGGCGAGAGCTGGCACGAACACCTCCGGAGCGGGAGCCTTGTAGCCGATCGAGGCGTGCGGCCGGATAGCGTTGTAGTGCCGCCGCCAGCTTTCGATGACGATCTGCGCCTCGCGCAGCGTGTAGAAGATCTCGCCGTCGAGCAGCTCGTCGCGCAGGCGCGCGTTAAAACTTTCGATGAACCCGTTTTCCCAGGGGCTGCCGGGGGTGATGTAGGCGGTCTTTGCCCCGACGGCGCCGATCCACTCCTGCACCGCCTTGGCGACAAACTCGGGGCCGTTGTCGGAACGAATGTGCCCGGGTACGCCGCGCAGGATGAACAGGTCCGAGAGCAGATCGATGACGTCGGTCGACCTGAGCCGGCGCGACACCCGGATGGCCAGGCACTCGTGGGTGAACTCGTCGATGATGTTGAGCAGGCGGAGCTTGCGCCGGTCATGGGTGCGCTCCTCGACAAAGTCGTAGGACCAGACGTGGTTGGGGCGCTCGGCGCGCAGCCGGATGCACGATCCGTCCGACAGCCAGAGGCGAGCGCGCCTCGGCTGCCGGGCAGGGACCTTCAGCCCCTCGCGTCGCCAGATCCGCTCGACCCGCTTGTCGTTGACCAGCCAGCCGGCCCGGCGCAGAAACTCGGCGATCTTGCGATAGCCGTAGCGACCATACTGCCGAGCGAGCTCGACGATATCGGCGGTCAATCGCTCTTCGTCGTCACGGCCCCGCGGGATCTTGCGCTGCGTCGAGCGGTGCTGACCGAGCGCCGTACAGGCCCGACGCTCGGAAATCAGCAATGCTCCTCGTACATGCTCGATGCAGGCGCGGCGACGCGCGGGGCTTAGTAGTTTCCCCGTGCCGCCTCCTGCAGGATCAGCTTGTCTAGCGTCAGGTCCGACACCGCCCGACGAAGCCGCGTGTTCTCCGCTTCAAGGTCCCGCAGGCGCTTTACCTGGTCGCTCTTCAGCCCGCCAAACTCCTGGCGCCAGCGGTAATACGTCACCTCGCTCACACCGATCGAACGGATCGCCTCGGCCGCGCTCTTCCCTTGCGACGTCAGCACATCAACCTGCCGCAACTTGGCGACGATCTCTTCCGGCTTGTAAATCTTCCTCGGCATCGCGGTCCTCCTCGAGAGCAAAAACATAGCTCACCGTGGACCACTTCGAGGGGGGACGATCAATATCAGTTGGATAGCAATGGCCTCCCAATGAACGACAAACCGTTGATTACCTACTTGATCGTTAATATTTGTCTTGATCTTGGAAAATCAGCGACTATTGATAAACAATCGATTTTACGTCCAAGTGCGATGATCATTCTGGCGTTTCATTGGCCATGTGAGGGTTCGGGATGCGTCAATAACGAAAATGGCCATCAACATTGAATATTCGTAAATAATAAAGGTGCTATCCGCGAGTCACGCTGTCGCCTTAATCGCTGCGAAGAGCATTCGAACGCTCGGATCGAAAACCGGCCCCAAGGCCACCAAAGCCCGATCCAGCCATGTGGCGATGGACGGTAAGACTGCATTGCGTTGCCTTGAAGTGGCGGGTTCTTCAACCGGTACCGGCGGTACGGGATCGTCTGGCCCTGGTTCGGTTGATGCGAATGGGGCTCTTCAGCGGAGCCACTATCCTCCACCGATGCCGCGCCGCCCAATTCGCTGACGCCCAGGTCAAGCCTGGGTCAAGACTGTCGGCCGGTGAGTGGGCAGGAGGACCAGATAAAGAGAACAAAAGGTCAGAAACTTCCTTCGGCTGGTCCCCCGGACATGCCTATGCCAACATCTGTCGCGGCGATCGAAAGTGGAGCATCCCATGAAATTCGGCCTGTTCGTCAACAATCAGCAACCGCGCGACATCGATCCGGTGTTGAGCTTTCGGCAATGCGTGCAGCAGGTCGTCGCGGCGCGCGACTGTGGGTTCGACGCGATCGCCTCGGGGCATCACTATGTGTCGCCGCCGTTTATCGCGCTGCAGAACTTGCCGTTTCTGGCGCGGCTGGCGGCCGATTCCGGGCAGATGGACTTGGTGTTGGCGGTGACGCTGCTGGCGCTGCTGAACCCGGTGCAGACCGCGGAGGAAATCGCCTCGCTCGACGTGATGTCGGAGGGGCGCGTCGTGTTCGGCGTCGGGATCGGCTATCGCGAGGAGGAATTCGCCGCGTTCGGGCTGCAGGTCTCCGACCGGGTGCCGCGCATGCTCGAAGGGCTGCGGCTGATCAAGCGGCTGTGGGCGGAGGACAACGTCACGCATCAGGGTCGCTATTTCAACCTGCGCGAGTCGACTTCGACGATCCGTCCAGTGCAAAAGCCGCATCCACCGATCTGGATTGCCGCCAACGCCGACAAGGCGGTCGAGCGCACCGGGCGGCTCGGCTATCCCTGGTTCATCAACCCGCATGCGGCGATGCCCACGACCGAGCGGCAATGGGGCCTCTACAAGGCGGCGCTCGCCGCCAACGGGCATGCGGTACCGGCGGCGCGGCCGATGATCCTCGAACTGCACGTCGCCGAGACGCGCGAGGCGGCATATGCGACGGCGCAGCCTTATCTCGAAGCAAAATACGCCGCTTACGCGGCCTGGGGCCAGGACAAGGCGCTGCCGGGCCAGGAGAGCTTCCGGGTGTCGTTCGCCGAGTTGGCCAAAGACCGCTTTATCCTCGGCACACCGGACGACGTCATCGAACAGCTCGAAGACCGCATCGCCCGGCTCGATTCCAACTATTTCATCTTCCGCGCCGGCTGGCCGGGCATGGAAATCTGGAAGGTGCTCAAGGTCGTAGAATTGATGGGCACAAAGGTACTGCCGCATTTCCACAAGAAATACGGGTGCGGATGAGCCGTTTTCGCTGACTGCCCACTCACGACGCATGGTGGTGGGACAGTTCCCACTACTGTTGCCCACTACAAAAGTGGGTTGCGTTAGCTGTCGGTGCATGTCTTTCTGCCCTAGCAGGAGGAGGGTATGCGCGAGGCGTTGCTGCGCGATATCGCTGATTATTGCCGTGCGGCGCGGATGGCCGAATCGACCTTTGGCCGGCTTGCGGTCAATGACGGCAAACTGGTCGGCCGGCTGCGCCTCGGCGGGCGGGTCACCACCGACACCGAGGACCGGGTCCGCGCCTTTATCGCCCGGCCGCGCAAGGCGACGGCGACAAACGGCGCCGCCCCCGTCACGCTGCCGCTGGCCGCGGGACCGCGCATGGCGGGCGATGCGCAAAACTTCCGCTTCTACGACAACCGGCAGAAATACCTGCTGTTCGTCACCACCTGCAGTGAGAAATGGGTGATTGCCCAGCGTGTCGGGCTGGAGCTGGCGAACATCCACCCGCGGCCGCCGGCGCTGCGTGTCTTCGATGCCGGCACCGGCGACGGCACCGTGCTGGCGCGCACGATGCGGGCGATGCACAGCCGCTTTCCGACAATGCCGTTCTATATCGTCGGCAAGGAGATCAGCCTCGAGGACGTGCGGCTCGCGCTCGAAAAGATGCCGGACCGGCTCTTCGAGCATCCCGCGACCGTGCTGGTCATGACCAACATGTCCTATTCGGAAGCGCCGTGGCTGACCCCTGCCTCCGTGACGTCGGCGACCAGCCTCATCTGGCACGAGCTGGCGCTGACCGGCGGCACGGCGCACCAGTTCGAGGAACAGATCGCCGAGTTGCAACCTTTCCTCGCCGAGCATTGGCGCGCTCGGCCCGGCCCGAAGAGCGGCAACCCGGTCTACGAAAAGCCGGTCGTGCTGGTGATCTATCGCGACGATCACAAGTTCCTGCTCGACCAGGTGCGGCCGCGCCGCGGCGCCGTGCGCGCCGATTACGACCTCGTCATCGCCTCACAGCCTTACCGAGCTCGGGCGCCGCTCGACTTCAAGGCGCGCCGCATCGTCGCGCCGCTCGCCAAGAGTCTGGCGCCTGGCGGCCGGCTGATCGGCATCCACTCGCACGGGGACGACCCCGGTCTCGAGATCATCCGCGAGGTATGGCCTGGCGAGGACCCGTTCACGACCGACCGGCATGCGTTGCTGCGCGCCACCAAGGCCGAGCTCGGCGGCGCCGGCCGTGCGCTCAATTTCGGCGCCAGCGCCGACGCCCGCTCGCTGTTCCGCTACGACATGCACACGCTGCCGAGCGAGATCAGCGACACGATCGGCACCTCGACCTTGTTCGCCGCGTGGAACGCCGCGGTCTACGTCGCGCAGATCGAGGACCAGCGGCTCAGCGAGGCGATCAGCAGCGGTGCTTATATCGACGCAACCAAGGCCGTGCTGCGCCGCCACGGCGGGCTGTGGTTCTGGGACGAGTCCTACGTCATTTCGCGCAAGCGGGATTCCTGATCGTGGCGCCACTCGCGCAAAAGCTGGACGAGGGGCGGGCGGCACGCGCGGCGGAGCTGTTGCGTGCCGCATCGATCGAAATTTCCCCGCACGACAAGCTCGCGGGCGACGGTTTGCGCGATTTTTTCGCGCCAGGCACGACCGTCTTCGTCAATCATCCGGCGAGCGCGACGGCCGGCGAGATCGTCGCGGCCTGCGTCCGTCTGCGCCGCGCCGGTTTTGTGCCGGTGCCGCATACCGCGGCGCGCCGGCTCAAGAGCATCGACGCTGCGGTCGACTTTCTGCGTCGCGTCACAGACGAGGCCGAAGTCGCCGACGCGCTGCTAATCGGCGGCGACCCGGACTGGCCGGCGGGGCCGTTTCGCGACAGCCTGAGCCTGTTGGAAAGCGGCCTTCTCGAATGTCACGGCTTCGACCGGGTGCTGTTCGCCGGCTACCCCGAAGGCCATCCGCACATCACCGAAGCCGCGCTCGACAAGGCGCTCGCCGCGAAGCTGACGCTGGCGGCACAGCGCGGGCTCGCTCCGGCGATCGTCACGCAATTCGGCTTCGAGGCGCCGCCGATCCGTGCCTGGATCGCGCGGCTGCGCGCGCAGGGTATCGCCTGCCCGGTGCGGATCGGGCTGGCGGGTCCGGCCAGCGTCGCGGCGCTGGTCAAATTTGCGGTGCGTTGTGGGGTCGGCAGCTCATTGCGCGCACTCGCGCGCGGCCACACGGCCTTTGCTCGCATTCTTACCGAAGCGGCTCCCGACGCGCTGATCGACGGGCTCGTCGCCGGCGAAGCCGAAAGCGGGAAGATTGACGGGCTGCATATCTTCATGTTCGGCGGGGTGGCCCGCACCGCCGCCTGGCTGCGCCAAAGGCTCGGCTAGCCGCTTACCCGAGAGACGCTCGACGCCAATCAGCGTGACGCGCCCGGCAAACCTGATATTTTGCCGGCGATAACAAATTCGCGGAGGAATCGAGCATGGCTTCGAACGGCAAGGTCGCAATGGTCACCGGCGGCGGCAGCGGCATCGGCAAGGCGTCGGCGCTGGCGCTGGCGCGCGAGGGGTTCGCGGTGGTCGTCGCCGGGCGGCGCAAGGAACCATTGGACGCCGTCGTCGCCGAGATCGAAGGGCTGCAGGGTCGGGGGCTCGGCGTGCCATGCGATGTCAGCGATCCGGCCTCGGTCGAGGCCCTGTTCGCAGCGGCCAAGGAAAAATTCGGCCGGCTCGATGTGTTGTTCAACAACGCCGGATTCGGCGCCGCCGCGCTGATCGAAGACCTCGAATGGAGCCGCTGGAACGGGGTCATCGGCTCGATCGTCCACGGCACCTTCCTGTGCACCCAGCAGGCGTTCCGCATGATGAAGGAACAAAACCCGATGGGTGGCCGGATCATCAACAACGGCTCGATCTCGGCGCATGTGCCGCGGCCCAACTCGATCGCCTACACCACCGCCAAGCACGCGGTGACCGGCCTCACCAAGTCGACCTCGCTCGACGGCCGCAAATACGACATCTCATGCAGCCAGATCGATGTCGGCAACGCGCTGACCGAGATGACCCAGCGCATGACCCGCGGCGTTCAGCAGGCCAATGGCGAGACGGTGATCGAGCCGACCATGGACGTGGAAAACGTCGCCCGCTCGGTAGTGCTGTGCGCCACCGTGACGCCGGAGGCGAACATCCAGTTCCTGACGGTGATGGCGACCAAGATGCCGTTCGTCGGCCGCGGGTAGCTCGGGCCCAATTTAGGCGTTACCCAGTAACCACCACTCTGCGTCACCCCGGCGAAGGCCGGGGCCCAGGCTTCCGCCGCTTGAGCGGTTGACGGCTGGATTCCGGCCTTCGCCGGAATGACGAGAGCTGTGGGGTTACGCCGCGCGGCGGCCGCGGCTGCGGACGCGGTGGCGCACGTTGTCCTCTTCCTCGAAGAGGTCGGCGAGGCGTTCGAGCATGACGCCGCCAAGCTGCTCGGCATCGACGATGGTCACGGCGCGGCGGTAGTAGCGCGTCACGTCGTGGCCGATGCCGATCGCGGTCAGCTCGACCTCGCCGGTCCGCTCGATGTCGCGGATAACCTCGCGCAGGTGCTTTTCGAGGTAGTTGCCGGGGTTGACCGACAGCGTCGAGTTGTCGACCGGGGCGCCATCCGAGATCACCATCAGGATCTTGCGTTCCTCGGTGCGGGTCAGCAGCCGGTTATGCGCCCAGGCGAGCGCCTCGCCGTCGATATTCTCCTTGAGGATGCCCTCGCGCAACATCAGGCCGAGGCTGCGCCGGGCGCGCCGCCACGGCGCGTCAGCCGGCTTGTAGACGATATGGCGCAGATCGTTGAGGCGGCCGGGATTGGGCGGCTTGCCGGCGGCGATCCACCGTTCGCGCGCCTGCCCACCCTTCCATGCCCGCGTGGTGAAGCCGAGGATCTCGACCTTGACCGCGCAGCGTTCGAGCGTGCGCGCCAAGATATCGGCGCTCATCGCCGCGACGGTGATCGGCCGGCCGCGCATCGAGCCGGAATTGTCGATCAGCAGCGTCACCACCGTGTCGCGAAAATCGGTCTCGCGCTCGCGCTTAAAGGCGAGCGGCAGCACCGGGTTGGCGACCACGCGGGCGAGCCGCGCCGCGTCGAGAATGCCCTCGTCGAGGTCGAACTCCCAGGCACGCGTCTGCCGCGCCAGGAGCCGGCGCTGCAGCCGGTTGGCAAGCCGGGCGATGACGCTCTGCAGATGCGACAGCTGCTGATCGAGCAGGTGGCGCAGGCGGCCGAGCTCGTCGGCGTCGCATAATTTGTCGGCCTCGATGACCTCATCCGAGATCGTGCTGAACGCGCGGTAGATCGCGTTTTCGTCGGCGCGGCCGCGCGGCAGCTGCCCGGGCCGGCCGGGCCGGCCGGGATCGTCGTCGCTGGCGCCCGGCATCATCTCGCCGTCGCTATCGGCGTCACCGTCTTGTTCGGCGTCCTCGGCGGTGCCGTCGGCCGGCGCACCTTCCATCGAGGGCTGGGCGCCGGCGGTGGCGCTTTCGCCGCTGTCGGTCTGGTTCTCGCCGTCGGCCTCGTCACCCTGGCTCTGCTGGTCGTCGGATGACTCGTCGAGCTCGCCGAGATCGAGGTCGAGGTCCTGGATCAGCCGGCGCGTCGCGCGGGCATAAGCATCCTGGTCCTCGACGACGCGGTCGAGTTCGGTGAGGTCGCGGGCGATCTTGTCCTGCAGCCAAGGCCGCCACAGATCGACCACCCGTTTGGCCGCGGGCGGCGGTGTCTCGCCGGTCAGCGCCTCGCGGGTCAAGAGGCGCACCGCCTCGGCCATGGTGCCTTCGGTGCGCTCGGTGACGCGTTCGAAGCCCTGCCGACGATATTGCTCTTCGAGCATGGCGTTGAGGTTGACGCCGACCCCGGCCATGCGCTTGGTGCCGATCGCCTCAACCCGCGCCTGCTCCAGCGACTCGAAGATCGCCCGCGCCAAGGGGCCGCCAGGCAAGCGCTTTGAATGCACCCCGTCGTCGTGATAGCGCAGTCGCAGCGCCATGCTGTCGGCCGCGCCGCGCAACTGCGCCACCTCCTCGGCGGGCAGGTCGCGCGCCGGATTCGGCAGCTTGACGCGCCGGCCCGACAGCCCCGCCGGCTCCGGCCCAAAGGTGACGTTGACCTCTTCGTCCTCGGCAATCGCCCGCAGCGTCGTCGCGGTCGCCCGCTTGAAGATTTCGGTCGGCGAGAATTCTTGCGCCATCGGCCCTCGCGGCTCCTCCGTCCTGGGGTAGATCCCTTGGGCTACATCAGCGTCGCGTTGATGCCGGTCTCCGGCAGGTCGGTGCCGAAGCAGCGCTGATAGTACTCGGCGACCGCCGGCCGCTCCGTCTCGTCGCACTTGTTGAGGAAGGTGAGCCGGAAGGCAAACGGGATGTCGTTGAAGATGCGCGCGTTCTCGGCCCAGGTCATCACCGTGCGCGGCGACATGACGGTCGAGATGTCGCCGTTCATAAAGCCGCTGCGGGTGAGATCGGCGAGTGCGACCATCGCGCTGATCTTCCGCTTACCGTCCTCGTTGTCGTACTGCGGCACCTTGGACAGGACGATGTTCACCTCGGCATCGTGCGGCAGGTAGTTGAGCGTCGAGACGATGCTCCAGCGGTCCATCTGGCCCTGGTTGATCTGCTGCGTGCCGTGGTAGAGGCCGGTGGTGTCGCCGAGACCGACGGTGTTCGCGGTCGAGAACAGCCGGAAGCCGCGATGCGGGCGGATGACGCGGTTCTGGTCGAGCAGCGTCAGCTTGCCCTCGACCTCGAGCACACGCTGGATCACGAACATCACGTCCGGGCGGCCGGCATCGTATTCGTCAAAGCACAGCGCCACCGGGTGCTGCAGCGCCCAGGGCAGGATGCCCTCGCGGAACTCGGTCACCTGCTTGTTGTCGCGCAGCACGATCGCGTCCTTGCCGATCAGGTCGATACGGCTGATATGGCTGTCGAGATTGACCCGGATGCAGGGCCAGTTGAGGCGCGTGGCGACCTGCTCGACATGGGTCGATTTGCCGGTGCCGTGATAGCCGCAGATCATCACACGACGGTTGAACGCAAAGCCCGCGAGGATCGCCAGCGTCGTGTCATGGTCGAAGCGATAGGCTTCGTCGACATCGGGGACATGCTCGCTCGGCTGGCTGAACGCCGGCACTTCGAGATCGCTGTCGATGCCGAAGGTCTGCCGCACGGAGACCTTGATGTCGGGCATTCCGGTAGGCGTGACCGGGAGTTCCGCCTTTTCTACGGTTGGCATTAGCGTCGAACTTTCTCGGGTTGATGGATCGGGTGGAGCCTTGGGTCCTGCTGAAGGTCTAAGCGAAGTAGCTGGCTTTTAGGGTCGTGTAGGCCTGATTGATGATCTTCAGCTTTTCCTCCGCTGCCTTGTCCCCGCCGTGAGCGTCGGGGTGGTGCATTTTGACCAGCACCTTGTAACGCGCCTTGAGGCTTGATTGGGTGAAAGGCGGGTCGAGGTCGAACACCGCCAGCGCCTGCTCGCGCGCGGAGGCGACGCGGCTCGACGCATCGTGGGCGCGGCCGTTGCGCTGCCCGGCGCCGGGTTTGCGGTCTTTCTGCGAATACAGGTCGAATGGGTCGCGGACGCGATGCTCGTAGGCCGGACCGTGGCGCTGCCCGAGCTTCCAGCTCGGCCGCTGCCAGACCGTGTCGCGGCGGATTTCGTCCTCGATCTCGTTCTCGTTCATCCCGGCATAGTAATTCCACGCCGCGTTGTAGGCGCGGACGTGGTCAAGGCAGAACCAGAAATAGCTGTCGAGTTCCAGCCGCGAGCGCGGTGCGCGAAAATCTCCGCCCGATGCGCAACTCGGATGGTCGCACAGCCGGGCCGGCGGATCCGGCTCAGCCACCATGATCGGATCGATCGCGACGCGTCTCATGCGGCTCAGTATGGGTGCCTGACAACGCTGTGACAAGGATTCCGCGCCGGGAAGCAGACGCGCGTGATGCGCGTACTCAGTCGAGTGCGAGCTTGAACCCAACATGGCTGGCGACAAAGCCGAGCCGCTCGTAAAACCGGTGCGCGTCGGCGCGCGAATTGTCGCTGGTCAGCTGCACGAGGCCGCAGCCCGCCTCCCGCGCGAGGCCAATCGCGTGGAAAATGAGGCGTTCGCCCACACCCAGCCCGCGGCTGCCTGCTGCCACCCTGACCCCCTCGATCAGCGCGCGGGTCATGCCGCGCCGCGACAGGCCGGGGATCATTGTCAACTGCAGGCAGCCGATCACCTTGCCGGCCTGCGCGGCTACCAGGATGAGGTTGCCGCTTTGCGTCGCCACCGCCTCGAAGGCATGGCGGTAGGCGGCGAGATCGCCGGCATCCTCGCGCGTCGCGCCGAGCGGGTCGTCCGCCAACAGCGCGACGATCGCCGGAACATCGTCCGGTCCGGCCAAGCGAATGATCATGTCCATGCGCGCAACCCTCACCCCGTCAGCGATGGGAAGGGTGAGGGGCCTGTATTTCTACCGCCACAAAAAAAACCGGCCCGTGGTGCCACGGGCCGGCTGTCTTTGGCAAAACCGAGTGGGTGGATGCCTAGAAGTCCATCCCGCCCATGCCGCCGCCCGGCGGCATCGCCGGCATGGCGCCCTTCGGCTCCGGCTTCTCGGCGACCATCGCCTCGGTGGTGATCAGCAGGCCCGCCACTGACGCGGCGTCCTGCAGCGCATGGCGCACCACCTTGGTCGGGTCGATGATGCCGGCCTGGACCATGTTGGTGAACTCGCCCTTCTGCGCGTCGTAGCCGTAGGCGGTGTCCTTGCTCTCAAGCAGCTTGCCGACGACGATCGAGCCGTCGGTGCCCGAGTTTTCGGCGATCTGCCGCAGCGGCGCCTGCAGCGCCTTGCGGACGATGTCGATGCCGACCTTCTGGTCGTTGTTGCTCGGGGTCAGCCCTTCAAGCGCCTTCGACGCGTAGAGCAGGGCCGCGCCGCCGCCGGCGACGACACCCTCCTCGACCGCGGCGCGGGTCGCGTGCATCGCGTCGTCGACGCGATCCTTGCGCTCCTTCACCTCGACCTCGGTCGAGCCGCCGACGCGGATCACCGCGACGCCGCCCGCGAGCTTGGCCAGCCGCTCCTGCAGCTTCTCGCGGTCGTAGTCGGACGTGGTCTCCTCGATCTGCTGACGGATTTGGGTGCAGCGGCCTTCGATGTCGGCCTTCTTGCCGGCGCCGTCGATGATCGTGGTGTTTTCCTTCTCGATGCGCAGCCGCTTGCATTGGCCGAGCATGTCGAGCGTCACGTTTTCGAGCTTGATGCCGAGGTCTTCGCTGATTACCTGGCCGCCGGTCAGGATCGCGATGTCTTCAAGCATCGCCTTGCGGCGGTCACCGAAGCCCGGCGCCTTGACGGCCGCGACCTTGAGGCCGCCGCGCAGCTTGTTGACGACCAGCGTCGCCAGCGCCTCGCCCTCGACGTCCTCGGCGATGATCAGCAGCGGACGGCTGCTCTGCACCACCGATTCGAGCACCGGCAGCATCGCCTGCAGGCCCGAGAGCTTTTTCTCGTGGATGAGGATGTAGACGTTCTCGAGCTCGGCCAGCATCTTCTCGGCGTTGGTCACGAAATACGGCGAGAGATAGCCGCGGTCGAACTGCATGCCCTCGACGACGTCGAGCTCGGTCTCGAGGCTCTTCGCCTCCTCGACCGTGATCACGCCCTCGTTGCCGACCTTCTGCATCGCCTCGGCGATCTTGTCGCCGACGTCGCGCTCGCCATTGGCGGCGATGGTGCCGACCTGGGCGATCTCCTCGTTGGTCGAGATCTTCTTCGACTGACCCTTGAGGTGGGCGACCACGGCCTCGACCGCGATATCGACACCGCGCTTCAGGTCCATTGGGTTCATGCCGGCGGCGACGGCCTTGGCGCCTTCGCGGACGATCGCCTGGGCCAGCACGGTCGCGGTAGTGGTGCCGTCACCGGCTTGGTCGTTGGTCTTCGAAGCGACCTCGCGCACCATCTGCGCGCCCATGTTCTCGAACTTGTCGGAAAGCTCGATCTCCTTGGCGACGGTGACGCCGTCCTTGGTGATGCGCGGCGCGCCGAACGACTTGTCGAGCACGACGTTGCGGCCCTTCGGACCCAGCGTCACCTTGACGGCATCGGCGAGAATGTTGACGCCGCGGAGCATCTTGTCGCGGGCGTCGGAATGAAATTTGACTTCCTTGGCAGCCATTGTCGTTTCCCTCGTTCGCTATCAGGCAATGATGCCCATGATGTCGGACTCTTTCATGATGATGAGCTCTTGGCCGTCGAGCTTGACCTCGGTGCCGGACCATTTGCCGAACAGCACGCGGTCGCCGGCCTTGACGTCCATCGGGACGAGCTTGCCATCTTCGCCGCGGGCGCCGGGGCCGCACGAGACGACTTCGCCTTCCATCGGCTTTTCCTGAGCCGTGTCGGGGATGATGATCCCGCCGGCGGTCTTCGCTTCCGAATCCACGCGCTTTACCAGCACGCGGTCATGCAATGGCCGAAACGCCATAAAATCCTCCTCGTTGTATGTGGCAGTGAGCTTGAAACCGAATTAGCACTCTGGGGGAAAGAGTGCTGCTTAGATACCGATGAGGTCGTGGCTTGTCAAGCAGTGTGGGGTCGAGAGTGCTAACGGACGCCACTCCCCGCAATGTGGGGGCGAACCGGCTTTTGACAAGAATTGAAATCCCGGCGCACTCTTGCTGCGTTATAGTGAGGCTCTGGCCAGAAACGAGTTGCGACCATGGCGCGCACCATTGAGTGGGAAATTCCAAGCGAGCTGCAGCCGAAGCCCGACGACTTCGCCTTCGATCTCGATGCGAAGCTGAACGGCATCCTCGGCCTGCAGGCGACCGTGCCGGACGACGCGTTCACCGCGCCGACGCTCGGCACCGAACGCGCCGGCAGCGGCGTGCTGATCCGCAAGGACGGGCTGGTGTTGACGATCGGCTATCTGATCACCGAGGCCGAGTCGATCTGGTTGACCTCCGGGGTTGGCGGCGCGGTGCCGGCAACGGTCATCGGCTACGACCAGGAAACCGGGTTCGGGCTGGTGCAGGCGCTCGGCCGGCTCAACGTGCCGCATATCGAATTGGGCACGGGGATCCGCATCGGCGCGGGTGACAAGGTGGTGATCGCCGCGGAGGGCGGCCGCCGCCACGCGATCGCCGCGCAGGTCGTCGCCCGTCAGGAATTCGCCGGGCATTGGGAATACCTGCTCGACCGCGCGATCTTCACCGCACCGGCGCATCCGTTCTGGGGTGGCGCCGGCCTCATCGGGCAGGACGGCAGCCTCGTCGGCATCGGCTCGCTGCATGTGCAGCGCTCGAACGGCCGCGAGCTGCGGCGCGATGTCAACATGATCGTGCCGATCGACCTGTTGCCGCCGATCATCGACGACATGCTGACCTTCGGCCGGCCGAACCGGCCGCCGCGGCCGTGGCTCGGCCTCTACGCCGCCGAGATCGAGGACGAGAATGCGGTCGTCGTCGCCGGCATGTCGGAGCGCGGTCCGGCGATCAAGAGCGGGCTCAAACCGGGCGACCGCATCCTCGCGGTGCGCGACGATCCCGTCTCGAGCCTCGCCTCGTTCTGGCGCCGCGTCTGGGCCAGCGGCACCGCCGGCTGCGAGGTCGTGCTGCAAATCCAGCGCGACAAGGACGAGATGACCGTCCGCGTCCCCTCCGCCGACCGGACCCGGCTGCTGAAGGCGCCGCGGGTACATTAACCGGTTGGACCGCGGCCGTCTTGGCCGCTGCGAGCGGGAAGCCCACGGTCCGTTACTTGCCGCGTCCCTGGATGCCGACATCCATGCGTCCTCCTGTCGGTGCATGCACGTAACCGTCGGTCCGGCTCAAGCGTCAGGCGGCGACGGCCTCTTCCGCCAGCCGGTTGTCGACGCAGTCCTCGAACGGCACGGTGTGCGAGAGGAACCCTGTCGCCAGCAGCGCGCGGCGCAGCTGGTCGAACCCTTCCTCCGGAAGGACGGGGTCGGTGCCCCACACGCCCTGCGCCTTGTAGCGGGCGAGCGATCCGGTGAGCACCGTGCGTTCGAGCGCCGGGAAATAATCCGCGATCAGCTCGGCGAGCGCCGCGGCCGGTTGCGCGCGCACCCATTGCTGGGTCTTGCAGATCGCCCGCACCATGCGGCGGAACGGCTCGGGGTCGGCGGCAAGGCGCTGGCGGGTGGTGGCGAATACCGTGTAGCTGGTGCGGCCGCGCGTGCTTGCCGGCAGCCAGACATGGGCGCCTTGCCGCAAGGCCAACTCGACAAACGGCTCGAAGAGCTGCGCCACATCGATTTCGCCGGCGACGAGACCGGCGACGTTCTCCGGCATCGCGCGGCCGATCAGGCGTTCGAGACGTGCGGGGTCGATGCCGGCGTCGTGCAGGTCGCCGGCGAGGCAGAGCCACGGCGTCGGCACCTCGCTGGTGCTCGCGAAGCGCTTGCCGAGCAGGTCGGCGAGCCGGAAGCCGGGGCTGGGCGTGGCGCCGACCAGCGAGAACGGGTCGCGGCACACCACCTCGGCAAAGGCGGTGATCGGCGACGCGGGGTCCTGCTCATGTGCCTTCATGATGCGGATGGGGCCCATCCACATCACCTCGGCCTCGCCGGCGAGCAGCGCCGCCTCCGCCTTGCCCGGACCCGGTGACGGCAGCAGCTCGACCTCCACGCCCTCCGCTTCATAGGCGCCTAGCGCATGCGCCGCGTAGAACGGCGCGTAGAGCACGAAGCGATAGTTCTCGAAGAGCCTGATGCGGCTTTGCGCTGCCATAAGATCCTCTCTTTCGCGTCACCCCGGCGAAGGCCGGGGTCCACCTGTCCGCGGCTCGAGCCGCTGGACCGTGGATACCGGCCTTCGCCGGTATGACGATTGAAAGACGCGTCGGACATTCCCCGGCGCATCCCGCTGCACTATCCTAGGACCAAGAGACCATTCTCTGGAGCCAAACCATGACCGATGCCGCTGCCCCGCTCAAATGTCTTGCCGGCGTCCGTGTGCTCGACCTCACGCAGTTCGAGGCCGGTCCGACCTGTACCGAGGTCATGGCGCAACTCGGCGCCGAGGTCGTCAAGGTCGAGAACCCCAAAGGCGGCGAACCCGGCCGCATCCTCGGCGCCGGGCCGAAGCCGGGGGCCGACGCCTACTACTTCATGGTCTACAACGCCAACAAGAAATCGGTGACGGTCAACCTCAAATCGCCGCGCGGCGTCGCGCTGGTCAAGGAGATGGCGGCCAAAGCCGATGTCTTTATCGAGAACATGGCGCCCGGCACGATCGAAAAGCTGGGGCTCGGCTACGACGTGCTGTCGCAGATCAACCCCCGGCTCATCTACGCCCAGGTCAAAGGGTTTGGTGAGGGCAGCCCCTACGAGCACAACCTCGCCTTCGACATGATCGCACAGGCCGCCGGCGGCAATATGGCGATCACCGGCGAGTATGGCGGCCGGCCGATCCGCCCCGGCCCGACGCTCGGTGACACCGGCACCGGCATGCTGATGTGCATCTCGATCGTCAGCTCGCTCTACGAACGGCAGACCACCGGCAAGGGCCGCCGGCTGCAGGTGGCGATGCAGGACGCGCAGCTCAACTACACGCGCGGTTCGTTTGTGAACTACGCGCGGACAGGTCAACCACAAGAACGCGGCCGCGCCGGGTTTGGTGGGCCGCCGCCGTCCGACATCTTTCCGTGCAAGCCGGGCGGGCCGAACGACTGGGTCTATGTGTTCAATAGCCACAACAACCCCGAGCATTGGCGCCGCACCGCGACCATCATGGGCAAGCCGGAATGGGCTGACGACCCCGAATTCCTCGACCGCAACAAGCGCACGGACCATGCCGCCGAGGTCAATGAGATGGTCACGGCGTGGACCCGCCGGCACACCAAGAAGGAGGCGATGGAGATCCTCGGCAAGGCCGGCATTCCGGCCGGGGCGGTGTACGACACCGGCGATTTGCTCGCCGAGCCGACCTTCCACAGCCGCGGCATCATCCAGACCCAGCACCACCCCAACGGCGACTTTCCCATGCCGACCTTCCCGGTGCGGTTTGACGGCAAGCCGCCGGCGATCACCCGCTCGCCGCTCCTCGGCGAGCACACCGAGGAGGTGTTCGACTCCTGGCTCGGTCTCGGCGGCGGCGATGTGCGCGGCCTCAAGGACGAGGGGGTGATTTAGGTAGGGCGTGCAGCGCGACACCCCCACCCCACCCCTCCCCCGCCAGCGGGGGAGGGAGCGCGGTTGAGGCGCCGCTAATTGTCATCCCCCTCCCCCGCCAGCGGGGGAGGGTTGGGGTGGGGGTTAATCCTCGTCTCTTGCCTCACGCATCTGGCGCAGCAGATCGCGGACATTACGCGCGGTGCGCAGCTTGCGGCCGATATCGGGCGCAAGGCGCAGATCGCCCTCGGCGTCGAGCCAGCCGGCCTCGGTGTCGGGCGGCAGCTCGCGCATGACCTCGGCGAAGGCGCGGAAGATCGCCTCGACCTGATGCGCTTCGAGCCGCCTTTCTCGCGCCATGCTGTACCTCCGCCTGCCACGGAGCACAGTAGCGCAATCGGGCGGCAGTGGCTGTTCTCGCTGATATCTGCACGGAATTTACAGCCAGCCGGCCTTCGATGACCTTCTATCAGAACAACGCGAGTTGGGCTCCTTGCTGTTGCGGCGGGCGGAACAGCTTGGTGTCGAGCGGCTCGCTGTGGCGGCGGCCGAAGCCGAGACGGCGACAGGCGCGGTCGAAACGCATCGCCAGCAGGTCGGCGTAAGGGCCGTAGCCGACCATGCGCTTGCCCCAGGCGGAATCGTAGAGCTTGCCGCCATGGCTTTGCGCGACCAGCGACTGGACGTGCGCGGCCTTATTCGGGAAATGCTGTTCGAGCCATTCCTTGAAGAGCGCCTTCAGCTCGAGCGGCAAGCGCAGCATCGTATAGCCGGCGGTGAGCGCGCCGGCTTCCTTGGCGGCGGTGAGGATGTCCTCCATCTCGGCATCGTTGAGCGCCGGGATCATCGGTGCCGAGAGCACGCCGGTGGGGATGCCGGCTTTGGCGAGCGCGGCGATGGTTTCGAGGCGACGCTGGGGCGTCGCCGCGCGCGGCTCCATGACCCGCGCGAGACTGCGGTCGAGCGTCGTCACCGACACGGTGACGCAAGCGAGCCGCAGCGCGGCCATCTCGGCCAGGATGTCGATGTCGCGCTGGATCAGCGCGCCCTTGGTGACGATCGTCACCGGGTGGCGGAAATCGCGCAGCACTTCGAGGATCGCGCGCATTACGCCGAGCTTGCTTTCGGCCGGCTGGTAGGCGTCGGTGTTGCTGCCGATCGCGATCGGGCGGCAGGCATAACCCTTCTTGCTTAGTTCGGCGGTCAGCAGTGCGGCGGCCTGCGGCTTGTAAAAAATGCGGCTCTCGAAATCGAGCCCGGGCGACAGCCCGAGAAACGCATGGCTCGGCCGCGCGAAGCAATAGATGCAGCCGTGCTCGCAGCCGCGATAGGGATTGATCGAGCGGTCGAAGCCGATATCGGGCGAATTGTTGCGGGCGATGATCGTGCGCGTCGCGTCGATCGACAGCACGGTGCGCAGCGGCATCGGCTCGGGCTCGGCGCCGGGCACGCTCCAGCCGTCGTCGAACGCGACGCGCTCTTCGCGCTCGAAGCGGCCGCTCGCGTTGCTGGCGGCGCCGCGTCCCTTGCGCGGCTGGGGGCTGGCCGGCATATCCATGTCGCCGATCATGCCGCAATGATGAGAACATTACAAGAACAACTATCGATCGTGATCCCGGTACTCGACGATGCCGAAGGTCTGGCTGTGCTTTTGCCGGTGCTGGGACAATCGCCTCTGGCCGGGGAGATCATCGTCGTCGATGGCGGATCGCGCGACGGCAGCGCCGCGGTCGCCGAGGCGGGTGGGGCACGGGTCATCGCGGCGCCGCGCGGGCGGGGCAGCCAGCTCGCGGCCGGCGCGGCCGCCGCCGCGGGTGAGTGGCTGCTCTTTCTGCACGCCGATTGCCGGCCGTTGCCGGGTTGGGAGGCGGCCGTGCGCGAGTTTACCGCCGGGCCGGGCAACAAGGCGGGGTATTTCGATCTCGCGCTGGACGATGCGGCGCCGGCGGCGCGGCGCGTGGAGCGGCTGGCCGCCTGGCGCTGCCGTGCGCTGGCGTTGCCTTACGGCGATCAGGGGCTGCTGATCCACCGCCCGCTTTACCAGGCAGTGGGCGGCTACGCGGCGATACCGCTGATGGAGGATGTCGATTTTGTCCGCCGGCTCGGGCGTGCGCGACTGTGCCCACTCGGCGCCACGATGCTGGCTTCCACCCGGCGCTACCGGCGCGACGGGTATTGGCGCCGCCCGCTGCGCAATCTGTGCTGCCTGGCGCTGTATTTCGCCGGGGTTCCGCCGCGCTTGATCGCGAGGGTTTACGGCTGATCTTGGTTCCAGCCCCGCATCGACCCTCCCCCGTTTGCGGGGGAGGGAGGGTAGCGGCGGTACTAGAGCGCGGCCGCGCCGGCGGCGGCGCAATCCTCATCCTCCTGCGAGGTGCCACCGCCAACGCCGACAGCACCGATCAGATTGCCGTTGCGGAACAGCGGCACCGCGCCCTGGCCCATGATCATCAAACCGCCCGACGCGGCGTTGATGCCCATCGGAGTCGGCTGCGTGGCGCGCTCCTGCATGACGCCGCTCGGTCGCGCGAACGCCGCCGAGGCCACCGCCTTGCCCTGACTGCCATAGGCGCTCGCCCAGATCGCCCCATCCATGCGCTGGAACGCGACCGGCCGCCCGCCGTCATCGACCACCGCGGCGCTGACCTTGATGTTCAGCTCCTCGGCCTTTTTGAGGGCCGCACGCAGGACACGGTTGGCTTGGTTGAGAGAAATGCTCGCCATTTTCTTCCTCCTTGGTTTGACTTGTCGTTACCCCAAAGCTCCCGACGCGCGCAGCGCCGCGATACGTTCCGGCGCGCGGCCGAGCATCCCGTGCAGCACCGCCTCCGTGTCCGCGCCGAGACCGGGCGCCGGCCCGGTCGCGCGGCCGAAACTGGCTTGCCACGGCAACCCCGGCAGCACGCCTTTATTCTGTGCCTCCCAGAATCCACGCTCGCGCAGATGCATGTCGTGCACCAAATCGACCGAATTTTTCAGCGCCGCGGCCGGTACGCCGGCATCGCGCAACGCGGTCTCGGCCTCGCTCGCGCTGCGGTGCCAGGCCCAGCCGGTCAGAATGCCGTCGATGCCGGCGATCCGTCCTTGCCGCTGCCGCAAATCCCAATCCGACAGCGGCTCCAGCGCCGGGATGGCCGTGCACAGCCGACGCCATTCGGCGTCGTTCGTCACCGCCAGGCTGATCCATTCGTCGTCGCCGGCGCAGCGATAGGCGCCGTGCGGCGCGTAGCGCGGATCGCGGTTGCCCTGCGGCTGCGGCGGCGCGTCGAACTGGGTCGCCAGCAGCGGCGCGGCCATGGTCCACAGCATCGCCTCGATCATCGAGAAGTCGATCCGCGCCACCGCCCCGTCCCGCGCGCGGCGCTTGAGCGCGGCGGTGACGATGAACGCCAACATCAGTCCGCACATCGGGTCGAGCCAGGCGAAGCCGACGCGCGGCGCGATGCCGGGGTGGCGGTTGAGCCCGGCGAACCCGGCGTAGCATTGCAGCAGCGTGCCGTAGGCGACCGAATGCGCCTCCGGCCCGGTGCGACCCATGCCCGAGGCCGAGACGTAAAGCAGGTTCGGGTTGAGCGCCTGCAACTCGCCGGCGCCGAGGCCGAGGCGGTCCATCACCCCGGTGGCGAAATTCTCGAACACGACATCGGCGCGCGCCGCGAGATCGCGGGCGAGCGCGACGGCGTCCGAGTTCTTCAGGTCGAGGACGATGCCCTTTTTCGCCTGGCCGAGCACGGTGTGCAGCTCGCTGGTGCGGCCGGGGTCGCCGCGGCCGGGCGCTTCGATCTTGATGACCTCGGCGCCCATCGCCGCGAGGTAGCGGGTCGCGGTCGGCCCGGCGATGACCCAGGAGAAATCGAGGACGCGTATGCCGGCCAGCGGCAGCGCCCCCGCCGTCGGCTGCTTCGGCTGTCCGGCCGACAAGCTCAGGCCGAAAGGCGGGCCCGGCGCCTTTACGATTCGGTCGCCAAGCGTCATGTCCCGCCAGAAGCCGCGATGCGCCAGCTGCGGCGAGGCCAGCTGCTCGGCCGGCTCGCGCAGCGGGAAGCTTGGAACATGCGCTTCCTGCGCCGCGTCGGCGATCCATTGCTTGGAGTGCCGGCGGCTCCACTCCGACATCAGCGCATGCAGCACGTCCCAGTTGGCGACGCGGTCGGGCTTGGTCTTGAAGCGCGGCTCGTCGCCCCAGGCCGGGGAGCCCATGACCTTGAGCCAGGTCGCCCATTGCCGGTCCTCGCGCGGCGAGATCGCGGCATAGCCGTCGCTGGCCGGGAGGATGCACACGGTCGCGCCATTGCCGTCGGACACGCGCTTGCGCGAGCGCACCTCGCCGCCCAGCCCGGCATTCGCCAACTCGGTCATCGCCAGCGTCGCCAGCGCCTCCTCGACCGAAATGTCGATCACCGAGCCCGGTGGCGCGTGCATCCCGGCGCAGGCTGCCGCCAGCCCAGCGATGAACCCGGATTGCTCACCGACCGGGCGGATCGGCGCCTCGGCGAGATTGTCGACCTGACCGGTGAGCAGCCGGGCGATGCCGCTCGCATAGAGCAGCGTCAGATCGTTCGCCGGATCGTCGGCGCGCGGCCCGCTCTGGCCGAACGGCGCGATCGTGACGATCGCCGCCGTCGCGTTGAGCCGGCGCAGCGCCGCCGGCTCGTGCCCTTGGTCACGCAATGCTGCCGGCGATCCCTCGGCGAGGATCAGTTCGGCCGCGGCGAGCGACTCGTCGTCACCGTCGTGCTTGCCGTGGCTGAGGTATTCGCGCAGCGGCGTCGAGCGATCGGCGCCGTGGCATGTCACCTCAGCGCCGATGTCGGCAAACAGCCGGCCGGCCACCGCCGCCGCCAATCCGCCGCCGATCTGCGCCACCCGAAACCCGCCGAGCAGCGCGCTTTCATCGCGTGCAAACCGCATCGCCTGACTAGTGGCCGATGGGCCGGAAAAGCGCAATAGCATCGCACCCGGATTGCAATCGTCACCATGTCGGCGAATATGACGGGCCATGTTCGCCCGCTCGTGCCGCCTCATACCGATCGCCGCCGCGCTGCTGCTGACCGCCACCGCCCTGGCGGAGGATGGCGGCAGCGCGGTCAAGACACCGGGCGCGGGCCGGCTGACGATGTGCCGAAGCTGGCTGCTCTTCAGCACCTGCCGCGACTACAACAACGTCACGCTGCCCGATCGGATCGCGCTCGGCGACCATGTGCCGCTCGATTTCGGCAGCAACCCGAAGGATTACCAGTTTCCGGTCGCGCGCATCGTCCGCCACGGTGAATCCTGCACGCTGCTCGACGAGCCGACCGGCGGGCGCGACGACGGCAACCGCATCGAGATTGCTTCCTGCGGCGACGCGGCCGGTACACACTGAGCGTAGCTGCCAGGGAGGACGGCGATGCTGATCTTCTATTTCGCGCCGGGTTCGAGCTCGATGGCGACGCATATCGCGCTGCACGAGGTGGGCGTCGAATTCGAACCCCGACTGCTGTCGTTCAAGGCCAAGGAGCAGCAGCGCCCCGATTATCTGGCGCTGAACCCGGAAGGGAAGGTGCCGGCGCTGGTCATCGACGGTCGGGTGCTGACCGAGGTGGCGGCAACGCTCTACTACCTGGCGAAGACCTATCCCGCGACCGGGCTGTGGCCGCGCGGCGGCCCAGGAACCGAAATTTGGCCAGGAACCGAAATTTGGACCGAGGCGCAGGCGGTGTCTTGGATGAGCTTTATCGCCGCGACCGTCCACCCGGCGCGGCGCGCCGGCGAGGCGCGTTGGCGCGAAGTCTTTCATCTGTGCGAACAGCGGCTCGGTGGGAAGGACTGGGCAGTCGGCGAGGCCTATTCGATCGCCGATGTCCATCTCTTCCGCCTGTTCTGGCGCTTTGTCGACGCGCTCGGCCCGGACCGGGCGGCCTATCCGGGGCTGATGGCGCATTACGACCGGATGATGGCCCGGCCGGCGGTCAAGAAGGTCATCGAGATCGAAAGCGCGATCGGCTACGAGTTTCCGCCAGGCACCAACACGCGGTAGTAACAGTCAGAGACGGCCCAAAGCCAAATCTTTCCTCCTCAGGATGAGGATTGTTTGGAGCGTTCAGTTCAGCCTATGCGTTGCTAGCTCAACGGACGGCCGCGGCGGGCGATGAATTCGGGGAACGCGTCCTCGGCCTTGGCGCCGCGCACGACATGCGTCGTGAAGTCGCGTTCGGCCTCGTATTGCTCTTCGAGATTCTGGCTCATCTGCTTGAGCATCAGCTGCTTGATGCCGATCACCGCGGCACGGTTGTTGGCGGCGATGGTGCGCGCCAATTTCATCGTCTTGACACGCAGCTGCTCGCGCGGCACGAGATGGTTGAGCAGGCCGATGCGATGCGCCTCCTCGGCCTCAACGATGCGGGCCGAGAACAGCAGCTCCTTGGCCATCGGCCAGCCGACCTGGTTGGGCAGCGTCCAGGTGCTGTTGATCCGGCCATAGGCGGCGGCGAGGAAGCGGAATTTCGAGTCCTCGCAGCCGATGCGCATGTCGAGCGACGAGGCGAGCACGCCGGCGCCGCCGTAGGCGAGGCCGTTCATCATGCCGATCGTCGGCTTGGCCGAGGCGGCGATCTCGTAGGAGCTGCGGGTGCGGCGGGCATCCTGCTCGGCATCGGTGAGTTTGCGGTCGTCCTCGCGCTGCTCGTGGATGTCGCCGCCGGCGGAGAACGCCCGGCCGGCGCCGGTGATGACGATGCAGCCGATGCCGTCATCGGCATCCATCGACCTCACCGCATCGCGCAGCTCGGCCGACAGCCTGCGGTTCATCGCGTTCAGCTTCTCCGGCCGGTTGAGGGTCAGGATGCCGACGCCGTCTTCTTTCTCGACCAGGATGTGTTCGTAATCGCTCATCTCTTTCTCCACTTTGCCCGCTCCCCCTCGTCATACCGGCGAAGGCCGGTATCCAGCCATCAACCATTCGAGCCGCCGAAGCCTGGGTCCCGGCCTTCGCCGGGACGACGAGCTAAAATCATAACAAGCCCCGCATCGCCCGCCACACACGAGCCGAAGTCGCGGGGCCGTCGAAATGAGACGTTTTCCCTGGGCCGCCGATCGCCGCCAGCGCGTCGTGGATGGCATTGTGGATCGCCGGGAAGGCCGCGATCGCGCCGGCCTCGCCGCAGCCTTTGACGCCGAGCGGGTTGGTCGTGCAGCGCGTCGAATTGACGCCGACGCTAAACGACGGCAGGTCGTCGGCGCGCGGCAGCGCGTAATCCATAAACGAAGCGGCGAGCGCCTGCCCGCTCTCGGGATCGTAAACGGCGGTTTCCAGCAAGGCCTGGCCGCTGCCCTGGGCGATCGCGCCGTGCGCCTGGCCGGTGGCCACCATCGGGTTGACGATGACGCCGTAATCGTCGACCGCGGTATAGCGGTCGAGCGTCACCTGGCCGGTGTCGCGGTCGATCTCGACCTCGGCGACATGCGTGCCGTTGGGGAAGGTCATCCATTCCCGCGTCCAGAAATGGTAGGTGTCGAGCGGCGCCTCGGCATCCCGCGCAGTCTTCGCGACATCGAGCAGCGACACCCGGCGGTCGGTGCCGGTGACGATGAAATCGCCGTCGGCGAATTGGATGTCGGGCTCGGCGGCTTCGAGCAACTCGGCGGCGAACCGCGTGCCCTTGGCGATGATCTCCTCGGCGGCACGGAAGATCGCGGTGCCGCCCATGTAGGTCGCGCGCGAGCTGCCGTGCCCGCCGCCATGCTCGATCAGGTCGGTGTCGCCCTGGCGCAATCGGATCAGCTCGTTCGGCAAGCCAAGCCGGTCGGCGAGAATTTGCGGAAAGGTCGTCTCGTGCCCCTGGCCGATATGCTGGGTGCCGGTGATCAACGACACCGAACCGTCCGCCTCGAAGCGGATGTCGACATTCTCCGACGGGTTACCGCCGGTTCCCTTGATATGATACGCGAAACCGAGACCGCGCAGCCGCCCCCGCGCCTCGCTTTCCTGCCGACGCTCGCCGAAGCCGGTCATGTCCGCCGCTGCCAGCCCGCGCTCGAAAGTCTCGGGGAAGGCGCCGCTGTCGACCTGGTTGCCGACCGCGTTGACCATCGGCATCGCCTGGGTCGGCACCAGGTTCTTGCGGCGCAATTCGGCGCGGTCGAAGCCGCAGCGCCGGGCGGCCTCGTCGATCAGCCGCTCGATGATGTTGTTGGCCTCGGCATAGCCGGGTCCGCGCAGCACTCCGATCGGCGCGGTATTGGTAAAGATGCCGACGACGTGCAGGTCGATCGCCGCGATCGCGTAGACCGTGCCCGGCAGAAACGCGTACTGGAAGGTCTGCACCGCCGCCGAGCTGCCGGCGAGATAGGCGCCGAGATTGGCTGTGCTGTCGACCCGCAGCGCCAGGAACTTGCCGTGGGCGTCGAGCGCCAGCGATGCGGTCGAACGCTGATCGCGGCCGGCATGGTCGGCGAGAAAGACCTCGCCGCGCGTCGCAATCCATTTGACCGGCCGGCCGACCCGCTTCGCCGCCCACAGCAGCAGTGGATGCTCGGGGTAGACGAAGTTCTTCGCCCCGAACCCGCCGCCGACATCGGGCGCGACAAACCGCACGTGCTCGCGCGGCAGCCCCAGCGCGCGGGCGGTGAAATCGCGCGTCGCATGGATGCTCTGCGCCGAAACGTAAGCCGTGTAGCGGCTGGTCGCGGGATCGTAAGTGCCGATCAGGCCGCGCGGCTCCATCGGATTGGTGACGATGCGGTGATTGTCGAGCGTCAGCGTGACGCTGTGCGCCGCCGCCGCGAATGCGGCGTCGGCGGCCGCCGGATCGCCATGCCGCCAATCAAGACAGAGATTGCCGGGTGCCTTGTCGGTGATCAGCGGCCCGGTCGGCGCGCGCGCGGCGTCCGGCGTCGTCACAGCCGCCAGCGGCGCATAGTCGACGGCAACGAGCTCGGCCGCGTCGAGCGCCTGCTCTCGCGTCTCCGCCACGATCAGCGCCACCGCCTCGCCGACATGCCGCACCTTGTCGGCGGCGAGCAGCGGCTGCGGCTCAAAGGCAAAGGGCTCGCCGGTCACGGTGTTGGTTTCCGCGCCCGGGCGCAGCGCCGACAGCCCGTCGGCAGCGGCTTCGGCCGCCGTCAGCACCGCCAGCACGCCGGAGGCGATGCGCGCGGCGCTCGTATCGATGCCGCGGATCAGCGCATGGGCGTGCGGCGAGCGGAGCAGCACCGCATGCGCCAGCCGGTCGAACGCCAGGTCGTCGAGATAGCGGCCGCGCCCGGTGACGAACCGCAAATCCTCGCGGCGTTTCGGTGCATCGCCAATCTTGGACAAGCTTTCCATTGTCAGTTCTACAGCACCTTATCCAGATCTTCGATCGTCACGCTTCGCTCCTCCCGAGCGCTTTCTCGAGCCTTGGCGATGCGCTTCAGAAAGCGCTGGTCGTTTTCCAAGCGATACTCGAACCATTCATCCTCGGAGGCAAAGCCGATGAGCACGCCAGCGGGCTTGCCCCGTCGCGTGATAACGACGCCGCGCAACTCGGAGAGCGGCATCTGTCTCACGGGGGATTTTCGAATTGCACCAGCCATGCTTCAACCTCTGCTTTGGTCACGATCGCCAAGACTTCAACCGCCGCATCACCGACAATGTCGTAGAATACCCGAACCTCACCAATGCGGAGCCGGTATTGCGGGTGGTCAAGTCCGCGAAGCCGTTTTATGCGGCTGCGGCTGATTTTACCTGGCTCGTACCGGAGATGGGTCTCAAGTGCCGCTCAGACGACAGAGCGGGTATTCGTTTAGAGGCCGCGTAAATCCTCGATGGCTTCATGTGTTAGAAGGATTTTGAACGGCGTATCGAAACGCGACCTTGCGGCCCGCAACTTGATCGCATCGCCTTGCGTACTGCAACGGCGATGTCGTCTGCGGTTTCGTCCGCGCGGCGGGATTTTGTGCTAAAAAGACCGGCTTGCTGGGCCGCTGGGACGCGGGGATGTCGTTTCATTTTATACTACGGCGCGGGCTGATCTATTTCCTGCCGTTGGTCGCGTTGGCGATCGCGCTGACGGCGCGGCTTGCCGCGCCCGACCTGCTCGACCGGCTGATGTTGATCTCGTTCGACCTTTACCAGCGCATCTCGCCACGCGAGGCGGGCAATGTGCCGATCCGCATCGTCGATATCGATGAGGAGAGCCTCAAGGATTACGGGCAATGGCCGTGGCCGCGCGGCCTCGACGCGCAAATGGTCGATAAGTTGCGCGAGGCCGGCGCGGCGGTGGTTGCGTTCGACGTCGTCTTCGCCGAGCCCGACCGCACTTCGCCCAAACTTCTTCTCGCACAGCTGAGCAAGCGCGGCGAGGTCGATGCCGACACGACGCGGCTGCTCGGCAGCCTTCCCGATCCCGACGAGATGCTTGCCGAGGCGTTGAAACTGCTGCCGTCGGTCGTTGGCTTTGTGCTGGTCGACCGCGCCGTTGACGAGCCTCCGCCGCTGCAGAAAGCGGGCTACGCCTTCGCCGGCGACGAGCCGCTGCAGTTTGTCGACGGCTTCCCGACCGCGATACCCGACCTGCCGGCCTTCCAGGCCGCCGCGCTTGGCAACGGGTTTCTCAACGAGCATGTCGACTGGGACCAGATCGTCCGGCGCGTGCCGCTGATCATGAAGCGCGGCGACAAGCCGGTGTTTTCACTGGTTTCCGAGATTCTCCGCGTGGTCACCGGCGCGCGCACCTATGTCGCGCGCGCCGCGGGCGCCAACGGCGAAAAGAGCTTTGGCGAGAACACCGGCCTGACCCAGTTGCGGATCGGCCCGCTGACGATCCCGACCGACGCCGCCGGCCGTGTCTGGGTCTATTATTCGAAGCCTCCAGCGGATCGCCGGATCTCTGCCGCGACCATTCTCAATGGCACGTTTGATCCGGCGCTGGTCAAGGACCACATCATTCTGGTCGGCACCTCCGCGGCCGGCGTCGTCAACGACCTGCGGGCAACGCCGATCGCCGCCGGCGTGCCCGGCGTCGAAATCCACGCGCAGATCCTCGAGCAAATATTGGAGGGTGTCTTTCTCGCCCGCCCCGACTGGGGCAAGGGCGCCGAAATTCTGTTCGCTCTGGTGATCGGCGCCTTTCTGATTGTCGTGCTGCCGCGCATCGGCGCGCTGGCGAGCGCGCTGTTTGGCGTCGCCGCGATCGTCGTCGCGCTCAGCGTGTCGTGGTTCGCATTCAAGCAGGCGCATCTGCTGCTCGACCCGGTCTATCCGATCACCGTGCTGATCATGGTGTATTTCATCTCGTCGATCCTCGGCTACCTGCGCACCGAGGTGCGCCAGCACGAAATCCGCAGCGCCTTTTCGCGCTACATGTCGCCGCATTACGTCGCCGAGCTCGCGCGCAACCCCGAAAAGCTGGTGCTCGGCGGCGAGGCCCGCGTGCTTACCGTCATGTTCTGCGATATTCGCGGGTTTACGGCGATGTCCGAGGGGTTGAGCCCGCACGAGCTGACGCATCTGATGAACAGCTTCACCTCGCCGATGACCGACATCATCACCGAGGCGCACGGCACGATCGACAAGTATATCGGCGACTGCATCATGGCGTTCTGGAACGCCCCGCTCGACGATTTCGAGCACGCCAAGAACGCGGTGCGGGCGGCGCAGGAAATCCGCCGCAGGCTTGTCGACCTCAACCGCGTGCTGAAGGCCGAGGCGGAGCACTCGGGCAAGCCCTATCACGAGCTGCGCGTCGGCATCGGCATCAATACCGGCGAGTGCGTCGTCGGCAATTTCGGCTCCGAGCAGCGTTTCAATTATTCGCTACTCGGCGATCCGGTGAACCTCGCCTCGCGGCTCGAAGGACTGTGCAAGCTCTATGCGGTCGATCTTGTGCTCGGCGAGGAAACCGCCAAGATGCTCGACGATCCGCTGCTGCTCGAACTCGACCTTGTCGCGGTCAAGGGCAAGTCGCAGGCCGTCAAGGTCTACACCTTGCCCGAGGGCGATGACGAGGCGGCCTACAAGGCGCGGCACGAGGAGCTGCTTGCCGCCTATCGCCGCCAGGATTGGACCTCGGCGCTGACCGCGCTGGGCGAGGCGCCGCTCGCCGCGGCACGCTATCTGGCGCCGCTCTACACGCTCTACCGAAACCGCATCGCCCACTTCCAGATCGAGGCGCCGCCCATCGATTGGGACGGCGTCTATACGGCCGAAGAGAAGTAGGCGCTGCCGTCAGCGCCCGTGCGTCGTGCCGCCCGTATTGCCGCCGCCGTAACCGCCACCGGTACTGCCGCCACCGGTACTGCCGCCGCCGTAGCTGCCTCCGGTGCTGCCGCCGGTATAACCGCCCCCGCCGCGGCCGCCGCCTGAGTAGCCGCCACCACCGCCGTAGCCGCCGCCCGAGTACCCACCACGGCCGCCGCCGATACCAATGCCAAAGCCACCGCCGCCATACCCGCCGCCGCCATACCCGCCGCCGCCATACCCGCCGCCGCCATACCCTGGCGCGCCGCCGTAGCTCGGCGCGCCGTAATCGGGCGGCGGTTCATACGTACCGCCGGTCGGGACGTAGCCGCCCGGCGGGCTGTACGGGCCGGGGTTCGCCGGCGGCGGTGCGCTTGGCGGCGGGGCACTCGGCGGCGGGGCACTTGCCGGTGGCG
The DNA here is from genome assembly GCA_963778385.1 of uncultured Alphaproteobacteria bacterium. Classification (GTDB taxonomy): domain Bacteria; phylum Pseudomonadota; class Alphaproteobacteria; order ATCC43930; family CGMCC-115725; genus DATARH01. The sequence goes on along the minus strand of CAVZUA010000024.1, from coordinate 362,682 downwards.
CCGCCCGCCTCGGTTGCGTGTTGAGCAGCAATGCGTCCATCTGAGTGGTGACCGGCGGCGCCGTCGTGCTGGAGCTTGGCGGCGTCGGCGGCCGGCCGAACGCGACAAAGGTCGTCTGTCCGGCGTCGACGGTCACGGTGACGCCCTGCGCGCTCACCGCCGTCTGCCCCTCCTCGACCGTGACCCAGCTATCGCGGGTGTCGCTGACGATCGTCGTGAACACGGTGCCGCGGACGCCGATCGAGCAGGAGGGCGTGCTGACCTGGTAATCGGGCTTGGGGAGGATCCCGGTGGAAAAGCGCGCGACCCCCTTGGCGACCGACACCGCGACCTTGGACGCAGCCGGGTTGGGATCGAAGACAAAGCTGTCGAGCACCACCTGCGATGACGGGCCGATCGACAATTGCGTCTGGTCGGCGAAGACGACCCGCGAGGCGCTCGCATAGGCGGTGGCGATCGTCTCGTTCTGGAAGACGTCGATACCGGCGCGCAGCGTCTGGGTCTGCCGGGTCGAGGCGAGTGTGCCGGTGACGCTGTTGACGACCTGGGCGGCGGAGCCGACATGCGTGTCCGCCCGCGCCGCCGGCGGGCTCAGCCCTAGCGAAAGGGCCGCCGCCGCGCAGAGGCCCGATCGGCTGTAGCGCCGCCGCCGGGACCAGGGGGCATCGTCGGTGAGCGGGTCGCGATACTGAATGAGCTTGCTGGCCATGGGGATGCCCCTTTGGTGTGAAGCGCGTCACCGCCTCGCGTGAATGTGCTCCGTCTGCTCGCTCGGCGGCTCCCAGCCAAATACGCTGCGGCCGCCGTAAAGATGCGAATCCCGCTGCTCCTCGGCGATCAGCGCGGCGACGCCGGGACCGGCGGTGTCGCGTTCGAGCCGGCGCGCCTGGTCGTCGAGCCGCTTCAATGCCGCGAGCTCCTCGTCGCGCCCCAGCCTGGCGCCGGCGACCGCCGATTTCAGCACGCGGATGGTCTCGTCATAGACCTTGATCGGCACCGGGTAGGGGTGACGGTCCTTGCCGCCATGCGCCAGCGAAAAGCGGGCCGGGTCGGCGAAGCGGTAGGGTGCGCCGTGGACAACCTCAGCCACCATCGCCAGCGAGCGAACGGTCCGCGCGCCGACGCCGGGGGTCAGCAGCAGCTCGGGGAAATCCCGCGGGCCGCGCTCGGCGGCCGCGGCGAGCGTGCGGTGCAGCCGCCGCGCCATGACATCGCTCGGCCGCACATCATGATGCGCCGGCATCACCAGATGCGGCAGCAGCGGCTGCGGCCCGTTCGGCGGTGGCGACGCTTCGATCTTCTGTAACTCGCCGGCGATGCGCTCGGGTGACCAGGTCGCCAGCAGGTCGAGCTGGCCGCGGCGCGAGGCGTCGGCGCGGCGGTCGGTCAGGTTGACGATCTCGCCCTGCCGCTCGCCGTCGATCGCGGCATGCGGCTCGTCGACAAAGCTGGTCAGCCCCTCGGACAGCCAGTGATAGCGGCGGGCCAGCCGGCTGTCGCCGTTCATGCCTTGCTGGACGATGGCCCAGTGTCCGTCATCGGTGACGAAGAAGCCGTGCAGATAAAGGTCGAACCCGTCCTGCACCGCGGCGCTGTCGACTTTGGCGACGAGGCGGCTGGTCTGGGCCAGTGCCGCGCCGTCGATGCCGGTCCGCTCGCCGATCGCCAGCAACTCGCCCGGTGTGCGCCGCGAATGCGCGCCGCGCCCGCCGCAGACATGGATGCCGAGATCGCCGGCGCGCGGCGCGAGGCCGCGCTTCAGCGCGCCGATGACGCTGGTGGTGATGCCCGACGAGTGCCAGTCCATCCCCATCACCGCGCCGAACGACTGGAACCAGAACGGGTGCGCCAGCCGGCGCAACAGCTCGTCGCGGCCGTAATGGAGGATGATCGCCTCGCTGATCACCGTGCCGAGCCGGGTCATGCGGTCGGCGAGCCAGTGGGGCACGCGGCCGCCATGCAGCGGCAGATCGGCGCTGCCGGCGCGACGGGTCATGTCAGGCGATCATTGTCCCAGTGGGTATCGTTCCAGTGGGCGCCGCCCCAGCAGGGGTCACGGTCTGGATCGCTTCGAACCCTTCGAATTCCGGGTGCGAAAGCGTCAGTGATCGTCCCTGGCCAGCGTCGCGGTGCGCCGCGCGGAACGCTTCCGAGCGCGTCCAGGCCTCGAAATCGGCGTGGGACCGCCACACCGTATGCGACGCGTAGAGCACATGGTCGTCACGCTCGGGGCCTTTGAGCAGGTGAAACTCGACAAAGCCGGCGACGGTGTGAAGGTGGCTGTCGCGCTCGCGCCAGCGCGTCTCGAACGCGGCTTCCTCGCCCTTGCGCACCTTGAAGCGGTTCATCGCGATGAACATGAGCGGTTCTCCGTAGCCCTCGGTTCAGGTGGGCATTTACGGCCGCGGCGGCAACGCTAGTACACCGCGCCGCGGGCGACGATCGGCCAGATCGCCTCGACCCGGTCGCCGCGCACCCCGACATACCAGTCGTAGAGGTTGACGGTCGGGTCGCAATGACCGGGCACCAGCTTGATCTTGTCGCCCAGCCGCAGCCGGTTTGTCGCGCCGCTGATCAGCAGACGGCCGTGCTCGTCGGAAGCGCGGTCAAAGCGCGCCGCCGGCTCGTCCCAGACATTCGGCGGCCCCGAATCCATGCCGAGCGCCTTCAGCCCGGCATCGACGATGGCGCGATCCTCGGTCGGTCGGCTCATCACTGTAGCCCAGACAAAAAGGCTCGGCTCGAAAGCGCGGGTCTCATGGCCGTCGCGGTCGAGGTTCTTGCCGTAATCGGCGTCCATGAAGATGTAGGAGCCGCATTGCAGCTCGGTGTAAACGCCGCTCCCCGCCTCGAACTCGAAGGTGCCGGTGCCGGCGCCGGTGATGTTGGCGCAGTCGATGCCGTTTCGCGCGAGCAGGTCGCGCGTCGAGCCGGCCTTGTCGACCGCGCCGGCGATCGCCTTCTGCCGCTCTTCCCAGGTGCGCAGATGCTGCGCCGAGCCGTGATAGGCCTGCAGCCCGGCGAAGGAGAGGTGCTTGGCGTCCATCACCTGGCGCGCCAGCGCCAGCGCCGGCTCGCCGGCCTCGACGCCGCAGCGATTGCCGCCCATGTTGACCTCGACATGCACCGGGAGCGTGAGCCCGGCCTCGCCCGCCGCCTCGTCGAGCGCGGCGATCTGCGCCGGGTCGTCGGCGCAGGTCGCGATCCGCGCCATGCCCGCGAGCCCCATCAGCCGGCGCAGCTTTGTCTTGCCGACGATCTCGTTGGTCACCAGCACGTCCTTGACGCCGCCATAGACCAAGGCCTCGGCCTCGCTGACCTTCTGGCAGCACACGCCAACCGCGCCCAGTTCCATCTGCTTCAGCGCGATGACCGCGCATTTATGCGTCTTGGCGTGCGGCCGCATCCGCACCCCGGTGCCGGCGACGCGATCCGCCAAGCGTTTCAGATTTCGTTCGAACGCATCGAGGTCGACAACCAGGGCCGGCGTATCGACCTCGTCGAGGCTCATGCCGATTTCGGCGGGGGGACGGGTCGTCATCGGCGGGCTCCACGCAAAGAAGGGACCGCCCCGAGGCTTGCGCACCGGGCGCGGAAATGCAACACGGTGGAATGCCAAGATCGGCGCGAAGCCGACAACCGGCGACGGGATTACGGGAGGAAGCAATGGCAGACGCGGTGGCTTCGCCATTTGAACATGCGCTGGAGAACCAGCGGATCGGCGGTCTGCAAATCCGCGTCGCGATCCTCTGTACGCTGATCCAGGTCTGCGACGGCTACGACATCAACTCGGTTGCCTGGGCGGTGCCGAAGCTGATCGATACCTGGCACCTGCCGCCGCAGGCCTTCACCAGCGCCTTTTTATGGTCAAGCATCGGCATTCTCGTCGGCGCGCTGTCGGCGGGGCCGATCGGCGACCGCGTCGGGCGCAAGCCGCTGCTGCTCGCCAGCCTGACGATCTTCGGGCTGGCCTCGCTCGTCAGCGCGTTTTCGACGACGGTATTTTTCCTCGCGGCAACGCGGTTTTTCACCGGCCTCGGCATCGGTGGCGCGTTTCCCGGCGCGGCGAGCCTTGCCGGTGATTACGCACCGCATCGCCGCCGCGCGCTGCTGATCATGCTGAGCTTTACCGGCGCGCCGCTCGGCGGGTTTCTCGGCGGCCAGCTTGTCTCGCTATGGCTGCTGCCGGCGTACGGCTGGACCTCGATCTTTATCGCCGGCGGCGTGTTTCCTCTCCTGCTGGTGCCGGCGCTGATGCTGTGGCTGCCGGAATCGCCGCGTTTCCTCGCCAACAAGCCGAACCTGCCGCCGCGCCAGGCAGCGCTGCTGCGCGAGCTCGACATCGCGCCGGGCCAGAACCACCGCGTCGATATCGCCGAGAGTAACCCGGTCGGGATGCTGTTCGGCCGCGGCTACGCGCTGCAGACGATCCTGATGTGGATCATCTTTTTCTGCAGCCTCTTGAACCTGTTCCTGTTCGGCTACTGGATGCCGACCGTGTTCAAGCTGATCGGCTTCACGCCGGCGCAGGCGGTGTTTGCGTCGAGCATGCGCGATTGCGGCGCGATTTTCGCGGTGCTTTATCTCGGCATGCTGATCGACAAGGTCGGGCCGGAGCGCTCGCTGGCGTTCCATTACGCGGCCGGCGCGATTTTCATCGCGATAATCGCTTTGGTGGCACTGCCCTACGCCATGATGCTGGCGATGACCTTCTTCGCCGGGATGACGATCATCGGCAGCCAGACCGGGGCCAATGCCACCTGCGGCAAGCTCTACCCGGCGCGGATGCGCACCAGCGGGCTGGGCTGGGCGCTGGGCATCGGCCGGCTCGGCGGCATCGTCGCGCCGCTGCTCGGCGGCTATCTGCTGTCGCTCGGCCTGCCGCCGACGCAAATCTTCCTCTGCGCCTGCGGTTTCGCGATTGTCGCGGCGGTGGCGACCGGGTTGCTGCATTTCCGCGGCAGCCGCGTCGAGGCCCTTCAGGAGAGCATCGCCTCATGAAAGTCTTTGTCTTCGACCTGCTCGCCTACGACGCCAATCTCGATCACTTGAAGAACGGCGGGCCGGAGCTGCCCTACCCGCTGGCCAAGCAATATTTCGACGCCGACACGGCGATGCGCACCTATGAGGAGCATCTCGAGGCCTGGGAACTGCTCGACAAGCTCGGCTATGACGGGGTCGGGTTCAACGAGCATCACTGCAGCCCCTACGGGCTGATGAACAGCCCCAATCTGATGGCGGCCTCGGCCGCGCAGCGCACCAAGAATTTGAAACTGCTGATCTACGGCAATCTCTTGCCGGTGCATCAGCCGCTGCGCCTCGCCGAGGAGCTGGCGATGATCGACTGCCTGTCGAAAGGCCGGTTGATCTCGGGCTTCGCGCGCGGCATCCCGCGCGAGTACCAGGTGCACAACGTGCCGCTCAACGAGTCGCGCGCTCGCTTCGAGGAAGCGTTCGACATCATCACCCGCGCCTGGACCGAGGAGGTGTTTTCCTACGAGGGCGAATTCTGGTCCTACAAGGACGTCGCGCTGTGGCCGCGCCCGGTACAGCGGCCGCACCCGCCGATCTGGATTCCGGTCGTCGGCAGCCAGGAATCGATCGAGTTCGCCGCCAAAAACGATTGCCCGATCACACCGGGTCTCGGCCGCGCGCGGGGCCTGCGCGACGACATCATCCGCTATTACGCGAAGTGCCTCGACGCCGCCGGGCATCGCATCACGCCCAACCATCTCTCACTCGGCATCACCGCGTATGTCGCCGACAGCAAGCAACAAGCGCTGAAAGAGTACGGGCCGCATATCCTGTATTTCAACCGCACGCTGTTCAGCCACGGCAACTTCACCGAGACCGAGATGCAGCGCCAGACCGGGTATTCTTCGCAGGCGTCGACCGATTACGTGCGGCCGGAAAACCTGCGCGCCGCCGCCAATCTGCGCTCCGAATTTCGCAACTTGACCATGGAGCAGCTCGCCGAGCAGGCCGAGGCGATGCCGATGGGCACCGCCGACGAGGTCATCGAGCGCATCATCGCCGCCGCCGACAGCGCCGGCGCCAACACCGTGCAGCTGGCGATGAACCGCGGCGCGCTGCCGCATGACCTGTTCATGGCGCAGATCGAGCGCTTCGCCCGCGAGGTGCTCCCGGCGCTGCAGGCACACGAAGTCAAGACCGTGCCGGCCGCGGAAGAGGCGATGGCTTAAGATATACCCCTCTCCCGCTTGCGGGAGAGGGAGGGCCCCACGCCGAAGGCGTGGGAGGGTGAGGGTCATCGGCGGCGGCAACCCTCACCCGTCTTCGGGCTGCGCCCGAAGCCACCCTCTCCCGCAAGCGGGAGAGGGGCCGACAAACGTTATTCTTTTTCCTGCACGTGCGCTTCGAGGAACCACAGCGCCTTGTCGAGCGCGCGCGAAAAGGCGGTGAACAGGTCGGCGGTGTCGGCGTCGCCGGCATTGCCGGTCTCGTCGATCGCTTTGCGGATCGCGTTGGCGACCTTGCCGTAGCGGTCGATCAGCGCCGCGAGGTGCGCCTTCGAGGTGTGGATGTCGGTCGGGTAGGCCGCGAGCGTGGTCGCCTTGGCGACCGTCTGCGTCGTACCGAGCGCGGTGCCCCCGAGCTGCACGACGCGCTCCGCGATGGTGTCGACATGCTCGTCGATCTCGGTGCGGAACCCGTCGATCATCTCGTGCAGCGCGATGAATTGCGGTCCCTTGATGTTCCAATGCGCCTGCTTGGTGAGCAGCGCGAGGTCGATCGAATTGGCCAGCCGCGCGTTGAGCACGCTGATCGACACGGATTTCGCGTTGGCGCTGAGATCGTTTTGTGTCTTGTACTCGGCCATCGTCATCTCCTGTCACCAATTTAGAACTATTATAAAGTGGGTGACGGTTCCCCGACCGCAACCGCCAATCTCCTGGCCCCTGCCGTACAGACGCAGCATAATTGTCGCAGGTGACAGTTTCCAGGGCGCGGGCGGGCGAGCCGAGCGATGAGTGATGCGAGCCTTTCCCTCCCCGTCCTGCTCGGCTCGGTGCGGCGGGACCGCGTGGGCATCCGCGCTGCCCGGTTGCTGGTCAATGCGCTGAGCGCGCGCGGTCACCGGCCGGAACTGGTCGATCCGCTGGTCGAGCAGCTGCCGCTGCTCGACCGCATGTACAAGGAGCATCCCAAGGGGCAGGCGCCGGCCAATCTCGAACGCCTGGCCGAACTCTACCGCGGCGCCGATGGGTTTGTGATCGTCAGCGGCGAATACAATAACGGCATCCCGCCGGCGCTGAAGAACCTGCTCGACTATTTCCTCGAAGAGTATTTCTGGCGGCCTTCGGCAATCGTCTGCTATTCGGCCGGCCAGTTTGGCGGGGTGCGCGCGGCGATGCAGCTGCGCATGACCTTGGCGGAGTGCGGCATGCCGAGCATCCCCAGCATCTTTCCGGTCCCGCGCATCGCCCAGGCGCTCGATGAGCAAGGTCGGCCGCTCGAACCGTGGGTCGAGCGGCAACTCCCGCGTTTTCTCGGCGAATTCTGTTGGTATGCGAGGGCCATGAAACGCGAACGCGCCGATGGCACACCCTATTGATCCAAGCGCCGAACAGGCGCCGCCGCTGACCCGCAAGCTCGCCCGGCTGGTGACGCTGTCGCCAGCGGAAACCGAGGTGCTGGCCGAATTCCAGGCCAACCCGCGTCGCGTCGCCCGCGGCCGGGAGATGGTCGTCGAGGGACGCAAATACGACGGCCTGCAGGTGCTGCTCGAGGGCGTGGCGCTGCGCTACCGGGTGCTGCAGGACGGAAGGCGGCAGATCCTCAACATCGTGCTGCCGGGAGACTTGATCGGCTTTCCCGGCTGTTTTTTCGAAAGCGCGCTGTATTCGATCGGCGCGCTCGCCGATTGCACCGTGTCGCCGGTGCCGTTCGCGCGGTTTCTCGGCATATCGGCGACGCATCCCCGGCTCGGCGCGGTCATGTTCTGGACCTTGTCGTGCGAGACGGCGATGTACGCCGAGCACCTGATCGGCGTCGGCCGCCGCTCGGCGCTGGAGCGCATCGCGCATTTCCTGCTGGAAATGCTGACCCGGCTGCAGGCGATCGGCATGGCCGACGAACGCTCATACCGCCTGCCGCTGACCCAGGAGGTGCTGGCCGACGCGCTCGGCCTCAGCGTGCAATACGTCAACCAGACGCTGCGCCAGCTGCGCGAGGAAGAGCTGGCGGTCGTCGAACGCCAGCACGTGACGATCCTCAATCTCGAAGGTCTCGCCGCGCTCGCCGATTTTGAGCGGACCTACATCAACCGCATTCGCACCGCCGAGCTTGGTGCGGAGCATTGGCCGGCGATGTAAAGAGGCTAAGGCCCAACGGTAACGTCGGAACTCCTTAGCGGCATTTCGGGTTCGTTCGGCGCAGACCATTTTGTTTTCCTCTCGCGTTACGGCTGGGGTAGTCCCAGCCATCCGGGTGGATCGTCGGGGTGGAGCCCGGGGACGACCGAGAGGGGCGCTGCGCATCATTCATGGACGATAGGTGGGGGGTGGCGTGACGTTTTCTGGCGCGCCGCGGGCAGGGCGTGCGCTCGACGCGTTGAATTTCTTCCTCGCCGACGTGCAGGGCGGGCTCGGCCCTTATCTCGCGGTGTAGCAGCTGCTCGACGGCATCGGCGCCGGCCTGTTCGGCGCACTGTTCCCGTTGATCGTCGCCGACCTTACCTGGGGCACCGGCCAATTCAACTTAACGCGCGGCGCGGTCCAGGCGGCGCAGGGCGTCGGCGCCGCGCTGTCGACGACGGTCGCCGGGTTGATTGTGACCTTCGTCGGGTATTCCGCGGCGTTTCTCGCGCTTGCGGCGATTGCCGCGCTCGGCTTGGTGCTATTCTCGCTCGCCATGCCGGAGACAAAGGATACCGACCGGGCCGCCGCGCCATCGATGCGCCCGGAGCCGAGGCCCGCGGCCGAGTGAGCCCCGCCGCGACCGCCGCGACGGCGGCGATCTTCCTCCTGACCTATATCGTCGTCGCGATCGGGCGGGTGCCCGGGCTGCGGCTCGATCGCGCCGGCGCGGCGTTGGTCGGCGGCAGCCTGATGCTCGCGGTCGGCGCCGTCACGCTCGACGATCTCGGCAAGGTGATCGATCTGCCGACCCTGGCGCTGCTGCTCGGGCTGATGATCGTCGTCGGCAATCTGCGGCTCTCCGGGTTCTTTCGGCTGGTCACCGCCTGGGTCGTCGCGCATGCACGACATCCCTTGCAGCTCCTCGCCGCGGTGATCCTCAGCGCCGGCGTGTTCTCCGCCTTTCTGCTCAACGATGCGATCTGTCTGGTGATGACACCGCTCGTCGCCGACATCGCGCGGCGGCTGCGGCGCGATCCGGTGCCGTATCTGCTGGCGGTGGCGATGGCCTCCAATGTCGGCAGCACCGCGACGATCACCGGCAACCCGCAAAACATCCTGATCGGCAGCTTTTCCGGCATCGCCTATGGACGTTTCGCGGCGGCGCTGTCGCCGGTGGCCGCGGCGGGCCTCGTGCTGACCTTCGCGCTGATCTGGCTCATGCACCGCGCGGAATTCCGCGCCGGCGACGGCTTCGCGGCGCATCCGCGGCCGGCACACCTGCACCGCCCGCTGGCGCTGAAGGCGCTGGTGGTGACGCTGGCGATGGTCGGCGCGTTCTTTGCCGGCCTCCCGCCGGCGCTGGTCGCGCTGGTCGCCGGCGGCGCGATGCTGCTGACGCGGATCGTCCGCAGCGAGCGCATCTATCGCGAGATCGATTGGCCCTTGCTGCTGATGTTCGCGGGGCTTTTCGTCGTCGTCGCCGGTTTCGAGAAAGTGCTGCTGACGCCACAGACGATCGCCGCGGCCGGCCGGTTGCATCTCGACCACGTGCCGGTGCTGAGCCTGGTCACCGCGGCCTTGTCCAACCTCGTCAGCAATGTGCCGGCGGTGCTGGTACTGCGGCCGTTCATGAACACGGCCGGAGAGCCGGACCGCGCTTGGCTCACCGTGGCGATGGCCTCCACTCTCGCCGGCAACCTGACGATCCTCGGCTCGGTCGCCAACCTGATCGTCGTGCAGGGGGCGCGGGCGCAAGGCGTGGCGATCGGCTTCTGGGCCTATTTCCGCGTCGGCGCGCCGCTGACGGTGTTGACGATCGCTATCGGCGCGTGTTGGCTATCCCTCCGATGATCTTTTTCAGCGAAAGCGGCCTGATCGAGCCGAGCCGCCGCCCCGAATGGGACGAATGGTACAAGGGCCACCTGGCGGCGATGGCTTCGGTGCCCGGCGTGCTGTCGGCGCAGCGTTTCGCGGCGCTCGACCGCGGCGTGCCGCCGTCGCTGGCGATGTACACGGTGACCTCGCCGGCCGTCTTTACCAGCGAGACCTATCTCGGCGTGCGCGGCATGGGGCCCTGGGTCGGCCTCGTCGACGAGAGACTGCACCGCCGCAGCCTGTTCAACGGGCTGGAGACGGCGCCGGAACTCCCCGAAGGCGGCGTGCTGGTGGTCGCCGACCGTGCCGCGCCCGAGCCGATCGACGGTGTGACCTGGCTTGCCGCGGCCGGTCTTGACCGCACGACGCCGTTTCGCGGCATCGGGGTTTTTCCCGACGTGGCGAGCGCGCGCCGCGCCACCACAGGCAACACCGCGATCTATCGTCCGATGACCGGCCGCCACGCCGGCACGCCGGAGCCGCGGCGCAACAATTTCGGCCAGCCAATCGGCTGGCACATCGTCCCCGACTGGAAGCCAGCGCAAAGACCGCCGCTGACCGCGATGGAAGGCCGCTTTGCGATCGTCGAACCGCTCGACGCCGAGCGTCACGCCGCCGACCTCTTCGCCGCCAATGCTACGGGCGACGGCAGCAACTTCACCTATTACCCCTACGGCCCATTCGCGACGCTCGACCAGCAGAAGGAGTGGATCATCGGCGTGTGCGCCGATCCTGGCCGGCTATTCCACGCGATCCGCGACAAGGCGACCGGCAAGGCGGTCGGCGTCGCCGCTTACGCCAACATCACGCCGGCGATGGGGGTTATCGAGATCGCCGCGCTCAATTTCAGCCCGCCGCTGCAGCGCAAGCCGGCCGCGACCGAAGCGCATTATCTGCTGATGCGTCGCGTCTTCGACGAACTCGGCCATCGCCGCTACGAGTGGAAATGCGACAGCTGGAATCTGCCGAGCCGCGCCGCCGCGCAGCGCCTCGGCTTTACCTACGAGGGCCTGTTCCGTCAGGCGATGGTGGTGCGCGGCCGCAATCGCGACACGATGTATTTCGCAATCGTCGACAAGGACTGGCCGCGGCTCAAGACCGCCTTCGAACGATGGCTCGACCCCGCCAACTTCACCGCGGACGGCCGCCAGAAGCAGAGCTTGGCGAGCTTTCGGTAAGCAACTCGTTGGTCATTCCGGGGCGCCGTTTGCGGCGAACCCGGAACCCATGAACACGGTCCTTTGCCAATTTGGACAGCAGCTAGCGGCTTACCGGCAAAGCCTGTGTTCATGGGTTCCGGGCCCGGCGCTGCGCACCGTCCCGGAATGACGAAAACTGCTTCGGCTTGCCCACAACGCGCCGGATCGGCCATCCTACTTGCTGAGACCAGGGGAGATCGCTGCGCCATGAGCCTCAACGGCGTCGTCAATATCGAAGACCTGCACCAAGCCGCCAAAAAGCGGCTGCCGAAGATCGCTTTCGACTTTATCGAAGGTGGCGTCGAGGATGAGCGCGGGCTGGAAACCAACCGTGCCGCCTTCGCCAAGCATCAATTGCTGCCGCGCTATCTGGTCGACGTGTCGAAGCGCGACCAGTCCCAGACCGTCTTCGGCCGCAAGTTCAATTCGCCCTTCGGCATCTCGCCGACCGGCACCGCCGGGTTGTTCCGCCGCGGCGCCGATCTGATGCTCGCCGAGGCGGCGCGCGAGGCGAACATTCCCTACATCCAGTCCGGCGGCAGCAACGACTCGATGGAAGCCGCCGCCAAGGTCGCGCCGCACAACACCTGGTATCAGCTCTACGCCGCGCGCGACGGCAAGATCTCCGAGGACCTGGTGCGCCGCGCCGCCGATTGCGGGCTCGAAGGGCTGGTGCTGACCGTCGACGTGCCGGTGCGGCCGCGCCGCGAGCGCAACATTCGCAACGGCTTTGCGGCGATCCGCGGCACCTGGCTCAAGGCGGCGCTGAGACTCAAGCCGCAAATCCTCGCCGAGGCGATGCAGCATCCCGGTTGGATCTGGGAATATGTCAGCCATGGCGGCACGCCCAATCTCGACAACTGGAAGCCCTATGCAAAGCCGGGTGCGACCGTCGACGAGATCGTCGACCTGTTTGGCGTCAACACCCCGGCGCATGCACAGACCTGGCGCGAGCTCGAGACCTACCGCAAGCTGTTCCCGCGCAACCTCATCGTCAAAGGGCTGATGAACCCATCCGACGCGATCCGCGCCGCCGATATCGGCTGCGAGGGGGTGATCGTGTCGAACCATGGCGGCCGCCAGCTCGACCAGGCACCGGGCTCGCTCGACGTGCTGCCGGCGATGCGCGCGGCGGTCGGCGACCGCATGACGCTCATGCTCGACAGCGGCGTGCGGCGCGGCGCCGACATCCTGATCGCGCTCTGCCTCGGCGCGCAGATGTGCACGTTCGGCCGGCCGACGCTCTACGGCGCGGTTGCCGGCGGCCTCGACGGCGTCAAGCTGGCGATCGACATCTTCCGCACCGAGATCGACCTGGTCATGGGCCAGATCGGCTGCCCGAGCCTCGACCAGCTCGGCCCCGATTTCCTTTGGCAGGACGAATACGGCCGCAACCGCTGAGTTTTAAGCTCTCCCTCTCCCCGCTTGCGGGGAGAGGGCCGGGGTGAGGGGCCGGTATCGTGCCGGCGTCTGCCCCTCACCCTCCCATCGCTTTGCGACGGGCCCCTCCCTCTCCCCGCTGAAACGGGGCGAGGGGCAATGGCCTACCGTCGCCCGTGACGGCGCAGGAAGTCGATAAACGTCGCCGCCAGCAGCCCCTCCTTCGCGTCCCAGTCGGCGAAGGCGTCGTCGAGGGTCGGTGCCTCGGCGGTCACGACCTCGTGGTACTCGGCGTTGGGCAGCAGCCGGTGGCAGGCCTGGCCGGCGGGGAGCGGGTGGACCGGGTCCTTGCCGGGCGCGATGCAGGCCGGCATCGTCAGCGAGCACAGCTCGGACGGGCTGAGGCCGATCACCGGATGATCGGCGCCGGAATTGAAGCTGTTGCGCCAGCGCTCCATGCGGGCGATGAAATCCTGCGGGGTCATCGCCATCAGCGCGGCGCGGCTTGCCGGGTTGCTGGCGATGACTTCTTTCCAATGGTCGAGCGCGCACACCGCCGCCATGCCGCCCGCCTGGGCCGCCGCGATATGCGAGGTGTAGTACTGGCTGGCGAGATGCACCGCGGCGTGCTGGCCGCCGGTGACGCGCCACAGCAGCAGCCCGCGCACCGCCTCGGGATGGCGCAGCGCCAGGATCAGCGCCAGCCGGCAGCCCGATGAGCTGCCGCCGATAAAGGCCGGCGCGGCATCGATCTTCTTGAGCAGCTCGTGGAGGTCCTCGGCCCACTCCTCGTTTTCTGAGTCGCCGGTGACGGCGATGCTCGAAGCGCCGCAATTGCGCCGGTCATAGATGACGACGCGGTGCCCCGCCTCGGCGATCTTCTGCGCCAGCGGCCGCAGCGAAGCGCCGGCCCGCCGCCCGCCCGGCTGCAACGCGACAAACGGCCCGCGCTCGCCGAGGATCTCGTAACTGATGTCGATGCCGCGGATTTGCGTGACGGGCATGGACGCTGCTCCCTGATCGAATTGTTGGCTGAGCGCGATGTTAGCGGATAGCCACGAGAAAAACTAACCACCGCGGCGAAGGCCGGGGCCCGTGTTTCCGATGCTCATGCTGCCGAAGAATGGGTCCCGGCTTTTGCTTTCGCCGCAAAGCGGAGCTAATTTTTCCGCAGCAGGAATTCGCGGCCGGCCTTGACCATCGGCTGGCCGTCGAAATCGATGATGTCGGCGGCGGCGTAGGTCTCGCGCCACATGTCGGGGAGGTAGGAGCCGGTGCCGATCGCGTTGATCGGGGCGTTGGCGGCGGCCATCATCCGGCATTTCTGCGGGCCAAATCCTGAACTGGCCACGATCCGCGCCTTGGGGAAGCCGGCCTCGTCGAGCAAGAGCCGCATCTTCCACAGCGCCGCCGCCGAGACGCCGGTGCCGACGAGGTCGCGCAACTCGTCCTCGGTGCGGTAGCCGCGGATCGATTGCGGCGCGTGCGCTTCGAGGATCGCGTATGACGAGCTGAGGTCGAGGCCCTCGCAATAGCGTCCGCCGGGCGTGTCCATGCGGAACGCCAGATTGCCGCTCTCCGCGAGGTCCGGGAAGCGCTGGCACACGGTGACCGCGTCGCTCGTCTCGCGGCCGAAATAATCGACCAGTACAGTCAGCGGCTCGTCGGGGAAGGTGGCGCGGAACATCTCGGCGGCGCGCACGGTCGAGCCGGCATAGCCGATCAGCGCGTGCGGCATCGTGCCGATGCCCTTCTGCTGCCCGAAATAGGGCGCGGTGGCCTCGGCGGCGCAGCCGACAAAGCCGATCGCGCCGGCGACCTTTCTGGCGTGGGCCGAGCCGACCGCGGCGGCATAGGCCATCATCTCAGCCATCTCGCCGCCGGCGCAGTGCCGCGCGTCCATCGCCAGAAACGCGACCTTAGGGAGGTCGCAGCACATGCCGGAGGCATTGTAGGCGGCGACGCAACACGGCCCGAGCTTCTGGAGCATCAGGGTTTCGAGGTCGACGAGATGCAGCAGCGGGCCGGTGACATACATGATCACGTCGCCGGCACCGACCATCTCGCCCTCGGCGCAGTTGAGCTCGATGTCGAATTTGACGCCGCGCAGCGCGGCCATCTCGTTGAGGAAGTCGACCGCCAGTCGCGGCGTCGAAATCACCGGCCGCCGCATGAACACCGCGTAGGTGGCGCGGCGATCGCCAAATTGCGCGACGATCGCCTTGGTCTTGAGGAAATAGCTGTCGGTGTGGGCGGCGAGCGAGGCTTCGCGCGCCGCGATATCTTTTAGCCTCCCATCGCCGGCAAGATCGTTCGCCATCTTTTCAATGCCTGGTCGGATTAGATCGGTGCTGGCCCCCTCCCCAACCCTCCCCCGTGGACACGGGGGAGGGGGACCTGCAGCGCCAGCTGCAGGTGGGTGGGGGCCAGCACCAACGCTGCCATTTTCGGGAATACGGCGCTATTTGGCCGCGAGCGCGCGCCCGAGCGAGCTGGCCGGCCCAAACCCGGCTTGGCCCTGGCGCTCGCGCTTCAGCGCCTCGGCGATCTCGAACGCCAATTCGAGCGCCTGGCTGGCGTTGAGCCGCGGGTCGCAATGCGTGAGGTAACGGCTGCTCAGCCCTTCCTCACTGATCTCCTGCGCACCGCCGAGGCATTCGGTGACGTTCTGGCCGGTCAGCTCGAAATGCACCCCGCCGGCATGCGTCCCCTCGGCAAGGTGCACCGCAAACGCGGCATGCAACTCGCTGAGAATGGCATCGAAATGCCGGGTCTTGAGCCCGTTGGCGGCGGTGGTGGTGTTGCCGTGCATCGGGTCGATGCACCACACGACCTTCCTGCCCTCGCGCTCGACGGCGCGGATCAGCGCCGGCAGCTTGGCCTCGACCTTGTCGGCGCCCATGCGGGTGATCAGCGTCAGCCGTCCCGGAATGTTGGCCGGGTTGAGCCGGTCGATCAGCCGCAGCAGATCGTCATGTTCGAGGCTCGGCCCGCATTTCATCCCGATCGGGTTTTTCAACCCGCGCATGAACTCGACATGCGCGCCGTCGAGCTGCCGGGTGCGGTCGCCGATCCACACCAGATGCGCCGAGCAGTCGTACCACTGGTCGGTGGTGGAATCGACACGGGTCAGCGCCTCCTCGTAGGACAGGAACAGCGCCTCGTGCGCGGTGTAGAACTCGGTCTCGCGGATTTGCGGCGTCGTCTCCGAGGTGATGCCGCAGGCCTCCATGAAGCCGAGCGTCTCGGTCAGCCGGTCGGCGAGCTCCTTGTACCGCGCGCCTTGCGGCGAGTCGGCGACAAAGTCCTGGTTCCAGGCATGGACGCGGTGCAGGTCGGCATAGCCGCCCTGGGCGAAGGCGCGCAGCAGATTCAAGGTCGCGGCCGACTGGCTGTAGGCCTGGACCATGCGCGCCGGGTCGGGCTCGCGCGTCGCCGCGTCGAACTCCAGGCTGTTGATGATGTCGCCGCGGTAGGACGGCAGCGTCACCTCGCCCTGTTTCTCGACATCGGACGAGCGCGGCTTCGCGAACTGCCCGGCCATGCGGCCGACCTTGACCACCGGCAAGCCGGCGCCAAAGGTCAGCACCACCGCCATCTGCAACAGCACCTTGAACATGTCGCGGATATTGTTGGGGTGGAACTCGGCAAAGCTTTCGGCGCAGTCGCCCCCCTGCAGCAGGAACGCCTTGCCCTCGGCGACCGCGGCGAGCCGGTCCTGCAGCCGGCGCGCCTCGCCGGCGAAGACCAGCGGCGGGTAGTTGCGCAGCGTGGTCTCGACCCGCTTAAGGGCAGCTTCGTCGCTATAGCCGGGAACCTGCTTGATCGGCAGGCCGCGCCAGCTGTCGGGTGACCAATTCTTGCTCATCGCAACCTACCTTGGCGCAGGCCGGTTCGGGTGTCGAGGGGTGGTTTAGGCATGGAACACCTCCGGGTTGGAGGCCACTCCACCGGGGCGACATGCGGGTCAGGGGATGAGGATACTGGGTCCCTGAAACACGAAAGCCGCCTCGGAGGGGCGGCTTCGGGACAAACGCAAACGCGCTCCTAGGCCGCCGACCTATACCGGCGGTACCAAAATCGCGCGACGAGAACGGACTTCACCTGCTTCATGGCGGCGGGTTGTACCCGCGGGCCGTGGGCGATGCAAGGGGTTTACAGCGACCGCTCGACGACGAACGGGCGGAGCGCAGCGGCGAAGTCATCTTCCGAGAGCCGATGCTCGATGAGTTCGACCGTCGGGCCTTCCCAATACTCGGAGTCTTCAATGTCGAGGTCATAGCCGTTGAGGCGAAGGAAATGCCACATCGCGCCAAATGCCGTCCGCTTGTTGCCCTGCTCGAAGGCGTGGGCTTGCGCGATGCCCGCCAGCAATCGAACAGCGAGCGCGACAATGTCTTCCTCGCCATAGGCAAAAGCATTTTGAGGGCGTGCCAACGCGCCTTCGAGCAGGCCGATATCGCGAAGAAAGTGCCGCTCCCCGGTTTCCTCGACCTCAAGCCTGTTTTTCTCGATTACCGCGTCGATGGACAGCCAGCGCGGCTCATTTGGCAAGGGCGGCTCGCAATTTGGGGAAGCGGGCCATGAACTCGCGGGTTAGGGCCTCATGATCGACCTCGCCCTTTACCGGCTTGGCGCGCAGGGCCTTCTTTTCCGCGTGCGGCTTCGTAGCGGGCTTTGTCCGGATGTTGTCTCGGTCGATCGTACCCATGGCGGCAATGTGGGACTACGCCCTCAATTTGTCCATCCCGGCGAAGGCCGGGACCCATGCTTCGACCGCTCAAAATGCGGCAAAATGGGCCCCGACCTTCGTCGGGGTGGACATTGGGGCGACTTACTCCGCCGCCGCTTTCTCCGGCGGGCGGACGTATTTGTCGCGCATGGTGACGAATTCCTCGGCAGCGCTCGGGTGGATGCCGACGGTGGCGTCGAATTGCTTCTTGGTGGCGCCGCATTTGACCGCGATCGCCACGCCCTGGATGATCTCGGGGGCGTCGGGGCCGAGCATGTGGCAGCCGACGACGCGGTCGCTCTTGGCGTCGACCACCAGCTTCATAAAGGTGCGCTCGTCGCGGCCCGACAGCGTGTTTTTCATCGGCTTAAAGCGCGCTTGGTAGATGTCGACATCGCCGTATTGCTTGCGCGCCTGTTCTTCCGTCAAGCCCACCGAGCCGATCGGCGGCTGCGAGAACACGGCCGAGGGCACATCGGCGTGGTCCATGCGGATCGGGTTGTTATTGTAGAGCGTCTCGGCGATGGCGCGGCTCTCGGCGATGGCCACCGGGGTCAGGTTGATGCGGTCGGTCACATCCCCGACCGCGTAGATGTTCTTGACCGAGCTGCGCTGCCATTCGTCGACCTTGATCGCGCCGTTCGGCTGCATCGCGACGCCGACCTCCTCAAGCCCCATGCCCTTGGTGTTGGGCGCGCGGCCGGTCGCGTACATCACGCAATCGGTCTCGATCTTGGCGCCCGACGTGGTGGTGACGGTATACCCCGCGGCGGCCTTCTCGATGCGCTCGATCTGGGTGTTGCCGCGGATGTCGACGCCGCGGATGCGCATCTCGCCGCCGAGATGGACGCGCAAATCCTCGTCGAACCCGCGCAGCAATTCGGGCTGGCGGATGATTTCGATCACCTCGCTGCCAAAGCCGTTGAAGATGCCGGCGAACTCGACCGCGATATAGCCACCGCCGACGATCACGATGCGTTTCGGCCGCTCCTTGAGGTCGAGCGCCTCGTTCGACGAGATCACGTGCTCGATGCCGGGGATTTTCGGCGTCTCGGGCCAGCCGCCGACCGCGACGAGGATGTTTTCGGCTGTGTAGGTCTTGCCGTTGACCTCGACCCTGTGCGGGTCGACGACGACCCCGCGGCCGTCGATGATCTCCACCTTGGCGTTCTTCAGCATGTTGACGTAGATCTGATGGAGGCGGTCGAGCTCCTTGTCCTTGGCCTCGATCAGCGCCGCCCAGTCGTGCGTCGCCTCCGGCACGGTCCAGCCAAAGCCGGGCGCGTCGGCAAAGGCCTCGGCGAATTGCGAGCCGTAAACCAGCAGCTTCTTCGGCACGCAGCCGCGCAGCACGCAGGTGCCGCCGATGCGGAGGTCTTCGCAGATCGCGGTGCGCGCGCCATAGGCGCCGGCGCGGCGCGTGCCGGCGACGCCGCCCGAGCCGGCGCCGATCGTGAACAGGTCGAAATCATAGCGAGGCATGCGGGCCACTCCCGAGCAGACAGTCTTGCCCTTTGGTTGTCACAACACTTAGTAAGCTGCAAGCTTCACGCAACGGCGGCGGCGAGGGGGAACGGGCATGCAATACCCGGTCAAGGGCACAGATGGCTGATCGGGGGAGGCCGCCGGGATCCTCGGGAAATTTCCCAGCCTTGAGCGCCGGCTATTTGCCGATCCATTCGGTAATGTCGAAATAGATCATCGCCTTGGTCTGGTCGGGCTTGATCAGGCCGAGGACGTCGTAATCTCGGTCGTTGCGCGCCACGCGCGTCTGATATTCGATATGCCAGGTCGGAAAGTGGCCAGCGATGTAGGTTTGCTCGGCGACGACGCCGTGAAACTGATCGGCGATGTCGGGCAATATGATCGCGCTTTCCGGCGTCGTGCCGCGCGCGGTGTCGGCGGGCGGGGCCGGCTGGGCACGCGCGGCCGCCGCCAGAAGCAGTGCGAGCGCGCAGGCGGTCGCTATTTTCACCAAAGCTGCCCTCCACCGGTCACTCAGCGCGATAGTCGGTGGCCGGGGGTGTGGAGGCAAGGCTGCTTGGCCTCGCGGGCGTCTCGGAAAATGCCTAGGATCGGGCGAGCCGATGGACGAGGAGGGGAGCATGGCTGCACACGTGGTAAACGCCGCGAAACAGCGATTGGCGGCAGGGGAGCTGGCCCTCGGCGTGATTTTGCGCCAGGCACGTACGGTCGATGTCGCGCCGGTGATGAAGGCGGCCGGCTACGATTGGCTGTTCCTCGACCTCGAGCACAATTCGATGGATCTCGACATGGCGGTGCAGATCTCGGTCGCGGCGCTCGGCGTCGGGATCGCGCCGATCGCGCGGGTGCCAGCGCGCCAGCTGTGGATGGCGACGCGCATCCTCGATGGCGGCGGGCTCGGCATCGTCGTGCCGCATGTCGACACGCCCGAAGAGGCAAAGACCATCGCCGCGGCGCTGCGCTATCCGCCGCTTGGGCACCGCTCGGTCGCCGGCGGGCTGCCGCATCTGCGCTACGAGAAGCATTCGCTGGCCGAGACCTGCGAGGCGATCAACGACGCGACGATGGTCATCGTGATGCTGGAGACGCCGCAGGCGATCGCCAATGCGGAGGCCATCGCCGCGGTGCCCGGCATCGATTCGCTACTGATCGGCACCAACGACCTGGCGATGGAGCTGGGCATTCCCGGCGGGTTCGGCGACGAGCGCATCGTCGCCGCCTACCAGGCGGTGGTCGATGCCTGCAAGAAGCACGGCAAGCATGCCGGCGTCGGCGGCATTGCCGACCAGGCGCTGCTCAAGCGCTATATCGACATGGGCGTCCGGGTGGTACTGCCGGGTAGCGATCTCTCGTTTATGCAAAGCGCCGCCAGCGCCACCGCCGCGACGATGCGTGGTTTTCTCTGACCGCAAATATGCCGGATTTCCTCGTCATTCCCGCGCGAGCGGGAGCCCGGGGCGCGCCACGTGCATATCGCCCCTGGACCCCCGCCTTCGCGGGGGTGACGAGATAAGGGGTGAGCGAGGAATCAACTTCACTGCGACAGGCGGCGGAAGTGGCGCGTACCGCCCCCGACGTGCTGCGCGGCATCCTGCTGATGTGTGCCGGCGTCGCGCTGTTCCCGCTGATGAACGCCGAGGTCAAGCTGCTGACCGCGCGCTATCCGGTGATCGAGATCACCTGGGCGCGGTTTACCGGCCATCTGATTGTCATGCTGATCATCTTCCTGCCGCAATACGGCCGGCGGCTGATCGCGACGCGGCGGCCGCTGGTGCAGCTGGCGCGCTCGCTGCTGATGCTGGTGAGCAACGGCATCTTCGTGGTGGCGATCGGCAGTGTGCCGCTCGCCACCGCGTCGGCGATCGGCTTCACCTCGCCGCTGATCGTCACCGCGCTGTCGGTGCCGCTGTTGCACGAGCAGGTCGGGTGGCGGCGGTGGGCCGCGGTCTGCGTCGGGTTCGCCGGCGCCTTGTTGATCATCCGTCCGGGCACCGGGCTTCACGACCCCGCCGTCCTGCTGCTGCTCGTGTCGTCCGGGGCCTATGCGCTCTATCAGATCGCGACGCGCTGGGTGATGGCCTATGACAACCCGGCGACCGGGATCATCTTCGCGGCGCTGCTCGGCTCGCTCGGCACCAGCCTGGTGCTGCCGTTCGTTTTCGTCATGCCGCAGAGCCTCTTCGACCTAGTCATGCTGTTGTCGCTCGGCTGTCTCGGCGGGCTCGGCCATTTCCTGGTGATCAAGGCGTTCCAGGCGGCGCCGGCCTCGGTGATCGCGCCGTTGGGGTATGTCGAGCTGCTCGGTACGGCGGTGCTCGGCTACCTGATCTTCGCCAATTTCCCCGACGCGCTGACCTGGGTCGGGGCGCTGATCATCATCGCCTCCGGCCTCTACATCGCGATGCGCGAGCGCAAGCGGCTGGGGATACGGTAGGGCGGGTTTCTATAAGACGGAAATGCGGTTCGGTCGCCTTAACCGGACTTGATCCGGCCATCCACGTCTTCCCGTTCTGACGTTTGCGAATGAAGACGTGGACCCCCGGGTCAAGCCCGGGGGGAGGTGAAAAAGCCGGGATTTCAGTCCCATTGGATCGTGTTCCGGGGCAGCGCCTCCCCCGGGCGGATCGCCCGGGGGTCTGCGAGCAGCTTTTCCCTACTCGCAAATGGCCGTGTCAGCCGTCACGGCCAAGGCGATGTCAATGTGCTGCGCCTGCTTGGGAAAGAGCGCTAAGGCATCAGCACCTTGTCGACAACCATGATGACGCCGTTGCTCTGATAGACATCGGGGATGGTGACGCGGGCGGTGTTGCCTTTCGCGTCGGTGACCCAGACCGTGCCGTTGGTGTCGGCGAGGGTCAGCATCTCGCCTTCGACCGTCTTGAGAGTGAGCTTGCCGCCCGGCGCCGTGCGGATCGCGTTGTCGATCGTCATCTTGTCGTAGCGGCCGGGGACGACGTGATAGGTCAGCACCTGGGTCAGCTTACCCTTGTTCTCCGGCTTCAGCAGCGTATCGACGGTGCCGGCGGGCAGCGCCGCGAAGGCCTCGTTGGTCGGTGCGAAGACGGTGAACGGTCCGGGGCCTTCGAGCGTCGGCACCAGGCCGGCCGCCCTTACCGCGGTGACCAGCGTCGTGTGGTCCTTCGAGTTTACCGCGTTCTCGACGATGTTCTTGGTCGGGAACATTGCGGCGCCGCCGACCATCGGGTCGGTCACCGCCATCGCGCCGGTGCCGAGCGTCAAGGCGAGCGCCGCTGTGGTCACCAAGAGCTTGAGTTTCATGGCGTAAATCCCTCTCGTTGCGGGGACGCCGCGGCCGCTCGGGGAGCGAAGCAGCCGGCGCTCGTCGGCTGGCTTACGCGACCGCGATGGGTGCAGATGCAGACGGGAGCCAAATTTCTGCGAGATAACGAGATAAAGGTCCGTCGCGCCGAGGCGTCCGTGCCGGCCCCCACCCGAGCGCTGCGCGCTCTTCCCTCCCCCGTGTCCACGGGGGAGGGTTAGGGCGGGGGCCGGCACGATAATTCGTAACGTCCGTCGGCGTTCAGCGACCCGCGGGCAGCACGGCACCCTTGTAGGGCACGGGGCCGGTCGGCAGGCCGGTGGGCGAACCGCCGCTCGGCTCGATGCTGATCGCGAGGACGCCGCCCGGCGGCACCAGCGATGCCTGAACGATCAGCGGGCGGCCCGGCTCCGGCGTCAGCAGCCCGAGCGGGCGCGGCTTGCCGTCGGCGATCACCCATAATTCAAAGGCCTGCGCCACGTCACCCGCGACCGAGCGGACCGGTGCCACAGAGATTGAACGGATCGGTGCCACAGAGATTTCGCCGCTGCGAGCGGCGCCGAGCGCGATCCAGCTCGGGTCGCCTTTGTCGTCGCTGAGGATCGCGACGACATTGGTGGTCGGCGATGGCGCCGGTCGCACCGCGATATAGACCAAGGCGAGCGCCGCCAGCGCCGCGGCGGCGAACGTCATGCCGCGCCAGAAGGCGAGCGAGGCCAACCAGCCCGTCCGCTCGGGCGCGGCGGCGGGCGGCAGCGCAAGCTGCCGCTCGATGGCGGTCCAAACACGCGTCGGGGGCTCTTGCGCGCCGGCCGCGTCGTCGAGCGGGTCGAACCGCACATGCCAATTGTCGACGGTGCGGCGCAGCGCCGCGTCGCCGTCCAGCAGGCGCTCGAAACGCTGGCGCACCAGGATCGGCATGGTTCCCAACACATATTCGGCGGCGAGCTGCTCGCGCAGTTCAGGGCTGTCGTAGTTCATGCCACGCCCTTCATGCTTCAAGGCACCGTCTAAGCCGGTCGAGACTACGACGCAGCCAGCTCTTGACGGTTCCCACCGGCACGGCGAGCTGCGCCGCCAATTCCTCGCGCGACAGACCGTAGAGATAGGCGAGCACCACCGCCCGGCGCGGCTTTTCCTCGAGCTCGTCGAGGCAGCCGCGCAAAGCCCGCAATTCGGCACCCAGATCGGTGCTGTCAGGAGCGGCAAGCTGACGCAGCGCCTCTTCCGGCACCGCATGCCCCTCCGGCCGCACGCCGCGCCGGCGCAGCCGGTCGATCGTGCAGTTGCGCATGATCGCGATCAGCCAGCTCATCACCCCGCCGCGGCTTGGGTCGTAGTCGCGGGCGCGCTGCCACACCAGCACGTAGCATTCCTGCAGCGCATCCTCGGCGACCTCGCCGCGCCCGGCGATGCGAATCGCGACGCCGAACAGCTTGGCCGAGGTCTGCTTGTACAGCGTCGAGAACGCCGCCGAGTCGCCGGCGGCGGTCTTGCGCAGCAGCTCCTGCAGCACTAGCGGGAACTCGTTCACTGGTCTCCGATCTCCGGCCTTTGCGAGCGCAACGGGTACAATCTCTTACCACATCGGGCTACGCGATGGCCGGCGCTTTGGTTGCATTCCCGCCGAGAGCGTGGTTGATCCAGGGCGGCAACGTTCTCCGGAGGCCAATCATGGATTTCGCGATCCCTGACGAGCTTAGCGAATTGCGCGAGCGTACCGAAGCTTTTGTGCGCGAGCGGATGATCCCGCTGGAGAACGACCCGCGCCTCGGACATCACGGGCCGAGCGAGGAATTCCGCCGCGAGCTGGTGGCGCTGGGTCGCCGCGCCGGGCTGACCTCACCACATGTCGGCAGCGAATGGGGTGGGCTGGGCCTCGACCACCGCGGCAAGGCAGTGGTGTTCGAGGCGGCGGGATATTCGCCGCTCGGGCCGATCGCGCTGAACTGCTTCGCACCCGACGAAGCCAATATGCACCTGCTGGAGCAGGTCGCCATCGAGGCGCAGAAAGAGGAGTACCTGCGCCCGCTTGCTGCCGGCGACATCCGCTCCTGCTTTATGATGACCGAGCCGGCGCCCGGCGCCGGGGCCGATCCGGCGATGCTGCTGACCACGGCGCGCCGGGACACCCCAAGGTCCCATGGCGACAATCGCGGCGACTTTATCATCGACGGCGAGAAATGGCTGATCACCGGGGCGGTCGGTGCCAAGTTCGCGATCATCATGGCGAAGAACGAGAGCGACGATCTCGGCCCGGCCGGGGCGACGATGTTTCTCGCGCCGATGGATGCGCCTGGCATCCATATCGAGCGCATCCTCGACACGCTCGACGGGTTCATGGCCGGCGGGCACGCGGTGATCCGGCTCGACGGGCTGCGCGTGCCCGAGACCGCGGTGCTCGGCCAGGTCGGGCAGGGCTTCCGCTACGCGCAGGCGCGGCTGGCGCCGGCGCGCCTCACGCATTGCATGCGCTGGCTCGGCGCCGCGCGGCGCTGCCACGACATCGCCACCAACTACGCCCGCCGCCGCCATGCCTTTGGCAAGCCGCTCGGCGAGCATGAGGGTGTCGGCTTTATGCTCGCCGACAACGAGATGGACATCCACACCAGCCGCCTGGCGATCTGGCATTGCGCCTGGGTGCTCGACCAGGGCGAGCGCGGCCGGCACGAGTCGAGCATGGCCAAGGTGATCTGCTCGGAGGCGATCTGGCGCATCGTCGACCGCTCGATGCAGATCCTGGGCGGGCTCGGCATCACCGACGACACGATCGTCGCCCGCATCTTCCGCGAGGTCCGCCCCTTCCGCATCTACGACGGCCCCAGCGAAGTCCACCGCTGGTCGATCGCGCAGCGGGTACTGCGGACGGGTGGGATAAGTACTGGGTAAAGGACATTTTCAGCTCGGCTGGGCGCGCCGCCCCGAAACTTAGGTCGCCTCTCGGCGGATATTGTTGAAAAAGTCGGCCAGCATTTTCTGTTGAAATATTATATCATGATTAGTAATGGTCTCAGTTACATTTATTCAATGAAGCTTGTGTTCTTAAATCATTATTGCTCAAAACAGTCCGAATTTTTCCAGCGACGACTTTTTCAACAATATCCGCGCCGAACGAACCTTTTAAATATTCACGCCCAGTGGAAATGGAGAGACGTCGTTAATCCCGCGCACAACATGATCGCGCAATAGAAACTGATCAAAAGCGTCGGCGTGTCGCTGGACCGCATCGCTCTCACTGTTGTTCAGTCTACGTGCTTGCGTATGCATAAATTCAATTTCATTTTCCTCGCCAGAAATGTTCTGTCGCTGCAACAATATTACATCCCCAACAACTGTTTGCGCTTGATCTTGGTCGGCGGACAAATATCGTCCCCTCATGGTCAGTGTTTTCCGATCTGTTTCTATCCCGTTTAAGGGGGTAAAATCGAACCCTCGCGTCGTAATAAAGTAAAAATGGTCATACCGTTCACTAATTCTCTTTTCAAAAATCCAATAATTCCTGTTTTCTCTGGATGTCAAAAACCCATCGTACTCCCAATTTCCTGCTACTGCTAATATTGGTGCGTTTAGTTTGCATCTAATCGTCGAATGTTTTCTTATTTCCAAAACATATCGGACACGCAAAGGAGCTTGTAGCCATATGTTTTGGCGTTTCACCCATAAAAGATATATACCTCCGTAACTGTAAAAAATATTATCTGCATTAGTCTTATCGCCATAGTAAATTCCTGAGAATAGAGGAATTTTATCGTATATTAGGGTGTCAATTATTTTTTGGCATTCAACAATTTCCATGCCAAGAGCTTTACCGGTGTCGTATATTCCGATTCTTCCGTCTATATAAGCAGAATGAAACCTTTTCAATAGTGTTTTAGCCCGCTCCGCATTGCCAGGATCTACTGTGTACGTAGATTTTTGATTTTTTTTCAACTTTTTTGTATTGCTTGTGGGAATTGTTCGTGTGCCGATATCCAATAATTCTCGCACAGACGAAAATATTTTGTCGACAGAATCGTCTCCGACCACCCAGCTTTTTTTCCAATGAGAAAACGTTGATTCCGAAAGATCGCAAAATCCAGCAATATCGTCCTGGTGAATGCGGCCAGATAACACTAACGACTAGAAAATATTCTTTGGAGAGACGAATAGAAGGATTTTTTTGTTTTGGCGGCTGAGCTCCGTGTGGGCCAACGTCCGTACTCCTCCCCGAACACAATTTGCTTCAATCTTGAAGCATCTTCGAGGGCGATGCAACTGCAACGACCCTGGATTGGCGGTAGCTGCAACGTGGGCGGGATAAGGTACAAGGACGTGTAGGCGCGATTGGCGCGTATCGTAAATCAATCGAGCTACAGTGAGAACAAAAGGGAAGTGGGTTGTAAGCAATTAAACTGAATAGAAACGTAAGTAGCGATCTTGAAGCGGGCAATGATCGGTATATTTTGACCTTCGGCGAGCGCGGGAGTTATTGGCGCGCACGTGTCGCAGGAAGGAGGCGCCCATGATCATGACAATCAAGAAGCCGGTAGTCGCCTATGTGCTGGTGGATGGTGAGTGCAAGGCGCGCGAGTTTCCGACAATCGAGGCGGCTCGCGCGTTCATGCTCCGGCGGCACGATCACAACGGCGTCACCGACATTTGGGTCGAAGACGAGAAGGGGCACGTCGTTGCTACCGTCAGCGACATCGTCGAGGACACCGGCGCGTCGGGGATGCCGTACAAGCTGCGTTTGGGCCGACGGCGGGTGGCTTGAGAATGGGGCGGCATTTCACTCGCTGGTGGCGCTCGGGGTGGCGCGAGCCGCTTCGGCCATTCGTTGCTCTGATCGTGGTTTTGCTGGCCTGCGTGTCGGCAACCATCACGTTTAGCATGGTGCCGATCCCTTATGGCGGACTAGTCCACGAAGCGGAGTGCCTGATCTTGCCTCTAGTGCGGGGGGCGGCCGATGCCCCCCGCAACGTGTCGACGGATTGCTCGAACAACCAGACGTGGAGACAAGCTGTGAACGACAACCTTGCACTATCTGCCCTGCTGATCCTCGGCATCGTGCTGCACGCGGCGTTGGCGGGTATTCACATCAACGAGAAGCTGCGCGGGCATTTGCAAAAGCACCCGGCCATACGAAAGGGCATGGTCGCAGGTGGCACGCTGCTCATCGCGGCCGGCGCCATCCCTCAGGTTGGAAATTTGCTCGGGGGTGTGACGATAACCTGAACAGCTAACTTCTGACAGGAAACGCCGTCGCTCCGCCGACGGCGTTTTCGTTTGTCGACGCCGCCCACACGGAGCTGTGCCAAGCCTTTAGGCTTTCCAGAATGCCGCTTATGCGTCTGACGATAGCTTTCCCAGGCTCAGTGTTTCGCGTCATCGCAGACATCACCCCGGCGCCGCGCCTTGCGTCGTGGTCTGGTAGATGAAGAGCGAGGTGCTGGCGGTCATGAACAGGCGGTCGCGTTTGGGGCCGCCGAAGGCGAGGTTGGCGCAGACTTCGGGGAGACGGATGCGGCCGAGCAGCTTACCCTCCTTGGTGAAGCACAGGACGCCGGCATAGCCGAGCGGCGCGTTCGAGCTGATCCACAGATTGCCGAACACATCGGCGCGCATGCCGTCGGGGCCGCATTTGATGCCGTCGAGCATCATGTCGGTGAAGAGGCGCATGTTCGCGACTTTGGTGCCCTGCACGTCGAAGGCGTAGACCTCGCGCTTGCCGCCGGGGCCGGTATCGCCCGGACCCTGGCCGGTGCTGATCACGTAAAGCGTCTTGTAGTCGGGCGCGAAGCAGAGCCCGTTGGGGTCGGGCAGCTGGGTTTCGGGGATGGCCTGTTCGAGCTTGCCGCTCTGGTCCCAGCGATAGACGGCGGTCGGCAGCTCGCGCTTCTTGCCGCCGATGACCCCGGCATTGGGCGCGCCGACCCCCGGCTTCAACAGACCCTGCGGGTTGGTCGGGCCGCCGGCTTCGTCGGGATGGCCTTCAAGCGCGCGGGCGCCGTAAGGCGGGTCGGTGAACCAGATGCTGCCGTCGGGATGCGGCACGATGTCGTTGGGCGAGTTGAGCGCCTTGCCCTCGAAATTGTCGGCGATGACCTTGAGCGAGCCGTCATGCTCCCAGCGCACGACGCGGCGGTTGAAGTCTTCGCAGGAGAGCTGGCGGCCCTCGAAATCGTACGAATTGCCGTTGGTGTTGGCCGAGGGCTTGCGGAACGGCACGACCATCTCGGCGTCCCACAGGTAGCGGTATTGCGTGTTGCCGCTGACATCGCTGAACACGAGGTACTGGCCCTGGCTTGACCAGGCCGGCCCCTCGGCCCATTGCGCGCCGGTCCACAGCCGCCGGACCGCGCTGTTGCCGGGCGGGACGGTGCGGAACGACGGATCGATGACGAGCACGTCGGGGTCGGGATAGATCGACGGGCGGCCGGGCGACCAGTCGCGCGGCGGGCTGGTGATGGTGCTGGCCGGCGTGCCGATTTGCGCTTGCGGATTGGCGGGGGGCGTTTGCGCCCGACCGTCCCGGGTCACCGTCGCGGCGGCAATCCCGGCGGTGGCGGCGAGCAACGAGCGGCGCGACAGGCTGCGTTGTTCCACGGCAATCCTCCCGAAGCTGATTGTTTCGGGAATAGTGATCGCGGTTGTGCGGTTAGGAAAGCCGCTTGCGCAGCGCCTCCGCATCGATCGGGGCGCGGACCTTGGCGTCATTGTCGAAATAGACATAGACGTCGCGCGGCTCGGCGCGCGGCGCAGTTGCGGCATCGATCAGCTTGGCGTCGACGGGCGAAACCGCCATCGGCCCAGCACCTGCCCCGTGCCGCCCAGCGGTCGAGCGCCGCGTCCTCAGAAACGGCCCGAGTTTGTCGTGCAGCGCCAGTACGCCCGAGGCGACGAAATTGGCAAGCGCCGTATCGATATTGCGCAGCCGCTTCATATGGGTGATGAAGCGGCCGCCCTTGACCGCGAAGACAAAGCCGTCGGGCGTCGCCTCGCGCCACCCCGCGAACAGCTCGGGGCGCTGCAGCGAATAGAATGTGCCGTTGATCTCGATCGTGTCGACCCGGCGGCTGGCATAGGCCAACTCGTCCTTGTGCCGCAGCCCCTTCGGGCAAAACACGCCGCGCCAGCCGGGATAGAGCCACCCGGAGAGGCCGACGCGGATATGCCCAAATTGGCGATGCATATCTCATGAACGCCGGAAATTCTCTCGGCTCTTGTGAGCGCACACTCGGACATAATATGACAGTGTCATACTGATCGGAGGTGCAATGGCTCGAACAAGCAGGCCGATGACGGTTACGCTCGGCGATCTTCAGGAACGGGTTGACGCCCGGGTGCAGTCCGGGGCTTACGCGTCGGCAAGCGAAGTGCTGCGGGCCGCATTGCGCGCGCTGGATCGTGAGGAGACAGCCTTTGACGAGTGGTTGCGTCAACGAATTGACGAGTTGCTGGCCGACCCACAACCGAGCATTCCGGCCGCGGAAGTCTTTCGAGAACTGCGCGAGCACCATGCCAAACGGGTAAAACAAGACCGCAATGAAGCGATATGAGGTGCGCTTCCAGCCCCGGGCGTGGGCCGATCTTCTCGCGTTGTACGATTATATCGCCAACCCTGCCGGGGTGGCGGTCGCCGAGGCCTATATCGGGAGGATTGAAGCCGCTTGCCTCAGTCTTCAGACGTTTCCCGAACGCGGCACGCGGCGGGATCGCATACGGCCCGGGTTGCGCACAATGGGATTTGAGCGTCGTGCAACAATCGCTTTCATGGTGGGCGACGATGAGGTGCTTATCGTCCGCGTTTTCTACGGCGGGCAACACTTCGAGCCCGCGCTCCGCAGCGAGAAGAACGAATAGGTCTCGTCGATAAGTCGCCATGCTGACCATTTCGGATGTCACCTACCGCGTTGGCGGGAAGCGCGGGCGGGCGTTGCTCGACCATGCCAACGCGCAGATCCCTGAGGGCTGCAAGCTCGGTCTCGTCGGGCGCAACGGCATCGGCAAGTCGACGCTGCTCGATCTGATCCGCGGCCGGCTGGCCCCCGATGACGGCGACATCATCCGGCCGCGCGACTGGCGGATCGGCTTTTTGGCACAAGAAGCGCCGAGCGGCAGCGGCACGCCGCTCGCCACGGTGCTGGCGGCGGATCGTGAGCGCGCCCGGCTGATGGCCGAACTCGACGCCGGCGCGGCACCGGAGCGGATCGGCGAGATTGAGGCGCGGCTGGAGACGATCGGTGCGCGCGCGGCGCCGGCCCGCGCGGCGCGCATCCTCGCCGGGCTCGGCTTCGACGCGGCGATGCAGGAGAGCGCGATCGACGAATTGTCGGGCGGCTGGCGCATGCGGGTGGCGCTGGCGGCGGTGCTGTTCGCCGAGCCCGACTTGCTGCTGCTCGACGAGCCGACCAACCACCTCGACATGGAGGCTTCGCTGTGGCTGGAGCGCTATCTGCGGCGCTATCGCCACAGCTTCATTTTGGTGAGCCACGACCGCCAGCTGCTCAACGCCGCGACAACCTCGATCCTGCATCTCGAAGCCGGCAAGCTGACGCTCTACTCCGGCAATTTCGACGCCTATCTGCGCGCGCGCACCGAAGCCAAGGCGCGCCAACAGGCGGTCGCCAAGCGCCAGGACGCGCAGCGCAAGCACATGCAGGCCTTCGTCGACCGCTTCCGCTACAAGGCATCGAAGGCGCGCCAGGCGCAGAGCCGGCTGAAGGCGCTCGCGAAACTGGAGCCGGTCGCGGTCATCGCCGAGACGCCGCCAATCGAATTGCACCTGCCCGAGCCGGCCGAGCTCAAGCCGCCGCTGATCACGCTGGAAAAGGCGAGCGTGGGCTATGCCGAGGACAAGCCGGTGCTAGCCGGGCTCGACCTGCGGCTCGACCCCGACGACCGCATCGCCCTGCTCGGCGCCAACGGCAACGGCAAGACCACCTTCGCCCGGTTGCTCGGAGGCCGGCTGCCGGCGATGTCGGGGCACGTGACGCGGCCGTCGAAGCTGGTGACCGGCTATTTCGCGCAGCACCAGATCGAGGAGATGCGGCTGGACGAATCGGCGTACGATCACCTGGCTGCACTGCTGCCGCAGCTCAATGAGGAGGCGGTCCGCGGCCGGCTCGGCGCGTTCGGCTTTGGCCAGGACAAGGCCTTCGTACCGGTGGCGGCGCTGTCGGGCGGGGAGCGGGCGCGGCTCAATCTGGCGCTGGTGACGCACGACGCGCCGGGGCTGCTGATCCTCGACGAGCCGACCAATCATCTCGACATGGAAACGCGCGAAAGCCTGGTCGCGGCGCTCGCGGACTATGCCGGCGCGGTGGTGCTGGTCAGCCATGACTGGCATCTCGTCGAACTGGTCGCCGATCGGCTGTGGCTGGTTGAAAACGGCACGGTGCGGCCGTTCGACGGCGATCTTGACGCCTATCGCCGCCGGCTCGAAGAGCGTGACGCGGCGGAAGACGAGCGCATCGCGAAATCGGGAGAGCGCGATCCCAAGCGCCAGGCACGGCGGGAGGCGGCACAGGCGCGCCTGGCGCTGGAGCCGCTGCGCCGCGAGTCCCGCCGTGCCGAACAGGCGGCGGCGCAGCTCGCCGCCGAGCAAAAGGCTCTCGATCGGCAGCTTGCGGCGCCGCAAGCCTTTGGCGGCGGCACGGGCCTGACCGAGGCGCTGAAGCGCCGCGCCGACCTCGTCCGGCGCATCGCCGAAGCCGAGGCGCAGTGGTTGGCGGCCGAGGAAGCGATCGAACGCGCGGCGCGCGGTTGAGCACAACGAAACGCCGTGGTGCAAAATCGACAAATCGATCCGTTAAAGAGGTGGTGTACTCGCGCGGCCAAAGGCCGCACGACGAAACCTGGCTTTTGACAGAACGTAACTGGCTCGTAACAATGGCTCCGTTCCCGACCGTGGCGTTTTGCCGCTCCCCCGTCCCTCGAGGAGGCCGCCTTGAGTGAAACCCCGGCAATCAGCGACCGCAATCTCGAGGTCTCTACCAATATTTCGCTGAAGCGCGAGCCGGCCTGCTTTGCATTTTTGTCGGCGCGATCGGCGTCGGCGCCGATGCCGATCAATTCGATCAACCTCGATCTGGCGTCCGCCGATTATTTCCAGGGCCGTTCGTCGCTGTGGACCACGCTGGAAATGCGCTCGGGGGTGAACGGCGACCGCGCGATGGCGCTGCTCGGCTTCGACGAGAGTTTTCTGCGGCCGTTCACCCGCGCCTTGGTCGAGGCGGCGACGACGCGCGCCGCCTATCGGATGACAATCCTGTCGCAGACCAGCGACGGCGAGCGGTGTCGCGTCGTCGAGTACGTGACAGGGCCGGGGAAGCCGCTCAAGGAGCTGGTGATCCAGCCCTACGAGGCGGTGATGACGGTCGCCGCGACGAGCCGCGCCGATGGCGAAGAGAGCCTGTTCCAGCTACCGCGCACCGACAATTTCCTGCGCGCCTTCGCCAAGATGTCATACACCGCCGATAACGTCCTGCACGAGCTGCTCGACGAGATGGACCGCGTCGCCCGCCGCCGCGGTGTCGCGGCCGGCGAGAGCCTCTAATCGGCGGCGTCCCCGGTCTCGACCAGGTGGGTGAGCGCGAACGCGCCGAAGAAACTGCCGTCCATCGGCTTAGCGAAGAGGTAGCCCTGCGCGTAGCCGCAGCCATTGCGCCGCAGGATGTCGCGCTCGACCACGGTCTCGACCCCTTCGGCGACGACTTCGGCGCCGTAGATCCGGGCGATCTTGAGCATCGCCAGCACCAATTCCCTGCCGTCCGTGGTGTCGATGCGCGCGGTGAAGCCGCGGTCGATCTTGATCGTGTCGACCTGATAGTCGCGTAACGCGCCGAGCGCCGAATAGCCGGTGCCGAAATCATCGATCGCGATACGGATGCCGAGCTCCTGGAGCTCGGTCAGCACCGACTTGGTGACCTCGGGATTGCGCATCACGGCTGATTCGGTGATCTCGATCTTGAGCCGGGAGAGGGGGAAACCGCTATCGCGGATTTCGGACAGCGTCGCCAGCAGGACCGACGGGTCGTTGAACTGGCGCGCCGAGACGTTGACGCTCACCCAGTCCAACAGATCGCGGCCGTAAAGCATCTGCCAGACCTGCATCTGCCGCACGGTCTCGCGCAGCACCCAGCAGCCGACCGGCACGATCAGCCCGCTTTCCTCGAGCACCGGCAGGAACGCCGCCGGCGGTACCAGGCCGTCGCTCGGGTGGTTCCAACGCAGCAGCGCCTCGGCGCCGATCACGTGACCGTCTTCCAAGCGCAGGATTGGCTGGTAGTGCAGCACGAACTGGTTCTCATCGAGCGCGGCGCGTAGCTGGTCGAGCAGCGCCAGGCGGCGGCCGACCGTGCTGGTCAGTGCCGGTTCCCACGACTTGGCGGTGTTGGGGCCACGCTGCTTGGCCTCCTGCAGCGCGACGTCGAGGTCGCGCATGACGTCGTCCTCGCTGCGATGCACCTCGGTTGTGACGATGTAGCCGAGATTGGCCGACAGCCGGACCCGTTGCTCGCCGACGATCACCGGGCTTACCGCGAGCTGGAGCAGGCGGCGCGCGAAAGCGTCTGCGTCGGCGGGGCTCGGCGCCGGGCTGCCGAGAATGATCGCGAACTCGTCGGCGCCGAGACGCGCGACCATGTCGGTGCGCTGCATCGCCGGGTTCTTGCTGGTCCGCGGGGGCGGCAGCTGGCGTGACCGGGTCCCGGCGAGCAGCCGGTTGGCGATAACGCGCAGCACCTCGTCCCCGGCGCTGGCGCCGTGCAGGTCGTTGACGCCTTTGAAATTGTCGATATCGAGCAGGAAGACCGCCGCCGGCCGACGCATGCCGGAGGCCGGCGCGATCGCCGAGCGCACGCGCTTCATGAAGCAATGGCGGCCGGCGAGGCCGGTCAGCGCGTCGCTGGCATATTCGAGCGATTTTTCGGTAGCGATCGCCAACGCCTCGTGCATCGTCGCGATGACGCCGAGGATCGCGCCGTCGCGATCGTGATGCGGTCGCGCGCTGACGATGCGCTGGCTCGCGCCCTCGTTGAGCTCGTCATCGTCGGTGAGGCAGCCTTCCGCCGTCTCGCCGGCGAGCGCGCGGCGGTGCAGGTCGATCAGGATTGGCGCGCTGTGCGGATCGATTTGATCGTGGCACTGGCCGATCAACCCCTCGCCGACGACGCCAAAGGCGTTGAGCCAGCGATTGTTTGCCGCGACATAGCGCAGCTCGCGGTCAAACAACGCAACCGCGGAGGGGATATCGGCGACAAAGCGCGTTATCCATTCCGGAAGGGGGGTATCCGGATCGGTGCTAATCTTCGCTGCCATGGCGACTACGGGCGGTTTCTGACATTGGCCATCAACCTATGGCCCGGCCAATTAAAGGAGTCTGAACGTGACCGCTGTCCGCCGTGCGATTGATCGCAAATTGGCTAAATTATTACTTGATGATTGATTAAATTTGCTGGGGCTTTGGACAAGCTATTGTAACTGGACTGTAACGTCCGAGATTTTGGTGATTTTTTGGTTAAAGCATCCGACTTCTATTTATCTGACCACCTGTTTCAACCGCTGCACAGATAATCGGCTGAAAAGCAACAAGGGGGCCGAAGCCCCCTTGCGCGCAAACGACAGGATCGTGCCCCGCTTATTTCGGCGGCGGCGGCGCGAACGGGCCGGCCGATCCGCTGGTCGGGTTGTTGCCGCCCGGGCTCATCGGCATGGGCGCCGGGGCTGGCGCACCACCGCCGGTGATGCGCGCCAGCTCTTGCGCGTTGAGCTGCTCGGTCATCTGGTCGCCTTCGCTCATGCGGCGGTGGCTGACATGGCTGGCATGATGCATCGACTTCCGGTGCATCGGCTTGGCGGCCATCGGCTTTGAACCCATCGGTTGGGCCGCAGCCGGGGCGGCCGGGGCCGGGGCGGCCTTCGGGGCGAAGGGCCCGGCGGAACCGCTGGTGGGGTTGTTGCCGCCTGGGGTCATTGGCGCGTTCTGTGCCCAGACAGGGGCGGCGATCGCGAGGGCCGCGGCCATGGCGACGCCAGTCAAGAGATGTTTCATGCTTGTTGTCCTCTGTGGCAGTTCGGGATTCGACACTACGGCTACGGCATCAATATCCGCTGGGAGGCCCTTGCGAGCTCTCGGGGGTTGAAACAACGCTTTTGTTGTTTCGTTCCGAGGAACACGCAACCTTGCGGAGCGCGTGTCCGATCCCGTCGGCGCCGGATAGTATGTCTCGTGAGCACCATGTTTCAAGCACTTGGGGCGCGGCTGATGTACGCAATTGACGCAACCGGCGAGCGCGGCAGGGTCGATCGACGGCGCCCTGTCTTACGGCTGTGGTTGATGCTGGCTGGCTTCCTGTGGTTTCCATTGGCCTCGGCAGGGACGCGCGACCAACTGAACATCGGCATCGTGCAGTTTCCGGTGGCCCTTCACCCCGATATCGACGCGGTGGCGGCGAAAAGTTACGTGCTCGGCTTTACGGTCCGCCCCTTCACCGTGTTCGACGCCGATTGGAAGATCGTCTGTCTGTTGTGCACGGAACTGCCGTCATTCGAGAACGGCCGCGCGGTCAAGACCGAGCTGCCCGGCGGCAAGACCGGCATCGATCTGACCTACACGATTCGCCCCGACGCGAAATGGGGCGACGGCACCCCGGTCACCACCGAGGATGTCAAATTCACCTACGAGTTCGGCCGCAACAAGGAGAGCGCGGTCAGCAATGCCGAGATGTACCGCGAAATCCTCGGCGTCGATGTCAAGGACGACAAGACCTTCACCCTGCACTGGGACCGGCTCGGCTATCATTTCGAGGCGATCGACGACTTCGTACCGCTGCCGGCGCATCTGGAGCGCGCCGCCTTCGCCGAGCCGGCGCAGTATAAGGTGCGCACGCTTTACGCGGCCGATCCCACCAATCCCGGGCTCTACAATGGTCCGTACCGCGTCGCCGAGCTGGTCTCCGGCTCGCACATCACGCTTGTCCCGAACCCGTATTGGGCCGGACCCGCGCCTTATTTCAAACGCATCACGATACGGGCGATCGAGAACACTGCGGCGCTCGAAGCCAATCTCCTCTCCGGCACGATCGACATGGCGGCGGGCGAGGTCGGGCTGCCGCTCGACGAGGCGCTGGCCTTCGACAAGCGCCATGGCGACCGGTTCAACATCATCTACAAGCCCGGCCTGACCTTCGAGCATGTCGACTGCAACCTCGACAACCCGATCCTTGCCGATGTCCGGGTGCGCCGCGCACTGCTGCTCGGCCTCGACCGGGACACGCTGGTGAAGACCGTGTTTGCCGGCAGGCAGGCGGTCGCCAACGCCTTTGTCGAGCCGCAGGATGCCGGCTTCACCGACGACGTGCCGAAATATCCCTTCGACCTCGCCCGCGCCCAGCAGTTGCTGGAGGAAGCCGGCTGGCATGCGCAGCCCGACGGCGCGCGCAAGAATGCCGACGGCAAGACGCTGTCGCTGGAGCTGGCGACGACCGCCGGCAATCGCTCGCGCGAACTCGTCGAGCAGGTATTGCAGAGCCAGTGGAAAAAGCTTGGCGTCGATGTCCGCATCCACAACGAGCCGGCGCGCGTGCTGTTTGGCGAGACGCTGCCGCATCGCCGCTTCGATCTCGCGATGTATGCCTGGATCAGCGCGCCGGAGAACGCGCCGCGGTCGATCTTCCGCTCGGACGAGGTGCCGAACGCCGGTAACAGCTATGCCGGGCAGAATATCGGCGGCTACAAAAATCCGGAGATGGACCGCATCATCGACGTGCTCGAAGTCGAGCTCGATCCGGCAAAACGCAAGGTGCTGTGGGCAGAAGTGCAGCGGCTCTACGCCACCGATCTGCCGTCGCTGCCGCTCTATTTCCGCTCCGACGCGTTTATCCTGCCGAAATGGCTGACCGGCGTCCGCCCCACCGGCAACCAGTACCCGACGTCGCTGTGGTCGACCGACTGGGGCGAGGCGAAGTGACGGCTTTGCGTTCCCGTCGTCATTCCCGCGAAGGCGGGAATTGATGGCGAGCGACGGGGCGGTTGTCCCTGGACCCCCGCTTTCGCGGGGGTGACGAGAAAGGATGATCCGCTTCACCGCCATCCGGCTTGTCGAAATCGCGGCGATGCTGGTGCTGATGTCGTTTGTGATCTACGGGCTGATCGGGCTGATGCCGGGCGACCCGATCGATCTGATGCTTGGCGCCGACCCGCATCTGACTTCGGCGGATGTGGCCAGGCTGAAGCAGCTTTACGGTGTCGACCGGCCGCTGATCGAGCGCTACCTCGCCTGGGCGCAGACGGCGTTGTCCGGCAATCTCGGCTACTCGCGGCTATTCTCGGCGCCGGTCGCGGCGACGTTGCTGCCGCGGTTGGGTAACTCGCTGGTGCTGCTGGGGTCGAGTTTCGTGATCGCCTTCACGGCCGCCCTTGGCCTCGGCATTGCCGCCGCGCGGCGGCCGCGCAGCCGCCTCGACGCCGCGGTCAATCTCGGCTGCTTCGCGGGAGTGTCGCTGCCGACCTTTTGGCTGGCGCTGATCCTGATCCTGATCTTTGCGCAAGGGCTGGGCTGGCTGCCGGCGAGCGGCACCGGAGGCGGAACGGAAGGCGGTCTCGCCGAGTGGCTGCGGCATCTCGTGCTGCCGGTGGCGACGCTGACCATCGCCAGCCTCGGCGGCTACACCCGCTATGTGCGGGCGGCGATGCGCGACGCGCTCGGACAGGACCACATCCGCACGGCGCGCGCCAAAGGGGCGAGTGAAGGGCGGGTGGTGTGGCGGCATGCGCTGCGCGGCGCGCTGGTGCCCATCGCGACGATCCTCGCGCTGTCGTTCGGCTCGCTGGTGTCGGGCGCGCTGGTGACGGAGGAAATGTTCGCCTATCCCGGCATGGGCAAGCTGATCTTCGACGCGGTGATGGGCAACGACTACAACCTCGCGCTCGCCGCATTGCTCCTGGCGACGGCAGTGACGATGCTCGCCAATCTTGCTGCCGATCTCGCCTATGCCTGGCTCGACCCGCGGGTCAGCTACCGGTGAGGCTGCCGCTCGTGCTGCTCGGTCTGATCGCGGCGGCCTCGCTCGCCGAGCCGCTGCTCGCGCATTTATTGGGTGCCGACCTCTCCGCGGTAGATCTGCTCGACCGGTTCGGCGGACCGTCGACGGCGCATCCGCTCGGTACCGACGAGCTGGGCCGCGACTTGCTGCTGCGGCTGCTCGAAGGGGGCCGGGTGTCGCTGACCATCGGTGTCGCGGCGGCGGTCGCCGCGGCGGCGATCGGCACCGCGATCGGGCTCGCTGCCGGCTATCTCGGCGGCTCGACCGACCGGGTGCTGATGCGCTTTGCCGACGGCGTTATTGCCTTGCCGCTGCTGCCGCTGCTGATCGTGCTGGCGGCGCTCGACCTCGCCAAGATCGGCGTGCCGCATATGGTCGCCGACTCCCCGGCGATCAGCCTCATCCGCATCGTCGTGCTGGCGGTGCTGGTCGGCTGGACGACCGCGGCGCGGCTGGTGCGCGGCGCGACGCTGGTGACCCGCAACCGCGATTTCGTTCGCGCCGCGCAGAGCCTCGGGGCCGGCGTGCCGCATATCCTGTGGCGCCACATCCTGCCCAATGTCATGGCGCCGCTGGTGGTGGCGACGACGCTGTCGGTCGGCGACATCATCCTGCTGGAATCGGTGCTGAGCTTTCTCGGGCTCGGGGTACAGCCGCCGCTCGCCAGCTGGGGCAGCATGCTGTCGAACGCCCAGGAACTGATCACCTCATCCCCGATGCTGGCGGTCTATCCCGGCGCGATGATCTTTCTGACGGTGATCGCCTGCAACCTGTTGGGCGACGCGCTGCTCCAGCGCTTCGACCCGCGCGAGACGGCGCGAAGCTGATTGTCATCCCGGCGCAGGCCGGGATCCACGTTTCAGCTTCTCGTGCTGTGGAAAAGTGGATACCGGCCTTCGCCGGTATGACGACGAGACTCACACCACCCCCTTCTCCCTGAGCCGGGCGATGTCGCCGGCGCTGTAGCCGAGATCGCCGAGGATCGCGTCGGTGTGTTCGCCGGCGTCGGGGCTGGCGGTGACGAGACGGCTCGGGGTGCGGCTCAGTGTGACCGCCTGGCCGACCAGCTCGATATCGCCGAGCTGCTTGTGATGCACGGTCTGGGCGATGCCGAGATGCTTCACCTGCGGGTCGGCAAAGACCTCGTCCATCTTGTAGATCGGGCCCGACGGCACGCCGGCTTTGTTGAGCGCGTCGATCCATTCGACGCTCGTGCGCGTCTTGGTCACCGCCTCGATCGCCGCGTTCAAGGCCTTGCGGTTATCCGAGCGCGCGCGGCCGGTCTTGTAGTCGGAATGCTCGGCGAGTTCCGGCTGGTCGATCGCCCGGCAGAACCGGCCGAAAATCTCGTCTCCGGCCGAGGCGATGTTGATATAGCCGTCGCTGGTCTGGAACACGCCGGTCGGGATGCTGGTCGGATGATCGTTGCCGGCCTGCTCGGGAACTTCGTGCGCGATGGTCCAGCGTGCGCCCTGAAAGTCGAGCATCGCGATTTGCGCCGCGAGCAGCGAGCTTTCGACCCATTGGCCTTCGCCCGATACCTCGCGCTCCAGCAGCGCGACGAGGATGCCCATCGCGGTAAAGATGCCGGCCGAGAGGTCGGCGACCGGGATGCCGACGCGTACCGGGCCTTGGCCGGGCAGCCCGGTGATCGACATCAGCCCGCCCATGCCCTGGGCGATCTGGTCAAAGCCCGGCCGGTCGCGATAGGGGCCGCTCTGCCCGAAACCCGAGATGCTGGCATAGACCAGGCGCGGGTTGATCGCCTTCAGCGAATTGTAGTCGATGCCGAGTCGGTCCTTGACGTCGGGCCGGTAGTTCTCAACCACGACATCGGCGTCGCGCACCAGCTTGCGGAAAATCTCGATCCCGTCCGCCGCCTTGAGGTCGAGCGTCAGGCTGCGCTTGTTGCGGTGCAGGTTCTGGAAATCGGGGCCGAGCCGCGGCCCGCCGAGACCTTCACCCGGCGACGGCGGTGCCTCGATCTTGATCACCTGCGCGCCCCAATCGGCGAGCTGGCGCACCGCCGTCGGACCGGCGCGCACGCGGGTCAGATCGAGCACCTTGAAGCGGGCGAGCGGCATTTTCGGAGCGTCGGGCATCGGTAGGCTACCTCGCGGAACGGATGGCGTATTGAGGCGCGGCGCGCGCGCCGGGTCAACGCTCGTCGGTCAGCGACAGCAGCGTCGCGTTGCCGCCCGCCGCGGTGGTGTCGGTCGAGACCGTGCGCTCGGTGGCGAAGCGGTAGAGATAGCGTGGACCGCCGGCCTTGGGGCCGGTGCCCGACAGGCGCTCGCCGCCGAACGGCTGCACGCCGACCACCGCGCCGATCATGTTGCGGTTGACGTAACTGTTGCCGACGCCGAGCCGGTCGAGGATATAGCGCTGGGTCTCGTCGACGCGGCTGTGGATGCCGAGGGTCAGCGCGAAACCGGTCGCGGCGATCTCGTCGATCACCGCGTCGAGCCGGTCGGCGTGCCATCGCACGACATGCAGGATGGGGCCGAACACCTCGCCGGTGAGGCGCCGGGCGCTGTCGATCTCGAAGGCGCGCGGCGCGAAGTACGTACCGTGCTTGGCACCCGGGGGCAGCTTGCATTGGTAGAGGAGCCGGCCCTCGCGGTTCATGCGCTCGGCATGCGTTTCGAGCGCGGCGCGCGCCTCGGCGTCGATGATCGGGCCGACATCGGTCGCCAGCAGCGCCGGGTCGCCGATCGACAGCTCCGCCATCGCCCCGGCGAGCAACGGCAGGAGTCGTGGTGCGATGTCGTCCTGCACGTAGAGCAGGCGCAGCGCCGAACAGCGCTGGCCGGCGCTGTCGAAGGCGGAGGTCAGCACATCGGCGATCACCTGCTCGGGCAGCGCCGAGGAATCGACGATCATCGCGTTCTGGCCGCCGGTCTCGGCGATCAGCGGGACGATCGGTCCCGGCCGCTTGGCCAGCGCCAGGTTGATGGCGCGCGCGGTGTCGGTCGAGCCGGTGAAGGCAACGCCGGCGATGCGCGGATCGGCGACCAGCGGCGCGCCGATTTGTTCGCCACTGCCCGGCAGCAGGTGCAGCACGTCGCCGGGGATGCCGGCAGCGAGCAGGCGGCGGATCGCGGCGGCGGCAATAAGCGGTGTCTGCTCGGCCGGCTTGGCGATCACCGCATTGCCGGCGGCGAGCGCGGCGGCGATCTGCCCGGTGAAGATCGCCA
The DNA here is from genome assembly GCA_963778385.1 of uncultured Alphaproteobacteria bacterium. Taxonomy (GTDB): domain Bacteria; phylum Pseudomonadota; class Alphaproteobacteria; order ATCC43930; family CGMCC-115725; genus DATARH01. Next base: position 321,188 of record CAVZUA010000024.1, on the reverse strand, counting down.
GCGGAAAATTCCACGGCGAGATGCAGGCAAAGACGCCGCGGCCGTGCAGCGCGATGCGGTTGCGCTCGCCGGTCGGGCCGGGCAGGGCGAGCGGCTCGGCGAAATCGGCGCGGGCGCGGACGGCGTAATAGCGCAGGTAATCGGCGGCCTCGCGCACCTCCGACAGCGCCGCCGGGATAGTGCGGCCGCCTTCGCGGATGATGAGCGCCATCAAGGCATGGCGGTCGCGCTCGTAGAGGTCGGCGGCGCGGTCGAGGATCGCGGCGCGTTCGGCGGCGGGTGTGCGGTCCCAGCCGGACGCGGCGCCAGCCGCTGCGGCGAGCGCGGTGCCAAGGATGGCAGGGTCGGCGGTCACCACCGTGCCAATCGCGCGGCGGCGGTCGCTCGGGTCGAACGCCGGCTCGCCTTTGCCGGCGAATTCCCTGCCGCCGACGAGCGGCGCCGTCATCGCGGGTTCGGCGAGCGCTGCCGTCAGCCCATCGCGCAATTCCACCAATGCGTCCCGATCGCTCAGGTCGAGGCCGGCGGAATTGACCCGCTCCGGCCGGTAGAGGTCGCGCGGCAGTGGAATGGCGGGATGCGCTTTTGGCTCGTGTCGTGTCAGGGCGGCGACGGGATCTGCGATGATCGCGTCGATCGGCAGGGCCTCATCGACGATGCGGTTGACGAAAGAGGTGTTGGCTCCATTTTCCAGCAGCCGCCGCACGAGATAGGCGAGCAGATCCTCGTGGCTGCCGACCGGTGCGTAGACGCGGCAGGGCCGGCCCCCCAACGGACCTTGGGCGACGACCTGCTCGTGCAGCGCCTCGCCCATGCCGTGCAGCCGCTGGAATTCCCAATCGGTTCGTTCGCCGCCCAGCGCCAGCACCGCGGCCAGCGTATGGGCGTTGTGCGTGGCGAATTGCGGATAGAAGGCGGCGCCGCCGGCAAACAAGGCCTTGGCGCAACCTAGATAGGAGACGTCGGTCGCGACCTTGCGTGTATAGACCGGGTACGTCGCGAGGCCGCGCTCCTGGGCGCGCTTGATCTCGCTGTCCCAATAGGCGCCCTTGACCAGCCGCACCATCAGCCGGCGATGCGTGCGCGCCGCGAGATCGGCGAGCCAGTCGATGACGGCCGGGGCGCACTTCTGGTAGGCCTGCACCGCGAGGCCCAGCCCGTCCCAGCCGGCAAGGCCCGGCAACCCGGCGAGCGCCTCGAGCATGTCGAGCGACAGGTCGAGCCGGTCGGCTTCCTCGGCGTCGACCGTAAAGCCGATGCCGCCGGCGCGCGCCTGTGCCGCCAGATCGGCGAGGCATGGCAGCAGCTCCTGCATGACCCGCTCGTGCTGCACCATTTCGTAGCGCGGGTGCAGCGCCGAGAGCTTGACCGAAATACCGGGCGCGGCCTCGACGGGGCGTCCGCCGGCGGCGGCGCCGATCGCGGCGATCGCACCGGCATAGGCGGCGTGATAGCGCTCGGCGTCGGCGGCGGTGCGCGCCGCCTCGCCGAGCATGTCGTAGGAATGGCGATAGCCGTGCCGTTCGGCGGGTTTGGCGCGGTCGAGCGCCTCGTCGATGGTGCGGCCCATGACGAACTGCCGGCCGAGAATGCGCATCGCCGCCAGCACCGCCTGGCGCACCACCGGCTCGCCGGAGCGCGCGGCAAAGCGATGCAGGACATGGCCGAGATCGTGCGCGCCGGCAGCGTCGGAGCGGAGCAACCGCCCGGTCAGCATTAACGCCCAGGTCGACGCGTTGACAAAGAGCGAGCCGGAATGGCCGAGATGGCTCTGCCAATCGGCGGCGGTGATCTTGTCGCGGATCAGCCGATCGATCGTGTCGCTGTCGGGGATGCGCAGCAGCGCCTCGGCGAGGCACATCAGCGCCACGCCCTCGGGCGTCGACAGTTTGTACTCGTTGAGAAACGCCTCGATGCCGCCGCTCGGCGGCCCCTGCTCGCGCACCCGCTGGACGAGCTGACGGGCTGTCACGGCGATGCGGGCGTTGGCGTCGGGCGCGAACCGTGCGGCGGCGAGGATCAGCGCATCGGCCGCCGCCTCGTCGCGCCGGTTCGCTTCGGCGATCGCCGCGCGCAGCGGGGTTGCGGGCGCGGGCAGCGAGGTGAAGACGAGAGACATGGCGTAAAGGTTGGGCTGCGGGCCGGCATTGCCAACTAGCGGAAATCGCGGCTGTGGATCGAGATGAGCGGCTCGTAGAAGTCGCGCGGGTCGTGGCCGGGGACGCGCTCGCGGCGCCGGACCGGCGATGTCGGGCGCTCGTCGAGCCCGGTGCGGTCGCGCAACGAGCGCAGCCGCGGGGTCAGGTCCCGGAGTTCCTCGGCGACGACGTGGATGACTCCTTCCTCGCGCTGCAGCCTTCCGCGGCAATAGAGCAGCGTCGCGCCGAGCACGGTGCGCCGGAAGCGCTTGAGGATCGGCGGCCAGATGATCAAATTGGCGACGCCGGTCTCGTCCTCCATGGTGATGAAGATGACGCCCTTGGCGCTGCCCGGCCGCTGGCGGATCAGCACCAGCCCGGCAACCCGGACACGCTGCTCGACCGGCAGGGTGGCGAGCGCGGCGGCGGCGACGATCCCCTCCGCCTTGAGCTCGCCGCGCAGGAAGGCCAGCGGGTGCCGCTTCAGGCTGAGGCTGGTCGTGGCGTAGTCTTCGACGACATGCTCGCCCAACGGCATCGACGGAAGCAGGGCGGCGATATTCATTTCATCGTCATTCCGGGGCTCTTGCGCAGCAAGAGAACCCGGAACCCATGAACTCGGGCGATTGGGAGAGGAGGCCCGGGCCCCAACAAAATCTACCCGGTCCGTGTTCATGGGTTCCGGGTTCGCGACGGTGTCGCGCCCCGGAATGACATGGGAACAGGCGAACAGCGGCAGCGGGGCTTCGCCGAGCGCCTTGATCGCCCACAGTCCCTGGCGGCGGTCGAGCGCGATCGAGCGCAGCGCGTCGGCGGCGGCGAGACGCTCCAGGGCGGCGATGCCGAGCCCGCCGTGCCGCCACAGCGTCTCGGCATCGCGGTAGCCCGCGCCGCGCGCCGCGACGAGACGCGCCGAATCCTTTTCGGAAAACCCCTTGATCAGGCGAAAGCCGAGCCGCAGCGCGAGGTGGTTGCCGGGTGTTGGATCGGCATCGTGCGTCCTTCGAGACGCGGCCTGATGGCCGCTCCTCAGGATGAGGTTTTTTTTTGATGCCATCCCGAGACCCTCCTCATCCTGAGGAGGCTGCGGAGCAGCCGTCTCGAAGGACGCATTGCCGGTCCTGCAGCGAGGGGAAAGCGGCTCCAGCGTGCAGTCCCAGTCGCTGTGGTTGACGTCGGCCGGCAGCACTGTGACGCCGTGCTCGCGCGCGTCGCGGACGATCTGGGCCGGCTGGTAGAAGCCCATCGGCTGCGAATTCAACAGCGCGCAGGCAAAGACCTCGGGATGGAAGCATTTGATCCAGGCCGAGACGTAGACGAGCAGCGAAAAGCTCGCGGCATGGCTCTCGGGGAAGCCGTAAGTGCCGAACCCCTCGATCTGACTGAAGCAGCGTTCGGCGAAGTTGCGCGGATAGCCGTTGGCGATCATCCCGTCGATGAACTTGTCGCGGAATTTCTCGATATCGCCGTTGCGCCGGAAACTCGCCATCGAGCGGCGCAACCGGTCGGCGTCGTCGGGAGTAAAGCCGGCGCCGTCGATGGCGATCTGCATCGCCTGCTCCTGGAACAGCGGCACGCCCATGGTCTTGTTCAGGACGTGCTCCAGCCCCGGAGGACAATAGGCCTTTTCGATCCCGTTGCGGCGGCGCAGATAGGGGTGGACCATGTCGCCCTGGATCGGCCCCGGCCGGACGATCGCGACCTCGATCACCAGGTCGTAGAATGTCTTGGGCTTGAGCCGCGGCAGCATCGACATCTGAGCGCGGCTCTCGACCTGGAAGACGCCGATCGAATCCGCCTTCGACAACATGTCGTAGACCTCCGGCCGCTCGGGCGGGATCGTCGCCAGCGTCAGGGGTTCGCCCTTGTGCTTTTCGAGCAGCGTGAAGGCCTTGCGGATGCAAGTCAGCATGCCGAGCGCGAGGATGTCGACTTTCAGGATATGCAGCGCGTCGAGATCGTCCTTGTCCCATTCGATGACGGTACGGTCCTTCATCGCCGCGTTCTCGATCGGCACCAGCTCATGGAGCGGTCCGCGGGTGATCACAAACCCGCCGACATGCTGTGACAGGTGGCGCGGGAAACCGATCAACGCGCCGGCGAGGTCGAGTGCCAGGCGCAGGTTGCGGTCGGCGGGGTCGAGCCCGGCTTGGCGCACCCGCTCGTCCCGCAGCCGCTCGTTCGACCAGCCCCACACCATGCCGGAGAGCGCGGCGATCGTGTCGTCGGACAGGCCCATCACCTTACCGACCTCGCGCAGCGCGCCGCGCGAGCGGTAGCAGATCACCGTCGCGGCGAGCCCGGCCTTGTCGCGGCCGTAACGCTCGTAGATGTACTGGATCACCTCCTCGCGCCGCTCGTGCTCGAAATCGACGTCGATATCGGGCGGCTCGCCGCGCGCCGCGCTGATAAAGCGCTCGAACAGCACGTCGATCTGTTCCGGATCGACCGAGGTGATCCCAAGGCAGTAGCACACCACCGAATTGGCCGCCGAGCCGCGCCCCTGGCAGAGAATCCCCTGCGAGCGCGCGTACTGCACGATGTCGTGCACGGTGAGGAAATAGCGCGCGAAATCGAGCTGCTCGATCAGCGCCAGCTCGTGTTCGATGCGTTGGCGGAATTTGTTTGGGATGCCGGAGTGGGGATGGTGCGTCCTTCGAGACGACCGCTTCGCGGTCTCCTCAGAGCCTGACTCTGAAACTACCTTCGTCATTCCGGGGCGGCCCGCAGGGCCGAACCCGGAACCCATGAACACGGTCTTGTCCAAGTGTCTCCGGCGTCGGGGCGCGCTTTTCGAGGTCCGTGTTCATGGGTTCCGGGTTCATCGCTGCGCGATGTCCCGGAATGACGCGCAAAAAAGCCCCAGACGACGATACAAACGCATTTTCAGCCAGGCTCCGAGGAGGCTGCGGAGCAGCCGTCTCGAAGGACGCAATGCCGGTCCTGCCGCCAAGCCGCTGGGCCGCGCCTTCCCAGGCGAGTTGCGAAAGGCGGGATTGTGGGGTCATGCCGGGCGGCACCGGCTCTTCGGGGTATTCGTACTGTAATTCGTCGAGGCTGAAGCGGCAGCGTTCGACGATCTCGAGGCTGGCGGCCAGCGCCGCCTCATGGCCGTGGAACAGCCGCGCCATCTCCTGCGGCGATTTCAGATGGCGTTCGGCATTGGCCGCGAGGCGGAACCCGGCCGCGGTGATCGTGTAATGCTCGCGAATGCAAGTCACTACATCCTGCAGCGGGCGCCGCTCGGGGGTGTGATAAAGCACGTCGCCGGTCGCCAGTAGCGCGAGGCCGGTCTCGTCGGCGATCCGCTTGAGCCGTGCGAGACGGCGGGCGTCGTCGCCGCGATAGAGATACTGCACGGCGAGATAGGCGCGCCCAGGGGATTTGGCGGCGAAATCGCCGGCGATTTGGCCGGCATGCCGGCGATGCACGGCGATGCTCGCGCGGTCGACCGCCTCGGGCGGCAGCAAAACGACGACCAGCCCCGTGCCGTGCGCGGCGACATCGGCATAGTCGAGGTGGCATTCGCCTTTGGGCGCGCGGCGCTTGCCGAGCGTCAGCAGCGTCGTCAGCCGGGCATAGGCGGCGCGATCCTCGGGAAACGCGAGCAGGCTCATGCCGTCGCGCAGATCGAGCCGGGTGCCGATGACGAGGCGGATGCCGGTCTCCCGTGCCGCCTGATGCGCGCGCACCAGGCCGGCGACGCTGTTGCGGTCGGTGACCGCGATCGCCGCAAGGCCGAGCGCGGCGGCCCGTTCGACCAGCTCCCACGGGTGCGAACCGCCGCGCAGGAACGAGAAATTGCTGGTCGCCTGCAGTTCGGCATAGGGGCCGGCCGGCTTGGCTGGACCGCCACGGCCGCCGCCGGTTTCCCGGCGCTTGCCGCCATGCCACCCCAGCCCCTCGCCATCGCCGATCGTGCGCGACAGCCGATCGAGCGCGATGATGGCGTTGGATTGCTTGGGGGAAAGTTCGGGCATGGGATGTCTTCAGGCAAACAGGCCGTGGATAAACCAGCGCGGCGGCGGGTCGCCGGGCAGCCCGGCGCGGAACAGCCAGAAGCGGCGTCCGGTCTCGTCCTCGACCCGGTAATAGTCGCGGATGGCATCGGGGAGACCCTCGCTGCCGATCAGCTGGCCGTCGGGTTGCCACCATTCCTCGGCGATGCGCTCGGGGCCGTCGGCCTGGGCGACGCGGTGGGTTCGCCGACGCCAAGCGAAGCGCGAAGGCGGATCGTCGGGCAGCATCCAGACGACCGCCTCGATCGGCTCCGGCGGCGCGAACAGACGCACCGGGCGAGGTGACTTTTGAGGTGATGCTGTCTGCCGACGCTTCAACCGCGCCCCCTCCCCCGCTAGCGGGGGAGGGTTGGGGTTGGGGTTATCGGCGACGGGCACGGCCACCGAGGCGCGTTCGGGGATGTAGCTTTCATGTGCTTCGAGGCGGGCGAGCGCGTCGAGGCCGAGCCTGGCGCCGATGCGGTCGAACAGCGGGGCTAGGCCCGATCCCCACCCCGGCCCTCCCCCGCCAGCGGGGGAGGGGGGTTGTCTGGAGCTATGGGAAACGTCTTCTCCCTCCCCCGCAAGCGGGGGAGGGTTGGGGTGGGGATTGGCCCTGACCAGGGCAGGGTTTTCGATCTGCTCCGGCGCCAGCGGATCGACGGCGAAGGCGGCGAGGATCGCGTCTTCGATGCCGAGGCCGGGGTCGACCGTGTCGAGCTTGCCGAGCATCAGCCGCGCAAGATGAACGGGGTCGCGACTCGGCCGGGCGGTGCCGATGCGGATGTGTTCGACGCGGCCGTCGACGCGATGAAAACCGAGAGCGAGCCGCCGCGCGCCCATGCCTTCGCGCGCCAGGCGGGTGACGAGGTCTCCGGTCAGCCGCTCGATGGCGCGGGCGAGATCGGCCGGGTCGGCGATCGGCTCGGCGAAGCTGAGCCGGACGCGGCGGGTCGGCACCTCGCCCAGCGGCGACAGCGGCTCGGGCTCGTCGCCGAGCGCCTGGTCGAGCCGGCGGGTGATGTCCTCACTAAAACGGCGGGTAAGCGCGGCGCGCGGCATCGCCATGATCTCGCCGACGCGGCGCAACCCGACGCGATGGAGGCCCTGGACCAGCGCGCCGTCGAGCCGCAGCGCCACGGCCGGCAACGGCGCGATGGCGTCGCGCACGCCACCCGGCGGGATGATGAAGCTGGCTGTTTCTGCAGGAGATTTACAGCCAACGGGCTGTTCGGCCGTCGCATCCGGTGTGTAACGGGCGACGGCCCAGGCGGCGCCGAGCGTGTCGGCGATCGCCAGTCGGTGCGAGATACTCTGGCGCGCGAGCCGCCGCGAGAGATCGGCGGCGAGTTGTACTTCGCCGCCCCAGAGATGCGCCGAGCCGGTGACCTCGATCTTGACGCCGTCGCTTCCGTCCGGTGCGAGCCACGGGCTGTAGCGGCCGCACCACTCGGCGAGCCGGGTGAGCGCCGCCGCATCCTCGGCGGGCTCGGCCGGACGGGTCGCGAGGCCGGGCAGAAACGATAGCGCATCGGCCAGCGGCAGGCCCGCCGCGAGACCCTTCTCGACCGCCGCCGGGTTGACCGCGGCGAGCAGCTGCTTTCCGTTGGCGGCGGCGACCGTGGCGAAGGGAAGTTCTTCTGCCGAGAATGCTCCCTTTTTCAGATCATCCCGGCGTAGGCCGGGACGCATGGCAGCGATGGGCCCCGGCCTGCGCCGGGGTGGTGCGTTATTGGAGGTCGCGGAACAATCACCCGGCGCGGCGCCAACGCTCGCGACGCCATCCTTCACGGTCGGCAGCAGGCCGTTGCGGCGCAGCCGGTCGATCGGCCAGCTCGGCAGGAAAACGTACAGCACCCGATGCATCCGCAACCTCCGTATCCCAAGCCGCCGGCTCGGCGCCGCGGCAGCGCAACAGCTCGACCTGCCAGCGCGGCCGGCCGAGACCGGGCTCGCCATCTGGCAGCGATGGCAGCGACGTGACCCGCCAGCGTGTCACCGCCGCGCTCGGCTGGGTGCGCTCGGCGGAGGCTTCCGCACCGGTGCGCCAGCGCCGCAGCAGCAGCGCGGTGACGCCGGAGCGTTCGGCGGCAAGCTGCAATCGTCGGCCGGCGACCATCGGCAGCCGGCCTACCTCGCCGACCACCGCGGCGAGCGCGGGCGTGCGCAGCCCCTCTTCGAGCGCCCACAGGATGTCGCCGTCGCGCGCCGCGCGGACCAAGACGATTCGCGCCGGGTCGAGGCCATGCTCGGCCAGACCGGGTCCGTACAGGTCGTGCTGCTTGAGGCACCACAGGACCATGCCGCCTATCCCTCTCGGGTCATTCCGGGGCGAGGGCGCAGCCCGAGAACCCGGAACCCATGAACACGGACCGGTGAAATCCGGGCTGGGGTTGGTGTTCATGGGTTCCGGGTTCATCGCTGCGCGATGCCCCGGAATGACAAAAGGATTGTTGATCCGTCCGGCGATGGCGGCGGCGAAGCCGGCCGCGGTGGCACCGTCTTCCTCGTCGGGGCCGGCGCCGTGAAACTCGTGCAACGCGCCGAGTGCCAGGCCGCCCTCCGGCAGCGCCTGGTCGATCGCCACGACCCCGAACGGCAGCACTCCATGGCGCGCCGCGTTCGGCCGCTCGATGCGCCGGATACGCTCTTGCAAATCAACAAGCTGGGCCGCAGATGACATCAAATCGCAACGCTTGTTCCGATGTTCTCTTTTTGTTCTTACCATCTTCGATTGTCAAGCCCACTTCTTTTGCCGTTAAGATAGGGCATGGCCCAAGCTTCGCACCCGGTCCGCGCCACGGCCGAGAACGACTGGGCGGAGATCACCGCCCGCATCCTTCTCGAAACCGAGGCCGTGCTGTTCCGGCCCGACAACCCGTTCACCTTTACCTCGGGGCGGTTGTCGCCTGTCTATGTCGATTGCCGACGGCTCATTTCGTTCCCGCGGGCTCGGCGCAAGCTGATGGATATGGGCGCCGATTTGATCGAGCGCCGGGTTGGCTGCGAATCGCTCGACGCGATCGCCGGCGGCGAGACTGCCGGCATCCCGTTCGCGGCGTGGATCGCCGACCGGCTGTCGCTCCCGATGCTCTACGTGCGCAAGCAGGCCAAGGGGTTTGGCCGCAACGCGCAGATCGAAGGCCGGCTGCAGGATGCGGCGCGGGTGCTGCTGGTCGAGGATTTGGCCAGCGAAGGCACCTCAAAGCTCAATTTCGTGCGGGCGATCCGCCAGGCCGGCGGCGAGATTTCGCACACCTTTGTGATCTTCAACTACGGCATCTTCCCGCACACTGAAACGAGCCTCGCGGCCGAAGGGATCACACTGCACGCGCTCGCCACCTGGTGGGACGTCGCGGCGACCGCCGAAAAACTGGGGCGGTTCGAGCCGGGGCAGTACGAGAAAGTGCGGAGCTTTCTCGAAGACCCGGAAAACTGGCCGGCGAAGCGCGCCGCGGCGGCGGGGTAATTTTCAGCGTAAAGGACGCTGAGGTTTCGCAGAGGACGCGAAGGCTCCTGTCGCGCGGCGAGGTGCAATTTACTGGCGCTACGCCCCGTTATCGGGACCACCCCGGCGCAGGCCGGGGTCCATCTTTCAGCCGTTCGAACACCGGAACCATAGGCCCCGGCCTTCGCCGGGGTGGTTCAAATTTGCTGCTTTGGCAGCCACTCGGCAAGGCGGGTTGCGGCTTCGGCGATGTCGTCGCCAGAGCCGGCGAAGCTGAGGCGCAGCCAGTCGTCACCGTGGATCGGGTCGAAATCACGGCCGGGCGTCGTGGCGACGCCCGTCTCCGCGAGCATCTGGCGGCAGAAGGCTTCACTGTCGCGAGTCAGCGACGAGACGTCGACATAGAGATAGAAGGCGCCGTCGGCTGGCGCGAAACGGGTGAAGCCGGCTTTCTTGAGCATCGCGATCAAGAGGTCGCGGTTGGCTCGATAGCGGGCGACATGGCCGTCGAGCTCGGCGCGGCAATCGAAGGCGGCGATTGCCGCCAACTGCGACAGCGCCGGCGGCGAGATGTAGAAATTCTGCGCCAGGCACTCGACCAAGCGGGCGAGGTCGGGCGGCACCAGCATCCAGCCAAGCCGCCAGCCGGTCATGCTGTAATATTTTGAGAACGAGTTGACGACGATCACCTCGCGACCATAGGCGCGCGCGGTCGCGGCGGCGGCGTCATAAGTGATGCCGTGATAAATTTCGTCGGATACGAGGCGGATGCCGCGCTCGCGGCAATAGTCGATAAGGCGGCGCAGCTCGGGGGGCGCGATCATCGTGCCGGTGGGGTTGGCCGGGCTGGCAACGATGAGGCCGGCAAGATCGGGATAGTCCGCGAGCAGTTCGGGGTTCGGCTGGTAGTGCGCGTTTTCGCCGACCTCGATCAGTACCGTTTCGAGACCGAGCGCCGACAGGATATTGCGGTAGGCGGGGTAGCCGGGCGCCGCGAGCGCGACCCGGTCGCCCGGCTCGAACGCCGCGAGAAACGCGAGCTGGAACGCCGCCGACGAACCGGTGGTGACGAATATCTCCGCCGGGTCGACCACGACGCCATATTGCGCGCGGTAATGCGCGGCGATCGCCTCGCGCAGCGGTACGATGCCCTCGGCGTCGGTGTAACCGATCCGGCTGTCGGCGAGGGCGCGGCGCGCCGCCTCGCGCACCGGTTCCGGCGCGGGGGTGCCGGGCTGGCCGACTTCGAGATGGATCACCCGCTCGCCCGCGGCCTCGCGCGCGTTGGCAGCGCGCAGCACATCCATCGCGATAAACGGCGGCACCAGGCCGCGGCGGGAGGCTTTCAGCGTCATGGGCGCAATCGGCAGGATTAGAGCGGAATCCGTTGAGGCCGGCACTGCAACACGGTCTGATTGGATACCGTTCTAGGTTGCTATTGGCGGGGGGCATTCGTTATGAGGGGCCTCCGCGCTTCAGGGGACGAACAGGGGACGAACAGCACAATGGCGAAGGTCAGCCTTATCGGCATGTCGGGCAGCTTGCGCGCTGGCTCGTTTTCCAATGCGATCCTCGAAACGCTGCGCGAGAAATTCGCCGACCGCGCCGATCTCAAGGTCTACGACCTCGCACCGGTCCCCGCGTACAACCAGGATTTCGAGGGCGACAAGCGGCCGCCCGTCGTGAAACAGATGCTGGCCGATATCGAGGCGGCGGATGGGCTGGTGCTGTGCGCGCCGGAGTTCAACCACTCGATCCCGGGCGTGCTGAAGAACGCGATCGACTGGGCGTCGCGGCCGGCCTTTGAGTCGGTGCTGGCACACAAACCGGTGGCGATCATGGCGACGTCGCGCGGGCCTTTGGGCGGGGCGCGGTGCCTGGAGCACATGAAGGTGGCGCTCGATTCCTGCCTGTCGCGGGTGACCTTGGCGCGCGAGGTGATCATCACCGCGGCGGAAACCAGGATCAAGGATGGGCGGCTGGTCGACGAGACCTGTCTCCACTTTGCGGGCGGCGCCGTCGAGGCGCTACTCAAGGAAATCGCGCTGTTCAAAAACGTCGGGTGACCGACCGCTACTCTTCTTCTTCCGTCGTGGCGCTTTCGTGCCAGTTTTTCAGCAGGCGGCGCGAGATGAAGTCGAGCACCAAGTAGATCACGATCCCGGTCACCGACAGCATGACCAGCGCCGCGAAGAGGCGTGGGATCGCCAAGCGGTAGCCGGCTTCGAGAATGCGGTAGGCGAGCCCCGTCTCGGCGCCGCCGGTGCCGGCGACGAACTCGGCGACGACCGCGCCGATCAGCGCCAGCCCGCCGCTGATGCGCAGGCCGGCGAGGAAATAGGGCAGCGCCGTCGGCACCCGCAGCCGCCACAGCACCTGCCAGCGCGACGCCCCGTATAGCCGGAACAGCGCCAGGAGATTGCGGTCGGCGCTGTTGAGCCCGACGGTCGTGTTCGAGACGATTGGAAAGAACGCGACGATCCACGCGCAGGTCAGCAGCGCGAGAAACGGCGTGTGCACCCAGATGATGATGAGCGGCGCGATCGCGACGATCGGCGTCACCTGGAGGATCACCGCATAGGGGAAGAAACTGATCTCGACGATGCGCGACAGCGAGAAAACCAGCGCGATGATGCCGCCGACGATCGCCGCGGCGGCCAGCGCCGCGAGGGTGATGCGGAGCGTGACGAGCAGCGAACCGAAGAGGCTCGGCCCGTCGACCCACAAGCTCTGGGCGATCGCGCTCGGGGCCGGCAGGATATAGACCGGCACACCGGTGATGCGCACTGCCGCTTCCCACAGCGCAAGAAAGAAGAGGCCGATCGCCAGCGGCGCGGCGATGCGCAACCCCAGTTGGTTCATCGCCCGCTCATCGCCTGGCCGAGATGGGCCGAGACGCTGTCGCACATCGCGGCGTATTCAGGCGACATGCGGGTCGCGCGGGTGCGCGGCTGCGCCAGATCGATCGGCAGGTCGGCGCTGATCCGCCCGGGACGCGCCGACATCACCGCGATCCGTGTCGACAAGTAGACCGATTCGAAGACGCTGTGCGTCACGAAAAGGATGGTCGGCCGGTGCCGTTCCCACAGGCGGAGGAGGTCGTCATTGAGCTGGAGGCGGGTGATCTCGTCGAGCGCGGCGAACGGCTCGTCGAGCAACAGCAGGTCGGGGTCGGTGGCCAGTGCGCGGGCGATCGACACGCGCATGCGCATGCCGCCCGAGAGCTGGTGCGGATAGGCATTTTCGAACCCGACGAGCCCGACCGCGCGGATCGCCGCGAGCGCGCGCTCACGCGGCTCGGCGCCGCGCCTCCTGGCGATGTGGAACGGCAGCATCACATTGGCGGTCACCGTGCTCCACGGCATCAGTGTCGGGTCCTGGAACACAAAGCCGATGCGGCCGGGCGCATGATCGACCATCAGCCGGCAGTCGCCGGCGCTGGGCGGCGACAGCCCGGCGACGATGCGCAGCAGCGTGCTCTTGCCGCAGCCGGAGGGGCCGAGAAGGCTCAAGAACTCGCCACGCGCCACATCGAGGTCGATACCGGCGAGCGCTTCGAGGCCCGACGCGAAGCGCTTCCCAACGCCGCGTAGTTCGAGGATCGCCTCCCTTTTGGCAGGGCGTTCAATGGCCTCCGACAAAGCTCGAACGCATTCCTCAATTGCCTTGGCCGGGCTTGACCCGGCCATCCACGTCTTCCGCTGCAATGCTCGCAAACAAAGACGTGGACCCCCGGGTCAAGCCCGGGGGAGGCGGAAGATTGGGAGATGTCGAAGAGGGCATTCTTACGGCTTCATGCCGACTTTCTTGTCGACGAATTGCAGGGTGTAGGCCTGCTTGTAATCCATGCCGGCGGGATAGAGGCCGGCCTTTGCCATCGTGTCGAAAAACTCCTGCCAGCGCGCGTCGGTCATCGCGCCGATGCCCATCGTCTTGGCGTCGCCACTGTCGACGATGCCGTATTCCTTGATCTTGCCGATGCCGTAGCCGATCAGCTCATCGTTCATTTCGGGATTATCTTTTTTGATCAGCGCGTTGCCCGGCGAGGGGTCGCCGTAGAGATAGCTGTACCAGCCTTCGATGCTGGCATTCACGAAGTCCTGCACGAGCTTGGGCTTTTCACTCGCCAGCTTCTTCGAGCACTGGAGGATCGAGCCGTAGCTGGCGTAGCCGGCGTCGGCGAGCAGCAGCACGACCGGCTTTATCCCTTGCTTCTCGATCGTATAGGGCTCGCTCGACAGATAGCCTTGCTGCACCGCCTTCTTGTCGGCGAGGAAGGGTGCGGTGCTGAAATTGTAGGGGCGGATCTGGTCGTCGGTGTAGCCGAATTTCTGCTTCAAGAAGAGCCACCAGCCGGTGCGGGTGTCGCCGCTGATCATGATCGGCTTGCCCTTGAGCGTGGCCAGATTGTCGTTGCCCTCGCCGGAATGGGCGATCAGCACTGACGGATCCTTCTGGAACAGCGCGGCGACCGCCACCATCGGGATGTTCTGCTGGGCGAAATTGAGCGGGCCGAAGGAATTCGAGGCGATGTTGAAATCGAGCACGCCGGCGGCGAGCAGCTGGGCGTGGTTCACCTGCGGCCCACCCTGGCGCAGGTTCACCTCGAGCCCGTATTTCTTGTAGATGCCGGCGGCGATCGCCTGGTAGTAGCCGCCGTGCTCGGCCTCGGCCTTCCAATCGGTGCCAAAGCTGACGGTCTCCGCCCGTACCGCGACGCTCGCGGTGAGCAAGGTCAGCAACCCGAGCGACAGGCTGCGCAACTTTTGCGTCAAACGCTTGTTCATGCTGTGCGGTCCCCCCGGCGACGCAAGAGCGCCCGCACTGTACTGGGGGGCCGCCGCATGGTCCATCGCATAGCGCCGGTCGGCGGCGCTGTCGCGGGACCGAGGCGGGTGGTATATGATATTGAAAAAGTGCCCGTGGCGACTGGGCGACGGGCCTCGCGAGCGGGGTGGACGATGAAAAACCTGCTGGCCGTGATCGGCGACGGCAATGCCGGACCGGTCCTCGATGCGGCGCTCAAGACGGCGCGGCTGTTCAATAGTCATATCGTCGGGCTGCACAGCCTGACCACCGAATACGCCGTGGTGTTCGGCGGCGAGATGGGGTTCTCGATCTCGTCGGAGGTCGACCGCACGCTGGAGCGCGAAGGCCATGACCGGCGCGACCAGGCGCGCCGCCTGTTCCGCGATTTCATGACCGCGCAGGGCGTGCCGATCGGCCCGCCTGCGCCCGACAATGCCGGTCCCAGCGCGTCATGGCGTGAGGAGGACGGGCGGCAGAACGCGGTCGTCGGGATGAGCGGCCGGGTCTACGACCTGATCATCGTCGAGCAGCCGGAAAAGCTCGCCTCGATCGCCGAGGCGACACTGGAGGACGCGCTGTTCGAGAGCGGCCGGCCGGTGATGATGGTGCCGAAGGACGCGCCGGCGACAATGGGCGACATGGTCGCCGTCGCGTGGAACGGCAGCACCGAGACCGCGACGACGGTCGCGCTCGGCATGCCGTTCCTCGAAAAGGCCAAGGAAGTCGTCATCGTCGCGGTCGGGCCGCAGCACATGCCCGAGCCGGGACCGACCGGCGACGAACTGGCGCGCACGCTGGAGCGGCATGGGATGAAGGTCAGCCTGCGCACCGCGTTCGGCCGGCAGAAGCCGCAGGGCGAATCGTTTCTGCAGGAGGCGATGGCCGCCGGCGCCGATCTGATGCTCAAGGGCGCCTACACGCAAAGTCGCATCCGCCAGATGATCTTCGGCGGGGCGACGCGGCATATCATCATGGAATCGAAAATCCCGGTGATCATGTCGCGCTGATTTCGCGCCGCGCCATTTTCCCCCGAGCCGGCAAGGGCCGCCATCCACGCGGCCCTGATTCCCACGTTTTTGTCGGAACCTAAGGAGTCTTGCATGTCGACTTTGAGGTGGTGCGCCTTTTTCGCCAGCGTCGCCTTCGCTTTGCCCGCCCTAGCGCAGATGCCGCCTCCGCCCGGTCCCGATATGGCCTGCTGGTGCCTCAAGCAGGCGGTCGACGACACGAACACCGACCTCGCGACGAAACAGGGCGTGCTAAGCGCCGCGCAGGCGCAACTGGGCCAAATCGACAGCCAGCTCGCCCAGGCGCGCGCCACCGAGGACGTCAACAACCCGCAATCGGTCGCGCAATTCCGCCAGCTGTTGGCGCAGCGCGATGCCGCCTTCAAGCAATCGAACGGCGACATCGTCGCGGCGGTCCAGGCCGCCACCGCGCGCTACAACCAGGCCGTCGCCGACTACAACAACCGCTGCGCCGGCCGCCCGCTACCCCCGCCGCCCCCCGGCCCGCTGGTGTGCCGCTAATGTGGCGCGTGGGCGGCAGCTAAAAGTAACTCGTCATGGCCGGGCTTGACCCGGCCATCCAACGAGCGGACGCCAGCGTCCGGATTGCTGAAATGCCGGTTGGATGCCCGGATCAAGTCCGGGCATGACGACGGGGAAGGCTTAGCTCGACTTGCTCCCATAAAGCTCCTCCGGCGCGATCAGCGGTGCGGCGATCTCGGCCCAATTGCCGTCGCGCCAGGCGCGGAAGAAGCAGTTGCGCCGGCCGGTGTGGCAGGCGACGCCTTCCTGCTCGACCAGCAGCAGCACCGTGTCGCCGTCGCAGTCGAGGCGGAAATCCTTGAGGAATTGCCGCTGGCCGGAGGTTTCGCCCTTGCGCCACAGCCTCCCGCGCGAGCGCGACCAGTAGCAGACCCGGCCTTCTTCGAGCGTCGCGCGCACCGCATCGCGGTTCATCCAGGCGACCATGAGGATTTCGCCGGTATCGTGCTGCTGGGCGATGGCCGGGACGAGCCCCTCGGCGTCAAACTTGATCGCACTCAGCGCGCGTTCGGTCGCATCGCTCACAACCGGCTCCTTCTGGCGGCGACTGCTTGTCAGCTCTCGGCGCTACGGATTAGGGTGCGCCGCGCCCGGATACAAGACCGGTGCCCGGTTTGCGTGGGATAGCATAGCCCCTTTGTCCGATCTGATCCTCGAGACGCGCGGCCTCACCAAGGAATTCCGCGGCTTCACCGCGGTGCATGCGGTCGATTTGCGGGTTCGCCGCGGTACGATCCACGCGCTGATCGGCCCGAACGGCGCCGGCAAGACGACCGTCTTCAACCTGCTGACCAAGTTTCTCAAACCGAGCGCCGGGCAGATACTCTACAAAGGCAGTGATATCACCAGCGAACCGGCGGCGGCGGTGGCGCGGCGCGGGCTGGTCCGCTCGTTCCAGATTTCCGCGGTGTTTCCGCATCTCTCGGTGCGCGACAACGTCCGTGTGGCGTTGCAGCGGCGGCTCGGCAACTCGTTTCATTTCTGGCGCTCGGAACGCTCGCTGGATGCGCTCAACGATCGTGCCATGTCGCTGCTCGACGCGGTGGGGCTGTGCGATTTTGCCGGAATCCCGGCGGCGTCGCTCTCCTATGGCCGCAAGCGCGCGCTGGAGATCGCCACGACCTTGGCGCTCGAACCCGAGATGCTGCTGCTCGACGAGCCGACCTCGGGTTTGGGGCAGGAGGATATCGGGCGGATCACCGACGTCATCCGCGACGCGGCGCGCGACCGCACCGTGCTGATGGTCGAGCATAATTTGTCGGTGGTCGCCGATCTGTGCGATGTGATCACCGTGCTGACCCGCGGCCGCGTGCTCGCCGAGGGCGATTACGCGTCGGTCGCGGCCAACCCCGAGGTGGTCGAGGCCTATATGGGGACCGGGCTGGAGGCTGCCTCCGCCCATGGCTGAGCTGCTCGAAGTCGCCGGCCTCAACGCCTGGTATGGCGAGTCGCACGTACTGCACGGCATGGAGTTCGCGGTCGGCGAGGGCGAGCTGGTGACGCTGCTCGGCCGCAACGGCGCCGGCAAGACCACGACGCTGCGCGCGATCATGGGCATTCTCGGCCGGCGCGAGGGCTCGGTGCGGCTGGCTGGCCGGGAACTGACGGCGCTGCCCTCCAACAAGATCGCCCGGCTCGGCGTCGGCTATTGCCCCGAGGAACGCGGCATCTTCGCCAGCCTCGATGTCGAGGAGAATTTGCTGCTGCCGCCGGTGGTGCGGTCGGGCGGGCTTGGCCTCGATGAAATCTTCGCGATCTTTCCCAACCTGTACGAGCGGCGGCGCAGCCAGGGAACCAAGCTGTCGGGCGGCGAGCAGCAGATGTTGGCCATCGCCCGCATCCTGCGCACCGGGGCGACCTTGCTGCTGCTCGACGAGCCGACCGAGGGGCTGGCGCCGGTTATCGTCCAGCAGATCGGCGGTGTGCTGCGGACGCTGAAAGCGAAGGGATTCACGGTTCTGCTCGTCGAGCAGAATTTCCGCTTTGCCTCGACCGTCGCCGACCGCCACTACATCGTCGACAACGGTCGTGTTATCGACGCGATCGACAACGTATACCTGATGGAAAATACCGATAAATTGCACGAATACCTGGGCGTGTGAGACACCAGCGGAGGGGACGATGAGACGATTTGTTGCGGCTGGCTTTGCGGCGGCCTTGCTGGGACTGGCCGGCACCGCGTCGGCGCAGACGCCGGACACTGTCAAGATCGGCGTTCTCGCCGACATGTCGAGCCTCTACGCCGATCTCGGCGGGCCGGGATCGACCGTCGCGGCACAGATGGCGGTCGACGATTTCGGCGGCACCGTGCTCGGCAAGAAGATCGAGATCGTCAGCGCCGACCACCAGAACAAACCCGATGTCGGCTCGTCGATCGCCCGGCAATGGTTCGAGTCGCAGGGCGTGTCGATGATTACCGACCTGACCACCTCGAGCGTCGCGCTCGCCGTGCAGGAGGTGGCGCGCGCCGACAACAAGGTGGTGCTGGTTTCGGGCGCCGCGTCGTCCGACCTCACCGGCAAGGCCTGCGCGCCGACCTCGGTGCACTGGACCTACGACACCGTCGCGCTCGCCAACGGCACCGGCACGGCCGTGGTCAAGGCGGGGGGCGACAGCTGGTTCTTCATCACCGCAGACTATGCGTTCGGCCATGCGCTGCAGCGCGATACCGCCACGGTGGTCGAAGCCAATGGCGGCAAGGTGCTCGGTTCAGTCAACGTGCCGCTCAACAACGCCGATTTTTCGTCGTTCCTGCTCCAGGCGCAGGCGTCGAAGGCGAAGATCGTCGGCCTCGCCAATGCCGGCGGCGACACGGTCAACTCGATCAAGCAGGCGGCCGAGTTCGGCCTTGTCGCGGGCGGCCAGAAGCTGGCCGGGCTGCTCGTTTTTGTCTCGGACGTGCACAGCTTGGGGCTGCAAACGGCGCAGGGCTTGCAGTTGACCGAGAGCTTCTACTGGGACCAGGACGACCAGACCCGCGCCTGGTCGAAGAAATTCTTCGCCAAGACCAACAAGGAGCCGACGATGACGCAAGCCGGCGTCTATTCGGCGACGACGCACTACCTCGAAGCGATCAAGGCGGCCGGCACGCTCGACTCCGCGGCGGTGATGAAAGAGCTGAAATCGAAGCCGATCAACGACTTCATCATCCGCAACGGCCATATCCAGGATGACGGCAGCCTGGTGCATGACATGTATCTCTACGAGGTCAAGAAGCCGAGCGAATCGAAGGGCGAATGGGATCTCTACAAGCTCGTCGCGACGATCCCCGGCGACCAGGCGTACAAGCGCCCGCGCGGCAACGAATGCCCCGCCGTCAAGGGCTGAGGCAGGGTTCTTGCGCAATATCTACTCGCCTCCCCCGGGCCTGACCCGGGGGTCCACGTCTTCAGCCGCAGATGTTCGAACAAGAAGACGTGGATGGCCGGGTCAAGCCCGGCCAAGGCGGGTTCAGACGTAGCAACTCATGGCCTCTTTCCTCCACTTTGCGATGCCGCCGGCGCCGGTGCTGTTCGCGCAGCTGCTGATCGGGCTGATCAACGGCTCGTTCTATGCGCTGCTGAGTCTCGGCCTGGCGATCATCTTCGGCCTTCTCAACATCATCAATTTCACCCACGGCGCGCAGTACATGATGGGCGCGTTCTGCGCCTGGTTTCTGCTGAACTGGCTCGGCATCGGCTATTGGCCGTCGCTGGTGATTGCGCCGATCGTCGTCGGCGCGACCGGCATCGCCATCGAGCGCCTGCTGCTGCGCCATATCCGCCAGCTCGACCATCTTTACGGGCTGCTGCTGACCTTTGGGCTGGCGCTTATCATCGAGGGGGTTTTTCGTCAGCGCTTCGGCTCGTCCGGGTTGCCCTACACGATCCCGCCCGAGCTGCAGGGCGGGCGCAATCTCGGCTTTATGTTCCTGCCGATCTATCGCGGCTGGGTGATCGTCTTTTCGCTTGTCGTGTGTCTGGCGACGTGGTTCGTCATCGAGCGCACGCGGCTGGGGTCGTTTCTGCGCGCGGCGACCGAAAACCCGACACTGGTTCAGGCTTTCGGGATCGACGTGCCGCGGATGGTGACACTGACCTATGGCGCCGGCGTGGGGCTCGCCGCGCTCGCCGGCGTGCTCGCGGCGCCGATCTACCAGGTCAGCCCGCTGATGGGCAGCAACATCATCATCGTCGTCTTCGCGGTAGTGGTGATCGGCGGCATGGGATCGATCCTCGGTGCGATCGTCAGCGGTTTCGCGCTGGGGCTGGTCGAGGGGTTGACCAAGGTGTTCTATCCGGAAGCCTCCAGCACGGTGATCTTCGTGATCATGGCACTGGTGCTGCTGGTCAAGCCGGCCGGGCTGTTCGGGCGCGCGGCGTGACATGAAACGCCGCGACATCCTGATCTGGACCGCGGCGCTGATCGGCCTGGCGCTGGTCGCGCCGTATTTCCTCTACCCCGTGTTCCTGATGCGGGCGTTGTGCCTGGCGCTGTTCGCCTGCGCCTTCAACCTGCTGCTCGGCTATGTCGGGCTACTGTCGTTTGGCCATGCCGCGTTCATGGGCACTGCCGCCTACATTACCGCGCATACCGCCAAGGTGTGGGGCTTGCCGCCCGAATTGGCGATCCTTGCCGGGGTCGCCGCGGCGGCGGTGCTCGGCGCCGGGTTCGGTTGGCTGGCGATCCGCCGCCAGGGCATTTACTTCGCGATGATCACGCTGGCGCTGGCGCAGATGATCGCGTTTTTCGCGCTGCAGGCGCCGTTTACCGGCGGCGAGGACGGTATCCGCGCGGTGCCGCGCGGTCATCTGCTCGGCTTTATCGACCTCGATAACACCATCACCATGTACTACTTCGTGCTGGCGATGTTCCTCGCCGGCTTCGCGATCATCCAGCGCACCATCAACTCGCCGTTCGGCCAGGTGATCCGGGCGATCCGCGAGAACGAGCCGCGCGCGACTTCGCTCGGCTACCACACCGAGCGCTACAAGCTCCTGACGTTCGTGCTGTCGGCGGCGCTGGCCGGCCTTGCCGGTGCGACCAAGGCGCTGGCGCTGCAATTCGCCTTTCTGACCGATGTCGACTGGACCACGTCCGGCCAGGTCGTGTTGATGACGCTGGTCGGCGGGGTGGGGACGCCGCTGGGGCCGGTGGTCGGCGCCTTCATCATCGTGACGATGGAAAACTACCTGGCGCAGACCGGCTCGTGGGTGACGATCATCGAAGGCATCATCTTCGTGATCTGCGTGCTGACTTTCCGCCGTGGCATCGTCGGGGTGCTGACGCCCTATCTGACGAGCCGCGAGGCGCCGCGCGTCACCGAGCCGTCAGCGGAGACGTCCTAGCTGCGCCAGCGCAGGGCGCGGGGTTCCACGGGGTTCTCGAACGGGCGGTTCTCGGCGCGGGCCTCGAGATATTCGCGCTTCAGCCGGTAGTACCAGCGGGCCTGCAGGTCGGCGTCGCCGACCAGCATCAGCGGCGGGTCGTATTTGAGCCCCTCGTTCTGCCGGCCGAGCGCGTCGCGGTCCTGGCCGAGGAACTTGCGGATGAACGGCAGCAGCACCGGCCGCAGCGGGTCGAGCCAGGGCATCGTCCAATAGAGGCAGTTGTTGAGCTCGACGGTCGCGTCGTCGATCGGTGTCATCGCCGTCATGTTGACTAGGTGGTGCCGGCCGACGCGAGTCCGCTCGACCCTGACCCCCGGCAAGGAGAAGGCAATCTCGGTTTCCGTTTCGCCCGCCCCGAGCAGCTTATAGGCGCGCGAATTGGTCGACGTCGCATGCCGTTCCATGGTGAAGCCGTGCGGCGAAGGGGCGAACGTCTTCTCCTTCTCGGCGAAGGCACGGCCCGAGCGCCAAAACCACGAGCGATGCACAAACGGCACATGCGCCGGGTCCATCAGCCCGATGACCGCATGATCGTACGCGGCGTTGAAGCGCACGCTCTCCGCCACGCGCGGCGCGGCATCGGCACCGAATTCGGCGTATTCGGGAATGGCCGGCGCTGCGGCGGGTTCTTTGCCGAAATAGACCCAGACGTTGCCGCCGACCTCACGCACCGGATAGCGCCGCGCGGCGATACGGTCGAGATTGAGGTTCTGACCCTCGACCAGCGCCGGGATCGCAGTGCAGCCTCCGTCGGTGCCGAACCGCCAGCCGTGGTAGCGGCACTCGATCTCGCGCCCGTCGAAGCGGCCGAACGACAGCGGCATCGCCCGGTGCGGGCACAGGTCGCGCAGCGCGAAGGCGGCGCCGTCGCGGTCGCGGCCGAGCAGGAGCGGCTCGCCCAGCATGATTTTCGCCAGCGTCTTGCCGCGCCGCAGCTTGTCGCTCGGTACCGCGTAGTACCAGGCTTCGCGAAGCGGCGCCGCAGCGTCCACGTTCAACTCAGTCGCCAAAATCGCCCGTATTCCTCACTTCGTCATCCCCGGGCTTGACCCGGGGATCCAACATTCGTCTATCCCCGCTCGGGCGCTTGTCAATTTCCGCTGAATGGCCGGGTCAAGCCTAGCCATGACGAGAATAAGGAAACTGCCGCAACAGACGAATACTAACTGCGGAAGCGCAGCACCCGCGCCGACACAGGGTTGACGAACGGCCGCTGTTCGGCGCACGCGCGGGCATATTCCTGCTTCAGCCGGTAATACCATTTGGCCTGGGTGTCGGCATCATCGATCAGCATGGTCGGCGGGTCGTATTTGGCGCCCTGCGCCTGCATGCGCATTGCGCCGCCGTCCTGCGCGGCGAAGGCGCCGACGATCAGCCGGCCGATCGGCTTCAGCAGGTTGAACAGCGGGTTGGTCCAGTAGATCGCGTAGCTTTCCTCGATCTCGTCGTCGCTGATCGGGGTGATCGTGTTGAGCGTCGCCAGCCGGTGCTTGCCGAACGCCATGTGCTCGATGCGGATACCCGGCAGGCGGAAGATGATCTGCGTTTGCACCCCGCCCCCGAGCAGCTTGTAGAGCGCGTAATTGACCGAGGGTTTGTGCGGCACCATCGTGAAGCCGTAATCCGACGGCACGAAGTCCTTTTCCTTGGCGCGGATCGAACCGCGCCGCCGCCACCACCACGACACATGGATAAACGGGTTGTGGGTCGGATCGACGAGGTTGTAGAGCGCGTCGTCGGGCCGTGTCGGTACGCGCACGCTATAGGTCAGGTTGGGCCCTCGCGCGATATCGAGGTCGGGGAGCAGCGGGATTTGCGGCGCCTCTTCCGGATCGCGCTCGCCGAAGAATACCCAGATGTTGCCCTGCACCTCCCTGACAGCGTAGGCCTGGATGCAGATACGGCCAACGTCGTGCGGGTGCGATTCTGGAAGCGCCGGGATCGTCGCGCATTGGCCGGAGGTCTTGAACCGCCAGCCGTGATAGGCGCACTCGATCTCCTGGCCGTCGAACGTGCCGTAATGCAGCGGGACGCCGCGATGCGGGCACAGGTCGCGCAGCGCGAAGGCGGTGCCGTCGGCGGCGCGGCCGAACACCAGCGGCTCGCCGAGATAGAGCCGCGCGGTGAGCGCGCCGGGCTTCAGTGCGGCGCCCGGCATCGCGTAGTACCACATCTCGCGCAGCGGCTTGGCGCGTTCGTCGTCGGCGTTTGATTGCCCTTGCATGGGCGCGAAATTAGCCGAGACCGCGGGACTCGCCGAGTGCGCAGTTTTCTCTAGGCGCGAGCGACTATCCTCCCGGCGCGGCAGCGGCTATTTTCCGCGCACGCCATGCCCGGTCTGCGCATCATCCGCCACCCCGATTCCGCCGCGCCCTACCAGCGTGGCGCCGCGCTGGCGATGGGCAATTTCGACGGGCTGCACAAGGGGCATCAGGCGCTGATCGGCCATGCCGGCGCGCTGGCGCGCGACAGCGGGAACCCGGCGGCGGTGCTGACCTTCGAGCCGCACCCGCGCAATGTGTTCGTGCCGGGCGGCGAGCCGTTCCGGCTGACGCCGTTCCGCGTCAAGGAGCGCGAGATCGCCCGGCTCGCTGTCGATTTCCTCTTTATCCAGCATTTCGATGCGGCGTTCGCCCAGCAGAGCGCCGAATCGTTTATCGACGACATCATCGTCGGCGCGATCGGCGCCTCGCACATCGTCGTCGGGCATGACTGCACCTTCGGCAACAAGCGTCGCGGCACGCCCGAGATGCTGCGCGCGCACGGTGCGGCGAAGGGGTTCGGTGTCACTGTCGTCGACCCGGTGCGCGGCGAGGGCGCGGTCTATTCCTCGACCCATATCCGCGAGCTGCTGAAGGCCGGCAAGCCGCGCGAGGCGGCGGCGCAGCTCGGCCGCTTCTGGGAGATCGACGGCCGCGTCGCGCTGGGCGACCAGCGCGGCCGGACGATCGGCTTCCCGACCGCCAATCTCGGGCTTGGCGAGTATCTCCGCCCGGCGTTGGGCGTCTACGCGGTGCGGGTCTCTGGTGACGGCCCCGACGACCCGCTCGACGGGCGCATGGTCGACGGCGTCGCCAATATCGGCCTGCGGCCGACGGTCGGCGGCTTGGTGCCGCGGCTCGAGGCGCATCTCTTCGACATCAACCGCGATCTTTACGGTCGCCATCTGCGGGTCGCGCTGGTCGACTTCATCCGCCCCGAACGCAAGTTCGCCAGCTTCATGGAACTGAAAGATCAGATTGCCGCCGATGCTGCCAAATCGCGGGAGATACTGGCAGCGGAGCCGAAATGAACGAATTCGCCGATCTCGCCGAATGGCATTTGGCTGCGATAGACGAAGTCATAGCGGAGGCCGATGCCGAAATACTGATTGCACACGACGATGTTGTTGCTTGGTTAGCGTCCTGGGGAACCGCCCATGAGCTTCCGATGCCACGGCCTCGTCATACCGGCGCAGGCCGGCATCCACTGCTCCGCCGCTCGAACCGCTGAACCGTGGATCCCCGCCTGCGCCGGTATGACGACGAACCTTAGCCCTCGAAAAGCTACAGCGGCGCTGTTATATCTGCGGCATGGCAATGAGTTGCGGATGGATGCGGCGAATTAGGCACCCGATCCTCGTTTGAGGATCGGGCCGTTTTCGTCTTCTTTACGCATCTCATTCAGGAACTCACCATGCCAGCGGATTACCGTCCGACCGTTTTCCTGCCCAAGACCGACTTCCCGATGCGCGGCGATCTGCCGAACCGCGAGCCGGCGATGCTCGCCCGCTGGGAAGAGATGGGGCTTTACAAGAAGCTGCGCGAGGTCGCCAAAGGGCGTGAGAAATTCGTGCTGCATGACGGCCCGCCCTATGCCAACGGCGAACCGCATCTCGGCACCGCGCTCAACAAGATCCTCAAGGACATCGTCAATCGCGGCCAGCAGATGCTCGGCAAGGACGCGCCTTACGTGCCCGGCTGGGACTGCCACGGTCTGCCGATCGAGTGGATTGTCGAGGAGACCTACCGCAAGAAGAAGCAGTCGAAGGACAGTGTGCCGATCGCCCAGTTCCGCAAGGAATGCCGCGATTTCGCCGCGCATTGGATCGAGGTGCAGAAGCGCGACTTCAAGCGGCTCGGCGTCATCGGCGACTGGGACCATCCGTATCTGACGATGAGCTTTGACGCCGAGGCGCAGATCGTGCGCGAAATCGGCAAGTTCCTGATGAATGGCGGGCTCTACAAGGGCGCCAAGCCGGTGCTGTGGTCGGTGGTCGAGCAGACCGCGCTGGCCGAGGCCGAGGTCGAATACCACGACCACACCTCGACCACGATCTGGGTGCGGTTTCCGGTGACGCATGCCAGCCGGCCGTCGCTGCGCCACGCCTCGGCGGTGATCTGGACGACGACGCCGTGGACACTGCCCGGCAACCGCGCGATCGCCTATAGCGCCGAGCTCGAATACGCGGTGATCCAGGTCGACGAGACGGCCGAGGGCAGCCGCGCCGTGCCGCCCCGCCAGGGCGCGCTCGGCGAGAAGCTGCTCGTGGCGATGCCGCTGATCGAGGAATTCTGCAAGGAAGCTGGGGTCGTCCGGCACACGATCGTCGACCTGTTCCCTGGCGGCGCGCTCGCCGGTACGGTCGCGCAAACACCCGCTGTTTGGCCAGGACTACGATTTCGACGTGAGGCTGCTGCCGGCCGGGTTTGTCGAGGCCTCGACCGGCACCGGGCTGGTGCATATCGCGCCCAATGCCGGCATGGACGATTGGGAGTTGGGCCGCACGCACGGCATTCCGGTCATCGACACGGTCGGGCCGGACGGCGTCTACCTGCCGAGCGTGCCGCTCTTCGCCGGGCGCCGGGTCTATCTGCCCAACGGCAAGCCGGGCGACGCCAACGCGGCGGTGATCGAAGCGGTGGAAGCGGCCGGCGGCCTCTTAGCGCGCGGCACGCTGGTGCATTCCTACCCGCATTCCTGGCGGTCGAAGGCGCCGCTGATCTTTCGCAACACGCCGCAATGGTTCATCAGCATGGAGACCAACGGTCTCCGTGCCAAAGCGCTGGAAGCGATCAACGAGACGCGCTGGGTCCCGCCGCAAGGCAAAAACCGCATCGGCGCGATGATCGAGGGCCGGCCGGACTGGTGCGTCTCGCGCCAGCGCGCCTGGGGCGTGCCGATCCCGATCTTCGTCAACAAAAGGACCGGCGAGCCGTTGCGCGACCAGACGGTGATCGACCGGGTCGCCGCCGCGGTCGAGCAGGAGGGCGCCGACGCCTGGTTCGCCCATGAGGCGCGCGACTTCCTCGGCAACGACTATGACCCCGGCGAGTGGGAGCAGGTCACCGACATCATCGAGGTGTGGTTCGATTCGGGCTCGACGCATGCCTTTGTGCTGGAGCAGCGGCCCGAGCTGAAATGGCCGGCCTCGCTCTATCTCGAAGGCTCGGACCAGCACCGCGGCTGGTTCCACTCGTCGCTGCTGGAATCGTGCGGCACGCGCGGCCGCGCGCCGTACGAAGCGGTGCTGACCCATGGCTTCGTGCTCGACGAGAGCGGGCGGAAGATGTCGAAATCGCTCGGCAACGTCATCGCGCCGCAGGACGTGATGAAGCAGAGCGGCGCCGACATCCTGCGGCTGTGGGTGGCCGGCTCGGATTATTCCGAGGACATCCGCATCGGGCCGGAAATCCTCAAGCGCTTTGGCGACACCTACCGCCGGCTGCGCAACACGCTGCGTTACCTGCTCGGCGCGCTCGACGGGTATTCGCCGGCGGAAGACATCGCGCCCGCCGATATGCCGGAGCTGGAGCGCTGGGTGCTGCACCGGCTCGCCGAGCTCGACGCGCTGGTGCGGCAGGCGGTCGAGGATTTCGATTTCCACGCCATGTTCACCGCGCTGCATAATTTCTGCGCGGTCGACCTGTCGGCGTTCTATTTCGACATCCGCAAGGACCGGCTCTATTGCGACGCGGCCAACGATCGGCTGCGCCGCGCCGCGCGCACGGTGATGGACTGTACCTTTGATTGTCTGGTGCGCTGGCTGGCGCCGATCATCTGCTACACCGCGGAGGAGGCGTGGCTGGCCCGTCACGGCGATACGCCGGGGCGCAGCGTGCACCTCGAAACCTTCGCCGAGGTGCCGGAAGCCTGGCTCGACCCCGTGTTGGGTGCACGCTGGGCCGAACTGCGCGACATCCGGCGCGTCGCCACCGGCGCGCTCGAACTGGAGCGCGGCGCCAAGCGCATCGGCTCCAGCCTGCAAGCGGCGATCGCGCTTTACGTGCCGGCGGAGACGGCCGCGCTGCTGCGCGGCGTCGACCTCCCCGAGCTGTGCATCACCTCGGCGGGCGAAGTGATCGCCGCGCCGCCGCCCGACAACGCCTTCACCCTGCCGGACCTGCCCGGCATCGGCGTCGTGGTGCGCGATGCGCCGGGGCAGAAATGCGAGCGTTGCTGGCGCGTTCTGCCGGAAGTCGGCGAGATCGACGCGGAGCATCCCGACCTCTGCCAGCGCTGCGCCGAGGTGGTGGGCCCCTTGCCGGCCGCGGCGGAATGATCGGCCGCGGCCTGCGCACGGCGCTCGTCGTCGTGGCCCTCGATCAGCTCAGCAAATACGTCGTGCTGCAGCATTTCGGCGTGTCGGCCTGCACCGATCGGCGCGAGGCGGTGACGGCGTTTCTCGATCTCGTGCTGACCTGCAATCGCGGCATGAGCTTTGGCCTGCTCAATACCGGCTCGGGGCTCAGCGTGCCGCTGTTCTCGCTCGCGGCGGCGGCGATCGTCGGGGTGCTGATCTTCTGGCTGTCGCGGGTGCACAGCGATCTGCTGTCCAGCGCGATCGGCCTGATCATCGGCGGGGCGGTCGGCAATGTGATCGACCGCGTGCATTTTGGCGGCGTCATCGACTTTCTTTATTTTCACCTGGGTGCGTGGTATTGGCCGGCCTTCAATCTGGCCGATTCCGCGATCTGTGTTGGCGTGATCGTGATGCTGTTCGAAGGATTTCTGGGCCGGCGCCACGGACTGCAGGCAAAGCAAGAGGGCGATCGGCTGCCATGACCCGCACGCGTCTTCCACGGATCGTTTGCTGCCTGACGATGGGGGCGGTGCTCGCAGGCTGCAGCAACTGGAAACAAACACTCGGGATCGAACCCCTGCCGCCTGACGAGTTCGCCGTCGAATCGCGCGCGCCGCTGACGATCCCGCCCGATTTCAATCTGCGTCCGCCGGCCCCCGGCGCGCCGCGGCCGCAAGAGGTGAGCTCGGCGAGCAAGGCGCAAGGCGTGATCGACAATGCCGGTCCCGGCTCGCCGGGCAACCAGGCGCAGGGCACGCTCAAATATGCCGGCACCAACCTCGCCGATCCCAACGCGCAGATCGCCGACCAGAGCCTCGCGGCCAAACTGCTGCAGACCGGTGATAGCAGCGTATCAGTCGAAAAGCGCGAGACGACGCCTCTTCAGGGCGTGTACTGACGCCACTCCATGCGAAGTCTGTGGTCGGACCAAGACGCCGAGACGGCGGTCGCGCGCTATGCCGAGGCCGGTGTCGGACGCGACATGGCGCTGCGCGTCTACACCACCCGGCTGCTCGGCGGCGATCCAGCGCTGGTGCTGCATGGCGGCGGCAACACTTCGCTGAAGACGACGGCGACCGATCTTGTCGGCGACGCGACCGAGGTGATCCGCGTCAAGGGCAGCGGCTGGGACATGGCGGCGATCGAACCCGCCGGACTGCCGGCGGTGCGGCTTCAGGGGTTGCGCGGGCTGCGGCCGCGCGACGCGCTCGGCGATGACGACATGGTGCGCGTGTTGCGCGCCAGCCTGCTCGATCCCGGCGCGCCGAACCCGTCGGTCGAGACGCTGCTGCACGCGTTCCTGCCGCATAAATTTGTCGACCACACTCATGCGACAGCGGTGCTGAGCCTGGCCGACCAGCCCGATGGCGCCGCACGCTGCGCCGAGCTTTACGACGGCCGGCTCGGCATCGTGCACTATGTCAGGCCGGGCTTCCTGCTGGCGAAGAAGGCCGCCGAAGTTTTCGAGGAAGACGAGACGGTCGAAGGGCTGGTGCTGCTGAAGCACGGCATCTTCACCTTCGGCGACACCGCGCACGATGCCTACGAGCGGATGATGGCCGCGGTGACGCTTGCCGAGGAGCGGTTGCAGCGGGGCCGCAAAAACGTCTTTGCGCCGATCGCGCTCCCCGCAGTCGCGTCGCAGGAAGAGGCGGCGCCGATCCTGCGCGGCGCCTGCGCGTTGCCGGATGCGGCCGTCGAGGGTGCCTTCAAGCATTTTGTGCTCGATTTTCGCGCCGGGCCGGCGGTGTTGAACGTGGTCAACGGCACCGATCTCGCGCGCTACGGCTGCGCCGGGGTCGCGACTCCGGACCATACCATCCGCACCAAGAACTACCCGCTGATCGTGCCGCCGCCGGATGCCGGCAAGCTCGACGATTTCGCGGCGGCGGCGCGTGCGGCGGTGGAGGCATTCGTGGCCAAGTACCGCGACTATTTCGCTCGCCACAATCGTGGCGACAAGCGCGAACTCGACCCGATGCCGCGGGTGATCCTCGTGCCGGGGTTGGGGCTGTTCGGGCTGGGGCGCAGCGCCAAGGACGCAGCGATCGCCGCCGACATCGCCGAAAGCTGGGTGGCGACGGTCACCGATGCCGAGGCGGTCGGGACGTTCGAATTGCTGACCGAGGCCGAGCTGTTCGAGATGGAATACTGGCCGCCGGAGCAGGCCAAGCTCGGCAGCGCCGTCGAAAAGCCGCTGCAGGGCCAGGTCGCGATCGTGACCGGCGGCGCTGGGACGATCGGTCTCGCGACGGCCAGGGCGTTGCGTGCGGAGGGTGCCGAAGTCGCGCTCTTCGACCGCGCGGCGGCTGATCCCGAGGCGGTGGCGGTAAAGATCGGCGGGCTTGGCGTGGGCTGCGACCTGACCGATCCGGTGGCAGTCGCAGCGGCGTTTCGGCGCGTTGTTGCTCGGTTTGGCGGCGTCGACATCGTCGTGTCGAATGCCGGTGCGGCGTGGCAGGGCCGGATCGGCGAGGTTTCGGACGCTGTGCTGCGCCAGAGCTTCGAGCTCAATTTCTTCGCGCACCAAACCGTCGCCCAGCAGGCGGTGAAGATCATGCTGGCGCAGGGCACCGGCGGCTGCCTGTTGTTCAACGTCTCGAAGCAGGCGGTGAACCCGGGGCCGAATTTTGGCCCGTACGGGCTGCCGAAGGCCGCGACCTTGGCGCTGATGCGGCAATACGCGCTCGAATACGGCGCGCAAGGCATCCGCAGCAACGCGGTCAACGCCGACGGCATCCGTGGCGGTTTGCTGACACCGGCGATGGTGGCCGACCGCGCCAAAGCCTACGGAATGAGCGAGGCGGCCTATATGAGCCGCAACCTGCTGCGCCGCGAGGTCACTGCCAAGGATGTCGCCGCCGCCTTTGTCGATCTCGCGCTGGCGCGCAACACCACCGCCTCGATCGCCACCGTCGACGGCGGCAACATCGCCGCGGCGGTCAGATAGCTTGTCATTCCGGGGCGCAGCGAAGGTGCGAACCCGGAACCCATGAACACGGAATTTTCCGGTTGTGTCGCGCCGCCAACGAGTTGCTTGAACCGTCCGTGTTCATAAGTTCCGGGTCCGGCTCTGCGAGCCGTCCCGGAATGACACCCTTAATGAATGCCCTTCCCCAGAAACGCCCGCACCGCGTCGACGCAGGCGGCCGGCTTTTCGAGCTGGAGCAAATGTCCGGTGCCGGGCATCGCCAGGTAATCGAAGCCGCCTTCGCGCGCCAAGGCCTGGTTCGACAGTGCGGTCGGATCAGGACGTTCGCGTTCGGGGTCGCCGCCGATCAGCTTGACCGGGCCGGCGAAATCGCTCGCCTTGGGCCACAGACCGAGTGTGATCCCCTGTTCGTACATCGATGCTTCGAGGGCCGGCGGGCAGCGCAGCCGCCATCCGTCATCGGCGCGCCGCAACACGGCTTCGGCCATCGCGCGGTGGGAACCCTCGGCCCAATGGCGGCCGGCGCGGGTCGCGGCGTAGTCGCGCGCCAGCCCCGTGGGATCATTGAAAAGCTCGCGCCGCGTCGACGCCCACGCCACCAGCCGGTTGAGATACTCGACCATCGGCACGCGGAGGGGATGGCCTTCCGGCGGGTTGTTGGGCGGGTCGAACAGCACCAGCGCATCGAACCGCCAGCCGAATTGCCGCGCCGCCAGCATCGCCGCCTGCGCCGACATCGAATGAAACAGCCCCGCGGTCGGCTTTTTACCGAATTCGGCTTCGGCGGCCACACGGGCGAGGTCGAGGTCGCGCGCCATATGTGCGTAGTCATGGCCAGGTGGGTCGACGACATCGTTCCAGCCGTGGTTGCGCGCGTCGAACAGCACGACCTCGAAGTCGCGCAGGAAGGCGCTCCAGAAGCCGCGATAGCCGTCGGTGGCGAAGCCGTTGCCGTGACTGACGATCAGCCGCGGTCCGCGCGGGTTGCCGTGCCGGCGCAGGCGGATGGTTGCGGCGCCCGCGCCAGCCAGGTCGATGACGGCAAGCGGTTCGGGGAGCGACATCATCGAGTGCCAGTGCGTGGATGACCCCCACCCCGACCCTCCCCCGCCAGCGGGGGAGGGGGCGCGACTGCACGGACGGTGACCCTCCCCCTCCCCCGCTGGCGGGGGAGGGTCGGGGTGGGGGTGCGGCGCAAGAACGACTACCCGGCGCGGCCGGGATAGCTGACCGCCATGCCGGCGCGGACGTCTTGCTGGATGCCGTATTGCGGGAAGGGGTAGCGCAGCCCGTTTTTCGACAGCGCCTCCATGCCGGCGATCGCTTTCGGCAAGTATTCCGGCGGCAGCGCCATCAACATCTCGTCGTCGAGCACGCCGCCATAGCGGCGTTCGGCGAAACACGGGATCGACAGGCTCGGTTCGCGGGTCTTGAGTGCGCGGCCCCAGGAATCGGCGCAGGCCGACTCGCCGACGATGCCCCAGTCGAATTTCTTGTAGCCGGCCCATTGCAGCCCGTTGATGAAGTACATCATCGCGCCCGGCGTGGCGTAGAACAGGGCGATGTCGGGCGGGTCGAGCCGGCCGCCGGCGAGCGGCGCCACCGCCATTGCCTCGTACTGGCCGTCGCCGACGCAGTTCATCGCTGCCTGGTGTGCGGTGGCGTCCTCGACGGTCGAATACCATACGCCGACCATGTGTTTGCCCGATTGCCATTCGGGATCCTTGGCGTTGCCGAGCCCGATCACCGCGCGGCACTGCGCGCCGACGAGGTTGTCGGCGGTGATGCCGACCGTCCAGCCGAGCCGCGACGCCTGGCCGACCACCTGGTCGAAGGTGTGGATCGATTGCGGGCGGCGGATGCGCGGGATCGCCTCCATCTCCTCGCGCTGCTCGAAAAGCTTCATCGCGAAGACAAACGAGCGCAGCTTCAGCAAGCGTTCGAGGTCGGCGGTGATCTTGGCCCAGTCTTGCGTTCCAACGGCTTCGGTCATCACAGCTTCCTTCGGCATCTCGATGGAGATTGCGTCTTCGCCGCGCCCCTCGCAACGGTGGGGCGGCTATTTCTCGTGCATGATGTGGACGCCGTTCCATTCCGAGGGGGGATTGCTTGCCAGCATGTAGGCACGGTCCCGCATCGTACCGGCGCCGATATCGCTCGGCTGGAAGCGCTTGGCGCCTTCGAACAGTTCAGCGGCACGTTCGAACTCGCCGCTGAAATACGCGTCGAGCGCGCTTTCGTACAGGCTGCGGAATTCCAGTACCTCGGCACTGATCTCGCCGCGCAGGCCGAGCAATTCATAGACCGCGGTGCCCTGGTGTCGGCCCTTGACCGCGACCTGGTCGAGACAGCGCCATTCGAACCCGTCGCCGGCTTCCTGCTTCAGCGTCTCGTTCCCCATGATCCAGGTGCCGTAGAGCTTGTTGAGCCCTTCGAGCCGGCTTGCCAGATTCACCTGGTCGCCCAGCAGTGTGTAGTTGAAACGCTCCGGCGTGCCGATATTACCGACCAGCACGTCGCCGACGCCGAGGCCGATGCGGGTATGGAAAACCGGCTCTCCGGACGGCGTTGCCGCGGCGACTTCGGCGAGAAGCCGCTGCGCCTGCAACGCCGACAGGCAGCATTGGCGCGGATGATCGGGCAAATCCTCCGGGGCATTGAAGAAGGCCATGATCCCGTCGCCGATGAATTTGTCGACGGTTCCGCCATGCCGGGTGATCGCGCCGGTCATCAGCTCGAGATAACGCCCAGTGGCCTCGACCAGCCGATCGGGCGCCATCGCCTCGGAGATCGTCGTGAAGTTCTGAATGTCGGAAAAAAACATCGACAGTCGCCGCACCTCGACGCCGAGCTGGGCCTCCCTGCCGTGCGACAACAACTGCCGCACCACATCCGCCGGCACATAGCGGCCAAACGAACGCAGGCTCGCCTTCATGCGATCGACCGACGCGCCCAGATCGCTCACCTCGCGGATAAAGGATTGTGGCGCCGGGTCAGTCGAGATGCTGAACTCGCCGACCTTGGCGAGATCGCCGGCGATCGCCACGATAGGCCGGGCCACGCGCGACGACAGCACCCGTCCGCACCACACCGCCAGCAGAATGGCGACCAGCGCGACGCAAGTGGCGATCACGCCGTGGCGGTACGCTCCCTGGCTGAGCTCCGCGCGGTCCAGGACGATGCCGATGGTCAATCCGCTGCCCGGGACGGACGGGATCGGCACGAAGACGACCTCGTAATATCGTCCATTGGTGCGGACCGTCGCCGGATGTTCAAAGCTCGCGGTGGCGTGCTGAGGGGCGGCTGCGTCGATCGCTGCCGCGGCCAAGGCGACAAACGGGCCGGTCGGCGTCACGATACGATGACCGTCGCCGTCGAGCACGAAGACGGCACCGCGCTCGCCGACCTGCAGCGTCGACAGAAAGCGGGAAAGGCCGCCTATGTGCAGATCGGCATGGAAAACCCCGGCCGGTGCGATCTCGCCTGGTCGGGTCAACCGGTTGGTGCAGCTGACGCCGAGCTCGTTATCTGAGAAGAAGCGGTAGAAGGGCGACCACGCCAGACCGGCATTGGCCATGCCTAGCTTGAACCAGGGCCGGTCCGTCGCGACATAGGGATCCGGGTTGGCGACGCTGGGCGTCGAACGAGCGCCATCCGCGGCCACGGCAATTTGCTGGGGAACACCCCCATTGACCTTCGGGTCGGCCAAATACTCGACGATTTCGTTGTCGCCGTACCGCAGCGCGCCGGCATACCAGCCGCTCGCATCGCCGTACCCGGCCGCGTGCAGGAGCGGCGACACACGCAATTGCTCGACGAATATCGCCGCGAGATGGTCCCGGTCGCCGAACGGCAACAGTCCGCGCTCGGCAAGCGCAGCGGCCTCGGCGGTGAATTGCGGCGCATCGTTGAGGTAGTCGCGAATGCCCTGTTCCGTGGCGTTGAGCGCCGCCTGCCGCGCGCGATGAAGCAGGGTGTCCGTGATGGACAACAGCAGCAAGGTGGCGCTGAGGCCGACTGCAGCCGTGGTCAGCAACACCAGGCCAATGATGGTCGCTTGAAGGGTCGGCCGCAGACGGAAGCGGTATTGCCGTACCGCCATCTCAATCCACCCCCTGCCCGCGCGGCGCGTAATAGGCCGCGGGCATGTTAGCACGATCGCGCGCCCAATCGTTGAACGGCGGTTTCAGCGCGCCGGTGAAATATCGATCAATCCGATCATGAAATGTGGCCACTGGGTCGAGCCCGCGCTCGCGGCACAGCTTGTCGAACCAGCGCGCACCGACTGCGACATGGCCGATCTCGTCGGTATAGAGGCGTTCGAGGATGGCGGCGCTGTCGCCATCGCCGACGCGCTCGAGACGGCGCATCATTTCTGGCGTCACGTCGAGGCCGCGCGCTTCCAGCACCAGCGACACCACGGCGAGCCGCGCGATCAGGTCGTGCGCGGTGACCGCCGCCGCCTCCCACAGCCCGTCATGCGCCGGCAGGTCGCCATAGGCCGCACCGAGCGCACGCAGCCTCGCGGCGAGCAGCGCGAAATGCTCTGCCTCTTCGGCGGCGACACCGACCCAGTCGGCGAAGAATTCGCGCGGCAGGGTCTCGGCGGAAAACCGCGCGATGATGTCCCAGGCGAGGTCGATCGCGTTCAATTCGATATGCGCCAGCGCATGGAGCAGGGCGATGCGGCCGGAGGGCGAGCCGAAATTGCGCCGGCGCCTCATTTCACGCGGCGGCTGCAATAGCGGCCGCTCGGGACGCCCGGGCCTGGCGGGTGGAGTCGCGCTGCCCACCGGCATATCGCCACGCGCCCAATGCGCGGCGACTTCGCGGCTCCGCCCCACTTTGCTTGCCGGGTCGGCGGCGATCAGAACCGCGACCGCACCCTCTGCCAGTGTTGCGGTCAGAGCGCCTGCGCCGCTTTCAGCACCTCGGCGACGTGGCCCGGCACCTTGACCTTGTGCCACACGCCGCGCACCACGCCATCCTTGTCGAGGAGGAAGGTGCTGCGGTCGATGCCCATGTATTTGCGGCCGTACATGCTCTTCTCGACCCACACGCCGTAGCTCTCAACGACCTTGCCGTCGCTATCGGAGCCGAGCGTGAAGGGCAGCTGGTATTTGGCCTTGAACTTGTCGTGCGAGGCGACCGAGTCCTTGGAAATGCCGATCACCGTCGCGCCGGTCTTGCCGTAATCGGGAAAAGTGTCGCGAAACCCGCAGGCTTCCGCGGTGCAGCCCGTGGTGTCGTCCTTGGGGTAGAAATAGATTACCACCGGCTTGCCGCGCAGCTGCGACAGGCTCACCGAGCCGCCACCGTCGGTCGGCAAAGTGAAATCGGGGGCCTTGTCGCCGACATTGACGCTCATCTCGCCACGCCTCCTTCTTGCTTGGATTGCGCTGTCTCGGATTTTCTTGCCTGGGACTGTATCGCCCTTTGGGCCGGCTCGGCGACCAGCCGATCGTACCAGCCCAGCACCCCGGCGCAGGCCGCCGAGATATCTGCGTCGAGCCGGGCGAAGTCAATCGCGCCGGCGCAGCGCGCCAGCGTCGCGCCGAGCGGGCCGGCCAGCGCTTCCGGCTCGGGCGTGCCGTCGAACAACAAGGTCAGGTAGAGGCGCACCGCGCCCAGCAGCCGATGCGACTCGCCCAGCGCCTGTGCCGTGCGCGGTTCCAATATCCCGGCCGCGCCCAGCGCCTCGATCGCCGCGCCGATGTCGCGGCGGAGCAGAGCCGGGCTCCGCGCCGCCTCCCGCAGCATCAGGTATTGCGCGATGAATTCGAGGTCGACGAGGCCGCCGCGCCGGTTGCGCAAATCGAGCGGAGCGGGGCGGGGATGCTCGTCAGCGATGCGTCGGCGCATCTCCGCGACGTCGATGACAAGGCCGCCCGGCTCGCGCGGTTGGACCAGCGCCGCGGTGACGGCCGCCGCGATCCGCGCATGCAGCGCCGCGTCGCCTGCCACCGGGCGCGCCCGGGTCAGCGCCATATGTTCCCAGGTCCACGCCTCTGCGCCCTGATATTGCGCGAAATGCGCAAGGCTGGTGGCGATCGGCCCGGAGGCGCCCGACGGCCGCAGTCGCATGTCGACATCGTAAAGCCGGCCTTCGGCCGTCGGCGCGGTGATCGCGCCGATCAGCCGCTGGCACAGCCGGGCGTAATAGGCGGTGATCGCGAGCGGCCGCTCGCCGTCCGACACCTCCCGGCCTTCCGGCGTGTCGTAGATCAGGATCAAGTCGAGATCGGATGCCGCTGTCATCTCGCGGCTGCCGAGCCGGCCCATCGCCAGAAGAGCG
Organism: uncultured Alphaproteobacteria bacterium; assembly: GCA_963778385.1. GTDB lineage: Bacteria > Pseudomonadota > Alphaproteobacteria > ATCC43930 > CGMCC-115725 > DATARH01. The sequence continues at coordinate 284,087 of CAVZUA010000024.1, read as the reverse complement.
AACTCCCCGCCGGGGATTTTGCCATGCGACCGCGCCAGTTCCGCCGCAACCGCTGGCAGCAGGGCGCCGAGCACTGTCTCGGCGATATCCGCATAGGCCCCACCGGCGAGCGCCGGACCAAGCCGGCGGTGCAACAGCTGCACGCCGATCTGGAAGCGCCGCTCGTTGGCCCAGCGGCGCAGCAGGTTGAGCGTGTCCTCGAAATCGCGGGCGCCCGAGAGAAGTTCGCCAAGATCGACGGCGAGGGCGGCGGGGGGCGGCAGCGGCGCGAGAAAATCCTCGCTCAGCACCGCATCGAGCAGCGCCGGCCGGCGGGCCAGGTTTTCCGCCAGCAGCGGTGCCTCGGCCATGATGTCGGCGACCAGCCGCAGCAAGCCTGGATTGGCGTGAAACAGCGAAAACAGCTGCACCCCGGCGGGGAGCTGTGACAGGAATTCGTCGAAGCGGTGCAAGGCTGCGTCCGGCGCCGCGGTGCCGCCAAAGATGCGGAGCAACTCCGGCACGAGCTCGGTGAGGATTTCGCGTGCTCGTTGGCTGCGCGTCGCGCGCATGCGGCCGTGATGCCAGTCGCGCACCATCGCGGCGACCGCGCCCGGCTGCACGAAGCCCATCGACGCCAGCGTTTCCAGCGTACCGGGATCGTCGTCGGCGCCGGTGAAGACGAGATTGCCCGGGCCGGAGAGGCTGGGCGCTTCCTCGAACAGTTCGGCATAGTGCTTTTCGACCGAGGTGAGATGGCCGACCAGCCCGGCGGTAAACGCCTTGGCGCTCGAATAGCCGAGAAAGATCGCGAGCTTGGTGAGCCCCTCGGCGTCGTTCGGCAGGCGATGGGTCTGCTGATCGTCGATCATCTGCAGGAAATGCTCGACGCGGCGCAGAAAGCGGTAACTCTCGGTCAACTCCGCGCGGTCTGATTCGCCGAATCGTCCCGCCGCGGCGAGCCGGGACAGCGCCTCGCAGGTGGTGCCGACCCTGAGTTCGCGTCGCCGCCCACCCCAGATCAGTTGCTGCGTCTGGGCGAAAAACTCGATTTCGCGGATGCCGCCGCGGCCGATCTTTATGTCGTGGCCGAGCACCGCGATTTTGCCGCCGCCGCGATGCGCCTGGATCTGGCGCTTTATCGAGTGGATGTCGGCGATCGCCGCAAAATCAAGGTTCTTCCGCCAGATATAGGGCTGCAGCTCGGCAAGGAAGTGCTGGCCGGCGACGCGGTCGCCGGCCACCGGACGCGCTTTGATCAGCGCCGCGCGCTCCCAGTTCTGGCCGACGCTCTCGTAATAGCCGAGTGCCGCGGCAACCGACATGACGAGCGGCGTCGAGCGCGGATCGGGGCGTAGGCGCAAATCGGTGCGAAAAACATAGCCATCGGCGGTCCGCTCATCGAGAATGCGCACCAGTTCCCGAGCGAGCCGGTTGAAAAAGCCGTGCAGGATGTCACGCGCCAGCGGTGCGGACCGCGCCGGGTCGTAAAGCAGGATGAGGTCGATATCGCTCGAGTAGTTGAGCTCGCCTCCGCCGAGCTTGCCCATGCCGAGCACGATCAGACCGCTGGTTTCGGGCTCCGCCCCATCGTGCGGCAGGGGCGCCCCCGGCGTTGCCCGCAGCAGATAGCGCAGCGCAGTGTCGATCGCGACCTCGGCGAAGCGGGTCAGCGCCGCCATCTGCTGTTCGAGACTCCAGGCCTCGGCGAGCTCGGCGATGGCGGCGGTCAGCGCGACGCGCCGCCGCGCGACGCGCAGCCGGCGCATCAGCTTCGCCGCATCTTCGCCATCAATTGGCCGTTTTGCCGCGGCAATGATCGTCGCGAAGGCGGTGTCGGCGCCGTGATCGACGAGCTCGGTCAGAAAGATCCACTCGCGGACCGCAACGCCCGAGAGAAACGGGCTGTTGCCGAAGATCGCGGCAAGCAGCGCCGTGCCGGCCGGGGTCGCGCTCCAGGCACGGGCCGCGGTCGCGGCATCGCCAGCATCGGTCAGCGCGGCGTTCCAGGCCTCCTGACCGAGCGCGAGCAGGCGTGCGTCGGCGGGCGCGGGGAGCGTCGGATGCCCATCGGCGCGGTTGGGGGAGAGGTCCGATAGCAGCTTCATCGCGCGGTCCCGGCGACCAGGGCGACAGTCGCGCGCCCCCGCGCCCCGGTCAAGCCCGGGCCGCGGTGCTGCGCCTGCCGCGCGCGTCCCGCACGCCGGCGCAGCATGTCGCGCATCACGGGCATCGCCTGCTCGTCGGGCTCGGCGGCATCGCGGCGGTCCTCATCCTCGTCGTCGTCGCCGGCATTTGGCGGCTCCTGCAAGGGCCGATCGAACTCGACCGGCTGGTGCCTTATGTCGAACAAGCCCTGCAGCGTTCCGGCATCGGTGTCGCGGTCGCCGGTATCAGCATCGGCATCGATCGCGAAACGCACCAACTCGACCTGCAGGCGCAGAATGTCCGCCTGTCGCTGCCCAACGGCGAGAAGCTCGCGAATGTTCCGGAAATGGCGACGAGCCTCAGCCTCGGCGCGATGCTCGGCGGGCGGATCGAGCCAACCCGGATCGTCGTCAAGCGCCCGGCCCTGGCCCTTATCCGCGACGCGAATGGGGCGCTGAGCTTTACCGTCGGCAGCGGCGACTCGACGGCCGACCAAGCGGATCTCGACAGCGCGCTTGGCATTTTCGACCCGCTGAAGCAGGGCTCGCCGTGGAGCCAGCTGCGCCGGATCGAGGTGCGCGACGCGACGATCATCGTCGACGACCGGGTGAGCGGGAAGATCTGGCGGGCGAGCCACGCGGCGGCGACTCTCGAACGCAGCGGCGATGTGGTCACCGGGGATGTCTCGTTCGCCATTACCCTCGGCAAGAGTGCTCCGGAGCTGCATGCGCGCTACCGCATCGCGGCGCCGAGCCGCATCCTTGACCTGTCGCTGGCGATCGACGGGCTCGATCCGGCCGCGCTGGCGACGCTGTCGCCCGCCCTTGCGCCCCTCGCGCAGGCGCAATTTTCCGTGTCGGGGACCGCCGATCTGCGCTTTGACCTGGCGACCGGCACCGCGCAGGGCGGCCGTGTCGATCTCGGCTTTGGCGCGGGGCAGATCCAGACCGATCTGCTGGCGGGCGGCCATCTGCCGGTCCGCCAGGGCGAACTGCATGCCGATTACGCGCCGGAGACCGCCGAACTGCGCCTCGAGCGGCTGGCGCTCGACCTGCAAGGTGAGACGACGCTGGTCGTCGACGGCAGGCTTGGCGGCCTCCAGCCCCAGCTGGTCAGTACCGGGGCGCTGCCGAAAGATCTCCGCGGCACGCTTGGCGCGACGCTGACGCATGTCCCGACTGGCCGTCTCACCAGTCTGTGGCCGGTTGGTGTCAGCCCCGGCGGGCGAAAGTGGGTCGCCGCCAATCTGTCCGACGGCATGCTCGACGAGATGGCGGTGCAGCTTGCCGTCGCGGTCGATCCGGCGACGATGAGCGCCGATTTCTCCGATACAAAGGGAACGTTCCGCTATCACGACCTGACGGTGGATTACTTCAACGGTCTGCCGCCCGCAAAAAAAGTCAGCGGCACCGCCACCCTCGGCGATCGCCGGCTGGATTTCGCGCTCGCGGCCGGCGCCACGGTGAAATCGCTGAAGACGACCGGCGGCACGATCTCGATCGCCAATATCGGCCCCGACCCGGAGACGCTGACGATCGATATCGGTGTGACCGGGCCGGTACCGGACGCGCTCGAAGTGCTCGACTCGAAGTCGCTGCGTTACGCGCATGATGCACGCATCGACCTGGCGCGCGTCGGCGGCAGGGTCGACACGCAGGTGCATTTCCAATTCCCGCTGCTCACGGCGCTCAAGCTCGCCGACATCGACTACGGCGCCAAGGCGACGCTGAGCGGCGTCTCCTACGGCAAGGTCGCTTTCGATCGCCCGCTGACCGACGGCAATTTCACCCTCGACCTCGGGCATGACGGCGTCCACGCCAAGGGCAACGGCAAGTTCGACGGCTCCGCCGCGACGATCGACGGCAACCTCTATTTCCACCGCAAGAGCGGGCCGCGCATGCTCTACCGCATCGGTCTCGTGCTCGACGATGCGGCACGCCAGCGGCTAGGCTGGGACTTCCTTGGCGATCGACTGAGCGGCCCGGTCGCGGTCGACCTCACCTATACCGTGCCCACCGGCAACGGCCCGGCCGAGGTCGTCGCGATGCTCAATCTCGCCGGCGCGGGCCTTGCCTACGACGAGGCGAATTGGAAAAAGCCGCCGCAATCCCCCGGCTCCGCCAAGCTGGTCGTCACGCTCAGCGACGAGGTGGTTACCGCCATACCCGAAGTCGCGATCAAGGCCGGCGGGCTCGATGTCAGGTTCGCGGTCGCCTTCACCACCGACCATCGGATCGACCGGGTCGATATCCGGCGGTTCATCATTGCCGACAATGACATCGGCGGGGTTGTCACGCGCCGCGTCGGCGGCGGCTGGCAGGCCGATCTGCACGGTGCGCGGCTCAATTTGCACCGCCCGCTGAAACGCGCGCTGGAAAACGACGAGCCGGACAATTCGACGCCGCTCGCGATCAACGCAAGGGTCGCCCGTGTGATGCTAGGGCCGCATCGCGAGGCGCGCGACGTTTCGGCGGTGCTGCTGCGCGACCGCGGCGAGTGGCAGTCGATGCGGATCGACGGCAGCCATCTCAACGGCCGTCGCTTTGCGCTGACGCTCGGCGGGACCGACGCCAACCGCAAGCTGCATTTCCGGTCCGACGATCTCGGGGCGACCTTCGCGCTGTTCGGCATCGCGGATAATGTCGTCGGCGGCAAGGTGACGGTCGATGCCACGGTGGGCGAAGTTGCCGGCCATCACGTGATCCACGCGCATATCGACGGCACCGACTACACCGTGCAGCGCGCGCCCACCGTGGCGCAGATACTGTCGCTGGCCTCGATCGACGGGCTCGGGGTCCTCGCGGGCGGCGGCATCCCGTTCTCGACGCTGCGCGGCGATGTGTCGTTTTCGCGCGGCACGATCTCGCTGCAGCGCGTCGTCGCCTACGGCGGTGCGCTCGGGCTCAGCGTCAAGGGCTGGCTCAATCCCGGCGAGGACAAGATCGATGTCGATGGGACGCTGGCGCCCGCCTACGCGCTCAATTCCGTGCTTGGCCATTTCCCGGTGATCGGGGCGCTGCTCACCGGTGGCGAGGGGCAGGGGATGTTCGCGTGGAGTTTCCGGCTGACCGGCTCAAACGACAATCCGAGCGTCATGGTGAACCCGCTGAGCGCGCTGACCCCGGGCCTGCTGCGCCATTTGTTCGACCCGTTCACGGGGTCGGCCGAGCCGGAGCCGCAGCAACAACATTAGGCTATTGCTAGCGTCTTCGGTAGGGCAGGTTCATTTAGATCGAAGTACCCGGATTTTCGCCTCCCCGGGCTTGACCCGGGGGTCCACGTCTTCAATCTCTGGCATGGAACAGGAGACGTGGATGGCCAGGTCAAGCCCGGCCAAGGCGGCAGAGGGGCAGATGGATTTCGAACTCAGCGACGAGCAGCGCGCGTTTCAGGAGACCGCGCGGGACTTTGCCCGCGACGAGTGGCTGCCGCATGCACCGGGCTGGGATGCGCGCGAGGAGTTTCCCGAGGCGGCGCTGCGCGCGACGGCGGCGCTCGGCTTTGCCGGCATCTATGTCGGCGAGGAATTCGGCGGCAGCGCTCTGACCCGGCTCGACGCGGCGCTGATCTTCGAGGAGCTGGCGACGGCTTGCGCGTCGACCGCCGCTTTTCTATCGATCCACAACATGACGGGATGGATGATCGACCGCTTCGGCAGCCGCGAGCAGCGCGCGCGGTTTCTGCCGAAGCTGATGTCGATGGAGCATTTCGCCAGCTATTGCCTCACCGAGCCGGGCAGCGGCTCGGACGCGGCCGCGCTGCAGACCTCGGCGCGGCGCGACGGCGACGATTATGTCCTGAACGGCTCAAAGGCATTCATCTCGGGTGCCGGAGCCAGCGACCTCTACGTCACGATGGTGCGTACCGGGGAGAGCGGACCCAAGGGCATCTCATGCCTGGTGGTCGAAAAGGGCACCACGGGGCTATCATTCGGCAAGAAGGAGGAGAAGCTCGGCTGGCATTCGCAGCCGACCCGCGCGGTTCTCTTCGACGACTGCCGCGTTCCGGTCGCCAACCGGCTCGGCAAGGAAGGCGAAGGGTTCTCGATCGCGATGATGGGGCTCGACGGCGGGCGGATCAATATCGGCGCCTGCTCGCTGGGCGGTGCGCGGGCGGCGTTCGAGGCGGCGCGCAATTACATGCTGGAGCGGCGGCAATTCGGCCAGCGCCTTGCCGACTTCCAGGCGCTGCAGTTCAAGCTCGCCGACATGGCCAGCGAACTCGACGCTGCAAGGCTGCTGCTATGGCGTGCCGCGACCAGCCTCGATCAGGGCGCGCCGCAGGCGACGCTGCACTGCGCGATGGCCAAGCGCATCGCCACCGATGCCGGGTTTCACGTCGTCAACGAGGCGCTGCAACTGCATGGCGGCTACGGCTACCTCAGGGATTTCCCGATCGAGCGCTATCTGCGCGACCTGCGGGTGCACCAGATCCTCGAAGGCACCAACGAGATCATGCGCGTCATCATCGCCCGCCACTTGCTGCGGCAGTAGGGAACGCAGCGGCGCGTCAGTCGATTGTGGCAACCGTGAGCCCGCGCTTGCGCAAGCCGGCGACAACGCCGTCCTCGCCCGACACGATGTCCACCGGCAGCATCACGAAGGCGCTGCCCGCATCCTTGGCTTTCAACGCGGCTTCGAGCCGGTCGATCAGCAATGATTTGAGCTTGTCCGTCGGAAAAAAATCGCTCGGGCTGAACACGCCGTGCTGCTTCAGCGCCGCGGTCACCCGGCGGATTTCCTCAACTCTGCGCGCCTTGTAGAGGCTTTCGAGATAGCCGCCGATCGGCCCGTTCTTTTGCCGAAGATCCAGCAGATACGTGATCGTCTCCCGGCCGATCGCATTGTTCATGGCGACAAGATCGGGCGGGGTCATCAACGCGCGCAACTCGTCTTGCTGGAGGAGCAGGGTGACCGGCCGACCTTGCTTGACCGCCACCTCGGCAATCGTGCCGCCGACTGTCGGGTTGGCCGGGGACTGCCCCTCCGCATTGAGCAGCTCGTCGCCTCGATCCCGCTCAACTGATCGGAGCCTCCGGCGGCTTTCGAAAAGCTGTAAGTGATGACCTCGCGCAGCGCGCCGGCCGGCTCGGCTTTAGTGATCCTGCATTGGCCGCGCTGGCCTTTGCCCCGATGCCATGCGAGGATGCGGCAATTGTCACAAAATCGTGCGTTGGGGAGGCGTGATGACCCGGAAGCGGCCGATCTGGCTTCTGTTTCTGACCTTTGTCGTTGCCGTGATGGTTTCGGGCGGGGCGCGCGCCGAGGATAAGCCGATCACCATCGGCTTCGGCATGGCGCAGACCGGCGGGCTTGCCGCGGGCGGCAAGTCGGCGATCCTTGCGATGGAAATCTGGCGCGACCAGATCAACAAAAAAGGCGGGCTGCTCGGCCGGCCGGTCAAGCTGATCTATTACGACGACCAGTCGAACCCATCGACGGTCCCGGCGATCTACACAAAGCTGCTCGATGTCGACAAGGTCGATTTTATCGTCTCGGGTTACGGTACCAACCAGATTGCGCCGGCGATGCCGGTGGCGATCCAGCACGAGCGGCTGTTTTTCGGACTGTTCGGCCTCGCGGTGAACACCGAGTTCCACTACGACAGATACTTCTCGATGCTGCCGAGCGGCCCCGATCCAAAACACGCCTTCTCCGAGCCGTTCTTCAAGGTCGCTTTAGCCGCCAATCCGAAGCCCAAGAAGCTGGCGTTGCTCACCGAGGACTCCGAATTCCCGAAGAATGCCGGCGAGGGCGTCCGTGATATCGCCAAGAAGGAAGGGCTGGAGCTCGTTTACGACAAGACCTATCCGCCCGGCACCCCCGACTTCACGCCGATCGTCAGCGCGATCCAGGCGACTTCCCCGGAGATGGTGTTCGTCGCGTCCTACCCGCCGGGGTCTATCGGGATGCTGCGCGCCGCGACCGAGAGCGGGCTCAAGACCAAATTCTTTGGCGGCGGCATGGTGGGGCTGCAGTTCACCCCGGTGAAGCTGCAATTCGGGCCGAAGCTCAACGGCATCGTCGACTACGACTGGTGGATCCCGTCGCAGACGATGCAGTTCCCCGGCATCCTCGACTTCCTCAAGGAATACCAGGCGAAAGCCGGCGAGGCCGGCGTCGATCCGCTCGGCTGGTACCTGCCACCCTTTGCCTACGCCTATCTGCAGATACTCGGCGAGGCGATCGAGGCGACCAAGAGCCTCGACCAGGCCAAGGTCTCCGACTACATGCACAAAAACACCTTCAAGACGATCGTCGGCGACATCGCCTTCGGCGCGGATGGGGAGTGGACCAAGCCGCGTGTGCTCGAAGTGCAATGGCAGGGGATCAAGGGCAATACGCTCGACGACTTCAAGGACACCAAGACCGAAGTGATCCTCGAACCGTCCGAGTTCAAAACCGGCTCGGTAATCGCCGGCTACGACGGCAGCGCGGCAAAGTAGCTTCCCTCTTGGAGCGAGGCGGTGGTGCGGCCATCCCGCCTTGCCTTCGAGTGGGGATGCAGCAAAGAGCGAACGCCGCCGGCGCGAGCGCGGGTTCACCTTCGACGAAGTATGCTCTGCTTTCGACGATCCGGCGCGCCGGAAGGCGAACGCGCGTGAAAGGGCGCGACATGGCGACGGTGAAAGCCAGGCTGGAGGTGGACGGCGCGGTGATGATTCTTCGCGGTCGGCGATGGGAGCCGGCGCAATCGCGCGTCGATTGGTCCCGGGTCGACGCCACCACGGATGCAGAGTTGGTGCAACAAGAAACCGAGGATGACGCCGAGGCGATGCGGGACGCGGCGGCCTGGGCGCGCCGCGTGCGCCGCCGAACGGGATTGTCGCAAGGGGGTGAATTTGCACGACGGATCGGCGTGCCTACGGCCACTGTACGGGCATGGGAGCGGGAAGGGGCGCCATACGGAACGGCCGGCACCTTGCTGCGCCTCATCGATCGCGCGCCGGAGGTAGCGAAAGCAGTCTTGGCGGCAAAGTAAGCAAGCGATACGACTTCTTGACGGCGCTCAGGGTGCGCCGTACCGTCGCATCCAATGGCCTGCGATGGTCCCGTCGCACGCTTGGCTGACCCCGGAGTAGTCCGGCATCAGAGGAGGGAGAGCATGGCGTCGTCGTGGAAACTGATTTCGGCGGACTCCCATATCGTCGAGCCGCCGGATATGTACACCGAGCGCTTCAGCCCCAAATTGCGGCAGCGCGCGCCGCATATGGAGCGGCGCAAGACCCCGGCCGGGCGCGAGTTCGACGCCTGGATGCTTGAAGGCCAGCAGGTCGGCACGCTCGGCGCGGTGATCCAGGCTGGGCAGCGTTTCGAGGACCCGTCGGCAATCGACTTCCTCGGCGTCTGGGAGGATGTCCGCAAGGGCGCCTACACCGCCGATGCGATGATCGCCGAGAACGAGGAAGACGGCATCTGGGGATCGGTGCTGCAGCCGAGCCAAGGGTTGTTCTGGTACCGTGTGCCGGACACCGAGCTGCTCAACGAGATCTGCCGGGTCTACAACGACTGGATCGCCGATTTCTGCAAGCCGAGCCCCGCCCGGCTGAAGGGTATCGCGATGCTCAACCTCGACGACCCGGAGGCCGGCGCCGCCGAACTGGAACGCGTCGTAAAGATGGGTCTCGTCGGCTCGTTCATCCCGGTCTCGCCAAAGCCCGACAGACCGTATTCGAGTCCGATCTACGACAAATTCTGGGCGGTCGCGCAGGAGTTGAAGCACCCGCTGCTGATGCATATCGGCACGCCGCGCGACGGCGTCCCGGCCAACGAGTTCACGATGAACATCGCCGAGCTGACCGGCGCCGGCCGCTCGACGACCGATTACTGGGTGCGCTACTCGCTCGGCTCGATGCTGTTCGCCGGTGTCTTTGACCGCTTCCCCGGGCTCAAGATCGGGTCGGTCGAGCACGAGGCGGCGTGGATTCCGCATTGGCTGAAGCAGATGGACTTCACCTATGTTGAGCGCCCGGTCTTCACCAAGGGGTGGAAATCGAGCCAAGGCTTCATGCCGAGCGATTACTGGCGGCAGAACATGTTCGTCGAGTTCATGGAAGACGATCTCGGCGTGCAGCTGCGCGAGCATATCGGCGTCGACAACATGCTGTGGGGCAGCGACTACCCGCATGCCGAGGCGACGTTCCCGCGCTCGCAGCAATTCATCCAGCGCATGTTCAAGGGCGTGCCGGACGCAGACCTGCAAAAGATCACCTCGTCCAACGCCGCGAAGATGTTCGGCTTCGACCTGGCGGCTGCGGCGTAGGTCGGTCGCACAAATCCCACCCCGACCCTCCCCCGCCAGCGGGGGAGGGGGACGGCGATCGCCAGTGCTCTAGACACGCGCTCCCTCACTCGGGGAGGGAGCGCGTAGGGGCGCTTCAAGAGGAAAGCATGGAAGAAGGCTTTGTCGCCGTCGCGCAGGTCGGCGACCTGGCGCCGGGTGAGATGAAGTTCGTCGCGGTCGAGCGCGAGCGCATCGTGCTGGCGCATGTCGAGGGCGGCTTTTACGCGTTGCGCGACGTTTGCGGCCACCGCAATGCGCCGCTGTCGCGCGGACAGCTAGAGGGCTGCCTCATCGAATGCCCGCTGCATTTCGCGCAGTTCGATATCCGCACCGGCAAGTATGTCGATGGTCCGCTTTCGGCCGACGTGCCGGCTTATGAGGTCCGCGTCGAAGGTGACACCGTCTACCTGAAACGGTAGCTGTCAGCTCCTGATGCCGCCTTGCGCAAGGCGCGCTCGGGCGGCGGCGAGCCCGTGGGCGGCGGCCTTTTCGTACCAGGTGCGTGCCGCTGCCGGGTCGGCCTCAGTACCGCGGCCGCTGGCGATCAGGTCGCCGAGCATCAGTTCCGCCTCCGGCATCCCCTTCTCGGCCGCTTGGGCGCACCAGGCGATCGCTTCGGCGTCGTTGCGCTCGACGCCGTCGCCCTTCGCCAGCATCACCGCCAGATTGTACTGGGCGAGCCGATCGCCCTGCTCGGCGGCGCGGCGATACCATTTTGTCGCTTCCGCCAAATCGATCGCCACACCCTGGCCGACGCAATACATCACCGCCAGCTGGACCTGGGCGCCGGTATGGCTTTGCTCCGCGGCGAGACGGAACCACACGGCGGCCATCTCGTCGCTGCGCGGGATGCCTTCGCCGCGCAGGTGGATGCGGGCGAGAAAGAGCTGTGCCTCCAGAAAGCCGCCCTCGCCGGCGGACCGCCACAGACGCATCGCCTCATCGTCGCGGCGCTGCTGCTTGCGGAGATGGCCCAATGCGAGCAGCGCCGGCAGGTGGGTGCGTTCGGCCGCACGGGTGAGAAGCGTTTCCGCGCGCGCCTCGTCCCGCTCGATGCCCTGGCCCCGGATCAGCAACTGCGCGAGGCCGAGCATGCCGTCGAGGTCATCATTTGCGGCGGCGCGGCCGAGCCAGGATGCGGCCATTGCCGGATCGGCCGGTACGCCGTCGCCGCTCAGGTAGAGCTGTGCCAGCCGCACCTGCGCCCTGGTCATGTCCTGTTCAGCGGCGCGGGTGAACCATTCGACGGCACGCGCGGGGTCGCGCTCGACACCCCCGCCGTTCATGTAGAATGTGCCGATGTTGAACTGCGCCAGCGCGTGGCCTTGCTGCGCGGCCAGTTCGAACCATTTCGCCGCTTCGCCCAGACGCAGTGCGACGCCCTCGCCGCGGGCGTAGAACGTGCCCACGGTAAATTGCGCCTCGGCGATGCCGGCCTCGGCGGCGATGCGAAACCAGTTCGCCGCCTCGAACTTGTTGGCGGTCGAGCCCTGGCCGGCGCTGTACATCTGCGCCAGCGTCATCATGGCTTGCGGGAAACCGCCGCGCGCCGCCCGCCTAAAACAGCTCTCGGCGGCGACCAGGTTTTGCGGAATACCGTCGCCGCGCCAATGCAGCAGCCCGAGATTGAAGCAGGCGCGGGCGTTGCCGCGCTCGCTGGCTTTTTGAAACAGTGCCGCAGCCGCGGCCGGATCGCGTTCGACACTGGCGCCCGCGAGATACATCAGGCCGAGGGCGAGCTGCGCGCCGCACGGGCCGCCGCGCGAATAAAAGATCGCCGCGTTGGCCTGCGCCGCCGGATGGCCCTGCTCGGCGGCGGCGAGTGTCCAGCGCAGCGATTCTGCCTCGTCGCGGTCGACGCTGAGCCCGTTTGGCGACAGGATTTCGAGATTGCTGTCCGCGGCGTTCTTATCCTCGCCGGATGCGACCCGGTACCATTCGCCCATCGTCATCGGGCCGAAATCGGCGCGCCCGAACTGATAGAGCAGGCTCAGCTGGTATTGCGCCTCGGCATGGCCCTGCTCGGCGGCGCGGCGACACCAGGCCAGCGCGTCCGGGCCGTTGCGGATGACGCCATTGCCCTGCAGGTAAAGTTGCCCGAGGCGGAATTGCGCTTCACGGTTGCCGCCTGCAGCGGCGCGCGACCACAAACGTAAGGCCTCGACGAAATCTTCTCGGTCGAAAGCCTCCTGGGCGTCCGGTATTGGCCGGTCGGGTTGCGGCGGGGTGGTGGGGATGGTCCGCTGCCGGCGCGCTGCCGGCGGCGGCAGCACTTCCGCGTGTGCCGCTATGACAATGGGCTCTTCGTGCGGTGCCCGCGCATCGAATGTTTCGACCGCCGGCTCGCGTGTCGGCGCCTCCGCGACGGGCGCCGTCGCGGAACCCGAATCCGCCCGCTCCGAAACCGGTATCGAGAACGGCACTGGCAGTTGAACGACGACCGCCTCGCGAGGCGGCGTAACCTGGGGGGCAGGCGGCAGCGACTCGATGAATTCGGGCTCGTAGATCAGCTCGGGGAACGACGCGAGCGTCATCCCGCCATCCGGAAGTGGCGGTGGCGGCTCAGGGGCGGTTGGCCGGCTATCGGGTGATGTCGTCGCGGCTGTTGCGCGGTGGTCGCGGCGGATCGCGCCGGGTCTGGTGCGATCGAGGGAATGGATGCGCCGCGCCATCATTGGCGCCGCGCGCAACGGCGCCGCGGCCGGTGCACCAATGCGCGGCAGCGGCTCGTCGAAGCCGCAAATTTCCGGCACCGGCACGGCGTTGCTGTTTGCCGGCGGCGGGGCCTCGATCGCACCCCGGATGGTGGACGGTGCGGTCCGCCGCAACGATGCATTTCGACGGTCGATCGCCGTCGCGAGGATTGCCGGTCCTGTCGCCAGCGCGTTCGTCACCGGCGGATCGGGCAGCGCGACCGGCGGCGGAGGAATTGGCTCATGCGCGGAGCGATTTCGGCCATCGCGCGCCGCACTCGGCCGGGTACGGTCCAGCGAATGATTGCGGCGTGCAATGAACGCCGCGGCAAAGGCGAGTGGGTCGTCGCCGGCCGGCGCATCGGCCGCGTCGTCGGTCCGCGCGCCGGCGGCGATATGGTCGTTGACCGCAACCATCAGGGTTCGCGCATCGCTTCGTCAAAGCCCCGCATCACACCGGTGAAGAGGTAGGTGAACAGCGAACGGGTGCCGATATGGATGTCGCCCTTGAGCGTGATCCCGGGCACCAGCCGAAATCCGGCCGGGACGTTATGCAGTGTTGAGGCGTCGAGAGTCGCGCGGACCTTGTAGTAGGCGTCGGTCGGCGCGCCATTGTCGTCGTTGGTAAAGGAGCCCTCGCTGATCCAGCGTACTTTGCCCTCGGCCGAGCCGTGGTCGACAAAGTTATAGGCGTCGAGCTTGATGGTGACGTCGTCGCCCGGCCGGACAAAACCGATATCCTTTGGAGAGACGTGCAGCTCCGCCTCAAGCGGCGATCTGAGCGGCGCGAGATAGAGCAGCGGATCGCCGCCGTTGATTACCGAGGCCGACGACAGCTTGGCGAGCTTCAGCACCACGCTCTCTTCCGGTGCTTCCAACCGCACCAGATCCTGGTGCTTTGTCGCCTTGCTCAGCTGCTCGACCGCCGCGTCGCGGTTGGTCTGCGCCGTCACCATCTCCTGGCTCACCTGCGCGTACCATTGCTGGATGAACGCATCGCGCGTCGATGTCGTAGCGTCGAGCTCGTGCTGGGATTCTTCCACCGCGTTGCGGTCGAACTCCAGCGCGCGCTCGATCTCCAGCTTCTGATCGGTCGCCGCCAGCAGGTTAAGCCGGCTCCCGACCTGCGCCGCCGCCAGCGTCGCCCGCATCTGCTCGATCTCCTTGGAGATCTTTGCGCGGTTTGCGTAATGCGCCTGGTCGTTCTGGTATTTGACTATGGTCGCCTTGTACTGGCCGATCTGCTCGTTGTAGCTGCGCAATTGAGCGTCGAACTGCGCCTTGCGCTGCAGATAGTAGTCGCGCTGGGCATTGATATAGACATTGGCCGCCGGCTCAGTGGTCTGCGCCATGTCGAACGGCTTTTGCGCCAGCTCTGCCTTGCAGCGCGCGATCTGCGCGGTCAGGCTCGCCATCTGCGCCTTCAGCGCGCCGACGTCGGCGGTGGTGAAGGTCGGGTCGAGCGTCGCCAGCACCTCACCCTTCTTGACCCGCTGCCCTTCGCCGACATCGATCGTGCGGATGATCGACTGGTCGAGCGCTCCCAGCACTACCGTCGGCTCGACCGTCACAACCGTGCCGGTGGTCGACGAAATCACCCGGTCCACCTTCATGCAAACCGCGATCAGCAGCAGGCATGTCAGCATGCCGGCGAGCAGCCAGAGCGTGAGGCGCCCCTGGATGGGGCGGGCACCGTCGATGATCTCGGCGGTCTCGGACTGGAAGACGCGGACCTGAGGGTCCGGCGCCGCCGGTTCAAGCCCGGCTTGCCGGCTGGAAAGCAATGACTTCATGCGACGGCCTGGGCGTCAGGTGCTGATGCTGCTGGCGCCAGAGGTTGCGGTAAATGTCGCAACGCTCGACCAGCTCAGAATGCGGGCCGACATCGTAAACCGCGCCACGCTCGAGCACGAGGATCGCGTCGGCGTTGACCAGCGAGGACAGTCGGTGCGAGACGACGATCATCGTCCGCCCCTCGGCGATCCGCGCCAGATTGGCGTTGACGATCGCCTCGCTCTCGGCATCGAGCGCGCTGGTCGCCTCGTCGAGGATCAGGATGCGCGGGTTGGTGATCAGCGCACGGGCGATCGCCAGACGCTGCCGCTGCCCGCCCGAAAGATTGGGCGACCCTTCGTAGATGAACGTGTCGTAGCCCTGGGGCAGCCGCTCAATAAATTCCTCCGCCCCGGCCAGTCGCGCGGCCATCACCATCTCGTCATAGCTGGCATCGGGTTTGCCGGCGGTGATCGTCTCGCGCACCTTGCCGCTGAACAGAAAATTCTCCTGCATCACGACGCCGAAACTGCTGCGCAGATGATCGACGTCGTATTGCCGCAAATCGGTGCCGTCGATTTTGATCAGGCCCTCGTAATTGCTGTGGAACAGCTGCAACAGGCGGGTGACGGTGGTCTTGCCCGAGCCGCTGCGGCCCATCAGCCCGAAGACGGAGCCCTCGGGAATGGTGAACGAGACGTCGTCCAGGGCCGGCCCACTGGTGCCGGCGTAGCGGAACCGCACACCGGAGAACTCGATGCGGCCGACCAGCGGCGTGCGCAGCCCGCCTTTGCCGTGCCCCTCTTCCGGCGGGCGATTGACCAGGTTGCCGACGGTCGCAACCGCCAGCATCGCCTCGTCGAACTGGGTCAGCATGGTCGAGAGCTGGACGAGCGGCGCGGCGACGCGCTGCGACAGCATCATGAAGGCGAAAAGCGCGCCGACGTAGGTCACTTCGTGCGTCGCTATCGCCAGGTATACGGCCAGTGCAAAGACCCCGGTCGTCATCACCCTTTCGAGCGGGGTGACCACTGTCTGCACCCCGTTTGAGGTGACCCCCTCGTCGAAGCGCAGATGCGCCGCCTGAGCGACCTTGACATCCCATTGATGGCGGCGGCGTTCGTCGAGGGCGAGCGCCTTTACGGTGCGTATGCCGTGCAGCGTCTCGACGAGGAACGAGCCCTTGTCGCCCTCGATCTCCATGACCGCCTTGCTCTTCTTCCGCAATCTCGGGAGCTGGAGGATGATCCAGCCGCAGATCAGCGCGGCAAAGCCAAGGACGAAAAAGGTCAGCAGCGGGCTGTACACGAACATGATCGGCAGGAACACGACCAGCACTAGGCTGTCGAGCACCGTCCCGAGCAGACCGCCGGTGAAAAAATTGCGGATTTTGTGCAGCTCGCCCATGTCGCGCGTGATCTCGCCGACGGGCGTGCGCTCGAAGAAGTCGATCGGCAGCTGGATGACCTTGTCGAACATATAGGCCGCCAGCTTGGCGTCGACGCGCTGCGAGACCTGCAGCACGAGATACCGCCGCAGGTAGCCGAACGCGGTCTCGAACGCGATTGCCACGACCATGACCGAGGCCAGTACCGCGAGCGTCTGCAGCGCGTTGTTGAAGAGCACCGAATCGATCAGGAAGCGCCAGAACAGGATCGGGGTGACCGCGAACAAGCTGAGCAGCACCGCCGAAATGCCGATATCGCGCGCGATGCGCCGGTCGCGCAGAAACTGCGCGAGGATCAGCGACATCCCGAAAGGCTGGTCCTCGTCGCGCAGCCGGTAGTCGCGCTTGAAAAGCAGGACGTCGCCGGTCCACGCCGCGACGAACCGCGCTTCGTCGAGGACCAGCGGCGCGTCCTCGTGGGTGTTCGGGTCCTGCAGGGTGACGCGCGGGTGCTCGGGGCCTTCGCTGACCTCGCGCAGCACCATGGCTTGGCCGTTGCGCAGCAGGATAATAGCCGGCAGCGCCCGATCGAGACGCAGCAATCGATGCCAAGACAGCTGAACGCTGGTCGCGCGCAGGCCGCAAGCCTTGGCGATCGCGAGCAGCTGGGGTACCGAAGGCTGGCCCGGCTCGAGCAGATGGTCGTGCACCAGCTGCGACACGGAGAGCTGCACACCGTGATGGCGCGCGATGATGACCAGCGACCCGAGCAGCGACACGCCGGACGCCGCGGTGTTATCCGCGCGCAGCTCGAGCGTCTGGCTGTGCTCGACAGCGACCATCACACCCACCTCTTCGGCGCGGCGCGCCCGTAACGATCGGCTGCATTTATGAGTTGATCGCCGGGCCGCCTCGCCGCCCTACCCCGATGCATTCGGTCGTGTTTACCCGCTTACCGCTCGACGAATGTGTCACAAACGAAACGATACCCCCGGCGGAATTCGGTCTTTATCAGATGTTCGGTCTCGTCGCCAATCGAGCGCAGCTTGGTGCGCAAGCGGTTGACCACGACGTCGATGGCGCGATCCGTCGCCGGGCGGTGCTTCCCGTAGAGCGCCTCGGCGAGGGCATCGCGCGTCTGGATTTCCCAAGGATTGGCAACAAAATGCGCGAGCAGCAGGCTTTCGGCGGTGGTCAGATGCACCGTCTTCGCGTCGGCGCCGAGCATCAGGTTCTGGTGTCGCCGAAAGGTGACGCCGGCGAACTCGATGGCTTCGGCCTCCCGCGGGCTCGTCGTCGTGGCGGTCTGACCATTGACGCGGACGATTTGCTGCAGCACCTCGTTGAAGGCGACGACATCGACCGGGCTGGCAATGCATTCCGCGGCACCGGCGAAACGATAATCCTGGGCGCACGGGTTGTCCTTGCCGCACACGACGAGGATCGGAACGCTGCTCTGTCGGCGGATTTTGAGGATCATGCCGACGCCGTCGCCGTTGGCCTCGCGCAGATCGAGAACGACGACATCGGGCTTGCTCTCGCGCAACAGATTGAAGAACCGGCTCTCGAGCGCCACCGGCTCCGGCTGGCTGTCGGCGTCGCGATGCTCTCCACCGGGGATGGAGAAGTCGTCGCGGGCCACTACTATAGTCGTCGCTGCTGGCATTTTTCCGGCTTTGCCTCGTTCATACTGGATGACAACAAAAGATGAAGAAAACTCTACCGCTTCTCCACCCTCGTTGCGTCGCCCTGCCCGGGGAACGGCAAGGCCACCGCAGTAAAAATAGGCCCCGAAACACTCACAACATTACCGTTACGCATTCGATTCTTCGGCGGTCGCTTAGACGATCCTTGAGACGAAGTTCTGCAACAATTTAGTACATTTCGAAACAATTTCCATGGTTAATGATGAGCTAAGATGGTTAAAGCGTAGCTGCCTTTGTTCAACTTCCGGTCTACCGCATAAAGCTCAAGTACGCAGGAACTATGCCATCGGTTCCCTAGACCGCGGATGTTTCGGCCGTCGCGAACGGCGCCGAGCTTTGGCGCCGGCGGCGGATCAGCCGACGCAGCAGGGCGAGATAAGCCGGTAAACATCGACTGGCGAGGTCAAAGCGTTCGACAACCGTTTGCCGAGCGCCGGCGCGGATAGGTTCCTGTTTTTCACGGTTGATCAGCATGTCGCTGACGCGATCGGCAAGCGCCTCCCGGTCGAAGAAATCGACGAGATAGCCGTTTTCGCCGTCGCGGATGACTTCTTCGACCGGCGCGGTCCGCGACGCGACGATGGCGCATCCGGCGGCCATGGCCTCGAGCAGCGACCACGAGAGAACAAAAGGGTAGGTCAAATAAATATGAGCGGCGGAGATCCGCAGCATCGCCAGGTACTGCGAATAATTGAGCCGGCCGAGGAAATGCACGCGGCTGAGATCGAGCTTTCCGTCGAGTTCGGCGAGCATGTGCTCGCGCCAGGTTTTCGCCTCGGGCGGGCGGCGACCATAGCTGACATCATTGCCGCCGACGATCAGCACCCGCGCCGTCGGGTGGCGCGCCAGCAGTTCCGGCAGCGTTCGCATCACGATGTGAAAGCCTCGATACGGTTCGAGATTGCGTGCGCTGTAAGTAATCAGAAGGTCGTTACGCGATAGTGACAGTCCGCCGGCAAGCCACAGCCGCGTCGTCGGATCGGGACAAACGGTCTCGGTGTCGACCCCCTCATGGACCACACTGATTTCCCGCCGATATTTTTCCGGATACAGGCTGCGCTGAAATTCGGTCGGCGTTTGTCCCCAATCGGCGCTTTGCAGCCCCAGGAGATTTACTGCGTTGCGGGTGCGGATGCGCATCCGATCGCTTTGGCTCGCCAAAAATTCCGGGTCGAAGTCGAGGTCGCTGTCGTATGGGCGATAGTAGAATTCGAAATAACCGAGGAGCGGCACCGACGGGAAGCAGTCCTTGACATAGAGCAGCTCGCCCCAGCCGTTATGGCCGGCAACCAGATCCGGGGTGAAGCCGCCGCGTTTCAGCTCCTCGCAAATGCGCGCGACGGTCAGCCCGTTTTCGACGGAGGAGCCGAACTCGTGGACGAACGGATGAATCCCGGAGGGCGGCCGCGTCGGGGCGTAGACGATCTTGCACACGCCCTTCAGTTCGCGCTCACGCTGCTGCGTGATGAACACCACCTGATCGCCGGCCGCCGCGAGATGCCGCGCCGCGTGGACATATTGGCCCGGAAAGTTCTGATGGATGAAAAGCCAGTTCATCGCGCGCCTTGGAAGATGCGGTGGGCGGCGGGGCTCATGCGCCCGGCTTGAACGCGCGCGCCCATAGTGCGAAGCCCTCGCGTTGCAGCACCACACCAGTCAGCCCTGTCTCGATCAGCAATTGTCGCAAGGTGCGGGCGGTAAACCCGGTTCGGTGCGCCATGTAGTCGTTGCCGCGCGCCAGCGACGCCGTGTGGCCGTAGATCATATCGAGCGGCGTGATCGGCCCGGCCGGCGAACTGTAGGCCTCGTCCTCGAGGCCGTCGCTCGCGACCAGTTCGGCGATGCGCTGCAGGTCGGGCAGCGTCAGCAGCAGTTCGCCGCCGGGGCGCAGTACGCGCCGGAACTCGGCGAGCGCGATCGGCACCTGGTGCCGCTGCAGGTGTTCAAGATTGTGCGACGACCAGACGGCGTCGATCGACCCGCTGGCGATCGGGTGCATATCCGTCATCGAGCACAAAACGTCGGGGTTGACCGCGGGATTGATGTCGAGGCGCAGCTCGCGCCATTCCGCGCCCTGATAGGCCGGATGGAGGCCTTGCCGGCTGGGGTAGCCGCAACCGACATTCAGCACGATCTTGGCAGTGCCGAACGCGCCGCCGGGCGCGCCTGGACTGTCGTTACCGGCCATTCTCGGCACCATGTCCTGCCGCGGGATACAGCCCGACCGCGCGCTTGCCTGCTCTGACCATACCGGTATTTCTTAACAAAGGCGTCGTCCGCTTGCCATCGACTTGTACTGTGCCCGCGATGCGTCGGATGCAGCCTAGGGGCCATCGGTGAACAGATTGCTAGCACCTGCCAACGGTACTACATGTCAGCCTCGTTGCGAGTTTGCGGTTTTGCCCCGATGACCCTTTCGACGATAGATCAGGAGCGCTGGCACGGCACGACCATCCTGTGCCTGCGCAAGGGCGGCGAGGTCGTGGTCGCCGGCGACGGCCAGGTCACGATGGGTCAGACCATCGTCAAATCCAACGCGAGGAAGCTGCGCCGCCTCGGCGGCGGCACGGTGATCGCCGGGTTCGCCGGCGCTACCGCCGATGCGATCGCCCTCTTCGAGCGACTCGAGGCTAAGCTCGAACAGCATTCAGGGCAGCTTGCCCGCGCCTGCGTCGAGCTCACCAAGGATTGGCGCACCGACCGTTATCTGCGCCGCCTCGAAGCGATGATGGCGGTTGCCGACAAGAGTGTGTCGCTGATCCTGTCCGGCACCGGCGATGTCCTGGAGCCGGAGGACGGGATCATCGGCATCGGTTCCGGCGGCGGTTACGCGCTCGCCGCTGCGCGGGCGCTGGTCGACGTCGACGGGCTCGATGCCGAGACCATCGCGCGCCGCGCAATGGCGATTGCGGCCGATATCTGTGTTTACACCAACGACAAAATCACCGTAGAGAAACTGACGGCATGATGTCATTGCGAGGGGCCCGAACGGCGACACGGCGATTTTCTTCTGTCGGCCGCCGAAATCGGAAACAAGATTGCTTCGCAGCGCTCGCAATGAAAAAAATAACGTGAAATGACCTCCTTCAGTCCCCGCGAAATCGTCTCCGAGCTCGACCGCTACATCGTCGGCCAGAACGATGCCAAGCGCGCCGTCGCCATCGCCTTGCGCAACCGCTGGCGGCGCCAGCAGCTGGCGCCCGAGCTGCGCGAGGAGGTGCTGCCCAAGAATATCCTGATGATCGGCCCGACCGGCTGCGGCAAGACCGAGATTGCGCGCCGCCTGGCGCGGCTCGCGCAAGCGCCGTTTCTCAAGGTCGAGGCGACCAAGTTCACCGAGGTCGGCTATGTCGGCCGCGATGTCGAGCAGATCGGCCGCGATCTCGTCGAGATCGCGATCTCGATGACCCGCGAAAGGCTGCGCAAGGAGGTGGCGCCCAAGGCCGAGATGGCCGCCGAGGAGCGGGTGCTCGACGCGCTGGTCGGTACCAGCGCGAGCGCCGACACGCGGCAGAAATTTCGCAAGATGCTGCGCGAGGGCTCGCTCAACGATCGCGAGATCGAAGTCAGCGTGCAGGAGAATGCGGCCCAGCAACTGCCGACCTTCGAAATTCCGGGCATGCCCGGCGCGCAGATGGGCATGCTCAATCTCGGCGATATCTTCGGCAAGGCGTTCGGCCAGCGCACCGCGCCGCGCAAGATCACGGTCGCCGACAGCCACCGGTTGCTGCTCGCCGAAGAGAGCGACAAGCTGCTCGATCAGGACGGCGTGGTGCGTGAGGCGATCGCCACGGTCGAAGAGAATGGCATCGTCTTTATCGACGAGATCGACAAGATTTGTGGCCGCAGCGAACGCGGCGGCGGTACCGCCGAGGTCAGCCGGGAAGGGGTGCAGCGCGACCTGCTGCCGCTGATCGAGGGCACGACGGTCGCGACCAAGCACGGTCCGGTCAAGACCGATCACATCCTGTTCATCGCCTCGGGGGCGTTTCACCTCGCCAAACCCTCCGACCTGCTCCCGGAGTTGCAAGGGCGGCTGCCGATTCGGGTAGAGCTGAAGGGGCTCGACCGCAGCGATCTGTGCCGGATCCTCACCGAGCCTCAGGCCAGTCTCATCACCCAGTACAAGGCTCTGTTGGCGACCGAAGGCATCGACCTGCAATTCAGCCCTGACAGCATCGAGGAGATCGCCCGCCTCGCCGAGCAGATCAACAGCACGGTTGAGAACATCGGCGCGCGGCGGCTGCACACGATATTGGAGCGGCTGCTGGAAGAGATCAGCTTTTCCGCCTCCGATCGGCCCGGCGGCACGGCGATTACCATCGACGCCGCGTATGTCCAGGAGCGGGTGGGGAGCCTCGCCAAGGATACCGACCTGTCGCGCTTTATCTTGTAACGGGGGGATGCGCCAATAACGGGGGGATGCGCCAATTCGGCGCAGCTTGCGTGTAGCCGGGGATTTTCCCGGTACTTCAAGGAGAAGCGGCGCCGACGACCGCGCCCTTCGACAAAAACGCGAAAAATTTACCTTTAATTTGCCGGACTTTAGAACCATCGATCGTCTATATCCGAATTGCCCGTGGGTCACCCCACGGTCCCCCGGCAAAGGAACGCATTTGTCATGGCTAGGGCTGGTGTCGTCAAATTCGCGATCGCTTTTGGCGTTGTCGTCGCGATTGCCTACCCGATTCGGCACGAACTGATGGCGCGGGCGGCGATCCAGCACGATTTGATCAACTCGCTCGACGCCAATGACGCCGCGGCGCTGCGCCTGTGGCAAGGCTCGGCGGAATCGTTTGTCGCGATGCTCTACGATCGCTGCATGCGCAAGAGCGGCGGAGATCCGCAGGCTTGCGGCCGCTATCAGCAGTAAGCGCGATCTACCAGAGCTGACGGTCGAGGCCGGCGCGGGTCGATCACCGCGCCGGCATAACCGATTCCGCCTCTGAGGAATTTGCTCTAGGATCGATGGGCAACTTCCCCGGGGCGGCCGCGATGAACATTATCAGCGTTCCCGTCACGCCGTTTGCCGGGCAGCGTCCCGGCACGTCCGGCTTGCGCAAGAAGGTCGCGGTGTTTCGCGAGCGCGGCTACGTCGAGGCGTTTGTCCAGTCGTTGTTCGACGCGCTGCCGGAGACCGTGGGGAACGGTGTCGCCGGTCAGACCCTGGTGCTCGGCGGCGACGGCCGGTTCTTCAACGACGAGGCGATCCAGACGATCATCCGCATGGCCGCGGCCAACGGCGTCGCCCGCCTGCTGGTCGGCCGCGGGGGGATCCTGTCGACACCCGCGGCGAGCGCGGTGATCCGCGGGCGCCAGGCGTTTGGCGGGATCATCCTGTCGGCGAGCCACAACCCGGGCGGCCCCGACGGCGATTTCGGCATCAAATACAACGCGACCAACGGCGGCCCGGCACCGGAGCGGATCACCGAAGCGATCTATCGCCGCTCGCAGACCATCACCACGTACCGGATCGCCGAGGCCGGTACCGTGCCGCTCGACGAAATTGCTTCGATAAAAATCGGTTCGATGGAGCTGGCGGTTATCGACCCGGTCGCCGAATATGCCGCGCTGATGGAACGCATCTTCGATTTCGACCGCCTGCGCGATCTGTTTCGCGGCGGGTTCCGTCTGCGCTTTGACGCGATGCACGCGGTGACCGGCCCCTATGCGCGGGAAATCTTCGAAACGCGTCTCGGCGCCGCGCCCGGCAGCGCCGTCAATGCTGACCCGCTGCCCGATTTCGGTGGTCACCACCCCGATCCGAACCCGACCTACGCGGCCGATCTGATCACTGCGGTGACCCGGCCGGACGGACCTGATTTTGGCGCCGCTTCAGATGGCGACGGCGACCGGAACATGGCCGTCACCCGCCCCAATGGGATTGCAGGTGGTGCGGTCGGGCCGAGCGACAGCCTGGCGATCCTCGCCGCCAATGCGCGCTTTGTCCCGTGGTTCAAGGATGGGCTGCCGGGAGTTGCGCGATCGATGCCGACGAGTTGCGCGGTCGACCGCGTCGCCGCCAAGCTCGGGATCGACCACTTCGAGACGCCGACCGGGTGGAAATATTTCGGCAATCTGCTCGACGCCGGCCGGATCGCGCTGTGCGGCGAAGAAAGCGCCGGCACCGGCGCCAATCACATACGCGAGAAGGACGGTGTCTGGGCGGTGCTGTTCTGGCTCAATGTCATCGCCGCGCGTGGCGAATCAGCTTCGGCGATCGTCACGGATCACTGGGCGCGGTATGGCCGCGACTTCTATATGCGGCACGATTACGACGCGATCGAGACCGAGCGGGCGAACCGCCTGATCGATCGGTTGCGGGAACAATTGCCCTCGCTGTCGGGAACGCGCTTTGGCGATTTCGAAGTCTCGGAATGTGACGATTTCGCCTACACCGACCCGATCGACGGCTCGACAGCCGCCCATCAAGGCATCCGCGTCGGCTTCGCCAATGGCGCGCGGATCGTCTACCGCCTGTCGGGAACCGGCACCGAGGGCGCGACATTGCGGGTGTATCTGGAACATTACGAGCCGGACCCCGCCCGTCACGCCGTGCCGGGGAGCACGGCGCTGGCACCCTTGGCAGCGGTAAGCGTCGCTCTCGCGGATATCACCGGCATCACCGGCCGGGAGTCGCCGAGCGTGGTTGCCTGAACTCGGCTAAGGAGAAATCGATGCTGTCGGCAGAACGTTCCCAGGAGAGGCTCGCGCGCCGCGCGATTGCCTTGGTTCTCGCGGGCGGGCGCGGCAGCCGTCTGCGGCAACTGACCGATCGGCGCGCGAAGCCGGCGGTGTTCTTTGGCGGCAAGTTCCGCATCATCGATTTTGCGATGTCGAACTGCGTCAATTCGGGCATCCGCCGCATCGGCGTGCTGACCCAATACAAGGCGCACAGCCTGTTGCGCCATCTGCAGATGGGCTGGTCGTTCTTGCGGCCGGAGATGAACGAATTTCTCGATCTGCTGCCGGCGCAGCAGCGCCTCGACGAGGCGACCTGGTATCGCGGCACGGCGGACGCAGTGTTCCAGAACTTCGACATTTTCCGCGCGGCGCGGCCGGATTACTTCGTCGTGCTGGCCGGGGATCATGTCTACAAGATGGATTATTCCAACATGCTCGCCGACCACGTCGCGCGCGGCAGTGACTGCACGGTCGCCTGCGTCGAGGTGCCGATCGCCCAGGCGAGCGAATTCGGCGTGATGACCGTCAACGACTTCGAACCTCATTACTGGTTTCGATGAGAAGCCGATGCACCCGGTGCCGATGATCGGCAAGCCCGACCGCGTGCTGGCGAGCATGGGGATTTACGTCTTCACCGCCGAGTTTCTCTATGCCGAGCTCGAGCGTGATGCGCGCGACGCGGCCTCCGCGCACGATTTTGGCCGCGATATCGTCCCCAACCTGGTCTCGCGCGGCCGTGCCGCCGCGCATCATTTCGAGGACAGCTGCGTCAAAACCACGCCCGAGGCCGAGCCCTATTGGCGTGATGTCGGGACGATCGACGCCTACTGGGCGGCAAACCTCGATCTGGTGATGCCGGTGCCGCAGCTCGACATCTACGACCCGAACTGGCCGATCTGGACCTATCAGCAGCAATTACCGCCGGCGAAATTCGTCTTTGACGACGACGATCGTCGCGGCATGGCGGTCGATTCGATGGTCTCCGGCGGCTGCATCATTTCCGGCGCGCATATCTCGCGCTCGTTGTTGTTCTCGAACTGCCGGATCAATTCGCATGCGCGGACCCGCGAGGCGGTTGTCCTGCCCGATGCCGATATCGGCCGGCATGCTCGGCTCAACCGCGTCGTCGTCGATCGCGGCTGCCGGTTGCCCGAGGGGCTGGTGATCGGCGAGGACCCGAAACGCGACGCCGAGCGCTTTTATGTGAGCGAAGGCGGGGTGACCCTTGTCACCCCCGAGATGCTCGTCGCGCTCGATAAGTAGCGTTTGGCGAGTTTCGTTGGGGTTAATGCCGGTTTCTTGGGCAGTCAGAAGATGCGGCCGGCTTCGCTCCGCTCGCCGAGAAAGACCCGCGCGTCGCGCCCGGTTTGCCGTGCATCGCGCGCCGCTTCCAGCGCGTCGAGCATGGCCTGTTCCTTGTCGAGGTAAGCACCATACGTGGTATTATCGAGCCGTACGACCCAGCGCATGTCGCGGCCTTGCTGGCAAACATGGAACTCCATGATGTCCACGGCGGCGACCTCCCATGCCTTATTAAAGGCGAGTTTAATAAACTTTAGTATCGCCAATAGCGTCATTGGTTTGAAGTCGAATTTATTCTTAATTGTCACGAAAACGCGTCGTGCTCGCGGCAAATGCCGTTTTCTCGCGCAACTGTTGCCTCGGTGCCGGGCGTTGGGCAAAAACCTTGCACATTCAAGGGGTAGCGGCGACGCTGCCGCGACGCACCGAACCCGTCCTTTCGCCAGCGGATTGCCGCCGTGACCACTGACCTAGCCCAGGACAAACGTTCCGCGATCGAACGCGCCCAGGAGCTGGTCGCCGAGCGGACTGAGACCAGCGAATCGGACCCACCAGCGGCGGCGGCGCGCGCCTTTATTGCCACGCTCTATGAGCATGCGCCGCCGGCTGATGTCGCCTCCCGCAGCCCGGAGGATTTGTGCGCCGGTGCGCTGGCGTTGTGGCGATTTGCCGTCAAGCGCGACCCGGGAGAGGCGCGGGTGCGCGTCTACAACCCGGCGCCGGCGAAGGACGGCTGGACCTCGCCGCACACGATCGTCGAGATCGTCAACGACGACATGCCGTTTCTCGTCGATTCGGTCGGCGCGGCGATCAACGATCGCGGCAGCGTGGTGCAGCTGGTGATCCATCCGGTCGTCTCGCTCAGCCGCGACGCGCAGGGCAAACTGACCGCCTTCGGTGTAACCGGTGGCGCCAGTGAATCCTGGATGCAGATCGCCATCACCCGCGAGCGGCGCGCCGCTGCGCGCGAGGGTTTGGCCGAGGCGCTGGTCGGCGTGCTCGCCGATGTCCGCGCCGCGGTCGAGGACTGGCCGCAGATGCGTGCCCTCCTGATGCGGCTGGCCGACCGTGTCGCCGCCGCGGCGGTGCCCGTGCCGCCGACGGAAAGCGACGAATCCGGCGCCTTTTTGCGCTGGCTTGGCGAGAATAATTTCACGCTCCTGGGACTGCGCGATTACGACTTCACCGGCGGCGAGGAGCAGCCGACGCTCGGCGTATTGCGCGAGCCCGGCTACCGGGTGTTTGGCGGGCTGCGCGATCTCGCAGCGCTGCCTGCCGATGTGCGCGATTTTATCCGACGGCCCGAACTGCTGATCATCACCAAAACCGACCGCCGCTCGACCGTGCACCGCAATGCGCCGATGGACGCGGTCGGCGTGCGCCGCTTCGATACGCGCGGCGAGGTCTGCGGGCTGACGCTGCTCGTCGGGTTGTTCACTTCCGCGGCCTATACGACAAGCCCGCGCGCTGTACCGGTGGTGCGCCGGAAGGTCGAGCGCGTCATGGCGCGCAGCGGGCTCGGCGGCGCCGGCCACGACGCCCGGACGCTGATCCATGTTCTCGAGACATTTCCGCGCGACGAGCTGTTTCAGGCGAGTGAGGACTGGCTGTACGAGACCGCGATCGGCGTCCTCAACCTGCAAGAGCGCCAGCGCATCGCGCTGTTCGTCCGCCGCGACCCGCTGGAGCGGTTCGTGTCGTGCCTGGTCTATGTGCCGCGCGAGCGCTACGACACGACGCTGCGGCGCAATTTCGCGTCGGTCCTCGAACAGGCCTTCGCCGGGAAGCTTGCGACCTATTACACGCACCTCGACGATTCCGCCTTTGCGCGGCTGCATTTCATCATCGGCACGACGCGCGGCGCGGTCCCGGCGGTCGATGTCGCGGCGCTGGAGACGACCCTCGCCGAGGCCGGCCGGCTCTGGCTCGACCGCGTCGCAGCAACAGCCGAGGCGGCTTTTGGCGAGGGTGAGGCGCACGACCGGCTGACCCGGATCGCCAATTTCCCCGTCGTCTACCAGGCGCGTACCAGCCCCGACCAGGCGGTGGCTGATCTCGCCCCAATCGAGAAAGTGCTCGCTGGGTCGCCGCTGGAAGCCGCCCTGCATCGGATCGACGAGGCCGGCCTTCCCGGGCTGCGGCTTTATCGCCGCGACCAGCCGGTGGTGCTGTCCGATACCCTCCCGGTGCTCGAAAACCTGGGTTTGCGCATCATCGCGGAGGAGCCGTACCGCATCGAAAGCGCTGATGGCCCCGCGGTCTGGGTGCACGAGTTCACCCTGGCGGAAGGCGCCATGGCATCCCAGCCGAGCGCCGTCATCCGCCGCAACTTCGAGGACGCGCTGGTCCAGATCGCGCAAGGGGCGATCGAGAACGATGGCTTCAACCGCTTGGTGCTCGCCGCCGGCCTGTCGGCGCGGCAGACGACGATCCTGCGGCTTTACTGCAAGGTTTTGCGGCAAGCCGGAAGCACCTACAGCCAAGCCTATATGGAAGACACGCTCGCCGCGCATCCCGAGGTCGCACGCCGGCTGGTGACCCTCTTCGAGCACCGCTTCAACCCCATGCCGCCCAAGGGTGGCGCGCTCGATCTCGCCAAAGAGTTGCGGATGATCGAGGAGTTGTTGGACGCCGTCGAAAGCCTCGACGAAGACCGCATCCTGCGCGGCTTCCGGCTCCTCATCCTGAAATCGGTGCGGACCAATTACTTCCAGCCGCTCCCGGATGGGACCCCAAAGTGCTATCTCGCGGTAAAGCTCGCCTCAAACGAGATCGATCTGCTGCCGCTGCCGCGGCCGCTTTACGAGATCTTTGTCTACAGCCCGCGCATGGAGGGCGTGCATATGCGCGCTGGCCGCGTCGCGCGCGGCGGCATTCGCTGGTCCGATCGGCGCGAAGATTTCCGCACCGAAATCCTTGGCCTGATGAAAGCGCAGACGGTCAAAAATGCTGTGATCATACCCGTTGGATCGAAGGGAGGATTCGTCGTGAAGCGCCCACCGCCAATGGGCGATGGCTACCGGGCGGCGCTCCAAGCGGAAGGCATCGAGTGCTACAAGATCCTGATGCGCGGCCTGTTGGACCTCACCGACAACATTGTCGCCGACAGCGTGGAAAGCCACCACATCGAGCCGCCACCCTCGGTGCTGCGGCATGACGGCGACGACCCGTATCTCGTGGTCGCGGCCGACAAGGGCACCGCGACCTTCTCGGATACGGCAAACGCGATCGCCATCGGTTACGGCTTCTGGCTTGGCGACGCCTTCGCTTCCGGCGGCTCGGCCGGGTATGACCATAAGGCCATCGGCATCACCTCGCGCGGTGCCTGGGAACTCGTCAAACGGCATTTCCGTGAGATCGCCACCGATATCCAGACCGCGGATTTCACCTGCATCGGTGTCGGCGATATGGGCGGCGATGTGTTCGGCAACGGCATGCTGCGCTCGCGGCACACGCGGTTGCTGGCCGCCTTCAACCATCTGCACATCTTTATCGACCCCGATCCCGACCCGGCGAAAAGCTACGCCGAGCGCCAGCGCCTGTTTGAAAATCCGCGGCTCGGCTGGGCGGATTACGACCGCCGGCTGATCGCGCCGGGCGGCGGCGTTTTTGAGCGCTCGGCGAAATCGGTCGCGATCACGCCCGAGATGAAGCGCGTCTTCGGCATCACCGCAGACACGCTCACGCCGGCCGAGCTGATCCACTGCCTGTTGACCGCCGAGGTTGATCTGCTCTTCTTCGGCGGCATCGGCACCTTTGTGAAGGCGCGCGCCGAGACCCATGCCCAGGTCGGCGACAAGGCCAACGATGCACTGCGCGTCGACGGCGAGGACCTCCGCGCCAAGGTGGTCGGCGAGGGCGCCAATCTCGGCGTCACCCAGCGCGGCCGCATCGCCTATGCGCAGAAGGGCGGGCTGATCGACACCGACGCGATTGACAACTCCGCCGGCGTGTCGATGTCGGATCACGAGGTCAACATCAAGATCCTGCTCGGCCACGCGATCGCTGCCGGCGCCCTGACCGCGGCGGAGCGCGAGCCGCTGCTGGCGGCGATGACCGGCGATGTCGCGGCGCTCGTGCTGCGCGACAACTACCTGCAGGGCGAGGCGCTGTCGGTGGCCGAGGCGCAGGGCCGATCAGGCGTCTCGGGCACGCTCGATCGCCAGGCGCGGCTGATGCGCGACCTGGAAAAGCAGGGCCGGCTTGACCGCGCGCTCGAATTCCTGCCGGACGACGAGGAGATCGCCGCGCGCGCGGCGGCGCGGCGCGGGCTGACCCGACCGGAGCTGTCGGTGTTGCTCGCCTACGCGAAGATGTCGCTCGATCACGAGCTGCTGGAGTCCGACCTGCCCGATGCGCCGGAGCTGGCGGCGGAGCTGATCGCCTATTTTCCGCCGGCGCTGCGCGACCGGTTCCAGGCGCAGATCGCGGCGCATCCGCTGCGGCGCGAGATCGTCGCCACGGCGGTGGCCAACGATGTCGTCAACCGCGGCGGGTTGACCTTTACGCACGATTTGCAAGCCCGCAGCGGCCGGACGGCGGCGGAGGTCGCGCGCGCCTACCGGATCGTGCGCGACACATTCCAGCTTTCCGGACTGTGGGCGGAGATCGAGGCGCTCGACAACACGGCCGCCGCCTCCGTCCAGTATGAGATGCTGCTCGACATCGGCGTGATCATCGAGCACGCCGCGTTGTGGCTGCTGCGCCAAGCACGGCTCGACATGGGCCTCGAAACGCCACGCCTGGCGCCCTCGGTTGCGCATCTGACGGAGACGGTCGCCGATCTGCTCCCTGCCGCCGAACGCGCGCTCTACGACCGGCGCGTTGCCCGGCTGCGCGACGCCGGCATTCCCGCGGCTGTAGCGGCGCGGGTCGGCGGCATCATCTTCCTGACGACGGCGTTTGAAATCGGCGACCTAGCCGAGCGTACCGGGCAGCCGATCGACCGGGCGGCGCGCACCTTCTACGGCGTCGGCGCCCGCTTCGCGCTCGACGAGCTGCGCGACGCGGCCCGCCGCCTGCCGGCGGAGACGAGCTGGCAGAAGGCCGCGGTCGAGACGCTGATCGACGATTTCTACGGCCTGCAAGCCGATCTCGCCGAGCGCATCCTCAACGCCGCCCCAGCGGAGAATGGCGGCGCCGTCGACCCGATCGCCGGCTGGGTCGCCACCCGCGCCGCCCAGCTTGCCCCGGCCGAGGCGATCGCCGCCGAACTGCGCACCGCGACGAACCCCGATCTGGCGATGCTCGTCGTCGCCAGGCGCCAGCTCCGCCAGGCGGTGAGTTGATCCAGTATGCAATCTCGGCGGTTTCTGCTGTGCGCTGACAGAGATCCCGCTATCCCCTTATTGAGTACGGGCTCTGGGCGCTACATGGTGGCCGGCGCGTTGTAATCGGCTTCGCTGACCGGCTCGAACCAGGCGGTGCCGTTGCCCGCGTCGTCGACCTCCATCATCGCCAGATGGGCGAAGAACTGGCCCGGCGCGGCGCCGTGCCAGTGCCAGGTATCGGGCGGGATCGTCACCGTGTCGCCGGGTTCGAGGATTTGCGGCAGCGAGCCCTTGAAGCAGATGCGGCCGATCCCGGCGGTGCAGTAGAGCGTCTGCCCGACCGGATGGCTGTGCCAATTGGTCCGCCCGCCGGGGTTGAAATGATACATCGTCGCCCGCATCCGCGACGGCTTCTCGCCGACCACGACGACATCAGTCCACACCACGCCGGTGAAATTGTCCGGCGCCGCCACGCCGGTCTTGCGGTCGCCGACCCGCACCACTCCTTTTTTCATACCCGCCCCTCCTCCGACAACGCTCTAACTTCAAAGTCGTGCCACGATCTTGCACCAGAGGTGCATCAACCTACATGCGTCTCTCGCGCTGACGACTAACGACAAGAGGAAATATGATTTCCCAGCACGCTGAAGCTAACGTGAACTACCGCAGGCCGTGTGAGCTCGCCCATGAGTTCTTACAGCACTGGAAAAGGCTTCAAGCTTTCTACTTGGACGCCGCTGCAGGATTCGGCCTCGTGCGTACGCATGTGGAAACGGGTCAAGCCCAAGCCAGATACCTTTTGTAGGGGACCGAGTGCGATTCTGAGGAATTTCAAGATACTCGATTATTTACGTACCGCCGTATTTTCGAAGGCGGCTTCGTAACTTCGGGAATGCACGAGGCCACCCAGGTGAAGTGAAGCGCCGAAACGCGTCTGACGGTTCAAATTTTGCTACGCTTGGCTAGCTCTGTATTATCTCGTTCTATGATTTCTGGAATGACTACTTGAGACACGAGTATGTCGTCGCGAAGGGTCATCTCAGCAAAGATGAACGAAAATCAGTCGATTATAGAAAGCTGCTTAAAGAGTATGCCAGTTTCGATCTTTGGAGGATATAACAAAAAACCGTTTAGAATCAAAGTTGGTTTACAATTTTCCCGTTCTGTTCACGCCCATAGTTTCCGTGACTTTTCGGGCAAGTGTAAACCGCAATCTGATACACGCGTACACGGGCCGGTTGATTTAGGGGTTTTACTTGGAGTTATTCTTTGTTGCCACCGTATCCGGATTTTGCAGGCCCTTAGCCGAACGCTGCCTTCACCCGCGCCCAATCCTCCAGCACGTCTTCCTGGCCGGGGACGATGGGGATCACGATCTGGTTCCAGCCGGCCGAGCGCAGCGCCTCGATGCGTTGGGTCAATTCCTGTTCGGTGGCGGTGAAGGTGGTGCGGCGGATCAGTTCGGCGGTGATGAACTGCCGTTCCTCCGGCTTTACGAAGACGAAGTGGCCGCGATGGTTGAACAGGTATCGCGCGTCTTCCGGCTGGAAATGGCGGGCGAGTTCAAGATAGCCCTCGACCTCGTCGCGGATGCCGTCATAAGCCACATTCATCGTGTTCTGCCAGCCCTGCTGCTCGGCGTCGGCTGCGCGGTGGAGCAGCGTCGCGGCGCGCGGACCGGACTGCAGAATAGCGCGCTCTGAATCCGCGAGCTCGCCGGGCCGTAGCACGCACCCGCAGACCCAAGCGGTCGAATAGAGTTCGGCCCCTGCGTGGCCTGCCGCGATCCAGCTCCGCTCCATGCCGGCAAGCTGGTCGAGCGCGCCCGGCACGTCCTGGATAAAGCATTTCCAATTCGCGCCAAGCTTGGCGGTGAGCTTCTGCGCGCGCGGCCCATAGGCCGAGACGTGCAGCGGGACCGCGTCCTTCGTGTTGAACAGGTTGGCGTCGGGGTTGAGGAACTGGATTTTGCGCGGCTGGCCTTCGATCTCGGTCTCGACGATCTCGCCGCGCAGCAGCGCGTAGACGACGCGGATGTATTCTTCCATATCGGCGAGCTTCATCGCGCCGAGCCCCATCGCCCGCCGCGCCGAAAACCCGGTGCCGACGCCGAAATCGATGCGGCCGGGCGCGAGGCCATTCAGGGTCGCGAAGGCGTTGGCGGTCACCGCGGCAAGTCGGTTCGACGGCACCAGCACCCCGGTGCCGAGACGGATCTTCGCGGTCTTCATCGCCGCCGCGCCCATCGCGACAAAACAATCGGCGGTGATCATCTGGGTGTCGTAGAACCAGGCATGGGTGAAGCCGAGTTCCTCGGCGCGCAACGCGGTCTTCCACGAATCGCTCGACGTGGCGATGCCGATGCCGAAATCCATGCGGTCCTCCCTTCCCGGCGCGGAGGATCAATCTAGATGTTTGATCCCGGGCTTTAATGGTGCAGTCTACTCGCGAGAGTGGAGGGATGCGCTATGGGCCAGGTTCTTCATGGCTGCGCCACGACGACAGAGGCGGTCCGTCGAGCGATACACCATAGTCAAGAGAGCCTGAGACAGCTCGCCAAGCGCTACGGCATCAATCCGAAGACCGTCGCAAAGTGGAAGAAGCGCCCCTCGGTAGCCGATCTACCGACCGGGCCGAAAGAGGCCAAGTCGACAGTGCTGTCGGTCGAGGACGAGGCGATCGTCGTCGCCTTCCGCCGGCACACCCTGCTGCCGCTGGATGATTGCCTTTACGCCTTGCAGGCAACGATCCCCCATCTGACGCGATCCTCGCTCCATCGCTGCCTGCAACGCCACGGCATCTCCCGATTACCCGATGTCGAGGGCGACAAACCCGACAAGCGTAAGTTCAAATCCTACCCGATCGGCTACTTCCACCTCGACATTGCCGAGGTCCAGAGCGCCGAAGGCAGGCTCTATCTGTTCGTCGCGATCGATCGGACGTCCAAGTTCGCCTTTACCGAGTTGCATGCAAAAGCCACCACCCGCGTCGCCGCGGACTTCCTGCATGCCCTGGTCAAGGCCGTGCCCTACAAGGTCCACACCGTGCTGACCGACAACGGCACCCACTTCACCGATCCCCGCGGCGACACCTGGAGCCCGGCCGAAATCAGGCAGATGATCGAGCGCAAGGAACCGTTCCGGGCGCACGCCTTCGAATACGCTTGCGCCCTCGCCGGCATCGACCATCGCCTGACCAAACCCAAGCATCCTTGGACCAACGGCCAGGTCGAGCGCATGAACCGCACGATCAAAGAGGCCACCGTCAAGCGCTTCTACTACGAGACCCACGACCAGCTCCGCAGCCACTTGGCGGACTTCGTCCAGGTCTACAACTTCGCCAAAAGGCTCAAGACCCTCAAAGGTCTCACTCCCTACGAGTTCATCTGTAAGGCCTGGACAACAGAGCCCGCCCGGTTCACCCTCAACCCGCTCCAGCAAATGCCGGGACTAAACATCTAGAACGGAATTCGAGCAGGTCAGAGCGCTCTTTAACTCGTCATGCCCGGACTTGATCCGGACATCCAATCGGCAATTCAACCATGCGTGCGATTGGCGTCGTCCGCTGGATGCCCACGGATCAAGTCCGTGGGCTGAAGGCCCACGGGTCGAGCCCGGCCATGACGGTGGAAATTGATCGGACCGCTCGAATATCGCTCGACCGCAGCGGCATCGCCCTTGAGGGACGTGAGATAGCGGGCGTCGAGCGGTGTGAAATGTCCTAGGATCGGCGCACGGGTCGGGCAACACGAACGAGAGCCGGGAGGCCGGATGAGTCGCAAGGAAATCGCCGCCACGAGCGTTGCCGAGGCGTATCTCGCGCTGCTTGCCGAGCGCGGCATCGAGTATCTGTTCGCCAATGCCGGCACCGATTTCGCGCCGATCGTCGAGGCCTATGCCAAGGCGGTGCATACCGGGCTCGCGGCGCCGAAGCCGCTGATCGCCAGCCACGAGAATGTCGCGATCTCAATGGCGCACGGTTATGCCGCCGCCTCGGGCAAGGTGCCGGCGGTCATGGTGCACGTCAGCGTCGGCACCGCCAACGCGCTGTGCGGCGTGTTCAACGCGGCGCGCGAATACGTGCCGATCCTCTTCACCGCCGGCCGCTCGCCGCTGACCGAGGAGCGGGTGTTCGGCGCGCGCGACACCTACATCCACTGGGCGCAGGAG
Organism: uncultured Alphaproteobacteria bacterium; assembly: GCA_963778385.1. GTDB lineage: Bacteria > Pseudomonadota > Alphaproteobacteria > ATCC43930 > CGMCC-115725 > DATARH01. The sequence continues at coordinate 248,693 of CAVZUA010000024.1, read as the reverse complement.
ATGTTCGACCAGGCGGGCATGCTGCGCGAGATGGTCAAATGGGATTACGAGCTGCGCAATGGCACGCAGCTCGAAACCGTGATCGACCGCGCGCTGTCGCTGGCGACCAGCGCGCCGGAGGGGCCGGTCTATCTGTCGCTGCCGCGCGAGGTACTGGGCGAGACGCTCGCCGGGTTCTCCTATGACAGCCCGTCGCGGCGGGTGGCGGCCGTGGCGCCGGGGGCCGACGAGGGGGCGCTCGACGAGGCGGCGGCGATCCTGTCGCGGGCCAAGCGGCCGGTCGTCATCACCGCCAGCGCCGGGCGCGATCCGGCGGCGGTGGCGGCGCTCGGCGACTTCGCGCAGCGTTTCGCGATCCCCGTCGTCGAGCACCGCCAGCGGCATCTGTCGCTGTCGGCGGCGCATCCCTGCCATCTCGGCTACGACCCGGCGCCCTTCGTGAAGGAAGCCGACGCGATCCTGGTGCTCGAAATGGATGTGCCGTGGATCCCGGCCCGCGTGTCGCCGCCGGCCGAGTGCCGGGTGATCCATCTCGGCGTCGACCCGCTTTGTGCGCGCTATCCGATCCGCGGCTTCCCGTGCGATGTGGCGATCGCCGGCGCGGCGCGGCTGGCGCTGCCAAAGCTTGGCGCGGCGATGCAGGTCGGCGACGGCGTCATTGCCGAGCGGCGGCAGGCGCTGGCCGAGCGGCGCGCGGCGCAGCGCGCCGGCTGGCGGAAGCTGCGCGACGAGGCGGCGACGCAAAGCCCGCTCCACCCGGCCTGGATCAGCCATTGCCTCGCCGAGGCGCGCGACCCCAATGCGATCCTGGTCAACGAATACACGCTGCTCAACGAACACTGCCCGTCGACCGAGCCCGGCTCGTATTACGGGTCGAGTCCGGCGGCGGGGCTAGGCTGGGGCGCGGGAGCGGCGCTCGGCGTCAAACTGGCGAAGCCGGAGCGGCAGGTGGTGTGCATCCTCGGCGACGGGTCGTACATCTTTTCGAACCCGGTCGCGGTGCATCACGCGGCGCAGATGCACAAGCTGCCGGTGCTGACCATCGTCATCAACAACGCGATGTGGGGCGCGGTGCGGCGGGCGACGCTCGGCATGTACCCGGACGGCGAGGCGGCACGCAGCAACAAGCCGCCCTTTATCGACCTCGACGACCTCCCGGCCTTCGAGACGATCTGCGCCGCCTCGGGCGGCTACGGCGAGCGCGTCGAGGACCCGGCGGCGTTGCCCGCCGCGATGAAGCGCGCGCTGGCCGCGGTCGACGGCGGCCAGCAGGCGCTGCTCAACGTCATCTCGCGCGGCGGCGCGGGGGGCTAAACGCCAAGGCCAGCGGCGGCGCAGAATGGCTGCGAACCCCGTCGCGAGATTCAATAGCTTGCGCCGCGACGGACGGCGCGGACTGCGCATATCTTCTAAATAGGGGCATAGACCATGGTGGATAGGTGTGGTTGACAGGATCTTCACAGGTGTGAACCGAGGTGGCGGAAGAAAAGTAATCAGAGTGCGCCGCCGGGCGTGAGCGCCGCCGCGAGCAGGCTACCCGCCAGCGCACACGCCCGGCGGACGCACGCGGATTTCCCGGTCGATCGAGAGGCCGCCCGGTGTAGAATTGCGATACAACCGTTGCTGGGATTAACGCCCGTGACACGAAGGGTCTGGAATTATTTTCTTTTATTTTGTCGTGCCATGTTTTGTAACCAACGGTCGGGGGTTCGAACCCCTTACTCGGTACCGTGCACATTCGTGAACATGAGCGCCCGAAGGAGGGCCCGATGAAAGAGAATCGCCGGTGGAAGCCGGCGGTCATGATGATTTCGGCCGTCGCGCTCTCTTTCTTGCCTGGCGCCGCGACCGAGAGCGTCGCGCAGGTGGCGCCGGCGCCGAGCCTCAACCCTTACAGCGATCAAATGCAACGCATGCCGCCGGCGGACCAGGCGGCGAAACTGGCGTCGCATCTCGGTTTGGCGTGCATCGGTACCAAGCCGTTTTTTATGGGCGTGACCAAGACCGGCAAAGCCAAGGGGTACGCCTATTGGAGCGTGACCTGCGCTGGTGAAAACAGCTACATGGTCCAGATATCCCCAGATGGAAAGGGCGCGGCGATCGATTGCCGCATGCTCAAGGCGCAGGGCGAAGGCCGCGAATGTTACAAGAGCTTCTGAGCCCGACATGAACGGCTCGGAACTTGAGTTTGCCCGACGCGTTGGCTGAGCAGTCTCCCGCAACTCTGAGGGTTGCGGGAAGTCAGCCAGACGAGGTCGACATGCTCTATTGGGCCTTGGTTTTCTTCATCGTCGCGGTGGTCGCCGGCGTCTTCGGGTTCGGCGGCATCTCGGCCGCGGCCGCCGGGATCGCGCAGCTCCTGTTCTACATCTTCGTGGTGATCTTCCTGGTCGCCCTGATCGCCGGCCTGCTCGGCGGCAGACGCGCCGGTCCGCCGGCGATATAGGTGCCGCCGCCGGCACCTCAGAGCCTGACCGGAAATGTGCTTGCGGCGTTCCCAAGGCGGCATTTTCCTGTGTCATTCCGGGGCATCGCGCAGCGATGAACCCGGAACCCATATGTGGACGGCCCCCGGTCTGCAAGGTATCGGCGGTGAGTTGGTGAGGTCGATTGCGGTCATATGTCCGGCCTTTATGTGCGGTCGGCTTGACCGCTGGCGATCGGACCGATGCCGGGCTGGGTCGCCAGGCACTGGCTCACCGGGTCGGAACGGTGCCAGGCCATCAGCTCGGCCTCGAGCGCCTTCAGCCGGGCCTCGATCGCCGCGACCTGGGCGAACAGCACGCCAAGCATCTCCAACGCCAGCGCCGGCACCTTTGCATCGTGCGCCCGCTGCAGCAGCTCGTCCGCCTTGCCGGCCCCCTTGGCGGCGATCACGCCAAACTCGGCGGCGTGGCCGCGCATCGCGTTGATCAGCATGGTGCGCTGCTTGACCAGCAGATCGCGCACCCCCAGGAGCATCAGCATGGCCTGCTGCTCGGCGCTCTTTGGCGGCACAAAGCGCATCCCCGGCCGGCTCATCGCCTCGCAGATCGCCCCCACGGGTCAAGCCCGTGGGCTGAAGGCCCATGGGTCAAGCCCGTGGGCTGAAGGCCCACGCGTCGGCCGCGTCGTGCTTGCCGCGCTTGACGTAAGGCTTGACGTATTGCGGCGGCAGCAGCACCACCGCGTGCCCCAGCCCCCTGGAGCAGCCCCTGGAGCACCCGCGCCCAGTGATGCGAGGCGCCGCACGCCTCCAGCCCCACCCGCGTCGGCGCCAGCTTGCTCATCACCCTGACAAACGCGCCGCGCCCGACCCGCCGACGCAGCACCGGCTGCTCCGCCTCGTCGACACCGTGAACCTGAAAGAGATGCTTGGAGGTATCAACACCAATCCTGATAATCGTCATCGGACGGCTCCCTCTGCTGAGATGGCAACATCACAGCCTGGCACAGACGATGCCGTCGCGGGCCGTCCACCCCAACATGCGCACGGATCAAGCCAAGTACGCCGTATCGGACGCCTGCGCCACGTAGCAGTGTTCACAGGTTCATCGCTGCCCGATGTCCCGGAATGACGACGGGATTTTATCTGACCGCCGTACATGCTAGGGGAGCGTCGGAGGTGGCCGAACCATGTCCCCCATTGAAGCAGGGCTGCGCGGCGGGGGCATTACGATTCTGCTGCTGCTCGCGCTGTTCGGCTGGCGCGATGCGCGACACACCGCGGCGGGCCGTTACTGGGTGCTGTTCGTCCTGTGCGGCACCGGGTACCTCGTCGAATCGGCGCCGGGGCTGGTCTTCATCGAACCGGCCTGGGTGATTCCGCTCCGCCTGCTGAGCATCGCCACCCCGGCCGTCTTCCAGCTCTGGGCGTCGGCGACGTTCGACGACTCGTTCAAACCGTCCTGGAGCGCCTGGCTCCCCGGCGCGGGCATGTTGGCGCTCGGCTGTTGGGCGATTGCGGCACATCAATGGCTTCCCTGGCGCATCGTGCAGGGAGCGGCGCTGCTGCTGGTCTGCGTCGGGGTGTGGCAAGTGCTGGGCGGCCGTGCGGGCGACCTGGTCGAGGGCCGTCGGCGGTTCCGGCTGATCCTGGCGGTCGGCGCCGGGCTGGCGATCGCCGGCATCACGGTCCTTGGTGCGCTATCCAACCCGCAGATCCGCGGCTATGGCAGCATCGGCAGCGCCGCAGTCGTGCTGGCGCTGGCGATGGTGTCGGCGGCGCTGCGGCTCGGCCTGCGGCCGCAACCCGAGCTGGCGATCGAACCTGCCGGCATAAGCAACGCGATAATCCCGGACACACCGGCAAATCCCGCCGTCGCCGCGATCGACCCGGAGGAACGCGCGCTGCTCGACCGGCTGCGGCGGCTGATGGAGGATGAGCGCGTCTACCGCGAGGAAGGGCTGGGCATCGCGGCGCTGGCGGCGCGGCTCGGCCTGCCGGAATACCGCTTGCGGCGGCTGATCAACCAGCGCCTCGGCCATCGCAACTTCATCAGCTTCGTCAATGGCTATCGGCTGGCCGAGGCGGTCGCGGCGCTGTCCGACCCGGCGCAGGCGCAGGTGCCGATCCTGACTATCGCGCTCGACGCGGGCTTCCAGTCGATCGGCCCGTTCAACCGCGCCTTCAAGGCGCAGACCGGCATGACGCCGACCGATTTCCGCCGCGAGCACATGGGGAACGGCGCCCAAAACGCCGCCGAATGACGCGCCGATTTTGAAATCGGCGAGAATTTCGAGGAATCGGCCAGCGCGGCGCGCGAAATCGGCAAGACCGGGAGGGACGGGACGCGCAGGGTGACCGCGGCCGTCAACCCGGGGTCGGCACCATGCAAACCATCTACACGATCCTCTACTGGTCGCCGCTCGCGGTCATCGTTCTCGCCGCGATCGAGGCGGCGGTGCTGCTCGGTGTCCGCCGCGAGAACTACGACTGGCGCGCGGCGCTCTGCTCGCTCGCCGATCTGCTGGTGCGGCAGTATGTCGTCTACGCCTATCTGGCGTTCGGCCCGGTCGATTGGCTGATCGGCTGGGCCTGGGTGCACCGCATCGCGACCGTGCCGCTCGGCGGCGCCGCGTCGATCGTCGCGCTCTTCGTCGGCCAGGAGTTCGTCTATTACTGGTTCCACCGCTGCAGTCATCGTTGGCGGTTCTGGTGGGCCAATCATGCGGTGCACCATTCGACCAACGAACTGAACCTGTCGGCCGCGTTCCGCTTCGGCTGGGTGGGAAGACTGATGGGCTCGACGTTGTTTTTCGTGCCGCTGATCTGGCTCGGCTTTGCGCCGCGGGCGGTGTTCGTGACGCTCAATCTGAACCTGCTCTACCAGTTTTTTATCCACGCGACCTGGGTGCCGCGGCTGGGGCCGCTCGAGTGGGTGCTCAACACGCCGTCGCACCATCGCGTGCATCACGCCGCCAACCCGGAATACCGCGACAAGAATTTCGGCGGCGTGCTGATCGTCTTCGACCGGCTGTTCGGCACCTTTGCCGCCGAGCGCCCCGATGTGCCGATCCGTTACGGCCTCGTCGTGCCGCTGCGCTCGTACAACCCGCTATGGATCGCGTTTCACGAGTTCGTGGGGCTGGGCCAAGACCTGTGGCAAGCACACGGCTGGCGCGGCCGCTGGCGAGCGGTCGCCACCATGCCCGCCGCCGTCCCGGCCGAATGAGCGGCGCCCGATGAATCGCCGACGTTTCCTCGCGACTTGCGCGGCCACGCCGTTTAGCCCGGGGTTGTCGCCTCGCGCGTGGGCGAATGAGCGGCCGCTCGCGCGCGCTCGGCCGGGCCAGCCGGGCTGGCCGTCACCGGCGCAATGGGATGGGTTGCGGCAGCGGGTCGGCGGCCGGCTGATCGCGGTGCACTCGCCGCTGCAAGCCTGCAGCGACCCCGCCGCCAAGGCAGCCTGCGACGATCTCTTCAAGGCGCTGAAGAACCCCTATTTCATCGGCGACGCTGTCGGGCTGACGCAGACCACCGGTTGGCTCGACGCTTGGACCTATCAGCCCAGCGTCTACGCGGTGGCGGCGGAAACCACCGCCGATGTCGTCGCGGCGGTCGATTTCGTCCGCGACAACAATCTGCGGCTCGTCGTCAAGGGTGGCGGCCATTCCTACCTCGGCCGCTCGAACGCACCGGATTCGCTGCTCGTCTGGACCCGTCATATGAACACCATCGCTTTGCACGACGCGTTCGTCGCGCAGGGATGTGCGGCACCGCCGCAGCCGGCGATCAGCCTCGGCGCCGGCGCGATCTGGGGACAGGCCTACGACGCAGTCACCACCAAGGGCGGGCGCTACGTGCAAGGCGGCGGGTGTCTGACCGTCGGCGTCGCCGGGCTGGTGCAGGCCGGCGGGTTCGGCAGCTTCTCCAAGGCGTTCGGCACCGCCGCTGCGAGCCTGCTGGAAGCCGAGATCGTCACCGCCGACGGTCAGGTGCGGATCGCCAATGCGTGCGCCAACCCCGATTTATTCTGGGGCTTGAAAGGCGGGGGCGGCGGCAGCCTCGGCGTGGTCACCCGGCTGACGCTGAAGACGCATGAACTGCCGGCGTCGCTCGGCGCCGTCAGCGGCATGATCAAGGCGACATCCGACGCCGCCTATCGCCGGCTGATCGGCCGCTTTGTCGCATTCTACGCCGACAGCCTGTTCAATCCTAATTGGGGCGAGATCGTCACGTTGCGGCCGGGCAATGCGATGGACATCAAGATGGTCTCCCGGGGCCTCGACAAAATGCAGGCGGAAGCGGTGTGGCGGCCGTTCTTCGACTGGGTCGCCGCGGCGATGCCCGGCGATTACGCCTATCGGACCGAGCCGAATGTCGTCACGGTGCCCAGCCGACACGTCTGGGACGCCGCGTTCCTCAAGACCAATCTACCCGCCATCGTACTGAGCGACGACCGCCCCGGCGCGCCGCCCGGCAATGTCTTCTGGGCGGGCAATCTCGCCGAAGCGGGACATTTCATTCACGGCTACGAGTCGCTGTGGCTGCCGCGGGCACTGCTCGATACCGGCCGGCAGCAGGCGCTGGGCGACGCGCTGTTCGCGGCGAGCCGCAAGCGGCCGGTCGAGCTGCATTTCCAGAAAGGCCTCGCCGGTGCCGCTGAGGATGCGGTGGTGGCGACGCGAGAGACCGCGACCAACCCCAAGGTGCTCGACGCCTTCGCGCTGGCGATCATCGGCGGCGAAGGCCGGCCGGCCTATCCCGGCATCGCCGGACATGAGCCGGATGTCGGCGCCGCGCGACGCCAGGCGGCCGAGGTCGCGGAAGCGATGGACGAGTTGCGGAAGCTCGCGCCGGACGGCGGCGCCTACTTCGCGGAAAGCGGGTTCTTCGAGCCGCGCTGGCAGGAGGCCTATTGGGGTACGAATTACCCGCGCCTGCTGGCGGTGAAACAAAAATACGACCCGGACGGCCTGTTCTTTGTCCATCACGGCATCGGCAGCGAGGCGTGGAGTGCCGACGGGTTTACGCGGGTGCCGGGCTAGCGCTCGGGATGGCTGGCCCGGGCGGCCAAAAGATGTGAACGAGAGGATCGAATGAGACGGCGCGAGTTTAGCTCACTTCTTGGGGGAGCCGCGCTGGCGCCGCTCACCGCGTTGACGGTGCGCGCGGAGCCGCCCGACGGCTGCGGTGTTCCGGTCGCGCGAGACGACGGCTGGCCCGTCGTCGCCGTCAATGAAGAAAAGCTCATCGACCGCGCGGCGCTATGCAGCATGGCCGATCGGCTCGCGGCTTCGGGTGCCAACGTGCACGCCGTTGTGGTCGCACGCGGCGGCAAGCTGGTGTTCGAGCGGTACTTCACGGGGGCCGACGAGATCTATAGTTGGCCGGCGGGAAACATCACCTTTGATGCCGATACACCGCACGACATGAAGTCGGTGTCGAAAAGCGTCGCCTCACTCGCGCTCGGGATCGCGATCGACCGCGGGCTGATCCGCGGCGTCAACGAGCCGATCTTCAACTTTTTTCCCGAGCTCTCCGACCTGCGCACCCCTGAAAAGGAACGCATCGAGCTGTCGCATGTGCTCACCATGTCGATGGGTCTGAAGTGGGTGGAGGCGACTCCGGACACCGGGGACGACGACAACGACGAGGCGCGCATGCATATGGCACCGGACCCGTGTCGTTATGTCCTCGGTCTTCCGGCGACGGCCCCGCCGGGACAAGAGTTCTTCTACAACACCGGTGCGCTGATGCTCGTGTCGGCCATCATCCACAAGGCTACCGGGCGGCCTCTCGACGAATTCGCGCGGGCGAATTTATTCGAACCCCTGGGCATCACTGCGGTGGGGTGGAATTGGTTCAAGGGGGATACCGACGCCGGCGGGGGACTTCGCCTGCGGCCGCGCGATATGGCGAAAATCGGCCAGCTTGTCCTTGCGGGCGGTCGCTGGAACGACCGCCAGATCGTTTCCAGGGCATGGATCGCGACCTCGACGACATCAAAGCTCAAAGCCACGGACGATCAGTTGTATGGATACCTGTGGTGGCTCGGTCGCGCGCGGCTCAACGGGCGTGAGGTCCACTGGGTTGGTGCGCTCGGCCGGGGCGGGCAGTCAATCCGCATCGTCCCGGAGCTCGATCTCGTTGTCGCGGTGACAGCGGGATACTACCAGGATTACAGCCGGCGAGCATTTCAAGTGCAGTTCGGCGTTTTCAAGGACGTCTTGCGGGCGATTTCGGCTCCGGGCTGAACCGGAAGCGCTGAGTGGGCTGGTTGCGTGCCGCGTCTGCTTGCGGCTCAATGGCGGCATGAACCAGCTTCTCGCCGATTTGCGCATCGTCGAATTCTCCGCTTTTGTCGCCGCGCCGCTCGGCGGCATGACGATGGCGCAGTTTGGCGCCGAGGTGATCCGCATCGACCCGCTCAAGGGCGGCATCGATCACCACCGCTGGCCGGTCACCGACAGTGGCGCGAGCCTCTACTGGGCCGGCCTCAACAAGGCGAAGCGCTCGGTCGCGCTAGCGCTCGACAAGCCCGAGGGCCGCGAGCTGGCCAAGGCCATCGCCACCGCGCCGGGGCCGGGCGCCGGCATTGTGCTGACCAATCTGCCGCCGTTGCCGGGGCTCGACTACACCAGCCTCAAGGCGGCGCGTGCCGACATGATCATGCTGCGCCTGATCGGCAATCGCGACGGCAGTGCCGCGGTCGACTACACCGTCAATGCCGCAAGCGGCTTCCCGCTGGTGACCGGTCCCCAGATCGACAAAGAGGGCGGCGGCACGCCGGTCAACAATGTGTTGCCGGCCTGGGATGTCGCGACCGGACTTTATCTGTCGACGGCGCTGCTCGCCGCCGAGCGGCACCGCACGCGCACCGGCGAGGGCCAGGAGGTGGTCGCCGCGCTCGCCGATGTCATGCTCGCGATGGTCGGGCATCTCGGCTATGTCGGCGACGTGCAGGTCAACGGCACCTCGCGCCCACCGCTCGGCAACGACCTCTACGGCAGCTTCGGGCGCGACTTTCCGACCGCCGACGGCCGGCGCGTCATGATCATCGCGCTGACGCCACGGCAATGGCGCGCGCTCGGCCGCGCGACCGGGCTCGTCGAGGCGCTGGCCGCGATCGGCCCGCGGCTCGGCGTCGACCTCGACACCGAAGCCGGCCGCTTCGACGCGCGCGACGCAATCGCGGAACTGGTCGCGCCGTGGTGCGCCGGCAAGACGCTGGCCGAGGTCGAGGCGGTCTTCGCCGGCAGCGGCGTGCTGTGGGGGCCGTTCCAGGATTTTACGACGCTGGTCAACAACGACCCGCGCTGCTCACCCGCCAACCCGCTCTTCGCGGAGGTCGACCAGCCGGGCATCGGCCGCTATCTGGCACCCGGCTTGCCGCTCGATTTCTCCGCTGCCCCGCGCCAGCCGACCCGCCCGGCGCCGCGGCTCGGCGAACACACCGACCTTGTCCTCGCCGAGGTGCTCGGCCTGCCCGCCGCCGAAATCGGCCGCCTGCACGATATCGGCATCGCCGCCGGGCCGGTGAACTAAAGCGCTGCCGCCGACGTAGTTTTCGCGCCAGACGGGCACCGCGAATTGCTATGATCGCGGCCTTGTTGGTCGCATCGGCGGGGGGCGTTCCCATGGAAGAGACCGACATCAAGCGCAAGCTCGCGACGATCCTCGTCGCCGACATCGTCGGCTACTCGCGGCTCACCGCCAATGATGAGGACTGGACGATCCGCGCGCTCGGCGATTTCCGCAAGATCGTCGACGACATCATCGCGCGCCATGACGGCCGCATCTTCAGCACCGGCGGCGACAGCGTGCTGGCGGAATTCGCCAGCCCGGTCGAGGCGGTGCGCGCCGCCGTCGACTTCCAGGAGGCGTCGCGCTCGCGCAACCTGCTGCAGCCGCGCGACCGCCAACTGCGCTACCGCATCGGCATCAATCTTGGCGATGTCATGGTGCGCGGCGGCGACCTGCTGGGTGACGGCGTCAATGTCGCGGCGCGGCTCGAAGGCATCGCCGAGCCCGGCGGCATCTGCGTCAGCGCCTCGGTGTGGGAGCACATCAACGGCAAGCTGTCGATCGGCTATGTCGATATCGGCGAGCAATCGGTCAAGAACATCCCGCGCCCCGTGCGCGCCTACCATCTGCGCGTCGACGGCACTGTCGGCGAGGTCGCCGATACGGCGGGTAGTCCGGTGCGGGAACTCGCGGAGAGGCCGGCCGCCAGGCAGCGGACGCCGGTCGCGGCGATGCTCGCCGCCGCCCTGGGCACGGCGCTGCTGATCGGCGCCGGGATCGCGGTCTGGCAATTCTTGCCGAAGAGCCATCCGGCACCCAGACCGACGGCTACCGCGTCATCGAAGCCGGCGCCCGACACGCCGCAAGCCGCGCCCACGCCGGCAAAACCCATCGTGATCCCACCGGCTCCGCCGCCACCGGCGCCGGCTGCACCCACCACGACCGCGCAAGCTCCGATGCCCGCGCCGCAGCCCACGCCAGCCCCGTCACCGCCGCCCGCCGCGACCACCGCCGCGCCTCCGAAGACCTTTCGCGACTGCCCGAATTGCCCGGAGATGGTCGTGATCCCGGCCGGCAGCTTCCAGATGGGCGCGGCACCGGGCGAGAACCAGCGATACGAGGTGCCGACGACCGAGTCCGGACGCGACGAGCCGCAGCACAAGGTCACTTTCACCAAACCCTTTGCGCTCGGCAAAGTCGATGTCACGCGGGCCGAATTCGCGGCTTTCGCCAAGACGACCAATTTCCGTGCGCGGCCCGGCTGCATGACCGTCAGCAACGGCAATTGGACGCCGCAGGAACAAGCCAACTGGGAGAATCCCGGCTTCCCGCAGACGGAGCACGATCCAATCGTCTGCATGAACGAATTGGAGATCGGCGCCTATCTCGCCTGGCTGCGTCAGCAGACCGGCAAGGACTATCGGCTGCCGAGCGAAGCGGAGTGGGAATACGCCGAGCGCGGCGGCACGTCGACCACGTTCTACTGGGGCGACGATGCAAAGGACGCCTGCGCCTACGAAAATGTCGCCGACGAGACGCATAAGGAAAAATACGGCGGCGCCGCGATAGCGTGCCGCGACGGGTTTGCCGACACTGCTCCCGCCGGCTCGTTCAAGCCCAACCCGTTCGGGCTCTACGACATGGCTGGTAATGTCTACGTGCTGACCGCGGATTGCTGGAACGAGACCTATGCCGGCGCGCCGGGCGACGGGTCGGCCTGGATGAGTGGCGATTGCGCGCGCCACCCCGCACGCAAAGCTGGGTTTGGTACCGCGCGGCCCTGGGCCTTCCGCGCCGCCAACCGTCTCCCCGAAGGCAGTCTCGTCAAACGCAACCGCTATGGCTTCCGCGTCGCGCTGAGCCTGCCTTAGGGGGTCGGCAGCAGCGGTGTTCCCGACAGCGTCACGCCGGCGTCATGCGATAGCCATAATTGCTGCGTAGCAGTCCTCCTTGAGGATGCCGCCGCGCCTAGTGGATTGCCAAACGATGCCCGATAGTTACGTGCCGTCGTCGAATGCCGTTGAACACCGCCGGCCGCCGCCTCTTCCCGACCGCTTCCTTACCCCGAAAGACTTTGTCTGGGGCACGTTTTCGACGCCCGACGGTGCCAGGTTGCGGTGGGGCCATCTCGCCGCGCGGGACCCGCGCGGGGAGTGCGTGCTGGTCGGCGGATTCGGTGATTTCATCGAAAAGCAGTTCGAAACGATTCGCGATCTCGCGGTGCGTGGCCTGTCGGTCTGGTGCCTCGACTGGCGCGGGCAGGGCGGTTCGACCCGGCCGAAGCGCCTGCCGCATCGCCCGCGCGCCCGCCGCTTCGACCGCGACGCCGACGAACTGGCGCAATTCGCCCGCAAGCAGCTGACGCCGGGGCGCCCGCATGTGCTGATCGCGCATTCGATGGGCGGTGCGATCGCGCTGCTCTGCCTGCGGCGGCACCCCGACCTGTTTGATGCGGCGATCCTATCGGCGCCGATGCTGGGCGTACCGATCGGGCGAACCCCGCCGGTCCTCTTGCGCGCGCTGACCGGGCCGGCGCGGTTCAGCGGGCTCGGGATGTGTCACCTGCCCGGCGCCGTCCGCTACCGGCCCGACAATCCGCCGACACCCGAGCGCAGCCGCATCTCGAGTGACGCCGAGCGCTGCCGCATCCGCCATGCCTGGATTTCCGCCAACCCGGCGCTGCGCCTCGACCAGCCAACCTATGGCTGGCTCGATCCGGCACTGTCGCTGATCGCCCGGATCGGCAAAAGGCGGTTTCTCGCCGGCATCAAGACGCCGATCCTGCTCGGCAGCGCCGGCCGCGAGCGCGTCGTCGCCCCGGCGGCGCATTACCGCGCGGCGCGGCTCCTACCCGATTGCACGCTGATCGGATTGCCCGAGTCAAAACACGAGCCGTTTCTCGAACGCGACGCGATCCGCGACGAATGGTTCGACCGGATCGATCGCTTCCTGATGGAACGGTTCGGCGTGCCGGCGCGCGATCAGTTGGCGTTGCGCAGCGGCGTCCAGTAGGTCGCCGGCTCCGGGCCGTCGCGCCTCACCTTGACGAGACCGTGGCTGCCGGTGTCCTCGATAATCGTGACGTTCTCGCCCGGCTTGAAGAAGACGCAACTGCCATCCGACAGCGCCTGCGCCAGCTTGCTGTCGAAGCTGGTGCTCATGCCGAGAAACAACAGGTGGAAGACGTCGTGTTTGTCGCGGCAGCCCCAGGCCGCGTCGCGAGCGATGCGATGCGGCGCCTCCGCCGCGGTAGATGGCGGCGCCATCATTGGGGTTGTCGCGAAAACCACACCGGTCAGGAATGCGGCGCCAAGCTTAGACATTTTCTCCCTCATGATGGCTGAACCGAGCGGGGGTCACGCCTCAGCCAAGCACGGCGGGATAAATATGGCGTGAATTCAATCGGTTTGCATCACCGCGCCGCTTGCATGGCGGTCGCAGCTCGGACAGGTCTTGTAATTCGCGCAGCGCTAACAGTTTCGTCCCTACGAAAGATGATAGCTTTCAGCTCCGCGGAGCGTGTTTCGAGAGGATGCGCTGCAGCGTGCGGCGATGCATCTTGAGGCGGCGTGCGGTCTCCGAGACATTGCGGTCGCACAGTTCGAAGATGCGCTGGATATGCTCCCAGCGGACGCGGTCGGCCGACATCGGGTCTTCCGGCGGCTCCGGCGTCTCGCCTTCGAGCGCCAGCAGCGCCCGTTCGACCGCGTCGGCATCGGCGGGCTTGGGCAGGTAGTCGAGCGCCCCCGCCTTCACCGCCGCGACGGCGGTCGCGATATTGCCGTAGCCGGTCAGCATCACGATGCGCGCGCCGGGCCGCGCCTCGCGCAGCGCGCTCACCACATCGAGCCCGCTGCCGTCGGACAGCCGCAAATCGACCACCGCGAAGGCCGGCGGGTTCGCCGTCGCGGCGGCGACGCCGCTGGCGACGCTGTCGGCGGTCTGGACGATAAAGCCGCGCCGTTCCATCGCCCGCGCCAGCCGCTGGTTGAGCGGCGCGTCGTCGTCGACGATGAGCAGCGTGCGCTCGGATTCGGCGAGGCCCTGGAGCGGCGCGGCCAAGCCGTCGGCGCCCGGAACGCGGGAGGGTCGATCGATCGCATTCATACGGATTGCCTTTCTGTCGCTGCGCGCGAGCCGTCCGGCGGCCTCGTCAAGGTGCGCGTCGCTGTCTCCAAATTGGCACGGTTCCACGAAATGACAACATGGGCGCCGCCGTCGATAAGGTTATCAAAATTTAATGTGGCGCCGCTGCGCTCCAGCAGGCTTTGCGCGATAAAGATACCGAGCCCCATATGGTCAGGGTCGCCGGCGCGGGTCGACAGATATGGCTCGCCGAGCCGGCCCAGCAGATGCGGCGGGAAACCCGGCCCGTCATCGGCGATTTCAACCGTCACCGTCGCGCGGTCCCAGAAGATTGTCACGCTGACCTCGTGCCGCGCGAATTGTACCGCGTTTTGGACGAGATTGTTGAGTCCGTGCATGATTTCCGGGCTGCGCTGCACTGACGGTTCGTCGTCGGCCGCGTCGCCCGTGGTCGCGAAGATGAGCCGGATGCGCGGGTCGCGATACGGCGTCCCCGCCGCTTCTACCAGCGCCGAGATCGGCAAGGCGGTGTAGGGCGAGCTGCCGTCATCGACCGGCTGCTGCGCCAACTCGGCAAGGATGCGCCGGCAGCGCTCCGACTGGCTCAGCAGCAGCGCCGCGTCCTCGGCATGCGGCGAGTTGGCTGGCAGCTCGCGCGCCAGCTCCTTGGCGACGACCGCGATCGTCGCCAGCGGGCTGCCGAGCTCATGCGCCGCCGCCGCGGCGAGCGCACCGACGGCCGAGACACGCTGCTCGCGCGCGAGCGCAAGCTGCGTCGCCGCTACCGCATCGCGCAGCCGCCGCGCCTCCTGCGCGACCGACAGCGTATAGCCGCCGATAAAGATCGTAGCGATCACCAGCGCCACCCAGATGCCGAGCACCAGGTCGGGCGGGAAGGCAAAAGGCGTCGCCCCGCGCCACGGCAGCGGATCATGCAGAGCCCCGAGCAGCGTGATCGCCGCCACCGCCAACGCCGCCAATGCGATGACCGGCCGTTGCGACGACACCGTCGCCGCGACGGTGACCGGTGCCAGCATCAGGATCGAGAACGGGTTTTCGAGGCCGCCCGTCAGGAAGAGCAGCACCGCCAGTTGCAGGGTGTCGTAGGCGAGGTAGAGCGCCGCCGCGGTCTCACCCAGCCGCGTGCCGGCGCGGTGATAGAGCAGCGCGCCCAAATTGAGCAGCACCGAGCAACCCACCGCCACCAGCGCCGGCAGCAGCGGCAGCTTGAACCCGAGCAGGAAATGCACCGTCAGGATGGTGATCGCCTGTCCCGTCACCGCGACCGAGCGGATCAGCACCAGCCGCCGCAGGCTGATGCGATCGAACGAGGTGCGCGGTTCCGCGGGCGCGGGGATAGTGGCTGTGTTCACGGGCGGTGGCCTCAACCTCTTCACCGTCATGGCCGGGCTCGTCCCGGCCATCCGGAACGCCAGTTGGATGGCCGGGACAAGCTCGGCCATGACGGAAACGAAAATTGCCTCGGCATCAAGTTACGGGTCGCTTCTCTGGCTGACGCCCCAACAATACGCCATATAAGCCCGATGCTCGCCCCGGTCATAAAAGTCGACAATCTGGTCAAGCGTTACGGTGACACGGTCGCCGTTGCCGGGATCAGTTTTGCGGTCGAGAGCGGGGTCACCGCGGCATTGCTCGGCGGCAACGGCGCCGGCAAGACGACGACCTTGTCGATGCTGCTGGGCCTGCTGCTGCCGACCGAGGGCAGCGTCGAGGTGCTCGGCGAGGACGTGTTGCGGCACCGCTACCGCATCCTGCCGCGGATCAATTTTTCCTCGCCCTATGTCGACCTGCCGCATCGGCTGACCGTGCGCCAGAACCTATCGGTCTACGCCCGGCTCTACGGGCTCGCACGCCGCGGCGAGCGCATTGCGCAGCTCGCCGAGGACCTGCAGATCACCCGGTTTCTCGACCGTCCGGCGGGCAAGCTGTCGTCCGGGCAGAAAACACGCGTCGCGCTCGCCAAGGCGTTGCTCAACGAGCCGGAGGTGCTGTTGCTCGATGAACCGACCGCCTCGCTCGACCCCGATACCGGCGACTGGGTGCGCTCTTATCTTGAGGATTACCGGGCGCGCACCGGCGCGACGATGCTGCTTGCCTCGCACAATATGGGCGAGGTCGAACGGCTGTGCTCGCAGGTGATGATGATGAAATCCGGTCTCATCGTCGATCGCGGCAGCCCGGACGAGCTGATCGACCGCTACGGCCGCACCAATCTCGAGGAGGTGTTTCTGCACATCGCCCGTGCGCCGGAATTCGAGCCGGAAACCGTGTCGTGAGCGTGCGCGAGGTGAACCTGGCGTTCTCGCCCGGCCGAGTCTGGGCGATGCTGCTGCGCTATCTCTACATTCTCAAAAGCTCGTGGCCGCGCACCTTGGAGCTGCTCTACTGGCCGACCCTCCAGGTCATCATCTGGGGGTTCATGAGCCAGTTCTTCTACCAGAACAGCTCTTATGTCGCGCGCGCCTTCGGCGTGCTGCTCGGCGCGGTGATCCTGTGGGATCTGATGTTCCGCAGCCAGCTCGGCCTGTCGCTATCGTTTCTCGAAGAGATGTGGTCGCGTAATCTCGGCCAGCTCTTCGTAACGCCGCTGCGCCCCTATGAGTGGGTGATCTCGCTGTTGGCGATGAGCGCGATCCGCACCGGCATCGGCATCATCCCGGCGGTGCTGGTCGCGATCCCGCTCTACCATTATTCGATCTTCGACATGGGCTGGGCGCTGATGGCTTTTGTCGTGGCGCTGATGGCGATGGGCTGGGCGATGGGGCTCGCGGTGTGCGGACTGATCCTACGCCATGGGATGGGCGCCGAGAGCCTCGCCTGGACCGTGTTTTTCGCTCTGTCCCCGGTGAGCTGCGTCTATTACCCGATCACCATCCTGCCGCACTGGATACAGCCGATCGCCTGGAGCCTGCCGCAGACCTATGTCTTCGAGGGCATGCGCACGGTGCTTTTCGACCATATCTTCCGGTTCGACTATTTCCTCGCAGCGCTCGCGCTCGACATCGTCTATCTGGCGGCCGGCATCGCGATCTTCTTTCTCGCCTTCCGCAACGCCCGCCGCCGCGGCGCCCTGATGCAGATGGGGGAGTGATCCCGCCGAGCGTCTCACAGCGAGTTGATGTCACACCCCGGTGTAAAAACGAAACGGCGACGTAGCTTTAAGGCGTGCTTCGTGAATGGAGGCCCGATATGTCCGATTTCCGAAATGCTATTGTCAGCCGCACGCATCGCCCATGGATCTTCGGTGGGATGGCGCTGGCCGCTGCGCTGACGGTTGCGTCCCCCGGCCGGGCGGATACGGCCGAAGACCTAAACTACGCGGAGCTGAGCCGGATCACCACTGCCGCTCCCGCGCAACCGGCGGTGCCGAGCGCGCCACAACCCGCGGCGCCAACTGTCTTGCGCGGCGCGGGCTCTTCGCCGCAGAGCAACGCGTATCCAGGCGATGTCGACTGCAGCAACGCCTACTATGCCCAGTATTGCCAAGCTTACGCCGGTTGGCTGGCTCAGTATTACGCCCCTTACGGCAACGGCTATGCCTATGGCTATGGGTATCCGTATGACTACGGGGACTATGGCTTCGGATACCCTGATGTTGTCATCGGGTTTGGTGATTTTCGGGGGCACCGTTTCCACAATTTCCATCACTTCGCCTTTGCCCATGGCATGGGGTTTCACGGCGCCGGGTTCCACGGTGGTTTCCATGGCGGCGGTTTCCATGGCGGCGGATTTCACGGTGGTGGGTTCCACGGCGGCGGCGGCCACCGCTAAACGGTGGGCTATCGCGGCTCACCCGCCGGCCCGCTGACGCCGGCGCCGTCAAAGGTCGCCATGCCGCTGTGGCAGGCGACGGCGGCCTTGAGGATGGCGATCGCCAAGGTTGCACCCGAAGCTTCGCCGAGCCGCATGCCGAGGTCGAACAGCGCGTGCTTGCCGATCTTGTCGAGCAGTCTTCGGTGCCCTGGCTCGGCCGAGACGTGCGCGACGACGCAATGGTCGAGCGCTCGAGGGTTGATCGCGTAAAGCACCGCCGCCGCGGCGGTGCAGGTGAAGCCGTCGAGCAGCACCGGCACGCGCCCCATGCGCGCCGCCAGCACTGCGCCGCAAATCGCCGCCAGTTCGTTGCCGCCAAGCCGCCGCAACAGGTCGAGCGGGTCCCCGGCCGCTTCCCGATGACGCTCGACCGCCGCCGCGACGACTTCGCGTTTCTGGTCGAGCGCGGCGCCGACGACGCCGGTGCCTGGCCCGGTCCATTCCTCGGCGCTGCCGCCGAACAGCGCCAGGCACAGCGCCGCGGCCGAGGTGGTGTTGGCGATGCCCATTTCACCCAGCGCCAGCACGTCGAGCCCCGGCTCAACCGCCATCATCCCGTAGGCGACGGCGCTAGCACAGTCGGCTTCGCTCATTGCCGGTACGTCAACAAAATCGGCGGTCGGCGCTTCGAGGTTCATCTCGTAGACGCGCAGGTCGGCGTCGACGACCTTGCAGAGCTGGTTCACCGCCGCGCCGCCGGCGATGAAATTCTGCACCATCTGCGCCGTCACCGCCGCCGGGTAGGCCGAAACGCCACGCGCCGCGACACCGTGATTGCCGGCGAAGACGCAGGTCCGCGGATGGTCGAGCCGCGGCGGGTGGCGGCCCTGCCAAGTGGCGAGCCAGTGCGCCAATTCCTCGAGCCGCCCGAGCGCGCCCGCCGGTTTGGTGAGTTGCCGCTCGCGCAGCGCCGCCGCGGTTCCGGCCTCGAGGTCGGGCCCCGGCAAATGCGCGAAGAGCGCGCGAATTTCGTCCAAAGTGGCCGGAACCTCCGGCATTGGCGTCTCCAAGCTTGGATTAACGGAAATATCTAGCAGCAAAAGGCGTTATGGTCGCGGCGATGATTGTTGACCAGTTCATGCTCGCGACGGCGGTCCTGACCCGGCTGCCGGTCGCCTCGCCGGCGGTGGAGGAGGAAACCACCGTCGCGGAAGCCAGTTGGGCGTTCCCCGCGGTCGGCGCGGGGATCGGCATGATCGTCGCGGTCGCTTTCTTTGTCGCCTCGTCGATTGGATTGGGCGCGTGGCCGGCGGCCTTGCTGGCGCTTCTCGTCGCAGTCGTGATCACTGGCGCGCTGCACGAGGATGGCCTCGCCGACACCGCCGACGGCCTTGGCGGCGGGCGCGACCGCGAGGAAAAGCTCGCGATCATGCACGACAGCCGGCATGGCACCTACGCCATCCTCGCCCTCGTCTTCAGCGTCGGCCTGCGCGGCGGTGCGCTGGTCGCGATCGGCTCGCCGATCGAGGTCGGGCTGGCGCTGATCGCGGCGCATGCCGCGGCGCGCGGGGCGCTACCGGTAATCATGCGCTGGCTTGTGCCGGCGCGCGATGACGGGCTCGGCGCGGCCGCCGGCACCCCCGGTCCGACAGCAATGTTGGTGGCGATGGCGATCGGCATCTTTGTCGCGATCGGCATGCTGGGGCCAGTCCGCGGCGCGGTCGCGCTGGTGCTGATGGGGATCGCCGTCGCGGCGAGCGCGGAGCTTGCGCGGCGGCAGATCGGCGGCTACACCGGCGACACCCTTGGTGCGTCCCAGCAAATCGGAGAGATCGTCATGCTGCTCGTGGCCGCCGCCAGATGAGCGACCAGCGACCCGACGTCATGTCGCCCTTCAACCCCGGCCAGATCGGCGCCGGCGACGCCGGGGTGAACGCGGTCACCACGAGCTTCTGGTGGGTACGGCACGCGCCGGTCGCGCATGAGGGCCGCATCTACGGCCAGAAGGACATGCCCTGCGACTGCAGCGACGCCGCGGTGTTTGCCGGGCTGGCGCGGCAGTTGCCGAAAAAGGCGGTGTGGGCGGTGAGCAACCTGCGCCGCACGCACGAGACCGCGCAGGCGATCGTCTCCGCCGGGCTGCCCGGCCCCGACGCCATCCCCGGCCCGCACTGCCAGTCGATCCCCGACCTTGCCGAGCAGAATTTCGGCGATTGGCAGGGCATGACCTATGCGGAGCTGCAGCAGTCGCGCGGCGGCGCATTCCACCGCTTCTGGCATGGCCCGGCGCATCAGCGCGTACCCGGCGGCGAAAGCTTCGCCGACCTCATGGCGCGGGTGGCATGGGCGATCCTGCAGTTGGTCGAGGCGCATCGCGGCCACGACATCATCGCCGTCGCGCATGGCGGCACGATCCGTGCCGCGCTCGGCCTGGCGCTCGGCCTCGAACCCGAACACTGCCTCGCCTTCACGATGGAGAATTGCTCGCTGACCCGCATCGACCATATCGAGGGGCCCGGCATGGGACATAACTGGCGGGTGATCACCGTCAACCGTCCGCCGAAATAGGGCGGCCGGCCCCTCTGGAAGAGGTCGCGGTTAACGGCGATTTGCCGTAAACTCCCGGCTCGTGGTTGACATCGCCGGGGGCGCGGACTATCTCCGCCTCCCTGCGAGCCGCACCGGATGCCCAGGTGGCGGAATTGGTAGACGCGCAGGTTTCAGGTACCTGTGGCAGTAATGTCGTGGAAGTTCGAGTCTTCTCCTGGGCACCACTCGGCGGCCGTGAATGACCCATCATCTGCATCGCGGTGACCTGCCCGAGGGAATTGGGTTCGGGTCGGTCGTCGCGGTCGACACCGAGGCGATGGGGCTCAACCCGCACCGCGACCGGCTCTGCCTGGTGCAGCTATCCAGTGGCGACGGCGACGCGCATCTCGTGCAGCTGACGCCGGGGGCTTACGACGCGCCGCGGCTCAAGGCGCTGATGGCCGACCCGACGGTCACCAAGCTCTTCCATTTCGCCCGTTTCGACCTGGCGATGATCTACCATTACCTTGGGGTCATGGCGGGGCCGATCTATTGCACCAAGATCGCCTCGCGCCTCGCGCGCACCTTCACCGACAAACACGGGCTGCGCGAGCTGTGCAAGGATGTGCTCAACGTCGACCTGTCGAAGCAGCAGCAGAGCTCGGACTGGGGGGCGGCGACGCTGACCGAGGAGCAACTGCGCTACGCCGCGACCGACGTGCTGCATCTGCACGCGCTGCGTGCCAAGCTCGACGCGATGCTGGCGCGCGAGAGGCGGGCCGACCTGGCCCATGCCGCCTTCGATTTCCTGCCGACGCGTGTGCTGCTTGACCTCGAAGGGTGGGCGGAGCAAGACATCTTCGCACATTAAGGGGCGACAGCCCTCCTTCCGCCGTAGAATGCCGGGGAGCATTCCCGGCGTGCGACTGAGGATTACGCGACGCGAGCCGTTTAATGGAGGATGCCCTGGCGAGCCGCCCGGAGCCGACTGACCGTCATGCCATGGCGCTGGCCCGCGACATCGTCGTCGGGCGGCGGGTGATTCGCGCCGAGATTGAAGGGCTGCGCCGCCTCGCCGAGGCGCTCGATGGCGGGTTCTGCGATGCCGTCGACCGGTGCGCCGCGGCCGGCGGTCGAGTGATCGCCACCGGGATCGGCAAAAGCGGTCACGTCGCGCGCAAGATCGCCGCGACCTTGGCCTCGACCGGCACGCCGGCGCTGTTCGTCCATCCCGCCGAGGCCAGCCATGGCGATCTCGGCATGATCGGCGCGGGCGACGTGGTGCTCGCTTTGTCCAATTCCGGCAACAGCGCCGAGCTGGGCGATATCGTCGCCTATACCCGGCGCTTCGAAATCCCGCTGATCGCGCTCACCGGCGATGCGCGCTCGAGCCTTGCCGAAGCGGCGGACATCGTCGTTCTGCTGCCCGCCGCGGCCGAGGCTTGCCCGATGGGTCTGACGCCGACCACCTCGACCACGATGATGCTGGCGCTGGGCGACGCGCTCGCGGTGGCGCTGTTGGAGCACCGCGGATTCTCCGCCGAGAAGTTCCAGCTCTTCCATCCTGGCGGGTCGATCGGCCGCAAGCTATTGCGCGTGCGGGACATCATGCACAAGGGCGACGCGCTTCCGCTGGTCGCGCCGGAAACGGTGATGTCCGAGGCGATCCTGGTGATGACCGCCAAGAGCTTCGGCTGCGTCGGGGTCTGCGACCCTGACGGCAAGCTGGTCGGCATCATTACCGACGGCGATTTGCGCCGGCACATGAGCGACGATCTGTTCGCGCGCCAGGCGGGCGAGATCATGCACGCCGAGCCCAAGACGATCGCCGCCGCCGGGCTCGCCGCCGAGGCGCTGGGAACGATGAACCGGTTCGCGATCACCGCGCTCTTTGTCGTCGACGCAGAGGGCTGCCCGACCGGCTTCCTTCATCTGCACGATTGCCTGCGCGCCGGGGTGGCATGATCGGCCGCCATGCCACCCGCGCGCTCACCGCGTCCGGCCGGCTGCTGCGCCCCGGGAACGCGGTTGCCGCTGTCGGCGAATGGTTGGCGAGCCTGCCTCGCAACCGTTACAGCCGTCGCGTCGCACTGCTCAAGGTGGCGCTGCCCGCGATTGGCGGAACGTTGCTGCTGATGGTCATCGCGTGGCCGCGGGTGGCGCCCTTGTTCGAGCGGTTGCGTTTTGCCGCGATCGACCTGCGCGAGGCGCGCGAACTGCGCATGATCAATCCGCGCTATGGGGGAACCGACCGCAACGGCCGACCCTTCGTGGTGACCGCTTCGGTCGGCCGTCAGATCCCGCAGCGCGACGATCTGATGGCGCTCGACGAGCCTGTGGCCAATCTGCAAACGCACAGCGGGGCCAAAATCGTGACCTCTGCGGATAGCGGCGTGTATCAGACGCAGACCCAGTTCCTCGACGCGTTCGGCAATGTCACGATGACCCACGAGGACGGTTCGACCTTCAAGACCGCCAGTGCCCGCCTCGACGTCGCCAACAGCGCGGCCGAAGGGCACGCGCCGATCGAGGGACACGGGCCGCGCGGCGATATCGCCGGACAGGGGTTTCAGATCATCGACAAGGGCGACATCATCATTTTCACCGGCCAATCGACCCTGTTGCTCAAGGGCACCAAGGAGCTGAATCCAGTGCCCGCGCCGGCCGCGGTCCCCGCGCCTGTCGCCCAGGCAGCGGCGCAGCTCGAAGCCCAAGTTGCACACCCTGCCGCGTCGGCCGCGGCATCGGCCCAGAAGGCAAAGCCGGCGGCCCATCATCCCCGCAAAGCCCCGGCGCATGCGAAGCCGGCGGCGAAGCAGCACGGTTAGGCGATGCACCGCGGATTGCTGTTGATACTGGGCCTGGCCCTGACGCCGGCGCCCGTCGCACTCGCCCAGCTCGGTCCGTCCGATCCGGGCGCGCCGATCAGCATCCAGGCCGATAGCGGCCTCGAATGGCAGCAGAACCAGCAGCTTTACATCGCCCGCGGCAATGCGTTCGCCTCGCGCGGTCCGGCCACGGTCAAGGCGAACACGCTCATCGCACATTACCGCGAGGCCAAGGGCGGCGCCCCCAATCCCAACACCAGCGTCGCCGGTGCCGGAGGCAGCAGCGAAATCTACCGTGTCGAGGCCGACGGCAATGTCGTAATCACACGCGATACTCGAACGATTGTCGGCGACCATGCCGATTACGATATGGACCAGGGCATCGGCATCGTCCGCGGCAAGAACTTGAAGATGACGACGGCCGTCGATGTCGTCACCGCGAAAGACGCGTTCGAATGGTACGATCAGAAGCAGATCGCGATCGCGCGCGGCGACGCGGTGGCGACGCGCCAAAACAATCGCACGATCAAGGCCGACACGTTGACCTCGTACATGGTGAAGGTGCAGCCGCAAGGTGGCGCTCCGGGCCAGCCGGCGAAGGCTGCTGCGCCGCCGGCAAAACCGGTCGCGCAGCCGGTTAAAGGCGCACCGCCCGCGAACGGCAATGCGCCGCCCGCCAATAGTGAAGAATTGAAGATCAGCCGGATCGACGCGCAGGGTCATGTCGTCGTCGTCAACGGACCGGATATCGGGCGCGGCGATTACGGCGTCTACAACGCGGTTAGCAACATCTGTACATTACTCGGCAATGTCACGATCACCCGCGGCGCCGATGTCATCACCGGGCAGTATGCCGTCATGGACATGAACACCAACGTCAGCCGGATCATGCCGGCGTCGAGCCTGCCGGGGAGCACGCGGCAGCGTGTCCAGGGCCTGTTCGTCAAGCAAGACCTCAGCCATAAGCCTGCCGAGACCAAGCCAACCGAGAACAAGCCTGCCGAAGCCAAGCCCGGCGAAATCAAGAAGGCACAATGATGCGCGGCGACGATCGCGATCGGCCTGACGAGGAGGAGCCGTTTATCCCCGACGGCTTCGTCCCGCAATGGATCAGCCCGTCGGCGCTGCCTCAGCGCGGCTCGGCGCCGCGGCTGGTGGCCGACAACAAGGGATTGGCCGGGCGCGGTCTCGGCAAGAGCTTCAAAAAGCGGGTCGTCCTGCGGGACGTCAATGTCTCGGTGCAGCGCGGCGAGGTGGTAGGGTTGCTCGGCCCCAACGGTGCCGGCAAGACCACATGCTTTTACATCATTACCGGCCTGATCTCGTCGGACAGCGGCTCGGTCAGCCTCGACGGCGAGAACATCACCGACTTGCCGATGTATCGCCGGGCGCGGCTGGGGATCGGCTATCTGCCCCAGGAAGCCTCGATCTTTCGCGGTCTGACCGTCGAGCAGAACATCCGCGCGATCCTCGAGGTCGCCGAGCCCGAACCGGAGGCGCGCGAAGCGATGCTCGACTCGCTGCTCGCCGAGTTCTCGATCAGCCATTTGCGCCGCGCTCCGGCGATGGCACTGTCGGGCGGCGAGCGGCGGCGTTGCGAGATCGCCCGCGCGCTGGCAACGCAGCCGCATTTCATCCTGCTCGACGAGCCGCTCGCCGGCATCGACCCGATTGCGGTGAACGACATCCGCGACCTAGTGAAGCACCTGAAAGACAGGGGAATCGGGGTCCTGATCACCGATCACAACGTACGGGAAGCGTTTCAGATCGTTGATCGGGCCTATATCTTGCATGAGGGCCGCGTTCTGATGGAGGGCGCACCGCAGGAGATCGTCGCCGACGCCGATGTACGACGCGTTTACCTGGGCGAAAGATTCAGCCTATAAGCCCGCTTCGAACGGAGTAGCGGGTTGAACAGGATCGGTTTTTCACAGCAGTTGGCGCTTCGCCAGACCCAGGCTCTGGTGATGACGCCGCAGCTGCAGCAGGCGATCAAGATGCTGCAGCTGTCGAACCTTGAACTGGCGGATTACGTCGATGCTGAGATCGAGCAGAACCCTCTGCTCGATCGCAATGAGGCCGACGGCGACGAAGGCGGCGCGGTCAACGGTGCCGACCACGAGGTTAACGGCGCGGCCAATGACGCGGCGAGCGCGACGCCGGCCGTGGAAGCGCCGTCCGCGAGCGATTTCTCAGGCGAAGCGGTCGAGACCTGGGATGCCACGCGCGGCGGCGAGGGCGACGGCTCGGTAGACTTCGGCGGCGACAATCAGCCCTGGCGCATCCGCAACGGCGGCGCCGGGACTGATGATTTCCCCGGCCTCGACCAGGCTGCGGCGCGCCCGCGCACGCTGCGTGAGCACCTGCTCGAACAGATCGGCCCTGATCTGCCGAACCATGCCGACCGGGTGATCGCCGCCTATCTCCTCGACCAGCTCGACGAGGCCGGCTATCTGCGCGGCGACCTGCAGGACGCGGCGGCGCGGCTGGGATGCGAACGCGGCCGCATCGAACCGGTGCTGGTGCGGCTGCAGGAGCTCGATCCCCCTGGGGTCTTTGCCCGCGATCTGCCGGAATGTCTGGCGCTGCAATTGCGCGACCGCAACCGCCTGGACCCGGCGATGCAGACTCTGCTCGACAACCTGCCGTTGCTCGCGGCGCGCAACATCGCGGCGCTGCTGCGGCTTTGCCAGGTCGATGCCGACGATCTCGCCGAGATGATCGGCGAGATCAAATCGTTGGATCCGCGTCCCGGGCTCGCCTTCGACCCGCCGCAGGCGCAGGCGATCGTCCCCGACATTCTGATGCGGGCGCAGCCGGACGGCGGCTGGATCATCGAATTGAACGCCGAGACCCTGCCGCGCGTGCTCGTCAACAACCGCTATTACGCCAAGATCAGCCGCGCAACGCGCAGCAAGGGCGAACGCGACTATCTGACCGACCGGCTCCAGGCGGCGAACTGGCTGATCAAGTCGCTGCATCAGCGGGCGACGACGATCCTCAAGGTCGCGACCGAGATCGTCGAGCAGCAGGACGGTTTCTTCCGCCACGGTGTGCAGTCGCTGCGGCCGCTGATCCTGCGCGACATCGCCGACGCGATCGGGATGCACGAAAGCACGGTCAGCCGCGTCACCACCAACAAATACATCGCGACGCCGCGCGGTCTGTTCGAGCTGAAATATTTCTTCACCTCGGCGATCGCCGCGTCGCGCGGCGGGGAGGCGCATTCGGCGGAAGCGGTGCGCTTCCGAATCCGCCATCTGATCGACCGCGAGTCGGCGGACAGCACGCTGTCGGATGAGCGAATCGTCGAGTTGCTGCAAACTGAGGGGGTGGACATCGCGCGCCGCACGGTCGCCAAATACCGCGAGGCGATGCGCATTCCCTCATCGGTGCAGCGCCGGCGCGAGAAGCAGATGGCGATTTGACGCAATCGGCTCGCGGGGGTGGGATCAAACGGTGTAGGCTCGCGGCGAAGCGGGGAGCAGACATGGCGCAGCGCACGTTCCACATAGCGCTGATCAAACCGTCGCATTACGACAATGACGGCTACGTGATCCGCTGGCATCGCTCGTCGATCCCATCAAACAGCCTCGCCAGCGTTCATGGGCTGCTCGCCGATTGCGCCGAAAAACGCGTGCTCGGTCCCGATGTCGATATCAGCATCGAGGCCTGCGACGAGTGCAACACCAAGGTCGACGTCGCCGGGATTTCGGCGCGTATCCGCCGCGCCGGCTCCGGTTTTGTCGGTCTCGTGGGCGTCCAATCCAATCAGTATCCGCGCGCGCTCGATCTGGCGCGCCGGTTACGGGCGGCGGGCCTCGTCGTGGTCATCGGCGGGTTTCACGTCAGCGGCTGCCTGTCGATGTTGCCGGAAATGCCGCCTAGCCTGCGGGAGGCGCAGGAGCTGGGCATCATCCTCTATGCCGGAGAAGCCGAAGGCCGGTTCGACCAATTGCTGCGCGACATCGATCGCGGCGAAGCAAAGTCGGTCTACAACTACATGCACGACCTGCCCGATTTGGAAGCCGCGGTCGCACCGATTCTGCCGCGTCACCTAGTTCGGCGGATCGTGGGCGGTGGTTATGCGAGCTTTGACGCCGGACGCGGCTGCCCGTTCCAGTGCAGTTTCTGCACGATCATCAATGTCCAGGGCCGCAAGTCGCGTTACCGCTCGGCGGACGATGTCGAGGCGATCGTGCGCGCCAATGCGGCGATCGGGGTGAACCATTTTTTTGTCACCGATGATAATTTCGCCCGCAACAAGAACTGGGAAGCGATTCTCGACCGCCTCATCGAATTGCGCGCATCGGGCGTGTCGATCCGGCTGGTGCTGCAAGTCGACACGCTGTGCCACAAGACGCCCGGCTTTATCGAGAAGGCCGCGCAGGCTGGCTGCAATGCGGTGTTCATCGGGCTGGAAAACATCAATCCCGAGTCGCTGGCCGGCACAAAGAAGCGGCAGAACAAGATTTGGGAATACCGCGAGATGCTGCAGGCCTGGCGCCGACAGCGCGTAATGACCTGGGCCGGCTACATCCTTGGCTTCCCCACCGATACTCCCGAATCGATCGCGCGCGACATCGAGACGATCAAGCGTGAGCTGCCGATCGACATCCTCGAATTCTTCTTTCTGACGCCGCTGCCCGGGTCGGAGGACCACAAGCGCCTTTATTTGCAGGGCGTGGCGATGGACCCCGACATGAACAACTACGACCTCGAACATGTCACCACCGGCCATCCGCTGATGACCGAGGCGGTTTGGAAAGAAGTCTACCGCGACGCCTGGCGGCGTTATTACACGGATGAGCACGTGGAGACCGTGGTCCGCCGCGCCGTCCGTGACGGCATCAAAGCCCGGAAAATAACCGACGTGCTGACCGTGTTTTCGGGCGGGCTGCGGATAGAGGGCGTCCATCCGTTACAGCTCGGTGCTATCCGCCACAAAACGCGGCACGAGCGGCGGCCGGAGCTCGGGGTGGAAAGTCCGCTGATCTTTTATCCGCGCCGCATCTGGGAGGTGCTGTCGACTACGGCGGCATGGGGCTCTCTGTACTGGCGGTACCACCGCATCAAGCGCCGCGTTCTGGCCGATCCGCGGCGGATGGACTATGTCGATGAGGCGCTTCGGCCGGCGACGGCGGGAGAAGGGCTGCCCGATTTTGTCCGTGCCTTCGCGGACAAGATTCCTCGCACCTACGGCGCGCCGACGCCGGCGGCGATGGCCTAGGACAGGATCGGCAATGACCGCGCGATACGCGCTCGTCTCGCTCACCGCGAGAGGCAATCCTCGGCGTGCCGGGAGCGCGGAGGCTCGACGTGGAGGCTGACCAAACCGGTAGCGATCTGGCTGACCTCGTGACGCCGCGCGGCGTCATCGCCCAGTTGCGCGCGCCGACCAAGCGGCAGGTGCTGCAGGAATTGGCGCGCCGGGCCGCGACGATGACCGGCATCCCCGACAAGCGCATCTACGATGCCCTTGCGGAACGCGAGCGGCTCGGCACCACCGGGATCGGCAATGGGATCGCGGTGCCGCATTGCCGCTTGCCGGAGTTGACGCGGCTCCATGGGCTGTTCGCCCGCCTCGACCGGCCCGCGCCGTTCGAGGCGATCGACGATCAGCCGGTCGATCTGGTGTTCCTGCTGTTGGCGCCGACCGAGGCCGGCGCCGAACACCTGAAGGCGCTGGCCCGCGTTTCCCGCCTGCTGCGCGATAAGGCGATGTGCGAGAAGTTGCGCGGCGCCAACAGCGCCGACGCGCTCTATGCGCTGCTGACCGGCGGCGCCGCGGGATAACGGGACTGCGGGGTCCCACCCGCGTGCTGAGCAGCGTCCTCCGGTCCCGCGACCCGGCGCACCCTGATCGCCGATAAAATCGCCGCAATCGCATGCAAACCTGTCCGGGTAGATAGAATTGCTGGCTGTAAATTCCCTGCAGATAACAGCGAAAACAGCGAAGCGAAGGGAGAGAATCCATGCCCGATAACCCGCGCTGGAAGCGGCGGCCGTCTGGTTCGACCTGGGGGGATTGGGGGCCGGACGATGAGCTTGGCCGGCTCAACCTGCTGACCGCCGAGAAGGTCAAGCAGGGCGTCGCCGAGGTGAAGGAAGGCAAGGCCTTCTGCCTCAGCCTGCCGCTCGACTACCCCGGCGGCACCGCGGTCAACGCACGCCGCCACCCGCCGCGCCTGATCGCCAACAAGCGCGACGGCATGCCCTACATCGCCTACCCGCTGGCGCGCGAGAACCCGCAATTCGTCGATGTGATCTGCGACGACGTGGTCGAGATGACCCTGCAATATTCAACGCAGTGGGACAGCCTGGCGCATGTCGGCCAACTGTTCGACGCCGATGGCGACGGCAAGCCGGAGATCGTCTTCTACAACGGCTTCCGCGCCGGCGAGCATATCATCGGGCCGGTCGACTACCGCGACGGCGGCGCGGTCGAGCGCGGCGAGCATGTCGGTGCCTTGGCGCTCGGCATCGACAACCTCGCGGCCCACCCCGTGCAGGGGCGCGGGGTGATGATCGACCTCGAGCACCATTGCGGGCGTGGTGAGGAGTTTGTCGGCTACGACCGGCCGACAAGGTCGAGGTCGAGGCGGGCGACCTGCTGTGCTTTCGCACCGGCTACGACCGCGTCATCCTCGGCATGAACAAGCAGCCGGACCCGGTGGTGCTCGCGGCAAATCCCGGCGCCGGGCTGGACGGGCGCGACGAGCGGCTCTTGAACTGGATCACCCGGTCGGGCGTCGTCGCGCTGATTTCCGACAACCGCGCCGTCGAGCAGATGCCGTCGCGCCCGTGCGAGGGCGAGGACGTCTGCGCCTCGCTGCCGCTGCACGCGCATTGCCTGTTCAAGCTCGGCGTCTATCTCGGCGAAATCTGGTATCTCTCCGAACTCGCCGATTGGCTCCGCGCGCACGGCCGCAACCGCTTCCTGCTGACCGCACCGCCGCTGCGCCTGCCGGGCGCCGTCGGCTCGCCGGCCAACGCGGTGGCGACCGTCTGAAGGAGGGAAAGCATGTTCGATCTCGACCGGTTTATCGCCGATTGCCGCGAAGCCGTCGCCGCGGACCCGAGCCACAAACTGGCACGCGAGGTGGTCGAGCGGGCGGTCGCGGACCCGTCCGGGGTGCTGAAGGCATTGGGGGAGCCGCGGTTCGGCGGTGTCGAGGCGCTCTATCGCGGCGAGGATGTGACGATCCTCAATGTGGTGTGGCCGCCGCTGTTCACGATCATGCCGCACGAACACCGCATGTGGGCGGTGATCGGCGTCTATACCGGCGCCGAGGACAACATGTTCTGGCGCCGCCTTGGCGAACCCGGCGCCAGCCGCGTGGAGGCGGCCGGCGCCTGCTCGCTGCGGGTCGGCAACGCCGAGCCGCTGGGCCGCGACATCGTCCATTCGGTGACCAACCCGATCGGCAAGCTGACCGGCGCGATCCACGTCTATGGCGGCGATTTCTTCGCCGTGCAGCGCAGCGAATGGGACCCCGAGACGCTCACCGAGCGTCCCTACGACGTCGATAAGAATATGCGGCTCTTCACCGAAGCGAACGCCCGGTTGGCTGCCGCGTAACCGACTCCACCGCCTTGGCCGGGCCACCCGCGGATAGTCCCCGGCTTAAGCGGTAGAACCGGGAGATCGTGTTGTTAGAGTAAGCAATAGTGCCGGCCCCCTCCCAGCCGCTGCGCGACTCTCCCTCCCCCGTGGACACGGGGGAGGGTTGGGGTGGGGGCCGGCACCACGCTTCGATTTCGGTGGATTGCGATCTAGCGGTTGTACGACCCGCCGCTGGTGGTGCCGTTATAGGAGCCGCCCGTCGTCGAGTTCGGCGTCATGCTCGGCGTGGTGCCGGTGGAACCCTGCGTGCTCGGGCTGGTCGCCGCCGCGCCCGAGGGGCTCAGTCGCTGCATCGTCTGTTGGTCGAGCTGCGCGGTCTCCGGCAAGCCGTGCTCGCGCTGGAACTTGATCAGCGCAGTCTGGGTCTCCGGCCCCATCACGCCATCGACCGAGCCGCGATAGAGGCCCGCCGATTTCAGCTGCTCCTGGGCCTGCAGGACCTGCGACTGCGAGGCTGGCTGACTGGCCTGCATCGCGCTGCCCGGCGCACCCATGTTGTTGCTCTGGCCCTGCGGGCCCATGTTCATCTGGTTGGTGTTGGCCTGCGGGCTGGTGCCGTAGGTTGTGGTCGCGCCGGGTGCGGTCCCGGGGGCGGTCATCGTCGCCGGGTTCTGCGTACCGGACGGCGCGGTCCCTGAAGGCGTGTCGCTCATGCCGGGCTGCGAGGCGCTGGGCGAGGTGGTGAGCGGGCTCGACTGGGTGGTGCCGGTCTGAGCCTGCGCCAGGCCGGCCATACCAAACGCCGCGGCAAGCGCCACGGCTGCGGTCAGCGTGCGGTTCATCGGGGTTCTCCAAAACTGTTCAAGACGGACGATTTCGTCTACCAGCCAACAAGCCCGCTTCCGTCTTGTTCCCCCGATTTGGTGATCGGCGCGTTGTTAACCCTTTGATCTTGAACCCATGATCGATCGATGGACGAGGCTTTGCGCGGGATGCGCGCAGCCGCGACCTGCAACGCTCTAGGCGCGGAAATCGAAGCGGTACGCGCCGCCGTGGCTCTTGATATGGCCGCAAGTCGGTGCTGGGAAATGCGCCGGCAGCACCAGCACATCGCCATCGGCGTGCTCCTTGATCAGCCGGGTGCGGCTGACCCGCGACGCGTCCGCGTCGGTGCAGGCGAAGGTGGACCATTCCGGCTTGAGGCATTGCAGCGGGTGATGGAGCACGTCGCCGATAAACACGCCGCGCTGACCGCCCGAGCGGGCATGGATCACGACATTGCCGGGGGTGTGGCCGGGATAGGATTCGAACCACAGCCCGTCATCGAACTGGTAGTCGTCGCCGACCAGCAGCGCCTGGTTGGTCTTGACCACCGGCAGCACGCTGTCCTCGAAGGCGCGGGCATGCGGCGAGTTGACCCCGTTCAGCGAGAAGTCCTGCCAGTGGTCGTATTCGCGCTTGGCCATGACGTATTTGGCGTTGGGGAAGGTGGGGACCCAGCGGCCGTCCTTGAGCTGGGTATTCCAGCCGACATGGTCCCAGTGCAGATGCGTGCACATCACATAGTCGACCTCTTCCGGCTTGACCCCCAGCCGCACGAGATCGGCGATGAACGGCGTCTGCATGCGGTGGAATTGCGGCCGGGTCGGGCGCTCCTTGTCGTTGCCGATGCAGGCGTCGATGAGGATCGTGTGCCGGCCGGTGCGCACCACGAAACTGTGAAAGCTGAACATCAGCTTGCCGGTACCCGGCTCGATGAGGCGCGGCCCCAGCAGCGCGGCATGCTCCTCGACCACCGCCGGGTCGAAGTCGGGGAAGAATTCGTTGGGCGCGAAGAACGGGCCTTCGTAATCGGCGATACGGTTGATCTCAAAGCTGCCGAGGCGCACGGGCTGCATGATGGTCCCTCCAAGCCTTTGTGCCGAGCTTATCGCCTGCTACGCTGCGGCAGCAACGTTCCGCATCCTTTGGCGACAAGGAGAAGCGCGATGCCCGACGACGTCAAAATCCTCAGCCAGATGACGAACACGCCGGTCACGATAACCGGGCTCGACCATGTCGTGCTGCGCGTCGCCGATATGGACCGTGCGATCGCGTTTTACGGCGGTGTCCTCGGCTGCCCGGTCGAGCGTCGGCTCGAGTTGATCGGCCTCGTGCAACTGCGCGCCGGCACCTCGATGATTGACCTGGTGCCGTGCCCGCCGGGCGAAAAGCCGGGCCGCAATGTCGACCATTACGCGGTGCGCATCGCCCGGATGGACGTGCCGGCGATCACCGCGCATCTCGAAGCGCATGGCGTCGCGCCCGGTCCGGTACAGCGCCGCTACGGCGCCGAGGGCTACGGCTCGTCGATCTACATCACCGACCCCGACGGCAACACGGTCGAGCTCAAGGGCCCGCCGGAAGCGGCTTAACAATTTAAGCGCGTCACCCCCGCGAAGGCGGGGGTCCAGGAGCGGACGCCACAATGGTTGCCCTGGATTTCCCGCTTGCGCGGGAGTGACGATGACGATCGGAGACAACCCCCATGCCCGATTTCTTTCCCGGCTTTGCCCGGCGCGAGATCAAGACATCCGGCGCCACGATCAACCTCGTGACCGGCGGCAGCGGGCCGCCGCTGTTGCTGCTGCACGGCTATCCGCAGACGCATGTGATGTGGCGCAAGGTGGCGCCACGTCTGGCGGAGGATTTCACCGTGGTGGTGCCCGATCTGCGCGGCTATGGCGACAGCTCGAAGCCGCCGGCGGGCGACAATTTCGTCAATTACGCCAAGCGGGCGCTGGCGCTCGACCAGGTCGAGGTGATGGCGGCGCTCGGCTTCGACAAATTCGCGGTCGCCGGCCACGATCGCGGCGCGCGGGTCACGCACCGCCTGCTGCGCGACCACGGCGACAAGATCACTCGCGGCGCGACGCTCGACATCGTGCCGACGTTGTACCGCTTCGAGACCATCGACCAGAAGGCGGCGACCGGGAGCTGGCACTGGTTCTTCCTGATCCAGGGGCGCGGGCTGCCCGAGCACATGATCGGCGGCGACCCGGAATTCTTTCTGCGCCACATGTTTGGGACCTTGCTGCGCGACCAGGGGGCGATCGAGCCGGACGCCTGGGCCGAATATCTGCGCTGCTTCAAGAACCCGGAGACGATCCGCGCCACTTGTGACGAGTACCGCGCCGGCGCGTCGATCGACCTGGAACACGACCGCGCCGACCTGGCGCGGAAGGTCAAGGTGCCGATGCTGGCGCTGTGGGGCACGCATTCGGGTCAGGGCAGCGGCTACGACCTGCTCAAGGTGTGGCGCGACCATGCCGAGGACGTGCGCGGCCACGGCATCGACAGTGGGCATTTCATCCCGGAGGAAAAGCCGGATGAGGCGTACGCGGCGCTGAAGGAATTTTTCGCCGTTTAACCTCGCCGCCGTCAGCCGACCACGAAGTTGAGGCCGACCGCGGTTTCCAGTGTGGCGCTCGCCGCATGCAGCGACACGGCCCAAGTCTGGTCGCCGACCACGCCATCCGCCGTCACACCGCCCCAGCTCTGAAACGCCTCGACCGATGCCTTTGTATGCGGCCCGAAATTGCCGTCTATGCCTTGCGGGGTCACGTTCCATTGTCCGGAGGCGCCATTGGTGAGCAGCGTCTGCAGGCTCTGGACGACCGCGCCCGTCGACCCCTCGCGCAAGACCGGCATCGGACCACCATCGGGAAGCGCCGCCCATGTCTGCGGACCGACGATGCCATCCGCGGTGAGGCCGGCGCCGGACTGGAACGATTTGACGGTTGCTTGCAGTGCCGGGCTGAAGACGCCGTCGACGGTGATCCCGAGATCCGGGGTGCGGCGCAACGCCCGCTGCAAGCGCCTGACGGCATCGCCGGTAGCGCCCACCGAAATCGTCGGCTGGCCGGGATTGGGCATCGTTCCCTCCTAGCTGAGTTTCGCCTTAAGGAAAGCGGCCATGCGGTCCCAGGCGATGTTGGCGCAGGTGATGTCGTAGGCCGGGCTGCGCTCGTTGAAAAAGGCGTGCGCGGCGTCGTAGCGATAGATTTCCGGCCGCTGTCCCGCCATAGCGGTTTCCAGCGCGTCGACCGCGGCCGGGGTGCACCAATCGTCCTTGTTGGCGAAATGTCCCTGGAAGGGGACCTTGATCGCCGCCGGGTCGGCGAATTCCTGGGGCGGGATGCCATAGAAGCAGACGCCCGCCGCCGCCTCGGGGATATGCACGCAGGCGGCGACGGTCAGCGCGCCGCCCATGCAGAACCCCATCACTGCCACCTTGCCACTGGAGCCCTGCAGATGCTGCACCGCGCCGCGCAAATCCTGGTGCGTCGCGTCGGGGAAATTGAGGTTGGTCATCAAGTGGTTCGCTTCGTCGGGGACGGTGGTCAGCCGACCCTTGTAGAGGTCCGGCGCCAGCGCGTTGAAGCCGCCGCGCGCGAGGCGGTCGGCCACGCCGCAAATCTGGTCGTTGAGGCCCCACCACTCCTGGATCACCACGATGCCCGGCCGGCCGTTGCCGGCGCTGGCAAAATAGCCTTTGGACTTGCCGCCGTCGGGCCGGGAAAATTCGATCATCGCGCCCATGTCATGCCTCCCCAAATTCGTCCGCGGCTTTGGCGCCGCCGCCTATTCCGACTGATCTTTACGGGCTTTATCAGGCGGATCACGCAGCGTCTTTATCATTCGCCGAACATCCTCACACGCAATTGCGGCGAATTTAGCGTCTCGCTCACCGGCCGAGAAGGATTGCGACAAGCCTCTCGCAACCGGCCTGGTCCTCGGCATCGAAGCGAGCAAGGCGCGGGCTGTCGAGGTCGAGCACCCCGGTCACCCGGCCGTCTTCGATCAGCGGCACCACCAGCTCGGATTGCGAGACCGGATCGCAAGCGATATGGCCGGGAAAGTCATGCACGTCGGAGACAAGCATGCTCTCACCGCGCCCCGCGGCGGTGCCGCAGACACCGTTGCCCCAGGGGATGCGGACGCAAGCCGGCTGGCCCTGAAACGGGCCGAGCACCAGTTGGTCGCCGTGGGTGAAATAGAAGCCGGCCCAGTTGAGGTCGGGAACACCGTGATAGATCAGCGCGGCCATGTTGGCGGCATTGGCGATGCGGTCGGGCTCACCCGCGATCAATGACGCCAGTTGAGCGGCGAGGTCGCGGTAGAGCGCGGATTTGCTCGCGGCATCGGTTTTGTGCGTCTTTCGAGGCTCCGCTTCGCTCCGCACCTCAGGATGAGGATGGACGGTGGATGGCATCAAAAACTTTCCTCATCCTGAG
Source organism: uncultured Alphaproteobacteria bacterium (assembly GCA_963778385.1). Lineage (GTDB taxonomy): Bacteria > Pseudomonadota > Alphaproteobacteria > ATCC43930 > CGMCC-115725 > DATARH01. The sequence continues at coordinate 212,684 of CAVZUA010000024.1, read as the reverse complement.
GGCCTGACTCGAGTTTACCTCATCATTCCGGGGTGGCCCGCAGGGCCGAATCCGGAACCCATGAACACGGGCACGTCCAAGAGGAGACTGCGGCCTTCGGACACATTTCAGGTTCCGGGTTCATCGCTCGCGTGCCCCGGAATGACATCGATTACTCATACGGTTTGTCGCCGGCGACCTGGACGCGGCGCATGACGCGCAGGAAGGGGCCGGCGTCGTGGATCGCGAGGTGTTTGACCGCGCGGTTGTCCCAGAACGCGACCGAGCCCTTTTCCCAGCGAAAGCGGCAGGTGAATTCAGGGCGGTTGCCGTGCGCCAGCAGGTAATCGAGCAGCGGCTTTGATTCCTCCTCGGTCATGCCCTCAAAGCCCACCGTGTAGGCGGCGTTGACATTGAGCAGCTTGCGGCCGGTCTCGGGGTGGGTGCGCACGACGGGGTGCAGATTGATCGTTTCGCGCCAGCTTTCGTCCTGGCGCACCTTGGTGGCGCGATAGGCGTTGCGGTCGGCGACGGGGCCGGCGACGAGGCGGTCGGAGTGCACCGCACGCAGGCCCTTGAGCATTTTCTTCATACCGTCGGACAGCGTGTCGTAGGCCAGATACTGGCTCGAAAACAGCGTGTCGCCGCCATAGGGCGGCACGTCGAGCGCATAGAGGATCGCGCCCATCGGCGGCTCCGCCATCATCGTGGTGTCGGCGTGCCAATCCTCGCCGACGATGTGCTGGTCGCCCGGCTCGCGGCGGATCATGACGATCTCGTCGTCGGCCTGCATGCCGCGGTAGTTGGGGTGGACGAAGATCTCGCCAAAGCGGTGGGCGAAGGCCTTGTGCTGCTCCGCGTCGAACTTCTGGCCGCGGAAGAAGATGACGCCGTGCTCGTTGAGCGCGGCGCGAACTTCCGCGATTACATCGTCGTCGAGATCATCGGCGATATCGACGCCGCCAATCTCGGCGCCGCACCCTCCGGCGATGGGTTTCACCTCGATCCGGCTGTTGCGCATGACAAAAGCTCCACCTGTGCCTTGGCAGCTCGTCGGCAACGCTAGAACGCTGGCCGAAACTCCGTCAATCAAAGCCGTTGACCGTTGTAGTTGTGGCCGTGCCAATCTATTCTACCGCGAAAGACGGCGAGCAGGCGCCGTCGCGAAGAAACAGGAGAATCGATCAGCCGCGACGGGGAGGGAGCGATGCGGAGCCAACGCTGCTGGGACGCCGTCAAGGACATCACGACGATTTTGTGGCCGATGCGGTTCAGCATCGCGGTGACCGCGATCTCGGTGCCGTTCCTGCTGTTCCTCGGCCCGTCGCAAGACGCGCTGCGCGCCGCGATCGGCCAGCACCACAGCTTTACGTCAAAGCTCGCTCTGGCCGCGGTTTGCCTGCTGTGGGCGTTGGAGACTTTCTACTGGGCGTATTTCATGTCGCGCCTGCCGGAGCCGCAGAAAGGCGCTCGGGCGCAGCCCGCGACGCCATTGCTGACGCAGAACGACCGCGACGCGTTGAACGAGAACTTCCCGTTTTGGCTGGGACTGTCGGCGGTGCTTATTGCCGGCGGCGCGGCGTTCAAAGCAAACTACGGCAATTCGCCGACGCTGCTGCCGATCGTGCTCGTGACTGTGGCGGTCGGCGCGATCTATGTGGCCTGCACGCGCCGCTTTGGTGCCGACCGCCTGACACCGCTCATTCGCCTGCTGCTGAGAATCCCGAAAATCAATCAGGTGGCACCGCTCGTCGCGTTGCAGCAGGCGAAGGGCCGGCACAACCATCGCGACCTGTTCCAGTTGCCCGTGCCCCCGCCCGGACAACCACAGGGGGCCCGCTCATTCAGTGCCGGCTCGGTGGCGAGCCGCGTCGCGATCGTCATCATGGCAGTGCTGACGATCGCCCTCTATCTGTGGTTCGGCGATTACTCCCCAGCGACGCGACAGGCCGTCGCCGTTCTCGTGTCACTCGGATGGTTTGTCGTCGGCAGCTTTTGTGTGCTCCGGCTGTCGCAGCACGACATGCGGCCGCTGACAAAATTCTGGGTGATCGGCAATTTCGCGTTTTTCACCGGGATCTTCATCATCAGTATCTATGCCGCTCCGGTGCTCAACGGCTGGAGACCGAACCTCGTCACTTCGCCGCTGGTGATATTTTCGGCTTTCTGCGCCTGGGTCTTCTTCGGCACGTTCATATTTGCCCTGCCCGCCGAGCTGTTCCGCCTGCCGGTCACGACGGCGGTCCTGGCGATGGCGCTCGTGGTCAGCATCCTGCCGGGCGACAATCACGATATCCGCCAGCTCGATGCGGTGCCGCGGCAAGCACCCCAGCCACTCGCCGATGCCTTCGCCCAGTGGTACCAGCAATGGGACAAGGACACGCTCGCGAAATGGAACAGCCAGCCGCCGCTGGTCATCGTCGCCACCGCCGGCGGCGCCAGCCGGGCCGGATACTGGACGGCCAAGGTGCTCGGCGAACTGGAAGCGGCCTATCCCGGATTTCATCGCCATGTCTTTGCGGTGAGCAGCGTTTCCGGCGGGACGGTGGGCGCCGGGCTGTGGCGGGCGATGCTGCAAAACGCTCCGCTGTGTCAGCGCAAGCAGCCCGACGAGAAGGGCATGGGCGGCAGCTACGTCAATTGCGCGCGCCTGTTCTTTTGCCAGGACTTTCTCGGGCCGCTGTTCCTCAACGGTCTCTACGCCGATCTGACCCAGCGCATCCTTCCCGGCCGGTTGCTGCCCGACCGGGCGATGGCGCTCGAACAGTCCTGGGAACAAGCCTGGGCGAATATGATGCGCGACCCGCTGGGCGAGGCGCCGACAACGGAGCCGGCGAACCCGATGTCGGCGCCGTTTCACGATCTCGTCAACGATCTTAAGGATTGGCAGCCCGATGGCCAGAAGCATTGGCGGCCGCTGCTGCTGGCCAACGGCACGTCGGAAAAGACCGGCCGGCGCATCATCACCAGCCAACTGGCGATCGACAGGGATCGGTTCCCCGACGCAATCGATTTTTTCGCGAGGACGCGCACCGAACTGAACCTCAGTACCGCGCTCCACAATTCGGCGCGCTTCACCTATCTCGACGCGGCCGGCAATGTCGTCATCAAAGACCCGGCAAAACCGACCGACGGCGAAATCCGGCCCGACCGTATCCTCGATGGCGGGTATTTCGAGAATTTCGGCGCCGATACTGCATTGGACCTGCTGCAAGCGCTCTTTGCGCTGAAAGCACCCGAGAAATTTCGGCCGATCATTGTTCAGATCAGCTCCGACCCCACGCTCGAAGCCGACAGGGTCCGCGAAACCGATTGGGCAACCAGGTTCGACCGCTGGCCGCCGGACCTTAGCATGACCATGGCCGCCGACGCGCAGGCGCCGCTGGTCACCCTCTACAATACGCGCGATGCGCACGGCATCCGCGCCACCAAGCTGTTGAAAAGCAGCGTCGGTGAAGCGAGCTACGCTCACTTCCGGCTGACAAACCCCGCCATTCCGATGAGCTGGGCGATGTCCGGCGAGGTGGTGGGTCTCATCGACAGCGAGTGGACCCCCGATCCGTCGCCACCCGACAAACCGAACCCGAACGAGACGGCCAAGAAAACACTGATCCAGATTTTCGGGCCGATGTCGGCAGCCGCGGTTTCGCCGGCGCCGACCCCGCCTTGCGGCGGGCTTTGACGCCGCCCGGGATGCCCGGCGCGACGAGTTGGTGTAAACAGGCCGCGTGATCCTTCGCCGGACGATACTTGGTGCGGTTGTCGCCGCGCCGCTGCCCGTTGCCGCCATGAGCTATGCCGATCTCGTCTACCACAACGGAATGTTGGCATGGCCGGGCGGGTCGGCGCGCGCGGCGTGCGGCAAGGCCGGGGTGCGAGCCGACAAGCGCGAGGGCGACCACGCGAGCCCGGCCGGCCGCTTTCCGCTGCTGCGCGCGTTCTATCGTCCGGACCGGCTCGCCGCGCCGGTGACCACGCTGCCGCTGGCCGCGCTCAAACAGAGCGACGGCTGGGTCGATGAGCCGGCCGACCCGCGCTACAACACGCTCGTCACGCTGCCCTGCCCGGCGAGCCACGAGGAATTGTGGCGCGCGGACGGCCTCTATGACCTGATCGTGGTGATCGGCTACAACACCGATCCCGTGGTGCCGGGCAAGGGGAGCGCGATCTTTCTGCATTGCGCATCGCCCGAGTTCCGCGGCACCGAGGGCTGCATCGCCATCGCACGCGATGGGTTGCTGCCGTTGTTGGGCTTGCTTGGGCCGGGCAGCACGATCACGATCAAGGCCTGACCGCGCCAAGGAGGACATGATGGGTCTGGCGGTGGCGATCCAGATGGATCCGATCCACACGATCAACATCGACGCCGATTTCGACCTTTGCCCTGGCGCTCGAGGCGCAGGGGCGCGGGCATGCGCTGTTTCATTACCTGCCGACGGCGTTGACGCTGCGCGCCGGCCGGCTCTACGCCAAGGGTCGCAAGCTCGAAGTATTCCGGCAGTACGGCGCGCACCACAAATTCGGCGACGACGAGGAGCTCGATCTCGAAGGGTTCGACGTGATCCTGATGCGCCAGGACCCGCCCTTCGACATGGCCTACATCACCGCGACGCATCTCCTCGAATTGCTCCCGCCGGCCGGGCCGCTGGTGGTCAACAACCCGGCATCGGTGCGCAACGCGCCGGAGAAGCTGTTTGTGCTGCGCTTTCGCGAGCTGATGCCCCCGACCCTGCTAACGCTCGACCGCGACGAGATCAAGGCGTTCTGGGACGAGCACAAAGACATCATCTTGAAGCCGCTGTTCGGCAATGGGGGGGCGGGGATCGTCCATCTGCGGCCGGGCGACGACAACCTCAGCTCGCTGCTGGAGATGTACCAACAGATGTACCGCGAGCCGGTCATGGTGCAGCGCTACATCCCCGAGGTGCGCCAGGGCGACAAGCGCATCGTGCTGATCGACGGCGAGCCGGCGGGCGGCGTGCTGCGCGTCCCGGCCGAGGGGGAGGCACGCGCCAACCTGCATGTCGGCGGCCGCGGCGTGAAAACCGAGCTGACATCGCGCGAACGGGAGATTTGCGCGGCGATCGGCCCGACCCTCAAGGAGCAAGGACTGATTTTTGTCGGGATCGACGTGATCGGCGACTACATCACGGAGATCAACGTCACCTCACCGACCGGCATCCAGGAGATCGGCCGGCTCAACAACGACAATCTCGCCGGCAAGATATGGGACGCGATCGAGGGGAAGGTGTCGGCGCGGCGGAGCGACGGCCGGCTTGACCCCCACCCCGACCCTCCCCCGCCGGCGGGGGAGGGGGACGGCTGGCGTCATGCACTAACGCGCTCCCTCCCCCGCTGGCTGGGGAGGGTCGGAGTGGGGGTCAAGGAGGAGTGAAGAAATGCCTGATGCGGGTGGGTTTGAACCGGGGCGGCGGCGGGCGCCGTCGCGCAATGTGCTCGGCGAGACGCTGGGCGAATGCTGCGGCAAGCCGCTCACCGGCTTCTACCGCGACGGCGCGTGCAATACCGGGCCGGAGGATCATGGCGTGCATACGGTATGTGTGTCGATGACCGCCGACTTCCTCGCCTTCTCAAAGGCGGCGGGCAATGATTTGTCGACGCCGGTGCCGCAATTCGGCTTCGAGGGGCTGAAGCCGGGCGATTGCTGGTGCCTGTGCGCGGCCCGCTGGCGGGAAGCGCTCGAGGCCGGGCATGCGCCGCGTGTCCGCCTGGCGGCGACGCACGAGGCGACGCTCGACATCGTGCCGCTCGACATGCTGAAGAAATACGCGCTCGATATCAGTTGAGTCGCGCAACCCGGTTTCCGGGCATTACGTAAACGACGGTTGAAGCTTCGCCTGTCCGCGGGAGAGCCATCATGGATCCGTCGACTGCTGTGTGGATATCGGTCCTCGTCCTCGTCGTCTTCGTCGCGCTGCTGCTGCTCGGAGGCTCGTTCTTCAAGGTCGAGCAGGCGCAGGTGGCGCTGATCGAGCGCTTCGGCCGGTTCACCCGCATCGCCCGTGCCGGGCTCAACATGAAAATCCCGATGGTCGAGCGCAAGGCCGGCCGGCTCAGCCTGCGCGTCCAGCAGCTCAATGTGCGGGTCGAGACCAAGACCAGCGATAACGTCTTTGTCGATATCGTCGTGTCGGTGCAGTACCACGTCGTCGAGGGCAAGGAATTCGAGGCCTTCTACAAGCTTACCAACCCCGAGCAGCAGATCACCGCGCATGTCTTCGACGCGGTGCGCAGCCAGGTGCCGACGATGACCCTCGACCATGTGTTCGAGAAAAAGGGCGACATCGAGGAAGCGGTGTCGACCGGCCTCAGGCACAAGATCAACGCTTTCGGGTACGACATCGACGGCTCGCCGGTCACCGACATCCAGCCGGACGAGAAGGTCCGTGCCGCGATGAACGAGATCAATGCGGCGAGCCGGTTGCGTGAGGCCGCCGAGCAGCAGGGTGAGGCGGTGCGGATCAAGACCGTCAAATCCGCCGAGGCCGAGAAGGAAAGCAAGAAGCTGCAGGGCGAGGGCATTGCCGCTGAACGCATCGCGATCGCCCAGGGCATCCGTGATTCGATCGCCGCGCTGATGTCGATCCACGAAGGCGAAGTCTCGACGGAAGAGGCGATGCGCACGCTGGTGATGACCCAGTATTTCGACACGCTGCGCACCATCGGCGCGCAAAGCCGCGCCACGACGGTGTTCCTGCCGCATTCGCCGGGCGGGATGGCGGATATCTCGCGCCAGATCGCCGAGGCTATCATGGTCGGCAACCAGGTGCCGGGCCCTGCCGCACCGACGCCGCACGACCCGCATCACTCCAGCGTGCCGACCACCACGCCAATACGGGCAGCGTAGATGGCAATGTCGTGTCGTCATTCTCGCGAAAGCGGGAATCCAGAGCCGGCGACGGAGCGGTTGCCCCTGGACCCCCGCCTGCGCGGGGGTGACGAGAGTAATGGGAAGTGCGATCGATGATCGGCGCGCTCAAGCGTCTTTTTCAAAAGCCGCCGTCCGAGCCGCGATGGCTCGACATCGCGGCGCTGCAGCGGCAATTGGCGGGCGAAGCGCCGCTAGTGCTCGATGTGCGCGGGCTGGACGAGTTCGACGGGCCGCTCGGGCATATCGACGGGGCACGCAACATTCCGCTGCCCGAGCTGTCGGCGCATCAGGTGGAGATCGCGGCAGCCGGGCGGCCGATTGTCTGCCTCTGCCAGACCGACAAGCGCTCGGCGGCCGCCGCGGCACAATTGACGGCGGCCGGTGTTGGCGACGTGAGCGTGCTGCGCGGCGGCATGAAGGCGTGGCGCGAGGCCGGTCTATGAAGATCACGATCTGCGGCATCCCCGAGCTCGGCGAGCATTGCCAGGCCGGGGTGACGCATGTGTTGTCGATCCTCGACCCCGGCTGGCCCGACCCGGTGGCGTTCAACGATTTCGGCCCGCATCATCGCATCGGGCTGCGCTTCAACGACATCATCGCCGCGATGCCCGGCGAGATACCACCGACCCGCGAGGATGTCGCGCTGCTGCTCGACTACGGCCGCGAGGTGACGACGGCCGGACCGGACGCCCATCTGCTGATCCATTGCCATGCCGGGGTGTCGCGCTCTACGGCGTCGGCGGCGCTGCTGCTGGCGCAGGCCGAGCCGCAGCGCCCGGCGGTGGAGATATTCGCCGAGATCGCCCGGCTGCGGCCGCGCGCCTGGCCCAACCTGCTGATCCTCGAATACGGCGAAGCGGCGCTCGGGCGGCCGGGCGAGATCGTCCCGGCGGTCGCCGCGCAATACCGCCGCGTGTTGTCGGTCAACCCGGATTTCGCCCGCTTCATCCGAGACACCGGGCGGGGGCGCGAAGTGGAGCTGGCCGAAGCGAAATAAGGAACAACCATCCCGGCGCAGGCCGGGACGCATGTCAACAGATCGGAAAGCGGAAAAATAGGCCCCGGCCTCCGCAGGGTGGCCCATTGACTGAGTCAGCGCTGGTACGCCACCCGCAGGACCACGAACCAGGGATAATCCTTGTCGGTCACCAGCCCGCTCGGGCCGGCGGCGACGTGCTTCAGCACCACGGCGTTGTCGACATTGCCGCCGATCACGTCGAGCGAGCCGGGATGCTGCGCGACGACGATGTCGCAATGGGCGGGGAAGCGGCTCGGCGTCGGCAGGTCCTGGAAGGTCACCGGACGATTGGCGCGCCACATGCAAACAAGATCGCCGAGCTGTGCCGGGTATTGGATCAACGGCATGGCGGTCAACACGATGCCCGACTGGCGGCTCGCCGCGGCGTTGATGTAGTCGCTGTGGCTGGCCGAATAAGGGAAATACCGGCCGGCTCCGGCTGTGCGCATCACGTAATCGATAAAGGCCGCGGACCAGGCGAACTCGCCGTCCTGGCTGCGCGGAAACTCGATGCCGTTCTGGTCGTGCCTGCCGGTCCAGCGGCCTTCCGAATTGCCGTAATCGAGGCCGAGCCACCAATACTCGCCGACCCGCTGCCACAGTCCCTCGTCTCGCTCGGCGCTGTCGGCGCTTTCCGGCTGGTCGGGAGACAGCACGACCCGCTGGCCAAAAGCGCGCCACTCGCGATAGGCGATCTGCACCGCGGCTTGGCGCGAGAACGGCTCGTACGGCCTTTTCGCGAAGGGCGGGATTTGGATGTCGGGCGTGGGCGAGGTCGCTGGGCTTGGCGGAGGCGCACCGGCGCAGGCGGTGAGAAATAGTGTCAGCGCGGCGGCGCCAATAAACCTCAGTCCCTTCCACTCTCCTCGTGGCCGGGCTTGATCCGGCCATCCACGTCCTTGCGCACCGACATTCGCAGAAGAAGACGTAGACCCCCGGGTCAAGCCCGGGGGAGGCGAGCTTTCTTGATCCAAGAACTATACCTAGAAGTCATAAAGCCGGGCGGGGTTGTCGACGAGGATCTTGCGGCGGGTCGCGGCGGTCGGGGCCCAGCGCGGCAATTGTGCCAGTGCGAGGCCGTCGTCGATATCGAAGGAAGCCGTCAGCTCCGACAATTCCTTGCCGGGGTCGGCATGATGCGGGTGCGGCCAATCGGTGCCCCAGACGATGCGGTCGGGGTTGGCCGCGATCAACGCGCGGGCGAGCGGCGCGACATCGTCGAAGGCCGGCGCTTTGGCCGAACTGCGGTAATGGCCGGAGACTTTTACGTAGGCTTTGCCGGAGCGCACGAGGTCCAGCAGCGCCGCGAAGCCGGGCTGATCGACGCCGCCTTCGGCCTGAGCGCCGCCGAAATGGTCGAATACCACCGGGACGTCCGACTTCATCACATCGTCATGCACCGCCTCGACGACGGAGAGCCGGGTGTAGACCTGGACGTGCCAGCCGAGCGGCGCGACGCGCTTGATCGCCGCGGCGAGGTTGCGGCGCGAGATCGCCGGGTCGCTCACCCCGCCGGTTTCGAGATTGACCCGCACGCCGCGAATGCCGGCAGCGTGCATGTCCTTGAGCGCCGCGTCCGGCGTTTGATCGTCGATCACCGCGACGCCGCGCGCGCGCTCCGGCCCCAGCCGGCGCATGCCGTCGAGGGTGCAGGAATTGTCGGTGCCGTAGACGCTAGGCTGCACGATCACGACACGCGACAGGCCGAGCGCGTTCTGCAGCTTCGACAGGTCGTCGGCGCTGGCGGGTGGCGGGGTGTAGCCGCGCGGCGCGACAAACGGGAACGCCTCGGCAGCGCCAAACACATGCACATGACAATCGCAGGCGCCGGGCGGGACGCGAAAGCCGACCGCGGTCTTGGGCTGCGACGGGACCAGCGTGCGCGCCGTTTTTGGTGTGGCGGCCCGCGGCTTTGGCCGCGACTTGGCGGCAGGCTTGGCGGTGGCCGGGGGTGCCTTTGGAGCGGCCGGAGCGTCCTCGTCATGCCATAGCCGGATGCCGCCGGTGAGGCCGTCGGTATTCGGCACCACGGTAATGTCGGGCGGCAGCTCGAAAGTGAGCTTCTTGGCGTTGCCGCCGCCGAGATAGAGGTGGTCGAAATTGATCACCGTGCGCAGCACCTCGATGGTGCGGGCCACCCGCTTGCTCCACCGCTTCTTGCCCTTTTCGGTGAGCGCGGCATTGCCGAGATATTCGTCGTAGGTTTTGTTCCCGTGCAGAGGATGATGCGCCAGTTCGAAATGCGGCAGGATGCGGCCGTTCTCGAAGAGCGAGGTGCCGGCGCCGGTGCCGAGGGTCAGCACCATCTCGACGCCCTTGCCCTTGATCGCCCCATAGCCCTGGACATCGGCGTCGTTCATGACCCGCACCGGCTTGTCGAGACGCTTCGCGAGCTCGCTTTGCAGGTCGTAGCCGGACCATAATTCGGTGCCGAGATTGGGCGCGGTCAGCACCTTGCCGCCGCGCACCATGCCGGGAAAGCCGACCGAGACGCGGGCGAAGTCGCCGAGCTTCGCGGACGTCTCCTCGACGATCGCGACAACCTGCTCGGGCGCGACCGGTTTGGGCGGAGTCGGGACACGCGCGGGATCGCCGACGATTCGCCCGTCATCGTCCAGCGCCGCGAACTTGATCCCGGTTCCACCGATATCCACGGCGAGGGTGCGGCGGTCGCTCATACTTGGCCTCTACCTTGCGAGTTCTTATGGTGACGATAGTGCAGGCGATCCGTTTCGACTACAAGTTCGCGCCCGCTTTAATGCGAAGAGTTTGCACTGCCGCGACTTAGCCGTACATTCTGCGACAATCGCCGCCTGGGTTGAGCCAGAGGCTCAAGGAGGAACGGTGGAACGGCCACGCGCTGCAGACGATTTTGAAGTGATCCGCGAACGGCTCGAAGAATTGCGTCGGGAGCGGGAGGAAATAAAGTCGACGAACAGCGCCGAGACCGGCCACGACGAGGACGCCGAGGCCGAACGGCGGCGGCGGGATCGCTGCGAGGGCGCCCCTCCGGCCTGGGTCCCGACGATCTTTCTGCCGCAGCCGACGGATTGAACAATCCTCGTCGTCGCCCCCGCGAAGGCGGGGGTCCAGGGCAAGCGACGGAGCAAGAGGCACTGGATTCCCGCCTTCGCGGGAATGACGAGCTGAATCACTTCTTCGGCAGCGCGCCTTCGGCAACCAGCACCTCGTGCGCGGCGCGGAATGCGTCGAGCCCGGCGGGGATGCTGCAATAGGCCGTCGCGTGCAGCAGCGCCGCCTTGATCTGGTCGACGGTGACGCCGTTGTTGAGCGCGCCCTTGACGTGCAGCTTGATCTCCGGCGCGCGATTGAGCGCGGTCAGCATTGCCAGGTTCATCAGGCTGCGCGTCTTGCGGTCGAGCGTCCCCTCGCCCCAGGCCCAGCCCCACGCCCAGGCGGTCGTCGCGCGCTGGAATGACATCATGAACTCGTCCGCGCGCGCCATCGACGCATCGACATATTCCGGACCCAGCACCTCGCGCCGGATCGGCATGCCCTTCTGGAATAGGGCGTCGTCTTCGCCAGCCATGTCTATCTCCTCATTGTTCAATGGAAGCCAACCTATTGGCATCATCATTCCCGCAAAAGCGGGAATCCAGGCAGCCTCGATTGGCGATGGAGCATTTCTCCCGATCGCTCCCCGGCGAAAGCCGGGGCCCACTTTTCCGGTGCTCGGACGGCTGATAAGTGGATCCCGGCTTGCGCCGGGAAGCGGCTAAAACGCAGCACTCACCCTGGCGGCGCGGCGCAGGGCTTGCGGCGGCTGACCAAAAGCGCGGATGAAAGCGCGGCGCATGCGCTCGGGGTCGCCGAAGCCGGTGCCAGCGGCGACCAGCTCGATCGGCTCCAGGCCGGACTCGACCCGCTCGCGCGAGGCTTCGAGACGCAAGCGCTCGATGGCCTTGGCCGGGGTCATGCCGGTCTCGGCGGCGAAGGCGCGGGCGAAATGGCGCGGGCTCATCACCGCGCGCTCGGCCAGCCGCTCCACCGGCAGCCTCTCGCCGAGCCGCTCGCGCGCCCAGGCGAGCAGCGGCGAAAACCGGCTACCGGGGCGATCCGCCTCGAGCAGCGCGGAGAATTGCGATTGGCCGCCGGGACGGCGGTGATAGACCACGAGATGCTGCGCGACACGCTTGGCGATCGCCTCACCCCGGTCTTCGGCGACCAACGCCAAGGCCAGGTCGATCCCGGCGGTGATGCCGGCCGAGGTCCAGATCGCGCCGTCGCAGACAAAGATGCGGTCGGGTTCGACGCGGATTTGCGGGTAGGCGCGGGCCAATTCGGCGGCGCGGCTCCAATGCGTCGTCGCCCGCCGGCCGTCGAGCAGGCCGGCCGCGGCGAGCACAAAGGCGCCCGAGCAGACGCTCGCGGCGCGGCGGGCGCGGGTCGCGGCGGCGCGGACATAAGCGAGGGTCGCAGCACAGGCCGAGGCCTCGCGTGTGCCCCAGCCACCGGCGACGATCAGCGTGTCGATCGGGTCGTCGGGAAAGGCTTCGGCGACCAGTGCCGCGCCCGACGAACTCCTGACCGGCCCGGCGTCGCGGGCGATGACGCGTAGCCGGTAGCTTGAATTCTGCGCCGGATCGCCGGGGCTCTCGCGGCCCGCGGTCTCGAAAACGCTGATCGGCCCGGCGGCGTCGAGCAGCTGAAAATCGGGGAAGATCAGAAAGGCAATCGTGTGGGTCATGGCCAAAATCGAGGGAAATAGGTCATTTCCGCCAGAGACTAGTCCTGCTAGCGTCGGGTCGTCAACAGCGGAGGCTCAGCATGAGCGAGCAGCAACCGGTTATCGTCTTTGCGCTGTTTCCGGGCGTGACGCAGCTCGATTTTACCGGCCCGCATCAGGTGTTCGCGTCGCTGCCCGGCGCCGAGGTGATCTTGGCGAGTGTGGCGGGCGGCTCGGTCGAGGCGAGCGGCATGGTGTTCTCCGGGCTGCGCCGGCTCGCCGATATCCCGGCCTGCGACGTGATCTGCGTGCCTGGCGGGATGGGGGTCACCGACAATGCGATCCGCGACCCGGTCTTTCTCGCCGAACTGCGCCGGCTGGCCGACGGGGCGCGCTATGTGACGTCGGTGTGTACCGGGTCGCTGGCGCTGGGCGCCGCCGGGCTGCTGCGCGGCAAGCGTGCGGCCTGCCATTGGGCGTGGCGCGAGCTGCTGACACTGTTCGGCGCGATCCCCGATCCCGGCCGGGTGGTGCGCGACGGCAATGTGTTTACCGGCGGCGGGGTGACCGCGGGCATCGACTTCGCGTTCACCGTGGTGGCGGAACTGGCCGGGGCGGAGATGGCGCAAGCCATCCAGCTGCAGATCGAATACGCGCCGGCGCCGCCTTTCACGGCGGGTGCGCCGGAAACCGCGCCGCCGGCGATCCTCGCCCGCGTCCGTGAGCGCAACGCGGCGCTCGCGGCGGCACGGCGGGCCGCCGTCGAGGCTGCGGCGGCGCGGCTCGCCGCGCCCGTGTGAGGAGGACAGCGATGCTGGAGCTGCGGCCGAATTGCGAATATTGCGACAAGGATTTGCCGCCCGACGCGCCGGACGCGCGGATCTGCAGCTACGAGTGCACGTTCTGCGCCGATTGCGTCGACACGCATTTACATAATGTTTGCCCGAATTGCGGCGGCGGGTTCACGCCGCGCCCGATCCGCCCGGCGCGGGAGTGGCGGCTAGGCGTGTATTGCGAGAAGCAGGCGCCATCGACGCGGCGGGTGCACCTCAAATGGCGGGTCGAGGACGTGGCTGCGTTTGTGGCGGGAGTGCGGGAGGTTGAGCCGCAGAACCGTTGAAATGGCTCGCCTCCCCCAGGCTTGACCCGGAGGTCCACGAATAGCTTCAGCCTATTCGTGGACGCCCACGGATCAAGTCCGTGGGCTGAAGGCCCACGGGTCAAGCCCGGCCAAGGCGACGGAAAAAAGACGAACTATCCCGCCGGGGTGTGCGTCTTGAGGAACGCGAGCATCTTGGTCTTGGCCGGGGTTAGGGCGGGTTCGGTCTTCCATTCGGCGACGAACTCGCAGTTCGGCAGCAGCTTTGACAGCTCCTCCGAGATCGGCCAGGGATGCGCCTCGTCATTGCCGGCGAGCACCAGGCACGGCGCCTTGACCGTCTTTACGAAGTCGCGGTCGCAGCAATAGGCGAAGCCGGCGGCGTAGAGGTTGTTGTTGAAGGCGTCGAGGACCGCCTCGGTAACATCGGGGCGATTCTTCACGGTCTCGGCCCAGCCGTCGAAGTTGGCGGTGCGCCCGCCCATCGGGCCAACGCGGCCGATCGGCTGCGCCAGCACCGCGCTCTGCACCCGCTCCGGGTGGTGCTTGAGCATGTTGAGGATGAACGAGCCGCCGATGCACTGGCCGTAGAGATGGCATTTGTCGATGCGCAGATGGTCGAGCACGGCGATGTGGTCGGCGGTGTAGTCGTCCCAGCCGTCCTTGGTGCTGATCGGCGCATGCGACTGCCCACCGGCATTGCGCTGGTCCATGACGATGACGCGGAAATCCTGCGCGAAATCGGCGATCGGGTTGATCGGCGCCATCGGCTGGCCCCAGACCGCGATCACCGAACGCAGCCCCGCGGGCGCAAAAGTCAGGATCGGAAAGCCCTGACCGTGCTCTTCGTAATAAAGATGCGCGCCGTGATGATCGATGCTCGGCATGGCGGAGGTCCTTCTGCTGAGGGCGGACGATGCCGGCGACTATAGGCGGCGCCGCCGGGCGTGAGCCAGAGTCCGTGACAGGGAACCGGCCGGCGGCAAATATCGATTAATCTCTCGACGCTACCCTAGACGCGATTTTCTGGGCGCGGATGGCGCCCGCTGGCCGGGACAGACGCCGTGGACGGCATGATCGAATACCCGTTGGTGAACCCCGACGAACTGGCGCACGACGCCTGGGCGGCGATGAGCCGCCAGGACAGCGACGAGGCGCTGCGGCTGTGGGGCGTGCTGCGCGACCATTCCCCCGATCGCGCCGACGGCTATGTCTGGGCGATCCAGGTGCTGTGGCGCGGCGGCCATCTCGACGAGGCGGAGACCTTGGCGCAGAGCGCCTTCGCGCGGTTTCCCCGGCATCCGGATGTTTTCGTGCAGCACGCATGGATTGCCAGCGCGCGGCAGGATTGGGACGAGGCGGCGCGGCGCTGGAGCCTGGTGCGCGATCGCGCCCCCAAGCGGATCGAGGGCTACCAGTGCGGCGCGCGGGCGCTGTGGCAGTCGGGCCGGACCGAAGAGGCCGAAACCGTCGTCGCGACCGGGTTGAAGCGCGAGCCGAAAAATATCGAACTGGTGGCGGAGAGCGCCTGGGCTGCCGTTGTGCGTCAGGACTGGCCACAGGCGCTGCCGCGCTGGATGCGGGTGCATGAGGCCGAGCCCGATCGTCTTGACGCGCGGCGCGGCGCGGCGCGGGCGCTGCGCATGGTCGGCCGGCTCGACGATGCCGAGGTGCTCGTCGCCGGCTCGCTGGAGCGCCATCCCGACAATGTCGACCTGTTGATCGAATATGTCTGGATTGCCGCCGGGCGGCACGATTGGCCGCGCGCGGCCGAGCGGTTCGCGCAGGCGCGCCGTGCCGCGCCTGACCCGGCCCGCGTCGAGCACGGCCTGCGCTGGATTGCCGAACAGCTCGCCACGCCGGCGACGGTACAAGCGACGAGCGCGGCGGGCGCGGTCTCGCAGTCCGAGACTGACGCCGAGGCCGGCGAGATGTCCCCGAGCGCCTTGATGCTGTCGTTCGAGAGCCTCGGCGAGCGCTGCGATTTCGGCGCGGTGCAACGGCACTTCGGAGTCGAGCCGCTGGGGCTGCTGCGCTTTGCCTGGGCCCGTTTCGACTCGCTCATCGCAGCGCTGGAAGACCGCTTCGAGGCAGTCGGCACCGTCGAGGACACCGAGTTTGGCCGCTACCGCGACGAAACCATCCTGCGGATGACAAAATACGGACTGATCTTTCATACCTTTGTCGAAGGGATGCACGACGCGCCGGCCGAAAAGCAGGAGGCGTTTCACGAGCAGCAGCGCCGCCGGCTGAGCTTTCTCAAGAACAAGCTGATCGCCGACCTCGAAGACCCGCAGAAAATATATGTCTACTCAACCAACGAGGCGGCCAGCGACGACCATGTGCGGCGGCTGTTCGCGGCGTTGCGGACTTATGGGCGCAATTCGCTGCTCTATGTGCGGCCGGCGACCGCCGCTTGCCCCGAAGGCCTGGTCGAGGCGCTCGAAGACGGGCTCTACGCCGGGTATTTCCCCGGGCTCAACGATTTCGTGTCGGGCATCAGCCCGCCGCTGGAGCTGTGGCGCCGGCTCTGCGCGCAGACCCGTCGCCTCGCGCGCGCTGGCTCGGCCGACGATGCGTTTCTCAAGAACCTGATCTAGTGAGTTGACGCCATGCAGCTGATCAAACCGGTGGAATGGGTGTCGGAGACGCGGTTCTTCGTCGACGGGCTGGAATTCAGCGGCGACCTCGGGTCGTACAGCGAGAAGACGACGCGGGATCGCGTGGTGATCCTCAAAAACGCGTCGCTGATGAAGCAGTACCTCGACTTCCTTGGGCCGCACACCACCGATAACGTCCTGGAGCTCGGTATCTGGCAGGGCGGCAGTCCGCTGTTCTACGGACTGGCGACCGATGCACGCAAAGTCGTCGCGCTCGATCTCAACAACGCGCCGCCGGCGGCGCTCGACGAGATCCTGCGGCGGCACCGGATCGACGACAAGGTGAAGCTTTATTTCGGCACCTCGCAGGACGACCGCGAAGCAGTGACCGGGATCGTCGACCGGGAGTTCGGGGGCGAGCCGCTCGACCTGGTGATTGATGACGCTTCGCATCAATACGGCTACAGCCGGCGCAGCTTCGAGCTCATCTTTCCGCGGCTGCGGCCCGGCGGGTGGTACATCATCGAAGATTGGCAGTGGGCGCATATCGACAGCCCGGCCTATCAGAACGGCGGGCATTTCGCCGGCGAGCCGGCGCTTACCAACCTGATCTTCGAGCTGCTGATCGCCTATGGCGGCCACGCCGATCTGTTTCAGAACTTCACCGTGCGCAGCTGGTTTGTCGCGCTGCAGAAAGCCTGGCGGCCCATCCCGAAGGATGATTTCCGGCTCGATGATCTGCAG
The DNA here is from genome assembly GCA_963778385.1 of uncultured Alphaproteobacteria bacterium. Taxonomy (GTDB): domain Bacteria; phylum Pseudomonadota; class Alphaproteobacteria; order ATCC43930; family CGMCC-115725; genus DATARH01. Next base: position 195,665 of record CAVZUA010000024.1, on the reverse strand, counting down.
CGCATGCGCGGCAAGAGCCTGACGCTGATCTAGAGCGAGATTCGATTAGGCGGAATCACTCCCCCTATCGCCTTGGCCGGGCTTGACCCGGCCACCCACGTCTCCAGGCTTTGACGTTTTGCGAACGAAGACGTGGACTTCCGGGTCAAGCCCGGGGGAGGCGAAATTTCTCGGCGCTTCAGTTTGAACGGATCGCTCGCTAACGGGCGGCATCAGCCCAAACGAAAAGCGCGGGACCAGAGGTCCCGCGCTTTTTTGCCAGCCGAAGGTTCGATTAAGAGTGGAAGAAGCTGGAGTTGACGTTGGTCACGAATTTCAGTAGCACGGTCGAGCCGTCGCTGAAGCTGATCAGCGTGTCGCCGCCGACCACGGTCGCGTTTGCCGCCACTGTGGCCGGGTTGTCCGGCGTCTGGATTGAGTTGCCGGCGGCCTTGTTGAAGCCGATCACGGTATCGGCGAAGCCCGGACCCGCATCCGCGAAGGTGAAGTTGTCGCCCCATGCGCCGATGTTCTGGGTGCCGCCGCCGGCAACGGTGTCGTTGGTGCCGGTGATCGTGATCAAGCCCGACCCGGAGCCCGCGTTCACCAGGCTGTTGTTGCTGTAGACGCCGATCGTGTCGGTGCCCGAGCCGCCGGTGACGGTGTTGCTGTCGGCGAAGACGTTGATCGTCTCGTTGCCGCCGTCGCCCTGAACCGTATCGCCCGTCCCAAAGATGTTGATCACGTCGGGGCCGGAGCCGCCGTTGATCAGGTTGTTGTTGCCGAGCGCGTTGACGGTATCCGGACCGGACCCACCGATGATTGTCTCGTTGTCGCCGGTCGCGTAGATGGCGTCGGCACCGCTGCCGGCATTGATGACCGCCGAATTTCCGCTGACGTTGATCGCCTCGGGGCCGGTGCCGCCGTTGACCGTGTCGTTGGTGCCGTTGACCTGGATGAAGTCTCCGGCATCGCCGCCGCCATTCGCGACGTCGTTGTTGCCGTTGAGGATCAGGTTGACGAACGCCGAGCCGCCGGAAATCGTCTCGTTATCCCCGTGTGCGTTGATCGTGTCGCCGTCATCGGTGATGGCGAAAGCGCCGCTGATCAAGTCGATCGTGTGGCCGTCGGGGCTGAGAACCGCAAGACCCTGATAGCTGGGATCGATCGGTGGTGCGCTGCCAGCGTCGCCAACAAAGACTTCGAGGTTAAAGTTAGGGGGCGAGGGTAGCGGCGACGGCAAGCCGGTTCCCGTCGTCGTCTCGACGACATTCACGTTCGTATACGGCGGATTAGCCGCCGTCGCCGTGAATTGTGAACCCGGTATCGTCGCCATTACCGCTCCCAGGCGCGTGAACCGCGCCAACAACCAGAGATACGCCGTCCTTTACCCAAGTTTGTATCAAACTTTAGGTAAGGGCTCCGAAACTGCGTCAGACGGTCGCAGTTGGTAGTAGTCGGCGAGGATATCCGAACAATCCTCGCCGATTTCGACGCGCGCCGGCCAATCGCCGAAGCGGACGATCGCCGCGATGATCGCGGCGTTGATTTCCGCCGGCGAACTCCCGGCGGGGAGCAGCGTGCCGACTTGGGTCGCGGCGATGCGCTCGCCGACCGCGCCGAAATTGAGCGCGATCGGATACAACCCGACGCTGTAGGCATCGCTCAGCGCGTAGCAATAGGTTTCGGGCCAGATGCCGAGGAACAACGCCGCGTCGCACGGATGCTCGGCGAGCAGCCGCGGCAGGTCGGCGCGCTTGTATTCGCCGGTCACGCGCACATTAGCGAGCCGGCGCAACGCCGCGTCGTCGGCAGCATAGCCGAACAGGCGGAACTGGATCGGCTGCCCCTGCTTCAGCGCCTCGCGGGCGCAGGCGAGCAGCAACTCGCTGCCCTTGTTGGTGCCGATCGCGCCGATCACCGCGACGCGCGCGAGCGCCGGCGATGCCGGCCGACGGATGGCGACCTGGCGCACCGCCTCGGGATGAAGGCGCGCGTCATAGGCGAGGCCCGGAATGTGGCGCTCCATGCGCGAGGCGGTGTCCCAGCTGGGGGTGAAGACGCGGCGCGCGCCGGTCAGCAATCGGCGATGCAGGCCGAGCCACGCGGTCATCGTGCCGCCGCGGTCCCGGTAGGCGTCGCGCAAATCCGGGTGCGGCAGGTTGAGCGAGATGCAGCGCTCGCAGACCTCGACGGCCGGCTCGCCGCAATAGCGCCCGGCCTCGTCGATCAGGTCGATGCGCGGGCAGAAGAACGAATAGTCGTGCACCGTCACGTCGTAGGGGCAGCCGAGCTGCGCCGGCAATGCCGCCCAGCCCGCGCCGCCCATGATCTGGTGGAAATGGATGTGCCAGACGCCGCAGCCGCGCAGATCGGCGACCAACGCGTCGCTATCAGCGGGCAGCGCATAGATGCTCTTCGTGCCGAGCGTCAGGTTGCGGATCGTCGCAAAGCCGCGATTGTCGGCATTGGCCTCCAGGATCAGCGCTTCCTCGCCGGTCGCCGCCAGCCGCCGCACCATGTCCTCGACATAGACATTCGTGCCGCCGCCGTTCTGGTGCGAGACATGCAGCATGAAGCGCGGGCTCAGCTCCTTGAGGCGAGCCCAGTCGATCGCCCGTCGCGCCGCGGCTACCGGGTCCCGGCGCAGGAACTCAATGACCCGCGGGATATAGTCGGGATAGAGGCGGTTGAGCGTGCCGAGATTGCTTTCGATCAGCGCGCGGCGCCTGTCGACGCCGAACGACACCGCGCCGTGGTGCACGACGAACAGGTTTGGCGCCAGGACATGCTTCCACCCGCGCGCGGCGGCGAGGATGCACAGCTCGTTCTCCTCGCCGTAGCCCTTCTTCCAGCGCTCGGTGTTGAGCAGCCCCACCTCGCGCAGCATCACCCGCCGCAAATAGGCGCAGAACCCGACCGCGGTCGGGATCTCGATGGCCTGCCCGTCATTGACCTCGGCGCAGATCTCGTCGAGCCCTTCCCAGGCAATGTCGCCCGGCAGGTCGTTGTCCTTGTTGATCTCGGGGTAGGAGCAGATCGTCGCACGATTCGACAGCGGGGTCACCGAGCCGATATTTCCGGCGCGATAGGCGGCGGCGCGCAGCCGGTCGATCCAGCCGTTCGGTACCAGCGTGTCGGAATTGAGCAGGATTACATCGCGATCGGGATGCAGCGTCATCCCGGCATTGGCGGCGCCCGGAAACCCGAGATTGGCCGGGTTGACGACGAGGGTGATCGCGCCGGCTTCCTCGTAACCGCGCAACCCGGCGCGCAGCTTGGGGTCGGGGCCGATATCGTCGACGACGACGACCTCGCGGCGCGTCTTGTTGACGGTGCGGATCACCGAGTTCGATGCAGGCGATCGTCTCGTCGTAACCGGCATAGACCGGGATCACGATATCGACGATCTCGCTGACTGCCGGCGCCGGCGTGCGGAATTGCGACAGGTCGACGCGCAGGCTCAGGTCGAGCGGCCCCGAGCGGCGCTCATGCGCGCGCAGCGCCGCGAGGACATTGGGGATGATCGCCTCACGGATCGCCGAATAGGTCCGCCCGGCGCCCGTCGACCCCTCGTCTTCGGCGACCTTGGCGGCGATCGCCTCGAGCTCCTCGATGACCCGCGACACCGGAGTGAAGGTGAACGGTCCGGGGATCGCCTGATTGGATGTGCCGGCGAGCATGACCTCGACCGCGATCTCGTGATGACGCGACATCGTCTCGGGGAGGCGGAACTCGAACCCGCAATGCTCGACGCCGTGCACCGCGCGGACATCGCCGCGCGACCGATCCGCGGTGACGCCGACCCGCTCACCGTTAACGGTGATGTCGAGAGCCACCGGGCAGTCGCGCGCCTCGCGGCAGAACACCCAGCCGCCACCGCCATACTGGTCGAGCCGCTCCATGATACCGTGAAATGTTGCGCGAAAGCGCTGGCCGCCGGGCGCCAGCACTTCGCCCGACGCGTGGTGGCGGAACTCGATCAGATGCTCGCCGCCGTCGAGGCAGGAATCGGGAAGCGCCTCGGCAAAGCCGAAACAACCGTCGGCGATGCCATGCGCCTTCAATTCCGGCCGCAGCCGGTCGGCGGTGAAACGGCGCTCCGCCCTGCCATCGATATACATGTCCAGCACGGCGCGGGTCGGTTCGCGAACGCGCTCGCGCACCCAGCCGGTCGCGACGGCATCGGCAATCGGCTCGGAGATCCCGTCAAAAAGCGTGGGCCCAAGAGTCAGCGGCGCGGCGGTGAGCTCGGTCCCGTCGCCGAACACGCGGATGGATGCGCCGGGGCTGAACCGCTCCGGCGGGATCGGGCAGATAAAGCCGCTGAAGCCGTCATGGCCGCCGATGCCGACCAGTTCGCGGCGCAGGCCGTTGGCAGTGGTATCGAGCACCAGCTGGTCGTTGACGAACAGCGTGATCTTGACGCGCCGACGGCCGAAATCGCGGTCGTAGGCCCAGCCGAGCACCGCCATGCCGATCAGGCCGTCGATCCCGCCGACGGTGTTGAAACGCTGCGGCGGCGCGGAACGGTCGACAAGGCTGAGGCCGCCGAGCGAGGCCGGCGTATCGATCGGGCTCGCCGGACCCGGTGCCGCGCGCGGGCCCGCGCCGGCGTCCGTGCTGCCGGTCCGGGACCGCGACCGATGCTGAGAGGGCTGGCCTTGCATACGCCTTCCGCGTCAGGCCGAGGCGAGCGGAGAAGTCACGCGTCTTGGCGTTCGACCGAGCGCCGCTTGGGGCTGCGCTCGCGTCCGTCGCCGCGGCGGCGGTCGGTGCTCAGCAGCTGCACCCGGTAATCCGACCACACATACACCGACTTGACGTCGTTCTTCATGCCGCAGCCGAGCTGGTAGACGCCTGGCGGCACCTTGGATAGCGAAAACAGCGAGCCAAAGCCGCAATTCAGCGTGTAGGTGCTGTCGATGTGATGCCGGCCGAAGGCCATCCTGGCGCGGCCAATACTGGTACACCTGAGTGGCGTAGACCTCTTCGCTGGCGACGTTGCGCAGCAAGATGTAACGGCCGGTGGTCTCGGCCTCGGGGAAAATGCCGGGGCTCAGCATCCAGCCTTCGAGGTGCAGGGTGGTACGGACGTCGATGACGACGTCGCTGCGCATCGAGCGTCCGTTGATCCGGTCGAACCAGCATTCGATGTCGCCCGTCGGCTCCGCCCCGAACAATTCTTCGAGGCTGCTGCGATAAAAGATCGACGCCTCGCGCTCCTGGCGCAGGCGTTCGACCATCTGCCGCTCGCGCGTGAAATATTCGACCGTCCGCCCGAGATTCTTGAGCTGGAGATGGAGCTCTTCGGCATAACCCTCGATGCGTTCGCGCAGATCGGGATTGTTGATCTGGCGGATCTGCTCGCTGAGCAAGGTGAACAATTGCTTCGGTTCGGTCTGGCCGCTGAGCGCGCGCTGCGTCGCTTCGAGATACGCCGAACCGTATTTCAGATCAGGCTCGAGATGAGCCCCTTCGGCCCATTCGTTCCAGGCGTTGATGAAGATGATGCGCTGGTCGCCGACCAGGTTCTGCCGGGTGTAGGAGACCAGGCCGCGCAGCCAGTATTCGTACTTGGCCGGGTCGGCGTTATGGAAGATCAGCGCCTGGTTGCGTTTGCGGGCGCTGTTGTCCCAGCTCGGGAACAGGCCGCGGTAGAGCGGGTAATCGGGTACCGGGGCGGTCAGCGAATGCCGCGCGACCAGTTCGTAGTCGCACACCCAGCCCTTGAAGTCGTCGGGGAGGCCTTTGATGTCCTGGGTGATATGGCCGACGGCGTGCTTGTGCGGCGGGAACTCGCAGGCCGAAGTCAAAGCCATAAGGACGAGGGTCGCCGACATCGAAGGTCTGGGCCGCGCAGAGATGGAGGCCGGGCAGCCCGGCCTTCTCGCATTCCTCGCGCCAGCCGGCGGCGGTCGCCGTCGGGATTTTCAGCAGGTCGGCGCGGTAGAGGATCAACAGCGGCAGACCGTTGACGCGGATATAGCGCGGGTCCTTGAGGATCGGGATCACCTCGCGGATGAATTTCATATCCGACTCGGTGTCGTGCTCCTGGACCAGCAGGACCTCGCGATTGCCGCCGTCCCAGCGCCGGCTCCAATTCTCGTTCGCCCAGCAGATGCAGAACGGGAAGTCGATTTCCTGGTCGGCGATATAGCGATCGAGCGGCTTCTCCAGGATCCGCCGGCCGTTGAACCAGTAGTAATAGAAGCAGAAGCCGTGCAGGCCGTGGGCGCGCGCCATCTCGGCCTGCTTGCGGCGGATTTCGTCGAGCCGCAGGTCGTAAAAACCGAGCGCGCCCGGCAGGCGTGGCTGGTAATGCGCGTCGAACAGCGGCGTCGCCTTGGCGACATTCTGCCAGTCGGTAAAGCCCGGACCCCACCAGCGGTCGTTCTCCGGGATCGGATGGAATTGCGGCAAATAGAAAGCGATCAGGCGGACGTCATTCGGCGCGACCCCGGCGCCGCCCAACGCCTTGGGTCCCCACTGGATTTGATCCATGCTCACCGCCCGCGCCGCGCGGCGGGCTGATCGGAAACGGCGGCGCAGCCGCGCCGGTTTTGCATCAACATCGCGGACTTGTGCATCATCGATATAATTCTCCACGGAGAGGAACGGAGGTCCCGGCCTTCCGTGCAACGATTACTAGTCGCTTCCGTCATTGATTTTGTGAGGGTTCTCTAAATCGATGTCCGCGTCACCAGCGACGGAGCGGAGACGTGGGCAGCAAAGAGAGCGCAGTAAAGAAATACATTGTGACACTCAGCGATACGGAGCGGGAGAAGCTCAACGCCCTTATCCATAGCGGGAAACATCCGGCACAAAAGCTGCTGAAGGCCCGCATTCTGTTGAAAGCCGATACCTCGGACGGTGGTGAAGGCTGGAGCGACAGCGAGATTGCAGCGGCGCTCGAGACCAGTGTCGCCACGGTTGCCAGGACGCGCCAGCGGCTGGTCGAAGAGGGGTTGGAGGCGGCCCTGATTCGCAAGCATTCGGCGAATTCGGCGAGGCGGCGGATCTTCGATGGGGCGGCCGAGGCCAGGTTAATCGCGTTGGCCTGTTCCAAACCGCCGGCCGGCCGCGCACGCTGGACATTGCAACTGTTGGAAGAGGCGGTCGTCGAACTGAAGATCGTCGAACGGGCCAGCGACAACACGATCGGGCGGACGCTGAAAAAAACACTCTCAAGCCGCATCTGAAGCAGCAATGGGTCATCCCGCCGGACGCCAACGCCGCCTTTGTTGCCGCCATGGAAGACGTCTTGGAGGTTTATCAACGGCCCTATGATCGGCAACGTCCCCTGGTCTGCCTCGACGAGACCTCAAAGCAACTCATTGCCGAAACGCGCGTGCCGATCGCGGCGAAACCCGGACGGCCCGGCCGGCACGATTACGAATACCGACGCAATGGGACGGCCAATCTGTTCATGATGTTCGCGCCACTGGAAGGCTGGCGGCACGTCAAGGTCACCGACCGTCACACGGCGATGGATTATGCCCAGGTGCTCAAGGAATTATCCGACACGCACTTCCCCGGTTCAGCAAAAATCGTGCTCGTCCAGGACAACCTGAACACGCACAAGCCAGCTTCGCTGTACGAAGCCTTTCCCCCCGCCGAAGCCCGCCGGCTCGTCGAACGGTTCGAGTGGCACTACACACCAAAACACGGGAGTTGGCTCGACATGGCGGAATCTGAACTCAGCGTTCTCTCCTCCCAATGCCTCGACCGCCGCATCCCCGATCAGCGGGTGTTGAAGGACGAAGTCGAGGCATGGGAAGCTGACCGCAACAGGAAGCACGCCAAGGCGAATTGGCAGTTCACCACCGCCGACGCGCGGGTCAAACTGAGCAGGTTGTACCCCGCACTATGAACAACTCGGCCGACTAGCGAAATTTCGTTAATCGATATTTGCCGCGCTGCATCGAATCCCACCAAAGATATCCTACCCCACCATCGCCGAGAAGTGTTCGTGCGGAACAAAGGGAGTCGCGATCAGGCGCGCATGCCCCAAGCGACGACGTTGCGCAGCAGGGTGACAAACGCCTCGGTCTCCCACGGCACGCGGAAAGTGGGCGGCGTCTTGTCGGCCGGATCGGCGTCGGCGCGCGCCGCGCGGATCGCCGGATTGTGGCTGTGTCCGAGCGCGACATAGGTCACACCGCCCACGCCGACATCCTTGGTGTAGCCGAGCACCCGCGTCTTGCCGTCGGGGAGCAGTGAGGTGTCGGATGGATAAAGCCCGTCCGTCGCACCCGCCGCCGACGGCCCGAATTCAGCCGTCAGCAGGATTTGCGTCGATGCCGGGTTTTGCAGCTCGACAAAATACGGCTCGTCCTCGACGACAAAAGACGTACCGAGGCCCTTCGTCAGTGGCGAGTTCGCGGCCACGTCGACGCGGAACTCGCGGATTGGCGGATGGGTCAGGAAAAAGCCGCCGAGCAACGCATGATGCTCGGTCTTAACGGTGCGGCGCATCCGCGCCCCCTCGACGCGCTGCGCGCGGCCGCCGCTGGTGCCATGCAGCCCGAGCCAGCGTCCGCCCGCCTCCAGCCAGCGGCGGATCGCGTCGGTCTGCGCCGCGTCCGGGTAAGGGCCCGCGACATAGGTGATCAAGAACCGGCTCACCGCGAGCCACTTCTCGACATCGGCGAAGTCGTTGCCGACCGAGGCGGGGATATCGCGCTCGGCGAGTAGCCCCAGCAACTTCAGCCGGACGTAATCGTGATCGTGACCGCCCAGCGAACCGGGTGGAAAGCCGCCGGCGATCAGGTGCGCGTGGGCCGGTTTTGCCTCGGACATCGGATGACCTCGCGATGCGGAAAAGGGGTTCGGTACAAGGGCAAACTTATGTCCTGGGGTCAACCGTCGTAGGTTTAGGGCCGATCGGGCATTTTTCGGTGCAATCTCTAAGATTCTCCTGGGCCGGACTTGACCCGGCCATCCACGTCTTCCCCCGCTGAAGTCGGAGATTGAAGACGTGGACCCCCGGGTCAAGCCCGGGGGAGGCGATTGAGTTGAAGTCATCGGGCCGGGGATGGGCGGCTATCAAGTAAGATCGGAGGCGAGGCGGGCGGCGAGGCGGGGCGCGGCGAAATCGATGAAGGCGCGCACTTTCAGCGGCAGCAGCCCGCCGCCGAGATAGATGATGTTGACCGGCTGCGGCGCCGGCTCGAAGGCTTCGAGCACGGTCGCCAGCCGTTGCTCGCGGACCGCGTCGGCGACGTGATACGAAAACAGCCGGATGATCCCGGCGCCGGCGATGCCGGCGTCGAGCACCGCTTCGGCCGCGTCCACCACCAGCCGTGAGCGAACCGGGACGGCGACGGTCGAACCGTCGATCGGAAAATCCCAGGCATCGGCGTTGTTGAAGCCGACAAACGAGACGCAATCATGGCCGGCGAGATCGTGCGGCGTCTTCGGCTCGCCGTGCGCGGCGAGGTAGCCGGGGCTGGCGCAGATGACCTGGCGAATCTCGCCGATCCGCCGCGCCATGAGGCTGCTGTCGGGCAGCGCGCCGATGCGGATGCCGAGATCGATATGCTCTTCCTGCAGGTTGACGACGCGGTCGCTGAGCCGCAAGTGCACGCGTACCTCCGGGTAGGCGGCGATGAACGCCGCGGCGATCGGCACGACATGCCGCCGCCCCAGCACCATCGATGCGGTGACCGCCAGCTCGCCTTTGGGCGACTGGTACTCGCCGGCGACGACATGCTCGGCTTCGTCGAGCTGGTCGAGGATGCGCCGGCAGGCCTGGACATAGGCTTCGGCGGCGGCGGTCAAGGTGACGCGGCGGCTGGAGCGCTGCAACAGCCGCGTCTTCAGGTGCGCCTCCAGCTCCGAGATGCGGCGGCTGACCGTCGCCAGCGGCGTGCCGAGCCGGCGCGAGGCGGCCGATAAACTGCCCGCTTCGACCACGGCCAGCAATGTCGACATCGCCTCGAGCCGGTCCATCTCATCGCCTTCCAAATTTCGGAAAGATGAGTTCTGATTTTAATCAGTGCCGCTCATCGCTGGAAAGGCGCATCTACGCGCATGGCGAAATCATCGCGGATGGCATCGCCGGATCGGGGACTGGAGGGACGTGATGGCGAGCACGGTGATGCAGCGGACCAATGTCGCGATTCCTCAAACGGTGCGGCTGCTGCCGGGACTGAAACGCTTGGCACTGGCGGGCGCGACGATAGTGATCGTCGCCGGCGCCGGCTGGTACGGCACGGATTGGTGGCGCAACGGCCGGTTTATCGAAACCACCGACGACGCCTATGCCGGCGGCAATGTCACCGCCGTGTCGCCGCATGTCGCCGGGTTCGTCGCGCAGATCCTGGTCGGCGACAACCAGCATGTCACGGCCGGCCAGCTGCTCATCAAACTCGACGACCGCGATTTCAACGCCGTGCTCGATCACGCGAAAGCGGTGGCCGCACAGCGGCGCGCCGCGCTCTCGGGGCTTGAGGCCAAGCGTTCGTTGCAGCAGGCGATGATCCACCAGGCCGAGGCCGATCTGGCCGCAAAAACCGCTGCCGCCGGCTTTGCCAAGCAGGATCAGGTGCGCTACTGGACGTTGGCGCAGACCCTGGCCGGCTCGCTGCAGAACGCGCAGCGGACGCAGTCCAACAGCGATCAGGCGCAGGCCAACGTCGAGGCCGCGACGGCGGCGTTGGCCGCCGCGCGTCAGCAGCTCGCCGTGCTCGACGCGGATATCGACGAAGCGCACGCCAATGTCGCGCAGGCCGAGGCTGATCTCGAAACCGCGCGGCTCAATCTTGGCTATACCGAAATCCGCGCGCCGATCGACGGCTATATCGGCAACCGTGCTGCCCAGGTCGGCGCCTACATCACCGGCGGCGCCTATCTCCTGAGCGTAATCCCGGCGCGGGACCTCTGGGTCGACGCCAATTTCAAGGAAGACCAGCTCGCCCGCATGCAGCCGGGCCAGCCAGCGACCGTGGTCGCCGACGTGCTGCCCGGTAAGATCTATCACGGCCATGTCGAAAGCCTGGCGCCCGGCACCGGCGCGGTGTTCAGCGTGATCCCGCCGGAGAACGCCACCGGCAACTTCACCAAGATCGTGCAGCGCGTACCGGTGCGCATCGCGCTCGACGACGGCGATGCGCGGCTCGGCACGCTGCGGCCCGGCCTGTCGACGACCGTCAGCGTCGACACGCGGCCGGCCGGGAAGAGCGCGGAGTAACGGCGATGTCGGCGTCGAGCGTCTCCTTTCTCAAAAGCATCATCCCGTTTGTGGTGATCTGCTTTGGCGGGTTTATGGCGCTGCTCGACATCCAGATCGTCGCGTCGTCGCTGCAGCAGATCGGCGGCGGTCTGTCCGCGGCGCAAGACGAGATCAGCTGGGTCCAGACCGCCTACCTGATCGCCGAGATCATCATGATCCCGCTGTCCGGCTGGCTGACCCGGGTGTTCTCGACGCGCTGGCTGTTCGTCGCCTCCGCCGCCGGGTTCACCATTACGAGCATGCTGTGCGGGCTTGCCTGGAACATCGAGAGCATGATCGCGTTCCGCGCGCTGCAAGGCCTGCTCGGCGCCTCGATGATCCCGACGATGTTCACCTCGTCGTTCCATTTCTTCCAGGGTCCGCGGCGGGTCTATTCGGCGGCCGTGGTCGGGACGATCGCCTCGGTGGCGCCGACGCTGGGGCCAGTGATCGGCGGCTGGATCACCGACACGCTCGACTGGCACTGGTTGTTCTACGTCAACCTGCTGCCGGGGATCGCCGTGACGATTCTGGCGGCAGTGCTGGTCAAGATCGACGAGCCCGACCTCAAGCTGCTCAAGGGAGCCGATTACCCCGGTATCGCGCTGATGGCGATCGCGCTCGGCACGCTGGAATACGTGCTGGAGGAAGGCTCGCGCTGGAACTGGTTCGACGATCGCACGATCCGCACCTGCGCCTGGATCGCGGCGATATCCGGCGTGCTGTTCGTGCTGCGCAGCCTCACCTACGCGCAGCCGGTCGTCGATCTGCGCGCGCTGACCAACCGCAATTTCGCGGTCGGCTGCTTTCTGTCGTTTGTCACCGGTATCGGCATTTTCTCGACGATCTACCTGACGCCGCTTTTTCTCGGCTATGTCCGGGGGTTCAGCGCGTGGCAGACCGGGGTCGCGATCTTCTCGACCGGCGCCGCCTCGCTCGCCGGCGTGCCGCTCTACATCCTGCTCGCGAAACGGTTCGACACGCGCTGGCTGATGATGGCCGGGCTCGCCTTGTTCGGGCTGGCGATGTGGAGCTTCAGCTTCATCACCCATGATTGGGGCGGCGACCAGCTCTTGGTGCCGCAAATCCTGCGCGGCCTGCCGCAGGTTTTCGCGGTGGCGCCGGCGGTCACGCTGGGCCTCGGCAGCCTGACGCCGGAGCGGCTCAAATACGCCAGCGGTCTCTTCAACATGATGCGCAATCTCGGCGGCGCGGTCGGCATCGCGGTGTGCGGCGCGATCCTCAATTCGCGCACCAACTATCATTTCGACGCGATCGCCTACCATCTCAACCCGGCGAATCAGCCGATGAGCCGCCTGGTCGCCGGCGTGGCGAGCCGCTACGGCGCGATGCCCGCCAGCGTCGACGACGGCCATGTCGCGGCGCTGAAGCAGCTCTGGCACCTCGCCTATCGCGAGGCGTCGACCCTGGCCTTCGCCGATGCCTTTCGCGCGATCATGGTCGCTTTCGTGATTGCGACGCTGCTTGTGCCTCTGCTGCGCAAGGTGGTGCCGCCCAAGGCGCCGCCGGCCGATGCGCACTGATCTTCCTGACGACGGAGCCGACGATGACGACGCAACACGAACACGCTTTGCCGACCGCCGTGGTGTGCGGGGTCGGCGCCGAAAAAGGACTGGGCGGCGCGCTGTGCCGGCGCTTCGCGGCGGAGGGCTACCACGTGCTGATCGCCGGGCGGACGCCGCATAAGATCGAGGCGATCGCCGCCGAGCTTGTCGCGGGCGGCGGCAGCGCCGAGGCGGTGCAGACCGATGTCACCGAGGAGAGCGATGTCGTGCGGCTGTTCGATCGGGCGATGGCGCCGGGCGAAGGGCGGCTTCCCGTCGACCTCGTCGTCTACAATGCCGGCAACAACCGGCGCATCGACTTCCGCGAGGTGTCGGCGCGCGATTTCGAGAAATTCTGGCGGATCGGCTGTTTTGGCGGGTTTCTCGTCGGCCGCGAGGCGGCGCGGCGTCTCGCGCCGCTGGGCCGCGGCACGATCATCTTCAGCGGCGCTTCGGCAAGCCTGCGCGGCAAGCCGGGCTATGCCCAGTTCGCCGCCGCGAAGGCCGGGCTGCGGGCGGTGTCGCAGAGCATGGCGCGCGAGTTCGGGCCGGCGGGGCTGCATGTCGCGCATGTCGTGATCGACGGCGGCATCGCCGGCGAGCGCCTGTTGAGCCACGCCCCGCAACTCGCCGCCGAGCGCGGCGAGGACGGCCTGCTCCGGATCGACGCGATTGCCGACGCCTACTGGCATTTGCACACCCAGCAGCGCTCGGCCTGGACCCAAGAGCTCGACCTGCGCCCCTACCGCGAGGCGTTCTAGGCTGGGCGCGCCCCTATCGGACCGCCGCGTGGCGGGTGTCGCATGTGGAGTCGCGTTGCAAATCGCCGATCGCATGGTCTGGAAAACGCGGGCTCTGTGTGCCACGGTGAGATCAGGATAACTGGAGGTGTGCCATGAGTGAGTTCGAGGTCACCGACGTTGCGGCGGACACGGCGAAAGCTTTGTCGGCCTATGTGCCATCGCTTCAACGCACGGAAGGGCAGCCGCCGCCGATCGCGGCGCACGGCGGCTTGTCCTACATGTCGTTTGACCGGGACGGCGATGCGGGAACCGCCGCGGCGATCCAGGACGCGCTCACGGAGATCGCCGAAGGCGAGGGCCGGCGCGTTATGGACATGATCGCCAAGGCGCCGCCGGGGCCGATCAAGACCCAATGGGGCCTCGGGTTTCGCGACTACGACGAGTGCGTGAAGTACATCCGCGAATTGAACAGCATCAAAGCCCCGGCAGGCGGCGTGTCGCTGCCGCTGCCGTATACGGTCTATGAGCGGCCAACCTACTCGGTAGTGTCGTCCAACGCCATCTGGCGGGACCCGGCGCGCACCGACATAGCGGCCATCCTGCGCACGAACGAGCAAGGTAATCGGCGGCAGAACCTCTATTTCCCGCAGGTGCTGCGCGACGCGCGGCGCATCGGCGAATACTATCCGGGCCTCTCGCCCAGCAGCCCCGAATGCATGGACCGGCTTGGCGTGTCGCTGGCGCACCTCGAGTCCAAGTGTACGAACATCTACGATGCGGCGGAGGTCGAGCGCGTGCTCTATCCCGAGATGGAGAAGTTGCTGCTCGAGTTCTTCCCGGACGCGACTGATGCACTGGTCTACAACCACGACGTGTTCGACAAGGACTACACGGGCGACCGCACCGAGGACCAGGACGGCCTCAACCCGGGCGTGAACGCCAATTACGCCAACCTCGTGCACAATGATCTGAACGACAACAGCGGCCGCGTGCGCTGCCGCGAGCTGCTGACCAAAAACCTGCGGAATTTCGGGCGCCCGCAGCACTGCACCGAAGAAGAGGCCGACGCGAAGATGTCGCGACGGTTCATGTCGATCAACCTCGCCAAGCCGATAGAGACGGTCGAGCAGTTCCCCTTCGTGCTCTGCGCCTGGCCTTCCTTCGCCGACCAGCCGTACATCACCAACTACCGGATCTACGACGACCGCGTCGGCGAGACCACCCGCTTTACTTATCGTCCCGACCACGAGTGGTACTGGTTTCCCCGCCAGCAGCCCACCGAGGTCTCGATGCTCAAATGCTATGATTCCGTGATCGACGGTTCTGTCTCGCGCTGGTCCTTCCATACCGCCTGTATCGATCCGACCGTGCCGCTGAATGCCCCATGCCGCAAAAACGTCGTGGTCCGGTCTTTTGTCTTCTTCTAGGCAAACAACAAAGGCAGCGGGCGGAGAGAGCCGACATCGCTGTCGTGAGATTTGACGACCAGCTGACCGCGCAAGGGCATAAGTGCGCGGTCAGCAATTTCGCGCTGTATGCCTCATGATCGGTATGCCGTTAACCGGCTGGGTAAGCCGCGGGAAAACTCACCCCCCAATTTCAATCGGGCGGCGGATCAAATGCCCGTATCGGCGGAAGCGGGCCGTCAAAGCGCTCGATCTCGACCCGGGTCAGTTGGCCGGTCGAGCCTTGTGCCAGGCGGGAAGTGCCGACATCGCGGGTCAGCACGTTGGGATTGCCATGCACGCAAAGCGCCCGGTCGACGGCGGGGTCCCCTACTGTCGACCAGGCAGGATCGAACCAGGCGCCGGTCGACAGCTGCGCGACACCGGGCCGGACTGCATCGCTCAGTATCGCGCCGGCAAGACAGGCGCCGCGTTCGTTGTAGAGGCGCACGACATCGCCACCGCGAATGCCGCGCGCAGCGGCATCGAGCGGATGGATGCGCACCGGCTCACGTCCCTTGATCTTCGATGCGATGCTGGTCGCGCCAAAATCGAGCTGACTGTGCAGCCGCGTCGCCGGCTGATTGGCAACCAGATAAAGCGCGAAGCGCTCGTCCACGTTTTCCGTCGGCGGCAGCCATGCCGGATGGAGCGGGCAATCCTCATAGCCGAACGACGCGATCGTCGCCGAGGAAATCTCAATTTTGCCGCTCGGCGTCGGCAACGGAGCTGCCTGTGGATCCTTTCGGAAGGCGCGGACGATGCCGCCGTCCCAATCCCGTGTCGGCAGCACCAGTTCGCCGGCCTCCCAGAATTCGTCGAAGAGGGGCGCCGGATAACCGAGTTCGGCAAGCCCGCGGCGCGTCGGCTCGTAGAGATGGGGAAGCCATTGCCGCGCGGTTCGGCCTTCGCTGAAGGCCGGGCCGACACCGAGACGCTGCGCGATATCGCTGAAGATCGCGTAATCGTCGCGTGCCTCCGCATAGGGCGCGGCCACCCGATGCATCGCGACCATCAGATTGTCGTTCGTCGAGGCACCGATGTCGTCGCGCTCCAAGGTCACGGTCGCCGGCAGCACGATATCGGCGTGCCGCGCGGTCGCAGTCCATGCGGAATCGTGGACGATCAGCGTCTCCGGCCGGGCGAAAGCGTCGCGCAGCCGATGTAAATCCTGGTGATGGTGAAACGGGTTCCCACCGGCCCAGTAGACCAGCTTGATGTCGGGATAGGTGAGCTTTTGCCCGTCGTAATCGAACCCCTCGCCTGGGTGCAGCAGCAGGTCGGCGATGCGCGCGACCGGAATGAAGTCGGCGATGCTGTTGCGGCCTTGCGGCAGTGTCGGCACCGGCACCGCGACTTCAGGCTTGCCGGTATTGGCGATCGAGCCGAGCGCGTAGGCAAAACCCGCGCCCGGCAAGCCGATCCGGCCCAGGAGCGCGGCGAGCACGACGCCCATCCACACCGGCTGCTCGCCATGTTCGGCGCGCTGCAGCGATTGTGAACAGGTGATCAGCGTGCGTTGCTCCGCCGCACGGCGGGCCAACGCCACGATCTCCTCGGGCGGCAGATCGCAGATCGCCGCAGCCCAGCCCGCGTCCTTCGGCTGGTTGTCGCTGCGGCCCAGCAGGTAGTCCTCGAAGACGTCATAGCCGACGCAATAACGCGCGATGAAGCTGCGGTCGTGACGGCCTTCGGTCACGAGCGTGTGCGCCATGCCAAGCATCATCGCGACATCGGTGCCGGGGCGGATCGGATGCCAGGTCGCCTCGATTTCGGGCGGCAGGTCGTCGCGCAACGGGCTGATCGCGTGGAACTCGGCGCCGCGTGCGCGAGCCGCAAGCAGCCGGTCGCGGGCAATATGCTGGCTGGTCCCGCCGCCGCCGACATCGTTGTTCTTGAGCGCCATGCCGCCAAAGGCCAGCACCAGCTCGGTCTGCGAAGCCAGTTCGTCCCAGCCGACATTGTTGCGGCTGGCCGCCTCCTGCGGGCCCAGCACATGGGGCAAGATCACCGTCGCCGCGCCTGAGCTATAGCTGTTCACCGAGCGGACGTAGCCGCCCGCCGCGTTCAGAAAACGGTGGACCTGACCCGTTGCGTGGTGAAAACGGCCGGCGCTCGACCAGCCGTAGGAGCCGCCGAATACGCCGCTCGGTCCATATTCGCCATAGACGCGGCGCAACTCGCCGGCGACAAGGTCGAGCCCCTTCTCCCAAGAGACCGTGACAAACTCGTCCCGGCCCCGGCGGCGATCCTCGCCGGGCCCGTGATCGAGCCAGCCGCGGCGCACCGCCGGGCGGGCGATCCGCGCTCGATGTGTCAGTGCGGCCGGCAGATTGCCGAGCAGCGGCGACGGTGCCGGGTCGCGCGGATGCGGCACGACCTCGATACCGTTCGCGCCGCGCCGCACTGCGAAGGCGCCCCAGTGCGAGCTGTGCGGCAGCAGCGCCGCGTCGTTCGGCAGATGCGTGTCCATTTGTCAGCAGCCTCGAGACCGGCAGGCCAAGCATTGGCGAGTTATCCCGCCACTGGCAACGCACGATACGGACCAATACCGCTCATTGCCCACTCAGCGATTGGCCGCATCGATCGGTGAGACGATCCGGGCTCTCCAAAACCCGCGTCCGGATCATTCCGCCAGGGCCGTCGGAGCGACCACTGGGAGAGGCGGCAGCGGCTATTGCCAGCCGCCTGATGCGCGAAAATTTTGATAGCAGCGCAGCGCCGAATTCGCCGGAAACCGGCAGAAACTCAGCGGCCGCGGAAGTTCTTGTAGTACTGGATCGCCTGCTGGGTTTGCTGGAAGCCGGCGGTGATGTTGAGGTCGGAGATCGGCCGGCCGCCGGTCGGAAAGACGATTTCGACATGATCGCTGACGCCGCCGCGCTTGGCGCGGTCGGGAATCGACACGCGGACGCCGAACGATTTTTTGCCAAGCACCGTCTGATCGCTCGCGGTCAGCGAGACGAAATAGCCGAGGTCCACATCGTTGCCCTGCGCTGTCGCCGAACCGCGCTCCGCGGCGATGACGCTGTCGAGCGCGACGCGCAGCGCGTCCCCGGCGGGCTGACAGCTCGCCGAAATGTCGCTGTAGATGCCGTAGAATGCGACATCGACCGGCTTTGGGTCCGGCCCGACACCGGGCCGGAACACAATGGTATTGGCGAGCGGCTTCAGGATCACCGCGATCGGACAGGCCGCGGCGGGCTGGGTGTCGGCTTTCTTGCCGCCGAACGGCATCCAGCTACAGCTCGCCAGTGCGACAATCCCCAGCGCCGCGAACAGCGCCGCAGCGCCGTGATACCGTGCCGTCGACAAAATCGGTTGCTCGATTCTAGAGGCGGTTGTGGCTAGAGGCGGTTGTGGGTTCCGTCGCAAAGCGGCGATTTGCTGGTTGCCTTGCAGCCGCAGAACCACACTTGGCCCGTCTTGTCCGCCTCATACATCAGCGGCGTCAGCCCGGTCCCCTGGTGCGAACCGTCGCAGAACGGCTGCCCTTTACTGCGGCCGCAAGCGCACCAGTAATATTTCTTGCCGGCTTCGACGGCGACGCCGTACGGCGCCTTTTGCGCTGGGATCGGAGCGTCCATCTTTCTTCCCCACCGTCGCCCTTGTACTGTCCGCGCGGGTGCCGCGCGGCCTCCCCATCGATTGCGAGATCAGGGCCGGCGGGACTTTATGCGAGGCTCGCCCGCCAGACAAGCCGGGTCGGGACAAGCGTGTACCCTGGCGTTTAACCCTGGCGGAGTGGCTGGCGCGGCGGATGGCGGTCTACACGGAAATCGGCGACGGCGAATTGCGCGATTTTATCGCCGCCTACGACATCGGCGAGGTGCTGTCGTGCAAGGGAATCGCCGAGGGGGTCGAGAATTCCAACTACCTGCTCGGTACCGAGCAGGGCTCATTCATCCTGACGCTCTACGAAAAGCGCGTGTCGCCGGGCGATCTGCCGTTCTTTATCGCGCTGATGGATCACCTGGCACATCAAGGCGTGGCCTGTCCGACGCCGGTGCGCGCCAGAGACGGCGCGGCGTTGCGAGAGCTGTGCGGCCGGCCGGCGGCGATCGTCACCTTTCTCAATGGCATGTGGCCGCGCCGCATCGAGCCGTTCCACTGCGCCGGGGTCGGCGCCGCGCTGGCGCGGCTGCACAAGGCCGGCGAATCGTTCGCGATGATCCGGCCTAACGATCTCGGGCCCGGCGGCTGGCATCGGCTCTATGTCGCCTGCGCGACGCGCGCCGATGAGGTGCAGGCAGGGCTCGCCGCCGAGCTGCACGCCGAGCTCGAGGCGATCGATTCGGCCTGGCCGCAAAGCCTGCCGAACGGCGTGATCCATGCCGATCTGTTTCCCGACAACGTGTTCTTTCGCGACCACGCGTTGTCGGGGCTCATCGACTTTTATTTCGCCTGCACCGACGCCTTCGCCTATGACTTGGCGATCTGCATCAACGCCTGGTGTTTCGAGGCCGACGGCGATTTCAACATCACCAAGGCGCGGCTGTTGGTTCGGCACTACCGCGCCGAGCGGCCGCTCTCGGCGGCCGAGGTCGCGGCGCTGCCGCTGCTGGCGCGCGGCAGCGCGCTCCGCTTTCTGCTGACCCGGCTCTACGACTGGCTGAACCAGACCCAAGGTGCGCTGGTGCGACCGAAAGACCCGCTCGAATATCTGCGCAAACTGCGCTTTCACCGTGGCATCAGCGACCCGGCGGGCTATGGCATCGACGCCTGAACCGGCGGTCGCCGAACCGCCGGCGGTCGAGATTTTCACCGACGGCGCCTGCCGCGGCAATCCGGGTCCGGGCGGCTGGGCGGCGATCCTGCGCTATGGCGAGGTCGAGAAGGAATTGTCGGGCGGCGAGCCGGCGACCACCAACAACCGCATGGAGATGACCGCGGCGATTTCCGGGCTGGAGGCGCTGAAGCGGCCCTGCCGGGTGCGCGTCTACACCGACAGCCAGTACCTGCGCGACGGGATAATGCAATGGCTGCCCGGCTGGAAGGCGCGCGGCTGGCGCACCGCCGACAAGAAGCCGGTGAAGAATATCGATCTCTGGCAGCAGCTCGATGCCGCCGCGGCACCGCATCAGATCGAATGGATCTGGGTGCGCGGCCATGCCGGCCACCCCGAGAACGAACGCGCCGACGCGCTCGCGCGCGCCGCGGTGCCCGTGATGAAGCCTGATCAGGCGCCGACGTAGCGCCAGGTCTTGCCGTCGTCGTCAGGGGCGACTTCGTTGCGCGCGGCGAGTTGGCCCAGCGCATGGCGGATCGAGGTAAAGGCCATCGACACGCCCTTGTCGCTCTGCAGCGCCTTGCGGATATCGGCGGGGCGTCCGATGCCTGACGGCATCGCCTTCAGCACCTCGACGATCAGGCGGGCGTTGGTGCCGCGTGACGGCCGGCCGGATGCCACGGCGCGAGCCGCCGGCGCACGCCGGCCTCGCGGCGCCGGCTTCGCGGCAGCGGCCGGCTTGGCTGTGGCGCGCGGCCGAGCTGCAGCTTTCGGCGCCGTACCCGCACCGGTGGGACGGCCGGCGAAATCGCGAATTGCCTGCATCGCCGCCGCGTAACCGGCGGCATAGGCTTCGCGACGGATCGCCTCGATCTGATCCTGGAGCTGATTCAGCGCCGTCTTCGCCATCGTTCGCCCCCGTTTCCTCGTATTTTCCGGCAAATCATTAGCACGGCTTCAACTCAAGACCTAGTCCGCCCGACGGCGTTTAACCTTCGTTAGAGCCGCTCGCGCGGCGGGCGGGTCTCGCTGACCAGGTCGCGCAGCCGCGATTTGCCGGGCAATGGATCGAGCACCATGGCGCTGTCGGCCACCAGCCGGGTCGTGCAGGCATAGACCACCGCGCCGTCGACCGCGATCACGCACTCCTTGCAGACATTGGCGTTGATGCAGCTGTAGCGGATGGCGAGCGACGGATCGCGATGGTTGCGGATCCAGATCAGCGCGTCGAGCACCGTCGCGCCATCCTCGAACGGCACCGCGAATTCCTCATAGCGCGCCGGCTCGCCGCCAATGCCGCGCGCGATGCGGAGCCGCGCCGTCCTCATCGGGCGAATGCCGCGGCGATCGCGCCGACGCGATCCATCGTCACGCGGAGATTGTCGGCGGGGCCGGGGGCGATCGCCGGAAAATCATCGCGCTGATGGGTGCCGCGGCTTTCGCGCCGCGACAGCGCGGCATGGGCCACCGCCTCGGCGGCGCAAAGGCTGGCGCGCAGCTCGAACCAGTCGCCGAGGCTGGCATTGCTCTCGCGGCCGGGTGCGATCGCCACCTGCGCCAAGGTGCAGCGCATCTCGCCAAGCCGGGCCAGCGCCCGTGCGAGCCCGGCTTCCTCGCGCAGCGGGCCGACATCGGCCCACATCAGCGCGCGCAGCTCGTCGAGCAGTGTCGCGGCGCCGACATCGCCCTGGCGGCCGTCGCGCAGCGCGCGGATGCGCTCGACCGCCTCCGCCGCAGCGCCGTCGCGCCAGCCGGCGATGGGTCCGGACGTCGCCGCCGAGCGGCCCGCGCGCTCGCCGAAGACCAAGGCTTCGGGGATCGCGTTGCCGGACAGCCGGTTGGCGCCGTTGGCGCCGCCGACCGCCTCGCCGGCCGCGAACAGCCCGGGCAACGGGCTCGCCATGCGATCGTCCACGACGATGCCGCCCATGTGGTAATGCGCGATCGGCGATACCTCGACCGCGGCGCGGGCGAGATCGATCCCGTTCTTCGCCAGCCGTTCGATAACCGGCCCGAACGCCGCGTGCAGCTCAGCCGGCGGGATATGCTCGAACGACAGATACGCGCCGCCGTGCGGTGAGCCGCGCCCGGCGGCGACCTCCTTGGTGATCGCATAGCTGGCGATGTCGCGCGGCGTGGTATAGGCATCGGTCTCGTCGCTGCCGTAGCGGGCAAGGAATTCGCGGCCCGCGCCGTCGAGCAGCCTGCCGCCGAGCTTGTAGCGAAACGGGTCCCACATGATCGGGTCCATGCCGACCAGGCGCGGCGCGAGATGGCCGATCGGAAAGAACTGAACGAACTCCATGTCGACCAGCGGCGCGCCGGCCAGCAGCGCCAGCGCGTAGCCGTCGCCGCCCATATTGGCCGAGGCGCTGTTGCGGCGGTAGATGCGGGTGAGGCCGCCGGTGGCGATAATCGTCGCCCTGGCGGCGATCGTCACCGGCTCGCCGCTCGCCGTGTCGAGCGCTGCCGCGCCCGTCACCGCGCCATCATCTGTGACGAGGTCGGTGACGGTAAGGTTGCTGACTCGGCGGATCGCGTCGATGCGGCTGATCTGACGGCGCAAGGTTGCGGCGACCGCCGGGCCGGTGTTGAGGAAGTCGACATAGCAACAGCGCGGCCGCGAATGGCCCGGCGCGGTCACCTGGGCGATGCGGCCGCTATCGCGCCGCGCCCAACCGACCTGCCACTCGCCCATCTCGCGGATGCGGATCGGCGCCTCTTCGCACAGGATGCCGGCGAGCGTCTCGTCGCACAGGCCCCGCCCGGCTTCGAGCGTGTCAGCGAGGTGGAGGCGCGGGTCGTCGTCGCTCTCCTCGGCGAGCGCGGCGGCGACCGTCATCTGCGCCATGATCGTCGCGCCGCCGCGGCCGACGAGGCTCTTGTCGACCAGCAACACGCGCGCAGCACCGGCCCGAGCCGCCGAAATGGCCGCGTACATCCCGGCACCGCCAGCGCCGACGATCAGCACGTCGGCGTCGAGATGGAAGGTCACGATTTCGCGCCGCTGCCGAGGATTGCGGCGATCGGGATGAAATACCAGCCGTCACGGCGATAGGCGCTGGCCTGGCGGGCGATCTCGGCTTCGATCGCCGCCAGCGCCGCCGGGCGCTGCGCGTCGATCAGCGCGGCGGTGCGCACCGTGCCGCGGCGCAGCGCGGCGACCAGGTCGCCCGGATGCGCGAGTTGCCATTCGCGGCGCACCATTTCGGTTCCCGGCGCGGCGAAGCCCGCTTCGTTCAGCACGCGGCGCACCGCTTCCTCACTGCCCAGGCCACCGCCGGAGACCGGCGCTTGCGCCGCGTCAGGCTCGCCATGCAGGCGGATCGCGTCCAGCAAGAGCCGCCAGGCGATATTCTCGGCTGGCGCGGCCCAGGTTGCAAAGGCGAGCCTGCCGCCCGGCCGCAGCACACGGAGCGCCTCGGCCAACGCCCGCTCCGGACGCGGCACGTGATGCACACCGAAATTCGACACAACCGCGTCGAATGCACCGTCGGGGAACGGCATCCTCTCGGCGTCGCCTTCGGCGAAACGCAATGCCGGATGCGTCGCGCGCGCCACCTCAAGCATGGCCGGCGAAAAGTCCAGGCCGGAGACGATCGCGCCACGCGCCGCCGCGGCGCCGGTAACGAGGCCCGTGCCGCAGCACAGATCGAGCACCCTTGTTCCCAGCCCGATGTCGGCCGCATCGAGCTGGGCGTCGGCGAATTGGCGCGTCGCGGCGGCAAAACTCGCCTCATAATGCGCCGCCGCTTTCTGCCATCCGGCATGCTCGAAGGCGCGCACGGCGTCAGGGTCGAAACTCATGCAACAAGGGTCGGCGATAAATGACCCTGGCACAAGGATTGTAGGTGGAGTAAAGGGCGCGCTCGGCACGTAGAGCCGGCGTGGTCTCCAAGGGAGGAGATGCGTGCGCATTCGGATCGGATCATCACCGGTGCCGTTGTTGCCCTCGATGAAGCCGACTGAGAGCTCGACCCCGCGTGGATGACATAGCCCAGCACCCGCCGCCGGCGGAAACCGCGGAGCTGGAGGCGCCAGCCGCGACCGAAACACATGGCGCCGGCGCTGGACGCAGCCTGACGATCGCCGCGCTCGGCGTCGTCTATGGCGATATCGGCACTTCGCCGCTCTACACCATGCGGCAATGCTTCGACGGCGCCGGCTCGGTGACCGTACCCCGCGTCTTCGGGGTCCTGTCGCTGATCGTCTGGGCGCTGACGGTTGTCGTCACCATCAAATATGTGATCGTGTTGCTGCGCGCCGACAACCGCGGGGAAGGCGGGATCTTCGCGCTGACCGTCCTGGCTTTGCGCGCAACAATCCGCGGACCTAACCGCTGGGTGCTGTGGGCGGGGTTGTTCGGTGCCTCGCTGTTTCTTGGCGACGGGGTCCTAACCCCGGCAATTTCGGTCCTCAGCGCGGTCGAGGGGCTCGAAGTCAAGACCCCCGAGTTGGCACCCTTTGTCATCCCGCTGACCATCGTTCTGCTCGTGCTGCTGTTCGTCGCGCAGCGCCGCGGTACCGGACGGGTCGGCGGTTTTTTCGGCCCGATCATCATCGTCTGGTTCACCGTGATCGGGCTCTTGGGGTTGGTCGAGGTCGCCCGGAACCCGACGGTCATGTGGGCGCTCAATCCGATTTACGGCATCGACCTGATCCGAGCGGACCCGGTCTCCGGCTTTGTGATCCTCGGTGCTGTGGTGCTGGCGGTAACCGGTGCCGAGGCGCTCTACGCCGATATGGGGCATTTCGGCCGCAGCCCGATCCGCCGCGCCTGGCTGCGCTTTGTGTTTCCGGCGCTGCTGCTCAATTATTTCGGCCAAGGCGCGCTGCTGCTGGCAAAGCCCGAGGCGATCCAGAACCCGTTCTACCTGCTGGCGCCGGAATGGGCGGTGCTGCCGCTGGTCGTGCTCGCCTCGATCGCGACGGTGATCGCCTCGCAGGCGGTGATCTCCGGCGCGTTCTCGCTGACCAGCCAGGCGGTGCAGCTCGGCTTTCTGCCGCGCATGCATGTGCGGCACACCTCCGAGCGCGAGCGCGGCCAGGTCTACGTGCCGGTGATCAACAACCTGCTGCTGGTGGCGGTGATCGCGACGGTGCTCGGCTTCCGTTCGTCGAACGCGCTCGGTGCGGCCTACGGCATCGCCGTCACCGGCAGCATGACGATGGATTCGATCCTCGCCTTTATCTACCTGCGGCGGGGCGCGCGTTGGAAATTGTGGCAGCTGCTGCCGTTGTTCGGACTGTTCCTGGCCGTCGATCTCAGTTTTTTCGGCGCCAATATCCTCAAGTTCTTCGAGGGCGGTTGGTTCCCGCTGGCGACCGGTTCCTTGGCGCTCATCGTGATGATGACCTGGATTTGGGGTCGTGGGAAACTGGCCCGCCAGCGCGCCAGCGGCGGCATGCCGCTGGAAATGCTGATCGCCAGCCTGCGCCCGGACCGGCCGGCGCGGGTGCCCGGCACCGCGATCTACATGACCGCCGAGGTCAACAACGTGCCGGCGGCGCTGCTGCACAACATGAAGCACAACAAGGTGCTGCACGAACGCACCGTGCTGATGACGGTGCAGACCGCCGATGTGCCGCGCATGCCCGAGGCCAACCGGCTCGAAATCCGCCATTACGAGCAGAACTTCCACACCGTGCGCATCCGCTACGGCTTTGCCGAGGAGCCCGACATCCCGCGCGCCTTGGCGATGTGCCGGGTCAGCGGGTTCCGCTTCAACCTGATGGACACCTCGTTCTTTGTCGGCCACGAGAAGATCGTGCCCAACCGGCGCACACGCTGGCTGATGCCGTTCAAGCGTCTCTTCGTGCTGCTCTCGGAGCTGGCGCTCGACGCCACCGAGTTCTTCCGCATCCCGGTCAACCGCGTCGTCGAACTCGGCGGCCAGGTCGAGATCTGACCGAAGCGGACCTTAAGCGCCCGTGCCCGCATCAAGTCAGGATGCTCGCCAAGCACAGTCCCAGCGCCGACCAGAAAAACATACCGAATACATCGAGGGCAATTTCCGAAACGACCCATGCAATCGCCAGCATCCGGTCGACAACATCGTTGGCCGGCTCTATTTCATGGATGCGATCTTGATACAACATCTCGCGGATCGCCTGAGTGGGCGATCAGAGACATTATGGGGTCGAGCATAAAGGATCGAGATTAGATTGTTCGGCCGAGTATAAAAAACTCATATAGAACTCGGCCTCGCACCCCGGCCACCTGTTCCGTCAGCGCATCGCCGATCAACGTTGCGCCATCAGGATTCCGCCAGGATTTGGCGAACCGCGCCGCCATCGGGCCTATATGAGATTTATATAAAGCAGCTGCCCACTACACCTCGAATTTTTATGCCGGCGCTTCCAGCTTGTCCGCAGCCTTTTTGGGCGACCGGTGCGGGACAGGCGTTTGACGGCAGAGACATCAGTTGCGCCCGCTGCCGCGGAGCGCAACGTCAGCCATAACCTGACGATCGCCGCGCTCGGTGTCGTCTATGGCGATATCGGCACTTCGCCGCTCTACACCGTCAAGCAATGCTTTGATGGCATCGACGCAGTGACGACGCCGCGCGTCTACGGCGTGCTGTCGCTGATCGCCTGGGCGCTGGCCCTCGTGGTCACGGTCAAATACGTGATCGTGCTGATGCGCGCCGACAATCGCGGTGAAGGCGGCATCCTCGCGCTGACGGTGCTGGCGCTGCGCGCGACGATCCGCGGGCCCAATCGCTGGGTGCTGTGGGCAGGGCTGTGCGGCGCCGCGCTGTTCTACGGCGACGGCGTGCTGACGCCGGCCATATCGGTGTTGAGCGCGGTCGAGGGGCTCGAGGTGAAGACGCCGGCGCTCGCACCGTTTGTCATTCCGCTGACGGTGGTGCTGCTGGTCATGCTGTTTATCGCGCAGCGCCGCGGCACGGGTCGGGTCGGGGGCTTGTTCGGCCCGATCATCATCGTCTGGTTCACCGTGATCGGGCTGTTGGGCGCGATCGAGATCGTCTGGCATCCGGAGATCATGTGGGCCTTGAACCCGTATTACGGCATCGATCTGCTGCGGCAGGACCCGACCTCCGGCTTTGTGTTGCTCGGCGCTGTGGTGCTGGCGGTAACCGGCGCCGAGGCGCTCTACGCCGATATGGGACATTTCGGCCGCGGTCCGATCCGTCGCGCCTGGCTGCGCTTTGCGTTTCCGGCGTTGCTGCTCAATTACTTCGGCCAGGGCGCGCTGCTGCTGGCGAAGCCCGAGGCGATCCAGAATCCGTTCTACCTGCTGGCGCCGGAATGGGCAGTGCTGCCGCTGGTCGTGCTCGCCTCGATCGCGACGGTGATCGCCTCGCAGGCAGTGATCTCGGGCGCGTTCTCGCTGACCAGCCAGGCGGTGCAGTTGGGCTTTCTGCCGCGCATGCATGTGCGCCACACCTCCGAGCGCGAGCGCGGCCAAGTCTACGTGCCGGTCATCAACAACATGCTGCTGGTCGCGGTGGCGGCGACGGTGATCGGCTTCCGCTCGTCGGATGCGCTCGGCGCCGCCTACGGCATCGCCGTCACCGGCACGATGACGGTGACCACGATCCTCGCCTTCACCCATTTGCGGCATGGCGCGCATTGGCCGCTATGGCGGCTGATCCCGCTCTTTGCGCTGTTCCTGATTGTCGATCTGTCGTTCTTCGGCGCCAATTTGCTCAAGGTTGCCGAGGGCGGCTGGTATCCGCTGGTGATCGCGCTGTCGCTCTACGCGGTGATGATGACCTGGATCTGGGGCCGCGGGAAACTGGCCCGCCAGCGTGCCAGCGGCGGCATGCCGCTGGAAATGCTGATCGCCAGCCTGCGCCCGGACCGGCCGGCGCGGGTGCCCGGCACCGCGATCTACATGACCGCCGAGGTCAACAACGTGCCGGCGGCGCTGCTGCACAACATGAAGCACAACAAGGTGCTGCACGAACGCACCGTGCTGATGACGGTGCAGACCGCCGATGTGCCGCGCATGCCCGAGGCCAACCGGCTCGAAATCCGCCATTACGAGCAGAACTTCCACACCGTGCGCATCCGCTACGGCTTTGCCGAGGAGCCCGACATCCCGCGCGCCTTGGCCATGTGCCGGGTCAGCGGGTTCCGCTTCAACCTGATGGACACCTCGTTCTTTGTCGGCCACGAGAAGATCGTGCCCAACCGGCGCACACGCTGGCTGATGCCATTCAAGCGTCTCTTCGTGCTGCTCTCGGAGCTGGCGCTCGACGCCACCGAGTTCTTCCGCATCCCGGTCAACCGCGTCGTCGAACTCGGCGGCCAGGTCGAGATCTGACCGCTCTCCGCGAGCTGGCGGAACCGCCCCCGCGGTGGCATAAGCCTCAGTTCCACCCGGCCGGGATGCTGCGATGAACCCGTTCTGGAGCCACACCGCGCGTGAGCTTTCGCCTTATGTGCCCGGCGAACAGCCGCGTATCGCCGATGTGGTGAAGCTCAACACCAACGAAAGCCCGTTCGGCCCTTCACCGCTCGCCCTGGAAGCGATGCGAGCCGCCGCGGCAGATACCCTGCGGCTCTATCCCGACCCCGAGGCGACGGAGCTGCGCGAGGCGCTCGCCGCGCATCACGATGTGAAGCCTGATCAGGTGTTTGTCGGCAACGGGTCGGACGAGGTGCTCGCACATGCCTTCGTCGCGCTGTTGAAACAGCCGAAGCCGCTGTTGTTTCCGGACGTCACCTACAGCTTCTACCCCGTCTGGGCGCAGTTATTCGGTATCGCCCGCGAGACCGTGCCGCTCGACGACGGAATGCGCCTCAGGGTCGAGGATTATCGGCGCGACGCGGGGTCGATCGTCATCGCCAATCCCAATGCACCGACCGGCATCGCGCTGCCGCTCGCGGCGATCGCCCAACTGCTCGACGAGCATCCGGATATCCCAGTGCTGGTCGACGAGGCCTATGTCGATTTCGGCGGCGAGAGCGCGGTTTCACTGATCGCCGATCATCCGAACCTGCTGGTCGTGCAGACCATGTCGAAGTCGCGCGCCCTGGCCGGCTTGCGCGTCGGCTATGCGCTTGGCGACGCGGGGCTGATCGAGGCGCTGCGGCGCGTGAAAGACAGCTTCAACTCATACCCGCTCGGCCGCATCGCCCAAGCGGGCGCGACGGCTTCGGTTCGCGACGAAGCCTATTTCCGCGAAAGCTGCGCCAAGATCGTCGCCGGACGCGAAGCGATGACGCGGGAGCTGGTCGGGCTCGGCTTTGTCGTTTTGCCTTCGAGCGCGAATTTCGTCTTCGCCAGGCATCCCGCGCGAGGCGGCGTGGAATTGGCCGCTGCGCTGCGCGAGCATGCGGTGCTGGTGCGGCATTTCAACAGGCCCCGCACGGCACCCTATCTGCGCATCACCGTCGGGACCGAAAACGACACCCGACGGCTGATCGCGGCGGCGGCGGATATCCTGCGGTCGAATAGTAGCGGCTCGCCGGCCTAGTGGATCTCGCTCTGCTCGGCGAAGGCGCGGCGCAGGTCTTCGATCGAGAAGCCGGGTCGCTTCGACGCCTCGATGACCACCTTTTCGCGGCGGGTCAGCAGATCGACCGCGGCAGGGATCTTCTCGATCGCGTCATAGGGCACGACGACCGCGCCGTGGCGGTCGCAATGGATGACGTCGTTCGGCGATACCAGCATGCCGAAGACGCTGACCGTGCCGCCAAAATCGACGAGATGGACATGCGCGTGGCTCGGCATGATCGAGCCGGCGAGCACCATGAAGTTCGGCGCCATCGCGTCGAGGTCGCGTACCGAACCGTCGGTGATGACCCCAGCGCAGCCGAGCCCGGCATGCACATGGGTCTGCACCTCGCCCCAGAACGCGCCGAAGCCGGTATCGGGGGCGTCGATGTCCTGCAGCACCGCGATCGACGGCAGCGGCTTCTCGGCGATGTGCTCGTAGTACCCGATCCGCATCTTGGCGGCGCTCTCGCGCTCGCGCGCGTTCGGCTCGCGCGAGCGGATCAGCGCGGTGCGGGCAAACGCAACGACCGGCTTCATGTCGGGAAACGCCGCGACCGCCGGGCGGCGGGTGAAACCGAAGGCGCGGCGCTCGGGGTTGGTCAGTTCCAGCGCGTTGCAGATCGTCGGCGTATCCCACTGGGTGAGGGCTTTGAGGCTCGCGGCGCTGGGGAAGCTCGGCATCGGTGGTCTCCCGTGGGATAAGGCTGCACCGCCTTAATGGCTGTCGGCGCGCGCCGCAAGGGCTTTTCCGATACGCTGGACAAGGGCATCATCCGGCTAACGCCGAGAGGACCAGAGCCATGAGCTACACCGTCAGTCATTTCGAAATCCGCGCCCGCGACCAAAAGGCGATGGAGCAGTTCTACACCGAAATCATGGGTTTCATCGTCAGCGATCGCGGCGTGTTGACCGCCGGCCCGGCGGCAGGGCGCGAGCTGATCTTCCTCAGCCACAGCCCCGAGGAGCACCACCAGATCGTGCTGATCCCGAGCGACGTCACCGACCAGGGCGGCGGCATCGGCCATGTCGCGTTCCGTGTCGACGGCCTCGACGAGGTGCGCAGCGTCTATGAGAAAGTGCGCGCGCTGCCTTTCACCAAGCCCGAGCCGGTCAGCCACGGCAATACCTGGTCGGTCTATTTCCGCGATCCCGAGAACAACCGGATCGAGGTCTTCACCCAGACGCCGTGGCATACGACACAGCCCTGCCGGTTTGATGTGAACTACGACCAGGACGATGCGGCGCTGAAGCAGGCGACACAAGCCGACGCCAGCAAGCTAGCCGGCTTTACCTCGACCGAGGCGTGGCAGGAGGAATTCGACCGCCGCTTCGAGTCGGCGGAATAGGACGGCAAAACGGCGGCCGGTGAATTTCCCGCAATTCGGCCGCGTCCGGCGCGCCGATTTCCACCTCGCCGAAGGCGTCGCGCATCTCAACCATGGCAGCTTCGGCGCGACGCCGCGCGTGGTGCTGGCGGCGGCGCAGGCGTTTCGTCTCCAGATGGAAGCGGACGGGACGGCGTTCTTCCGCGACAAGCTGCCGGGGCTGGTGCGCGACGCGATCGGGCGCGTCGCCGAGTTTCTCGGCGGTCGGACCGAGGACTGGGCCTTTGTCGAAAACGCGACGCAAGGGCTGAACGCAATCGTCGCTTCGCTGCGGCTCGAACCCGGCGAAGAGTTGCTCTGCCTGAGCCAGACCTATGGCGCGGTCGCCAACGCGCTGCGCTATCACGCCGCGCGAGCCGGAGCTCAAATCATCAGCGTGCCGGTACCCGTGCCGTTCACCGATCCCGAGCCGCTGCTCGCGGCGATAGCGGCGGCGATTGGCCCGCGCACCCGACTCGCCTTGTTCGACCACATCACCTCGGCCGGCGCGGTGGTGCTGCCGGTGCGGGAGATGGCGGCGCTCTGCCAGGCGCGCGGCGTGGCGGTGGCAATCGACGGCGCGCACGCACCGGGCCAACTGCCGCTCGACGTGCCGGGCCTCGGCGTCGACTGGTATGTCGGCAATCTCCACAAATGGGCCTTCGCGGCAAAGGGTACGGCGGTGCTGTGGTGCGCGCCTGAGCGGCAGCCGGCGCTACACCCGGTGGCAATCTCGCACTATCTCGGCCAGGGGTTCACCGCGGAGTTCGATTACAGCGGGACGCGCGACAACTCGGCCTGGCTCGCGGTGCCGGCCGCGCTCGATTACCTGGCGGCGCTCGATCCGCACGCGGTGCGCGAGCACAACAATGCGCTAGCGCGCGAAGCCGGCGAGATGTTGCGCGAGGCCTGGGGCAGCACAATCGCCGCGGCGCCGGCTTACAGTGCGGCGATGGCCTCGGTGTGGCTCCCCGGTACGCAAGGCGCCGACCGCGCGGCCGCGCGCCTTTTCGGCCGACACCTTACCGAGCAACACGACATCACAGCCAATGTGATGGCGCTCGACGGCAGTCTCTGGCTCCGTGTCTCGGCGCAGATCTACAACGAGATCGACGATTACCGGCTGCTGGCCGAGATCGCGCCGCGGGTTCTGCGCGAACTCGGCGTATGATGTGACCATGCCCGACGGACCGAACCCAAAAGCCCCGGACTACGACGACGACTTCTACGCCTGGACTCAGCACCAGGCCGCTGTTCTGCGCGAGATGGCGGTAACCGACAACCGCTTCGACCGCGAGCACGTCGCCGAGGAGATCGAAGATTTGGGCAAGAACGTCCGCAATGCGGTTCGCAGCCAAGTACGCCGTATCGTAGAGCACTTCCTGAAACTGCAATACTCACCGGCGCGAGAGCCGCGGGCTGACTGGATGGCATCGATCGTCGATGCGCGCGCCTTGTTGGACGACGACTTGACCGCGACGCTGAGGGCCGATGCTACGAGGGAGCTTGGTAGGCTTTATCGCGCCGCTCGTAAGCAGGCCGAGCTTGGTCTAGAGCGATACAGCGAGCGAAGCGCGGTGGATTTAATGCCGAGCGAATGTCCCTATGCCCTTAACCAGATCCTCGAAGAAGACTGGTACCCCGAACCGGTGGAGACGCCATGACGCGCGATTTTGTCGGCTATGGCCCAACGCCGCCACACGCCAAGTGGCCGGGCGGGGCGCGTATCGCGGTCAATTTCGTGATCAATTTTGAGGAAGGGTCGGAGCCGTCCTGGGACGTCGACGGGTTTAGCGAGGGCGGGCTTACCGAAGCCGCCAGCGTCGATCCCGGCATGGCCGGCCGGCGCGATCTCGGTGCCGAGAGCATGTTCGAATACGGCAGCCGCGTAGGGTGGTGGCGGCTCTATCGCATTTTCACGAAATACCGGGTGCCGGTGACGCTGTTCGCCTGCGCCAAGGCGCTGGAGGCGAACCCGCCGGCGGCGCAAGCCATCGCCGCCACCGATTGGGACATCTGCGGCCACGGCTATCGCTGGATCAAGCATTTCGAGTTGGACGAGGCCGAGGAACGACGCCAGATCGCCGCCGCCGTCAAGCTCATCCGCGAGACCACCGGCAAGCCGCCGCTCGGCTGGTACTGCCGCTACGCGCCGTCGGAAAACACCCGCCGCATCGTCGCCGAGACGGAAGGTTTTCTCTACAGCAGCGACACCTATAACGACGAACTGCCCTATTGGACGACCGAAGGCGGCAAGAAGCTCCTCATGGTGCCGTATACACTGTCGACCAACGACGTGAAGTTCGGTCGCGGCGTGTTCGGGCCGGGCGAGGATTTCTTCGCCTATCTGCGCGACGCGTTCGATGTGCTCTACGAAGAGGGGGCCGAGCGGCCGCGCATGCTGTCGATCGGCCTGCACATGCGCATCGTCGGCCATCCGGGCCGCGCCAAGGCGCTGATGCGCTTTATCGAATACATCCAGTCAATGGACCGGGTGTGGATCTGCCGGCGCGAGGACATCGCCCGGCATTGGATCGCCGAGCACCCGGCGACATAGAAACAGAGTTTATTGGAGCGCCTGTGCCGACCCCCACCCACTTGCAAGGGTAGGGAGGGGGCCGGCAGTTACGTTAGCCAATCACTTACTTGGCGGCGTCGCGCAGCGCAGGGCCGGCCTTGGCGGCGGTGAGCACGGCGGTGGCTTCCCTGGCGACCGGCGTGCCCTCGAAGAAGCGCGGGTTCTGCGTGCCCCATAGCCGCACCGCATTCGAGAACACGAAGTCCTTGAAGTCGTCCTCGCCGATATGGCCGTCCTCGACCAGCTCCCACGCCTCGGGCAGCGGGTCGCGCATGTCCATGACGTCG
Source organism: uncultured Alphaproteobacteria bacterium (assembly GCA_963778385.1). Classification (GTDB taxonomy): domain Bacteria; phylum Pseudomonadota; class Alphaproteobacteria; order ATCC43930; family CGMCC-115725; genus DATARH01. The sequence continues at coordinate 162,288 of CAVZUA010000024.1, read as the reverse complement.
AAATGGCCGATGTCGGAGCTGTAGATCGCGTTGATCCGCGCGCCGAGCGGCATCGTCTTGCCAAACGCCACCGCGTTCATCCGGTCGTCCGCCTCGCAGCCGAAATAGTAGGGCGTGGCGTAGAGGTCGAGCCAATCCTGCTTCTGGGTGATGTTGCAGTGGATGTAGTCATCCGGCGGGACGTTGCCGGTGAGGAAGTCTTCCTCGAGCGGCCAGCCGTCGCGCTTTTCGAGCTCGGCGGCGATGTCGCTGTAGCCGTACTGGTCGACCAGCTGGCGCAGCTGCGCGCGGTCGAGTTTTGACGGATCCATCCGCTCCAGGCCCTTGGCGCCGCGCCGCTCCCAATGCTCGATGAGGTCGCAGAACAGCTGGCAGCCCCAGCCGACGCCGCCTTCGAGGAACGCAAAGCGCAGGTCCGGGAAGCGCCGCGTCACGCCGCCGAGAAACAGCGCCTTGGCGACGTTGTGCCCGGCCGCGGCGAAATGGCCGATATGGTTGAAGGTAAAGTTCGACGGGCTCATCCGCTCGCCATAGCCGCGCCCGCCGGTGTGGAAGGTCGGGGCGATGCCGAGCTCGCGGCATTTCTGCCAGACCGTGTCGTAGTCGTATTCGCTGTCGATGCCGAGCTGGTCAAAGCCGAGCGCGTATTTCGCGACATCGGCCGAGGCGCCCTTGGCGTGCGGGATCGGCCGGCGGACGCCGCTGCCGAACATCGCGACCTTCGAGCCGAGCTGCTTGACGCAGAATTCGAGCTCTTCGATCGCCTCTTCCGGCGTGTGCACGCCGATCACCGCGGCCGGGGTCAATTTGTCCGAGAGGTCCTTGAAGTAGTCGTGGGTGACGACGTTGAAGCCGCGGATCACCGCGCGGCGGGTCGCATCGCTGGCGATGCGCGGGATGCCGAGCCCGGCGGTCGGGTAGACGATTCCGAAATCGATGCCCAGCTCGTCCATCCGCTCGTAGAACATGCGCGGCATCATCGCGGTGGCACGGTCGCGGGTGTTGAGCGCCTGCCGGCCCCATTGGCCTTCCATGGCCATCCCGCGCTCCTTGCGCTGCTCGGTGGTCAGCTCGAGCGCGTCGGGGATGCGGCGCTGCGATTGCAGGAAACCGTCGCCGCCGAGATCGCCGGTCACCTTGCGGATCTTTTCGGCGAAGACCGGGGCGTATTCGACCCAGTGGCCGTCGCCGTCGATGACCGGGTGCTTCAAGCCTTTACGGATTTCTTGCGGGCTTTGATGCGAGCTCATTCCTGCCTCCGGGGTCGCGCAATCGCTGGAAAAATCGTATGCCCCGTGGCCCTCCAAGTCAAACCACCGCACCACACCGCCAGCGCATGGCCTGATGCGCGGCGGCGCCTGTTACGCCTGTTCGCCGCGGCGATTTATCAGGGTTATCAGGGCCTGCGGATCGAGCAAAACCCGAGCCGCGTGATCGCCAACTCATCCTGACGCAGCGCAAATAGCAGCCGATTGCGGCAAAATTAGCGGCGCGCCCTCGACCGAGAGCGCGCCGCCCGGGCAGGGTCCGACTACTGATTGTTGGTCGGGGTCTGCGGTGTCGTGTTGTTGGTATTGGTCTGGTTCTGATTTTGCGGCGGGATCGGCTGTTGCGGCTGCATGCTCTTGGCGCGCTCGCTTTGCTGCATGCCGCTGCGGGCCTGACGGATCGACCGCTCGTCGGCATTGATCTCGCGACGCAGCCGGCGCACTTCGCTCGTCTTGCCGAGCCGCACGTCACGGCGCAGCAGCGTGCGGTCGCGGCGCAGCTGGGCCTGCTGCTGCTTTATCGTCGACTGATCGGTTTGCATGCCGGTCATCCCGGTGTTCGCACCTGGGCCGATCGCGTGCGCCGCCGGAACCAGCGCCGCACCGACAAAGCCCGCGGCAATCAGAGAAAGAACAGTTTTCCGCATAGTCACCTCCAAATGGATATTCCGTCCCGGATTTGGGGTTTTAAACGCTTTGGTCGTGAAAGATCGTGTATCGATCTCATAGATGGACACACAAATCGGCCTTTTTGTTCCTTAGGTCGTAGATAAAGAATGAAAAATAACTTCTAAGAAAGAGAGGCTAACGTGGAACGCGATATTGTTTATTTTAATCATCCACTGAAAAAATGGCCAGCCGCCGCGGCTTGACCGGCTACACCCGCATAAAACACGCCGCTCCGCCGGCCTCAGACCTTGGCGTGTTTCCGCACGAAGTTTCGCGCCAGCTCGCAGGCGCGGCGCGAGGCGTCGGAGGCCGGGTCGCGGATCACGAAGGTGTGCGGCTGGCCGTCGAATTTGTGCAGGTCGATCTGGCCGGCCTTGGCGCGCCAAGCGGCGGTGAACTTGTCGGCCATGTCGGGCGTGACATTGTCGTCGCCGGTGCCCTGCAGCAGGATCGCCGGCGGCAGACTTGCCGCCTCGCCCGCCTCGACGATGCGCTGCGGGCTGCCCTCGCCCATCTCGGCCTCCGAGGCCCAATAGGCGTCGTGCGATTGGATAAGCGGTGTGCGACCCTTTTCCTTGACCATCCGATAGCGCGCCAGCGGGTCGGAGATCGGCCAGCACAGCACCAGATAGGGCAGGCTCGCATCGGCGCCCGCGTCGGCGCCTGGGGCCTCGGCGAGCGGCAGCGCCGCATAGCGCGGGTCATTGGGCTTTAGCGCCGACAGCAGCAATTGATGCGCGCCGCTCGACGTGCCGAGCCCGGCAACGAGATCGGCGCGGCTGCCGAAATCGGCGGCATGCGCCTTCAGCCAGCGCGTCGCGTAGTGGATGTCGGCGATCGACGCCGGGTAGCGGTGCTGGGGCGGCATGCGGAAATCGATCGCCAGCACGACGATGCCGCTCTTGGCGAGCGCCTCGTCGAGCGGCGCATTGTTGAGACGGTCGCCCGACGCCCAGGCGCCGCCATGCACCTCGATCAACGCCGGAAACGGCCCGGCACCCTTGGGCTGATAGAGCCGGGCCAGCAGCGGTCCGTCTTCGCCGCGGCGATATTCGAGATCGCGGGTCTCGATCTGGTGGGTGGCGACGATGGCAACGTCGTTGGGCATGGCAAACCTCCTGTCGCGCGACAAGGTGCATGCGGCCGCCGGCAAAGCCAAGCCTACGCGCCTCAGAGAGCGGCTTTAGACGAAATTAACAATTTTCCCTCAACCTCTGCGTGGGGAATTTGCGGGGAGGGGGTCTTGGCGCATCACATCGAGCGGCTGCGCGAGCTGGCATCATGGTACCGGGAATATGCCGAGCGCACCGGCAACGCGGCGATTTGGGATGCGCGCATCCGCACCGCCGAGGACCTCGAGGCCGAGGCGTCACGTCTCGAAGACCGGCCACGCCTGGCGCGCATCGAGCCCTAAGCTGCCGCAGGTTCCTTGCCGCGCGCTCGTTGCGGCTTTGCCTTGACGGATCGCGGTATTTCCTCGGCCGCCGCTGCCACCGGAGCCGGCGGCGAACCGGTTTCGGCTTCATCTGACGACGGCTCATTCGCTGCCGTTTCCGCCGGCGACGGTACTGCCTTCTCGGAAAATTCGGGGTAGTACGAAGAACAGTAGGCTCCTTCCGGCGCCGTGCGGAACTCTGACATCGCCGCCCCGGGATTGTCGAAATAGGCCGGCCGTGCCGACAGCGGACAGTAGTGGAAGACGATGCTCTTGCGCGTGTAGCCGTGATTGACGATCGGCGCACCGCCATGGGCGAGATCGGCGTGCCAGATCAACACGCTGCCCTTTTTCGGCCAGAAATATTCGAGCGGCGCGGCGCGCTCGACCGCCTCGGTATGCAGCCAGGCCAGATGATGGTCGTGGATTTCATGCCCGTGCGTATCGGTGCGCCAATGCCGCTGGTCGCCGGGATAGAGAAAATCGCCGAACCGATGGCTGCCGCGGTAATAGATCAGCTCGCCGCCGCCCGGCTTCACGTCCTCCAGCGCGACCCAGGCAGCGGCCAGCGCCAGCGCCGGCTTGATCACGACATAGGCTGTATCCTGATGGATCGCCTGGGTGCTGCCGATCTGGAAATGCAGCCCCTGATGGACCGCCGCCGGCTCATCGAAGATGATCTTCAGCATCCGCCCCAGCGCCGGCGCGAACGCCATCTGCAGCGCGCGGTGGCTGACCATGTAGGTGTCGAGTACCTTGGTCAGCGCACGGTCGACCTGCGCTTCCCTCAATCGCTTGATGTCGGGTCCTTCGGTGACCCACAGGTCCGGTCGGGTCGCGAACATCTCCTGGACCTCCGCCAGATAAGCGTCGATCAGGTCGCCGTCGACGGCGTTTTCGATGATGCAATACCCGTTGGCGATGAAGTAGGAGACCAGTTCGAACTCGTCTTCGCTGATCAGGCCCCGGTCCAGCCTGGCGACCGCCTGCTCGGCGGCATCCGCCTTGTCGATCCATAGCGGCGAGAACGCCGATCCGATATTGGCCATCGCGGGTGCTTTCCGAGGCGCTGCCAGCCCGTTCGACGATCCTTGTTTTGGCCGTTGTCTCAGCGGCTCGCCGCGGATCGCTTATGAGCAATTCGCTCAAATACTAGCAAAGATGCCGCAAGGCCGGGGAAAACTTGATCGTTAACGGTCGTCCGGCCGGTTTCCGGCGAAACGCCTGGGACGCTCGCCCGACGGGACGCCGGCGATCTCGCTGACCAGCTTGCGGGTCATCGCGTCGGCGAAGGTCTCGAAATTCTCCACCACCAGCAGAAACGCGCCGGCGCCGCCGATGACATTCTCGCGGTAGTAGTTCGGCAGACCGCCCGGCGGCTGGGTATGCGTGGTGAAGCCGGGGCTCGCCTGGGTGTTGATGATCGCCAGGCCGTTGATCGTTACGCCCTTGGCGACCGCCTCGTCCCGCGCGTCGGTGATGGAGCGGCCGGCATTGCTGGTGCCGTCGCCGGAAATGTCGATGACCCGCCGCTCGGCGCTCGCCGGCGCAGCACTGAGGCGGTCCATCGAATAGTCTATCGCGGCGCTGATCGAGGTGCGGGCGAGAAACGAGCGCGGCGCGGCGATGATCTGCGCGGCGATCACGGCGGCATCCTCGCCGTCGCGGACGATGCTCCAATCGATCACGGTCTTTTGCTCGTCGGCGCCCGACCATTCGACAAAGGTTAAGGCGATGGAGCGGTTGGGACCACCGGTGATCGCCTTCAGCACGCGCGGGTCGGACAGCGCCGCCGCATAGCCTTTGCGCTGCAGGTTGAACTCGCCGTCGTCGATGCTGCGCGACACATCCGCGGCAAGCACCAGCAGCAGGTCCACGGTCTCGGCGCGCGCCGGCGCGACGATCGTCAACACGGCGAGCAACGCGCCGACGAGCGCGCCGCCCAATCCGGGGGCAAGGCCGGCGGGCCTCATCCGGCGAGCTCGCGGCGCACGATCGCGGCGCCCTCGACCATCGCCCGCAGCTTCGCGGCGGCGCGCTCCCGCGGCAGGTATTTCATGCCGCAATCCGGCGCCGCCACGAGACGCTCGGGCGCGACATGCTTCAGCCCGGCCCGCAGCCGGGCGGCAACCTGATCGGCGGTCTCGACCTCCGCCGAGCCGAGATCGAGCACGCCGAGCAGGACGGTCTTGTTCGACAATTCCTTCAACACGCCGAGGTCGAGGCGCGGCTGCGCCGCCTCGACCGAGACCTGGCTCGCCAGCGCATCGGCGAGCTGCGGCAGGAAGGCGTAGCCGCTCGGCTTGTTGTGTACGAGATGGCCGTAGCCGAGGCAGACATGCACCACCGTCGGCCCGTCGATGCCCTGCAGCGCCCGGTTGATCGCGGCGATGCCGTATTCCGCCGCCTTGTTCGGCGCGGCGCGGACCCACGGCTCGTCGAGCTGCACGACATCGACACCGGTCGCCTTCAATTCCTTCAATTCGGCATTGACCGCGTCGGCGTAGTCCATCGCCAGCTCGGCCTCGTCCTTGTAGAACTCGTTCTGCACCTGCTGCGACATGGTGAACGGGCCCGGCAGCGTGATTTTTGTCGCCCGCGTCGCGTGCTTGACGAGAAACGCCGCGTCGTCGATCTCGACCGGCCCCCTCCGGCGGATCTTGCCGACCACCCGCGCCACCGGCGTCGCCCGCCGGTTGGCGCCGATCACCGAGCCGACCTGCTCGGCGTCGATGCCGTCGAGCGCCAGCGAGAAATAATTCGAATAGCTCTCGCGCCGCATCTCACCGTCGCTGACGATGTCGATGCCGATCTTCTCCATCTCGCCGATCGCCAGGATGGTCGCGTCGTCCTGCGCCTCCTTGAGCCGCTCCGGCGCGATGCGCCAGATCTCGTGCGCATGGACGCGCGGCACCCCGTGCTTTTCGAGCGCCGCCCGGTCGATCAACCAGTCCGGCTGCGGATAGGAGCCGACGACGGTGGTCGGGATCAGATGGGTCGGATAGGGCATGGCGGCTACCTCCGCGCGCCGGTGTATTGGTGTGGGATGCGACGGATGTCTTGCACGAGGTCGGGGGGCATGCCGGCGACACCGTCGGCGCGCAGGGTCAGCGCGTCGGCGAGCCCGCCGAAGCGCTCGCCGATCGCGCCGACGATCTGGTCGTGGCGACCGACCGCGGCGAAGAGATGCGCGACGTCGTCGGGCACTTCCTTCGCCAGCTCGCTCCATTTTCCCTCGCGCACCATGCGGTTGAGCTTCAGTCCCAAATCCTCCAGCCCGTGCACCGCGAAGACCGGGTAGTAGGCCGGCGTCGAGCCGTAAAACGCGACGCGCTGGCGGACCCATTCGAAACGTTCGGCGACCGCCGCGTCATCCGGTCCGGTAGCGAGAAACCCGCCACCGGAAATCTCGTATTGCGCCCGGATGCGGCTCTCCTTGGCGAGTCCCGCCTCGATGCGCGGCATGATCTCGTCGGTCAGGTATTTGCGCGTGCAGAACCCGTGCAATTTGACTCCGTCGCATTCTTCGGCGGCGACCTTGAGCATCGCCGGGCCGACCGCGGCGATGGTAATCGCCGGCGGCGGGCAATCGATCTTGGGCGGGGTGAAGTTCGGCGTCATCAACGTGAAGCGGTAATGCTGGCCCTCATAGGCGGGCTTCTCGCCGGTCGCCCAGCAATGCCAGATCGCGCGCAGCACCTGGACGTATTCGCGCATGCGCGGCGCCGGTGGTGTCCACGCCACCGAAAACCGCCGCTCGTTATGCGCCCGCACCTGCGAGCCGAGCCCGACGACAAACCGCCCGCCGGTCGAGCCGGCCAGGTCCCAGCCGACCTCGGCCACAGCCATCGGCGTGCGGGCGAAGGCGATCGCCACCGAGGTGTGCAGCTCGATGGTCTCGGTGACGGCGCCCGCCACCGCCAGCGCGAGAAACGGCTCGTGCTGGTTTTCCATGGTGACGATGCCGTCATGGCCTTCGGCCTCGGCCGCGCGCGCCGCCGCCGGCACTTCCTTCAGATTGCCCTGCGGCACGGTGGTAAAGACGCGCATCGACCGTTCCCTCCGATCGCCTCCGGCGTTGCACTATATTCGCTTCGGCTGGACGGGTCGGTCTATTTCTTGGCGGTTTGTTTCCGGCGGCTGTCGAAATCGCCCCGGTCCGATCGTCATCGGGATGTCCGCGGCGCAACGGCGCGCCGCGGCAGCTCAAGGGAGACGACGATGCAATACCTGCTGATGATTTACGGCGGCGAAGCCGCGATGCAGAACCGCAGCCAGGAAGAGATCGGCCGGGTGGTCGGTGCGTTCATGGCCTATACCGAGGCGGTCAAGTCGGCCGGCGTGCTGGTCGGCAGCAACCGGCTCCGGCCGACAAACACGGCGACGACGGTGCGGCTCGCCGACGGCAAGACCCAGGTGCTCAACGGCCCCTACGCCGAGACCCGCGAACAGCTCGGCGGCTACTACCTGATCGACGTGCCCGACCTCGACGCGGCGCTGTCCTGGGCGGCGCGCTGCCCGGGCGCCGAATACGGCACGATCGAAGTGCGGCCGGTCTGGGAGATGTAGCGCGATGCGGCCGGGCGGCGGCGACAAGGCGGGTGCGGTGGCCGAGGCGGTGGCGCGCAGCAGCTACGGCAAGCTGGTCGCGTTCCTCGCGGCGCGCACCCGCGATGTCGCCGCCGCCGAGGATGCGCTCGCCGACGCCTTCGCCGCGGCGCTCGGCGAGTGGCCGGCGACGGGCGTTCCGGCGCAGCCGGAAGCGTGGCTGATGACGGTGGCGCGGCGCCGGCTGATCGACGCCGCGCGGCGCCGCCGCCACGCTGACGACAGTGCCGATCACGTACGGCTGCTGATGGCGGAGATGGAGGCGGCGGCGGAGGCGAACCTGCCCGACCATCGGCTGGCGCTGATGTTCGCCTGCGCGCATCCGGCGATCGATCCGGCGATGCACGCGCCGCTGATGCTGCAGACCATCCTCGGCTTTGACGCGGCGACGATCGCCTCCGCCTTTCTCGTCGCGCCCGCGGCGATGGGCCAGCGGCTGGTGCGCGCCAAGGCCAAGATCCGCGAGGCGCGGATCCCGTTCCGCATCCCCGAGCCCGAGGAACTGCCCGAGCGGCTCGACGCCGTGCTCGCCGCGATCTACGCGATCTACGCAGAAGGCTGGTGCGATCCGCTGGGCACCGAGACGCGCCGCCGCAACCTCGCGGCAGAAGGCATATGGCTCGGCCGACTGGCCGCGGCGTTACTGCCCGACGCGGCCGAGGCGCTCGGCCTCTTAGCGCTGATGCTGCACGCGGAGGCGCGCCGCTGCGCGCGCCGCAATACCGACGGCGACTACGTGCCGCTGGCGGAGCAGGACCCCGCGTTGTGGAACGCGGCCCTGATCGACGAGGCCGAGAGCCTGCTGCATCGGGCCAGCGGTCTGGGCGTGCTCGGCCGCTATCAGCTGGAGGCGGCGGTGCAGTCGGCGCATGTCGTGCGCCGCCAAACCGGGTGCGCGGACTGGGCCGCGATCGAGCGGCTTTATGAGGCGCTCGCGGCGATGACCGGCTCTCCGGTCGTCGCCGTCAACCGCGCGATCGCGATCGCCGAGACGCGCGGTCCCGCGGCCGGGCTCGACGCGCTCGACGCGCTGGCGGGCGACAAGCGGCTGGCCGATTATCAGCCCTATTGGGCGGCGCGCGCCGAACTGCTCGCCCGCGCCGGCGATCCCGCCGCCGACATCGCCTATCAGCGGGCGATCGGTCTTGAGAGCGACCCGGCGGTGCGGCGCTTTCTGCAGGACCGCTGGGAGGCCCTGTTCACCAAAGCCTAGTGGCAAGCGCCTGCCGATCGGGCCATAGTTGGCGCCGAGAGACGAGGAGGCTTGTCATGCCGAACAAGGTCGCGGTGGGGATGGGGATCATGGAGTTCCCGTTTTCCGGGGCTTCGGCCTATTGGCGCTGGGTCGACATGCTAGAGGCGGGCGGCGTCAACTCGCTGTGGCAGACCGACCGGCTGGTCAGCCCGACGCCGTTCCTCGAATGCATGAGCGTCATGGCGGCGCTCGCCGGGCGCACCCGGCGGCTCAAATTCGGCGTCAACGTATTGTCGCTGGCGATGCGCGACGCGGTGCTGGTGGCGCGGCAATGCGCGACGATCGATTTCCTCTCCGACGGACGACTGCTGCCCGCCTTTGGCATCGGCAGCCCGCTCGGTCCCGAATGGAAGATGCTGAACCTCGACAGCACGACACGCGGCCGCAAGACCGACGAGGCGCTCGAAGTGATCCGCCGGCTGTGGAGCGAGGACAAGGTCGATTTTGCCGGCGCGCACTACCACCTCACCGGTGCGACGATCTCGCCGAAACCGGTGCAGCCCGACCTGCCGATATGGATCGGCGGCTCGTCCGCGGCGGCGATCCGGCGCACCGCGAAATACGGCACCGGCTGGCAGGCCGGCCCCGAGACGCCGGAACAGGCAAAGGAGGTGGTCGCGGCGATCAAGGCGGCCGCCGCCGCGGAAGGCCGCGGCATCGACGACGACCATTACGGCGCCGGCATCCCGTTCCGCTTCGGCCGGGCGGACGAACCCGGCCTGCAGCCGCTGTTCGACGCCTACAGAAAACGTACCGGCCGCGACCCTCTCGATTATTTCGCGATCGGTGACGCTCCGGCCATCGTCGACAAGATCGGCGATTTTGTCGCCGCCGGCGTCTCCAAATTCATCCTGCGCCCCGCCGCCAAGGGTGACGACGACATGCTCGCCCAAACCCGCCGCCTGATCGACGAGGTGCTGCCGCTGGTCGCTGCGAGATGGCCGAAACCGCGGAAACATGCCCAGGCCGCGGAATGAGTACCGGCGCTGAGTGGGTACGTTCCGCCGGCCACCAAAACCGTCTCCGCCCTCATTGACGAACTGCCGTCACCAGATAGTGGTCAGGAAGCAGACGGCGCCCTAGTTTCAGGCTTTTTAAGCTCGCGCCAATAGCACCGCAGAGCGAATCCGGCGCTAATTGAAGCATCGGATGCGGGTGCTGTTCGTTCGATTTCCTCGATCACCGGTACGGCTCGCTCCGGTATCTGTCGCAGCAATAACACTGCTACCGACGAACGCACGTTTCGACTGGGATCGTCCAGCAGCTTGACTAGCGCGGTGTGGCCCTCAGGGCCAATGCCTTTGAGTTCATCGTAGAGTTTAAATGTAGCCGCCTGGGCTTTGTCGCCGGTCTCCTGATCGGCGAGCTCTTCACATCCGATCGCCCGTAAGTCGCAGGAGAATCGAAACGCATCCACCAGACGCAAGATGCGCCCTGCGACGTCTTTCGCTCGACCAGCTTGCTGCATCAGCAGCTTCAGCTCGCCAAGCAGTTTGAGCTTTCTCTGATAGGCTTCCTGCTCGTTTTCGATCAGACCGTGGAGTATCTTACGCTGAATTTCAATATCGTTGTCTTCATGTGCTTTGATGAAACGCTGCGCTAATTCTTGTAACGCTTCGAGAGATTCTATTTTGCCTCCTCGCATCGACCGGCTCCATCGTTCGTGGCTACTTTATAATTCCAAGTCGGCGCATCACCGTTATTCCCTCATCGAATTGGGTTGCGAATGACTCGGTCACGAGGCGCCGTCGGAGAGAGCCGGCAGCTTCTTTAAATCCCGCAGAATACTCACTGTTGATCGCTTCATGCAGCAGCGTTGGGATACGAACGATGTTGTCGGTATTTTGAACCTCTTGCGCCGAAAAATTGTTCGCATTCACACCACCCTGCTCAACGATGTGGTGATACTGATAACCATCGCCGGCTCTTCCGAAGCGTTTAAGAACATATTCCTCTATCGAGAGCGCTTTGTAGAACGCATCGTAAGAGGAAAACGCCTCAGACTGATTGCTGACTCGAACGTCCGTCAAATCATGCGGTCCGTTTGCGAGAAAATCGAACGCAGCCTTGGTGTCAACATCGAGCTGACGAAACGCCAAAGAAGTTTGGGTCATCTGCGCGACCATTGCGGCATCGGCAATTTCGCCTAATCCCGGAAGTAAATTAGCAGCCACTTCCAATGGAAGGCTCGCCGCCTGCAGCAATATTGTTCGGATCGCCCGCCTCAACGCCTGTCGTCTGACCGCCTTTTCGCCAGCATCTTTCGGACGGAACTTTCCCCCAAGGCCGCCCGGAGTGCCCGCAGGCCAACCCGGATGCACCGGATCATCAGCGCTTGCCTTGCTGAAACCCAATCGCGACGCCGCGTGCTTGCCAAGAGCAACGAAGACCGTCGCGCCCTTTCCCGTTAAAACCGCGACGCGGCTTCGATGAGGCAATCTTGGGTCGGGCATAGCATGCGCACGTCAGCCGAGAATTGTAGAACATATAGAGAACATCGTAGATCGTGCAAAGCGCTGCTCGCGGAAAAAGTTCAGCGAAGCCGCTCGATCAGCGCTATCGCGGCGTGCGGCGCCCTGACCTTGGCGCCGTTGATGAAATAAACGAAGCAGTCGCGGCCGGCTTTGGCGTGATCCTGGAAGCGGGTGGCGATCTGGTCGAGGGCTTCGGGGGAGTAGCCGGTGGGTTCGTCCTCGCTGCACTGGCGCAGCCTTGTGTAGACAAAATCGGTGGTCACGGTCTCGATCAGCGGCACTTTCGCGTCCTCGACCCAGGCGATCGCCGCCTCGTGCTGTTCCATCAGCTTGAAAAAGGCCGGGTCCTTGAAGCTGCCGCTGCGTACCTCCAGCACGTGGCGCAGCTTGCGGTTGCCGAGGGTCTTGGGCAATGCCCCGAGAAAGGCGGCGATGTTGGCTTCGTCGAATTTGAGGCCGGCGGTCAATTGCCAGAGGATCGGCCCGAGCTTGGGGCCAAGTTCGGCCATGCCGCTGGCGAAAAACCGCTCCATGAACGGCGCCGCGGTCGACAAATCGTTGCGGTGGGTGATGAAGCGCGAGCCCTTGAGCGAAAAGACGAAATCGTCGGGCGCTTCGTCATGCCACTTCTTGTAACTGGAGGGCGTCTGCAGCCGATAGAACGTGCCGTTGATCTCGATTGCGGTGACATGCCGGCTGGCATAGGCCAATTCGTCGGCCTGCCGCACCTCCTTGGGATAGAACGTGCCGCGCCACGGCGGGAACACCCAACCGCCGATGCCCACACGGATCTGGCCTTGTTTGCTTCCGTGGTCGCTCATCGCCTCACCATGAATTCCGCCGCCGGTCGCCGGAGCTCCCAGCCTTCGCGCTCCAGCTCGGGTATATCGTCCTCCACGGCCGGATAGCCCAGACAGAAATACCCGATCAGCCGCCACGATCGCGGCACGTCGAGGATTTCGCGCACCGCCGCGGGATCGAGGATCGACACCCAGCCCATCCCGATCCCCTCGGCGCGCGCCGCCAGCCACAGCGTGTGGATCGCCGCGACCGTGGAATATTGGGTCATTTCCGGCATGGTCAGCCGGCCGAGGCCGTGGCCTTGCTCGGTCTCGGGATCGGCCAAGACCGCGAGCTGGCACGGCGCCTCGTCAAGTCCGGCCAGCTTGAGCCGGGCGTAGAGCGCGGCGCGGTCGGGCGATTCCGCGCGTAGCGCGGCGGCGTTGCATTCGGCGAAATTGCGCGCGATCGCCGCCCGCCGCTCCGCCGCGTCGACCAGCACGAAGCGCCACGGCTGGCTCAGCCCGACAGAGGGTGCGAGGCAGGCCGTCGCGATCAGCCGCTCGAGCACGCCGTCCGGCAGCGGCTCGGCGCGGAAACGCCGCACATCGCGCCGCCACGCCAGCAACTCGCGAAGCCGCGCGCGGAACGCCTCGTCGAAATGCGGGACAGACGGCATGAGCAGGGTCGGCTCGGGTTTGTTGGTCGGATACTACTTTGGCAACGGCCCGGCGCGGAGGAATAATGCCGGCTGACATATCGCGGGAGCAGGGCCATGCACACGATCCATATCGACCGGTCGAAGCCGCTAGCCGCCGAGCCGCATTGCGGGCACAACCGCTGGCATCCCGACCTCGCGCCGGCCTTCGAAATCGGCGAGGGTGAGGAGATTGGCCTCGAAACCCGCGACGCGCTCGACGGGCAGATCACCCCAGCGACGACGGTCGCCGATTTCCCGTCGCTGGAGGCGGGGGCGGTGCATCCGCTGACCGGCCCGGTCTTTGTCAAGGGCGCCGAGCCCGGCGACATGCTCGAAATCGAGTTCACCGACATCATCCCCGAGCCGACCGCGTTCAGCGCGATCATGCCGGGGCTCGGCTTTCTGCGCGATGTGATGACCGAGCCGTTCCTGGTCCACTGGCGGATCGCCGATCGCTGGGCGACTTCCGAGCAGATCCCCGGCGTGCGCATTCCCGGCGCCTCGTTCATGGGCGTCTCCGGCGTCGCGCCGTCGCCCGACAAGCTCGCCGAATGGACCGCGCGCGAGCAGCGGGTCATCGACGCGGGCGGTCTCGCGTTCCCGCCTGATATCGCCGGCGCGGTGCCGGTCTCAGGGCCTTGCGCGCTCGCCGGGCTGCGCACGCTGCCGCCGCGCGAAAACGGCGGCAATTTCGACGTCAAACAGCTGACCGCCGGGGCAAAGCTGTTTCTGCCGGTCTATGTGCCGGGCGCGCTGTTCTCGACCGGCGACGGTCATTTCGCGCAAGGCGACGGCGAGGTCTGCGTCACCGCCGTCGAGATGGGCGCGACCGCGGTGGTGCGGTTCAAGCTGCACAAGGGCCTTGCCACCCGCCGCAAGTTCGTGTCGCCGGTGTTCTCGCGCGAGACTTATTTCGCCGAGCCACGCTTCGCGGCGCCGGAGCGGTTCCTCGGCGTCATGGGCATGCCGATCAACGCCACGGGCGAAATCCAGGCCGAGAACCTGACGCTCGCCTGCCGCAACGCGGTGCTCAACATGATGGAGCTGTTGCAGGAACGCGGCTTCAACCGCGAGCAAGCCTATGTGATCTGCTCGGTCGCCGTCGATCTGCGCATCTCCAATGTCGTCGACGTTCCGAACTACGTCGTTTCGGCGCTGCTGCCCGAGGCGATCTTCGACGGCGATTAGCGCCCCTCCCGTCAGGAGCAATCGCTCGCCGCTTCAGGAGCAGGTGCAGTGACGATGCACGACGTGGTGGGCGTGATGCGAGTGATAGACCGGCGCCGGGGCGGAGTAAGCGCCCGCGGAATAAGTCACCGGCGGGTAATAATAGCTCGGATAGGCATATGCGTAGCCGTACGGAGAGCCATAGTAGGGGTAATAGCCGTACCCCGGGAACCCGAACGCGAAACCGTTGTGGAACCCGTGGTGGAAACCTCCGTGGAAGCCGCCGTGGAAGCCCCCGTGGAAGCCACCGCCCATCATTCCACCGCGACCCATGCCACCCATACGCTGCGCCATGGCGGCGGGGGCAGCCGCGATCGCGAAGATCGCCAGCAGGAAAAGCGTCCGAGCGAACCGCATCGTCACCTCCTATAGGAAACGCCTCCGTTTCATTATTTCCGAATTGGACGCGGGAGTCACCCAGCGTTGGTTCAAAATTTTGCGGTCTCGTCGGGGCCTCAGCGGAAGCGATGGGAGACCCTCTGCCGGCGGCGGCCGCAGAACGTCCCGCGGGGGCGACCGAGCCGGGCGTTTGCTGATATTGTCAAAAAGAGCGGGCAGACGACGCCGGCCCGTCCGGTCCCGAGCGATAGGACAAATCGATGCTGAAGACGACGCGCGACATGGTCATGCCGACCGCGATCACCGGCTCGTATCCGCGGCCGCTGTGGTACGACCAGAACCTGGACGGCCGCTCGTTCAAGGCGGCGATGGGCGACTCGATGTTCCGCGAGCAGTATCTCGACGCCGTCGCCGCGGTGATCAACGCGCAGGAGGCGGCCGGGCTCGATATCGTCACCGACGGCGACAGCCGTTTCGATCTCAATGTCGGCGGCAAGTCGTGGTTCTTCTACCCGATCGAGCGGCTGGGCGGGATCGAGGGCCACCGCTCGACCTCGCGCGGCTGGATGGGCCGGCACGGGCTGAGGCCCGGCCATATCCTGTGGGAGGTGCAGGAGGCGTATCAGCCGGCGATCGTCGCCGACAAGCTGACCCGGGGCCCGCTGGAGTACAGCGCGATCTGGCAGGTTGCCCAGCGTCTCACCGACAAACCGGTCAAGTTCGGCGCGATCTGCGCGCCCGGTATCGCCAGCATGCTGTGGGACGAGCACTACAAGGACGACAAAGCGCTGGTGCTCGATTTGTGCGACATCATGAACGCCGAGTTCCGTGAGTTGGCCGCGGCGGGCTGCCCGGTGATCCAAGTCGAGGAGCCGCGCCATCACGGCATGACCACCCGCCCGGATACGACCGACAAGGACCTCGAGTTCCAGACCGAGGCGTTCAACCGCCAGCTGGTCGGGGTCGATGCCGAAATATGGGTGCATACCTGCTGGGGCAACCCCAACCAGCAGCGCGTCTACTGGGAGGTGCCGAGCTACGAGCGGGCGCTGCCGCATCTGCTGCAGCTCAACTGCGACGTGCTGACCTTCGAGGCGTGCAGCAGCAACGGCAAGGAGCTGGCGCTGTTTGGCAAGTACAAGACCGACAAGAAAATCGGCATCGGCGTCATCAACCACTGCAACACCGTGGTCGAACCGCCCGAGCATGTCGCCGAGCTGATCCGTCGGGCGCTTGAATACATCCCGCCGGAACAGCTGATCGTCACCACCGATTGCGGCTTTGGCCGCGAAGGGTTGTCGCGCCGCATCGCCTATTACAAATGCGTCTCGCTGGTGGAAGGGACCAACATTGTCCGCCGCGAGCTGGGGCTGCCCGAGGCCCGCGTGCGGGCCGCCGACCCGTCGCTCTATTTCGCCAGCGTCGACGAGGCGGCCGACGCCAAGCGCGGCGCCCCGCAATAATAACGCGCGGACCTACTCGTCGAGTGTCTCGCGCAGCAGGCGGGCTAGGTCGCTGTTGCGGTACGGTTTGCTGAGCAGGCGCACCGAGTCCGGCAGAGCGCCGAGCTGGTCCTCGACCTTGGCTCCCGGAAACCCTGATGTCAGCACCACGCGCAGCCCGGGCCGACGCTCGATCGCCTGCTGCGCCAAGGCGATGCCGTCCATGCCGCCGGGCATGACGACATCGGTGAACAGCAGATCGACCTTCTCACTCTCCAGCACCGCGAGCGCCGTCACCGGCCCGTCGGCTTCGAGCGGCCGGTAGCCAAGCTGGCGCAACTGGCGCAGCACGGTCCGGCGCAGCGCGGGATTGTCCTCGACGGCGAGCACGGTCTCGCCCGAACCGGACCGCGGCGCCGCCGCAGGTTGCACTGCCGCCTGCTCCACCGGCGTATCCGCGCGCGGGAAATACAGGCGAAACGTCGTGCCGACGCCGGGTTCGCTGTAGACGCTGATATGCCCGCCCGATTGCTTGAGGAAGCCGAACACCATGCTGAGGCCGAGGCCGGTGCCGCGGCCGGGCTCCTTAGTCGTGTAGAACGGCTCGAAAATGTGTTCGGCGACCTCCGGCGGCATGCCCGAGCCGGTGTCGGTCACCTCGATCGCGGCATAGGCGCCCGGCGTTACCTCGATATTCTTGGCGGCGTAATCGGCGTCGAGTTCGCGATTGCCGGTAGTGATCGACAATTTGCCGCCGTTCGGCATCGCGTCGCGCGCGTTGGTCGCGAGGTTGGTGACCGCCGCTTCGAGCTGCGCGGCATCGGCGACGATCGGGGCCAGCTCGGGATCGAGATCGAGGGCGATCTCGATGTCCTCGCCGAGGGTGCGCCGCAGTAGCCGGACGATGCTGGTGACGAGCTCGTTGACGGCGGTGCGCGTCGGACGCAGCGGCTGCCGCCGCGCGAAAGCCAGCAGGCGCCGCGTCAGCTCGGCGCCGCTGATCGCCGCCTCCAGAGAATCCGTGATCAGCTCGCTCGCCTCGCCGCTGACGCAGGTCGCGGCAAGGTCGAGATTGCCGATGACGACGCCGAGCACATTGTTGAAATCATGCGCCATGCCGCCGGTGAGGTTGCCGATCGCCTCCATTTTTTGCGCCTGGCGGATGCGTTCCTCGCTGCGCCGCTGTTCGGTGATGTCGATATGGACGCCGAGGAACCCGCCCGGCTGGCCTTCCTCGTCCGCGGTCCGCGTGACCGCCCGGACCCAGCGCTCTTCCCCGCTACCGGCGCGGCGGATGCGAAATTCCCCGCGATAAGTCTCCTTGCGCCTGATCGCTTGGAGCATCGCCACGGCGACGGCATCGCGATCATCCGGGTGGATCAGGCGCAGCCAGTCGCCGACGCCGATGCTCTCCCGCGTGGCGGCAAGTCCGTAAATCTTGCGGAACTGGTCATCGATGCGCGACGGTTCGGTCGAATTGTCGGCGGCCGCGAGGCCGATCTCCGCGGTTTCGACAGCGAGCGCGAGCCGCGCCTCGCTTTCGCGTAACCGGCGCTCGGTTTCCGTCCGCTCGGTGACATCGCGGCCGATAAAGAAATACTGATGCTCGGCCTCCAACCAGACGCCGGCCCACCACAAGGTGACGATCCGTCCGCTTTTATGGATGTAGCGGCATTCGAAATTGCGCATCACCGCGCCGTAGCGTGCCTGCCGCATCTCCTGGCGCGTGCTATCAAGATCCTCGTGATGGAGAATCTCGCGGGCGCTGCGGCCCGCCAGCTCGGCCGGGTCGTAGCCGAGGATGGCCATGGAGCTCGGGCTGACGCGGATGAACGTGCCGCGGCTGTCGACGACCAGGATCAGATCGAGCGAGGTCTCGAAGATCCGCTGATTGATGCGGTGATCGATCTCCGACATCGCGCGCGAGACCTCCGCAGGAGCCGTCCGTTTCGCCCCGGCTGGTCGCGGCGGGCGGGCATCACCCAGAGCGGGTATTGTCCAATAACCGCGCCCGAGAATGTAGCGCAATTTGCGCGGAAGCGATCCAAGCTCGCCCGCCGCTCCGGGAACCAGCCCGAAAATGGACCCCGGCTCTCGCTGGGGGCGACCGAAGAACGCGATGTCTGGCGGATCGGCTCGCAGCGTTGCGCCGCAAGAACTCAGTGCAACGCTGCCCAGATCTTGCGCTTGGCGGCGTAGAAGATGCCGGCGGCGATGACCAGGAACAGGATCACCTTGGCACCCATGCGGTGCCGTTCGTTGAGGTTCGGTTCGGCGGCCCAGGCGAGGAAGGTGGT
Source organism: uncultured Alphaproteobacteria bacterium (assembly GCA_963778385.1). Lineage (GTDB taxonomy): Bacteria > Pseudomonadota > Alphaproteobacteria > ATCC43930 > CGMCC-115725 > DATARH01. The sequence continues at coordinate 143,794 of CAVZUA010000024.1, read as the reverse complement.
CACGTCGTGCGCCATCTGCGGGATTGTCGCCTTGGTGCCGTCGGTGTAAGGGACCTGGCCTTCGCTGCTCAGCGGCGGCGGCATGGCGATTTGATGGCCCGGGAAGTACTCGTTGTAGTACATGTTCGGGTTCATCTTCATCCCGGCCGGGGCGTCCTTGTAGCCGGTGATGATCGCGTAAATGTAATCGGCTCCGCCGTCGCGCTGCTTGACGATCAGCGACTGATCGGGCGGCAGCGCGCCGTTGTTGGCGGCACGCGCCGCCTGGTCGTTGGGGAACGGGCTCGGCATCCGGTCGGACGGCTTGCCGAGGCGCTGATACATCTCGCCCTGGTCGTTCGGGCCATCGGTGACCTGGGCCTGTGCGGCGATGCCCTTGACCTGCTCCTCGCTGTAGCCGATTTCGGTCAGGTCGCGGAAATAGAGATGCCTGACCGGGTGGCAGGCAGCACAGACCTCCTTGTAGACGTGGTAACCGCGCTGCAAGGCGCCTTGGTCGTAGGTCCCGAACACGCCTTGAAATGACCATTGCTGGTGCGGCAGCGACGCTTCCTGAGCGCGCGCGGCGCCGGCACCCGCGAGCAGCGCGATCAACGCAAAGACCAACCTCGGCATGTCAGTTGCCCCCCGCGGCACCGGCCGGCAGCACCGCCGCGCCGATGCTGGTCGGCAGCGGGCGCGGGCGCTCGAGCTTGCCGATCAGCGGCATCAGCACCAGGAAATGAAGGAAATAGTAGAGGGTTCCGAGCTGGCCGATCACCACCATGATCCCTTCCGGCCGGTGCGCCCCGACATAGCCGAGCGCCAATACGTCGATGACCAGAAGCCAGTAGACCTTCTTGTAGATCGGCCGGAAGGTGGCGCTGCGCACCCGCGAGGTGTCGAGCCAGGGCACGACGAACAGCACCAGGATCGACGAGAACATCAGCATGACGCCGATCAGCTTGCTCGGGATGCCGAGCACATTGAACGTCATCGAACGTAGGATCGCGTAGAACGGCAGCAGATACCATTCGGGGACGATCTCGGGCGGCGTCTGCAGCGGGTTCGCCGGGATGTAGTTCTGCGTGTCGCCGAGCGCATTCGGCATGTAGAACACGAAGATCGAATAGATGATCAGGAACACCATCAGCCCGAACATGTCCTTGATCGTGTAGTACGGGTGGAACGGGATCGAATCCTGCGGACCCTTGTGGTCGATCCCGAGCGGATTGTTCGAGCCGTGCGTGTGCAGGGCGATCAGGTGCAGCCCCACCACCGCGACGATGATGAACGGCAGCAGGTAGTGCAGCGAAAAGAAGCGGTTGAGCGTCGGATTGCCGACCGTGAAGCCGCCCCACAGCAGGGTCACGACCTTCTGCCCGACCACCGGGATCGCCGAGAACAGGTTGGTGATCACCGTCGCGCCCCAGAAGCTCATCTGGCCCCAGGGCAGCACGTAGCCCATGAACGCCGTCGCCATCATCAGCAACAGGATGACGACGCCCAGCATCCACAACAGCTCGCGCGGGTATTTGTAGGAGCCGTAATACAGGCCACGGAAGAGGTGGATGTAGACGATCAGGAAGAACATCGACGCGCCGTTCATATGGATGTAGCGGATCAGCCATCCATAATTGACGTCGCGCATGATGCGCTCGACCGAATCGAAGGCCATCGCCGCGTTCGGCGTATAATGCATCGCCAGCACGATGCCGCTGACGATCATGACCACCAGCATGATCCCGGCGAGCGAGCCGAAGTTCCACCAGTAGTTCAGGTTGCGCGGCGTCGGGTACTCGTGCAGCTCGTGCTCGAGCATCGCGACAAAAGGCAGCCGGTAGTCGATCCAGCGGATGATCCGGCTGGTCCGGCCGGTTCCGGTGACAGGCATTGGCGTGTCCTAACCGATCGTGATCGCGGTGTCGGAGGTGAATTTGTAGGGCGGCACCGCCAGGTTGGCCGGCGCCGGGCCGCCGCGGATGCGCGCCGAGGTGTCGTAGACCGAGCCGTGGCACGGGCAGAACCAGCCGCCGAACGGCCCACGGTCGTCGCCGGTCTTCTGGCCGAGCGGGATACAGCCGAGATGCGTGCAGACACCGACGACGATCAGCCACTCGGGCTTCTTGACCCGGTCGGAATCCTTCTGCGGGTCGCGCAGCGTCGCGATGTCGACATCCTGCGCCGCCTTGATCTCCGACTCCGGGCGGTGGTCGATAAACACCGGCTTGCCCTGCCAGGCGACGGTCAGCCGTTGGCCGACCTGAACCGGCGACAGATCCACATCGGTCGTCGACAGTGCCAGCGTATCCTTGGCGGGATTGAGGCTGTCGATAAACGGCCAGATCGCGGCGGCGGCGCCGACGACACCCAGCGCCGTCGCGGTCAAGGTCAGGAAGTCGCGTCGTGTCTCGCCGTCATGCCCGGGGCTATGGCTATGGGAAACCTGCGATTGCGCCACATCCGACATGCAAAACCTCACGAGGCGGCCGCCATCCCTCCGGCGGCCGGGGAAACCGCAAGCTATACCGTTGAAGAAGCCGAACTATGCGACAGACTGCCGCATAAATCGGCAGCGAACGCAATACTATACGCGCTACCCCGACATCAGCGGCAACTCCTTTTTTCAACCGCTAGGGAAAACCGTAGTGCATCTCGCGCTGTATGAGCCGGACATTCCTCAAAATACCGGGGCGTTGCTCCGCCTGGCGGCGTGTTTTGGCGTCGCGGTCGATCTGATCGAACCGTTCGGCTTCGTCTTCGACGACCGCCGGCTGAAGCGGGCGGCGCTCGATTATGCCGCACTCGCCCAGGTCACCCGATACGGGTCGTGGGCGAGTTTTCTGGCCGACCGTGCGCCGGATTCGCGCCTCGTGCTGCTGACGACATCGGGCGACCTCGACCTTTTTCGTTTCGCCTTTGCCCCGGGTGACACCCTCCTGCTCGGCCGCGAAAGCGCCGGTGTGCCGCCGCACATCCATGCGGCGGCCGATGCCCGCGTCGTCATTCGCTTGCGCCCGCCGGCGCGATCGCTCAACGTCGCCCAGGCCGGGGCGATCGCGCTCTACGAGGCGCTGCGCCAGACGAACCAACTCCCGCGCGGGCCGTCGGTCGGGTGAGCAGGACGATGACCGAGGACAAAAACCGCCGACAGCGTGCCATCGACTGGTTCGCGGTGCTGCGCGACCGCATCTGCGGGGAATTCGAGGCGATCGAAGACGAATTCGCCGGCGCGCCGGGCGCCCGCTTTGTGCGCAGCGACTGGCAGCGTCCGGGCGGCGGCGGCGGCACGACGGCGATGATGAAAGGCCGCGTCTTCGAGAAGGTCGGGGTCAATGTCTCGGTCGTGCATGGCGAATTCGCGCCCGAGTTCCGCAAGGAAATCCCCGGCGCCGAGGCCGATCCGCGCTTCTGGGCAGCCGGTATTTCTCTGGTGGCGCATCTCTGCTCGCCGCTGGTGCCTGCCGCCCATATGAACACGCGGCACATCGTCACCAGCAAGGCGTGGTTCGGCGGCGGAGCCGATCTGACGCCGATCTACCCCGACGAACCGGCCGCCGCCGATTTCCATGGCGCGCTGCGCGCCGCCTGCGACGCTCACGCGTCGGACGCCTACGCCAAATACAAGAAATGGTGCGACGAATACTTCTTCCTGCCGCACCGCGACGAGCCGCGCGGCGCCGGCGGTATCTTTTTCGATTACCTCGACAGCGGTGACTGGGAGCGCGATTTCGCGTTCATTCGCGGTGTCGGCGAGGCGTTTCTTGCAGTGTATGGCGCGATCGTGCGCGCGCGGATGCGGCTGCCATGGACCGAAGAGCAGCGTCGGCACCAGCTCGTCCGGCGCGGCCGCTATGTCGAGTTCAACCTGCTATACGACCGTGGCACGCGGTTCGGCCTGAGAACCGGCGGGAATGTCGAGGCGATCCTGATGTCTCTGCCGCCCGAAGCGGCGTGGCCGTAACTCAAGTTGCCATCCCGGCACAGGCCGGGAGCCATTTATCCGTCCGCGCGACCGGCCGAACGATGGGCCCGGCCTTTACCGGGGTGGTTTCACGAGGTAGGGCGGATGAGCATAGCGTCATCCGCCGACCAACCGTGGTGGGTGACGCTGCACTTATCCACCCTACGCGGCTACACGGATCAAACCTGCTGGACCGCAGAGAGCAGCCATTGGCCGCCGCGGCGGCGCACAAAGGTCCACACTTCCTCCGCCTCGGTCGGGACGCGCATGTCACCGGATACCAGCGCGCCGGGGCTCGAAGGCGCGGCGCCGGTCCGCACCGTGTAGTCGATCGCGGTCCAGCGCATATAGGCGGTGGCGTATTCGAGGTCGCCCTCTTCCCAGCTCTCGGTCAGCTCGGCCTTGACCAGCGTCACGTTCGAGACGTGGTTTTCGATGCCCTGGCTGGTGTTCTTGGTCAGCTCTTCCGAAAAATAGCTCAGCATCTCGGGCGTCATCAGCTGGCGCATCTGCGCCAGGTCCGCGCGAGCCCAGGCTTCCTGCACCGCGGCGTGGATCGACTGGAAGGCGTTGAGGTCGGCGTCGCCGACATAAGTGTCGCGGCCACGAAAGTTCTGCTGTGCCGGTGCCGCCGCCGCGCCGACCGAGCGCGGCGCGAAGCCTCCGCCGCCGCCGGCAAAGGCGCGGGTCAGCAGCCGGAACAGGAAGAAGATCAAGAGGCCGATCAGCAGGATGCTGAAGAAGCCGCCGAACGCGTGGCCAAAGAACCCGCCGCCGAACAGTGCCGCGCCGAGGAAGCCGCCGAAAATCCCGGTCAGGAACGGATGCCGCGAGAAGAAGCTGCCGCCGCCCGCCGCCGCGCCCGCACCGGCGCCATATCCTGCCGACGGTGTCTCCATCGTCCGGCTGAGCGGCGAGGCGCCGTTGCTTTCGAAGCTGCGCGAGCCGCGGCTGCCAAAGCTCGACCCGCCACCGCCATAGCTGCTGCCGGCGCGGGCCTCCGCGAGGCTCGGCGCCAACGCGAGCGTGAGGCTGAACAGCAGGGCGAGGATCACGCGCCACCGCTTGCTGTGTTGGGTCATCGGTTTCCGCCCCTCTGTCAAAGTGCCTTGTGCCTTCGGTCATCCGCTTCGGCGAAACGATCCGCCGCTCATATGGTGTGCCGACAAGCATTGCAACAGCATGGCACAAGTCGGCGTTGGTTAGCGCTCCATTGATCCGAGTGCCGATCGTCCCCAAATAAACCGGGCCGTCGGGTGCCGAAACCGGGTCCGATGGGGTGTCTCGCTCGGTGAGGAGAAGCCACCATGGCACGTTTATCGCTGTTCAATTCCCCGCTCCTATTGGGGTTCGACCATTTCGAGCGGGCGCTCGACCGCGTCAGCAAGGTGTCGAGCGACGGGTATCCGCCCTACAATATCGAACAGGTCGACGAGAATTCGCTGCGCATCACGCTCGCCGTCGCGGGCTTTGCGATGAGCGACCTGAAGCTGACGATCGAAGACAACCAGCTTGTCGTGCGCGGCCGGCAGACCGATGACGAGAACCGTGTTTACCTTCATCGCGGCATCGCGGCGCGGCAGTTCCAGCGCTCGTTTGTGCTCGCCGAGGGTATCGAGGTGCGTGGCGCTTGGCTCGACAACGGGCTCTTGCATATCGACCTGATGCGTCCGCCGATCGAAACCCGGGTGCGCACGATCGAGATCAAGGACGGCGCCGGCGAGGCCGACCCGGTCGAATTGACGCGAACCCAGCCGACGCTGGTTCGTTCATCCAAGTAGTTGGCGCGAAATTGGCATGTCCCCGGCCAGAGATCCGGCGGGGACTTTAACCACCTGTCAACCGGCTCAAGACCGGTCCAGGGGGAGGTAAGGATGATGCAGACAATCGAACAAATGCGGCAGATGACCGCGAATGATCTGGCGATGCTGGGCGTGCAGCATATCGCCTATGTAAAGCCCGTGATGGTTGACGGCAACGCCGGTTTCGCCATTCACGCCGCCGACGGCACGCAGATGGCGTTGCTCGGCGACCGCGACATCGCCTTCGCGGTGGTGCGCCAGAACGAGCTCGAACCGGTCAGCGTGCACTGACCGCGGCGCGCGCGCCGCCGGCCGGATGGCCTGGGCGTAGTGGGCGATCGCCGCGGCGTCGAGCCGGTCGGTCTTGGCGAGCTTTCCACGGCGATGCGTCCTTCGAGACGGCTGCTCCGCCGCCTCCTCCGGATGACGGGATTGGGTGCGGCTATCCCACCTTCACCAGCTTTTGCAGCGAGCGCAGGCCGGGCGGCAGCTCCTCGCCTTTGGCGCGCACGCGGCGGCCCCAGTTGGTGAACGAAACCTCGCCGACATAGATATCGCCGCGGCCATCGACCGCAATGCCGTGCGGCGAGATGAACTGGCCAGGGTTAAGCCCGGCATGGGCATGGCCGAGCCGCGCCAGCAGCTTGCCGTCATGCGCGTAGATGCTGACCCGCGGACCGCAATTCGGCAGCTCGATGTTGACCGCCATGTCGGGGCCGATCTCGCCGATATACATGCGGCCCTGCTTGCCGGGCTCGAGATAGAGACCGGACGGGCGGTGCATGTTGTTCCACTGGCCCTCGTATTTGCCGTTTCCGTCGAACACCTGGACGCGGTGGTTCTCGCGGTCGGCGACATAGACAAACCCGTCCGGGTCGCAACAGACGTTATGGGCGATGTTGAACTGACCGGGGTCGGTGCCCGGCTCGCCCCAGGAGAACTGCAGCTTGCCGTCGAGGGTGTATTTGTGGACGCGCGAATTGCCGTAGCCGTCCGATACGTAAAGATGGTCGCCGTCGGGCGACATCGCAGTGTGGGTGCAGCGGTGGAACGGATCACCCGACATATAGGGTGCGGCCTTGCCAGGCACGCCGATGGTCAGCAGCACCTTGCCGTCGAGTGTGCACTGGCGGACCGTGTGGTCGCCGTCATCGGTGAGCCAGACCGTGCCGTCGGGCGCCATGAACACGCCGTGCGGGCGGAGGAACACGCCCTCGCCCCAGGTGCGCAGCAGATTGCCGTCGCGGTCGAACACGCACATCGGATGCTTGCCGCGGTTGAAGGCGTAGACATTGTCGTTGGCGTCGACGCCGACCGCGGCGACATCGGCGTTGAACTCCATGCCGGGCGGCAGCTTTGCCCAGTTGTCGTGAACCTCGTAGCGATACCCATCGGTGCCCAATACGACTGCCATGGCGCCTCTCTCCTCCGGCGAAGGTTTTCTTCAGTATAGTGGCCAACCTTTCCGCGTCATACCGTGGGCCTTCAGCCCACGGACTTGATCCGTGGGGAAGGCCGGTATCCAGAGCAGGGCTGGACCCCGGCCTGCGCCGGGGTGACGAGGAGATGGGGACCGCGTGAAATCACATTCGGATGCAACGATGGCTAGGCTCAGCGTCAACCTCAACAAGATCGCGCTGCTGCGCAATTCGCGGCGTACCGGTGTGCCCGACCTGCTAGACTTCGCCCGGCTCGCCTACGAAGCCGGGGCGCAGGGGATCACCGTGCACCCCCGCCCCGATGAGCGGCACATCCGCGGCAGCGACGTGCCAGCCCTGGCCGAACTGATGAAGGACTGGCGGCCGGCCTGCGAACTCAACATCGAGGGCTACCCCGACGAGCGGTATTTTTCCATTTGCGAGGCGATGCGCCCAGAGCAATGCACGCTGGTGCCGGACGGACCGGGGGTGCTGACCTCGGAGGAGGGCTGGAAGCTCGACAACAGGGACACGCCACTGGTCGACGCCTCGGTGGCGCGGCTGAAGAAACACGGCGCGCGGGTGATCCTCTTTATCGACCCCAACCCGACAGTCATCGATCGGGTGCCGGGCACCGGCGCTGATGGAGTGGAGATCTACACCGGCAGCTATGCCGACGCCTTCCGTCATGGCGACACCGCGGCGATGCGCGACGCCTGCGCCGCGACCGCGGCGCGCGCCGCGGCGCGCGGGCTCGTGGTCAATGCCGGGCACGACCTCAACCTCGACAATCTGCCGGCGCTGGTCGCGGCGATGCCAGACCTCGCCGAAGCCTCGATCGGCCACGAGCTGACCGCCGACGCGCTGAAAATGGGCTGGCAGGTCGCGGTACGCGCCTACAAGACGGCGCTGGCCGGCGCGTAGGACGGAAAAGCGCAGCGCCTTCCGCCAAATGCCCGACAATCTCGGCGGGTAACGCTTCGCTCATCCGCCCTACAAGGTCAGGCCGGCGTCCGCACCGGACTGAGGCGCGCGGGCAGGGCCAGCGTCGCCGCCAAGGTTCCCGCCGCCAGCACCACGGCAAGCAGGAAGGCGTCATGCGCGGCGATGCCGACCGCCTCGCTGAGCCGCGCCAGGTTGTCCGAGCCGAGACCGGCGCGGGTCGCCGGGTCGAGCATGCGGTTGACCAGGTTGCCGGAGCCGGGCAGCAGCCGGTCGACGCCCAGATTGATGATCGCGCCAAAGGCCGCGGCGCCGATCGACTGGCCGATCATCCGCATGAACATCTGCGAGCTGGTGCCGAGACCGCGCTCGTGGAAGGCGACATTGGCCTGGATCGCGACCAGGAAAGTCGTGTTGCAGAACCCCATGCCGATGCCCATGACGAACCCGGCGGTGGCCGGCCACAGCCAGCCGCCGTCGGGTTCGAGCAGCGTCAGCATCACCGCGCCGATCACCAGGCTCAGCCCGCCGATACTGGCCGCCACACGGTAGGAGGTGCGGATCATCACCCGTCCGGCGGCGAACGCCGCGAACATCCAGCTGACCGATTGCGCGCTGATCACCACTCCGGCGAGCGCCGGGCTCTTGCCCATCACCCCCTGGACATAGAGCGGCAGCAACGCCGATACCGCCATCATCGTCGCCGAAGCGCCGAACCCCGCAAGGTTGCACAGCACCACGACGCGGCGCCGCCACATCTCCAGCGGCAGCATCGGCTCCGGCGTACGGCGCTCATGCCAATAGAGCACCAGCAGCACCGCAACACCGAAAGCGGCCAGCCCGAAGATGCCAGAGCCGCCGACATTCTTCGCCTGCACCAAGGCCAGCAGCAGCGCGCCGACGCCGACGATCAGCAGCACCCCGCCGAGATAGTCGATGCGGTGCGCGCGCCGCTCGGGGCGCTCCGGCAGGTAGATCCCGAACATCACCATCGCCAGCAGGCCGATCGGCAGATTGACCCAGAACACCACCGACCAGTGGACATGCTGCACCAGAAACGCGCCGAGCGCCGGCCCGACCACCGCCGCGAGGCCGAACACGCTCGATGTCCAGCCCTGCACCCGTGCCCGCTCCGCCGGGGTATAGATGTCGCCGATGATCGTCATCGCCGTCGGCTGGATCGCGCCGGCGCCGAGCCCCTGGATGGCACGGAAGCAGATCAGCACCTCCACCGAACGCGCGAAGCCGCACAGCGTCGTGCCGACGAGGAACACCGTCGTGCCGAAAAAGAAGATGCGCTTGCGGCCGTAGATGTCCGACAGCCGGCCATAGAGCGGAATGGTCACCGCCATGGTCAGCAGCGGCACCGCGAACACCCAGCTCAACAAGTGGAAGCCGTCGAGACTGCCGACGATCGTCGGCATCGCCGTAGCGACGATGCTGCTCTCCACCGCCGGGATGAAGGTGGCGATCAACGCCGCGACAAAGATGATGCCGCGCCGTGGGACGATGACGGCCGGGCGCATTTGCTGCGCGACGGTCTGGTCCAAGACGCTTCCTCCCGTGCCCGCCATTTAGGCAGGGCGCGGAGAGTATGGCGATCGCCGGTGCCCGGCAATCGCGCCATCCGCGCGCGCAGCGGGAGGCTGGATTGCATCTCGCCGTGTCATTCCGGGATGGCGCGGAGCGCCAGACCCGGAACCCATGAACACAGACCTATCGAAAACATGCGTCCAGCGTCGCAGCGCTTCTTAACGATCGATCGCGTTCATGTTGGCGTGGACGGCCCCCGACGGCATCGTCTGTGCCAGGCTGTGATGTTGGCATCTCAGCAGAGGGAGCCGTCCGATGACGATTATCAGGATTGGTGTTGATACCTCCAAGCATCTCTTTCAGGTTCACGGTGTCGACGAGGCGGAGCAGCCGGTGCTGGCGTTGGAGATGCTTGGCGTGCTGTTCGCCCAGGTCGCGGCGATCGAGGCCCGGCTGAAGACGCTCGAAGCCGAGCTCATCGCCTGGCATCGTTCCGACCCGGTGAGCCAGTGCCTGGCGACCCAGCCCGGCATCGGACCGATCTCTGCGCTGAGCTTCGCGCTCAAGGTGGGCGATCCCAAGGGGTTCCGATCGGCCCGGCACTTTGCCGCCTGGCTCGGCGCCACACCCAAGGAGCACGCCACCGCCGGCCGCCAGCGTCCGGCCGGATCAGCCGGCAGGGCGACGAGGACCTGCGCCGCCTCCTGGTGCTCGGCGCCACCGCGGTGATCCGCGCCGCGCGGCCCGGCCGCGCTTCGCCCTGGCTCCTCAAATTGCTGGCGCGCAAGCCCAAAAAGCTCGCCGCCGTGGCGCTCGCCAACAAGATGGCCCGCACCCTGTGGGCGATGATGGTGAGCGGCGAGGTCTACCGCCGGCCGCAAGCGGCGTGACCGGCGCACCCGTTCAACCCGCCTGGCGCATGCGAGGACAGCAGCGAGATGGCGATCGGTCGAGCCGAGGATCGGGACACCCCGCGGAACCCAGCGGCGCTGCGACGTCGCGTGCATGTTCGGGACCCGATCCGCGCAACCCATCTGGGCCAGCGGTCAAGCCGACCGCACTCAAAGGCCGGACATATGACCGCAATCGACCAGAACCAACTCACCGCCGACACCTTGCAGACCGGGGGCCGTCCACATATGGGTTCCGGGTTCATCGCTGCGCGATGCCCCGGAATGACATCTCTTTTTCCTTTCGCTAGGCTCGCAATGACGAAGCCTTGGGAGGGGACGCCATGCAATACGATCTGCTGCTGACCGATGGCGAAGTGCTCGATCCGGCCGCCGGGCTCAGGGGCCGGATGGATGTCGGCATTGCCGGCGGCAAGATCGTCGCGGTCGGGCCGGGGCTGCCGCAGAACGAGGCGCGGCGGACGATCAGCGCCAAGGGCCATTACGTGACCCCGGGCCTGGTCGACATGCACGCGCATGTCTTTGTCAACGCGCACGACATGGGCAGCCACACCGACCATTTCTGCCGCCAGAGCGGGGTCACCACGCTGTGCGACGCCGGCAGCGCCGGGTCGGCGGGCTTTGCCGGGCTGCGCGCCGTGCTCGACCGCGACGTGCGCACGCGGGTGCGGGCGTTTGTGAACCTGTCGGCGATCGGCATCATCGGCGGCGCGCGCGGCACCGGCGAACTCAATCATTTCCCTTACGCCGACCCGGAGGGCTGCGCCCGCACGATCACCGAGAACCCCGACCTGGCGATCGGCGTCAAACTGCGTTTCGGGCCGGGTCTTGTCTGGGAATACTCGAACGAGCCGGTGAAGCTCGCGCGCAAGGCCGCCGACATGGCCGGCGGCGTGCCGATGATGATGCACATCACCGATTCGCCGATCCCGCTCCCCGACCTGATCGAGCCGATGAAGCCCGGCGACATCGTCACCCACTGCTATCACGGCCGGGCCAACGGCATCATGGGCCAGGAAAAGCAGTTCGTGCTCAAGGAGGTGGTCGAAGCGCAGCGCCACGGCATCATCTTCGACTGCGCCCACGGCCGAAACCACTTCAGCTTCCGGATGATCGAGAAGGCGCTCGACCAGGGCTTCCTGCCGGATACGATCTCGACCGACCTCACCACCACCAGCGCCACCCGCGGCCCGGTGTGGGACATGCTGACGACAATGTCGAAGCTCCTGCATTTCGGCATGTCGCTCGACGACATCATCGCCCGCGCCACCGCCACGCCGGCCAGGGTCATGGGCTACGAGGGCACGGTGGGTACGCTCAAACCCGGCGCCAACGCCGATATCGCGGTGCTCGAACTACGGGACGGCAACTTCCCGCTGACCGACAGCGACGGCGACACCGTCACCGCCAAACGGCGGCTCATCGCGCAGATGACGCTGCGCGACGGCCGCGTCTGCTACGAGCGCCCCGCCGAGTAGGACTACGAACCGGCGTGCGTCGCCGGCGCAGCCGACGGCGCCGTCACCGTGGCGGACGTACTCTGTCGCTCGAGCGCGGCGTTGGTGGCGGCACGTTGCGCGCGGGTCTGCTCGACGTCGTTCCAACTGGCGGCGACCGCCGCTCCCACGACGCCGAGCGCCAGGATGACCGCAACGGTGGTGGATGGCCGCACGAACAGCGTCATGACCAACGCAGCGACCACGGCGATACCGAGAATTTCCAGCATGGCGACACCCTCAGCCTTAACCTTCGTTAACCAACAGTGGCGCCGATATGGTGTTCCCTTCGGCGCGCCGCGATGAACCCGGCGCGGGTCTGGCCGGCGGCGATCGCGGCCGTCAGCGGCAGCGTCCTGGTCGGCTTTATGCCGCTGCTGGCGCGCCGGCTGTATGCCGCCGGGATCGACCCGGCCTCGATGCTGCTGTGGCGCTATGCGATCGCGTTGCCGGTGTTGCTCGCCGCCGCCGCGGCAATCCGGCTCAACCTGTTCATCGCCTGGCGGCGCGGGGCATGGAAGATCGCGCTGGTCGGCGCGACGCTCGGCGTCGGCCAGACGATCACCTTCTGGGAAAGCATCAAGACGCTCGATACCAGCCTCGCGGTGTTGCTGTTCTATACCTATCCGGCGCTGATGCTGGTGCTCGACCGCGTGCTCTTCAAACGGCCGGTCCGGCCGGGCGCGGCGCTCTGCGTCGCGGTCATCCTGGCGGGGGCGGCGTTTATCGCGGTACCGGGACTGCGCGGCGGCACGATCGACCTGCGCGGGCTGGCCTGGGCGATCCCGTCGCCGTTGATCTATGTCTTCTATCTCGCCGCCAATTCGGTGCTGCTCCGCCAGCAGCAGCCGCTGACCGGCGCGATCTGTCTTTATGCGGGGATGGCCGCGACCTTCGCCGCGATCGACTGCGTCACCGGAGTCGACGTGCCGCAGACCGCTGATACCTGGCTGCTGATGGCGATCGCGGCGCTCGGCCCGGGGGCGCTGGTGATCACGCTGTTCTCGTACAGCGTGCCGCGGCTCGGTGCGTCGAGCTACGCGATCATCGCCAATATGGAACTGGTGACGGTGGTCGCGGTCGGGGTGACGTTGCTGGGCGAGAAGATGACGCCAGAACGCGTCGGCGGCGGCGTGCTGATCGTCGCCGGCATCATCGGCTATGGGCTGCTGCGCAAGCCGCAAGGCGCGCCGCTGCTGCCGCCGCTATTGAAGAAACGCCAGCGTCGCGTGCGCGCAAGCGGCTGACAAGCCCCCCGCCCCCGCAGCGGGGAGAGCTTTGGTGGGGTCAGGCGGCCTTCAGCAATCCGCGCAGCACGTATTGCAGGATGCCGCCGTGGCGGAAGTATTCGACCTCGTCGAGCGTGTCGATGCGGCAGGTCAGCGGCACCGTGTCGGTCTTGCCGTCGGCGCGGTGGATGGTGAGCGTCACATCCATGCGCGGCTTGATGCCGTCCTTGACGCCGGTGATGTCGAGCACTTCGGTGCCGTCGAGCTCGAGCGACTGGCGTGTCGCGCCGTCCTTGAACACCAGCGGCAGCACGCCCATGCCGACCAGGTTCGAGCGGTGGATGCGCTCGAAGCTCTCGACGATGACCGCCTTGACCCCGAGCAGCAGCGTGCCCTTGGCCGCCCAGTCGCGCGACGAGCCGGTGCCGTATTCCTTGCCGCCAAAGATCACCAGCGGCACGCCACGTTTCTTGTATTCCATCGCCGCGTCATAGATCGCCATCACCGTGCCGTCGGGCTGCAGCTTGGTCATGCCGCCTTCGACGCCCGGCACCATCTCGTTCTTGATGCGGATATTGGCGAAGGTGCCGCGCATCATCATGTTGTGATTGCCGCGCCGCGCGCCGTAGGTGTTGAAGTCGGTCGGCCGCACCTGATAGCTGATGAGATACTCGCCGCCCGGGCTCTCGACCTTGATGCTGCCGGCCGGCGAGATGTGGTCGGTGGTGATGCTGTCGCCAAAAATCGCCAGCTCGCGCGCACCCGTGACGTCGCTGAGCGGCCCCGGTTCCTTGGGCATGTTCTCGAAATAGGGCGGAAGCGCGAGATAGGTCGAGCGGTCCTCGAAATCGTAGGTCATGCCGGCCGGTGCGGTGACCGCGCGCCATTGCGGCGGGCCTTCGAAGACATTGCTGTAGCGCTGCTGGAAGCTCTGGCGATGCACCGCCGTGCGCACCGTGTCGGCGACCTCCTGGTTGCTCGGCCAGATGTCGCGCAGATAGACGGGCTTGCCGTCGCTGCCGGTGCCGAGCGGATCGGTCGCGAGATTGATGCGCACCGTGCCGGCGAGCGCATAGGCGACGACCAGCGGCGGCGAGGCCAGGTAGTTGGCCCGCACCAGCGCGTGGATGCGGCCCTCGAAATTGCGGTTGCCGGAAAGCACCGCGGCGACCGCGAGATCGCCGTCTTCGATCGCCTCGGCGATCGGCTCGGGCAGCGGCCCGGAATTGCCGATGCAGGTCGTGCAGCCATAACCGACGAGGTTGAAGCCGACCTGGTCGAGATATTCCTGCAAGCCCGCGGCGGCGTAGTAGTCGCTGACCACCTGACTGCCCGGCGCGAGGCTGGTCTTGACCCAGGGCTTCGCTTTCAACCCCTTCTCGGCGGCCTTCTTGGCGACGAGCCCGGCGGCGAGCATGACGCTCGGGTTCGAGGTGTTGGTGCAGGAGGTGATCGCCGCGATCACCACATCGCCGTCATGCAGCTGGTAATCGGCGCCCTCGACCTTCTGCGAGCGGGCAGCCGTGATGCCCGGCGCGAGACGCGGCAGCTCGGTGTCGAACGATGTTCCGGTATCGGCGAGCGCGATGCGGTCCTGCGGCCGGCGCGGGCCGGCGAGCGACGGCTCGACCGTCGCGAGGTCGAGCTCCAGCGTGTCGGTGAACACCGGCTCGGGGCTCGAGTCGTCATGCCACAGGCCTTGCGCCTTGGCGTAGGCCTCGACCAGCTTGACGCGCGACGGGTCGCGCGCGCTGAGCGTCAGGTAGCGGATGGTCTCCGCGTCGACCGGGAAGAAGCCGCAGGTGGCACCGTATTCCGGCGCCATGTTGCCGATCGTCGCGCGATCAGCGAGCGCCAGCCCGGCGATGCCGGTACCGTAGAACTCGACGAACCGGCCGACCACGCCCTTGCGGCGCAGCATCTGCGTGACGGTCAGCACGAGGTCGGTCGCGGTAGCACCCTCGCGCAGCTTGCCGGTCAGCTTCATGCCGACGACTTCGGGGATCAGCATCGAGATCGGCTGGCCGAGCATCGCCGCCTCCGCCTCGATGCCCCCGACTCCCCAGCCGAGCACGCTCAGGCCGTTGACCATCGTCGTATGGCTGTCGGTGCCGACCAGCGTATCGGGATAGGCGATGGTCTTGCCGTCCTCGGCGGTCGTCCACACCACCTGCGACAGGTATTCGAGGTTCACCTGATGGCAGATGCCGGTGCCGGGCGGGACGAGCCGGAAGTTCTCGAACGCCTGCTGGCCCCATGACAGGAAGCGATAGCGCTCGCCGTTGCGCTCGAACTCGATCTTGACATTCTCGTCAAACGCCTTGGGCGAGGCAAACTGGTCGATCTGCACCGAATGGTCGATGACGAGGTCGACCGGCGAAAGGGGGTTGATCTTTTTCGGGTCGCCGCCGAGATCGACCATCGCCTGGCGCATCGCCGCGAGATCGACCACCGCCGGGACGCCGGTCAGGTCCTGCATCAGCACGCGCGCCGGGCGGAAGGCGATCTCGCGATCCGAGCTGCGGTTCTGCAGCCAGGCGCCGAGCGCCTTGATGTCGTCGACCGTGACGGTGCGGCCGTTTTCCAGGCGCACCAGGTTTTCCAGCAGCACCTTGAGCGAAAACGGCAGGCGCGCGATGTCGCCGAGGCCAGCGGCCTGCGCGGCGACGCCGAGATCGAAATAGTCGTAGCTCTTGCCGTCGACGGTCAGGGTGCGGCGGGTCTTGAGGGTGTCGTTACCGGTGACGCTCACGGTTTTCTCCTCTTTGGCCCCGACACATCGTCCCTTGGTCCCCTTGGCCGGGCTCGGCCCCGCCATCCACGAATAATTTCCGGCTATTCGTGGATGCCCGGATCAAGTCCGGGCAAGACGTTGGAAGGGATGGCTGGCCTGAGCAAGTCTTGTCTCTGTTGCTACGATAAACCTCCGCACGACCCGATCAAGGCCGCACGGCAGCGCAGATCGCGACCGGGTAGGCGTAGTGGATCGCCTCGCCCTCCAGCCGCACCGGAATGCCGAGACTGTCGTCGGAAGCGGAGGCGCGGAACATCGCGATGATCTTCTTGTCGTCGCCGGGATTGGGGTAGGAGCGCGCCAGCAGGTTGCTCACCACATCGCGCAGTTCGGAGAACTGCACGCGCGGCTCGCCGAGCCCGGCGGCGGCGAACACCGCCTTCATCTCCGACAGCGGCAGCGCCCGGGTGTGCGACGGATCGCGCAGCAATTCGAGACGGTTGAACGCGGCCGCCTTGGCCGGGTCTTCCGACGGGCAGCTGTCGGCGACGACGATGCGCCCGCCTGGCGCGCAGACCCGCACCATCTCCTTGAGCACCGCGCTGGCGTCGACGAAATGGTGAAACGAGAAGCGCGTCGCGACGATGGTGAAGCTGCCGTCGGCATAGGGCAGCGTGGTGACGTCGCCCTGCTCCCAGCTGGTGTTGGTGAGGCCCTGTTCGACCGCGGCCTGGCGCGCGGTGTCCAGCATCGCCGGGGTCACGTCGATCCCGGTGGCGTGGCGGACATACGGCGCGAAGGCGCGGGCCACCAGACCGCCGCCGCAGGCCACATCGAACACCGTGTCATCCGGGCCGGGCGCGGCGGCGTCGACAATCACTTTCAGCGCGTCGGCATTGGCGATCGGCGCGGCGGTGTTGAACACCGTCGCCTGGCGGGTGAACTGGTCGAGGATCAGGTCCTGATGGGCGGTCTCGCTCATAGCTCGCTCTCCAGCCGGGCGCGGCCGAACGGGGTCAGCACGACCTCTCCGTCGCGGCTCAGCGCCACCATATTGTCGGCGAGCGCATCTTCCCAGGCGCAATTGAGCGGACAGGTGCTGCTCCACGCCGCCCGCGCCTCGGTCACCCGCCGAGGGCGCGTCGCGACCCATTGAAGAAACTGCACCATCAAGAACTTCGCCTCGCTGGCCATTCGCGTCTCCCGCCTGGAAAGAACCACCCCGGCGCAGGCCGGGGCCCATTCCTCAGCCGTTCGATAAGCCGAACCATGGGTCCCGGCCTTCGCCGGGATGGATAATTGGGATGTATGCGGGCGGATGTCTAATATATCGATAGCCATTTCGTGATATGTTTTCGATATGGAACTGCGCCATCTCCGCTACTTTGTCGCCGTCGCCGAGGAGGGCCACATCACCCGCGCCGCGGAGCGGCTCGGCATCCAGCAGCCGCCCTTGTCGCAGCAGATCCAGGCGCTGGAACGCGAGCTTGAGACTCAGCTCTTTCGCCGCAAGCCACGCGGCGTCGAGCTGACGGCGGCGGGGCTGGCGTTGCTCGACGAGGCGCGCGCCATTCTCGCGCGCGTCGACGAAGCCGTCGCCGCCGTCAAACGCACAGCACGCGGCGAGGCGGGGCGGATCGGCATCGGCTTTACCAGTTCGGCCTCGTTCCACCCGTTCGTGCCGCGCGCGATCCGCGCCTTTCGCCAGGCGCATCCGTTGGTCGCGCTGGTCCTTGAAGAAAGCGGCACGACCGAACTGGTCGCCGCTCTGCGCGCGCAAGGCCTCGATATCGCCTTTGTCCGCTCGCCGGTCGGCGAAAGCGGCGATCTTTTTGTCCGGCCCTTGCTCGAAGAGGCGATGGTCGCGGCGCTGCCGAGCGGCCACGCGCTTTCCGCCGGCCGCGATCCGCTGCCGCTGACGGCGCTCGCCGGCGAGACCTTTATCCTCTATCGCCGGCCGGTCGGGCCGGGGCTGCACGACGCGATCATCGCCGCCTGCGACCGTGCCGGGTTCAGCCCGACGATCGGCCAGGAGGCGCCGCGCATGCTGTCGACCTTGAGCCTCGTCGCGGCGGGGCTCGGCGTTACGGTGGTGCCCGCCTCGATGAGCCGGCTCGAAACCGAAGGCGTCGCCTACCGGCCGCTCGACCCGTCGGCGCAGTTGACCGCACCGCTCAACCTGGCTTACCGACGCAACGAAATATCGGCCGCGGTGCGCCGGTTTGTCGGCCTGGTCCAGCGCAGCGCGGCCGTTTGATTGCTCACCCCCGGGTCAGGCCCGGGGATGACGATACGGAAAGGAAGCAGGGAATGGCGCGCAGCAACCGGATGCTCAATGGCGGGCAGGTCATCGTCGACTACCTGATCCGCGAGAAGGTGCCCTACGCGTTCGGGCTGTGCGGGCATGGCAATATCGGCTTTATCGATGCGCTGTACGAACGCGCCGACGAGATCAAGACCATCTCGTCGCGGCATGAGACGGTCTCCGGCTTTATGGCCGATGTCTATTACCGGGTCTCCGGCCAGCCGACCGCGACCTTCACCTCGTGCGGCCCGGGCTCGGTCAATCTGCCGATCGCGCTCGCCAACGCCTATCTCAACTCGGTGCCGTTTCTCGCGGTCACCGGCAACATCCCGACCACGCAATTCGGCCGCGGCGCCTTTCAGGAGCTCTACCGCCAATACCAAGCCGATTTCCCCTCGACCGTGCGGGGGATGTGCAAGCGCGTCTTTCAGCCGACGCGCGGCGAGCAGGTGCCGCTGATGGTACGCCAGGCCTGGAAGACGATGGTTACCGGCCGGCCAGGACCGGTGGTGCTCGACGTGCCGTTCGATATCTTCAAGGAAGACGCCGCGACCGAGGTGCCCGACCCGCGCAAGTGGAGCGCCAACATCTCGTGCCGTTGCGGCGCCGACCCGGAGGGCGTCGCGGCCGCTGCCGACATGCTGATCAACGCCGAGCGGCCGGCCATCCTCGTCGGACAGGGCGTCCGCTATGGCGGCGCCGCGCGGGAATTGCTGGCGCTGGCGGAGCGGCTGCAGATCCCAGTCGGCGCCTCGGCGAGCGGGCTGGGCGCGATCGACGTCAGTCACCCCCTGTCGCTCGGCCTGGTGTCGCGCGGCGGGCTCTATCAGGCGAACGCGGCGATGCGCCAGGCCGATGTCCTGCTCGCGCTCGGCGTGCGCTTTGACGACCGCACGTCGTCGTCCTGGCTGCCGGGCTATTCGTTCACCATCCCGCCGACCAGGCTGATCCATGTCGACATCGACCCCGACGAGATCGGCCGCAACTACCCGGTCGCGCTCGGGCTGATGGCCGATGTGCGCACCTTCCTGCGCCAGCTCCTGGCCGAGATCGAGACGCGCAAGGCGCCGCGCGCCACGCCGGCACGTCAGGAGTGGCTCGCCCGGATCGACGGCTGGCGCACGGAATGGGAAGCGGCGGTCGCGCCCGGCTACACCGACGACGCGACGCCGATCAACCCGCAGCGCGCCGCGCACGAGATCGGCAAGGCGCTGCCCGAGGACGCGATCCTGGTCAGCGATATCGGCGTCCACCACAACTGGCTGCTGCAATTCTGCAAACCGACCCGGCCGGATTCGTTGATCGGCTGCATGGGCTTTGGCCCGATGGGGTTCGGCGTCGCCGGCGTGCTCGGCGCCAAGCTGGCCGCGCCCGACCGGCCTTGCGTCTCGGTCTGCGGCGACGGCGCGTTCTTCATGCATGCGAGCGTGCTCGGCACCGCGGTCGAATACGGCATCCCGGCGGTCTGGGTGGTGTGGAACAACTACTCCTTTGCCTCGATCCGCGGGCTGCAGCGCGGCTATCTCGACAACCGCGTGCTGGCGACCGACTTCCATCACCCCGAGACCGGCCAGCCCTACAACCCCGACTTCGCCGCGCTGGCCCGCTCCTGCGGCGTCGAGGGGGTCAGCATCGACCGCGCCGGCGATCTCGGCGACGCGATCAAGGCGGCGATCGCCACCGGAAAACCCTATCTGATCGACGCCAATATCAGCGCCGATCTCAACCCCGGCGGCGCCGGGGTGTGGGAACTCCCCGGCCACGGCATCAGCCGGCCGCTGATCGGCGGCCGCTACGAGCCGGGCGCCTTTTGATGCGAGCGTCAAAATTAACAGGAGGCTGGCCTCCTGTTCTCCTCCTGTTATTGGAGATTTGACAGGAAGTGATTCGAAACCCCTTCAGGAGGCGTGCTTTGCGCGGCGCCACAGCCGCGGAAACCAACCGGCCGTCCCTATTTCGCACGCAGCCCGCGCGCGGAATATGCCCAGCTTGCGCCGATCGCGGCCGCCCTTGTCGGCAATCGCTTTGCCGGTGACGATCACGTCAGCCCGGTTCGTCTCTGACCGGGTGCAGACTCTCCTCCGTCCAGCGGGCAGTGATCGTTGCGCCCGGCGTGATCGCGTTGCCGCTTGGGCGCGCGTCGTTTTGCTGAAACGCGATCAATGGGGTGCCGTCGGGGCGGCGCAGGTGAAGATGCGTGACAAACCCGTGATACACGATCTGCTCGACGACGGCCTGCGTTGCATTGACCGACGCCGCTTCACTTTGTCCGGGCGGCTCGATCCTCAGCGCCTCCGGCCGCAGCGCAACGGTGACGAGGTCACCCGCCGCGCGGTCGGACGGAAACGACAGAACGAGCCCACCAGGCCCCTCGACCCGCACCCAACCGCGCTCCGAGCGGACGATCTTGCCGCGGAAGAAATTGGCGGCGCCGAGGAAGCTGGCGATAAAGGTCGACGCCGGGCGCTGGTATATTTCAGTCGGAGCGCCGACCTGTTCGAGCCAGCCGTCGCGCATGATGGCGATGCGATCGGCCATGGTCAGCGCCTCGTCCTGGTCATGCGTCACCATGATCGTGGTGATCCCGAGGCGGCGCTGTAGCTGGCGCAGCTCAACCTGCATCTCCTGGCGCAGGCTCTTGTCGAGCGCGCCCAGCGGCTCGTCGAGCAGCAGCACCGCCGGCTGAAACACCAGCGCGCGCGCCAGCGCGACGCGCTGCTGTTGGCCGCCCGAGAGCTGCGACGGCATGCGCTCGCCGTAATCGGTGAGCTGCACCAGCCGCAACGCGTCGGCGATCCGCGCCGTGATCGCCGCGCGCGGGACATGGCGCATTTCGAGGCCGAAGGCAATGTTCTGCGCCACATTCATGTGCGGGAACAGGGCGTAGTTCTGAAACAGCATGCCGATGTTGCGGCGGTGCACCGGCACGCGGGTGACCGGGCGATCGTCGAGAAAGATTTCGCCGGCCTCCGGCTGGATCAGCCCCGCGATCATGCGCAACGTAGTGGTCTTGCCGCAGCCGCTCGGGCCCAGCAGCGCACACACGGTCCCCGGCTCGATCGTCAGCGTTAGCCGGTCGACCGCCCGCGTCTCGCCAAACAGCTTGGTCAGTTCGCGCAACCGGACCGCGGTCGGTGGCGCGGCGCGAGCCGCCGCCTCAGACTCCGAATACCTCGTTGTAGCGCTCGATGAGCTTCGAGCGGATCGGGTTGATGAAGGTCCAATCGGCGCTGAAGATGCCCATCTCGTCCATTTTCGACTCCGGGTAGGCCATGTATTTTGCAACATCGGGTTTGAACTCCACGCCGGAGATGGAAGGTGCGGTCAAGGTGGCCTCGGCCAGACCTTGTTGAATGCCCGGGTCGAGCATCCAGTCGATAAAGGCCAGCGCCAGCTCGCGCTCCGGCCCGTCCTTGACCAGCGTAAGACAGTTGATCCCGGCGAAGGTGCCCTCTCGCGGGTAGCACATGTCGAGCGGCGCGCCTTTGACGGTGTAGGGGTAGACGTTCTTCGAGAAGGTCAGCCCGGCGAGGTCGGCCTGGCCCTGCGCGATCTGAAGAATGGTCGAGGCCGCCTCGAACACGCTGAGCACGTTGGGCTTCAGCGCGGTCATTTTCGGCCAGGCCTGCTCGATCAAGTACTGCGCTTCCTTGTACGGCTTGCCGGTCTCGAGGGTGACCGCGGCGATCAGCAGATAGAGGCTCTGCGTCGCCTTGGGCGAGGTCATCAGATAGCGCTGGCGAAAACGCTCGTCCCACAACTCGGCGTAGCTCGTGAGCGGCTTGCCGGTCTGCGGGTTGTAGACCAGGCCGACCGCAGAGATCGCAAAGCCGGCGCCATAGCCGTCGTCGAACATGAAGCGCGGCATCACCCGCGCCAGCCTGGGGAGCTTGTCGGCCGGGAGCTTGTCGATCAGCCCCTCGCTCTTGGCCAGCGCCACCCCGATGTCGTCAATGAACATGACGCTGTATTTCGGGTTGTTGCGGCTGGCGCGCATCAGCGCGATTTGTTCGAGCGTCACGCCCTGGGTCGAATAGACCTTGCAGTTATGCTTGGCCTCAAACGGCGGGATGATCTGCTTGCGCACATATTCGCCCTGCTGGGCTGTGTAGGTGCCGATGGTGATCGAGCGCTCGTCGGCACTGGCGCGCCGGCCGATGACGAGGGGGGCGGCGAGCGCGGCCGCTCCGGCGAGAAAGCCACGGCGTCGGATCAGGCGGTTCAACTGGGTCTCCATGACTGGGGGTATGGCGGGGTCACATCGCCATCGCGCGGCGCAGCCCGGCGACGCGTTCGACGATCAGCACGATCACCAGTGACAGCAGCATCATCAGTGTCGAGATCGCCGCGACCGATGGCTCGAACACGTTGGAAATCATCTGGAAAATCAGCAGCGGTATGGGGTTGTGCTGCGCGTCCGACAGCCACAGCGAGATCGGGAAATTGTCGAACGACACCATGAACGCGAACAGCGCACCGGCGACGAGGCCGGGGGCGATCTGCGGCATGGTGATCCGCCGGAACACCCGCCAGCCGTCGGCGCCCAGCGTGCGCGCCGCGTCTTCGAGCGAGGCGTCGGCCAGCATCAGGCTCGCCGTCACCGTTCGCACCACATACGGCGTCGTCACCAGCACGTGCGCGATCAAGAGGTTGAGCGGGGTGTTGTTCGACCCCATTGCCGAGAACAGCTGGAGCAGAGCGACGCCGGTGATCAGCACCGGAAAGATCAGCGGCGACAGCAGCATCGCCGAGACCGCGCCGCGGCCGGGAAATTTGTGGCGCACCACGGCGAAGGCGGCGGGCAGCCCCAGACAGATCGCGCCCGCCGTAGCGGCGAAGGCGAGCGCCAGACTGAAGCTCAGCGACGCCAGGAAGTCCGGGTCGCGGGCGACCTTCGCGTACCACGACAGCGTGAAGCCGCGCGGCGGAAATTGCACGAACCCGCTGTCGCTGACCGAAATCGCCACTGTCACCAGCAGCGGCGCCAGCACGAACAGCATCATCCCCACCGTGACCGGATAGAGCAGCCAGGCGGCCGCCCCGCTGAGGCGTCCGCTCATGCCGCGCTTCCCGCGCCGCGCGTCGCCAACAGCCGGGTCGAGACGATGTTGACCGCCAGCACGATGACCACCAGCACCGTCGCCACGGTCGCGCCGAACGGCCAGTCGTAGACCACGAGGATCTGCTGATCGACCAGCACGCCGAGCATGCTCGCGCGCTGGCCGCCGAGAATCACCGGCGTGACAAACGAACCGGCAGTCAGCGAAAAGACCAGCCCGCAGCCGACCGCCAGACCGGGCAGGCTCAGCGGCAGCGTGACCCGCCGGAAGGTGCGCCAGGCGGTGGCGCCGAGCGTGCGCGCGGCGTCCTCGACCCGAGGGTCGATCTTGCCCAGCGCCGAGGCCAGCGGCAGCACCATTAGTGGGTAGAAGACATGCAGCGAGCCGATCACCACTGCGGCCTCGGTGTAGAGCAGCCGCAGCGGTGCGCGGACGATCCCTGTCGTCAGCAGCAGCCAGTTGAGCGCGCCGGTCGGTCCATTGGCGAGGATCACCTGCCAGCCGTAGGTCCGCACCACGACGCTGACGATCAGCGGCGCGATGACGATCATTGTGAGGATCTGCCGCACCGCCGCGCCGGCGCGCGCCATCACCAGCGCGACCGGATAGGCGAGCGCCATCGCCGCCAGCGTCGTCGCCAGGCTGATGCTCAGCGTCGTCCACAGCACGTGGGAATAAAGCGGCGCGGCAAAGAAATGGACGTAGTGCGACAGGGTCAGCGGCAGGCCGGACGTGCCCCGCGCCGATTGCGTCAGAAAGCTGTAGGCGAAAAGGCTGAACGCCGGCAGCGCGAAAAAAATCGCGAGAAATGACAACGCTGGGGACAGCAGCAACGCTGCCGGCAGCCAGCGCCACGAGTGCCGGCTGACGGCCCCGGGTAGTGCGGCCGATGGATCGGTAACCGGGATGGCGGCCATGATGCCTGAGATGCTCCTCTTATCGCATCCAGGCGCTTCCCCCTGGCCGATCACGGAGCAAGCGGCGTGCCATCTCACCTTTATCATGAGCGAACGAGCCGCCCGCTAAGGGGGCATCAGCGGAAGTTGCCGCTCGGTGGTGTCCCGCGCCGCAGTGAAAATCCGGCGGATGCGCTGCCACGACCGATCGGTTTTGACAGGTCGGCGGGACTGGCCCATAAAATCCCATGCCAGACGGTCGGATGGCCGCTCTTTCGGTGACGGGAGGGAGGAAAGTCCGGGCTCCACGGAAGCACGGTGCCGGTTAACGGCCGGCGGGGGCGACCCCAGGGACAGTGCCACAGAAAATACACCGCCGAGCCCATGGCGTGCCCCTCGGGGGACACCATGGGCGGCAAGGGTGAAATGGTGCGGTAAGAGCGCACCGCCTCTCCGGCAACGGCGAGGGCAGGGAAAACCCCACCGGGAGCAAGACCAAGTAGGAGCGGCAGGCACGGCGCAAGCCGCGCCGGGCGGGCTTTCGCGCCGCCGCTCGGGTCGGTCGCGCGAGGCGTTCGGCGACGAACGTCCCAGATGAATGGCCATCCCCATCCTCCGGGGTGGGACAGAACCCGGCTTACAGACCGTCTGGCTTATCACCTCCTTCTTCGGCGAGACCGTCTACCGCCCCGGGCTTCGCACAAAAATGGCAGCCCTCAACCGGTTCCTCCCCCGCGTGCGGGGGAGGTGGCGCGCACAGCGCGCCGGAGGGGGCAGGGACGGGCCCGCTCGTTCAGAGCCGCGCGCTACCCACCCCTCGTTGCTACACTGGCGAATTTCGGCACTCCCCCTCCACCACGCTTCGCATGGTCCCCCTCCCCCGCTTGCGGGGGAGGAACCGGCCGCACTCAGCTTCCGGCTGCTTTCGGGGTTTTTGTAAAAGCCCTGCTTGCGAACATAAACAGAACAAGCATAATTGCAGTACAGGCCGGATCTACATGCTGTAGGAAACCAATCCTTTTACACCGAACATTTTGAATCTCTCGCCAAACGCACTTTTTATTGGAATATCAACTTGACGGCCCAGGTTTTCCCATGCTATCCCATACTCACCCAAGACGAGCATTGGTGTTCGGGGGAACTCGCCGATGCAACCGGGCCAACCCCTTGCCGGACGTGCTTGGGCGAGCGTTGGGGGAAGTGAGTGGAACTGTTTTTGTCCACTTTCGTGAACAAGGTCGACCGCAAGGGGCGTGTTTCAGTGCCGGCGACCTTTCGTTCCACGCTCGCGACGCACCGCCACCCGAACCAGGTGGTGCTGATGCCCTCCTTCAAATTCGAGGCCATCGACGGCACCGGCAGCGACCACCTGATGCAAATGATGGAGGGTCTGGGCACCCTCGATCAATATTCGGACAGAAGAGACGACCTTGCCTTGGTATTCGCCGAGTCACGTGCCCTGCAGATCGACGGCGAAGGTCGAATCGTCTTGCCGGACGATTTGAAAAGCCACGCCCAGATCGGCGAGGAAGTGGCCTTTGTCGGGCTCGGCACGATGTTCCAGCTATGGGAGCCGGGCCGCTTCAACCGGCACCGCGCCGAGGCGCGCGAGCGCTCGCGCCGCAGCGGCGCGACGCTGCCGTCGTCCGGTCCGCGGTAGGCACGGCATGGCTATCGCTGCGCGCCACGTCCCCCAGGGCCACATTCCCGTTCTGGTCGACGCGGTGCTGGCCGCGATCACGCCGCGCGACGACGCGACCTATATCGACGCGACCTTTGGTGCCGGCGGTTACAGCGAGGCCATTCTCGGCGCTGCCCGCTGCCGGGTGTTCGGCATCGACCGCGACCCGGACGCGGTCGAGCGCGGCCAGGACCTGGTCGCCAGGCATGGCGGCCGGCTGACGCTGATCACCGGGCCGTTCGGCGATATGGAGCGGCTGATCGGACCGTTGGCGCCGGGGCCGATCGCCGGTATCGCCTTCGACCTCGGCGTGTCGTCGATACAGCTCGACGAGGCCGGGCGCGGCTTTTCGTTCCGCCAGGACGGCCCGCTCGACATGCGCATGAGCCGTGACGGCGAAAGCGCCGCCGATCTGCTCGGGCGGCTGGACGAGCGGGACCTGGCCGCGCTGGTCCGCCGGCTCGGCGAGGAGCGCTTTGCCGGTCGCATCGCCCGCGCCATCGTGGCGGAGCAACGGCGCGGGAAGCTGACCACGACCGGCGAATTGGCCGAAATCGTGCGCGGCGCCATCCCCAAATGGGAGCCGGGGCTCGACCCGGCGACGCGGACCTTTCAGGCGTTGCGCATCGCGGTCAATGACGAGCTCGGCGAACTCGATCGCGGCCTCGCGGCCGCCGAACGGCTGCTGATGCCGAGTGGCCGGCTTGCGGTCGTCTCGTTCCACTCGCTGGAGGATGCGCGGGTCAAGAATTTCCTGCGGCGGCGCAGCGAAGAAGCGCGCGGCTCGCGGCATCTGCCGCCGCCGCCCGGCCGCCCGACGCCGAGTTTCCGGGTGCAGGCCCGCCGCCCGATGCGGCCGGACGCCGCCGAGATCGGGCGCAACCCGCGCGCCCGCTCGGCGCGGCTGCGCTGGGCCGAGCGCACTGCCGCTCCCGCATTTCCGGAGGCGGCGGCATGAGCCGGCTCGGCGGCGCCTTCTGGTTCATCCTCGTCGTGGCGTCGGGGATGACCAACTTTCTCGTCAAGCAGACCGTACAGGGTCTCGACGAGCAGCTCAACGCGGTCAAGAAGAAGACCGTCGCCGAGCAGAAGGCGATCCACGAGCTGACCGCCGACTGGACCTTCCTCAACCAGCCGGAACTGCTCGCCGACCTCAACAACCGCTATGTCCATCTGGGCTCGGTCGCGCCGCGTCAGGTTATCGCCAGCGTCGACGCGATCGCGCTGCGTCCGACACCGCCGCCCCTGCCCGAGCCGCCGCCGATGGTCATGCAACCGCCGCCGATCGCGCCGATGGCTTCGGCCCCACCGCCGCCCGCACCGATCATTCCGGTTGCCGCAAGCCAGCCGGCACATCTGCCGACGCCGCAACCCACGCCGGCCGTGGCCAGCCAGCCGATGCCCGCGCCGATGCCCGTTCCGCCAGCCATTCCGATCGCGCCGGTCGCGGCCGCCTCGCTGATGCATGCGCCCACCGCGCCGCCTCCCGCCGCGCCGCCGCGACCGGCAAAGCCGGCTTCGCTCGACGGCCTGTTCGCGCAAGTGACCGGAGATCGCTGATGCTTACCGCCCAGCGCCTCGACGACAATCCTTGCCGCCCGCGGCATTTCAAGCCGCCGCCTTGCGCGCCGGTAGTGGCCGACCCCAAAGCCGCGGCGCTGCTGGAGTCGACGCGGACCCGGCTGCTGCTCACCGCTTCGATCTTCTCCTTGGTGTTCCTGATTGTGATCGGCCGGCTCGGCTATGTCGTCGAGCTCGATTCCGGGACGGGCGATCCACGCGTCGCCAAGGCGCGGCTGGTCTCGCCGCCGCCCGCGCCGCGCGCCGATATCGTCGACCGCAACGGCGCGCTGCTGGCGACCAACCTCGACAGCCCCGCGCTCTACGTCAATTCGAAGCAGATGCTGCAGGCCGGCGAAAACCCCGAGCGCGCCGCGCAACAGATCAGCAAGGCGCTGCCCGACCTGTCGCCCGCCGATATCCGCGCCAAACTCGCTTCCGGCCGCAGCTTTGCCTATCTGAAGCGCTCGCTGACTCCGCGCCAGGAGTATCTGGTCAACAATCTCGGCATCCCCGGCATCGAATTCAGCGCCGCCGAGCGCCGCATCTACCCGCTTGGCGACCTTGCCTCGCATTCGGTCGGCTACTGCAACATCGACAATAACGGCCAGGCCGGGATCGAGCGCGGGCTCAACCCGTCGATCCGCGGCGCCAACGGCCCGATCGCGCTGGCGCTCGACGCGCGCGTGCAATTCGTCCTCAAGGACGAATTGCAACACGTCGTGGACCAGTTCCAGGCCAAAGGCGCCGCCGGGATCATCATGAACGTCAACACCGGCGAGATCGTGGCGATGGCCTCGCTGCCGGATTTCGACCCGAACCACCCGCCCTCGACCAACCCGAAGACCGCCTCGCAGTTCGACAAGGACCGCGTTTTCGACAAGATCACCTCGGGCGAATACGAGCTCGGCTCAGTTTTCAAGATCTTCAATACGGCGATGGCGCTCGACACCGGCGTATCGACCATGACCTCGACCTACGATGCCCGCGCCGGCATCAAGATCGGCCGCTTCACGATCGAGGACTACCACGGCAAGCACCGCATCCTGAGCGTGCCGGAAATCTTCATGTATTCGTCGAATATCGGCTCGGCGAAGATGGCGCTGGCCGCCGGCGGCGAGCGGCAGCGCGGGTTCCTGCGCCGGCTCGGCCTGCTGGACCCGGTGCCGATCGAATTCGACAAAGTCGAGGTCGCGCGGCCGCACTACCCGTCGGTCTGGCGCCCGGTCAACGTGATGACGATCGCCTTCGGCCACGGGATCGCCGTGACCCCGCTGCACATGATCACCGCGACCGCGGCGATCGTGAACGGCGGCATCCTGCATCAGCCGACCATGCTGCGCGTGCCGGAAGGCGCGCAGGTGCCAGGCGTCCGCGTGATCTCGGCCAAGACCTCGGAGCAGATGCGCAAACTATTCCGCTATGTCGTCGAGTTCGGCACCGCCAAGCTGGCCGAGGCGCCCGGCTATGTCGTTGGTGGCAAGACCGGCACCGCGGAGAAAAATATCCACGGCCACTACGAGGAGAAAAAGCTCGTCTCGTCGTTTATCGGAGCGTTCCCGATGAACAACCCGCAGTATGTCATGCTGACCCTGGTCGACGAGCCGCACGGCAACAAGGAAAGCCACGGTTATGCGACCGCCGGCTGGACCGTCGCGCCGGCGACCAGCCGCATCATCCAGCGCATCGCGCCACTGCTTGGCGTTGCGCCGCAAGACGAAAATTCCGCGGAGATCAAACAGGGCCTGCAAATCGAGAGCCTCTTAGGCAAGAAGCTTGAATACGACTGAGCTGTTCGCTCCCGACGCCGCCCCCACGGCATCTGCTTCACACCGAGACGGGGCCGCGCCGCTCACCAATCCGGACATCGTCGGAATCACCGCCGATTCCCGACTGGTCAAGCCGGGCTTTCTGTTCGCCGCGCTGAAAGGCGTCGCCACCGATGGCCGCCGCTTTGCCGCCGAGGCGGTGGCGAATGGCGCCGTCGCCATCCTCACCGACGACCCCGCCGCGCTCGCTCTCGATGACGCGGCGCGTGTGCGGACCATCATCATTGCCGATCCGAACCCGCACCGCCGTCTGGCGCTGCTCGCCAGCCGTCTCTACCCGCAGCGGCCGGGGACAATCGTCGGGGTCACCGGGACCAATGGCAAAACCTCGGTCGCGCATTTCACCCGCCAGATCTGGGAAGCGCTCCGCCATCCATCCGCCAGCCTCGGCACGCTCGGCTGGGTCATCCGCGACGAGCGCCATCCGGGGGCGTTGACGACGCCAGACCCGGTGGCGCTGCACCAAATGCTTGCCGGATTGGCGCGACACGGCGTCGACCATGCGGCGATCGAGGCATCGAGCCACGGGCTCGCGCAATACCGGCTCGACGGCATCAGCTTCGCCGCCGCCGCCTTCACCAACCTGACGCGCGACCATCTCGACTATCACGGCGACATGGAGTCGTACCGGGCCGCCAAACAGCGCCTGTTCACCGACCTTTTGGCCCCGGGCGCCACGGCCGTGCTCAATGCTGACAGCCCCGAATTCGCCGGGCTGGCAGCGCTTGCGGCAAGACACCACCACCCGGTGATGAGCTACGGTGAGAACGAAGCGGCCGATCTGCGGCTGGTCAGCCGCGAACCGCGCCACGACGGCCAGCGCGTCGAGTTGAGGATCGGCGGGATACCGCGACCAATCGAGCTAAAGCTGATCGGCGATTTCCAGGCAATGAACGTGCTGGCCGCTCTCGGCCTGGTGATCGCCACCGGCGGCGACGCGAGCAAGGCGGCCGCAACGTTGCCGTCGCTGACCACGGTGCCCGGCCGGATGCAACTGGTCGGCGCGTACAACGGCGCGGCGATCTTTGTCGATTACGCCCACACGCCCGACGCGCTGCGTACGGTACTGGCCGCGGCGCGTCCACATGTCGTCCGCAAACTGGTCGTCGTGTTCGGCGCCGGCGGCGATCGCGACCGCGGCAAGCGGCCGCTGATGGGCCAGGTCACGACCGAAGCGGCCGATCGTGTCTACGTCACCGACGACAACCCACGCAGCGAGGATCCAGAGCCGATTCGCCGCGCGATCCTCGACGCGGCGCCCGGCGCAGTGGAAATCGGCGACCGGCGCGAGGCGATTTACGCAGCGATCGACGGCCTCGAGCCAGGCGACGTGCTGGTCATCGCCGGCAAGGGACACGAGACCGGGCAGATTATCGGCAAGGAAACTCTGCCCTTCGACGATGTGGCGGTGGCGAAGGAAGCGATCGCCGCCGCTGCCGCCCGACCTACCGACAAATGAGCGGTTCGGATGACGGGTTGTGGCGCCGCAATGATGCCGTTATGCGTTACGGTCGATCCCCGCGGCCGGCGTCGGCCACCGCCGTGTTTTAAGAAAAATCACCGCATGCTCTATCTGCTGCTCTACCCGCTGGCCGACGATTTTCACGCGCTCAATTTGTTCCGCTACATCACCTTTCGCTCGGGCGGCGCGGTGGTGACGGCGCTGCTGATCAGCTTCATTTGTGGCCCCCCGGTCATCGCCTGGCTCAAGTCCAAGCAGGGCGAGGGCCAGCCGATCCGCGATGACGGCCCGCAAAGCCATCTGATCCGCAAGAAGGGCACCCCGACGATGGGCGGGTTTCTGATCCTGCTCGCGCTGACCATCTCGACGCTGCTCTGGGGCGATCTGAGCAACGCCTATGTGTGGATCGCGCTCCTGGTAACGGTCGGTTTCGGCCTCATCGGCTTTTTTGACGATTACCGCAAGTTGACCCGCCGTTCGAGTCGCGGCGTGTCGGGGCGCTCGAAGCTGCTGCTCGAAATCGGTATTGCCGGGTTGGCGTGCGTCGCGCTTGCGGTCGTTGCCCGGCAGCCTTTCGCCAACCAGATCGCGGTGCCGTTTTTCAAGAACACGCTGCTCGATCTCGGCTGGTTTTTCGTGCCGTTCGGCATCCTCGTGATCGTCGGCGCCTCCAATTCGGTGAACCTGACCGATGGGCTCGACGGGCTGGCGATCGTGCCGACGATGATTGCCGCCGGCTGTTTCGGCTTCATCGCCTACATGGTGGGTAACCTCACGTTTGCGACCTATCTGCAACTCCACCACATCCCGCGTGCCGACGAGCTTGCAGTATTCTGCGCTGCGCTGATCGGCGCGGGTATGGGCTTCCTGTGGTACAACGCGCCGCCGGCGATGGTTTTCATGGGCGATACCGGGTCGCTGTCGTTGGGCGGCGCGCTCGGCGCGATCAGCGTCATCACCAAGCATGAGCTGGTGCTGGCGATCGTCGGCGGGCTGTTCGTGCTCGAAGCGGTCTCGGTGATCGTGCAGGTCGCGAGCTTCAAGATGACCGGCCGGCGCGTGTTCCGCATGGCGCCGCTGCACCATCATTTCGAGCAGAAGGGCTGGCAGGAGCAGACCGTCGTCATCCGTTTCTGGATTATCGCCTCGATCCTGGCGATCGCCGGGCTGGCGACGCTCAAGCTGCGGTAGGAAGCGATGATCGTCGTGCCCGGATACGAGGGAAAGCAGGTCGCGGTGCTCGGCCTCGCCCGCTCCGGGCGCGCCGCGGCGGCAGCGCTGATCGCCGGCGGCGCCGACGTGCTGGCCTGGGACGACAGCGAAAAGACCCGCTCCGGCATAGCGGCCGAGCTGCCGCTCGCCGACCCGGCCCGGATCGACTGGCGCCAGGTCGCCGCGCTGATGCTGTCGCCGGGCATCCCGCACAGTTTCCCGACGCCGCACCCGGCGGTGGTCGCGGCCCGCGCCGCCGGGGTGCCGATCATCGGCGACATCGAGCTGTTGGGGCGTGCCCAGCCACAGGCACGCTATATCGGCATCACCGGCACCAACGGCAAATCGACCACGACAGCGCTGATCGGCCACATCCTCGCGACTGCCGGCCAGCTAGTCGAAATCGGCGGCAATCTTGGCCCGCCGGCGCTGGGCCTGGTGCCGCTCGGCGCAGACGGAACCTATGTGCTGGAGATGAGCTCGTTCCAGCTCGAACTGGTCGACACCCTCGCCTTCGATATCGCGGTGCTGCTCAACGTCACCCCCGACCATCTCGACCGCCACGGCGACATGGCCGGCTATATCGCCGCCAAGAAGCGCATCTTCGCCAGCCAGGGCGCCGAGGCCACCGCGGTCGTCGGAGCCGACGATGCGATCTGCCGCGATCTCGCCGCCGCGTTGCGGCGCGACGGCGTGGCGCGCGTCGTGCCGATCTCGGTCCATGAAGCCGTTCCGGACGGCATCTATATCGAGAATGGCCGGCTGGTCGATGCGCTCGATGGCGCACCGCGTCGAGTCTTCGACCTCGCCGAGGCGCCGCGCCTGCCCGGCCTGCACAATGCCCAGAACATCGCCGCCGCCTACGCCGTCGCGCGGCGCGCCGGCATCTCGACCGATGCCGCGGTCGAGGGGATCCGCAGCTTTCCAGGCCTCGCGCACCGTCAAGAACTGGTAGATACGATCGACGGCGTACGCTATATTAATGATTCGAAGGCTACCAACGCCGATGCTGCCGAAAAGGCGCTGGCGTGCTACGAGGCGATCTACTGGATCGCCGGGGGCCTTGCGAAAGCGGGTGGGATCACGTCGCTGGCGCCGTATTTCCAGCACCTGCGGCATGCATTCCTGATCGGGAACGCAACGGGGGAGTTCGCGGCGACGCTCGAGGGCAAGGTCTCCTATTCCCGAAGTGGCGATCTCGCGACCGCGCTGGCGGCGGCTTCCGAGCGGGCGCTGCGCGAGCACGTCCCCGGTGCCGTGGTGTTGCTGTCGCCGGCCTGCGCTTCGTATGACCAATTCCCCAATTTCGAGGTGCGCGGCGACACGTTCCGCCGGTTGGTCGGCGAGCTGCCGGGAGCGCACAAGCCTGGGGAAGCCGGGGCATGAGGTTCGCGCGCGTCGATCAGAGCCCGGTGGCGCGCTGGTGGTGGACCGTCGACCGCTGGACCCTCAGCGCGCTGCTCGCACTGATCGCGATCGGCGTGATGCTGAGCATGACCGCGAGCCCGGCTGTCGCGGTGCGCATCGGCTACGACTCGATGCATTTCGTCAAACGCCATCTGCTCGCCGTGCCGGTGGCGGTGGCGATCATGTTCGCGGTATCGCTGCTGTCGCCGCGCAAGGTACGCCACTTCGCACTCATCCTGTTCGGCATCTCCGTGGCGATGCTGGCTGCGACGCTCGTCGTCGGCATGGAGATCAAGGGCGCGCGGCGCTGGATCAATGTCGGCGGGCTGGGTATCCAGCCCTCGGAGCTGGTCAAGCCGACCTTTGCAGTGGTCGCCGCCTGGCTCTTCGCCGAGCAGCGGCGGCGGCCGGGGTTCCAGGGCAACCTGATTTCCGCGGTGCTGTTCGCCGCGATCATCGCGGTCCTCGTCAAGCAGCCCGATTTCGGCATGGCGCTGGTCGTCGCGGCGGTGTGGTTCGCGCAGTTCTTTATGGCCGGGCTGCGGTTTTATTGGCTGGGGATTGGCCTGGTCGGCGGCGCATCGATGCTGTTCGCCGCCTATGAGTGGCTGCCGCACGTCACCGATCGCATCAACCGCTTTCTCGATCCCGCGGCCGGCGATTCCTACCAGGTGCGCCGCTCGCTCGAAGCGTTTGTCGGTGGCGGGCTGTGGGGCCGCGGGCCGGGCGAAGGCACGGTCAAGAGCGTGCTACCTGACGCGCACGCCGATTTTGTCTTTGCGGTCGCCGGCGAGGAATTCGGCCTCGTCGCCTGTGTGCTGATCGTTGGGTTGTTTGCGTTTGTCGTGTTGCGCGGCCTGTCGCGGCTGCTGCAGGAACAGGACCAGTTTGTGCTGCTCGCCGCGACCGGCCTCCTGATCCAGTTCGGCTTGCAGGCGGTGATCAACATGGCCTCGGCGCTGCACCTGATCCCGACCAAAGGGATGACCCTACCGTTTCTCAGCTACGGCATCTCGTCGATGGTCGCGCTGGCTTTCGGGATGGGCATGCTGCTGGCGCTGACCCGCCGGCGGCTCGGCGGAGACAAGCTGTGAGGGCGACCTATGTCCTGGCCGCCGGCGGCACCGGGGGCCATCTGTTCCCGGCCGAGGCGGTGGCCCGGCTGCTCGTCGCCAGCGGCGGCACGGTGCATCTCTTGACCGACCGCCGCGCCGATTCCTTTGCCGCGGCGGTGCCGGGCGTGACGATCGACCTGGTGCGCGCCGGTCAGCTGGGCGGTGGTCCGCTGCACGCCGCCTATGGCCTCGCCGAGTTGGCGCTGGGGATGATGCAGGCGCGGCGCCTGTTGCGCCGGCTGGCGCCGGCGGCGGTGGTCGGGTTTGGCGGCTACCCCTCGGTGCCGACCATGCTCGCCGCGGCGCAGTTCGGCCGGCCGACGCTGATCCACGAGCAGAATGCTGTGTTCGGCCGCGCCAACCGGCTGCTCGCGCCGCGCGCGCACCGGATCGCCACCGGCTTTGCCGCCACGCTAGGCCTGCGCGCCGCCGACCACTGCCGCACGGTGCACACCGGCAACCCGGTGCGCCCGCCGATCCAGGCCGTCGGCGCCACGCCCTACGCGCTGCCCGGCGAGACGATGGAGCTGCTGATTACGGGCGGCAGCCAAGGCGCCCGAATCTTCTCGGAGATCGTGCCGCCAGCGCTGGCGATGCTGCCGGCCGAGCTGCGGGGGCGGCTGCATGTCGCGCAGCAAGCGCGGCCCGAGGATAAGGACGCCGTCGTCGCGCAGTACCGCGACCTCGGCATCGCCGCCGCTGTCGAAAGCTTCTTCACCGACATGCCCGAGCGGCTGCGGCGCGCGCATCTGGTGATCTGCCGCGCCGGCGCCTCGACAATCGCCGAACTGGCCGCTGCCGGCCGGCCGGCGATCCTGGTCCCCTACCCGCATGCGATGGACGACCACCAGACCGCCAACGCGGCGCAATTCGCCGCATCCGGCGGTGGCTGGAGCGTCCCGCAGCCCGACTTCACCTCCGCCGGGCTCGCCGAACGCCTCGCCCGCCTGCTTGCCGCTCCGCCAGGCTTGGCCGACGCCGCGAAGGCGGCACGCGCCTTCGCCCGCGACGATGCGGCCGAGCACCTCGCCGGGCTGGTGCAGAGCCTGATCCACGGCCGCAACGGCAACGACATGGAACGCGCCGCATGAGATCGCTGCCGCAGGGGCTGGGCCTCATTCATTTTGTCGGGATCGGCGGCATCGGCATGAGCGGCATCGCCGAGGTGCTGCACAATCTCGGCTACAAGGTGCAGGGCAGCGACGTCGCCGACGGGGCCAACACCCGCCGCCTCGCCGAGCTCGGCATCGCCGTCAAGATCGGCCACAAGGCCGAGAATCTCGACGCCGCCGAAGTCGTCGTCGTGTCATCGGCGATCAAGGCGGACAATCCCGAGATCGCCGCCGCCCGCGCGCGGCGCATCCCGATCGTCCGCCGCGCCGAGATGCTCGGCGAGCTGATGCGCCTCAAATGGGCGGTCGCGGTGGCCGGCACGCATGGCAAGACCACGACGACCTCGCTGATCGGCGCGCTGCTCGAGACCGCCGGGCTCGATCCCACGGTGATCAACGGCGGCATCATCAACGCCTACGGCACCAACACCCGGCTTGGCGACAGCGACTGGATGGTGGTCGAGGCCGATGAAAGCGATGGCACCTTCACCCGCCTGCCGGCGGCGATCGCCGTCGTCACCAATATCGACCCCGAGCACCTCGACCATTACGGCGACATCGGCGCGCTGCACCAGGCGTTCGAGGTGTTCGCCAGCAACATTCCGTTTTACGGTTTTGCGGTGCTGTGCATCGACCATCCGGTCGTGCAGGGCGTCGTCGCGCGGCTCACCGAGCGGCGCATCCTGACCTACGGGTTCAGCCCCCAGGCCGATATCCGCGCGGTGAACTTGCGGCTCGCCGACGGCGGCACCGAATACGACGTGATCGTCTCCGACCGCGCTACCGGCAAGACCCGCACGATCCGCGATCTTTTCCTCGCGATGTACGGCGAGCACAACGTGCAGAACTCGCTGGCCGCGATTGCCGTCGCCACCGAGCTGAAGCTCGGCGATGCCGTGGTGCGGACGTGCCTGCGCAATTTCAAGGGCGTACGCCGCCGTTTCACCAAGACCGGCGAGTGGAACGGCGTCTCGATCATCGACGATTATGGCCACCACCCGGTCGAGATCGCCGCGGTGCTCAAGACCGCGCGGGCCATCACGCCGGGTCGGGTGATCGCGGTGATGCAGCCGCACCGCTACACGCGCCTCGCCGATCTGTTCGACGGGTTCTGCACCTGTTTCAACGACGCCGACACGGTGCTCGTCGCCGATGTCTAT
Source organism: uncultured Alphaproteobacteria bacterium (assembly GCA_963778385.1). Taxonomy (GTDB): domain Bacteria; phylum Pseudomonadota; class Alphaproteobacteria; order ATCC43930; family CGMCC-115725; genus DATARH01. Next base: position 106,987 of record CAVZUA010000024.1, on the reverse strand, counting down.
GCTGCCGGCGAGACGCCGATCGACGATGTGCATCGCGACGCGCTGGTCGCCGGGTTGGCGGCGCATGGCCATCGCGACGCGCGGCCGCTCGGCGATCCGACTGAGCTCGCCGCCATGGTGCGCGAGCTGGCCAAGCCGGGCGATATCGTCATCTGCCTTGGGGCCGGCTCGATCACCAATTGGGCCAATGCGCTGCCGAGCGAGCTGGCAGCGGCCGACTGGCAAAGCCGCGTCGCATGATGGCTCCTGCCGCCGACCGCCCTTCCGGGTCACCCTCGGAGCTGATGGGACGCCTGCCGCCGGTGCGCGGCCGGCTGACGCCGAACGCGGCGATCGGCCCGATGACCTGGTTCCGCGTCGGCGGACCGGCGGAGGTGCTGTTCCGCCCCGTCGACGAAGCCGATCTCGCCGATTTTCTCAAGGCGCTGCCGGCGGACGTTCCGGTGACGGTGCTCGGCGTCGGCTCCAACCTGTTGGTGCGCGACGGCGGCGTCCCCGGCGTCACGATCCGGCTCGGCCGCGGCTTTGCCGAGGTCACGGCGGAGGATGAGCAAGTTCGCGCCGGCGCCGGCGCACTCGACCTCAACGTCGCGCTGACCGCGGCGGAAGCCGGCGTCGCTGGGCTCGAATTCCTGTCCGGCGTGCCCGGCACGATTGGCGGCGGCCTGCGGATGAACGCCGGCGCCTATGGCGGCGAAGTCAAAGACATCCTTGTCGAAGCCGGCGCGGTCGATCGCAGCGGCACGGTCCACCGTGTTCCGGCCGCGGAATTAGGCCTGTCCTACCGGCACTCCGACGCGCCGAACGATTGGATCTTCACCGGCGCGGTGTTGCGCGGGCGGCGTGGCGACCCGGCCGAGATCGCCGCGCGGATGGACGAGATCAAGGCGGCGCGCGAAGCCTCGCAGCCGATCCGCACGCGCACCGGCGGCTCGACTTTCGCCAACCCGCCGGGTGACAGCGCCTGGCGGCTGATCGACGCCGCCGGCTGCCGCGGCCTCACACGCGGCGGCGCGACGGTGTCGGAAAAACACACCAACTTCCTGATCAACACGGGCAACGCCAGCGCCGCCGATATCGAGGGGCTCGGCGAAGAGGTGCGCCGCCGAGTGCACGCGCAGTTCGGCGTCGTGCTCGAATGGGAAATTCGCCACGTCGGTCGGCATGCGGCGGGATCGGCCCCGGGGGCGACGCATGGCTAGGGCGCGCCCGCAGCAGCAACGGCCGCCGAGCCGGCCGCGCCGTCGCCGCAACGCGCATAATCTGCGGCGCGTGGCGCTGTGGGGCGCGCCGCTGGCGCTCGCGGCGGGGCTCGCCGGCGGCGCGATCCTCAGCGGCAGCGGCACCCTGCCGGCGCGCGGTCCGAGCCAAGGCCAAACGCCGAGCCAGAGCCAGGGATTGCTGGCCTCGGTCATGGGCTTGACCGGCGATCTCGGCCTCGTCGTCACCGACATCCAGGTCGACGGCCGCTCGACAACCGACCGAGAGACGATCCTCGCCGCGCTCGACGCGCATTACGGCACGCCGATCCTTGCGGTGAGCCCGTCGCGCGCCAAGCAGCAGTTGGAGGCGCTGCCCTGGGTGCGCTCGGCCGCGATCGAACGGCGGCTGCCGGGCACGCTCTACGTCCGCCTGGTAGAGCGGCGCCCGCTCGCGGTCTGGCAGCACGACGGCAAGCATGAGCTGATCGATCGCGACGGCACGGTCATTCCCGTCACCGACTTGTCGCGCTTTGCAAAACTCCCGACCGTCGTCGGCGGCGACCCGGCGCGGCACGGCGCGGCGCAATTGCTCGACCTGCTGGCCAACGAGCCGTCGCTTGCCGCCCGCGTCACCGCGGTAGTGCTGGTCGGCGACCGGCGCTGGAACGTGCGCATCGACAATATGATCGACGTGATGCTGCCCGAAGACGACATGGCCGGCGCCTGGGCCAAGCTGGCGCAGCTCGAACGCAGCAACCGCGTCCTGCAGCGCGATGTCGAGACCATCGATCTGCGGCTTCCCGACCGCCTGGTGATGCGGGTCGGCGACCCGTCGTCGAAAGACGCGCCGGCGGCAAAAAAACCTCATGCGCCGGGGAAGAGCACATGAATTCGGCGACCACTACTGCGGCCAAAATCCGCCCCGGGTCAGGCGGCGGCAACGGCGCCAGCCCACGGCCGCGCCAGCCCGCGGTTCGGCCGCGCGGCAGCCTGATCGCCGGGCTCGATATCGGCTCGACCAAGGTCTGCTGCTTTATCGCCCGCGTCGACGGCACCGAGCCGCGCATTCTCGGCATCGGCCATCAGGTGTCGCGCGGTGTGAAATCGGGCGCGATCGTCAATCTCGACGAGGTCAGCGATTCGATCCGCAATGCCGTCCACGCCGCCGAGGAGATGGCCGACGAGCAGATCGCCGGCGTCGCGGTGAGCCTCTCCGCCGGGTTTGGCCCGTCGCGCATGATCAAGGCCGAGATCAATATTGGCGGCCGCGAGATCAGTGACGGCGACATGCGCCAGGTGCTGGATCGCGGCTATGCGATGCGCGACGCCGGCGACCGGGCGGTCATCCATTCTTTTCCGGTCGGGTTTTCGATCGACGACAGCCGCGGCATCCGCGATCCGCGCGGCATGATCGGGACGCGGCTCGGCGTCAACATGCACATCGTGACCGCGGGCGCGGCGCCGGTGCGCAATCACAGCACGGCGATCACCCGCTCGCTGCTCGAACCCGATGCGTTCGTCGTCAGTCCCTACGCCGCCGGTCTGTCATGCCTGGTCGAGGACGAGATGAACCTCGGTGTCACCGTCATCGATATGGGCGGCGGCACCACGACGATCGGCGTGTTTGTCGGCGGCAACCTGGTGTTCGCCGATTCGGTGGCGGTGGGCGGCGGGCATGTGACCAACGACATCGCCCGCGGCCTGTCGACGCCGATCGCCCAGGCCGAGCGGATGAAGGCGCTGTTCGGCAGCGCGATTTCCTCGACGCTCGACGAGCGTGAGATGATCGCCGTGCCGCAGATCGGCGAAGACGAGGACGGCCACGCCAACCACATGCCAAAATCGATGCTGGTGCGGATCATCGCGCCGCGCATCGAGGAAACCTTCGAAATGGTGCGTAACCGGCTCGAAGCCGGTGGCTCAGACAAGATCGCCGGGCGTCGCGTGGTGCTGACCGGCGGCGCCTGCCAGTTGCACGGCATCAAAGAGCTGGCTGGGCTGATCCTCGACAAGCAGGTACGGATCGGCCGCCCGCTGCGGGTCAAGGGCCTGGCCGAGTCGACGCATGGGCCGGCCTTTTCCGCGGCCTCCGGCCTGCTGCATTTTGCGATGTCGGAAAAGGCCGAGCGACCGCGCGCCGGTCGCGTCGCGGGACGCGGCGTCCTGAGTCGGATGTCGAATTGGCTCCGCGAATATTTTTAAACGCGGCTTCTTTTTTGATCGTCTCGGGTATGGCGTTCGGGCCAAATCGCGTAAAGTTGGCAAGACGCCAGCGGAATCGTGCCGGGGGCAACAGCCGTTCTGGCCGCGTCACGCGGCATTTGCAGTGGGGAGCCGGCACCGGGCCGGACAGGGCAGCGGCCGCGCGCAGCGTGGAGGGCATAATGATCAATTTGAGCATCCCGAAGGACGAGCAGGAGCTTAAGCCCCGCATTACCGTCATCGGGGTCGGCGGCGCCGGCGGCAACGCGGTCAACAACATGATCCGCAGCAATCTGATCGGCTGCGAGTTCATCGCCTGCAATACCGACGCGCAGTCGCTGCAGCTGTCGACGGCGCCGCGCAAGATCCAGCTCGGCATCGGTGTGACCCGCGGGCTCGGGGCCGGGTCGCGCCCCGATGTCGGTCGCGCCGCCGCCGAGGAGGCGATCGACGACATCCTCGAATCGCTGCAAGGCTCGAACATGGTGTTCATCACCGGCGGCATGGGGGGCGGAACCGGCACCGGCGCGGCGCCCGTCATCGCCCGCATCGCGCGCGAATCCGGCATCCTGACGGTCGGCGTCGTCACCAAGCCGTTTCATTTCGAGGGCGTCCACCGCATGCGCACCGCCGAGGCGGGCATCGAGGAACTGCAGAAATTCGTCGACACGCTGATCATCATTCCCAACCAGAACCTGTTCCGCGTCGCCAATGAGCGCACCACCTTCGCCGACGCGTTCAAGATGGCCGACGACGTGTTGCATGCCGGCGTGCGCGGGGTCACCGACCTGATGGTGATGCCCGGCCTGATCAATCTCGACTTTGCCGATATCCGCACGGTGATGAGCGAGATGGGCAAGGCGATGATGGGCACCGGCGAAGCCGAGGGCGAGCGCCGCGCGGTCGACGCCGCCGAGGCGGCGATCTCGAACCCGCTGCTCGAAGACGTGTCGATGAAGGGCGCGCGCGGCGTGCTGATCAATATCACCGGCGGTCTCGACATGACCCTCTTCGAGGTCGACGAGGCGGCCAATCGCGTGCGCGAGGAAGTCGATCCCAACGCCAACATCATCTTTGGCTCGACCTTCGACGAGAAACTCCAGGGCCGGATGCGCATTTCGGTGGTGGCGACCGGCATCGACGGCGAGAACCCGCAAGGCGAGCGCGCGCCGACTCTCGGCACACGCCTGCCGACCGCGGAGCCGGCACCGCGCGGCGGCTACACTCAGCCGATGCTGACCCAGAACGCGATCCCGCCGACGCCGCGCAGCGACGCCCGTCCCCCGGCACCGCCAGCGGCCGCCGAGCCGGCGCCGCCCGCCGCGGAAGCGGCCGAAACCGCCGCCGTCCGCAGCGGTGCCTACATCGCACCGAAACCGGTCGACCCGGGCGTGCCGCGCCAGGTGCCTCTGGCGCATCCGGCGGTGCCGCCCGCCGCGGCCGAGACGCCGGCGCGGCCGCGCAGCCGCGGACCCAGCCTGATCGAGCGGGTGACCGGCGTCGGCCGCGTGCGGCTGACCCAACCCGCCGCCACGCCGACGGCACCCGCCGCGCCCCCGGCACCCCCTCGTCCCGCGACGGCGCCCTCGGGGGCGCGTCCTGCACAGCCACGGCTTGCGTCGCTGGAGCCGGAAGAACAGGCCGCCAGCGCCAAGGAAGACGACCTGCTCGACATCCCGGCCTTTCTGCGCCGCCAGGCGAATTAGGACGCGCTCTCTTTCATTGGTCATGGCCGGGCTTGACCCGGCCATGACGCGATTCGTCTTGCCGTCCCGCGCGCTTCCGTGGATGCCCGGAACAAAATCCGGGCATGACGTAGCAATAGAAAGCTTGGCCTGGTTCGATATCGCTTCGGGCCCGTTTCGAGTCGCTGGTGTCGGCTTGCACGGCATCGCCGCGGCGCTGCCGTGGCCGCCAGCCCAAATTCTATCGGATTGATTTCCTTACAAGAACCTTGCTTCAAGCGTGCAACAAACTGCAACAAAGAGTGATTTGTGGCAAAGCTAAGGCATTGGCTAGCTTGCGCGTCGGGGTCGTAGCGTTAAGCGCAAGGGGTCATCGTGGGGGACAGCGGCATCATCCAACAGCGGACGCTCGCGGGCGCAGTCAACTGCCGCGGGATCGGGTTGCATAGTGGCCAGCGCATTACGATGACGCTGCGTCCGGCCGCGCCGGGCACCGGGATCGTGTTTCGCCGGATCGACACCGGCGCCGAAATCCCCGCTTTGTGGACCCACTCGATCAACGCCGCGCTGTGCACCGTGCTGTCGAATGGCGAAGGCAGCGAGATCAAGACCATCGAGCATTTGATGGCGGCGCTCGCCGGATGCGGCATCGATAACGCGATCGTCGCGCTCGACGGGGGCGAGGTGCCGGCGATGGACGGCAGCGCAGCGCCGTTTCTGGCGATGATCGATCGTGTCGGCACGGTCGAACAAAACCTGCCGCGGCGCGCGATCAAGGTCCTCAAGCCGATCGAGATTTTGCATCAGGGCGGAAGCGCCGCTCTGCTGCCCGATCACGGCTTCTCGATGAGCTTCGAGATTGCCTTCGAAAATCCGGTCATCGGCTGCCAGGACATGATGGTGGCGTTCGAGCCCGATACCTTCCGCGCGGAACTCAGCCGCGCCCGCAGCTTTGGCATGCTCGACGATGTCGAGCGGCTGCGCGCCGCCGGCCTGGCACAGGGCGGCTCGCTGGAAAATGCGGTGGTGATCAGCGGCGACCGCGTGCTCAACCGCGGCGGCTTGCGCTACGCCGACGAATTCGTCCGGCACAAGCTGCTCGACGCGTTCGGCGACCTCTATCTCGCCGGCGGGCCGATCATCGGTCATTTCCGTGGTGTCCGCTCCGGACATGCCCACACCCGAGAGCTGCTCGCGGCGCTGTTCGGGGATCGCGACGCGTGGTGCGCGACGACGCTCGCCGATCCAGGCACATTACCGGTCATCGCCTGGCCGGAGCGGCGGCGCGCGCACGCCTGACGACGCAACGAATTCTGGCATCGCGGCGATCCGTGGTATAAGCCGGATGTGATCGTTGGTCTAAAAACGGTTTGATGATGCGCGTTCTGGTCTCGCCCCGCCTTGGCGCCGTGGTGTTGCTGCTGGGCCTTGCCGGCTGCGGCGGCGGCAACAAGCAAGAGGCGTATATCGAAAAGCCGGTCGACGACCTCTACAACACGGCGATGGACCAGATGGTCAACGAGGACTACGCCAAGGCCGCGGGGACGTTCGGCCAGGTCGAAAGCCAGCATCCCTATTCGGTCTGGGCGACGAAAAGCCAGCTGATGGCGATCTACGCGAGTTACGCAAACGGCAAATACGACGACGCCATTCTCGCCGCCGACCGCTTTATCCAGCTGCACCCGGGCAACAAGGACATCGCCTACGCCTATTACGTGAAAGCGATCTGCTACTACATCCAGATCACCGATGTCGGCCGCGACCAGAAGATCACCGAGCTGGCGGTCAAAGCGCTCGACGATGTGGTCCGCCGCTTCCCCGACAGCAAATATGCGCGCGACGCCAAGCTGAAGCTCGACTTCACGCACGACCATCTCGCCGGCAAGGAGATGGAGATCGGCCGCTATTACTTGAAGGCGGGCGACCATCTCGCGGCAATGAACCGGTTTCGCCGGGTGATCGACAACTATCAGACGACGACGCACGTACCCGAGGCGCTGGAACGGCTCGTCGAATGCGACCTGGCGCTCGGGCTGAACAAGGAAGCGCAGGAGAACGCCGCCGTGCTCGGTTACAACTATCCCGGCAGCCACTGGTACGAAGACGCCTACGCGCTCGTCGCCCAGGGCAACCCCGAGCCAGGGCAGTCGCAAAAGACCTGGTGGAACATTTTCTGAGCCGCGAATCCGACAACATTACAAAAACTTAAGTGTCGGCATCCGGTTCTGTGCTTTATCTCACCGCCGTCGTCGCGAGAGACTTCACGCCGCATTCCCGCCACCACGGCGAGCGGCGTAAAAAAACTCGCGACGTCGGGCGGTCATGCCAGAGATGAACTCCAGGGCGAAAGACCAGGCGTAAATCAGGGGAGGATCCCGGATGCTGAGACGGCTTCTTGCTGTCGCTTTTCTTGTCGCGAGCGGCTGGACGGTGGGCGCTTTTGCGGCTGACCCGCCTAGCCTGAGCGGCGTCTTTTTAACGACGCGCTATCCTGCCCTGACCGTCAAAGCCGGCGAGACCACGACGGTCGACCTGTCGATCCACAATTACAAATTGCCGCCGCAGGACTTGGCGCTGTCCGTACCGGAGGTCGCGCAGGGCTGGAAGGCGACCATTCTCGGCGGCGGCCAGCCGGTCGGCGCGGTGCAGGTTCCTCCGGATTCCGACGAGCGGCTGCAACTGCGCCTCGAACCGCCATCCGGCGCCAAGACGGGCGACTACCGCTTCACCGTCGAGGCCAAGGGCGGCAACCAGGATCTGAAGCTGCCGCTGACCGTGACGATCGGCCAGGAAGTCCCGGCGAAGCTCAAAATGACGACCAACTTCCCGGATCTGCGCGGCACTGCGACGACCGCGTTCAAATACCGGGTCACCGTGACCAACGACAGCGGCCGGGACGCGACGATCAACCTCTCCGCCGACGCGCCGAAAAATTTCCAGGTCACCTTCACCGAAGCCTATGGCTCGCAGCAGCTGACCAGCATTCCGATCGAGGCCGGCAAATCGAAAGACCTCGACGCGGCGCTGAGCCTGCCGCGCGAGACCCCGGCCGGCGACTACAAGCTCGCGGTCCACGCCAAGACCGAGCAGGCGAGCGCCGACCTCAACCTGTCGCTGACCATCATCGGCCAGCCGCGGCTTGCGGTGTCCGGTGAAGGCGGCCGCCTTTCCGGCGATGCCTATGCCGGGCAGGAGAGCCAGCTGACCGTCGTGGTCAAGAACGACGGCAGCGAGGCGGCGCGCGACGTCGAGCTGTCGGCCACCGCGCCGGAAGGCTGGAAGACCAGTTTCGACCCAAAGACGATCCCGTCCCTGGCCGCCGCCGCGACGCAGAACGTCAAGCTGACGATGACCCCGTCCCCGCGCGCCATCGCCGGCGATTACCAGATGTCGGTGCGCGCCAGCGCCACCGGCGGCCTGTCCGAATCGGCGAATTTCCGCATTACCGTGCTGACCTCGACGCTGTGGGGCGCGATCGGCATCGCGATCATCGCGGTGGCGCTGCTGGTCGTGGTCTTCGCCGTCGCCCGCTTCGGCCGCCGCTAGGGCGCGCGCGATGCCGGGCGAGACGGTCATCAAGGCCGAGGGGCTGACCAAGCGCTATGGCGCGAACCTCGCGGTCGACCATGTCGATTTCGAGGTTGCCGCCGGCGAGATCGTCGGCATTCTCGGCCCCAACGGTTCGGGCAAAACGACGACGATCCTAATGCTGCTGGGCCTCACCGAGCCGACCAGCGGCCGCGCGATGGTCGCCGGGTTCGACCCGTTGCGCGATCCGCTCGAGGTCAAGCGCCGCGTCGGCTACCTGCCCGACCAGATCGGCTTCTACGACAACATGTCGGCGCGCGAGAACCTCGCCTATACCGCGCGGCTCGCCGGGCTCAGCCGGCGCGAGATCGACGAGCGTTTTGTCGCCGCGCTCGACCGTGTCGGGCTCGGCCATGTCGGCCACCAGCGGGTCACGACCTACTCACAGGGCATGCGACAGCGGCTGGGCCTCGCGGAAATCCTCATGAAACGGCCGAGCGTGGCGGTGCTCGACGAGCCGACCACCGCGCTCGACCCGCATTCGACGCTGGAATTCCTCGACATGATCCGCGGCCTCAAGGCCGACGGCACCGCGGTGCTGCTGTCGTCGCACCATCTCGACCAGGTGCAGAGCGTGTGCGACCGCGTCGCGCTGTTCAATCGCGGCAAGCTGGCGCTGAGCGGCACCGTCACCGAGCTTGCCGGGCAGGTGCTGGGCGGCGGCTACGTGATCGATGTCGAGGCGCAGGGCGCGAACGTACCGGAGCTGCTCGCGGCAATCTCCGGCGTGGTGCGCGTGCAGCCACTGGGCGGCGACCGGTTCCGCGTCGATGGACAGCGCGACCTGCGCGCCGACATCGCCCGGCACCTCGCCGACAAGACCGCATTGACCGGCATCTACTTCGCCGCGCCAAGCCTCAACGAGGTCTATGCGCGGTATTTCGCGGAGGCGCGCGATGCAGTCTGCTAATCCTCGGGCTGCTGACAACAGAGCCGTCAGCCGTCGCGGCTCGCCGTGGACCGGGCTCGGCACCGTGGTCGCCAAGGAGACCGCCGACCATCTGTCGAGCGCGCGGATGCGCATCCTCGAAGCGCTGGTATTCCTCACCGCGATCGCCTCTGCCTATGCGGCGATTCGCCAGATCCGCGCGACCATCGGCGAGAGCCCGTTTCTGTTCCTGCGCCTGCTGACGATGGCGCAGGACCCGCTGCCGTCGTTTATCGCGCTGTTGGGGTTCCTGATTCCGCTGGTGGCGATCGCGCTCACCTTCGATTCGATCAACGGCGAGTTCAACCGCCGCACCCTGAGCCGCGTCCTGGCCCAGCCGATCTATCGCGATGCGCTGCTGTTGGGGAAATTTCTTGCCGGGCTGCTGTCGCTGACCATTGGTCTCACCTCGCTGTGGCTGCTGACGATCGGCCTCGGCCTGTTGCTCCTGGGCCTGCCGCCGAGCACCGAGGAAATGATCCGCATGCTCGGCTTCCTGGTCGCGACGATCGCCTATGGCGGCGTCTGGCTGGCGCTGGCGCTGTTGTTTTCGGTGGTGTTTCGCGCGCCGGCCACCGCGGCGCTCGCGGCGCTTGGCACCTGGCTGCTGTTCTCGCTGTTCTGGTCGGTGATCGCGCCGATCGTCGCGACATTGATCGCCGGGCCGCCGGAGGGCGTGCTCGGCCCGCGCCTCGCCTACCTCAACACCGAGCAGATCATCGATCGGCTGGCCCCCAATACACTTTACGCCGAGACCGCGCTCGCCCTGCTGCAGCCGGCGACGCGCGCGCTGGGACCGGTGCTGATCAGCCAGCTCGAAGGCGCGGTGCTCGGCTCACCGCTGCCGGTGACGCAAAGCTTCGTGCTGATCTGGCCGCAGCTCACCGGCCTCGTCGCCGCGACGATCGTCATCTTCGCCGTTGCCTATGTGCTGTTCCAGCGCCAGGAGATTCGCGCTTAGGTCTGTGGCGCGTCTCCCCCACCCCGACCCTCCCCCGCCGGCGGGGGAGGGAGATAGCAACGTCGGTGCAATTACATCCCCTCCCCCGCTGGCGGGGGAGGGTTAGGGTGGGGGTGCCGAGCAAAGCGAGGCTGGCGCTCGGCAAAACCGCCCCATTTAAACCCGCTGTCTGCTAAAATAATCGCATGCTCCTCGCGCTGACGATTCGCGATGTCGTGTTGATCGACCGGCTGAGCCTGGCGTTTCGGCCGGGGCTGTGCGTGCTGACCGGCGAGACCGGCGCCGGCAAGTCGATCCTGCTCGACGCGCTGGGGCTGGCGCTCGGCCGCCGCGCCGAGGCCGGGCTGGTCCGGCCCGATGCCGAGCAGGCGGTGGTCAGCGCCGAATTCGCGATCGGCCCCAACCATCCCGCGCTGGCGATCCTTGCCGAAGCCGGTATCGCCGCCGACCTCGCGGGCTCGATCATCATCCGCCGCACGCTGAACGCCGACGGCCGCAGCCGCGGCTTTGTCAATGACGAGCCGACCAGCATCTCGCTGCTGCGCGCGCTGGGGGACAGCCTGGTCGAAATTCAGGGCCAGGGCGAGCAGCACGGCCTGTTCGACCCGTCGACGCATCGCGAGCTGCTCGACGCGCTGTCCGACGCCGACACCGCGGCGCTGGCCGCTTCCTGGCGCACTTGGCGCGATGCGCGCAAGGCGGCCGAGGAGGCCGCGCGCGCCCTCGCCGCCAGCCGCGCCGAGGAGGATCTCCTGCGCCACGAGCATGCCGAACTCGATGCGCTGGCGCCCGAAGAAGACGAGGAAGACCGCCTCTCCGCCCGCCGGCTGCTGCTGCAGAACGCCGAGCGGCTGGGCGAGACGATCGGCGAGGCGGTCGGCGAGATCGATGGCGAAAGCGGCGCGCTCGCGGCGCTGGCTCGGGCGCTGCGGCGGCTGACGCGCGCGGCCGACCGGGCGCAGGGCCTGCTCGACGGCGCGGTCGCCGCCGCCGAACGGGCCGCGACCGAGACCGAGGAGGCGTTGAATGCCCTCAGCACCGCCGCGCGGACGCTGGAGATCGACCCGCGTGCGCTCGAACAGGTCGAGGAACGGCTGTTTTCGCTGCGCGCGCTGGCGCGCAAGCATTCGGTCGGTGTCGCCGACCTGCCGGCGCTGCGCGAGAAGATCGCCGAACGGCTGGCGCTGATCGATGCCGGCACCGAAAGCGCGATCGCCCGGGAAAAGCAGGCGGCGGCCCTGCGCGAGGACTACGTCACGGCCGCCGACCGTGTGTCGAAGGCGCGCGAGAAAGCCGCGCGGCGGCTCGACGCCGCGGTCGCCACTGAGCTGAAGCCGTTGCGCCTCGACAGGGCGCGGTTTCGCACCGTGCTTACCCCGCTCCCCGAGAGCGAGTGGAGCGAGCACGGCGGCGAGCGGGTGCATTTCGAGGTCGCCACCAACCCCGGCGCCCCGTTCGGGCCGCTGGCGCGCATCGCCTCGGGTGGCGAGCTGTCGCGTTTCCTGCTGGCGCTGAAACTGGTATTGGCCGGCGTCTCTTCGGTGCCGACGCTGATTTTTGACGAAGTCGACAGCGGCATCGGCGGCGCGGTCGCCGCCGCGGTCGGCGAGCGGCTGCAGCGACTCGGCGCGAGCCTTCAGGTCTTGGTGGTCACGCATTCGCCGCAGGTCGCGGCGCGTGGGGCGCATCACTGGCGGGTTGCAAAACTCGAAGCCCAGAAGAGCGCGATCACCCGCGTCGAAGAGCTTGACCCGGACACGCGGCAGGAGGAAATCGCCCGCATGCTGTCGGGCAGCACGATCACCGCCGAGGCGCGCGCCGCCGCCGCCAGCCTCATCGCCGGAGCCAAGGCGGCATGAGAGTGGGATGCATTGCTATCGTGCGTCCTTCGAGACGCGCCCTACGGGCGCTCCTCAGGATGAGGGCGGTCGGTGAATGGCATTGAGAAAAGACCTCATCCTGAGGAGCCCGCGCAGCGGGCGTCTCGAAGGACGCAACCCACAGATCCGGCCATGAAAGAAACGATCCCCGTCGAAAACCTGACCGAGGAGGAAGCGGCCGCCGAGCTCGAACGCCTGGCGGCGGAGATCGCGCATCACGACCGGCTCTATCACCAGCAAGACGCGCCGGAGATCAGCGACGCCGATTACGACGAGCTGCGCCAGCGCAACAATGCGGTCGAGGCGCGTTTCCCCGAGCTGATCCGCGCCGACAGCCCGTCGCGCCGGGTGGGCGCGACGCCGTCTTCGGGGTTCGCGAAGGTGACGCATGCAATCCCGATGCTGTCGCTGGAAAACGCCTTCGACGAAGCGGACGTGCGTGATTTCTTTGCCGGCATCCGCAATTTCTTCCGCCGGCCCGAGGATGTCGCGCGCGTCGCCGAGGATGCGATCGAAGTCATGGCCGAGCCGAAGATCGACGGGCTTTCCGCCGCCTTGCGTTACGAACATGGCCGGCTGGTCCTGGGCGCGACGCGCGGCGACGGCGTCACCGGGGAGGATGTGACGCAGAACCTGCGTACCTTACGCGATGTGCCAAAGCAGCTCACCGGGTCGGGGTGGCCCGACGTCGTCGAGATCAGGGGCGAAGTCTATATGGAGCGCGCGGGGTTCTTCGCGGTGAATGCCGAGCGCGAGGCGGCCGGCGAGGCAGTCTTCGCCAACCCGCGCAACGTCGCGGCGGGGTCGCTGCGCCAGCTCGACCCGGCGATCACCGCGCGCCGACCGCTCAAATTCTTCGCCTATCATTGGGGCGAGATAAGCGCGCCGTTTGCCCGCACCCATGCCGAGGCGCTGGAGAAGTTCCGCCAGTGGGGCTTCACCGTGAACCCGCGCTCGCGGTTGTGCCGCGGGGTCGACGAGGTGCTCGCCGCTTATCATGAGATCGGCGCCGACCGCGCCGAGCTGCCCTACGACATCGACGGCGTCGTCTACAAGGTCAACGATCTTGCCCTGCAGCAGCGGCTGGGTTTCGTCAGCCGCGCGCCACGCTGGGCGCTGGCGCACAAATTCCCGGCGCAACAGGCGCAGACCGTGCTCGAACAGATTGACATCCAAGTCGGCCGCATGGGCACGCTAACTCCAGTCGCGTTTCTCGCTCCCATCACCGTGGGCGGGGTCGTCGTGCAGCGGGCGACCCTGCACAACGAGGACGAGATCGCGAGGAAGGACATCCGCGTCGGCGACACCGTCATCATCCAGCGCGCTGGGGATGTCATTCCGCAGGTCGTTTCCGTCGTGCTCGACCGCCGACCGGCCGGCGCGGAACCGTACACGTTCCCCGATAAGTGTCCCCGATGCGGCAGCCTCGTGGTGCGCGAGCCAGGCTTCGTCGCGCGACGCTGCACCGGGGGCCTGATTTGTCCTGCGCAGGCCGTCGAGCGGCTGAAGCATTTTGTCGCCCGCGACGGCTTCGATATCGAGGGGCTTGGCTCGAAGCACATTCAGGCGTTCTGGGAAGACGGGTTGATCCGCGGCCCTGCCGACATCTTCCGTCTCAAGGCCGAGCAGCTCGCCGACCGCGAAGGCTGGGGCGAACTCAGCGCCAACAACCTGGTCCGCGCCATCGACGCGCGGCGGCGCATTTCGCTCGACCGGTTTATCAATGCGCTCGGCATTCCGCAGGTCGGCCAGGCGACGGCGCGCCTGCTCGCCCGCCATTATCGCTCTCTTAAGCATTGGCGTGAGGAAATGGAGCAGCCCGACGGGGACGCGGCCCAGGCCGGCCTGCTCGATGTGCACGGCATCGGCGCCGATATGGCCGCCGATATGGTTGGCTTTTTTGCCGAGCCGCATAACAGTACCTTGCTCGATGATTTGACGGACGAGGTCGAAGTGCTCGATTACGAGGCGCCGAGCCGCGGCGCCGTGGTCTCGCCGCTCGCCGGCAAGACGATCGTCTTTACCGGCGGCCTGGAATCGATGAGCCGCTCGGAAGCGAAGGCCCGCGCCGAGGCGCTGGGCGCGAATGTTGCCAGCTCGGTGTCGGCCAAGACGCATTATGTCGTGATCGGCGCCGATGCCGGGTCGAAGGCCAGCAAGGCGGCGACATTGGGTGTGACGATGCTCGACGAAAGCGCCTGGCTGAAACTCGCCGGGCTGGACGAAACGGCGGCGGAGCAGGCCGGCTGAGCGCCGGCGCCTTGGGGGACAGGTTGGGGGATATGGGGGCCGTGACGGCGTGACGCTCACCGAGACCTGGGACCTGCCCAAGCTCGCGATCAGCGACATCGATTTCGATGACGAGGATCGCTACGAGGCGATCGACATCACCGTCGATCGGCGTCGCGCGGTCGACGAGGAGCTGGCCGAGCCGAGTCTCGCCGCGGCGCCGTTCTTTATCGAGTTCGACGAGCCGGACCGGCTTGATCCTGAGCGTTCGGGGTTGGTCTGGGAGTTGGTGCCCGCTTCGATGCGGTCGATCGAGTTGCGCTCACCTTTGACCTCACTGGCGCTGCACCTGCTGCCCGTCCTGATGCTGATCCTGCTGCCGCTGCTGGTGATCGAGCCGCCACCGCCGATCCCGGTGCAGTTGGTCTTCGAAGAGCAGCCGCCACCACCCCCGGCGCCCGAGACGCAACAGCAGCAGCCGCAACAGCAGCCCAAATGGGAGACCGGCCGGCTCTCCTCGGTCGAAACGGGCGTGGTGAAGCCGAACCTCGATCTCGGCCGCTCCGCCGACGCGTTGCAACCGCCCAGCGCCGCCGAGCAACAGCAAAGCCCGACCGAGACGCAAACCGCCGCCGTCGTGCCGCCGCCTCCCCTGCCGCTGCCCAAGCCGGCGCCGCCCAAGGAAAAGCCGGCGCCTTTCCAGATGCCGAAGCCGAGCGGCGCCAATGTCCCGCGCCGCGAGGAGACGCCACATGAGACCGCGCGCAGCGCGCGCGTTCCCGGAACGGCGGCGTCCCGCGACGATTATCTCGCCTATCTCGTCACGCTGACCCGGCAGCACATCAATCTGCTGCCGATGTCGGTGGTTGGCGATAAGCGCGGCGAGACGGTGATCTCGGTGGTCGTTTACGACAACGGCCAGATCGGGCCGCTCGGCATATTGCGCGGCTCGGGCTATCCCGATATCGACCAGCGCATCGAGGCGATGGTCGCCGCGGTTGGCAAATTCCCGCCGCTGCCGCAATGGTATCAGGGCAACGCGGTGCAACTCGAATTGACGCTGCGCTTCCCCGACGCGCTGACGCAATGACGGGCCAGACGCCACCGGCCTTATTGGACAAGGCAAACGCCTGACCCCGCTGCCGGACACGCTCGATCTCGCTTTTGGCCGGACCGAGCTTCCCCAGGAAGAGCGGCGGCAACCGCCGGCGATCTCCGCCGCTTTGCTCAGCAGTCTTGCCGAAGCGAGGCGGCTCGACCCGACGCGCTTCGACCCAGGCCCGGAACCTGCGTCGGCACGACGCGGTTTCCTTGGCGGACCGGCCGGCTCGCTGCTGCTGCATCTTCTGCCGCTGCTGGCCCTGGTGACCTGGCTGCGGCCGCCGCTCGAGATGCCGGCGCCGATCCCCGTTCAACTGATCATCGAGCAACCGCCGCCACCGCCGCCGGCGCCAACCCCAGCCGCGCCGGAGGTCAAACCGCAAACGCCGCCGCCGGGGCGTCTGTCTTCGGACGATTTCGGCAATGTCGGACCAAATAAAGGGCCGCAAACCCCCGAGACCGAGCAGCCGCCGCAAGACAAGCCGCTGTCGTCTGGCGCCCCGGAGGCCCCCGCCCAGCCCGCAGCGGCGGCCAAGCCATCGACCCAGGCCGCCGAACAAACTCAGACCGCCTCGCTTGTGACGCCGCCGGTCATCGAGCCGCCGGTTCAACCAACTCTGCCGGCCGTGAGCATCGAGCCGCCACCGCCCCCCGAACCACCCGCGCCCAAGCGCCGCGCGGTCACGCACCCATCGGCGATGAGCGGATTGATGCTGCCGCTGCCCTTGCGCGCCGACAGCACCAACTCCGCGGTGGCTTCGGCGCGCTATCCGGGACCCAGCGCCTCGCGCGACGAATACTGCGCCTACGCGCTGTCGCTGACATTGCGGCATCTCGATTTGCTGCCGGATTCGCTGGTCGCGGCGCGGCGCGGCGAAACCACGGTGACGATCCGCGTGCGCGCCGACGGCAGCATCGTCAGCGCCATGGTGGCGCACGGCTCTGGCTACCTCGACATCGACGAGCGCGTCACCCAGATGGTCAAAGCGGTCGGAAAATTCCCACCGTTGCCGAGTTGGGTGGTAACGCCCGTGGCGGATTTCACGTTCCGCCTGCATTTTCCCCATCCGCCGGCGCGTTGAACAAACTGCTTTCCGGAGCCGTGACAATTTCCGCCGGCCGCGCGATCCTCGTAAAAATTTCGAGGATGCTTCCATGACCGGTTCCGTCGACCCGATCGTCGTCTCGGTGATCCAGCACCGCCTGCTGGCGATCGTCGCCGAGATGGGCGAGGCGATGCTGCGCACCGCCTATTCGCAGATCCTCAATTCCAGCCGCGATTTCTCCACCGCCATCTGTGATCTCGACGGCCGCCTGATCGCGCAGGCCGAGCATGTGCCGATCCATGTCGGCGCCCTGCCCTTCGCGGCGCGCGCGGTCAGCGAATTCTTCGGCGACGACATCCATCCCGGCGATGTCTTCCTGCTCAACGATCCCTATCACGGCGGCAACCACCTGCCCGACCTGACCGCCTTCGTCCCGGTCTTTGCCGCAGGACCCGATGGCGACCGGCCGCGCTTCTGGTCGATCAACCGGGCGCATCAGAGCGATATCGGCGGCGCGACGCACGGCGCCTACAACGCCAGCGCCACCGATATCTGGCAGGAAGGCATCCGCATCACACCCTTGAAGCTTTACGACCGCGGCGAGATGCGGCGCGACGTGATGGAGATGATCGCCACCAATGTCCGCCACCCGCGCGACTTTCGTGGCGATCTGGCGGCGATGATCGGCTCGGCCCATGTCGGCGAGCGGCGTGTGCTGGCGCTGGCCGAGGAATTCGGCTGGGGGGTGACCGACGCGGCGATCGAGGCGGTGCTCGACGGCGCCGAGCGCCAGACCCGCGCGGTCATCGCCGAATGGCAGGACGGCGTCTACCACGGCGAGGCGCTGCTCGATGATGACGGTCGCGGCAACAAAGATATCCATATCCGCGCGACCGTCACCAAACAGGGCAGCGACCTGACCATCGACCTGACCGACTCGCACGAGCAGGTGACGAGCTTTGTCAATTCGTCCTACCCGAACATGTATTCGGCGGTGGTGGTCGCGCTTTCGTACCTGATCGACCCGCACACGCCGAAGAACGACGGCACGTTCCGGCCGATCAAGGTCATTGCCAAGCCCGGCACGGTGGTCTGGGCCAATCCCGGCGCGCCGGTGACACTGGCCACCAATCACTGCGCGCAGGAAATCCTCGAGGCGATCATCAAGGCGCTGGCGCCGTCCTGCCCGGAGCGGGCGATGGCCGGCTGGGGCCGGCGCTTCCGCATCGCCATCCAGGGCAAGGACCCGCGGGTTGATAAGGATAAGGGGGGCAGGCCGTTCATCTGGCATTTCTTCCAGGCACGGCCGGGCGGCGGCGCCTCGTCAGCCGGCGACGGCTGGCCCGGCGCCGGCGAGTGGCAGGCCGCCGGCGGCATCAAGTTCGGCAGCCTCGAGGTCACCGAGGTGCGCTTCCCATTGTTCTTCAAGCGCCACGAATTCCGACCCGATTCCGGCGGCGACGGGCAGTACCGCGGCGGTCCGGGCGGCATCGTCGAGATGGTGGTCGAGACCGCGGAACCCGCAATCGCCAACACCGCCGGCGACGGCGTGGTCCACGGCGCCTGCGGCATCCTCGGCGGCACGGACGGCGCCCCGCACCGCTACATGCTCTATTCCGGCAACGCCGAACCCCGCCCCATCCGCACCAAGGAAACCGGCCTCGTGATCCACCCCGGCGACTGCCTGGTGATGGAATCCGGCGGCGGTGGCGGTTGGGGCGACCGTGTGAAGCGCGGCGCCGCTACGCGAGCCGGCGACACGCTCAGCGGTTTCATATCCCCTCCCCCGCAAGCGGGGGAGGGCTAGGGTGGGGGTGATTCAGCCACGTCGCACCGATATGCGGGGCGGCCGACCGATCAAAGCAAGAGCCCGAAAGCTGCGAGCCGACGCAACCGACGCGGAGCGCGCATTATGGCGCGAGCTCCGGCAGTGGCAGCTGGGTCATCGCTACCGCCGGCAATTTCCCATTCCACCCTACATCGTCGACTTCGCGTGCATCGAAGCGCGACTGATCGTCGAAGCAGACGGTGGACAGCATAATGTCCCAAATGCCGACCGCCGACGCGACGAGTTCCTGACAGCGCAAGGCTGGCGGCTGCTGCGTTTTTGGAACAACGACATTCTGCAAAACCGAACTGGTGTACTTAGGATCGTTACCGAAGCGCTGAGCGTTTACCCCCACCCCGACCCTCCCCCGCTTGCCGGGGAGGGGGCTGTCTTCGTACGCGCCGAGACTTCAGGCGCCTCTCCCCCACATCCAGCAAAGCGGGGTTGAGCGATGTACCGCATCGGCATTGATGTCGGGGGCACCTTCACTGACCTTGTCGCCATCGACGACCACGGCGGCGCCACTCTCGCCAAGGTGGCGTCGACGCCGGAGGATCCGTCGGTCGGGGTGGTCGAGGGGCTCGTGGCGCTGGCAGTGCGGCTCGGGCTCGACTGCGCGGCGCTGTTGGCGCAGACCGAGCGCATCGTCCACGGCACGACTGTGGCAACCAATGCGCTGCTCGAACTGAAGGGCGCCCGCACCGGTCTGCTGACGACCGAAGGCCACCGCGATGTCATCGAGATGCGCGAGGGGCTCAAGGACGATCGCTACAATCTCCGCCTGCCACCGCCGGTGCAACTGGTGCCGCGGCATTTGCGCCTCGGCGTGCGCGAGCGGTTGCGCGCCGACGGGCGGATCGAAACCCCGCTCGATCGGGATTCCCTGAATAAAGCTATCGATATCTTGCGGGCCGCGGAGGTCGAGTCCGTCGCCGTCTGCTACTTCCATTCTTGGCGCGACCCGGCGCATGAGCGGGAAACCGCGGAAATCCTGCGCGAGGCGCTGCCCGGCGTCTATGTTTCGCTATCGTCGTCTGTGTTGCCGCAGATCAAGGAATTCGAGCGGGTCTCGACGACGATCGTCAACGCCTATATCGGCCCGGTGCTGTCGCGCTACCTGGCGCGGCTCGAAACCCGGCTGGTTGAAGCCGGCTATCGCGGGCCGACGCTGATCATCCAGTCGCATGGCGGGGTCGCACCGATCGCCGAGGCCGGGCGGCTGGCCGCAGGCGGCGTGTTGTCGGGGCCGGCCGGCGGGGTCGCCGGCAGTGTTCACGCCGCCAAGCTGATCGGCCACACCAACCTGATCCCGTTCGACATGGGCGGGACCAGCACCGATATCTGCCTCGTCGTCGACGGCGAGGCGGCGTTGGTCATGGACCGCAAGATCGGCGAGCACCGCATCGCGCTCGGCAGCCTCGACATTGTCACGCTCGGCGCCGGCGGCGGCTCGATCGCGGCGGCCGACGCGGGCGGCATCCTGCATGTCGGGCCGCAGAGCGCCGGCGCAACACCCGGCCCCGCCTGCTACGGCCAAGGCGGAACCGCGGCGACCGTGACCGACGCCAATCTCGTGCTCGGCTATCTCGATCCCGAGCGTTTTCTCGGCGGCGCGCGCCGGCTCGACCAGGCCGCCGCCGAAAAGGCCGTCGACCGCGTCGCGGCCGCGCTCGGCGTCAGCCGGCTGCAGGCGGCGCACGGCATCCACCGCATCGTCAACACCAACATGGCCGAAGGCGTGCGGCTGGTGTCGGTGCGCCGAGGGGTCGATCCGCGCCGTTTTGCGCTGTTCGCGTTCGGCGGCGCCGCCGGGCTGCATGCGACCGACATCGCCCGTCAGCTGCAATTGGGCAAGGTCATCGTGCCGCGGGTCGCGGCGGTGCTGTCCGCCTGGGGGATGCTGGCGACCGATCTGCGCTTCGAGGTGTCGCGCAGCCATATCGGCGACACCCGCGCGCTCGATGGCGGCGCCGTCAAGCGTCTGTTCGAGGAGATGGAAGCCGAGGGTCTCAAGCGGCTGCGCGCCTCATTCGCCGGGCCGACGCGAACCAGCCGCAGCGTCGACATGCGCTGCGGCGAGCAGGTGTTCGAAATCGCCGTCCCGCTCGACGATGGCGCCCGGGGAGTTGCCGAGGGAGTTGCCCAGGGAGTTGCCGGGGGGGTTGCCGGGGGGGTTGCCGGGGGGGTTGCCGAGGGAGTTGACTGGTCGGCCGCTGACCCGCTGCCGCAAATCGTCGAGCGGTTTCACCGGCGCCACGAGGCGCTCTACACCTATGCGATGCCCGAGCAGGAAAGCGTGCTGGTCAACGCGCGGGTCACGGTCGCCGGGCTGCTCGACGAATTGCCGCGCGAACCGAGCCTGCCGCCGGCACCGCCGGCACCGGCATTGGCGACACGGTCGATCTATCTCGACGGCAGCGCCGTCGCGGCATCGGTGTTCGATTTCGACGGGCTTGCCCCCGGGCAAGAGATCGCCGGACCGGCGGTTGTCGAATTGGCGATGACCACCGTCCTGCTCCGTCCGGGCGATGTCGCGACCGTGACCGAAATGGGCTGGCTGGAAATCCTTGTAAAAGTGCGGTGACCCGCGCGGTGCCCGTGGCTCTCTTGAGCGGCTCTTTTCAACCTGGCCGTTAGGCGCTATTAAATCTCGCACAGGTTGTCCCTAACGCTGCTGATGGTGAAATCGCCCGGCAGCATTGGCGATTCTGACATGTGATCAAACCTGATTGGCAATTTCTCGGTCGGGAGGACACATTCCGCGATGGTCAGGATCCTGGGTACCGTGGTCGCCATGGGTCTGCTCATACTGGTGGCGTTCCCGTTCGCACGTGACGCCTATCACCGGTATCAGGTTGCGCAGCGACTCAAGCCGCTGATGAACGAGCACGACCAGGCCGCCTGGCGCGAATGGAATGGCGATGCGGTTTCGTTTGGCCGCAGCCTCTATGAGCGTTGTGCGCTGGTTAACGGTCAAGGCGCACAAAACTGCGAGGGGTACCGGGTCGCTATTCAATAGCGCGCTCGGCGCCGGCGAGCGCCGCGACGACGCTGAGCCCGTCGCGCAGCGCCCGAGGCACGTGCGTGCGGATGAAATCGACACCTTTTGCGGCGGCGTAAAGCTCGGCCGCGAGCGTTGCAGCGCTCCGTTCGGCCGCCGTCGCGCGGCCGGTCGGCGCGGCGAGAAACGATTTGCGTGAGACCGAGACCAGCACCGGCAAGCCAAACCGCTGCTTCAGCCGGCCGATCCCGGCCAGCACCGCGAACGAGGCCGAGGCTTCGCTGCTG
Source organism: uncultured Alphaproteobacteria bacterium (assembly GCA_963778385.1). Taxonomy (GTDB): domain Bacteria; phylum Pseudomonadota; class Alphaproteobacteria; order ATCC43930; family CGMCC-115725; genus DATARH01. The sequence continues at coordinate 85,049 of CAVZUA010000024.1, read as the reverse complement.
AGAAAAAATCCCATGCCGGGATCGAGGATCAGCCGGTCGCGGGCAATGCCGCCCGCTTCGAGCGCGGCGATGCGCGCCGCGAAGAACGTGTCAATAAGCGGCCAGATGTCGCCGGCGGCGACTGCAACGCGCTGCGCCCGGCCGCGGCCCTGGACCGCATGCATGACAACCAACCGGCACGCGGCCGCGGCCAGCTCGGCATACAGAGCCGGGTCCGGAAAACCTTGAATATCGTTGAGAAAATCGACCCCGACGCGGAGCGCAAAACGCTGCGTCTCCGCGGCAAAACTGTCGACCGAGATCGCTGTGCCGTCCGCTTGCAGCGCCGCGATCACCGGCGCGAGCCGGGAGATTTCTTCCTCCGGCGACACCGGGTTTGCGGCAATATTGCTGGCGGCCGCGCCGAGATCGACGATATCGGCGCCTTCCGCCGCCAGCCGGCGCGCCCCGGCCAGCGCCGCCGCGGGGTCGAGATGGAAGCCGCCATCGGAGAACGAATCCTCAGTAATGTTGAGGATGCCGAAAATCTTTGGCGGCCCGGTCGGCGGTCCGGGGTCGGTCACGCAACTCACGCCGGCCGGCTGCGTTCGAGGATGGCGCCGACGCCCTCTGCGTCGGGAAACACATCGAGCTTCTCGACCGCGACGCGCACCTGCGCGACGCGCGGATCGGCAAAGCTGGCGGTGGCGACCCGGTCGGCGAAACCCTCGCACAGATCGATATGGCCACTCGCCGCGATCTCGCGGATGGCGGCCACGACCTTCTCGTAATTGATCACGCGGCGGCGGTTCTCTCCGGGAAACGGCGCGCCGTCCGCCGCTGTCAGCTCGACCGAGACGCGAACGCGTTGCAGCCTGTCCTGCTCTTCCGGGCGGATGCCGATGCTGCACATCACGACGAGACCGCGAACGACGACCGTGTAACGGTCGGCGGACGCGAGGGCGGAAGGGGGCGAGGGAGTTTTCATCGCCGCGAACATGCCCGAGGGGGCTTGCCTGCCGCAACCGATCAAACCGACGCGGCGGTGGTGCTATACTCGGCGCGCGCAGTGCAGCGATGCCGCGCAACCTGACGGGGGCGAGCCATGTGGCGTGAATTTCGCGATTTCGCCGTCCGCGGCAATGTCGTCGACCTCGCGGTCGGCCTCATTCTCGGCGCGGCCTTTACGACGATCGTCAATTCGCTGGTCACCGACGTCATCATGCCGCCGATTGGCCTGCTCCTCGGCGGCATCGACTTCACCGACTTTTTCTTCACCATCAAGGGCAGTTCGTACCCAACCGTCGCCGCCGCCAAGGCGGCCGGCGCGGTGACGATCAATTACGGGCTGTTTATCAACGCGATCATAAAATTCGTCATCGTCGCCTTTGCCGTGTTTCTGCTGGTCAAGCAGATCAACCGGCTGAAGCTCGACCTCGGCCCCGCCGCCTCCGCCGCGACAAAGAGCGAGGTCCTGCTCGAGGAAATCCGCGACCTGCTGAAGGCCAAGACCAACGGCTAAGTGACAAGGCAACCATCCCGGCGCAGGCCGGGACCCATCTATCCGCCGTTCCTGCAGCCGAAAAATAGACCCCGGCCTTCGCCGGGGTGGTGCGTGCCCTTATCGCGGCGCCAGCGCCGGGTCGCGCAATGTGAGGTCCTGACCGGGGACGGGCGCGGCGAGCGCCGCCGCGATTGACGGCTTACCGTCCCATTCGTGCGCCGGCCGCGCCCGGCCGTCGCTGCCGATCTGGTCGATGCCCCAGTAGATTTCGAGCCGATGATTGTCCGGGTCGCGAAATTCGACCGCGATCTGGCAGCCGGCACGCCGCCGGCCGGCAAAATCGATCGGCACCTGATGGCGTTCGAGATGGTCGCGGGCGCGGATCACGTCGTCGAGGCTCGGCACCTCGAAGGCGATGTGATTGAGCTCGACATTGCCGGCCGCCTCATCCATCGAGCCGACCAGTGCGATGCCGTGATGGTCGGGGTTGCAGCGCATGAACACCATGCCGCCCGGCACCATCTCGTCGGGGTAGACGTCGGAAATCTGGAAGCCGAGGATCTGCGTGTAGAACTCGGCCGATTTCGCCACGTCGCGCACGTTGATCACGATATGACCGATCTTGCCGATCTGGAACGGCAAGCCGCGCGGCCGAGTCAGCCGCTTGACGCGTTCGGCATCGAACATTCTAGCCCCCTCTCCTGTTCGGCGATGGCTATGCCGGCACCGCGTTCTCCGCGGCGATCCGGTCGAGCTTCGCCGCCATGATAAAATCGTTCTCGTGCAGGCCTCTGATCTTTTTTGTGCGTAGCGAGACCGTCGCGTAGCCCCAGCCGAAACCGACATCGGGATGATGGCTCTCGGTCTCGGCGAGCGCGGCGGCGCGCTCGACAAAGGCAAACGCCTCGCGGAAATTCTTGAAACGAAAGGTCCGCTCGATTCGCGTCGCATCATCGAGCAGGACCCAATCCGGCGCCTGCTCGTGCAGATACTCCGCTTCGTCTTCGGTCAGCGGCGGTATTCCGCCGCGGCACGGCGTACAGGCTCTTTCCGCAAAGGGTGCTGCCATGGGACTCACCTATTCGCGTCGCGATCCACGGATTTGTTTCGTGCGCGCGATTGGACGCGAGCGCCGAAACAGTGCCACATTGCTGGCGCGTTCTATTCATCGCTACAGACTGAACACGTCCGAAATCAACCCCGACGCCGTGAAAAAACCGCCCCTGCCTCGCCCTTTCACCGTTCGGTTTTGCGCCGCCATCGTCGCCGCGATCTTAACGATGGGTGCGGCACCGCCAACCGCGCCGGTCGCGCCCCCGGTTGTTGTTCACTGGCACGCGGTACTGGTCGCCGGCGACACCGCACAGCCGGTGTTCGACAACGCGGTAAAGGCGATGGGTCTCTGGCTGGTCGAGCACGGCGTGCCCGGTGCGGAGGTCCACCGTCTCGCGGCGAGCGCCGACGGCCGCGACCAAACCATCGAACCGGCGACGTTGAAGCGCGTCCTCGACCGCATCGCCGGTCTGCACGCCCGTCCGGGCGATGGCTGCTTTGTCTTCATCACCTCGCACGGCGCCGAGGACCGCGGCGTCTATCTGGCGCGCAACGAAGAGATGCTGCGCCCCGCCGCGTTGGCGCAGGCGTTGGATGCCGGCTGCGGCCAGGCCCCGACCGTGGTCGTCGTTTCCGCCTGCTACAGCGGCACGTTCGCGCGCGGCGCGATGGCGAAGCCGAACCGCATCGTCCTGACGGCGGCGCGCCCCGACCGGCCCTCTTTCGGCTGCGCCGCCGACCGCACCTACACCGATTACGATTCCTGCCTGCTCGCCGCCCTGCCGCACGCGCCGACCTGGCAGAGCGTCTTTACCGAAGCCAGGGCCTGCGTCCGCGCCCGCGAACATCAGCTCGGCGAAACGCCGTCGCAGCCGCAGGCCTCGTTTGGCAAAGCGGTGCGCAACCTGCCCTCGCAGTTCTAGGTACATGGTGCACATGGATCGAAGCGCGTGTGCCGGCCCCCATCCAGCCGCTGCGCGGCTCTCCCTCCCCCGTGGCCACGGGGGAGGGTTGGGGAGGGGGCCGGCACTGCGCCTCAAGATCGCTGTCGGGTGGGTGCCGTTCTAACCATGCGGCACCTGCTTGCGATCCTCATGCTCCTCGCGCTACCGGCGCGCGCCAGCGGCCTCGACGATGCTTGGCGGGGAACGAGCTGGGGCGAGTTGCCCGAGGCGGTGCAGCGCGCCCTCGGTGCGCGCGGGGTCGCGCTGCCGCATCCGCTCGATTTTGGCGACAGCTACGCGCCGCTTATCGTGCGCGACATCAATCTCGGCGGGGTGGCGCTGATCGCCTACTACCAGATCGACAAGGCGACGCACGGACTGAAGCGCATTCAGCTCGAACGGCCACGCCACATGGTCAACGCCGGGGCGTTTCGCGAGGTTTTCGTCGCACTCGACAATGTTTACGGCGCGCCCGACACCCATTGCGGTACGCTGCCAGGGCCGATGACCGCCTATCAGGGTGCCGCCGAGTATGTCTGGCGGCGCGATGGGACGGTGATCCGCGCAATCTTTCGCGACACCACGCTGCAGGCGTTTGGCGGCTGCTTTTCCCCGGCCTGCGGGCTCACGGCACAACTGCTCGTGCGCATCAGCCCGCCGGCGGAGGACAGCGGCATCTGTCCCCCGCTACCGGTCGTCCCGGCGCATTCGCGCCTGTGACGGCTTGGTGCGACTACTTGGCCAACTGCGCGCGCAGCTCGCCGCCTTTATTGGTCGCGGTATGGACGTTGACGTAGCACTTGCCGGCCTGGAGATCGGCCATCTGCGCATCGGTCAGCGTCGCGCTGCCGGTGATCGGGCTGGCGGCGTTGGCAAACGGCACGGCGACGCCGGAATTGGCGCCGGCGGCGGCGCCGCAATGGATGTGTGCCGCGGCCGCCGGCTCGGTGAGGCCGGTATAGGTCACGTTGTAGGTGACTTGCTTGGTCGCCGTGTCCAGATTGACCGAAGCCGTGCCCGCGCCCTTGCTGGTGACCGGCGGGACCTCGGAGGCGCCGCTCAGCGTACCTTTAAAGGTCTCGGTCGCCGCGCTCGCGTAACCCAGAGCCAGGGCCGTCGCCAGCATCGCGGTCGCCGCCAAAATCGTCTTGCGCATCTCATCCCTCCCGTTCGGAACGTGCGAGAGCGTCAACCTAGCTAATTGATGCGACAACACGAAGATGAAAATCCCACAGCGCCGGTCCAGCGCGTTCAAACCAACGTGACCGCGCAAGATGCCGCCGGGGCCGCCCGGTTCGCATCGCCCGCCGGTTTCCCCTATGCTGCGCACACGCGATGGCCTTCGCTCGTAAGACGACGATGAACGATATCCCGGCGGAAGCCTTGCAAAGCACCCGGTTGTCGCCGGCGGCACGGGCGCCGTCCTACGCGGCGCTGGCGGTGGGCGCGATCGCCGCGATCACCGCCGCGCGCCTGCTATGGCTGGCATTCCAGACCGCCGGGCTCTACCCGGACGAGGCGCAGTACTGGTTCTGGTCCCGGCATCTGGCGCTGGGTTACTACTCGAAACCGCCCCTCGTCGCCTGGCTGATCGCGCTGACGACGGGCCTCTTTGGCGGCGGGGAATTCGCGGTCCGCCTGTCGGCGCCGCTGCTGCATGCCCTCGCCGCCGGCTTTATCTATGGCATCGGCGCGCGGCTTTACGACCGACGCGTCGGGTTCTGGTCGGCGCTGGTCTATGCGACGCTGCCGGGAGTCTCGCTTTCAGCCTTTGTGATTTCGACCGATGCGGTGCTGCTGCCGTGCTGGGCGGCGGCGCTGTATGCGTTCATCCGGGCGCGCCAGAATGACGATTGGCGCTGGTGGGTGGCGACCGGCTGCGCCGTCGGGCTCGGCCTGTTGGCGAAATACGCCATGGCCTATTGGCTGCTCTCGGCGGCCGGTTTCGTGCTGCTGAGCCGCGGCGAGCGGCGGCACTGGCGCGGCCTGGCGCTCGCAACCGCGATCGCGGCCGTGTTCTACCTGCCGAACCTGTGGTGGAACTGGAGCCACGGTTTCGCGACCTATCTGCATACACGCAGCAATGCCGAGCTCGGCGGCACGCTGTTTCACCCGCGCGCCTTCGCCGAGTTTGTCGCCTCGCAGATCGGCGTCTTCGGGCCGATCTGTTTCGCCGGCCTGGTCGCGGTCTTGCTGGCCCCGACGCGCCGCGCCGGCCCGCCGGTGCGCCTGCTGCTGGCGTTCACCGTCCCGACGCTGGCGCTCATCACCGCCCTCAGCCTGATGTCGCGCGCGCAGCCCAATTGGGCGGCGGCGGCCTATGTTTCGGCGATCGTGGCGGTCGTTGCCGCGGCCTTGGCACAGGGCTGGCGCCGCTGGCTGATCGTCTCGATCGCTTTGCATGTCGCCGCGGTGGTTGCGGTATTCGGCGGCAGCGAGATCATCGCCGCCGGCGGGCTCGACGTGTCCGCAAAGCACGACCCGCTGCACCGGCTGCGCGGCTGGCGCGAGCTCGGCGCGCAGGTCGGCCACGAGCTCGCGGCGCATCCGGGCGCGCGGCTGATGGCGGACGACCGGGAGATTCTCGCGGCGCTGATCTATTACGTTCGCCCGCATCCCCTGGACGCGGTCGCCTGGGACCCGATCCCCGGCATCAGCAACCAGTGGGATCTCGAAAACAATCTCAGCCGCCATCGCGGCGAAAGCTTTGTCGCGGTGACGATCCATCATCTGGCCGTACAGATGCGCCCCGATTTCGCCGAATTGACCGAGCTGCGGACGATCGACACGCCCACCGGGCCCGGCGGCGGCCAGTCCTATACGCTCTATCTCGCCCGCGATTACCGCGGCGAGGCCGCCGCGCGGTAGGCTTTACGGCAGCAGGCGGTAGCCGCCGGCCTCGGTGATCAGGATTTCCGCGTTGGCCGGGTCGCGCTCGATCTTCTGGCGCAGCCGATAGACATGCGTCTCCAGCGTGTGGGTCGTCACGCCGGCATTGTAGCCCCACACCTCGCCGAGCAGGGTCGCCCGGCCGATCGCCCGGTCGCCGGCGTGATAGAGATAGCGCAGGATCGCCGTCTCCTTTTCGGTGAGCCGCACCTTCTTGCGCTTTGCCGGGTCGGTCAGCAGCTTGGCGCCGGGCTGAAACGTATACGGCCCGATCGAGAACACCGCATCGTCGCGATGCGCGCTCTGCCGCAGATGCGCGCGCAGCCGCGCCAAGAGCACGTTAAGCCGAAACGGCTTGGTGACATAGTCGTCGGCTCCGGCCTCGAGCCCGTGCACCGTGTCGCCTTCGCTGTCGGCGGCGGTCAGCATGAGGATCGGCACATTGATCGTCGCCCGGCGGAACTCGCGGCAGAGATCGCGCCCGTCCATGTCCGGCAGGCCGACATCGAGCAGCATCGCGTCGAAGCGTTCGCGCTCGACCGCGGCGCGCGCCGCGCCTCCCGTGTCGCATTCGACCACCGCAAACTCGCCGTCGCGCTCCAATTGCTCGGCCAGCGATTGGCGCAGCGCCGTGTCGTCATCGACAAGCAGGATTTTGCGAAGGGCGTTCATGACGCCCGGAAAGCCAACAGCCGCAAATGGGTGTCCTTGAATAGGATCGCCGCGTTATTCGCCGTGCCGGGCGGCGCCATCCCCGGTTTCCCTCGGCGACGGGGTCGCATTGTAGCGGAGCCGCCGGGGATTGTCAGGCGGTTGACGCCGGGCGCCTTGTCGCCGGCGTAGCACACAACCATCTCGAAACAACGGCCCCATCCGGCGGCGCGGCTCAGCCATGCCCATGGTTTTGCTTGCGCCGCGACGGCGCCGCGGTTCATGTAACGATGGTTCATTTCGCAGGCACATCAACGAGTTCCGATCAGTGGCGGAAGATTTGAGCATTTCCCCTCCGGCAAGCCGCCGGGCACTCGACGCAGCAATCGTTGCCTTTCGCCGCGGCGATGCCGTGCTGCTCGACGGCGAGAACGGCGCGGTGCTCGCGGTCGCCGCCGAGCTGGTGACCGACGCCAGCCTCAACCTCTTGCGCAACATGTCGAGCCGGCGGCTGTCGGTGGTCGTGACGCGCCGCCGCGCGGTGGCGCTAGGCCTGGCGCCGCGCTCGGAATTGACCGGTGCGGTGCGCGTCACCGTCTCGCCGCAGCTCTCGGCCGCGGTGATCCGCAAGCTCGCCGATCCGGCGGCCTCGCTCGGTGCCGAACCGCCCGGCCTTGGCCCGCAGCCGGCGAGCGCCGAGCCCGGCGCGCTGGCCGCGGTCGCGCTCGCCAAGCTCGCCGATCTGCTGCCGGCCGCGCTGGTGCTGTGGCTGGTGCCGGCCGAGGCGGCCCTCGCCCGCCGCCGCGCCGATTTTGCCGTCGTCGACATGACCGCGGTGCTCGACCGCCGCGCCGCGACCGCCGCGCTGGAGCGCGTCGCCGAGGCCCGCGTGCCGCTCGCCGGCGCCGAGGATGCGCGCCTCGTCGCCTTCCGGCCCGGCGACGGCGGCAGCGAGCACTTGGCGATCCTGATCGGCCGGCCCGACCCGGCCAACGGCGTGCTGGTCCGCCTGCATTCGGAGTGCTTTACCGGCGACGTGCTGGCCAGCCTTAGATGCGATTGCGGCGAGCAGCTGCAAGGCGCGATCGCGACCCTCGCCGCCGCCGGTGGCGGCGCGCTGCTCTACCTCGCGCAGGAAGGCCGCGGCATCGGCCTCGTCAACAAGCTGCGCGCCTACCAGCTGCAGGATGCCGGGTTCGACACGATCGACGCCAACGAGCAACTGGGCTTTGACGCCGACGAGCGCGTCTACCTCCCGGCCGCCGAAATGCTCCGCCAGCTCGGCTTCACCGCGGTGCGCCTCCTGACCAACAACCCCGAGAAGGTCGCTGCGCTGCAGCGCTACGGCATCAACGTCATCGAGCGGGTGCCGCACGTCTTCCCCGCCAACGGCCACAACGAGCGCTACCTCACCACCAAGGCCACGCGCTCAGGGCATTTCCTTTAACTACAGCGGCCCCTCTCCCCGGCCCTCTCCCCGCAAGCGGGGAGAGGGAGGGACCCGTCGCGAAGCGATGGGAGGGTGAGGGGCAGCAGCGTCACCATGAGCCGGGGCTATTTCGCCGCCATCTGCACCGGCTGGCGGGCACCGAAGACGGCAGTGCCGACGCGGACATGCGTCGCGCCAAAGCGAATCGCGGTCTCGAAATCGGCGCTCATCCCCATGCTGAGCACGTTGAGGTCGTGGCGGCGGGCGATTTCGCGCAGCAGCGCGAAATGCGGCGACGGCTCCTCGTCATGCGGCGGCACACACATCAGTCCTTCGATCGGCAGACCGAGCCGCTTGCGGCAATCGGCGATGAAATCGTCCGCGGCGGCGGGGAAGATGCCGGCTTTTTGCGCCTCCTCGCCGGTATTCACCTCGATCAGGCAGGGCAGTCGCCGGCCGCTGCGCTCCATCTCGCGCGCCAGCGCCTCGGCAAGGCGCGGCCGGTCGACCGTCTCGATCACGTCGAAATGCGCCACCGCCTCCTTGACCTTGTTGGTCTGCAGCGGGCCGATCAGGTGCAACCGCAAATCGGGAAATTCGCCGCGCAGGCCGGGAAATTTTTCCAGCGCCTCCTGCACCCGGTTTTCGCCGAACACGCGGTGTCCCGCGGCCAACGCCGCGCGCACCACGCTCGCCGGGTTGGTCTTGCTGACCGCGACCAGCGTCACCGCGTCGGCGGGCCGTCCCGCGCCTCGCGCTGCCGCGTCGATCCGCCCCCGAACGGCCGCCAGGTTGGCGGCGATCACCTCTTCCATAACGGCTCCATTCCTGGCAAATACGCTTGCTACATCGCCGTGCCGGACAGGATCGTTTGATGTCGGCCCGTTTTTATCGCTTCGCCCATTACCGCGCGCCTGCCGCCTTCGCGGCAAGTCTTTCGTTGCTGCTTGGCGCGTGCACCGCAACCAAGACCACGCAGGCGGACGCCGTCGCCGCGCAATTGCCGCAGCCGGTGCAGGAGGCCTCGGCCAACCCCGATGGCGGCATGGACACCGAGACGACGATCTGGCAACTCGTCGGGATCGCCAAAAAGCCCGAGAAGATACCCGGTCCGGAAACCGGCCCCGGGGTCAGCCCGATCCTGTGGCAAGCGACACTCGACACGCTCAACTTCGCCGATTTCGAATCGACGGACCCGAGGGCCGGGCTGATCGTCACCAAATGGTATTCGCCCAAGGGCAAGCCCAACGATCGGCTGCGAATCACCGCCTTCGTCAAGGCGCGTGCGCTGCGCTCCGATTCGATCGTCGTGACGGTCGAGCGCCAGGCCCGCTCGCCCAAGACCGGCCAGTGGGAAGATGCGACCGTCGCCGCCGATGTCGCGAATAATCTCGAAAACGATATTCTCGAACAGGCGAGGCAAATTCATATCGCGCGCATACGCCTGCAACAATAAAGGCCAGGGCGACCACGCCCGGCAGCGAGATACCAGATGTCACGGTACAGTTTTCGAGAGAGCGAGGCGAAATGGCAGCAGCGCTGGTGCGATAGCGGCACGTTTACGGCGCGCCACGATCCGGCGCGGCCGAAATATTATGTCCTCGAGATGTTCCCCTACCCGTCCGGCAAGCTGCATGTCGGGCATGTCCGCAACTATACGATGGGCGACCTGGTCGCGCGCTACCGCCGTGCCCGCGGTTACAATGTGCTGCACCCGATGGGTTGGGATGCCTTCGGCCTGCCGGCGGAGAACGCGGCGATCGCCGGCGGCATCCATCCTGCGGTGTGGACCAAAGAAAACATCGCAACCATGCGTGCGCAGCTTCAGCGCATGGGCTTTGCCTATGACTGGGCGCGCGAGATCGCCACCTGCCACCCGGAATATTATCGCCACGAACAAAAGATGTTTCTCGATTTCCTGGCGAAGGATCTGGCCTATCGCAAGGAATCTTGGGTCAATTGGGATCCCGTCGATCATACCGTGCTCGCCAACGAACAGGTGATCGAGGGCCGCGGCTGGCGCACCGGCGCCCTCGTCGAGAAGCGCTTGCTGTCGCAATGGTTTCTGCGCATCACCCGGTTCAGCGACGAGCTGCTGTCGGCGCTCGATGGGCTCGACCGCTGGCCCGAGCGCGTACGGCTGATGCAGGAGCATTGGATCGGCCGCTCCGAAGGTGCGCGGGTCCGCTGGGCGTTGAGCGAGAAGCAGACGGTGATCGAGGTCTTCACCACCCGACCGGATACTCTCTACGGCGCCTCGTTCATCGCGCTGTCGCCGCATCATCCGTTTGCCGAGGAGCTGGCCAAGGACAACCCGGCGCTCGCCGAGTTCATCGCCGAATGCGACCGCATCGGCACCAGCGAGGAGGCGATCGAGACCGCCGAGAAGCGCGGTTTCGCCACGGGCATCGACGCAATCCACCCGCTCGACAAGACCCGCCGCGTGCCGGTGTACGTGGCGAATTTCGTGCTGATGGAATACGGCACCGGCGCGATCTTCGGCTGCCCGGCGCACGACCAGCGCGACCTCGACTTCGCCCGCAAATACCGCCTGAAGGTGACGCCGGTCGTGCTGCCGCCCACAGCCGACCCCGCGACCTTCGCAATCGACGACGTCGCCTATGTCGACGACGGGACAATCTTCAATTCGAGTTTTATCAACGGATTGTCCGTGGCGGACGCCAAGCGCGCGGTTGGCGAGCGGCTCGAGGCGAGCGGCGCCGGCGAGCGCACCATCGCCTATCGCCTGCGCGATTGGGGCGTGTCGCGGCAGCGTTATTGGGGCTGCCCGATCCCGGTCATTCATTGCGCCGATTGCGGCATCGTGCCGGTGCCCGAAAGCGACCTGCCGGTGGTGCTGCCCGAGGATGTCGAGTTCAATGCCGCCGGCAACCCGCTCGACCGGCATCCGACCTGGAAGCACGTTGCCTGCCCGCGTTGCCGCAAACCGGCGACACGTGAGACCGACACGTTCGATACGTTCTTCGAATCGTCCTGGTACTTCCTGCGCTTTTGCTCGGCGCGCGCGCCGGTCGCGTTCGAGCGCGACGCGGCCGCCTACTGGATGCCGGTCGACCAGTATATCGGCGGCGTCGAGCACGCGGTGCTGCACTTGCTCTACTCGCGCTTTTTCATGCGCGCACTGCGCGAATGCGGCTATCTCGACCTCGACGAACCGTTCGCCGGTCTGTTCACCCAAGGCATGGTATGCCACCAAACCTACCAGAACGCCGAGGGCGAGTGGCTTTTTCCGGAAGAGGTGACGGCCGATCCCGCCGGTCGCCTGGCCGATGAGGACGGCCGCCCGGTAGTGGCCGGCCGCCTCGAAAAAATGAGCAAGTCCAAGAAGAACGTCGTCGGGCTCGAGGTCATTGTCGATACCTACGGCGCGGATACCGCGCGGCTGTATCTGATGTCCGATAGCCCGCCCGAGCGCGACCTCGAATGGACCGACACCGGCATCGAGGGCGCCTGGCGCTACGTCAACCGGCTGTGGCGCATGGTGTCCGAGCCGGCGGTGCCGCTGCCGCCGTCCGGCGCGGAGATCCCCGCCGGGCTGTCGCCCGTCCTTGCCGCGATCCGCCGCACCACCCACAAGACCGTCGCGGCGGTCACCGACGACATCGACAAATTCCGCTTCAACCGCGCGGTCGCCCGCGTCCGGGAGCTGAGCAATGCGATCGAAGCGCTCGACACGAGCGATGCGGCGGCCGCGGGGCCGGTGCTGCGCGAGGGGCTGGAGACCGTGACCCGCCTGCTCGGTCCGATGATGCCGCACCTCGCCGAGGAGATGTGGCATGAGCTCGGCCATGCCGAGATGCTCGCGGATATGCCGTGGCCGGTCGCCGACGCCGAGCTGGCGCGCGACGAGCAGGTGACGATCGCCGTGCAGGTCAACGGCAAGCTGCGCGCGACGCTCGATCTGCCGCGCGACGCCGCCGCCAACGAGGTCGAGGAAGCCGCCCTCGCGCTGCCGCAGATCAGCCGGCTGCTCGACGGCAAGCCGCCGCGCAAGGTCGTCGTCGTGCCCAACCGAATCGTCAGCGTGGTCGCCTAAAATGCCGCGGCACCGGCGCCTCATCGCCCTGGCGGCACTGGTGGCGCCGGTGATCCTCGGCGGCTGCGGCTGGGAGCCGCTTTACGCCGATCGCGAGACGCAGCCCGCGATGGCCGCCTTGCGGGCCATCAAGGTCAATCCGATCCCCGAGCGCCCCGGCCAGCAGCTCGAAATGGCGCTGCGCATCGCCTTCAACCCGGGCGGCGAGCCGGTCAAGCAACGCTACGTGCTCAACGTAGGGCTGGAGAAAGCGTTGTACAGCACCGGGATCCAGTCGCAGGGCCTGGGCACGCGCGGCGAGGTGCACATCACCGCCAAGTACCAGTTGCTCGACATCACCACCAACAAGGTGCTGCAGACCGGGTTCGTCCATTCGAGCGACGCGTTCGACATCCAGGCCAACGGCTACACCACCATCGTCGCGCAAGACGATGCAACCGCACGCGACATCGAAGAAATCCGCCGCGAGATCATCGCGCGGATGACGCTGTACCTGCAGGGCAAGGACCCGGTCGCGTCGTGAAACTGGCCGCCGGCCGGGTCGAGGCTTTTCTGCGCCGTCCCGACACCGACATTCGCGCCGTGCTGTTGTATGGCCCTGACGCCGGGCTGGTGCGCGAGCGCGCAGACGCGCTCGGCCGGCTGGTCTCCGCGGATTTGCACGACCCCTTCCGCGTCGCCGACCTGACCGGCGCAGCGCTAGCCCACGACCCGGCCCGGCTGCACGATGAGGCCGCGCAGATCAGCCTGATGGGCGGGCAACGGCTGGTGCGGGTGCGCGACATCGCCGACGCGCAAGCCGCCGTCTTCGCCCGGTTTCTTGCCGAGCCGCCGGACGATGCGCTGGTCGTCGCCGAGGCCGGCGACCTGCCGGCCCGCGCGGCGCTGCGCCGGGTTTTTGACGACGCGCCGCGCGGCGTCGCGATCGGCTGCTACCCCGACACCGCGCGCGATCTCGCCGAAGTGATCCGCGAGACGCTCGGCGCGCACCGCGTCGCCGCCAGCCGCGATGCCGTCGATTTTCTCACCGCCCATCTTGGCGGCGACCGCTTGCTGACCCGCGCCGAGCTGGAAAAGCTGGCGCTTTACGCCGGCGACGGCGGCCGCGTCGAGCTGGACGACGCTCGCCAGTCCGTCACCGACAGCGCCGCCCTGTCGCTCGACGACGCCGTGCTCGCCGCCGCCGAAGGCAATGCCCCCGCGCTTGACCGGGCGCTCGCCCGCGTCTTCCAGGAAGGCGAATCGGCGGTCGCCGTGGTCCGCGCGACGCTGCGCCACCTGCATCGGCTCCATGTTCTCAGCATTCGGCTGGCGGCCGGCGACTCCGTCGACGGCGTCCTGCGCGGCGCGCGGCCGCCGATCTTCTTCAAACAGCAGGACAGCTTCCGGCGGCAGCTGACGCTGTGGAGCGAGCGGCGATTGCGTCGTCAGCTCGAAGCGCTCGCCGCGGCCGAGGCGCGGATCAAGACCACCGGCATGCCGGCGGAGACCGCCTGCCGCGCCGCGCTGTTCGCGATGGCGCTGGCCGCAAGAGCTCAGCCGGCGCGCAACAGCGCGAGCACGCGATCGAGCTGATCGAGGCTCGCATAGTGCAGCGTCAACGCGCCGCCGCGCGCCTTCCCGGCGATCGTCACGCGCAAGCCGAGCGCCCGCGTGAGGTCGTGTTCCAGTGCCGCGATATCGGCGTCGCGTGAGCCGCGGGCGCTGCCGCCACGCGGCGTGGTGCGACGCTTCACCAGCTGCTCGGTGACCCGAACATTGAGCCCGCGGCGGATGATCTCGGCGGCGAGCGTCGCCGGGTCCTGTGCCGTCAGCAGCGCCCGCGCGTGACCGGCGGTCAGCGCCCCTTCCTCCAGCCGGCGCCGGACGATCTCCGGCAAGCCCAGCAGGCGCAGCATGTTGGCGACATGGCTGCGGCTCTTGCCGAGCGCCTCGGCGATATTTGCCTGGGTACGGCCGAATTCATCGATCAGCCGGCGGTAGGCGTTCGCTTCTTCGAGAACCGTCAAATCTTCGCGTTGCAGATTTTCGATCAGCGCGACTTCCAGCGCCTCGACATCGCTCAGCGCCCGCACCACGACCGGCACCTGATGCAGACCCGCACGCTGCGCCGCGCGCCAGCGCCGCTCCCCGGCGATCAGCTCGAACGCCGCCGCCTCGCCGTCGATCGGCCGCACCAGCAGCGGCTGCAGCACCCCCTTCTCGCGCACCGACTGCGCCAGCGCCGCCAGTTCGTCCTCGCTGAAATGGCGGCGCGGCTGGAACGCCCCCGGCCGGATCAGCTCGATCGCCACCTCGCGGATCGCCGCCCCGACCTCCGCCGGTGCGCGCCCGGCAGCCTCGCCGAACAGCGCCGCGAGCCCGCGGCCGAGCGGCTGCCGCTTGGCCGAGCCGTTCATGAACCGAGGATCTCCGCCGCGAGGCTCACATAGGCCTGCGCGCCGGCGCAGCGCTCGTCATAGACCAGCACCGGCAACCCATGCGACGGCGCCTCCGAGACCCGGACATTGCGGGGAATCATGACGTTATACACCTTTCCGGCAAAATGCGCGCGGACATCGGCGGCGACCAGCTCGCAGAGATTGTTGCGCCGGTCATACATCGTCAGCACCACCCCTTGCAGCGCGAGGCGCGGGTTGAGCCCACGCCGCACCCGCTCGATGGTGCCCATCAGCTGTGCCAGGCCGGCCAGCGCATAGAATTCGCATTGCAGCGGCACCAATACGCCATCAGCGGCGGTCAACGCGTTGATCGTCAGCAGGTTCAGCGACGGCGGACAGTCGATCAGCACATCGTCGTAGCCGCCAATGTCGTTGCGCAGCGCTTGCGCTAGCCGAAATTCGCGGCGGGCCTCGCCGCCGAGCTCGATTTCCGCCGCGGCGAGATCGGGCGACGCCGGCAGCACCGACAAACCAGGCACCGCGCTCGGCAGCACCGCATCGCCGAGCGCGGTCTCGCCGAGCAGCAATTCGTAGCTGGTCTTCGCCGCATCCTCGGCGATGCCCAGTCCCGTCGTCGCGTTGGCCTGAGGGTCGAGGTCGATGACCAATACCCGCCGGCCGCGCTGGGCAAAAGCAGTGGCCAAGTTGACCGCGGTCGTGGTTTTGCCGACGCCGCCTTTCTGATTGGCGACGGCCATGATGCGCGCGGCACGGCCGGCCACCGTGCCCGTGCGGGGCTCAGTCTCGGCGAGGCTCACGAACCACCTGCTGCAATCGAAGTATCGTCCCGCCCGGATCGGCGCGGCTCGCATGACACGAGACGGTCATTGTCCAGGCTTTGCGTGCGGCGGTCAATTCCTCCGCGGCGCGCGCCCCCTTCAAAAAAAGACAGGTCGTCGCCGAGCCGATTAATCGTTCGCCCAATGCCAGCAAACGGTCGAGCGGCGCGCAGCCGCGCGCGGTCAGTACATCCACCGCGTGCGGTGCGATGGCCTCAATGCGGCAACCGCGCACGACGACCGCCGCGCCGGTGATTCGCGCCGCCTCGCGCAGAAACGCTGCTTTGCGGCTGTCGGCTTCGACCAGCTCGACGCCGGCAACGCCGAGGATCGCCAGCACCAGGCCGGGAAACCCGGCGCCGCTGCCCAGATCGACGAGGCTTTGCACGCCCGAAGGAAGTAACGGCATAAGCTGCGCCGAATCGAGGAAATGCCGGCGCCAGAGGTCGTCCAGCGTGGTCCGACCGACGAGGTTGATGCGGCCGGACCAGGCAATCAGCAGCGCCGCGTACGCCGCCAGCCGCGCCAGCGTTTCACGTGAAACACCCGTCGCCGCCGCGAAACCTTCGGCACCGAGCGCTTCTCGCTCGCTCACGCCGCTTCCGGCCGACGCTTCACATGGCGCAGCAGCGCCACCAGCGCCGCCGGCGTGACCCCGGAGATGCGCGCCGCGGCACCAAGCGTCGCCGGCCGCGTCGCCGCCAGCTTGCCGCGAATCTCCGCCGACAGGCCGCCGATCGCGGCGTAATCGACCGTCTCGGGCAGCAGCAGTGCCTCGTCGCGACGGAAGGCGGCGATATCCCGCTCCTGCCGGTCGAGATAGCCGGCGTACCGGGCGTCGATCTCCAGCTGTTCGGCGATCGCCGGCGCCAAGCCCGCCAGTCGCGGCCAAATCGCCGCCAGCCGCGCGACGTCGATATCGGGATGCGCCAGCAATTCGGCCGCGGAGCGCGACACGCCATCGGCATTGACCGTCAGCCCATGCCGCGCCAGCGCCGACGGCGTCGCCGTCAGTTCGCGCGCCAGCGCCCGGGCATCCGCCAACGCGCGCTGTTTGGCGGCAAATGCCGCCAACCGCGCCGTAGCGACCGCTCCAAACCGCTCGCCGATCGGTGTCAGGCGCTGGTCGGCGTTGTCCGCCCGTAGGCTCAACCGGTACTCGGCGCGCGAGGTGAACATGCGATATGGCTCGCTGGTGCCGCGCGTCACCAGATCGTCGATCAGCACGCCGATATAGGCATCGGCCCGGTCGAGCAGCAGCGGCGCCGCCCCTGAGGCGGCCCGCGCCGCGTTGATCCCGGCGACGATACCCTGGGCTGCGGCTTCTTCGTACCCGGTCGTCCCGTTGATCTGGCCGGCGAGATACAGGCCCGGTACCCTGCGGGTTTCCAGGCTCGGCAGCAGCTCGCGCGGGTCGACGTAGTCGTATTCGATCGCATAACCGGGGCGCCGCATAACCGCGCGTTCGAGGCCGGGGATGGTGGCGATGAACGCCGCCTGAATCTCGCGGGGCAGGGAAGTCGACACGCCGTTCGGGTAGATCGTGTCGTCGTCCAGCCCTTCCGGCTCAAGGAAGATCTGGTGCCGGTCGCGCGCGCCGAAACGCACTACCTTGTCCTCGATCGACGGGCAATAGCGCGGCCCGATCCCGGTGATCTCTCCGCCATAGAGCGGCGACAGGCCGAGATTGTCGCGGATTACCGCATGCGTTGCCGGCGTGGTCTCGGTGATATGGCAGACCACTTGCGGCGTGGCAATGCGTTCGGTGAGGAACGAAAACGGCAGCGGCGGGTCGTCGCCTTGCTGCACCGTCAGCCCCGCCCAGTCGATGGTCTTGCCGTCGAGCCGTGGCGGAGTGCCCGTCTTCAGCCGGCCGAGCGCGAAACCGGTGCCGCGCAGCATCCGCGACAGCCCATGCGACGGCGCCTCGCCGACCCGGCCCGCCGGGATTTTTTCAGCGCCGATATGGATGAGGCCACCGAGAAACGTGCCGGTGGTGATCACCACCCGGCCGGCGGCGATGGTGCGACCGTCCTCCAATACGAGGCCGGCCAGGGCGCCGTGTGCATCAAAGGCGAGGTCCTCGGCCGCGCCCTCGACGATGTCGAGGCCGGGCTGCTCGGCCAGCAAAGCGGTCATGGCCTGGCGATAGAGCTTGCGATCTGCCTGCGCGCGCGGGCCGCGCACCGCCGGACCCTTGCTGCGGTTGAGCAGGCGAAACTGTATGCCGGCGCGGTCGATCGCGCGCCCCATGACGCCGTCGAGCGCGTCGATCTCGCGCACCAGATGGCCCTTGGCGAGCCCGCCGATCGCCGGATTGCACGACATCTCGCCGATCGTCTCACGGCGATGCGTCACCAGCGCGGTACGCGTGCCAACACGCGCGGCCGCGGCCGCCGCCTCGCAACCGGCATGACCGCCGCCGATCACCACGACATCGTATCGCGCCCAGGCTTCGTCCATGGCGGCGGAATGTAGGGAGGCGGCCTCGGCGTGTCGAGGTTTCACGTGAAACATCACTTACCGATGCAGAAATCGGCAAAGATCACATCGAGCAGATCCTCGACATCGACCTGCCCGGTGATGCGGCCGAGGCTGCGCCATGCGAGGCGCAGATCTTCCGCCCGCAACTCGGGCAGCAGCGCGGCGAGCGACCGTTGCAACGCCCCCAGCGCCGCTTCCAGCGCCTCGCGGTGGCGGGCGCGGGTGAGGAGCGGGGCGGCCAGGTCGTAATCGGCGGCAATGCGGCGGGCCAGCGTTTCGACCAAGGCAGCGATGCCATCGCCGGTCAGCGCCGAGACGGCGACCGCCCCCGGCGGCAATGCAACGCGGCTGACGCCAAGATCGATCTTGTTGGCGATCAGCAGCGTCTCTCCCGCCGGCAGCGATTCGGCGCCCGCGGCCTGAGTAGGCTCGTTGGCATCGAAAACAAAGAGACGCAGTTCGGCGGCCTCGGCGCGGGCCAGCGCACGGCGCAGCCCTTCCTGTTCGATGGCGTCGGCGGTTTCGCGCAACCCGGCGGTGTCGGCGAGCACGACCGGATAGCCGCCGAGGTCGATCGCCACCTCGATCACGTCGCGGGTGGTGCCGGCAATCGGCGAGGTGATAGCCGCCTCGCGCTGCGTCAAACAATTGAGCAAGCTTGATTTGCCCGCATTGGGCGGGCCGACGATAGCAATCGCGATACCGTCGCGCAAGCGCTCACCGCGGCGCTCGTCGGCAAGATGCGCGGCGATTTCGCCCGCCAGCGCCGCGGTCTGATCGGCCACCCCACTTTCGGTTCCGGGGGGCAAATCCTCGTCGGGGAAATCAATCACGGCCTCGAAATGCGCCAAAAAGCGCAGCAGGCGTGCCGCCCAATCGCGATAGATGTCGCCAAGCCCGCCGTCGAGCTGGCGCAGCGCCTGGCGGCGCTGGGCTTCGGTCTCGGCGGCCGTGAGGTCGCCGATCGCTTCGGCCTGCAGCAGGTCGAGCTTGTCGTTGAAAAATGCGCGCCGGGTGAATTCACCCGGTTCCGCCAGCCGCAATCCCTGCCTCGTCAGCGCCGCGATCAGCGCCGCAAGAACCGCGCGGCTGCCGTGGATCTGGAATTCGGCGACATCTTCGCCGGTGACGCTGTGCGGTGCGGGAAACCACAGCGCGATCGCGTCGTCGATCGCCGTGCCGCTGTCCGGGTCGTGCAAGCGAACGTGCCCTGCGCTGCGCGGCGGCGGCAATCTCCCGGCCAGCGCGTATACCGCCGGTCCCGCCTGCGGTCCGCTGACGCGGACGATGGCAATCGCCGCGCGCCCCGGCGCGGTGGCCGGGGCAAAGATCGTATCGGTAACGGCGCTCGGGTTCAGTGCTTCGGCGGCAACTGGTCCGGCTGCAGCATCAGCCGCTCGACCCGGCCGCCGTTCTTCAGATGCGTCTCGAGGATTTCGTCGATGTCCGACTGCGACTCGTATTTATACCAGGTCCCCTCAGGGTAGATCACCATGTTGGGGCCGAACTCGCAGCGGTCGAGACAGCCGGCGGCGTTGAAGCGCAGGTTCTGGATGCCCATCTGCCGCGCTTTCTCGCGCGCATAGCCGCGCAGCTTGTCAAAGCCGCCGGCCGCCTCGGCCCGCGCCATGCAGCAGCCTCGCGGATGCCCTTCCGGCCGCACGTTGTTGCACATGAAAATGTGGCGGTCATAGAAAAGCCGCGGATCGTCTGCCATGTGGGTCTCCGGATACGTTAGGGCGGAGTGGCTGACGCAACCCGCCAAACTGCGTTTAACATACGAAGCCGAACGTAACCCGTCGAGCCTCACCCGTCGAGCCTCACTGGGGGCAACGCTGCCCCGCAACGCACGCCCAAAGGGAGCACGCATGGACCGCAATCGAACTCGGCGACGAGACCAGCCCCTATCTGCTCCAGCACAAGGATAACCCGGTGCATTGGCAGCCCTGGGGCGAGGAGGCGCTCGCCGCGGCCAAGGCGGAAAATAAGCCGATCCTGCTGTCGGTCGGGTATGCCGCCTGCCATTGGTGCCATGTGATGGCGCATGAAAGTTTCGAAAATCCCGCCATCGCTGGGCTGATGAACGACCTCTATATCAACATCAAGGTCGATCGCGAGGAGCGGCCGGACCTCGACACGATCTATCAGCACGCGCTGGCGCTGCTCGGCGAGCAGGGCGGCTGGCCGCTGACGATGTTTCTGTCGCCCGATGGCGAGCCGTTCTGGGGCGGCACCTATTTCCCGCCGGAGCCGCGCTGGGGCCGGCCGGGCTTCGCGCAAGTGCTGCAGGGCGTCGCGCAGACCTATCGCAGCGAGCCCGACAAGGTCGGCAAGAACGTCACGATCTTGCGCGACGCACTGGTGAAGCTCAGCCAGCCGGAGGCGGGCGAGGGGGTCGACCCCGCGCTGTTCGACCGGATAGCCGAGCGGCTGCTGCGCGAGGTCGACCCGCTCAATGGCGGCATCGGCACCGCGCCGAAATTCCCGCAATGCGGGATCTTCGAGCTGCTGTGGTGCGCCTGGCGGCGCACCCGGCAGACGCCGTATCGCGACGCGGTGCTGCGTACGCTGACGACGATCTGTCAGGGCGGCATCTACGACCATCTCGGCGGCGGGTTCGCGCGCTATTCGGTCGACGCCCGCTGGCTGGTGCCACATTTCGAGAAGATGCTCTACGACAATGCCGAACTGATCGACCTCTTGACCCTGGTCTGGCAGGAAGTGCGCGATCCGCTCTACGCGCGGCGCGTCGCCGAGACGATCGGCTGGCTGGAGCGCGAGATGGTGGCGGGCGGCGGCGGCTTTGCCTCCAGCCTCGACGCCGACAGCGAGCACGAAGAAGGCAAATTCTACGTCTGGTCGGCGGCGGAGATCGACACGGTGCTCGGCGAAGACGCGGCGATTTTCAAGGAAATTTACGACGTATCGCCAAGCGGCAATTGGGAAGGGCACAATATTCTCAATCGCTTGCATCACCCCACCCAGGCCGACGAAGCGACGGAGCGGCTGCTCGCGCGCTGCCGCGAGAAGCTATTCGCGGTGCGGGCGCCGAGGGTGCGGCCGGGACTCGACGACAAGGTGCTCGCCGATTGGAACGGGCTGATGATCGCCGCGCTGGCGCATGCCGGGCTGGTGTTCGAGCGCCCGGACTGGTTGGCGCTGGCCGAACGGTGTTTTGCTTTTGTCGAGCGCGACATGGCGGCGCCGGACGGGCGGCTTTTCCATAGCTGGCGGGCCGGGCAGGCGCGCCATCCCGCAACCGTCGACGATTACGCCAATCTCTGCCGCGCCGCGCTGGCGCTGCACGAAGCGACACAGGACCCGCGGTACCTCGAACGGGCGAAAGGATGGATCGCCGTCCTCGACGGCTACTATTGGGACCCGGCGGAGGGCGGGTATTTCTTTGCCGCCACCGACACGCGAGGGCTGATCGCCCAGGTCAAGACGGCGGCGGACGCCGCGGTCCCCGCCGGCAACGGGACACTGGTCGGCGTACTGACCCGGCTCGCGATCCTCACCGGCGACGCCGGCTACCGCGACCGTGCGGAGGGGGTCATGCGCGCCTTCGCCGGCGAGCTGGGCAGAAATTTCTCTCCGCTCGCGACGCTGATCAACAACGCCGAACTGGCGCTAAAGCCGGTGCAGATCGTGCTGGTCGGCGCCGTGGACGATCCGGGGCTGGCCGACCTCCGCCGCGCGGTCTACACGGTATCCTTGCCTCGCCGGGTGGTGCAGATCGTCGGACCCGGGGAGGGATTGCCGGCCGACCATCCGGCGCATGGCAAGACCATGATCGAAGGCAACGCGACGGCCTATGTATGCGAAGGCCCCGTCTGTTCGTTGCCGATCGTAGTGTCCTCGCAATTGGTCGACACGCTCACCAATTCTCACTAACGTTCGATTATTGTTCATGGCGGAGTCAGCCCAATGAATTCGCTATCGATATCAGGTCCGGTAGGCAATCTCGTTCTTGTCGAGGATGCGGATGCAATTGTCGCGGTTCACTGGGGTGAGGGGCGCGGCGGCAACGGCAGTCCGTTGCTGACCGAGGCGGCCCGGCAGCTCGACGATTATTTTGCCGGCAAGCTGACCGCGTTCGATCTGCCGCTGCGGCCCGCGGGGTCGCCCTTTGAACAGCGGGTGTGGGCGGCGATGCAGGACATCCCATACGGCAAGACGCGCAGCTATGGTGATCTCGCCGGCGCGACCGACTCCGCGCCGCGCGCGGTCGGACGCGCCTGCGGCCGCAATCCGATCCCGATCATCATTCCCTGCCACCGCGTGCTGGGCAAAGGTTGGATGGGCGGCTATAGCGGGGCCGGCGGGCTCAAGACCAAGCAGGTCCTGCTCACCCTCGAAGGCGCGCTCACGCCGGAGCCGCTGCTCGTGTAACTCTCCGCCGTTCCATATGGCATTGGCGGAAGGCGCTTCGCTTTTCCGCCCTACGCTCCTAAAACTCCTCCCATCAAATGGCGGGAGGATGAACCATGGTACAGGCAATTCGGTTCGAGCGGACGGGTGGACCCGAGGTCCTGATCTGGCAGCAGATCAGCGTCGACAAGCCCGGCCCCGGCCAGGTGCGGCTCAAGCACAAGGCGGTCGGCCTCAACTACATCGACACCTACCAGCGCAGCGGGCTGTACCAGGTGCCGCTGCCCAGCGGCTTGGGCGGCGAGGGCTGCGGCGTGGTCGAGGAAGTCGGACCCGGCGTCACCGACCTCAAGCCCGGCGACCGGGTCGCCTATGCCGGCGGGCCGCTCGGCGCCTATAGCGAAGAGCGCGTGTTTCCCGCCGACCGGCTGGTGCCGGTGCCGGACGGCATCAGCGACCAGGAAGCCGCGGCGATGATGCTCAAGGGCATGACCGCCTGGTACCTGGTCCGCCGCACGCATGTCGTGAAGGCCGGCGAGACCGTCCTGATCCACGCCGCGGCCGGCGGGGTCGGGCTGATCGCCTGCCAATGGGCGAAGCATCTCGGTGCGACGGTGATCGGCACGGTCGGCAGCGAGGACAAGGCCGCACTGGTCAAGAAACACGGCTGCGATTATCCGATCCTCTATCGCAGCGAGGATTTTGTCGCGCGGGTCAACGACATCACCGGCGGCAAGAAACTGCCCGTGGTCTACGATTCGGTCGGCAAGGACACGTTCTTCAAGTCGCTCGACTGCCTGGCGCCGCTCGGGCTGATGGCGCTGTTCGGGCAATCGTCCGGGGCCGTGCCGCCGGTCGATCTCGGCATCCTCGCCGGCAAGGGATCGCTGTTCGTGACCCGGCCGACCCTCGGCAACTACACCGCAACGCGTGCGGATCTGCTGACCGCCGCCAATGATCTGTTCTCGGTGGTGAAGAGCGGCGCGGTGAAGATCATGGTCAACCAGACCTACCCGCTGCGCGACGCGGCGCAGGCGCACCGCGACCTCGAAGCCCGCAAGACCACCGGACAGACGGTTTTGACGGTTTAGCGTGCGCGCGAACTAATTTTGTTCGCCTTGGCCGGGCTTGACCCGGCCATCCATGAATAAGCGGAAAGTGTTCGTGGACCCCCGGATCAAGCCCGGGGGAGGCGAGGAAACTACGTATTCATCGCGTCGAAGAACTCGGCGTTGCTCTTCGATTCCTTGAGTTTGTTGATCAGGAATTCGAGACCATCGACCGTGCCCATCGGCATCAGCACGCGGCGCAGCACCCACATCTTCGACAGCACACCGCGTTCGACCAGCAGCTCTTCCTTGCGGGTGCCGGATTTGGTGATGTCGATCGACGGGAAGGTGCGCTTGTCGGCGACCTTGCGGTCGAGCACGATTTCCGAGTTACCGGTGCCCTTGAACTCCTCGAAGATCACCTCGTCCATGCGCGAGCCAGTATCGATCAGCGCGGTCGAGATGATCGTCAGCGAGCCGCCTTCCTCGATATTGCGCGCGGCGCCGAAGAAGCGCTTCGGGCGTTGCAGCGCATTGGCGTCGACGCCGCCGGTCAGCACCTTGCCCGAGGACGGCACGACGGTATTGTAGGCGCGCGCCAAGCGGGTGATCGAGTCGAGCAGGATCACCACGTCGCGCTTGTGCTCGACGAGGCGCTTGGCCTTTTCGATAACCATCTCGGCGACCTGCACGTGGCGCACCGCCGGCTCGTCAAAGGTCGAGCTGACGACCTCGCCGCGCACCGACCGCGCCATGTCGGTCACCTCCTCGGGCCGCTCGTCGATCAGCAGCACGATCAGGTAGACCTCGGGGTGATTGACCGCGATCGCATGCGCGATGTTCTGCATCATCACGGTCTTGCCGGCCCGCGGCGGCGACACGATCAGCGCGCGCTGGCCCTTGCCGAGCGGGGTGATCAGGTCGATGACCCGGGTGGTCAGATCCTTGCGGGTTGGGTCCTCCAGCTCGAGCTGGAGTTTTTCTTCCGGGTAGAGCGGCGTGAGGTTGTCGAAATTGATCCGGTGGCGCAGCCGGTCCGGCTCCTCGAAGTTGATCCGCTCGACCTTGATCATCGCGAAATAGCGTTCGCCATCGCGCGGTGAGCGTATCTGGCCTTCGACGGTATCGCCGGTACGCAAGCCGAACCGGCGGACCTGGTTCGGGCTGACATAGATGTCGTCGGGACCGGCCAGATAGTTCGCTTCCGGCGAGCGCAGAAAGCCGAAGCCGTCCGACAGCACTTCGAGCACGCCGTCGCCGGAAATCGGCACATCGTTTTCGGCCAGCTGCTTCAAGATCGCGAACATCAGCTCCTGCTTGCGCAGGGACGATGCATTTTCGATCTGTAATTCTTCGGCAAAGGCGAGGAGTTCAGCGGGTGTTTTCCGCTTCAGTTCGTCGAGGTTCATGGAGCTTTCGTCACGGTAGGGCCCAGTGTCGACTGTCAGGGCGATGAGGACAGGGTTTGCCCGTCAGTGGATGCCAGGCGCAGAGGACCCGGCGGGCGGGAAGTTGCGGAACAGTGGCGGGGAAGTGTGAAGAAAAGCCGATGTTCGGCTCAGCTCGTTCCTTACCCAATGCAGATATGCAAGTCAAACACCTTTGCAAGGGCAAAGTGCCACCATTGCTGCCGTTTTTTTCTTCACAACGGTTTGACCACGACAAGCACCACAATGGCGATGAGAGCCAGGGTCGGCAGCTCATTGACCCGGCGGAAGAAGCGGGCGGTATGCGGGAGCCGGTCGGCGGCAAACTCGCGCTGCCAACGGACCAATCGCATGTGAAAAACACCAAGTCCGAGCACCAGTAATAGTTTCAGCCAAATCCACCATTGTCGCCAGTCGACCACGCCCGGCGTCGCGGCGAGCAGTCCGCCAAAGACGATCACCATGACGACCGCCGGCAGCATGATCCCGCGCAGCAGACGCCGCTCCATGACCTTGAAGGTTTCCGCCTTGTCCGAGCCGGGCTCGGCGTCGGCGTGATAGACAAACAGCCGCGGCAAATAAAGCAGCCCCGCCATCCAGGCGACGACCGCAATGATGTGCAGCGCCTTGACCCAGAGGTACGCGGCGGCGAGAGACTCGCTCATGCGGCGGCGCGCACCAGTTCGGCCAGCGCCGCGATAAAGCGCGGGTGGGTGCCAACGGTCGGCGCACGATAATAGGCCGGCACGCCGCAGGCCTCGGCCAGCCGGCGATAGTCGCGATCAAGCTCGACCAGCGTTTCGGAATGCTCCGAGACAAACGCAATCGGTGCGACCACCAGTGCGATACCCTCGCTGCCGGCGCGGCGAATTTCCTCGTCGGTTCCCGGACCGAGCCAGGCCAGCGGGCCGACACGGCTCTGATAACACACGACCAAGTCGAGACCGCGCCGGTCGAGCGCCGCGACAAGCGCCACTGCCGTTGCCTCGACCTGTTGCGGGTAGGGGTCGCCGGCGCGGACGATCTTCAACGGCAGACCATGGGCGCTGAGCAGCAGCCGCACCTTGGCGTATTGCGCCGTCGCTTCGTCGAGCAGTGGGGCAATTCCCGCGGCCAATGCTGCGATAAATCCCGGCGCGGTCGGATACTCCGTGACGGCGGACATGCGAGAAGCGAGACCCTGGCACTCGGCTTCACGGCGCCAGACCGCGAGTGACGATGCGGTCGTCGTGGTCGAGAATTGCGGATAGAGCGGCAGGCAGATCACCTCGTCCGGCTGCCAGGCCTTAACCTTGGCCACGACGTCTTCGGTCAGCGGGTGCCAGTAGCGCATCGCGACAAAGCAGCAATAGTCCTCACCGAGCTCCTGTTCCAGTGCCGCCGCCTGCGCTTTGGTATTCGCCACCAGCGGCGAGCCGCCGCCGATATGATCGTAGATGTCGCGTGCCACCTTTGTCCGGCGCCAGGCAATCAGATGCGCGAGCGGCCAGCGCAAGATAAACGGCAAGCCGATGATCGCCGGATCGCTGAACAGATTGACCAAAAACGGCCGTACGGCCTGCGGTGAATCGGGTCCACCCAGATTCATCAGCACAACCGCGCGACGCGCCATCTCACGTCGTCGCCGGCTCGCACAGCAGACGCGCCAGCTCCGCGACATGATCGGGCGGCGTCTCCGGCAGGATGCCGTGGCCGAGATTGAAAATGTAGGGGCCACCGCCGAGCGCCGCGCGGAGTTTGGCCACTTCATCCCGCATTGGCGCGCCGCCGACCACCAGCATTACCGGATCGAGATTGCCTTGCACCGGCAGGCGCGATTGCAGCCGCTCGCGCGCCAATTCCGGCGGCACGGCGGTATCGAGACCGAGCGCATCGACCCCGGTCTGCGCCGCGTAATGTTCATAGGAGAGCCCGGCACCGCGCGGAAAGCCGATCACCGGAACATGCGGAAATCGGGCCTTCAGCGCTGCCACCAGCTGGCGTGTCGGTGCGATCACCCAGCGCTCAAAACCCTCGGGAGACAATGCGCCCGCCCAGGAGTCGAACAGCTGCACGACCTCCACCCCCGCTTCGATTTGCAGCGCAAGGAAGTCGAGGGTCGCCGCGGCGATACGTTCGATCAGCGCGCCAAACCCGGCGGGATCGCGATAAGCCCAGGTTTTAACGCGATGAAAATCGCGGCTGGTGCCGCCCTCGACCATATAGGTCGCCACGGTCCACGGTGCCCCGGCAAAGCCGATCAGCGCGGTTTCGCCCGGCAGGTTCTGTGCGACGCGAGCGGCTGCCTCACCAACCGGCCTCAGCATTCCCATCTCCGCCGAGCGCAGCCGCCCGAGATCGGCAAGCGGTTCGAGCCGCGGCCCGGCAGCTTCATACGACAGCGGCTGACCGAGCGCGCGGGGCACCAGCAAGATGTCGGAAAACAGGATCGCCGCATCCATGCCAAACCGCCGCACGGGTTGCAATGTCACCTCCGCCGCAAGTTCGGGTGTCAGGCACAGCGTGATAAAATCACCGGCCTTTTGCCGCACGGCACGATATTCCGGCAGATACCGTCCGGCCTGGCGCATCAACCACCACGGTGGCCGGGCGAGTCTTTCACCAGCGAGCACGCGCAACAGCGGCTTGGTCAATCGTCCTGCATCGTTACCGGCCATGCCGTCGGTCCTCCCTCCTCTTCATTCATAAAGGACTCTTAAATAGAGGTGGTAGTTGGTCTGGACGCAAAACGAGGATTAAGTTTTGTCCCCGATTGATCCCGCTTCTGTGCCGGCTTGCGGCGTTGCGTAGGCGTTTGTTGGAAATCCGGGTGAAAATACGTTTTGCGCTGGATTCCCGCGATGTTCGATAACCTGTAAAACCGGGATAAAATGTCGCGCGGTTTGGTTATCCCGGATTCCGCGCGATTGGAAATTTGACCGTCCCATACGGGATGAGCAGCGCAATAAAAATGGCTTAATGGGGATGAATTTGCCGTCGAGACCACAGGTTCGGGATAAGTCGGCGGTTTTACGCCGCACCCGCAATCGGTCCACAACAGGGATGGGGATAGCGTCATGGTGAAAGGTCGCGATCGGTGCTGACACGGTTTCACCTGCATCTCGTGTCGGATTCGACCGGCGATACGGTGCATTCCGTGGCGCGCGCCTGCCTTGCGCAGTTTGATGCGGCGCAGGCCATCGAGCATGTGTGGAGCATGGTGCGAACTCAGGGCCAGCTCGACCGCGTCATTGCCGGGGTCGAGGCCAATCCCGGCATCGTCCTCTATACGCTGGTCAACGACGCGCTGCGTCTGGCGCTGCAGGAGAGTTGTCGACGCCTCGGGGTGACGACCATCCCGATCCTCGATCCGGTGCTCGGCGCGATGGCGGCGTTTCTCGGCAGCAAGATCCGCGGCATGCCGGGCAAGCAACATCTCCTCGACAACGAATATTTCGCGCGCATCGACGCAATGACCTTTGCGATCAACCACGATGACGGCCAGTCGAGTTGGGGCATCGATGACGCCGATGTTTGCCTTGTCGGCGTGTCGCGGACCTCAAAAACACCGACCAGCCTCTACCTCGCCAATCGCGGGATCAAGGCGGCGAATGTGCCGTTCGTGCCGGGGGTGCCGTTGCCGCCCGAGCTGCTGTCGGCGACCCGACCGCTGATCGTCGGGCTGACCAACGATCCCGAGCGGCTGGTCCATCTACGCCGCAACCGGCTGTCGATGCTCGACCACAACGGCGAGACCGACTACACGGATTCGGAAGCCGTACGAGCCGAGGTCCGCGAGGCGCGTCGCGTGTTTGCCGAACGCCACTGGCCGGTTATCGATGTGACTCGGCGCTCGATCGAAGAGACGGCGGCGGCGATCTACAAGCTGCTCGCGCGGCGGCATGGCTTTGACGCCTAGGCCGATCGTTCTCGCCTCGGCCAGCACAACGCGGGCTGCCCTCCTGCGCGCGGCCAGCGTCGATTTCACGATCGACCCCGCCGACATCGATGAGGCCGCGATCAAACGCGAGCATCTAGGGCGTGGCGGGAATGCGGAGGCCTGTGCGCTGGCCCTGGCCGAGGCCAAGACAGTGGTGGTCGCGTGCCGCCACCCCGACGCACTGGTGATCGGCGCCGACCAGCTGCTGGTCTGCGACGGAGAATGGTTCGACAAGCCGCATGACCTGACGGAAGCCGCCGAGCATTTGCGGCGATTGCGTAGCCGGGATCACTTTCTCGTGACCGCGGCCTGTCTCTATCATGGCGAGACGAGGCTCTGGCAAGCGATCTCGATACCGCGGTTGACGATGCGGTGCTTTGGCGAGGCGTTTCTCGCCGGTTATATTGAGGCCGAGGGGAAGGCCGTGCTCGGTTCGGTCGGGGCCTACCGGATCGAGGGCAGAGGGGCGCAGCTTTTCGCGCGGATCGAGGGCGATCATTTCGCGATCCTCGGCCTGCCGCTGCTTGAGCTGTTCGCATGCCTGCGCGAGCATGGCGCGATGGGGGAGTGAAGACGACCATGCCGATCACCGGAGCGGCGCGGCTCGCCGGCATCATGGGATGGCCGATCGCGCATTCGCGGTCGCCGGCGCTGCACGGTTATTGGCTGGCCGAGAATGGCGTTGACGGTGCCTATGTGCCGCTCGCGGTGCATCCTGATCGGCTCGAACAGGCGCTGCGCGCCTTGCCGGCGCTCGGCTTTCGCGGTTGCAATCTCACGATCCCGCACAAGCAGGCGGCGCTCAAGGTCATGGATCGGGTGGATGCCTTCGCCCGACGCATCGGGGCGATGAACACCGTGATCGTCGCCGATGACGGCACGCTCGAAGGCAGCAACACCGATGTCTTCGGCTTTCGCGAGAACCTCCGCGAACAAGCGCCGGATTGGCAGGCGCACAGCGAGCCCGCGGTCGTTCTCGGTGCCGGCGGCAGCGCCCGCGCGGTCATCGCCGCGCTGGTCGCGATGGGAGTCGGCGATATCCACTTGGTGAATCGCTCGCTCGGCCGCGCCGAAGTGCTGGCGAACGATCTCGCGACTCCGGAGGTGCGGATCACCGTGCAGGCATGGGATTCGCGCGCCGAGGTGCTGGAAGGTGCGGGCATCCTGGTCAATACCACCAGCCTCGGGATGGATAAGGAGCCGCTGCTCGACATCGATCTCAGTGCCCTGCCGCTCTCCGCGGTCGTCGTTGACATCGTCTACGTACCGCTCGAAACCGGGCTGTTGGCGGCAGCGCGGAAGCGCGGCCATCGGACCGTGGATGGGCTGGGCATGCTCCTGCATCAGGGACGGCCCGGTTTTGCCGCGTGGTTCGGAGTCGCGCCGCAAGTGACGCACGAGCTGCGCCGCGCGATGCTGGCGACGTTTGCGGGATCGCATTGACCGGCCGATGATCGTCCTTGGGCTCACCGGCTCGATCGGCATGGGGAAAAGCACGGCCGCGGCCGTGTTGCGGCGGCTCGGTGTGCCGCTCTATGACGCCGATGCCGAAATCCACAAAATGCTCGGGCGCGGCGGGTCCGCGGTGAAGGCGGTCGAAGCCGCCTTTCCGGGCGTGCGGACCGAGGATGGCGCGATCGACCGGCGCCGCCTGGGCGCACGGGTCTTTGGCAAGCCCGACGAACTGCACCGGCTGGAGGCGATCCTGCATCCGATGGTGCGGGCGGTCGAGCGGCGCTGGGTCGCGCGGCAGCGCGCGCGAGGCGCAAGGCTCGTGGTTCTCGATATCCCGCTGCTGTTCGAGACTGACCGGATCGACCGGGTCGGCGGGGTGATCGTGGTCTCCGCGCCGGCGCGGCTGCAGCGCGAGCGGGTGCTGCGTCGCTCGGGGATGACGCCGGAGCGCTTGGCGGCAATCCTCGCGACGCAATACCCGGATCGGCGAAAGCGCGAGCGGGCTGACTTCGTGGTCAGTTCAGCGCTGAGCCGCGCCGGCACGGCGCGGCAGATCGCGCGAATTGTCAGGCGGGTGCGCCAAGGGGAATGGCGGCGCAGCCCGCGTTTGCGACGCTTGCGAGGGAGAGTGGCATGCGCGAAATCGTGATCGACACCGAAACGACCGGCCTCGATCCGCAGGCGGGGCATCGCATCGTCGAGATCGCGGCGCTGGAGCTGGTGCACCACGTGCCGACCGGTCGGAAATTCCACTGCTACGTCAACCCGGAGCGGGACATGCCCGCCGATGCCTATGCCGTGCACGGGCTGTCGGCGGAGTTTCTTGCCGGGCATCCGGCTTTTGCCGCAGTGGTCGAGGCGTTTCTCGTGTTTGTCGGCGACGACGCGCTGGTCATCCACAATGCAGAATTCGATATCGCCTTTCTCAACGCCGAGCTGACGCGCGCAGGGCTGTCACCGCTGTCGTCACCTTTTGTCGATACGCTGGCGCTGGCGCGGAAGCGTTTTCCTGGCTCGCCGGCGAGTCTCGACGCGCTGTGCCGGCGCTTCGATATCGATCTGGCGGTGCGCGAGAAGCACGGTGCGGACATCGATTGCGGCTTGCTGGCCGAGGTCTATGTCGAGCTGCTCGGCGGGCGGCAACCCGGCCTCGATTTCGCGATGAGCGAAACCGTCGGCATCATGCAGATCGCCGCGATCGCCGACCGCCCGGTCCGCCCGCCGCGCCCGCATACCGCCTCAGTCGAGGAACTGGCGGCGCATCGCGCGCTACTTGAAGCGATCAGCAACCCGATGTGGAGCCTATCCGGCTGACGTTGTGTCGTTGGCGGCTGGCGGCGTCTGCGCCGCGTTCCGCCGCAGCAATTCGGTAAAGTCGATCGGGTTGATCAGCAGCGGCGGGAACCCGCCGTTTTGCGTCGCCTCGGCGACGATATTGCGGGCGAAGGGGAACATCAGCCGAGGCGTCTCGACCAAGAGCACCGGCGGTAGCATGTCGCGCGGCACGTTCTGCGCGGTGACGACGGCGCCGTAGACCAGTTCGAGAATGAACAGTGCCTCGTTGTTGACCTTGGCGCTGGCATTGACGGTGAGCACGACCTCGTAGGCCTCTCCGCCCAATGGCTGGGCGTTGACGTCGACATTGATGTCGACCGCCGGCGCCGCCTGCTGTTGCTGCAGGCTCTGCGGCGCGCGCGGGTTCTCGAACGACAAGTCCTTGATATATTGGGCATTGACGACCAGCCGCTGGGCGGTTTCGGCACCCGGCTGGGGCGGGATTTGCTGACCGTTGCCGGTGGTGGTTTGCATCGCTTGCCCCGCTCGGTGATCTCCGGGCGTTCCGCTAACACGGATCGTCCAGCGCCGCAACGCCGGGCGGCCGCGGGGCCTTACGGCGGCTTTCCTTGCCGGAAGGGCGCGCAGCGCTTATGTAATTGCCTTATCGAGGCTCTCGCAGGCCGGGACCGCCCGGGCCACAGTAGGAATACGATGGGCGACCTCCCGCATTATTTCGACCTCATACTGTTTGCGATGGTGGCGGTGTTTCTGGTGCTGCGGCTGCGCAGCGTGCTCGGACGGCGCACCGGCAACGAGCGGCGCCGCGACATCTTGGCGCGCAACCCGGTGCCGAACGGCGAGCAGGCTGGACCCAACAAGATCGTGTCGCTGACGCCGCGCCGGAACCCGGCACCGCTGGTCGCCGACGGACCGCCGGCCAATACCGTCGCTGGCGGCATCGCCCAGATCACCGCCGCAGACCCCGCTTTCGACGCGCCGCAGTTCCTCGATGGTGCGCGTGGCGCCTTCGAGATCATCGTCGGCGCCTTCGCCAAGGGCGACAAGGCTGCGCTTCAGCCACTGCTCAGCGATGACACATACCGCTCGTTCGCCGCCGCGATCGACGAACGCGAGGCCGCGGGCGAGATCCTGGAAACACGGATCGATAAACTCAAAGATATCGATATCGTCGAGGCCGGGATGGATGAGCGGCAGGCACGGGTCACCGCGAAGCTGGTCTCCGACCAGATCAACGTGCTGCGCGCGCATGACGGCAGCGTCGTCGATGGCGACCCGCAGAACCTGATCGAAAAGACCGATTTCTGGACCTTCGCGCGCGACACGCGCTCGCCCGATCCGAACTGGCTGCTGGTCGCGACCAGCAGCGGCTGACATCGATCCTATCGATGCCCGCCCGGCGGGCTGTCCTCCTCGGTGTTATCGCCCTCGTCGTGGCCGCCGCCGCGGCGTACCTCGCGCTCCGTCCGGCCCCACCACCAAAGCTGACACTCAAACAGGCGCGCTTGGACGAGCTCGCGGGTTGGGGCAATGACAATATTGCCGCTGCGCTGCCCGCGATCCTCAAATCTTGTGCCGTAATCGTAAAGCGCGGTGATAGCGAAACGCTGGATCCCGCGCTCAAGCAAGGCGACTTCGGGACCGTCGGAGACTGGCGTCAACTCTGCGCCAAGGCCGGTGCGCTGCGCGCCGATGCTGACGAGGTCCGGCGGTTCTTCGAGAGCAATTTCACGCCGCTGCTCGCCGGCAATAACGGCCGGGCGGAGGGGCTGTTCACCGGCTATTACGAGATTGCGCTCAATGGGTCGCGGCAACAGGGCGGGGCATACCAGACGCCGATCCTTCGCCGACCGCCCGACCCGAAGGCGTATTCCCATGCCGAGATCGCCGCCGGTGCCTTGGCCGGCAAGGGGCTGGAACTGGTGTGGGTCGATGACCCGGTCGATGCGTATTTCCTGCAGGTGCAAGGCTCGGGGGTGGTGAACCTCGCCGAGGGCGGCACGATCCGGCTCGGCTATGACGGCGCCAATGGCCGGCCCTATATGGCGATCGGCCGATTGCTGGTCGAGCGCGGCGAGGTGCCGCTCAAGGAGATGACGATGGCGCGGCTGCACGACTGGATCGCTGCGCATGGCGAGGCCGGCGCCGCGCTGATGCAGGAGAACCCGTCTTATGTCTTCTTCAAGGAAATCCCCGGTGATGGGCCTTATGGCAGCGAAAAGGTGGTACTGACAGGCGGCCGCAGCCTCGCGATCGATCGCCATTTTCTGCCGATGGGCCTGCCGATCTGGCTCGACGCGACGCAGCGCTTCCTGCCTGGCACGATCCAGCGGCTTGTCGTCGCGCAGGATACGGGCGGTGCGATCAAGGGACCGGTGCGGGGCGATTTGTATGTCGGCAGCGGCGATTCGGCGGGGCGCGAGGCGGGCGCGCTGAACGCCAGCGGGCGCTATTATCTGCTGGTGCCGAACGAGGTTGCGGCGCGCACCGTTGCCGCGACGCGCGATTGATCGCGACGGTTCGGCTTTCTATGTTCGGAGCCGCGTCGTGGGAGGCATGGTAGCAAAATGGCCGAGCCGGTGCGGGTCGCGTTGTTGGTGACCTGCCTTGTCGATCTGTTCCGCCCGAGCATCGGCTTTGCCGCCGTCAAGCTGCTGGAGGAAGCCGGCTGCAGTGTCGAGGTGCCGCGCGCGCAAACCTGCTGCGGCCAGCCGGCCTACAATTCCGGCGACAAGGCGGACGCCAAGACGATCGCCCGCCAGGTGATCACGGCCTTCGCCGGGTACGATTATGTCGTTGCGCCGTCGGGCTCGTGCGCCGGGATGGTGCGGGTGCATTACCCGGAGCTGTTCGCCGACGAACCGGCGATGTGGGAGCAGGTCGAGGATTTGGCGTCTCGGACCTACGAGCTGGTCTCGTTTCTCACCGATGTCCGCGGCATGAGCGCGGTGACAGCGCGTGGCGCCCAGCGGGTGACCTATCACGATTCGTGCTCGGGCCTGCGCGAACTCGGCGTCAAGCGCCAGCCGCGCGAGTTGCTCGACAGCGTCGAGGGTCTGTCGCTGACCGAATTGCCGGGAGCGGAGATTTGTTGCGGCTTCGGCGGGACATTTGCGGTGAAGTACCCGGACATCTCGGAGAAAATGGCGAGCGACAAGGTCGCCGACATCGCCGCGACCGGTGCCGATTGCGTGCTGGCCGGCGATCTTGGCTGCCTGCTGCAGATCGCCGGGAAGCTGTCGCGCGCGGGTTGCCGGGTTGAGACCCGCCACGTCGCCGAGGTGCTCGCCGACATGACGGATGCCGTGCCGCCGATCGGCGCGCCGCGGACATAGCGATGGAAGCGACCAGCCACAATTTTGTCGACAATGCGCGCCGGGAATTGGCGAATCCGACGCTGCGCCGGGCGCTCGGCATGGCCGGCACCGGCTTTCCCGCACGCCGCGCCATAGCGGTCGCCGCGCTGCCGGAGTTCGAGGCGCTGCGCGACGAGGGCAAGGCGATCAAGGACCATGCCATCGTCCATCTCGACTACTACCTGGAGCTTTACGAGAAAAACGTGATCGCGGCGGGCGGCATCGTGCATTGGGCGCGCGACGCGGCCGAGGCGCGGGCCGCGGTGCTCGACATCTGCCGCTCAGTGGGGGCGAGGATCGTCACCAAGGGCAAGTCGATGGTCGCCGAGGAGATCGGCCTCAACGAACACCTTGAAGCCAACGGCATCACCCCGGTCGAGACCGATCTCGGCGAATACATTATCCAGCTGCGCCACGAACCGCCGAGCCATATCATCGCGCCGGCGATCCATCTGATGAAGGAGCAGGTGGAGACGACGTTCCGCGCCGCGCATACGGCGCTCGACCCGGCCCGCGTGCTGGCCGAAGCGCCGCAGCTTTGCGCCGAGGCGCGGACGATGCTGCGGCCGCAATTCCTCGCCGCCGATGTCGGCATCACCGGCGCCAACTTCCTTGTCGCTGAGACCGGCTCCAGCATCATCGTCACCAACGAAGGCAACGGCGACCTGACGCAGACGCTGCCACCGGTGCATATCGTCGTCACCAGCATCGAGAAGGTGGTGCCGACGCTGGAAGACGCGGCGACGTTGTTGCGGCTGCTGGCCCGCTCGGCGACCGGGCAGGAATTTTCCTCGTATACGACAATGTCGACCGGCCCGCGCCGGCCGGGCGATCTCGACGGGCCCGAGCAATATCATGTCGTGCTGATTGACAACGGCCGCTCGGCGATGATCGGCGGCGAGTTCCGGGACATGCTGCGTTGCCTGCGCTGCGCCGCCTGTCTCAACCACTGTCCGGTCTATACCGCGATCGGCGGGCATGCCTATGGCTGGGTCTATCCCGGGCCGATGGGGGCGGTACTGACCCCGGCGCTGATCGGCCTCGACGAGGCCGGGCACCTGCCGAATGCATCGAGTTTCTGCGGGCGCTGCGAAAGCGTATGCCCGGTGAAAATCCCGCTGCCGAAGATGATGCGGCATTGGCGCGAGCGGCAATTCGCGCAAAGAAAGGCACCCGCTACCTATCGATATGGATTGGGATTGTGGGCCTGGGTGGCGCAGCGGCCGGCGCTCTATCACCGGCTGGTGGAGCTTAACGCCCGGCTGCTCGGCTGGATCGGCGGCAAGCGCGGCCGGTTCCGCAGCCTGCCGCTGGCCTCGGGCTGGACCCAAGCGCGCGACATGCCCGCGCCGGAAGGCCGCAGCTTTCACGCGCTGTGGGCCGAACGGCAGCGCGCTCAAGGGCAAAATGGACGGCGATGAGCGCGCGCGACGATATTATCGGCGGCATCCGCCGCAGCCTCGGACGCGGCCCGGTGGCGGGGGAGGACGCCCAGGCGCTGGCGGAACGGGTCGCCGCGCATCGCCGCAACCTCGTGCCGGCACGGGCGACCGCGGTCGACGCGGGCGGGCGGGTTGCGCTGTTTGTCAAGATGGCCGAGGCCGTACAAACCACGGTGGCCCGGGTCGTCGCCGACCGCGACATACCTCGCGAGGTGGCGCGCTATCTCGCCGCCGAAAACCTGCCGGCCGAACTGAAAATGGCGCCCGATCCGGAACTCGATGCGCTGCCGTGGAGCGATCGGCCGTTGCTGCAGGTTCGCCGAGGCAAGGCCGAATCGGGCGACGCGGTGTCGCTGACGCCTTGTCTGGCGGCGGTCGCCGAAACCGGGACGCTGATGCTCACCTCCGGCGAAGCGACGCCGACGACGCTCAATTTCCTGCCCGACACGCATATCGTGGTGGTGCACGCCGGCCAGGTGGTGGCCACCTACGAGGACGGCTGGGACCTGCTTCGCGCTCAGTCCGCTGACCGGCTGTGGGGCTTGCCGCGCACCGTGAATTTCATCACTGGTCCGTCGCGCACCGGCGATATCGAGCAGCGCATCGAGTTGGGCGCGCATGGTCCCCGGCGGCTGCATGTCATCATTGTCGGCGATGCCACATAAGAATGTCATTCCGGGGCGCGTCGTCGGCGCGAACCCGGAACCCATGAACACGGACAGTTCAGGAAAAGCGTCGGCGATTGAGCTGAACGAGCGGCTGCCGGTGTTCATGGGTTCCGGGTTCATCGCTGCGCGATGCCCCGGAATGACAAGATGAGGCGTCGTGTCTTCCCGATCGGACCGCGACGAAGCGCTGTGGCGACGTGCGATGCACGGGGTCAAGCCATTGCCGGGTCGAACGCCGCCACGATCGTCGCCGCCAGCGCGGCGACCCGCGCCGCCATCTCCAAAGCCGCCGCCCGCAGCGCCGCCACCTTCCGCCCCGCCGCTGACGGTCGACCGGGCGCCCGGGTACGACCGCGCGAATGCCGAGCGGCTGAAGCGCGGCCGGCATCCGGTCGAGGCGCGGCTCGATCTGCACGGACTGACCCAGGCGGAAGCACATCGCGCGCTGGCCGCGTTCCTGCGCGCGGCGCGCGCCGACGGCAAACGCTGCGTGCTGGTGATCACCGGGCGTGGCAGCGGCAGGGAACTCCCGGGGGGCGGTGTGCTGAAAAGCGCGGTGCCGCGCTGGCTCGACGAGCCGGATTTTCGGCCGCATGTGCTGGCGATCGCCACGGCACAGCCGCGGGATGGCGGCTCCGGGGCGCTTTACGTTATGCTGCGCCGCACACGATCGGCGTAACGAAGATTCGGCCGGATAACGGAGATTTGATGGCGAAAGGCGGCGAACCGGCGTTCGACATCGACCGGCTGCAACAGGCGCGGGTGCTCTGCATCGGCGATGTGATGCTCGACCACTACGTCTACGGCGATGTCGGCCGGCTGTCGCCCGAGGCGCCGGTGCCGGTGCTGGCAGTCGACAGCGAGACGCACAGTCTGGGCGGCGCTGGCAATGTCCTGCGCAACCTGGCGGCGTTGGGGGCCGGCATGTCGTTTGTCTCGGTCGTGGGCAACGACGATGCCGGGCGAGAGGTGCAAAACCTCCTCGCCGAGTTGGACGGCGCGGAAATCCATGTCCTGGTCCAGCCGGATCGCAAGACCACGGTCAAGACGCGCTTCATCGCGATCAACCGGCATTTGCTGCGCGCCGATCGCGAGAGCGCGATACCCCTTGGCCCCTATATTCGCGACGATCTGCTGCGGTTGGCGCATGAGCTGGCGACGAGCCACAACGTCGTGGTGATCTCTGATTACGCCAAGGGCGTGCTGACCGACGGCGTCGGGTTCGAAATCATCAAGGAGGCGCGTGAAGCCGGCGCGCAGGTCGTCGTCGAGCCGAAAGGCGGCGATCATATTCGTTATCGCGGCGCGGATTTGCTGATGCCGAGCCGGCGCGAGCTGGCCGAGGCGACCGGCATGCCGGTCGCGAGCGAGCCGGAGATCGCCGCAGCCTCGCAGGCGTTGATCGAACGCTGCGGGTTCGGCGCGATCATGGTGCTGCTCGGCCGCGAGGGCATGATGCTGGTCGAGCCGCGCAGCAGCGCCGTCTTCGAAACGATGGCTCAGGGCGAAAGCTATGATGCCGGCGGCACTGAGGACACCGCGGTCGCCGTAATGGCGGCGGGGCTCGGCGCCGGTCTTACACGCTCCGAAGCGGCCCATTTGGCGAGCCTTGCCGTCGGCATCGTCGGCGGCAAGACCGGCACCGCGGTCGCGGCGGTCGGCGAATTGGCGGCGGCGCTTGCTGCCGAGACGGCGTCAGAGCCCCGCGAGGGCGGCTTGCGGGTCGAGGTGGCGGCGCAACCGCGCGGCGGCCGCCAGCGCGAAGCGTAGCGTCACCGCGCGCCGCCGAGCCGGCGCCAGCGAATTGGCGCCGCCGCCGCGGATTAATGACGCGGAAAACGCATCTGCCACTATGAGGCCACAATCCTCGGGGATGAGCGCCACGGAAAAGTTGTTTGCGACGGCAAAGTAGAAACGGTCGGCAAAATCGCGATACTCGGCCCACTTACGGTCGGCGCGGAAATCCGCGACCGAAGTTTTGATCTCGATGATCGCGAGATCGCCGCCGCGACCAAGGGCAAAGATGTCGGCGCGCCGACCATTGGCGAGCGGGAATTCGAGGAGGCTCGCATAGCCAAGCTGATCGAGTGCGCGGCAGACGCCGCGGGCCAAGAGCGCCGCGTTCAACGCTTCGCAGGGTTCGCCAATCAACGTCGCGGTGTCGGTGATCATGATGTGCCGCTAGCAAGAGGCATTGAAGTATGAGGGTACGAAAAGCCGAGGCGATAGCCCGATTCCTGCGTGAGGCATGGAAGCTCGCTTGGCCCTATTGGCGCTCGGAAGAAAAATGGACCGCGACGCTGCTCCTTGTCGGCATCGTCGTGCTCAATCTCGGCCACGTGTACCTCAATGTGCGGTTCAATCTGTGGAACCGCGACTTCTACGACGCGCTGCAGGAATACGACTGGCCGCGCTTCTTGTGGCAGTTCGGTTATTTCTGCATCCTCGCGACGATCTGGGTCGCGGTCGGGGTGTATCAGCTTTATCTGCGTCAGATTTTGCACATCCGCTGGCGGCGCTGGCTGACCGAGCGCTCGCTCAAGGGTTGGCTCAGCCATCAGGCCTATTACCGTATCCAGATCGACCAGTCGACGACCGACAACCCCGATCAGCGCATTGCCGACGACCTAGACAGCTTTGCGACGCTGACGCTCAGCCTGTCGATGGGCATCCTCAGTTCGGTGGTGACGCTCGCGTCGTTCATCCTCATTTTGTGGAATTTGTCGCCGTCGACGATCCCGTGGTTTGGCGGCCGCAGCATCGAGGTGCCCGGCTATCTGGTCTATGCCGCGTTCGTCTACGCCGTCGTCGGCACATGGCTGACGCAGATCATCGGCCGCCCGCTGGTGGGGTTGATGTTCAATCAGCAGCGTTTCGAGGCCGATTTCCGCTTCAGCCTCGTGCGCTTGCGCGAGAACGCCGAAAGCGTCGCGTTCTATCGCGGCGAGGACCATGAATACGATGTGTTCGACCGCCGTTTCGGCCGCGTCGTCGGCAATTGGTGGGACCTCATCCGTCGCCGCAAGCGGCTGAGCTGGTTCACCACCGGTTATTCGCAGGTGGCGATCATCTTTCCGTTCCTGGTCGCGGCGCCGTCCTACTTCGCCAAGACGATCCAGCTCGGCGGGCTGATGCAGGTCATCTCGGCTTTTGGCTCGGTGCAGGATTCGCTGTCCTTTATCGTCACGAGCTATACCTCGATCGCCGAGTACCAGGCCGTCGTGGAGCGGCTCGCCGGTTTTCACGGCCGCGTCGCGGCAATCGCCGACACGGAGGAGGGGGAGCGGCCAATCGCGATCGAGCGCGGCGGTGTCGGCGTCGAGGTCGGCGCGCTCGATCTCGATCTGCCGGACGGCGCTGCCTTGCAGCGCGACGTGTCGTTGGAGAGTGGCGCGGGGAATCCGGTGCTAATCATCGGCCCCACGGGTTCCGGCAAAAGCACATTGCTGCGCGCCATTGCCGGGCTGTGGCCGTTCGGCCGCGGGCGCGTCCGCCTCGCCGAGGGCACGGTGCTGTTCCTGCCGCAGCGCCCCTATCTGCCGCTCGGCACGCTGGCGGACGCGCTCAAATACCCCGGCAATGTCCGGCCCGACCGCGAATCGATGGCGAACGCGCTGCGCACCGTTGGCCTCGGGCATTTTGTCGAGCATCTCGACGAGGACAGCAACTGGGCGCAGCGCCTCTCGGGCGGCGAGCAGCAGCGCCTCGGCTTCGCGCGAGTGCTGCTGCTGAAGCCGTCGATCGTGTTTCTCGACGAGGCGACCTCGGCGCTCGATGAAGCCGGCGAGGCCGCGCTTTATCGGCTGTTGCGCGACGCCGACTGGAAGCCGACCATCGTCAGCGTCGGGCATCACCGCACGCTGACGCAATTCCACAAGGCGGTGGTCGATCTCGGCCGCAACAAGGTGTCCGAGGCGGCGCAGTAAGGAAGAAGAGCGGATGAATGACGGCGTGAGGGACGAGGCGGACCCGTTGCGCGCGGTCCGCCTCGCCAAGCTGGAGGCGTTGCGCGAGATGGGGGCCGACCCGTACCCCGTCGCCTTCGCGCGCAGCGACGAAGCGGCGGCGCTCGACGCGCGCTATGCCGAACTGGCGACCGGTGCCGAGACCGGCGACACGGTGCGCATCGCCGGCCGCATCCGCGCGATGCGCAACAGCGGCATGTTTATCGACCTGCACGACGCCTCGGGGAAAATCCAGGTCTTCAGTCATAAGGACTATCTGCCGGCCGAGGGGTTGGCGACGCTGAAGCTGCTCGATATCGGCGACGTGATCGGGGTCGAAGGACAGGTGCGGCGCACGCCGCGCGGCGAGCTGACGGTCAACGCCGCGGCGATCACCATGCTGGCCAAGGCGCTGCGGCCCCTGCCGGAAAAATTCCACGGACTCGCGGACATCGAGCTGCGCTACCGCCAGCGTTATGTCGACCTGATCATGAACCCGCAGAGCCGCGAGACGCTGCGCCGGCGCAGCCGCGTCGTCGCCGAGATGCGGGCCTGGCTCGCGGCGCGCGGTTATCTCGAGGTCGAGACCCCGATGCTGCACACGATCCAGGGCGGCGCCTCCGCAAAGCCCTTCGCGACGCATCACAACGCGCTTGATATCGATCTCTATCTGCGCATCGCGCCGGAGCTGCACCTGAAGCGGCTGATCGTCGGCGGCCTGGCGGACGGCGTGTTCGAGATCAACCGCTGCTTCCGCAATGAAGGGCTGTCGCCGCGCCACAACCCGGAATTCACCTCGCTCGAAATCTACGTCGCCTATGTCGACTACACGGCGATGATGACGCTCACCGAGGAGCTGATCGCCCACCTCGCCGAAACCGTGACCGGCAGTACCAAAATCAGTTATGGCGGCCGCGACATCGACCTGACGCCGCCATGGCCGCGGCGGACGATGGCCGAATTGGTCGAGGAGGCGACCGGTGTCGATTTCCTCGGCCTGGACGCGGATGGCGCGCGCGCCACGCTGCGCCAACTGCATGTCGACCCGGACGTGCCGAGTTGGGGACACGCGCTGGAGGCGGCGTTCGCCGCCAAGGTCGAGGACACGCTGATCCAGCCAACGCATGTCACCGGCTTCCCGCGCGACATCTCGCCGCTGGCCAAGGCCGACCGGCGCGACCCGCGCCTCGTCGAACGGTTCGAGACTTATATTTACGGCTGGGAGGTGGCCAATGCCTTCTCCGAGCTCAACGACCCGATCGATCAGCGCCGCCGCTTCGAGGGGCAGATGCAGGCGCGTGCCGCCGGCGACGACGAGGCCCAACCGCTCGACGAGGATTACGTCGCGGCTCTCGAATACGGGCTGCCGCCCTGCGGCGGTCTCGGTATCGGCATCGACCGGCTGGTCATGCTGCTGACCGACAGCCCGTCGATCCGCGACGTCATCGCCTTCCCGACGATGCGGCCCCGATAGGGTCTCGGGTCGTCATTGCGAGGCGCCGACAGGCGCCGCGGCGATCTCCTGCGCTCGCTATGACCGCGGCGCTACAGGCACTTCACGACCCACACCGTCGTGGTGTTGAACTCCCGGTAGTCGGCGCGGTCGGGTCCGCCTTTGTGCGATTCGGCATTGAGTACCCGGTAGCCGCCGGGGCACAGCTGTACGGCAAGACGGCGATTGGGGCCGTCGGCGCCGCCGGCGATCGGCGGGCTCTCGATGCGGAAGGTGCGCTCGCCGACCCGGACGAAATCCGACTGGTTTTGCGTGCAGCCGGCGAGTACGGCGACGGCGAGCGTCAACAGCAAGAAACGCATTCCCCTGAACCCAACCCCAATGATCGCGCCCCGGCATTTTATACCGCCGAACGCGGCGGGGCCAGTAATCGGGCAGCGGGCACACGGGTCGCGAAAGCGTGTTTTGCCGCGATGCGCCGGATCGGCCGGTCCCGCCGCAAATGGCGCGCGCGGAGGTGCGCCCGCCGATGTAGCGCCGAGGATCAGAAATTCTCGAGGCTCAGCACCTCGTCGTCATAGTCGTAGGCGAAGATTTCGG
Source organism: uncultured Alphaproteobacteria bacterium (assembly GCA_963778385.1). GTDB lineage: Bacteria > Pseudomonadota > Alphaproteobacteria > ATCC43930 > CGMCC-115725 > DATARH01. The sequence goes on along the minus strand of CAVZUA010000024.1, from coordinate 41,859 downwards.
CGTGCCGGCCCCAGTTGATCACGGTGTCGAGCACGCGCTCCGCCTCCTCCTCGGAGAGATGGTCTTCCAGTTCGCGCAGGAACCGCGCCGAAGGCGCGCGGTGGCCTGGCCGCTCGTCGAGCACGCGCCGGATGTGGGCGGCGAGCGGAATGTGTTTCATCACCACGTCGGCGAAGACCTGCTTGCGTGCCTGCATGTCGGCGTCGGCGTAGTGGCGGCCGGTCGCGGTGAGGTCGATGTCGCCGCCGCTGACATGGGCGAAACCCAGCAGCTGCAGCGCTTCGAGCAGCGGAAACAATTCGTCGTCGTCGAGGCTGACCTCGTCGGCCAGGTGCGGCAGATCGGCATGGCCGTGGAACGGTGCCTCGTTCAGGCTGTCGATCAGCCCGGTGAGCTGCTGCACCGCCGCGTCGGGCAGCCGGTAGCCGACGCTGATCGGCTCGGCCTTGAGGCCGCGGCGGCCGTCGCGGCCCGGGACCGTCGTCAGAAGCCCGTAGACCTGGTCGACGATCTGGCGAAATTGCGGACTGTCCCAAATGCGCGGATAAGGCATCGGCACCGGGATTTCGGCGTTGATGCGGCCGGGGTCGCTGCCGAAAATCAGGATGCGGTCGGCCATCTCGACCGCCTCCTCGATATTGTGCGAGACGACGAGGATACCCTTGGTCGGGATCTTGCTCTCGCCCCACAAATCGAGCAGGTCGGTGCGCAGGGTCTCCGCGGTCAGCACGTCGAGCGCCGAGAAGGGCTCATCGAGCAGCAGGATGTCGGGATTGACGACCAGCGCCCGGGCAAAGCCGACACGCTGCCGCATCCCGCCCGACAGTTCTTTGGGGTACGCGTTCTCGAACCCGTCGAGACCGATCAGGTCGATCGCCTCGACCGCTCGCCGCCGCCGCTCGCTGGCGGTGACGCCTTGTGCCTCGAGGCCCAGCTCGACATTGCCCAGCACTGTCAGCCATGGGAACAGCGCAAAGCTCTGAAACACCATCGCGATGCCTTGCGCCGGCTCGCGCACGGTCTGCCCGCGGTACTCGATGGTGCCGTCGCTCGCCGGGATGAGGCCGGCGAGGATGCGCAGAAAGGTCGACTTACCGGAGCCGGATTTGCCGAGGATCGCGACGATCTCGCCTTCGCGCAGCGCGAAGTCGACATGTTCGAGCACCAGCCGGCCGATATGGTCGGGGGTGCGATAAGTCTTGCAGACGGCGGCGGCGCGCAGCAGCGGGGACACAGTGCCGTTCATCGCGTCTCCTTGCTCAATCGAGCCGCAGCCGTTCGGCCGCGAGGTTGTACAGCCGGCGCCATAACAGCCGGTTGAACGCCAGCACGTAAAGACACAGCACGCCGATCCCCAGCGTGATCCGCGCGGCGTCACCGTTGGCGGTGTACTGCGCGATATAGGCGCCGAGGCCGGTCGCGGTGAGGGTCGTGTTGCCCCACTGCACAACCTCCGACACGATGCTGGCGTTCCACGAGCCGCCGGCGGCGGTGACCGCGCCGGTGACATAAGCAGGAAAAATCGCCGGCAGCATGACCCGCCGCCACCACAACACGCGCCGCACGCCGAGATTGCTCGCCGCGAGCTTCAACTCGGCCGGCAGCGAGATGGTGCCGCCGATGACGTTGAACAGGATGTACCACTGCGTGCCGAGGATCATCAGCGGGCTGAGCCAGATTTCCGGGCTCAGGTTGAACCGCAGGATCAGCACCACCGCCGCGGGGAAGAACAGGTTGGCCGGAAATGCGGCAAGGAACTGCACGATCGGCTGGGCGCGGTCGGCGATCTGTGGCCGTAGCCCGATCCACACGCCGATCGGCACCCAGATCAGCGAGGCGATGGCGATCAGCACCAGCACGCGCAGCGCGGTGATCGCGCCGAGCACAAAGGTCCAGCCGACCTCGCGCGGCGATACGGCATCCAGGATGAACCCGACCATCCAGGCGACCGCCCCGAGCGTTGCCAGCAGTAGTGCAAAATCGAAGGCGCGCTCCGCCCATACCGGCGCCAACGCCGCTTCGCCGCGTGGCCGCGCAAGACGATCGCGCAAGCGGCCAAACACAGTGAACAGATTGTCGAGACCGCGGTTGACGGCGAGCACGCCAGCCTGCACCAGGTCGAACAGCTGCGCGCGTTGCAGGACCATGAGAAACCACGGCCGGACATTCTCCGCGTCGTCGCCGAGATCGTCCTTGAATTTCTGCGACCACGCGAGCAGCGGTCGAAACAGAAGCTGGTCGTAAAGGATGATCACGACCAGCATCACCAGCACCGCATAGCCGATGGCGACGAGGTTCCGTTCCTGGATCGCGGTCGCGATATAGGAACCGATGCCGGGCAGCATGATCGTCTGGCCGGAGACCGTGATGGCCTCGGACGCGACGACAAAGAACCAGCCGCCCGACACCGACATCATCATGTTCCAGACCAGCGTCGGGATGCCGTGCGGCACCTCAAGCCGCCAAAAGCGCTGCCAGGTCGAGAGGTGGTACATGCGCGCCGCCTCGATCAGCTCGCCCGGCACGGTGCGCAGCGACTGGTAGAGGCTGAACGTCATGTTCCATGCTTGCGACGTGAAGATCGCAAAGATCGCGGCGCATTCGACGCCGAGCAGGCGGCCCGGGAACAGCGCGATGAAGCCGGTGACGGTAATCGACAGAAAACCGAGGATCGGTACCGATTGCAGGATGTCGAGAACCGGGATCAGGATTTTCTCCGCCATCCGGTTTTTGGCCGCGAGCGCCGCATAGCCGAGGCTGAACAGCAGCGAGAAGACCAGCGCGGCGCCCATGCGCAGCACCGTGCGTAGCGCGTATTCCGGCAGCTTGCGGGGGTCCAGGCTGATCGGCAGCGCGTCGCCGATGTGATAGTGCGCACCCATTGCCATGCCGCCCCAGGCGACCAGCGCGATGACCCCGAGCACCAGCGGCAAGGCCACCAGATCCCAGTAATTGGGGCGCAGCCGCGAGGGCCAGGCGATGAGGGGAAGACCCCAGCGCTGTTCCATGACCTCTCATCGGCAGGGTTGCGGTTGGCGGCGCTACCTCTACCTCAGAGCGGCGGCGGCGGCGAGCGGCGAATTCGCCCAACCAAGGCCGGTGACAGGATTGGCGTAGCCGGCGAAAACGGCGATGATGCCGGCGATGTCCCTCGTCGACCTCGCGCGGCTGCGCGCCAGTCCGCTTTGCCGCGACCCGTTCGATTTTGTGGTGGTCGAGAATTTTCTCGCGGGGGACGCCTTGCCGGGTCTGGTCGACGCGTTTCCCTCGGTACCGGGCCATGGCAGCTATCCGCTGTCGACGCTGACCTGCGGCCCGCTGTTCGAGCGGTTTGCGGCGGAGCTTGAGGGCGAGGCGATGCGCGCCGCGATCGAGGAGAAATTCAACATCGATCTCGCCACCCGGCCGACGATGATTACGCTGCGCGGCTACAGCGACGGCAAGGACGGCGGCATTCACACCAATTCGACGACCAAGCTGATCACCGTGCTGATCTACATGAACCGGGAGTGGACCGAAGCGGCGGGCCGCTTTCGGATTCTGCGAGGTCCCCGCGACCTCGACGATTACGCCGCGGAGGTGCCGCCGGTCGCCGGCACGATGATTGCGTTCCGCCGCAGCGAGGCGTCGTTTCACGGGCATCATGCGCATGTCGGCAAGCGCCAGTCGGTGCAGCTCAACTGGGTCACCGACGCGGCGACGGTACGCCGGGAAATCAACCGGCATGTCTGGTCGGCCCGGTTGAAAGCATTGAACCCGTTCACGCGAGGGTGATACCGGTTGCTTAATTCGCGCCGGCTGGTAACGTCGCGCTGAGCCAAAAGCGGATAATAACCTTTGTTCGATGTAACTTGGTGCGTGCATCGGGTCGGCCGCGTCCTTGTTGCGGCGTTGGTGTGGGCGGCGCTGGGCGCGATCCATGTCGCCTGCGCGCAAAGCGACGGGATCGTCGACGAGCTAAAGGTCGGCGTGCTCGATCACGGCGTCACATTTTTCGAACACTCGGTCGAGACCGGTGTCGACCTCAATGGCGAGTTGCTCTTTCACCGCTTGTTCGAGCCTCTCGACGTCCTCGGCATGTCGATCATCTTTCGCCCCAATCTCGGCTTCAGCGTCGCCACCAACGGCACGACGAGCATCGGTTATGGCGGCCTCAGCATGGATATCATGCTGTTCCGCAATGTGTTTCGTGAAGGAGACGGGTTTTTCCTCGACGGGGCGTTCGACCTTGTCGTGCACGACGGCTGTCTGGACGGCTGCCCGAGCGACCGCAAGGCGCTGGGGTCGCGGTTCCTCGGCCGCCGGGCAGGCGAGATCGGCTATCAGATCGATCCGCAGTGGAGCATCTCGGCGATGATCGATCACATCGGCAATTACGGCTTGGCGACGCCCAATGCCGGGCTGAAGACCGCCGGTATTCGGATCGGCTACAAATTCTAGTACCCAACCGGGCCTCCCTGCGAGCGCGGAGAGGAAGCGGCCGAGACGCGATGTGACCGGATCAAACGATGCCGATTAACGGTCGATCGTCATGGCCGGGCTTGATCCGTGGGCATCCAGCGGGCGACAGCAACCGCCCGAAGCATGGGAATGTCGGTTGGATGCCCGGATCAAGTCAGATCAAGTCCGGGATGACGAGCTAAAAGAGCGCTGACCACTCATGGGAGCCGCGCCCCGACCCGGCGCCGTCAGTCGTGCGTGAACGGGTCCTGGATGGATTTTTCGATCTCGGAGGCGGCGGTTCGGCGCGCCGCGGCGATGCTGGCTTCCGTGCCGAGGCTGATCACCTCGCCGCGATCTTCGGCGATGCTCATGACGATCCACTGCCAGCGGCGGGGCCCCACGCGGCAGATCACCGCGCGGAGCATTAGCCTCTCGTCATAGGGCGTATCGAGAAATTCCGCGGCAGCCCAGCTCGGAAGGGTAAATCCGGTCGCCGCGGGGGCTTCGACGATGCTCATGGTCCTATCCTCAGATCATGCTTTTACGGAATCTGGTACGCGACATACGCAACAAACGTGCCGCGTGATCCCTCTCGGTCGGCGGCATCCGTTTCCTAGTCCGTCCACTCCCCTTCCGTAAAAACATCGCGTCTTATCAACGTCTTGACGTGATTTGTGGCAAGAACGCCACGCTGCGGTGAAAACATCACTTTTCGCTTATTCCGCATATGATATTGCTAGATCACATTATCATAAAGCAATAATGTACAGCAACGAGAGCGGCATGCCCTCGCCGAGTCATTCGACCATTGAGATTGGGGGAGCAATGAGCATCAATCGGAAAACCCGCACCGTGGCGGCGCTGGGTGGCGGCACCGCGGCGCTGGCGATGCTGACGGGACTGGCCGGCGCACGCGCCGACGATCTGCAGCTGAACCAGCAGCTCCTCAATACGCGGGTCGATCAGCTGGCAGCGGTCGGATTGGCCCCCGACATATACTCGGTCAACCCGAACCCGGCCGCCGGCGCGCCGGTGACCGCGGGCAGTTTCCCGCGCTCGATCCTGATCCCCGGCACCGACACATCGATCCGGATTTACGGGCAGATCACCGAAATCATGGATTACTGGTTGTCGGGCGGCCCGGTGAACGGCAGCCCGCAGACCACGACGGTCGGCGCCACGGGACAACTCGAGTCGGTTCCGCTGCTGAACAGCGGCGTCAACAAGGCGCGCAGCAACGGCATCTTCCAGACGAGCCCGCGTGAATCGCGTATCGGCTTCGAAACCCGCACCCCGACGCCGTTCGGCGAAGCCCGCACCGTGATGGAATTCGACTGGGCGGGCTCGACGGCGTTCGCCCCTGGCGGCAGCAGCCCGACCGGTGTCTCGGACAGCCTGGTCCCCCGTCTCCGCTATGCTTACGGCACGTTGGGCGGGCTGCTCGCCGGTCAAGCGACCTCGAACTTTTCCGACCCGGATGCCAACGCCGAAGTGATTGACTTCGGCGGCAACGTCGGCGAGCCAGGCCACGTCCGCGTGCCGCAGGTCCGCTATACGATGCCCGCTTATTGGGGAACTTCGCTGTCGTTCTCGGCTGAGACGCCCGAGACGCAGATCGCCACGGGCAACGGTCTGGAGAGCAGCGATGCCGGCGCGATCCCGACCGCGACGACCACTTGCACGGTCGCCGCGCTTGGCACGGCCACGACCTGCAGCACGTCGGTGCTGACCAGTGGTGTGACGCCACTCAACCCCGCCAAGGCGACGGCGCCAGATTTCACCGCCGCTTGGTACTGGCCGCAGCCTTGGGGTCACGTGGACGTCTCCGCGGTGCTGCGTCCCGGTATGGACATGACCGACGGCCACTACTTCTCGAAGCAGTTTGTCGGCTATGGCGGCCATTTCGGCATGGATATCAAGCCGGGCTGGTTCGGCTGGGCGAAGGACGACTTCATCCTGCACTTCACCGGCGGTGAGGGCATCGGCACGTACCTGAACGCCTCGACCAACTTCTCGATTGCGACCAACTACGGTGCGCCGGGAGCCTACGGCTCGTTTGGTGGTCCGACGACGGCCGCGTCGGCCGCACTGATCCGCGCGACCACGACCCAAGAACTCGGCGGCGAAATCGGCTACCAGCATTGGTGGCTCGACAATCTGCGCAGCAACATCAGCGGCGGCTGGGAATCGCATAACGGCATTCCGATCAAGCTGGTAGGCGCCGCACAGGCTGCGTCGATCAACAAGGAGTTTTTCTCCGCGCACGCCAACGTGATCTGGAACCCGGTCTCGTTCGTCGATGTCGGCCTCGAATACATGTGGGGCCAGCGTACCGTGCTGAACAACACGACCGGCACCGAGAACGTGCTGATCAGCGAGTTCAAGTTCCGCTTCTAATCGCGTCGCGCCTGACAATGGAGAACCCGCCGGCCTCGTGCCGGCGGGTTTTCCTTTGACGGAAAGCCAAGGGCATCTGGCCCCGGCGCCAGCCGCGGTGTACACCATTTGGCGCTCCAGCGACCTTTGATGGCGGATGCCGTGCCGACATCCTTTTTTGATGCGAACGAGACGCGCGACGCGGCCGGGCGCGAAGCCGCGCTGTTGGCCGCCCTGCCCGACATCATTGCGGCAGCGCAGGCGAACGCGCCGGCTTACCGCGAGCGGCTGGCCGGCATTCGCGCCGAGACGATCGACAATCGCCAAGCGCTCGCCGAATTGCCGCTGACGCGCAAATCCGAACTGCTCGACCTGCAGCGGCAAAACCCGCCGTTTGGCGGCTTCACGACTGTGGGGGTCGGTGCGGTGGCACGGATCTTTGCCTCGCCCGGACCGATCTACGAGATCGAGGCGCGGCGGCCGGATTTCTTCCGCATGGCGCGGGCACTTCACGCGGCCGGGTTTCGTGCCGGTGACCTGGTGCACAACACCTTCTCGTATCACCTGACGCCGGCGGGGGCGATGCTGGAAAGCGCCGCGATCGCGCTGGGCTGTCCGGTGATCCCGGCGGGCACCGGGCAAACCGAGCAGCAGCTCAAGACGATCGCCGATCTGCGCCCGGTGGCCTATGTCGGCACGCCGTCCTTTCTCAAGATACTGCTCGATCGCGCCGCCGAGACCGGCAGCGACATGAGCTCGATCAAGAAGGCGATGGTCGGCGCCGAGGCGTTTCCCTCGGTGCTGCGCGAGGCGTTCCGCGCCCACGGCATCAACGCGCTGCAATGCTACGGCACGGCCGATCTCGGTCTCATCGCCTATGAGACGACGGCGCCGGACGGATCGGTCTGCGACGGCATGGTGGTCGACGAAGGGATCATCCTCGAAATCGTCGAGCCCGGCGGCGGCGTGCCGGTGGCGCCCGGCGAGGTCGGCGAGGTGGTGGTGACGACGCTGACCCCGGAATATCCGCTGATCCGCTTTGCAACCGGCGACCTGTCGGCATTGCTGACCGAGCCGAGCCCGTGCGGGCGCACCAACCAGCGCATCAAGGGGTGGCTCGGCCGCGCCGATCAATCTGCCAAGGTGCGCGGCATGTTCGTCCACCCCGCGCAGGTCGGCGAAATCGCCCGGCGGCACCCGGCCGTGAGCCGCGCTCGGCTGGTCATCGAGCGGCCGGCGAGCGGCGATGTGATGACGCTGCTGGTCGAGACAAGCGCGCCCGGTGAGGCGGAAACGATCGCCGCGACGGCGCAGTCCGTGACCAAGCTGCGCACCGCCGTTTCCTGCGTCAACTCCGGCAGCCTGCCGAATGACGGCAAGGTCATCGACGACCGCCGGCCGATCGGCTAGCCGGTTGAGACGGCACAATTCATCAAATCGCCCCAATTTGTTCAACGCGTCGACGCAATCGGCGGGCAATCTTTGATGCGTAAGGCAGGTCCTTACAGGTTTGTCCCCCAAACCTCGCATCCGGCCGATTCGCTCGGACGGGAGCCACGCGGCTCCGGAATTCCCCCTCCGGAGCCGCCTTTTTTTGCCGGCGTCACGCAGTGACGGTGTTCAACCCGGGCGCCGGCGAACTCGTCGCCGAGGGCCTTGCCTGCCGCCGCGGTGAGCGCCTGGTCTTTCACGGCTTGGATTTCGCACTGCCGGCCGGGGGTGCGCTGGTGCTGACCGGCGCGAACGGCAGCGGCAAGTCGAGCCTGCTGCGGGTGCTGGCAACCTTGCTGGCGCCGGCGGCGGGACGGCTGCTCTGGGGCGGCGCGCCGGTGATCGCCGATCTGCCGCGCTATCGCGAACGGACGCACTACGCCGGTCACCGCGACGCGGTAAAGCCTGCGCTCGGCGTCCGCGAAATGCTGCTGTTTTGGGCGGAAATGCGGGGAGCCGACGCGGCGCGCATCGACTTGGCGCTGGCTGCGTTTGGGCTGGAGGCGATCGCCGATTGGCCGTGCCGCTGGCTGTCGGCCGGGCAGCGCCAGCGCCTGGCACTGGCGCGATTGATCGCGGCCCCGGCGCCGTTATGGCTGCTCGACGAGCCGACCGCGTCGCTCGACGCCGATGGCGACCGCCGGCTGCTGGCCACGATCGAGGCGCATCGTGCCGCGGGCGGGCGGGTGGTCGCCGCGACGCATCAGCCCCTGCCGCTGGCAGACGCCGAGTCGTTGTCGCTGGAGACATTTGTTCCGCCGCTCGATGTGGCTGCCGCCGATCTTCTCGCCGGCTTCTGACCATGCAGCCCTACCTGGTTCTGTTTCGCCGCGACGTGAGCTTGGCGATCCGGCAGGGCGGCGAGATCGGTCTTGCGCTGGGCTTTTTTGTGTTGGCGGTCGTGCTGTTTCCGCTCGGCGTCGGGCCGGAGGCCGAGATATTGCGGCATATCGGTCCCGGCATCGTCTGGGTCGCGGCGCTGCTCGCTGCAGTGGTGAGCCTCGACCGGCTGTTCGCCGCGGATCACGCCGATGGCGGGCTCGATCTTCTCGTGCTGTCGGCGGTGCCGCTGGAAGGCGCGGTGATCGCGAAATGCGCGGCGCACTGGATCACGACCGGCTTGCCGCTGGCGGTGGTCAGCCCGTTGCTCGGCCTGCTGCTCGATCTCGAACCCGCGGCGATCGCCATGGTAGCCGTGGGGCTCGTGATCGGGACGCCGGCGCTAAGCCTGCTCGGGGCGATCGCCGCCGCCTTGACGCTCGGCGCGCGTCGGCCGGGCGTTCTTTCATCGCTGATCGTATTGCCGCTTTACCTGCCGGTGTTGATCTTTGGCGCCGGCGCGGCGGAAGCGAGCGCGGCGGGCGGCGCGCGGGCGCATCTGCTGCTGCTCGGCGCGCTGAGCTTGGCGGCGCTGCCGCTGGCGCCGCTCGCCGCTGCCGCGGCATTGCGCCAGGCGCTTGATTAGCGGCGTTTTGCGGTAAACTGCTCACCATGCTCTCTTGCTTTGCCAATCCGGCGCGGTTCATGCGGCTGAGCGGTGCGCTGCTGCCGCTTCTCGCCGGCTCGACCATCCTCGTCCTGGCGGTCGGGTTGTACCTCGCGCTGATGGTCGCGCCACCTGACTACCAGCAAGGCCAGAGCGTGCGGATCATGTTTGTCCACGTTCCGGCGGCGTGGATGGCGCTGTTCGTTTACCTTGTCGTGGCCGTCGCCAGCCTGGTGGCCTTGGTGTGGCGCCATCCGCTCGCCGAGATCGCGGCACAGGCGGCGGCGCCGCTCGGTGCGGCCTTTACGCTGGTCTGCCTGGTAACCGGGTCGCTGTGGGGCCGGCCGATGTGGGGGACGTGGTGGGCGTGGGATGCGCGCATGACGTCGGTGCTGGTGCTGTTCTTTCTCTATCTCGGGTATATCGCGCTGGTGAATGCGTTCGACGACATGACGCGCGGCGCCCGCGCCGGTTCGGTGCTGGCGCTGGTCGGCATCGTCAACCTGCCGATCATCAAGTTTTCCGTCGATTGGTGGAACACGCTGCACCAGGCGGGAAGCGTCTTCCGCGCCGGCGGCCCGACGATCAATTCGTCGATGCTATGGCCGCTGCTGGTGATGGCCGTCGGCTATCTGCTGCTGTTCAAGACCCTGTTGCTGGTCCGCATGCGAACCGCGCTCAACGAGCGCAGGGCGCGCGCCCTGCTGCTGGGCGTGCCGCGCCGCCGCGCCGAGGCGGCGCCGGCCCGCGCGACACCGGTGCTGCGATGACCGGCTTTGCCGCCTGGGCGGCGATGGGCGGCTATGCCGCGTTTGTCTGGCCGGCTTATGCGGTGGCGCTGATCGTACTTGGCGGCATCGCCGTGCAGTCGTGGCGCCGCTATCGGGCCAGCCAGCGCGAGCTCGGCCGGTTGCAAGCGGACGAACGATGACCAGCCGCAAGCGTCGCCGCCTGGCGATCGCACTGGCCGGCCTGGCGGCGCTCGGCGGCGCGACGGCGCTGGTGCTCGCGGCGTTTCGCGACAATCTGGTGTTTTTCTTCAGCCCGACCGAGCTGGTCGCCAAGCCGGGCATCACCGCTGGCCGCATCCGCATCGGCGGGCTGGTCGAGACGCAGAGCCTGGCGCATCACGACGGCCGCCGTGTGACGTTCCGCGTCACCGACGGCAAGACCGACATCGAGGTCAGCTATGACGGCGCACTGCCGGATCTGTTTCGCGAGGGCCAGGGCGTGGTCGCCGAAGGACGGGTCAAGGACGGCGTCTTTGTCGCCAGCACGATCCTTGCCAAGCACGACGAGAAATACATGCCGCCCGAGGTCGCCAAGGCGCTGAAGGACAGCGGTCATTGGCAGGAAGGCGGCGACGCCAGCGCGCTCGCCGGTCCCGCGCCCGCGCATTTCCGCTGATCTCGCTGGCGCTGGCGGCTGCGGGCAGAATAAGCCCTTTGTCGCCTTGGCCGGGCCTGACCCGGCCATCCACGTCTTCCCGTTCTGAGATCCGCGAATGAGGACGTGGACCCCCGGGTCAAGCCCGGGGGGAGGCGTTGAAATTGACCGCTTGATCCCTTGATCCAATCCGACCGTAGTCTAAGCCTCGGGTTCCCCGGTCGCGCGGGCGTTGGCCGTGAGATAGGCGGGCAAATCGTCCCAGCCATAGCCCGAGGCCGGCACCCCGGTTCCGTTGAACGGCAGCAGCTTGCGCCGCACCTCCTTGCCGCAGAGCCGCTGGTAAAAGAAGCGCGACGGGTTTTCGCGCAGCACCCAGATGATCACCGCCTTGTGCCCCTGCGCGACCAGGCGGCGGAACATCGCCAACAGGAGGCGCCGCCCGACGCCCTGGTTCTGCCAGTCGGGCGCGACGTAGAGTGTGAAGACCTCGGCGGTGAAGTCCGGGTCGCCGCGGCTGGCGCCGCAGCTGCCGAAGCCGATCACCTCGGCAGCGGCATGGACCGCGACATGCACGTCATTGGGCGAGCGGCGGATGACGTTGGCCCAGCCGATTTCGCGCCGGTTCGTTGTGAGCCCGGCGAGATAGGGCGTTCCGAGGATCCCGGCATACGCGGCCTGCCAGGTCTCGACATCGATCCGGGCGATCGTCGCGGCGTCGTCGGGCCGGGCCGGGCGGATCGTGATCTCGCTGATCGTGCGCATGGCCGCGACATTGTGCCTGATTTTGCCGCTTCTGGGGAGAGGCTCGGTCATGTGGTAATGGCCCCGCTCGGCGACTATCTTTGCGGCATGAGCAACAAATGGCTGTTGGTTCTCGGCGCGATCGGCCTCGTCATACTGACTGGGGCTTCGGGGGAGGCGGCAAAAAAGACCGAGACGAAGCCCGCGCCCGCGGCGCCGGCGGCGTCCCCGGCCGATCCGGGGTTGGCTAAGCCGCTGGGAACGGTCGGGGCGTGGACCGCCTATCTGGCGGAAAACAAGGCGGGTAAAGTCTGCTATCTGATGGGACACCCGGAGAAAAGCGAGCCGGCCGCGATGAAGCGCAAACCGGCGATGGCGATGATCACCCATCGTACCGAGGACAATGTCAGCAACGTCGTGAGCTTTGCCGAGGGTTACCCGCTCAACGAGGAGAACGACGTGATCGTCGAGGTGGGACCGGAGAAATTTCCGCTCTTCGCCAAGAGCGACACGGCCTGGGCGCGCACCGCCGATCTCGATCGGTCGATCGTCGGCGCGCTGACCAAGGAAAAACACGCGGTCGTCAAGGCGGCGCCGAAAAAAGGGCGAACGACAACCGATACCTACTCGCTGAGCGGGTTTTCCAAGGCGCTGGCGCTGATCGACAAGGCTTGCGATGTGAAACGATGAATATCGATATTGATAGTCAAAAACAAAACCTTGTGGGTTTTGGCCGCACCGAGCTGGCGGCGGCGATGGCCGAAATCGGCGCCGAACCGTTTCGCGCGCGGCAGCTCTGGCATTGGATCTACCATCGCGGCAGCACCGATTTCGCGGTGATGACCAATCTTGCAAAGCCGTTTCGCGAACAGCTGGCCGAGCGTTTTGTCCTCGGGCGGCCTGAGGTGGCGACCGCGCTCGCATCGCGCGACGGTACGCGGAAATGGCTGCTGCGCTTCGCCGACGGCAACGAGGCGGAGACCGTCCACATCCCCGAGGAGGACCGCGGCACGCTGTGCGTTTCGTCGCAGGTCGGCTGCACCTTGACCTGCCGCTTTTGCCATACCGGCACGCAGCGCCTGGTGCGCAACCTCAGCGCGGCCGAAATCGTCGGACAGGTGATGCTGGCGCGCGATGCGCTCGGCGAATGGCCGTCGTCCCAAAATGGAGCTGGGGAAGACCGCCTCCTCACCAACATCGTGCTGATGGGGATGGGCGAGCCGCTCTATAATTTCGACAATGTCGCCGCGGCGATGAAGATCGTCATGGACCCGGAGGGGCTGGCGATCTCGCGGCGCAAGATCACCCTGTCGACCGCCGGGGTGGTGCCGACGATCGAACGCTGCGGCCGCGAACTCGGGGTGAATCTGGCGATCTCGCTGCACGCGGTCAGCGACGACCTGCGCGACGTCTTGGTGCCGCTCAACAAGAAATACAAGCTGGCCGACCTGCTTGCCGCCTGCCGCGCCTATCCGGGGTCGAGCAACGCTCGGCGCATCACCTTCGAGTACGTGATGCTCAAGGGCGTCAACGACAGCCCGGCCGAGGCGCGCGAACTGGTGCGCCTGCTCAGAGGCATCCCGGCCAAGGTCAATCTCATCCCGTTCAACCCCTGGCCGGGCGCGCCCTACGAATGCTCGGCCGACACGGCAATCGCGGCGTTTTCCGACATCCTCTTCGCCGCCGGCTATTCGGCGCCGGTGCGCACGCCGCGCGGCCGCGACATCCTCGCCGCCTGCGGCCAACTCAAATCAGCCAGCCAGCGCGCGCGACGCGGCGAGCGCGTCACGGTGACGGCCTAAACCCCACCGCTAACAAGTCAGCGACCTATTGTGGTGGCGCCGGCGCTATTTTTGCCAAACGGACGTTATGGTGCAGCCGCCACCGCCATTGCTGCCACCCGTGATTTTTCCGCTTGGGTCGATTTTGGCGGTGACTATAGAGCCGTTGCTACCTCTGGCGGTCAGGGCGCCATCGGCTGTGACATTTCCTTGAAACGCGATATCTCCCGTCATGCCCGCGGCCCACTGGGCGACGCTGCCTTTGATCGTTAGCGGGCGCGGGACAGGAATAGCAGGCGCGCAACTCCTTCCACCTCCGCTTGCGGTATTGGATACACCATTGTAAGTGCCATCGAATTTGGTAACCGCTTGGGCCTGGGCGCCGCCCGCCAGGGCGATCGTGATTGCCGAGGCGGTCAGGAACGTGCGAAGAGAAAATCCGGACACGGGCATCTCCTGTCAGTGTCTGCCAATTCAACGGTTGGCTCTATTGTGGAGCCGTTTAGAACGCATAGGTTGAGCACAGATTGGTGCTTGCGCAAGGGAAAATCATGGCTGACGCGGCAACTATCGGCAGTGTGAAAAAGGTAGTGCTGGCCTATTCGGGCGGGCTCGATACCTCGGTGATCCTGAAATGGCTGCAGGAGACCTACCGCTGCGAGGTGGTGACGTTTACCGCCGATCTGGGTCAGGGCGAGGAGCTGGAGCCGGCGCGCGCCAAGGCCGAGATGCTCGGCGTAAAGCAGATTTTCGTCGACGACCTGCGCGAGGAATTTGTCCGCGATTTTGTTTTCCCGATGTTCCGCGCCAACGCGCTCTACGAGGGACAATACCTGCTCGGCACCTCGATCGCCCGGCCGCTGATCGCCAAGCGGCAGATCGAGATCGCCCGGCTGACCGGCGCCGACGCCGTCGCCCATGGCGCCACCGGCAAGGGCAACGATCAGGTGCGCTTCGAGCTCAGCTATTACGCGCTGCAGCCGGATATCAAGGTCATCGCCCCATGGCGCGAATGGGATCTGACCTCGCGCACCCGGCTGCTCGACTACGCCGAAAAACACCAGATCCCGATCGCCAAGGACAAGCGCGGCGAGGCACCGTTTTCGGTCGACGCCAACTTGCTGCATATCTCGGCCGAGGGGAAGGTGCTCGAAGATCCGTGGAGTGAGCCCGAGGAATACGTCTACAGCCGCACGGTCGCACCGGAAAAGGCCCCCGATACGCCCGAATATGTCGAAATCGATTTCAAGACCGGCGATGCTATCGCTATCAATAGTGAAACGATGTCGCCGGCTAGCCTGCTGACAAAGCTGAACGAACTTGGCGGCAAGCATGGCATCGGCCGGCTCGACCTGGTGGAAAACCGGTTTGTCGGGATGAAGTCGCGCGGCGTGTACGAGACGCCCGGCGGGACAATCCTCCACGCGGCGCATCGCGGCATCGAGAGCCTGTGCCTCGACCGCGGCGCGATGCACCTCAAAGACGAGCTGATGCCGCGCTACGCCGAACTGATCTACAACGGCTTCTGGTTCTCGCCGGAGCGCGAGATGCTGCAGGCGCTGATCGACAAGAGCCAGGAGAGGGTCGAAGGCCGCGTGCGGCTCAAACTGTACAAGGGGCTGGCGCGCGTGGTTGGCCGCCAATCGCCCAACAGCCTCTACAGCCAAGCGCACGTCACCTTTGAGGAAGATGCCGTTTACGACCAGCGCGACGCCGAAGGCTTTATCAAGCTGAACGCGTTGCGCCTCCGGTTGCGGGCAAGACGCGACCAGCACTAGGTCGTCACCCCCGCGAAGGCGGGGGTCCAGGATAAGCGTCGAGGCGGTTGCCTTGGATTTCCGCTTTCGCGGGAATGACAAATTATCGGAGCCGCTTCTGCGCTTCGAGCCAGCCGAGCATGATGCGGTTGAAGGCTTCGGGCGCCTCGACATTGGGGAAATGCCGCATACCGGCGATCTCCTCGTAGCGCGCGCCAGGAACGAGGCCGGCGAGCTTCTTGTTCTCGGCCGCCGGGGTGCCGGGGTCGTCGGCGCCGCAGACGACGAGGGTCGGCACGCGGACGCTGCCGAGACGCCCGGTAAAGTCGAACCCCAAAATCGCCGCCGAGCAGCCGAGATAGCCGGCCGGGGTGGTGGCGATGATGGTGTCGCGGATCTGCTTCCAGCGCTGCGGGTTCTTTGTCTTGAAGGCGGGGGTGAACCAGCGGTCCATCGTTGCGTCGCCGATCGGCTCCAGCGAATTGGCCCGGCGCACGATGCCCATGCGCTCGTCCCACGCCGCCTGGGCGCCGAGCGGGCTGGCCGGCAGCGTGTCGCACCACAGGATCGAGATCAGCTTGTCCTGATGGTCGAGCGCAAACGCTTGGCCGAGCATGCCGCCGATCGACAGACCGATGTAATGCACACGCCGGATCGCGAGGCCGTCGAGCACGGCCGCGACATCGCCGGCGAGGTCGGCCATCGTGTAGTCGCCGGCGACCGGATCGCTGCCGCCATGACCGCGCATGTCGATGCGCAGTACGCGGAACCCGGCCTGCAGCAGCGCCGGCACCTGCTCGGCCCAGCTGCCGCCGTCCGAGGCAAGCGAATGGGTGATGCAGACCGTCGGCGCGGCCTCCGGGCCGATCAGGTCATAGGCGATCGAGCGTCCTTGCAACGGCAGCAACATGACCGGCCTCCTGTTAGCTCCGCGGGTCACCGTCCCGCCCCTTGGCCGGACTTGATCCGTGGGCATCCGCGAATAAGTTGAAACTGTTCATGGACCCCCGGGTCAAGCCCGGGGAAGGCGAGAGGTCCAGAGTCCAATTTTAGGAGGAGGCCAGGAGCGCACCGAGCCGGGCTATCAGCGCCACGGGATCGCCAGCGATGTGCACGATCTTGTTGCGGCTTTTGACGCCGACAGCGATCGACAGCGCACTGCGCGGCAGCCGCCATTCCTTCGCCAGCAATCGCAATAACGCTTCGTTCGCTTGGTTTTCCGCCGGCGGCGCGGTCACCGTGACCTTGAGCATGCCGTCAACGAGCCCATCGATCCACGCCGACCGCGCCCGCGGCGTCAGCCGCACGCGGAGCCGCACACCCTCGCCGACAACGCTAAGGGGCGAGTCCAAGCAGGAGCGGGGCGAGATCTTCGTTGATCAATATCCGGACAAAATAGAGGATCAGGATCAGGATCACCGGCGAGATATCAACGCCGGCAAAGTTGGGGAGCATCGCGCGGATCGGGCGCAGCGCCGGCTCGGTCACCCGATAGAGAAAATCGCCGATGACCGAAACGCTGCGGTTGTAGCGGTTGATCACGCCAAATGCGAGCAACCAGCTCAGAACAGCCTGCGCGATGAGCAACCAGATATAAATCGTGATGATCGTGTTGATCAGCCACAGGATGGCGCGCATTCGTCTTTCCGGCGGATATCGAGACGCGCGACGGTAGCCGCCGGGCACGCGATCTGCAAGCGGGGTGCAAGCGGTCTGTCGTCGCGCTCGCGCTGCGGTTTCCGTGGGTAAGGCCGCCGCTTGGTCTGTGGCCGGGGCCGCGCTTGACAGCCTCCGACCCCTTCCCCATATTCCGGCCGCCCTGCGCCGCCCCAGCGGCGCGGTTTCGGGCGAATCGATCCAGGTCGATCGGGGCTGTAGCTCAGCTGGGAGAGCGCGGCGTTCGCAATGCCGAGGTCAGGGGTTCGATCCCCCTCAGCTCCACCAACCCTAGGTTCGCCATCGTTCTCTACCGTCAAAAAAAGGCCAGGAAACCCTGGATTTTTTAGCTCTGGCGTCCCGTCTCGTTCGCAATTGTTCGTCGCAAGCCGCGTGTTTATGATGGGACAATTGATGGAATAGCTAGGGCGGTGTCGTGGCGCTCACAGCAAGGCGGGTCGAGACCGAGAAGCGGCCCGGAATGCATGCAGACAGCGGCAACCTTTACCTGAGGATCGGGGGCTCCGGCGCCAAGTCGTGGGTGTTCCGCTACTCGCTTGGAGGCCGGCGGCGTGACATGGGGATCGGTGCTTGCGCCCTTGTGACCCTGACCGAGGCCCGGGACATAGCAATCGATCTTCGCCGCAGCGTGCGCCAGGGAATCGACCCAATAGAGCAGCGGCGCCACGACCGGGCCGCGGCGGCGGTCAAACAAGTAAAAGGGGTGACCTTTTCGGAAGCGGCTACGCGCTATGTCGAGGCGCATCGAGCGGCTTGGACCAACGCCAAGCACCAATACCAATGGGATCAAACTCTCGGCAGCTACATCAACCCTTTGATCGGCGAGCTGGACGTCTCGAAGATCGATACGGCTGCGGTCTTGAAGGTGCTGCAGCCCATCTGGATTACCAAAGCCGAGACGGCAACCCGCGTCAGGGGCCGGATCGAGCGCATCTTGGACTATGCGGTCAGCTCAGGACTCCGCGAGGGAGAGAACCCGGCTCGCTGGAAGGGGCATCTCGACAACCTGCTGCCTAAGCGCTCGAAGGTTGCGCGGGTCGTGCATTACGCGGCGCTGCCGTATCGCCAGATGGCAGAATTTATGGTCGACCTGAAAGCGAGGGAAAGCGTTGCTGCTCGGGCCCTGGAATTTGCGATCCTGACCTGCGGCAGAACGGGCGAGGTGTTGGGCGCCAAGTGGACTGAGTTCGACCTCGAGCAGCGGATCTGGACCGTGCCTGCGGATCGGATGAAGGCCGGCCGCGAGCATCGCGTTCCGCTATCGAGAGCTGCCCTCGTGATTATGGAGGCGATGGGTGAAATCCGATCCGGGGAGTTCGTCTTCCCCGGGCAGATCGAGGGCCGGCCGCTGAGCAACATGGCGCTGTTGATGCAGCTGCGCCGAATAGACCGGGCCGATCTCACCGTGCACGGCTTTCGCAGCACGTTCCGCGATTGGGTCAGCGAGGCGACCAACTTCCCGAGCGAAGCGGCCGAACTCGCGTTGGCCCATGTGATTGCTAACGCCGTCGAGGCCGCTTACCGGCGGGGCGATCAGTTCGAAAAGCGTCGGCAGCTCGCCGAGGCCTGGGCTGCTTACTGCGGCACCGGGACCCCTGGTGAGGTAGTGACCCTAAGACGCGACACCTAAGGATTCCGGTGCTCGGAATTGCATGGCCGAGCAGTTCCAGCGCGGCCTAGATGTGGAGCCTCAACAGGTTGTCCTCGGTTAGGCCGAGGCGGCTGATGGGTGTTTGTGATTTTATCCCGCCGTGTGGTCGATGCCAGTTGTATCGATGCAGCCAAATGGGCAGTTCGTCGGCTCGGTGATTTGAGGTGGGGTAGGCCTGGGCATAAGCCCATTCGCGCAGCGCGGTCTGGATGAAGCGCTCGGCCTTGCCGTTGGTCTTTGGGGTGTAGGGCTTGGTGCGGATGTGCTTGAGCCCGCGATCGCGGCAGGCGTCGCGAAAGTCGAACGCCCTGTAGCAGGAGCCATTATCGGTCATCACCCGGGCAACGCCGATGCCCAGGCTCTCGTAGTAGGCCGAGGCGGCCTTCAGGAAGGCGACGGCGCTCGCCTTCTTCTCATCGGGCATGATCCGGCAGAAGGCGATGCGCGAGGCATCGTCGATGGCGACGTGGACGAACTCCCAGCCGATGCCGCGGCTGTTGCTCTGGCCGGTGCGGTCGCCGGTGATGCGGTGACCGACCCGATCGAACCGGCCGAGCTTCTTGATGTCGAGATGGATCATCTCGCCGGGGTGTTGGCGCTCATAGCGGATGACGGGCGCGGCCGGCTCCAGATCCCGCATCCGGCTGAGGCCGAGACGCTTGAGCACCCGGCTGACCGTGGCGGGCGAGACGCCGGTTTCCTGGGCGATCTGCTTGCCGGTCCAGCGCTGGCGCCGCAGCACTGCGATCCGCTCGGCAGTTGCCTTGGAAATTGGCCGGTAAAGGCGATGCGGTCGCGAGGAGCGATCGGCCAGGCCGGCCGCGCCCCCGGCGGCAAAGCGCTCGACCCATTTGCGCACCGTCTTGGCGCTCACGCCCATGGCGGTGGCCACCGCCATGGGCGTTCGGCCCTCGACCATCACCCGCCGCACCAGCTCGGCTCGACTGTGCGGCGTCAGGCGAGCATTCTTATGCACGTTCATCCGGTCCCCCCTGGACACTGAAGCTTCGCAACCTCAGCTTCCTCGGTCAGGACCGGATGGACAACCTGATGAAAGCTCACACCTAGAGCGCGCGTTCCAGACTTGCACAGGCCGATCACGACGCCGGTTTCACCAGCGGCGCCCGCGGCTGCGTCGGTAGGCGAGAAGGTAGCTAGCTCACTACTCCCTCGGGGGATTGGCCGAAGGTGGCGGAGGATGGCAATGGCAATCGAAGCGCCTTTGCGTCATCCTTCGGCTAGCCCGCAAGTTTTGGAGCGAGTGGTGGACGGATTGGACGTCGCGGACTCCAGCCTGATGGGCGTCGGTCTTTACACCGTGCCTGAGGCGTCGCGCCTTACCGGTGTTGCCGCTGGGCGTCTGCGTCGTTGGCTGAGGGGTTACACCTTTCGCGCCAGCGAAGGGCGAGCGACATCTCCGCCGGTATGGCAGCGCCAAGTCCCGGACATCGACGGGGCGCTCGGTCTCGGCTTCCTCGATTTGATGGAAGCAAGGTTCGTCGACGCCTTCCGAGAGGCGTCGGTGCCATGGCGGGTGATCCGTCTTTGCGCAGAGCGCGCTCGCGGGCTGAGCGCTGGCGACCACCCGTTTTCGTCGCAGCGGTTTCGCACTGATGGCCGCACGATTTTCGCAGAGGTGATCGACCAGGCTGGCGAGACACAGCTTCTTGACCTGGTGAAAAGCCAGTTCGCCTTCGCGCGGGTAATTGGCCCGAGCCTTTACGCCGGGATCGAGTTCTCCGATCGGGACATGCCGGTGCGCTGGTGGCCCCTGGGCCGGCAGGCGCTTATTGTCATCGACCCGGCGCGATCGTTCGGCCAGCCGATCGTCAGCGATGGCGGCGTTCCGACATCCACGCTCGCGGATGCGGTTGAAGCGGAGGGCTCGGTGGCGAAGGTGGCGCGGTTGTTCCGATTGCAGCCCCAATCGGTCCGGGCAGCGCTGCGGTTCGAGCAACGGCTTACGGGCCGACTTGTGGCTTGAAGGTCTTTGTCGACAACAACCTTTCGCCGTATCTCGCTCATGCGCTGAATGCGTTGCTGGAACCTGAAGGCGACCATGTCGTCCATTTAACCGACCGCTTCCCGGCTGACACTGACGATCGGGCGTGGATAGGTGCGCTCGGCGAGGAAAGTGGCTGGGTGGTGATTTCCGCCGATCGGCGCATTTATCGCAATAAGCTTGAACGCGAAGCGTGGCGGCGCAGTCGGCTTGTTGTCTTCTTCCTGACGCCGCAGTGGCGCCGGGCCCGTAACGTTGAGATCGCCTGGCGCCTGCTGCGGTGGTGGCCGCGCATCGAGGAGCAGGCTCGCATTGTGGCCGCGCCCGCCGCCTTTGAGCTGCCCTTGGCCTATGGCTCGGGGCGTCTGAGGGTCTTGCGCGGGTAGTGTAGCGGGGATAGGCCGGCCAGCCGACAAGCGCGCCCCGCTGTTGACCCCTGCGGACCGTCAGCGGGCGCGTGATAGTCCTTGGGCGTGGTAATCAACATTATCACCGGTTCGGGTCGACTTTCCGGTTAGGGACACTGCCGTCGGTGGCAAGGTCCGTTTCTGGGGCAGTGCTGCCGTTGCCGACCGGCGCGACGGACGGCGTTCGTTGCTTCGCCGACACGAGCACCGGCAGTCTGCAACGCGCCGATACCGGACGGTGAACAGATTTCTATCGGGTTGGGAGTTGCCGATCGCCGCATTGGCATCCGCCGGGAAATGCAGGGATAACAATCAACCGGTCAACGAACGCGCATGGCGGGCGATCATCAGGTTCTCGTCGGTCTTGATTACGTAGACGCCCACCGGGCTATCGCTGCTGCTGATCCGGCTGTCGTGCCGATCGTTGGCCGCCTCATCGAGCTTTACACCGAGCCAAGCGCAGGCCAGGCAAATGGCGCGCCGTACCGGCGCGGCGTTCTCGCCGACACCGGCGGTGAAGACGATCCCGTCGAGGCCCCCGAGGGCGGCCGCGAGTGAACCGATATGGCGCGCGACGCTGTGACAGAAGAGTTCGATGGCAAATCGCGCGCGCGGCTCCGGGCTCGCGAGCAGGTCTCGGAAGTCCGACGAAAGGCCCGAAACCCCCAACATCCCCGAGCGGCGGTACAACAGGTCGCTGACTGCGTGGGCCGTCATCCCTTTCTGCTCGATTAGATAGAGAACGACGCCTGGGTCTAACGAGCCCGATCGCGTGCCCATGGGTAAGCCGTCAAGCGCGGTGAACCCCATCGTCGTCGCGACCGATTGACCCGCCTTGAGGGCGCAAGCCGAGCAGCCATTGCCAAGATGGGCAACCACCACGCGGCCGTCGGCAAGCTCCGGCGCTTGCGTCGGCAGCATCGAGGCGATGTACTCGTAAGAGAGGCCATGAAACCCGTAGCGCCGCACGCCCTCGTCGTACAACGCAAAGGGTAGCGCAAAGGCCTGGTTAAGTTCCGGCACCGTGCGGTGGAACGCGGTATCAAAACAGGCGATCTGCGGCAGATCTGGGTTGAGCTTTGCCGCCATCCTTATCGGGGCGAGGTTGTGCGGCTCATGCAGCGGCGCGAGCGGGACCAACGCCTCCAACTCGTCGAGCAACTCCGGCGTTACTAAAGCCGGGTGGGAGTGGCGCAGCCCGCGATGCACGACACGGTGCCCAAGCGCCGAGAGAGGTCGCGTGCCAAAATACTGCCGCGCCCACGGAATGACCGCAGGCAGCGCGTCGCTCGGCGTGCCCAGCGTCGTGCCGCTGATGTCGGGTGGCGCCACCTTCTCGTCACGTGCTCCGGTGGCGCTCGCCGAAGGACGGGCGCCAATTCCGTCGAACTGCCCCGACAGCAGCCTTGTGTCGCCTTCGTAAAAACTGAACTTGAGCGACGACGATCCGGCGTTGATGACGCCGATCAGAGGTTCTGCGGCGTCCGTCATGTTTCAGCCCAAGATGTGGTAGCCACCATCAATATAGAGCGTCTCGCCGGTCATCGCCGCCGCGTAGGGGCTGGCGAGGAAGGCACAGGTCGCTCCGACTTCCTCGATTGTCACCAGCCGGCGGGCCGGAGCGCGCGACGCGACGCGATCCATCAGGTCATCGAAGTCCGGGATTCCAGAGGCCGCACGCGTCGCCAGCGGGCCGGGGCTGACCGCGTGGACGCGAATGCCGGATGGCCCGAGCTCGGTCGCCAGGTAGCGCACTGACGCTTCGAGCGCGGCTTTGACCGGGCCCATGATGCCGTAATTCTCGACGACCTCGACGGCACCGAGATAGCTCATGGTGATTGCGGTGCCGCCCTCCACCATCAGCTTTTCCGAGCGCCGAACAAAGTCGATAAACGACCAACACGACACATCCATCGCCTTTATAAAGCCGTCGCGCGGGCAGTCGGTGACGCGCCCGGCAAGCGCCTCGCGAGGGGCGAAGGCAAGCGAATGCACCAGAATGTCGAGGCGACCCCAGCGCGCGGTGATCGCCTCGAAGAGCACGTCGACCTGGCTCTGGTCCTGCACGTCGAGCGGCAGAAAAATCTCCGCGCCGACCTCCTGTGCCAGCGGTTCGACATAGGGGCGCGCCTTGTCGTTGAGATAGGTCATCGCTAGCTCTGCGCCGGCCTTGCGCATCGCCTGCGCGCAGCCCCAGGCAATTGAGCGGTCGTTGGCGACGCCGACGACCAGCGCCTTGCGTCCGGTCAGCACCGGCGGCAGGCGATCATTCCCGGACGATGTCGTCACGCGCGTTCTCCCTCAGCGAATGGCCGCGGCGGCATCCGCCCGTCGGGCCGCGGCAACGAGGCTCGCGACGGCGCATGACGCGAGACGGGTCACCACCGAATCCGCGCGGCTCGTCAGAATGATCGGAACCCGCGCGCCGAGCACGACCCCGGCCGCGTCGGCGCCAGCGAGAAACGACAGGCTTTTGGCGAGCATGTTGCCCGCCTCGAGGTCGGGCACGACCAGGACGTTGGCGCGACCCGCCACCGGCGACACGATCTGCTTGATCGCAGCCGCTTCCTTGCTGATCGCGTTGTCGAGCGCCAGCGGGCCGTCGAGAACGCCGCCCTTGATCTGACCGCGTTCGGCCATCTTACACAGCGCCGCCGCCTCGACTGTCGACGGCACCTTC
Organism: uncultured Alphaproteobacteria bacterium; assembly: GCA_963778385.1. GTDB lineage: Bacteria > Pseudomonadota > Alphaproteobacteria > ATCC43930 > CGMCC-115725 > DATARH01. The sequence goes on along the minus strand of CAVZUA010000024.1, from coordinate 17,978 downwards.
GGGTTCACCGTCTCCATGGCCGAGAGGATCGCCACCCGCACCTCCGGGAAGCGCAGCGCGTGGCCCAGATCGATCGCGTTCTGCACGATCTCAACTTTGGCTTCCAGGTCGGGCGCGATGTTGACCGCCGCATCAGTGACGATCAGCGGCTCGTTATGCCCGGGCACATCCATCACGAAACAGTGGCTGATTCGGCGTCCGGTGCGGATGCCAGTGTCCCGCGCGACGACCGCGCCCATCAGCTCGTCCGTGTGCAGGCTACCCTTCATCAGCGCTTCCGCCTTACCCTCACGGACGAGCTCGACCGCCTTGGCAGCAGAAGTCATGGCTGTGCGCGCTCTCGATCAGCGGGAAGCCGGAAATGTCGGCGTTGGCCGCCTCAGCCGCGGCGCGCACCCGGGCTGGCGGGCCGACCAGCAGCGGTGCGATGATGCCGAGCCGCGCCGCCTCAACGGCGCCTTCGATCGACACCGCGTCGCAGGGATGGACAACCGCCGTCGGCACGGGCGGCAGTTCGCGCGCCGCGCCCAGCAGGCGTTCGTAGCGGCGATGCGCCTTCGGCGCGGGCAAATCGTTCATTTCGCCGCGTCCTGATGCGTCGGCTCGCCGCCGCCATTCACGGCGGGCGGGCCGAACATCGCCTCAATCTCGACAAGCCGCCGCGCGCTCTCCTCCGGTAGCTCGCCGCGCGCCACCAATACCCGGCGCAGCAGGCGCAACGCGTCGCTCCGCTGCTTTCGGTTGTCCGGCAGCAGCGCTGGGATCGCCGCGACCGCGCGCGCCTCGTCGAGGAACAGCACCATGAACTGCTCCTTGACCACCTCCTTGAAGCGCGCGAAGCCGACCCGCATCGAGGTCGGCAGTTCGGCGGCGATTGCCGTCAGCGCGGCAAAACCGCGCTCGTCCGCACTGCCTTCGGCGAGCCGCACATAGAGCAGGGCCCGCGTTGTCGCTTCGAGCAGCCCGCCGCGATCGAGATGTTGCTCCAGATAAGCCGCCGCCCGGTCCGCAGCCGCCGCCTGAGACAACTCGCGTTCGAGCCGGGGCCGTGCCGCCGTGTCGTCGGCGCGTAGCCCGACCATCGCCTGAAGCCAGGGCGAGCCATAGACGCCGAGAAACAAATTCTCGGCCATCAGGTCGCGCGCCTCGCCCCAGTTCTTAAGCCCGGTCGAGATCAGATCAGACATCATCTGCTCGGCAGTGAGGAATGGATTGTCCTGCCCCGCCGGCCGCCGATTGGCGCGCACCGTCTCGGCCAGCCCGCCGACCGCACCCATCATCGGGTTCTGGTCGGAGAACGCCTCGAAGCGCAGCCGGTTAGGGTGCATCCGGCGCGTCGCTTCGGCACCTTCCGGCGTCGCCATCGCGCGCACCGCCGGGCTCGCCAACGAGCGGTAGAGCCCCTGGTTGATCTCCGACACGCGGGCCGCCGTGGCGAAGCGCAGCTCGTCTTCCGGGCTATTGCCGCCCAGCGCACGGATGTCGTCGAGCGTGCGCTTCTCAAGTGTCATCAGGTAGTTGCCGGTGATCAGACCGGGGTTGGCGACATGCTCGTCGACGCTGCTGATGACGGCCTCGTAAAGCCCTGGAGGCATCAGGTCGATCAGGTCCATCCCTTGGGCGAATTCCTCGTGCTCCTTGGTCGCCACCTTGCCGGAGACGAAGATGCCGAGATGCCCAATGCTCTGGTGTAGGCAGTAGACGATGGTCTGCCCGGACGCGACGATGTCGGCGACGTCGTCATAAAGATCGAGCACCCAGCCCAGCGCCTGCTGCGGCGGCGTGATGTCGTCACCCCACGAGCAGAACACGACAATTGGCGACTTAATGTTGCGCAGATCGACCCGTTCACCGTCGGCGCTCCGCAGCTCCCCCGAAGTCAGCTTGTTGCCGACAAATAACTTGTCGGCGATTGCCTGCATCTCCTCGGCGTTGAGCAGAACCGGGCTGCCCCACCATTTCTCGAATTCGAGAAAGCGCGGCGCCTCGGTGTCGACCTTGGAATAGACGTTGTAGATTTTGTTCCAGTAGGTGTTGTCGGGGTGCAGCGCCTCGAAATTGGCGACCAGGTTGGCCCCGTCAAAAATGCCGTTGCCAAGATCGCCGGCGAGGGAGGTCAGCCAGGTCCCGCCCAGGAGGCCGCCTAGGTAGCGCATCGGGTTCTTGCCCTGCACGCCCGCCCAGTATGACAGCGGCGATCCGGCCAGCATGATCGGCCCCGGTACGTCGGGATGGGTTGCCGCCATCATCATGATCTGCCAACCGGCCTGGCAGTTGCCGATGAGACACGGCTTACCTGCGGCGTCCGGGTGACGCGCGACGACCTCCGCGACGAACTTCGCCTCGGCCTCGCACACATCCTCGATCGTTTGGCCGGGCATCGGCTCGGGCAGGAATCCGACAAAATAGCAGGGATGCCCCGCCTGGAGCGCGACGCCGATCTCGCTGTCGTGCTTCATGCCGCCGATACCGGGACCATGCCCGGCGCGCGGATCGAAGACGATGAACGGGCGCTTTCGCGGGGCGGTTTTCACGCCTGGAGGCGGCTCAATGCGGACGAGCGCGTAATTGACCGGGCGCGCGAACTTGCGGCCGTCAAGCACCAACTCAACCCCAAAGTTCAGCACGTGTGGAGCTTCACGTGCGTTATGCTCAATGTAATTGTTGCCGCGCTGCCGGAGTACATCGAGGAGCAGAACCCCGCGCTGCCAAGCATCGATTAGATATTCGGCCGCCACGTTTGACGCGGAAAATGCGTCGAGCATTGACGTACCCATTGCCACTCTCGCTGACTGGTCCGGTTGCGTCTTCATGGGAAACCTCATTTTTACGGCTCGCGCACAGAGCCCGCCAAATCCGTAGCGAGATGGCCTTGGAGCATTCATCCCTATCAGGGGATGCGCGTCGTATTGATGTCAGTGCGCTCGGAATTACCCGGTGCTATTTCCACCAGTCGGCAGACGCTACCGCCCCCGATGTTGCGGCGCAATATTTTATTGCGCCGCAACATAACGGCCTATTCCTGCTGCCTTCGCGCTTTCGAGCTGAAATGTACTTGTATCCACGTATCACGGCTCCTACCGGGCGACGAATGCCCGCGCGACCAGGCAGGCCGGGCATGACGCTCGTGAGGCGCTGCGACGCTTTCTACACGGATAAGCCCTTTTGTTTGGCGCCATCCGTGCCTGTCGCATGGTCCGCCGTCACGCCGCCGAAGCCGGGTTTTAGCGGAAGCTCGGCTGCCGATGTCTGCCGCACCACCGACATTTACCTACCGCGACGCTTTTTGGCTCTGCGACCTGCTCGACGCGCTGCGAGGATTGCTTCCCGCTCAGCCTGTTCGGCAGCCTTCCGACGTGCCAGCTCCAATTCCTTGGCAGCGCGAGCCGCCTGTTCCGCAGCGCGGGCCTCCTCTTCGATGCGCAATGCTTCCGCCTCGGCAGCCGCTCGCTCAGCCGCTTCTCGCTCCGCACGGGCCTGCTCCTCGGCCTTTCGCGCGGCCATTCGGATATTCCGCGCCGTGACAACCGCCTGCCGCGCCTCTCGCCGCTCGGTTGCTTCCGGGCTCGCCGCGGCGGCCTGGGCACGCTGGAGCTGCGCTTGCTTCGCTTCCTTCGAAGCACGCAGCCGGTCGGCCATGCTCGGGATAAAAGATTTAGCCATCTTGCCGTTTACGCGAGTTCGCAAAGCAACACTCGATAAATGCGCTCAGCGATCGTGATCTGCGCATGCTCGCCGTCGCCGACATCACGCCGGAAGCTGCCGCTACGTCCCTTCCAGTGCACCGCATCTCCGGATTTCCAAACCGGCGCAATTTGTCTCGGGCTCTGAACGGCGCCGCGCGCGTTCCTCTGGCTTGCTTTGCGCGGCTCGCCGCCCGGCAATCTTGCTCGTCCCGTCATCCCGATTTGGCGCTCCTTGTTTACGCCCGCCCTTCCGGCGGCGGTGCTTTGGCTAACCTCTGAATATGCCAACGGCATCGGACCGTTAGACCCTGTTTTTTTGCTGCTCTGCTCCTCGGCAACGCGTCCCAAGCTCGGACCGGCTTGGTTGTCCGGTAACCGTTCATTCTAAAATGCGAGGATCACCCACGCCCGGCTGGCCTGCTAGCGACCCGAACCGCCGCTCGCCCTTGCGACTGCCGCCTAACGCGCTTATGGCGAAGGTCGCACATGGGGCATGAGCAGTAGCCCTTAGTGCCGGGATCGGACGCCGGCTTTAGGTTCGCTAAGCCGACCTTCAAGCGAGGACTTGGCAACGGGCGAAACGCGCCGTAAGCGGTCGTCGGCCCGTGCCGACGGCACGCCACAATCAGGCCCAACCCGGGGACGCTGCCATTGCGGGCAGAGCGCTTGGCTTGCCAAACGGACGAGCGGCCTAGTCGCCATTCAAATTGGTTTTGGATGTTACGTGCGCGCGCAACAGTGCCGTCGTCAGCTATCGTTGCTCATGCAAAATTTTTGAGGAAACGTGACCGCCATCACGCTAGGCGCTCGTCAGCCGGACTACCTTGAAGCAAAAGCAACGATGGTGAGGGAGGTCGGCCGTGGAAAATTTCAGCAAACGGACCACCGCATCTCTCTTTGTTACGTTCATCCTGCTCGTAGTGGGCTGGGGACTTTGGATGGAAAAGGCTGCCGAGCCGGTATCGCCTCCCGTGCACTGCGACCGCCATCTCGTCTTCACCCCTGGGGGCAAAACCTAGAACGGCCCAATTCGGCTGCCAACGTCGCGAGCCCAAAAAGGGCGAATTTCGGAAGTATTCGCGTATGGCGTTCGTGGTAAGGCCACGTACAGCGTATATTGACGATACCCTCTAGACGCGGGGAATTCGCCGTGGAGTTCTCGTCTCTTGCGGCCTTGGGAAAAATCGCTGGGCTGGGCGGAATTGCCCTCGGCGTGGTCGTTTTGCTGCTGCGACCGACGATCCAAAAGCTGTCGTTGTTACCCGCCAAACAGCGAGAGCCGCTGCTCCGGCTGGTCATCATCGGTGCCTTTGGTATTGGCGCCTTGGGGATTATTGCCTGGTGGAGCGGCAACAGCGGTTCGCGGGTCGTGACCGCGGGCCCGTGCGGTGTGGCGTCTGGGAGCACCGCGTCGGGCAATACCATCAATTGTGGGACGGTGCCCAACACGCGGCCGGATAGACCATGATGATCTGGCGGCCCCGGATCGTCCCTTTGATCCTGGGGGTGGTTCTACTGCTCCACCCGCAGCCTGCGGCGGCGTTGGGGGATACCGTGACGGCCGCGTCCTGTGCCGTCGCGGCAGGCGGTAATGCCAGCAACAACACCGTGACCTGCAATTTCGGCCTGACCGACGAGCAGCTCAGGCGGGTAACGCAAGCGGCTGTTTCGGGCGCGACGACCCCCCTGCTGGACCGCATCGAGGCGATCAGTAAAACGCTCGGCGTCACCACGGATGCGGCCAAGACGTTGCTGAAGATTGCCGGCGAGCAGGACGTGTCCGACGAAAAGCTGGCTGCGGAACTGACGAAGATAGCCACGGACTACAAGCGCCTGCGGGATCAGGCCACAGCGCTTAACCCCACCAACCCGACAGCCCAGGCTTTGGTCGCTCAGGCCAACGCCGCGATCGATGGCGGAAACTTTGCCCGTGCGCACGAACTCTTGCGGCAGGCGACGCAGGCGCAGATTGCGGCCGCACAAGAAGCGCGCAAGCTGCGCGAACAGGCGCAGGCAGCGGAGGATGCCCAGATGCTTGGCGCGGCAAGTTCGACCGCAGCCGAGGGTGGCGTGGCGATGACCGAGCGCCATTACGCACAGGCGGCGGATCTGTTTAGGCAAGCCGCTGCACTAATCCCCTCGGGGCACCCGGATGAAACCGAGGACTATCTGAACCGCCAGGCTGACGCGCTCTATCGCGACGGCGATGAGCGCGGCCACAACGACGCTCTCAATGCCTCGCTTGACGTGTGGCGGCGCGTTTTGGAAATGACACCACGAGATCGCGCGCCACTTGATTGGGCGATGACGCAGACCAACCTCGGCAACGCACTTAAGGTGCTGGGCGAGCGGGAGAGCGGGACAGCGAGCCTGGAAGCGGCGGTTGCGGCTTACCGAGCGGCGCTGGAGGAGCAGCCCCGTGATCGGGTGCCGCTCGACTGGGCGAGAGTGCAGACCAACCTCGGCAACGCGCTTGAGGTGTTGGGCGAGCGGGAAAGCGGGACAGCGAGCCTGGAAGCGGCGGTTGCGGCCTTCCGGGCTGCGCTGGAGGAGCAGCCACGCGATCGGGTGCCGCTCGATTGGGCGATGACGCAGACCAACCTCGGCAACGCGTTAGCGGCGCTGGGCGAGCGGGAGGGCGGGACAGCGAGCCTGGAAGCGGCGGTCGCCGCCTACCGGGCGGCGCTGGAGGAGCAGCCACGTGATCGGGTGCCGCTCGACTGGGCGAGAGTGCAGAACGACCTCGGCACCGCGCTCGGGGCGCTGGGCCAGCGGGAGAACGGGACAGCGAGCCTGGAAGCGGCGGTTGCGGCCTATCGGGCGGCACTTGAGGAGCGAACGCGCGATCGCGTGCCGCTCTACTGGGCGCAAACGCAGAACAACCTCGGCACCGCGCTCGAGGCGCTGGGCCAGCGGGAGAACGGGACAGCGAGCCTGGAAGCAGCGGTTGCGGCCTTCCGGGCGGCGCTTGAGGAGTTGAAGCGGGATCGGGTGCCGCTCTACTGGGCGGGGACACAGAGCAATCTCGGTGCCGCGCTCGAGGCGCTGGGCCAGCGGGAGAGCGGGACCGCGAGCCTGGAAGCGGCGGTTGCGGCCTATCGGGCGGCACTAGAGGAGCGAACGCGCGACCGGGTGCCGCTCGACTGGGCGGCGACACAGAACAACCTCGGCAGTGCGCTCCAGACGCTGGGCGAGCGGGAGAGTGGAACAGCGAATCTGGAAGCGGCGGTCGCCGCCTACCGGGCGGCGCTGGAGGAGCAGCCACGTGATCGGGTGCCGCTCGATTGGGCGCTGACGCAGACCAACCTCGGCATCACGTTTGCGACGCTGGGCGAGCGGGAGAGCGGGACGGTGAGCCTGGAAGCGGCGGTGGCGGCCTATGATGCGGCTCTCCCGTTATTCGGTTCCGCGCCGCGTTACGCGGAAATATGCATAGCGAACCGAGAGCGAGCGGTTGCCTTATTGAACCAGCGCCGACAAGTTTCTCGCTGATCTAGGTGCGCACGAGTAGGGCCGTGCGGCACACGAAGATAATCGCGCGAGCTACCCGGCAGCAGCCTGCCCGCAGCCTCGAGGCATCTTCGCTTCAAGAAGGCTCTCGGGCTGACAATTCCGCCTCGATCATGGCGCGCGTGGACGAGATCATCGAAAGATCGCTGCGCGGGGCCTGACCCGAGCCACACCTATTGGGGCATGAAGAGTATTCCCGTCGCCGAGATCGAGTGTCGGCTTTGTGTTCGTCAAGCCGACCTTCGCCGTGACACGCGGCAATGGGCGAAATGCGCCGATAGATCCCATGGGCGTCAGGATAGCGACCGGCGCTCGGACAGAGTGAGGTTGCTAAACCCACCCACTCTGGAGACGACCATGCAAGTTGTAGCTGAGCGCGCCGAAGCGCCGACCGTTATCCAAACGGATCTTCGTGCAATCTTCGTTTCTTTAGAACTCAGCCGATCGACCTGGCTGGTCACGTCGCTATCGCCGGGCGGCGGGGAGAAGATGTCGAGGCATTCGGTTCAGGCCGGCGATATCGCCGGCTTGCTCAGACGGTTCGCTCAGCTCAAGGAGAAAGCGCGGGTGCGGACCGGCCGGGACTTCCCGATTATCGTCATCCAGGAGGCCGGTCTGGATGGCTTCTGGATCCACCGAGTACTGCAGTCCGAAGGAATCGAGAGCCACGTGGTCGACGCCGCGTCGATCCTGACCTCGCGCCGGCGTCGGCGGGCGAAGACCGACCGGATCGATGGCGAGACCCTGGTGCGCACCCTGATGGCCTTCAAGCGTGGCGAGCCGCGGGTATGTTCGATGGCCAGGGCGCCGACGCCGCAGGAGGAGGACCGCCGGCGTGTCTGCCGCGAGCGCAAGACGCTGGTGGGCGAGCGGGTGAGGCACGTCAACCGGATCAAAGGGCTACTCTTCGCCCAGGGGGTGTTCGGCTACGAGCCGCTGCGCAAGGGTCGGCGTGAGCGGCTGGAGGAGCTGCGGACAGGCGACGGCCGGCCCCTGCCGGAGCACCTGAAGGCGCAGCTCATCCGCGAGCTGGATCGGCTCGAGGTCCTGCTGGAGCAGCTGAAGAGCGTCGAGGCGGAACGGGACGCCTTGCTCAAGCCGGCGACTGACGAGGCGACCTCGCCGGCGGCCATGCTGACGCGGTTGAAGGGCATCGGCCCCGAGACCGCCACCGTCCTCTGGTCGGAAGGCCTGTTCCGCCAGTTCGACAACCGCAGGCAGGTGGCCGCCTACGCTGGTCTGGCGCCGACGCCATGGCAGAGCGGCTCGATCGATCACGAGCAGGGTGTGTCCAAGGCGGGCAACCCGCGGCTGAGGACAACAATGGTCGAGCTGGCCTGGCTATGGCTACAGAACCAGCCGACCTCGGCGCTCAGCCTGTGGTTCCACGAGCGGGTCCGGCGCCTTGGCGGGCGGATGCGCAAGACGACCATCGTCGCCCTGGCGCGCAAGCTCCTGATCGCCCTGTGGCGGTACACTACCGCCGGCGTCGTAATCGAGGGGGCCGTGATGAAGGCGGCGCCAGCGACGATCTGACCCCATCCGCAAGGACCTGATCAGTCCTGCCGGATCCAGGTGGCCGAACCGAAGTGACCGTTGGCCTCGACAGCCGACCGATAGAATGGTCCCGGCCTCCTGAGCCCCACCCGCCGAACGCGGGATGTTGGTGCAGCCGCAAACCAGGCGGCGACCGTATGTGAGCTTGATCTGGTGCATCTCATGCTCGTCCCGCAGAAACACTAGGGTTTCTGCCATTTTTTCGGTCCGTAGCCCTCTGGGTTATGCAAAAAGTCGCAATAAAAACCCCGCCACCCATTGGGACATGGGGGCGGGGTCTGTCTGCTATCGACTTAGAGCCTGCTCAAAAGTCGCGGTCAATAATCGCCGACAGCGACTGACCGTTTTCTGAATTGATAACGGCCGTTCAGCCTAGATGGGCGGAACTACTCAAAAGCCCGAGACCGTGGAAAAACGTGTCGTACGGTTTGGGCGCGCTGGGTTTGCCGGCCGATCGGGTCGAGGCACCCGCCCGCTGATTGATCGGCGCCGGTTTGCGCGAGGCGATCAGGCCCTGATCGCCGCCATCAGCGGTGCCACACCGAAGATCGTGATCATTCGCTTCAGGTTAGCTGCGGCAGCGCTGATCACGACATATCCAACCGCTCGGCTCGCCACCGGGCTCGATCCGGACCGACTGCGGCTTGCCTTCGCTGCTTTCCTCGTCGGATTGGCGGCAATGCTCGCTTACCGCACCTGGCGCGGTGCCGTACGAATGGCGGCGCGCCCGCCGCTTGCCTGGGGCTGGACGGCGGCGGTCGGTCTCGTCGGCGGCGTGGTGTCGGGGTTTTTCGGCGTCGGCGGCGCATTCATTGCCCCGCCACTCCTCACCGCGTTTTTCGGCGTTCGCCAAGTGGAAGCGCAGGGATTGGCACTGGCCCTTGTCTCACCCAGCGCGGTGGTCGCGCTATTTACCTATGCCGCTGCCGGGCAGGTCGAGTGGTTCGTCGGTATTCCGCTTGCGCTCGGTGGCACGGCGGCGATCTCCGCTGGGGTCGCTTTCGCCCATCGACTGCCCGAACGTCGCCTGCGTCTCGGCTTCTGCGGCCTGCTGCTGATTGCTGCCATGTTGCTGGCGGCGCGCGGGTAGGTCTGGACAAGGGCTCGGGTCATGATCGATGCATACAAACCGTCAACGGTAGCGCCAAATTTGTAGCCATCAGCCGGGCTGTTTCTGCAAAAGGGAGGCAACGGATCGCGCACCGGCGGAAAGCACTCTTTCCGGGCGCGGGAAACCCAAACCGTTCCCGGAGAGTTTTTTCTTCGTAGCTTCGACGGAAACGCCCGCGCTTCTGGAGAAGCGGAATCACCTGATCCGCGAAGGTCTCAAGACCCTCGGGATAAACATCCATAAACAGATTGAAGCCGTCGGCGGCGCCCTCGTCGACCCACTTCTCCATAAAGTCGACGATCTGCTCCGGTGTGCCGACGAACCGATAATGTCCGCCGCCGCCTCGGGCGATAATCTGACGAACGGTGACGGATCGGTCCTGCAGCAGACGGTATCGCGCTGCCCTGTGTCCGGATGATACGCCAGCAGACCGTTGCTTGAACTGCGCGCCTTCCAATTTCGCCAAGAGATGTTCCGGGAACGGCTTGTCGGGATCGAGGTCCGCCGGATCGACACCGAGCCGTGCAGCGAACGCTTCGATGCTGGAGCGGCCTGTCGCGAGTTCGTCGAGCGCGCTGAGGCGGGCAAAGGCTTCGGCTTCCGTGCTGCCTATCACCAGCGACAGACCCGGCAGAATGGCGAGATGCCGAGGATCGCGCCCATGCTGCCGCGCGCGGTTTTTGATATCGGCGTAGTAAGCGACCGCGTCTTCAAATCTCGTCTGTATCGAGAATACGATCTCGGCAACGCGCGCCGCAAAGTCGCGTCCCTGAGGGGAACTGCCCGCCTGCACCAGGACCGGCTGCCCTTGCGGAGACCGCCACACCTGCATCGGCCCGGCGGTGGTGTAGTGACGGCCGGCATAGTTCACGGCATGGATGCGGTTGATGTCGGCCCACACGCCGGTGTCGACGTCGCCGACCAGGGCGCCGTCGTCCCAGCTATCCCACAAGGCGCGAACGGCCGCGGTAAAGTCCGCCGCCATCTCGTAGCGCAGATCGCTTGACGGCATTTCCGTCATACCGAAGTTCAAGCCCGCAACGGCATCTGCGGTCGTCACGATGTTCCAACCCACGCGTCCTCGACTGACTTGGTCGAGCGTCAGAATCGATCGGGCAAGGTTGTACGGCTGGCTGAACGTGGTCGAGGCGGTGAGAACGAGCCCCAAGTGCTCGGTCGCGAGAGCGCATGCGGTAATGAGGACGACGGGATCGAGCGAGCGCGTCGGAGATCGGCCGTCATCCGTAAAGGACGGCGAGTTGGCCAGAAACAGCACGTCGAGCAGAGCGCGTTCACAAATTCGGGCCACGTTTTGATAATGGGCGACGTCATCACCTGCCTGCCGCTCGCCGCCGGGCACACGCCATCCCGCGGGATGTCCCGGCGCCGCCGCCTGGATGGCAAGATGCATCTTGCGTTTGGCATCTGTCATGGCCGTCTCAGCTCCGGCCCATGGTGTAGAATTCAGCGTTCGGGCGCATGGCAGTCACGTTCGCCATGCGGTTCGACAGCCCGAAGAAGGCGGCGATCGCGGCGATGTCCCAGATGTCCTCCTCGTCGAAGCCATGGGACTTCAGCACATCGAAATCCGCTTCGCCCACGGTCTCGGCCGAGCGGGAGACCTTGAGCGCGAAATCGAGCATCGCCTTCTGGCGCTCCGTGATGTCGGCCTTTCGGTAGTTGATTGCGACCTGGTCAGAGATCAGAGGGTTCTTAGCCCGGATCCGTAGGATCGCCCCGTGGGCGACGACGCAATATTGGCACTGGTTTGAGCTTGAGGTCGCGACGACGATCATCTCGCGCTCGGCCTTGGTCAGGTTCCCCGGCTTCTCCATCAGCGCGTCGTGATAGGCAAAAAAGGCCCGGAACTCGTCCGGCCGGTGGGCGAGCACGAGAAAGACGTTTGGGATAAATCCCGACTTCTCCTGCACGGCGAGGATACGGTTTCGGATGTCCTCGGGCATGTTGGCGAGATCCGGGACGGGGAAGCGGCTGATGGGAAATGCGTCAGTCACGACTTGGGGGTCCTTTGGTTGCGTGTCGCAAATTGGCACAATGATGCGCCCGGTCGCGACGCTGCCGCCACAGCGGTGGCGAAACGAATCGGCGCCGAGCTGCCTTCCGCCGCGGGCAGATCGAGCCCTCGGAGTTTGACCGCCAGCACTGAGCGAGGCGAGGTCGCCGCATGCTCGCCCGATCGTCTAAAGTATCGCACACCGCAAGGCCGCATGCTTCAAATCGAACCGCAAAAGGGAACCGCCATGAACCAGCGCAAGATGCGGATCGGAATGTCGATCCGCGGCCATGGTTACCACCCGGCCGCCTGGCGCCATCCGGACGTTCCGGCCGACGGCACGCTGCAGGTCGAGCACTACGTGCGCAGCGCACAGACCGCCGAACGCGGCAAGCTCGATATGATTTTCTTCGCCGATGGCGCCGGAATTCGCCAGGGCGACAATCCGCCGGGCTCGCTGGCCCGGACGGGCCGGGACATGATCGAGCTGGAACCGACAATGCTGCTGCCGGCGCTGGCCATGGTCACCAGCCAGCATCGGTCTGGTGACGACGGCATCCACCACGTACAACGAGCCCTACAATCTGGCCCGCAGATTCGCCACCCTGGACCTGATCAGCAAGGGTCGCGCCGGCTGGAACGTGGTCGCGTCATGGTCCGAGCACGAAGCCCAGAACTTCGGGCTGGAAACAACGCTGGATTATGACACGCGTTACGCGCGTTCGGCCGAGTTCGTCGACGTGGTCAAGGGCCTGTGGGACGGTTGGGACGACGGCGCTCTGCTGCTCGACAAGGCGGGCGGCCGTTATTTCGATGAAGCAAAGATGCATGTGCTCAATCACCATGGGCGGTTCTTTAAGGTGCGCGGGCCTTTGAGTGTGGCCTGCATGCCGCAGGGCCATCCGGTAATCGTACAGGCCGGCGCCTCCGAGCAAGGCCGGGAACTCGGCGCGGCAACCGCCGATGTCATCTACGCGATCAACGGCTCGCTTGATGCCGCGCAGGCGTATTACGCCGATGTGAAAGGGCGGATGGCGAAATTCGGCCGCGAGCCGGACGACCTAAAGATCATGCCGGCGTTCTGTCCGGTTTTGGGACGTACGCGCGCGGAAGCCCAGGCAAAGTTCGATGAATTTCAGGAGTTGGTCGACCCGCTGGCCGGCCTTGGTTCGCTCTACGCTACGTTTGGCGATCTATCGGGTTATCCGCTCGACGGTCCGGTGCCCGACGATGCGATCGGCAAGCTGGGAATCCGCAGTAGCAGCGCTCAACTCCGAGAGCGGATGAGACAGGAGAAGCCCACTATTCGTGAATTGTACCTCCGTTCCGGTATCACCGGCTCGGCGAGGATCGGTACGCCTTCTGACATCGCCGACGCCATGCAGGAGTGGTTCGAGAACGGCGCCTGCGACGGCTTCAACATTACACCAGCGCATCTGCCGGGCGGCTGCGAGGACTTCGTGGAGCTGGTCGTGCCCGAGTTGCGGCGGCGCGGGCTGTTCCGTGCCGAATATGAGGGCAAGACGCTGCGAGAAAATCTCGGGCTCAAACGTCCGGCGAGCCGCTACGCTGCCGCGGGCTTGGATCGGAAGTTGGACGCCGCCAAATAAGCCCACGGGCAAGCGACGACCAACTCCTTGAACTCTTCGATGCACCGTCGGCGGGGAGGGCGGGCAACTATCCGACCCTATCGACGGAATACCGCGCTGCGTCCCCCCCTAGCATCCTATTCTGCGCCGCCATGCTAAACTCCGCCAAAGTCGTCTGCTCTCGGCGCTTCTCGGGCGTTGCCTCGGGCCCCCGTCGAAGGGCAGCTCATCCAAGCGGTAGCAGACGCTTGGCTTGGCCGGCGGGCACCGCCCTTCTTGCCCCAAAGCGGCCGCTCGTTCGACCCGCAATAAAGGTCGGCAGGGTGGAAACCGGACGATCGGCCGCCAAATCGGAGTTTCAGTGTTTGCGCCGAGACCCGCACTCCGGGAAGCTCGGTCTCGATCGACCCTCAATGCGCAGTCTCTCGACGGCACACTCGCTCGCCGCTATACCAGTGCACATCGACGCCGGCCTGTACTTCCCGCCTACACGCAGGAAACGATCGGCGCGGCACTCAACGGCGGTTGCGGGTTGGCCACAGCGGCCGCCGCGACCGACGCCGCACCGGCCCGTTACTACTGGAGCGCCACCCGCCTACTCGGGGTATACGAGTTTGCGTTCCCGGAATTTGTGTTGATTGCGGCCATCTCGTCCCCGTTTGGCGAGACGAATATGGCAAAAGTCGGCGCCCCCGTTCCGAGCACCGCATAGGTTCCCGTGCAGTCTGCATTCAGCGTATACGTCAGATCGTTAGGGGAAGGTACAGGCACGACGACACCATTGACGCTTTAGAACCTGACCCAAAAGGGTGTTGCGTCGCGCCCGATTGCGTGATTCACGGTAACGGGACTCACCGTGATGGCGAACGGCAATGTGGACGGAGGAGCACCGCCGGACCTATCGGCGGGAGGGGTAAGGATATCCGAGCGATCTGCGGGATGCAGAGTGGGCGCGGCTGGAGCCGCTGATCCCTGGAGCAACACCCGGCGGGCGGCCGCGCAAGACGGACATGCGGGCAGCGATGAACGCCATTCTTTACCTGCTGCGCACCGGCTGCCCGTGGCGCTACCTGCCCCGCGACAGCTTTCCGCCACGCTCGACGGTCTACAACATCTTCCGCAAGTTCCAGCGCGAGGGGACTTGGGAAGCGATCTGGGCCGAGCTGCACATGGCGCTGCGCGAGCGGATGGGCCGCGAGGCCAGCCCGTCGGCCGCCGTTATCGACAGCCAATCGTTGAAGTCGGCGGAAAAGGGGGCGGCAGAGACGACCAGGTGGGTTACGACGCTGGCAAGAAGGTGAAAGGCCGCAAAATCCACGCCCTGGTCGATACCGAGGGACTGCCGATGCGGGTGATTGTCCACTCTGCCGCGATCCAGGACCGCGACGGCGCGGGGTTGGTGCTCGACAAGATACGCCGGCGCTTCCCTTGGCTCGAATTGGTCTGGGCCGATGGCGGCTACAACGCCTGGCAGGTTGACGCGGCGGTGGCAAAGGTGCCGCTGCTGCGCATGGAGATCGTCAAGCGGAGCGACGACATGAAAGGCTTCGTCGTCCTGCCGCGCCGCTGGGTAGTCGAGCGCACCTTCTCCTGGTTCGGACGCAACCGGCGCCTCGCCAAGGACTTCGAGAACCTCGCCGAAACCCTGGCCACCTTCGTTACCCTCGCCTCCATCCAACTGGCCCTCAGGCGGCTTGCCAGGGCGTAGGTCGTGATGATGAAGGTCTGCAAAATATGGAAAGCGGGAATTCCCAATCAGGGCTCGGGCCGACTGCTGTGCGCCGTTTGCGGCCGTTCGCAACGCGCGGCTCGCCGATGGTCGATCTTCGATAACGTTTTATCGATCTGCCCGCATGCGGGCAGGCCGTCGCGATCGAGCCGGTTCACTTGATACCTTGTATAACAAGGTATCATGCATTATATGGTAACGGAGTGAGGTCGTGTATGTCGGAAGCGCTGCAGATCCAGTTGCGCAAAGGGGTGCTGGAAATGTGTGTGCTGGCGCTGCTGTCGCGCGAGGACGGTTACGCTTACGACATCGCCGCTCGGCTGGCTGAGCTGATCGGGATGGGGGAGGGCACGATCTATCCGTTGATGCGGCGCATGCAGAGCGACGGCTTGGTGACCACCTATCTCGCCGAATCCGACAGCGGACCGCCGCGGAAATACTACCGCCTCACTCCGGCCGGTCGAACAGCGGTCATGTCGCAAATAGCGGAGTGGAACAGCTTCACCGGCGCGGTGACGAGAAGTTTTGGGGAACGCCGGTCAGTCACGCGCGACGCAGACGGGAGGTGAGGGATGAACAGGGCAGACTTCCTCGGTACCTTGCGGCGGCGGTTGGCGGGGCTGCCACAGGCGATGGCGGCCGCCGGCGGCTTCGGCGTCGGGATTATCGCCTTTGGCCTGGTGGCGGCGCTCGGCGCGCATGAGCTGCCGTGGCGGCAAATTAGCAGCATCTGGCCGTTGGCAAGCTCCTGTCCCGGTGGCGAGGATGTAAACGTCGATCCGACCGTTACCGAGCGCCATTGGGCGTGGGAAGGCGGCGACAGCGTCGAAATTGCCGTTCCCGGAACGGTACATTATCGCGGTGGCAGGGGCGACGAGGTGACCGCGCGCGGCCCCGCCGAGGCGCTTGCCCATCTGCGGGTCCATGACGGCCGAATTAACTACACCTGCGGGGGCAGATGGGGGCAACGCGATCTCGACATCACACTGCCCGGCCGCGCATTTCGCGCTGTCACGATTTCCGGCTCGGGCAAGCTTATCATGCAAGACATCGACCAGCCCAGCCTCGACCTCGCGATATCGGGCAGCGGCTCGATGCGCGCGCAAGGCGCCAGCGAACGGGTCAGGATTTCGATTGCTGGAGCGGGTAACGCAAAGCTCGCCGAGCTGACGATCAAGCGGCTCGATGTCGATATCGCTGGCAGCGGCGACATCGAGGCTGCGCCGCAGGAGGCGCTCAATGTCGACATCGCCGGCTCCGGCAACATACGTTTGTTGAGCGATCCGGCCGTGGTCCATACGGACATCAAGGGTTCCGGCCGCGTGATCCGTGCCTCCAGCCGGTAAGAGACGGCCCTGCTTCTTCGATCCGTCGAGGCGGTTCAAGCCCCCTCGGGGAGTTGTCAACGTAGACGCGACGCGGCGAATTGAGCGCAAACGGGGTCGCAAAATTCTGTCGCGTCGGACGGGCGCACAAAGGGAGGGTCGACGTCGCGCTGGAAACGATCTATTTTGACTACGACATTGAACCTTTGGGCTCTTTTGGTCGCGGGGTATCTCGATTTTTCGTTGGCGCAGAACGCTAACGCACCGGTTTGGCCTACGAAAGAATGGCTTATATCTACGCCGAAGCACAAGGCATGGATTTAGCGGCACTTGCCAAGCTCGTCGCTTATGGCGAGGGCCATCGCTTTGACAGCTTGCTTATCGTGCGCCACGGACGAATAGTCGTGGAGGCATCCTACGCTCTCTACCCGGGGATACTCCGCACGAGATTTCTCCGCCACGAAGGCCGTCACCGGCGCTCTTCTGGCGATGGTTTACAAGGATGGCTTGCTCGACCGTTTCGATCGTCCCATGCTGGATTTCTTTAGTGATCGAACCATTGCGAATATCGATGATCGCAAGCGAGCCATCACAATCGAAAATCTCTTGGACATGACATCGGGATTTAGCTGGGATTAAGGCTTCGAAGGGGGCAAACAACAAACGCTGCAGGATATGTATCGTGCCTCCAATTGGATTTAGTTCATTCTCTACCGCCCAATGGCCTTTCCATCGGGAGAGGTCTTCAACTACAGCAACGGCGATCCAAACCTCATCTCGGCGATTATCACGCGGCTTACGGGTATGCCTGCCGAGGATTACGCGCGGGAAAAGCTGTTCACCACTTTAGGTACCACCGACTGGCACTGGGATCGCACCCTGAAGGTCTCACGATAGGAGATGGGATGCTGTTTCTGTTGCCACGCGACATGGCAAAGATCGGCTATCCGTATTGACAACGGTGAATGGGAAGGACGGCAACTGTTTCATCGGGCTGGGCTGATGTCCGAGCCACCGGACCGTGAATACGCATGCGTCTTATGATCCAAATATGAGCTATTCGAATTTCTTCTGGATATTCCCAGACCAGCACGTCTACATAGCAAGTGGGGAGGTTGGGCGAGATATCGCGGTATTTCCCGATGACATCGTGGCAGTGACTACAGCCAGAAAATACTCTCGTTTCGCGCCCTCGCTAACTATGTCGCTTCTGCGGTCAAATAGATGTCGCATTGCCTCCAAACCCCGGCAGCGAGGGGCAGTTTGCAGCGCGATTTGGGACGTGGCAACCCAAAAATCCATCCCTGTCGGCCCAAGACCAGATATGCATCTGCAATTTCAGGGAAAACCTATAAATTTCCGACCAATGAACTTGGCTTAAAATCCTTCACGTTGTTTCTTACCGACCAAAATCCTCATATTGAGTACGAGTTGTACTTGGCTAATCCAGCAGGTGC
>CAVZUA010000023.1:0-264069 GCA_963778385.1 uncultured Alphaproteobacteria bacterium | reverse complement strand
GTAAAGCGCGGGTCGACGTGACTGCAGTGCGCAAGGACGGATCGTCGAACTTCACGGCAGCAATGACCGGCAGCCCCGTATCAATGACCGGCCAGATGATGTCCGGCACCTCGCAGCACGCTGTTCGTTCCTGCACCCTCGCCTTGGCGGCGGTCAGATGAGAAAGCAACCCCGGTCGCGCGGCCCTGCGAGCCTTGATGGTGGGGTGGGGTCATGACACCTCTGGCAAGGTGAGGCGCCACACACCCAAACGCTGCCAATGCGACGCGGTGTTTGCTTCAGCCGGACGTAATCCTTCACCACCGTGTAGCCGCCGGCATACCCGTACTCGGCCCGAAGCCGCTCGAAAATCCGCTTGGCCGTGTGCCGCTGCTTGGCCGGCGCGCTCCGGTCCCCCTCCAGGATCGCCTCGATCACCGGCGTCAGCGGCCCCAGCTTCGGCTTCTCCGGCGGCTTCGTCCGCTGGTATCCCGGCGGCACCGAAAACCGACACATCTTGGCGATCGTATCCCGGCTTAGCCCGAACACCCCCGCCGCTTCCCGCCGGCTATGACCCTCAAGCAGCACGTACCGGCGAACCGCCGCATATACCTCCACCTGAAACACCCCCGTCCGTCCCTTCCGAAACCCGAAAAGGACAGCCTCTCAAGTGGCCGGCTTTTACACCGCCACGCAGCCGCACTACGCCGCCGCTCCGTGGCCGACTATTCCACCGCCGCGTGTCAACGGGCACCGAAGTTTCCGCGGAAATGGGCACTTAAAATTTCCCAGGCTGGCCGCGGTGGTTTTGGGTGATCAGGCGTAGGCTGGATCGGAATACGTCTTTGGCGGTCGCCCGCGTCGTTTCGGAGCGGGCGGCGGGTTGAGGGAGCGTCGAGAGCTAAACCCTTTACGAGCATCGCGGGTGGGAAACTCAACCCGCTGTTCCACGTGGAACAAATCTCACTAAGATCGTATGGGTGAAGAGGCCGTGTTGCGGGATGAGTTCACCTTCGAACTGGAAACCGCCTGCGAGATCGTCGGAACCAAGGGTTCCACGTGGAACGAGAATCATACGGTCCCAAGGGACCCGTCCGATCGTCAGAGCGACGAGCGATTCATTTGGCGTGCCACAGCGGATGAGTCCGTCCGTTTTCTGCGTGACACGAGTTCGCGGATGTAGCCACAGAGCGATGTCGGCGATAGCTGCAGGCAGACCCACTCTGGCCATTTGGGCCGTAGTCGCTGGCGTGAGCGCGGTGGCGGATTTGTTCCACGTGGAACGGAAATTCCGCGGGCAGCGATGTCGCCTGACGGGGACGAGACGGCCTTGGGGCGTCGGTCCCGAGCCGCGGCAGCTAATCCAGATCAGGCATCGATGGCTGCTTTTGTTCCACGTGGAACGGGCTATCCACAGTACCAGTCCGTTTAGAGTACCTGACCGGACTTGCGACGGCCTCCACGTTGTGGGCCACGGCGTGGGCACGGGGCAACTGAGGTGTCCACAGCGCCAGGGGGAGGCGCGTGTTATCCGTCGTACTCATCCGTCCCTTTTTGAGGCTCTTGATCGAACTCCGCCACAGTCTCGACATCACCACGCGCCCGCGTCGCCGAGACCATCAGCCTCAAGGCGTGCTCGACGAGATCGAGTTGTTCCGGCGACAGCAGTCGCGGATCGAACCGCGGCCGGTTCGCGTCGGGCAGGTCTTTCGGATCGAAGTCTTTCGGTTTGCCAAAAGCGCGCTCGATAACGGCGTTCGCCGCAACGGTAACGACGCGCGGGTCGGCCTTAGCGCTCAAAGGCGGCAGGTCGCCGTTGCCGTCGACCGCGATTTCCCAATACGCCGAATAAATTCGTTCCGTGCCGATCGCCCTCGACCTGGTAGTACGGTCCCCGGCCGATCGCATTTCCGACGGCCGTCAAAAACTGCACAAGGATCGCCACCGGATCGGCCTCGGAATGCGGTGCGATCGTGCGGACGACATCGCCGGCTAAGCCGTAGTACGCTGCGGGGTCCATCGTGGGCCATGGCTCGCATGCCGATGGCTCGGGCGGCATGTCCTCGGCCGTGTCGATGATCCGTCGGATAACCCCGGCACCGTCAGGCGGCGACATCACGCACCTCTTCGGCTCAGATATTGTCGTAACTGACGTTGAAGCATCCCGGCTCTGCTCCATCCAAGTAAAGGCGCGCCGCGACCTTGGTTCGGATGGTGGCTGGCACATGAGTGCGAAACACGAAAACATCCGTTCGGATCGACTGTTCTACTGCTTCGTCGATTTTGGCAAGACCACAGATGCCCCCCCGACCGTCCATGTTTTACCGAGTGCGCGAGTTGCCGAAGTGCTTTTCACGGCCCATCGAAAATGGCTCGCAAACAACGGCAAGAAAGGTCCGCGTAAAGACAGCGCAATGCGCCGACTGGTGCCGGATTACACCCGCTACATTGCGCCTAGTGAAAATCCCTATCCCAAGGGTTGGCTCGATCAGTACCGCGATGCATGGCACCTGCTGCGCCTAGAGGCTGGGGACGTGGAGCCGGACGAAGAATAGCCCGCCGAGCTGGACAGCCCTACAGCACCCCACTTCACCAAAAACACCGAAAGAACCCACGATGCCGGTAACTGTGACCCAACGCCAAGCCGTCATAGCGGGCCTCGACGAGGGGCTCGACAATCAGGATATCGCTGCGCGGGTCGGCGTGTCGCCGGGCCAGGTCGCTGCGGTTAAGGCACACGTCAGTATGGGAACCTACCGCGAGGGCGGGGGAACTGAAGAGGACGACGTTGCTGATGCAGTCGATACCGCGTTCGGGCTTGAGCGCGATTTGCAGATGGCTCTGCGTCGAAACATCGAGCAACTTGAGCCGGGCTTGACGATTAGCGATGACGACAAGGAGCAAATCGTACCGTCCGGGCGCATCAATATAACCGCCAGAGATCGAGACGGCACAACCGTCGTCATCGAGCTAAAGGCTGGTGCGGCTGACCGCGACGCAATCGGCCAAATACTCGCATATATGGGCGATTTGACAGACAAGGGCGCGAAGGTGCGCGGGATCCTGATCGCAAGAGAATTTGCGCCCCGCGCGGTGTCGGCTGCGCAGGTCGTTCCAAGCCTCCATCTGGTTCAATATGGGTTCCGGTTCAGGTTTCAGACGATTGCCGGCTCACCGACCGTGGGTGCCTTGGCCGGCTAGCGCCGCCAGGCAACCGCGACCCGGCGCGCTAATCTTGCGAGGGCGAATGACGCGCTAGCTCAGCGCGTCAGTCGACCGAGAGCAGCACGCCGTCGCGGATCCAGCCTGCCCGATAGCGCCCGAAGAACTTGATCGCGGCGACCAGCTCGGGGCGCACCGGGACCACACCGCCACGGCTCGCGAGGCCAGCCCGCAGCCGGTCGAGCCGCGGCCACAGCTCCTTGCCGGCGAGGCCGAACTTCACCAACCCGGCCGGCACCAGCACGCCGTCGCGCAGCTCGGCGACCGCGACCGCCTCGCGCCCGACAAAGCCGGTGATCACAAACGCGCCCTCTTCGCTGACCTTCGTCTTGAGCCAATCGCGGCCCACGCCGCCGCGATAGGGGCTGCCGGCCCGCTTCGAGACGATGCCCTCGGCCCCGAGCTGGCGCACCGCCTCGAACAGCGGCTGACCGCTCCCGGTAATGTGGTCGACCACGACGAGGCGCGGGCCGCCGGCCGCGCCGACGAGGTCGCGCAACAGCGCCTTGCGGTCCTCGATGGCGCACGGGCGCAGGTCGTGACCGTCGAGGTGGAGGAGATCGAAGGCGAAATAGGCGAGCTGCTCCGGCTGCCGCTGGCGCATCGCCTCGGTCAGCGCGTCGATATGGGTGACGCCGTTTTCGTCGGGCACCGCGATCTCGCCATCGAGCACCAAGGATGGCGCCGGTCAGGCCTCGGAACGGTTCGCGGAACAGATGGGTGCGTTCGTGCCCGTTGCGGCTGATCAGCTTCAGCGCGCTGTCGGTGACGATCGCCAGGAGCCGGTGACCGTCATGCTTCACCTCGTGCAGCCAGCCCGCGCCGTCCGGCGGCTGGGCGCTGGGCGCGACGATCTGGAGCGGGACCCGGTGCGGTATGTCGGCCCGCACCGCCGCCGGGGGAAAGGCGAAACTCGGCATGGGGGAGTCGTAAGATGGCGCGGCCCCGGTCGGCTGCCAAGCTTGCCGAACCCGCCCGACACGCGCACGCTGGCGTCATGGCCGACGACGAACCGATCCTCCACATCGACCCGCCGCGCTATGCAGGCGACGCGCAGGGCGAGGATTGGCCCGACGAGTCAACCGTGGCGGTGATCGAGGCGGCGCGTCAATCGGCGCGCGAATGCACTGAGACTTACGAGCGCATCATGGTCTTGCTGGCTGAGGGCGAACGGCTTACGGGCCGCGCCCCCGGACCAAGGAAGCACCCTAAGCGGGGGCGATGACCGCGCACCGTTGCTGAAGTCATTGCCGACTGTCCGTCGGGTCGAGACTTCCCTGCCCGTCGGTCAATGCCGCAGATGTTGTGCCTAAATCCGATTCGTTCTCACAACGGCAGCGAAGGCTGACGCGGGTCCGGCTCGCGCCGGAACGGCCCGTGACATCCGGCCGCACCGGCGCCGATGTGCCGGCCCCGACGAGCCCATCATGCCCAATTCTGGAAAATCGTAGAATGGCGCTTATGGAAAGTTTCCCCCTTTTCGGGAAGTTCGCGGGGTGGTGTTCAACTAGGTTCGGCAGCAACTCGGACAGAACGGCAGGAACCGGCAGACGAAATCGGCAGAAGCTTTGCCGGAGGCCCGCCCGGGGGAGGCCCCAAGAGAGTGCCGCCGGGTTAATCAGGAGGCCATGTAGATTGCCAGCCCTTACATGTTGCGACAACTGGACGGCCTTGACTGTCGAAAAATCTGATTACCGGGCAAATGACCACGGCGTTGTAATTGTCTCGCGGCATTGGCTCTGGTTCAAACATAGTGGCGATGGCTTCGGCCAGCTGCTCAAGCGTCAGGCCGCGGCTCTCCCGCCACTGCCTTATGTAGGTGGGTCGTAGCCGGCGTGAACGCGCCATAAGCAAAGGTACGCCGTGCCTCCCTAAACAAACAGCAAGGTCTGATGTTTTTGTGCGTCTCGCGCAAAAACGGGCCTGCAGGTCCAGGCGGTTCCGTGATGCTGTCGCAGATGGGAGCCGAGCGCCGGCCCGCCGGATTTGTGTCTGCCTGCACAGTCACAGCACGATTTTACGGCTCAAATGAAAAGCAAAGAAGGAAAGGTTTCGCCACAAATTTAGCGTTCTTAGATAATGCCAGGAGGAACCAATGCTCGCGACGCCGCTCGAAACCGCAACGCTGCCGCCCGGCATCCGCTCCCGTTTTGTCCGCGGCGTAAATGGCCTCGACATCCATATTCTCGAGGCGGGCTATGCCCCGGCGGGGCGGCCATTGGTGCTGTTGCTGCACGGCTTTCCCGAGATCGCCTATTCCTGGCGCAAGGTCATGCCGGCGCTGGCCGAGGCCGGGTTTCACGCGGTCGCACCCGACCAGCGCGGCTATGGCCGCACAACCGGCTGGAGCCCCGATTTCGATACCGATCTGCGGCCGTGGCGCACGCTCAACGCCGTGCGCGACGCGCTCGGCCTCGTCGCGGCGTTGGGGCACCGTTCGATCCACGCCGTCGTCGGCAACGATTTCGGCGCCGGGATCGCCGCGTGGTGTGCGCTGGTTCGGCCCGACGTGTTCCGCTCGCTGGCGCTGATGACGCCGTTTGGCGGACCGCCCGACCTGCCGTTCGCCACCGACGGGAAGGAGCCAGCGCCGCCCGCGACGCCGACGATCCACGAGGCGCTGGCGGCGCTGCCCAGACCGCGCAAGCATTACCAGTGGTATTACGCGACGCGGCCGGCCAATGCCCAGATCATGCATTGCCGACAGGGCGTGCACAATTTCCTGCGCGCCTACTACCACCACAAGAGCGCCGACTGGAAAGGCAACAAGCCGCATCGGCTCGCCGGCTGGACCGCCGAAGAACTGGCGAAGATGCCGACCTATTATATCATGGATCTGTTCGATGACATGGCGGCGGCGGTCGGCAAGGAGATGCCGTCGGCGGCGGAGATCGCCGCCAACCAATGGCTGACCGAGGCGGAGCTGGCGGTCTATGCCGGTGAGTGGCAGCGCACGGGGTTTCAGGGCGGGCTGAACTGGTACCGCTCGCGCACATCCGGCACATTTGAGGGCGAATTGGAGCTATTTGCCGGGCGCACGATCGACGTGCCATCGATCTTCATCGGCGGCACGAGCGACTGGGGCATCTACCAGACGCCGGGGGCTTTCGAACGCACGCAGGAGGTCTGCACCCGCATGGTCAGCTGCCAGCTGCTCGACGGCGCCGGGCACTGGGTGCAGCAGGAGCAGGCGGAGCAGGTCATCCCGCTGCTGCTCGATTTCCTGCGCCAGCAGCCGGCGGCTTAAAACCGGACTTAGCTGTAGTTAGCTCAGGCTGGCCAGTCGCCGAGTCGTGTCCGTGGGGTGCCTCTCTACGTGCTAATCCGGTTCCCGCTTACCATCGAACCTCAGCTAATTTTAGGAGGCGATAAGGCATCGGCGGCGTTGTCGTCGCGGCGATGGCGAGGCGCTCATGGATGGTTGTGAGGACATAGCGGCGGTTGAAACGCCAGGCGAAGGCGCCGAGGTATCGCGGCAGATGTTTGGCGCCGACCACGCGGTGCGTCGCCAACAGGCTGTTCTTGATATTGGCAAGCATGGTGTTCGCCCAGCGGAAGGCGGGGTGGCGCGCGGCGGTAGCGGCAGCGCCGGCACTGAAGCAGTTGACGCTCCTGTATCTGCGAATACTCTGTCGCTGCGCATCGCGGACACTTGAAGCCCTCAGGCCAGCGCCAGGCGAACCATGCCTTCCGGCACGCCTCCTCATCTGGATAGCGCTGCTCGAACGCATCATCCGAGAGGCCCTTCTGGTGCTGCACGCGGTTGCGAGGCATTGGCTTGATCCTGAAAATCTTCGTGATTTCAGGAGGATAATACCTCAATAACCAGCTGAGTGTCGATGGTAAGCAGGATCCGGTTTATCACGTGCTGGACAGCGACGACGCACGCCGGCACAAAAGAAGAACAAGAACGCGGGGCGAGGACATGGACCTATCCGTGCGATTATCGGTGGCTGAGTACCGCGGTCTCGCGGCACGTTGGCGACAGCTGGCGGCCGACGCGACGACCCCGAAAACCAGAAACCACCTCCTGACACTTGCCCGCCAATGCGATTACCTCGCCGGGAACGTGGGTGATGTGATTGCAGAGATCGCCGCCGAGGAACAGGAGTTGGGCGGCGAGACACACCGCAATGAACGACGGCGGCACCTTGCCGGTACGGGTCGCGCGTGGCGGGGTTTCGACGATCAGTCTGCAGTAGTCTTGCCAGGCCGCTTAATCTTGCGCAACTTTGAGATGAAGAAAGCAGCATTCGGTCGGGCGTGAGCAGGGAGTTGCCATGAAACTGGTATATCGCGGCTTTTTGCCGATCGCGATCACCATTCCTCTGACCGTCCACGCTTAGGGGGTCACGACATACGACGGCACATACAGGGGCGTTTCGTTGACGGCAAGCGGGGGCAATCGTTCCTGCTCCGCACCCTCGCCCGTTCCTTCCACGCTAACGATCAGAAACGGAGCCGTGCAATTTGCGTCAACTACCGCTTCTGACCCCTATCAAGGGACGTCTCGTCAGCATCGACGCTTTCCATATAGAGAAGGCGATCGTATGCGCCGAAATATTGGATCGTAAATTCCATCTCAAATATTATAGGCGTCTTGCACAGACGGGGGTTCAAGCCTTCGCGCAAAATCGTCCTATCCCGGTTCCGTCGGTAGAGCGGCCACCAGCGCCAATACGCTTCTCGCGCGGCTGACCCGAGCAAACTTTCGATACCCGCCGTAAGCGGCACATCCTCGAGGGGGCCGCCCTGAGAAACCGGGGCGGCTTTTTCGTGTCAGCGCCGCTCCCGCTCTGCCACGCCGGTTCGCGGTCGCACGGCACCTCCATTTTTTTGAATGTGCGGAGCTTACAGCACGGTTGAGGCTACGGTGGTATAAGACTGCAACCATAGCTTGGGGGAGCATGGTATGCGGCGGGCAATCGTCGGGGTGGCGGCGGCCGCGTGCATTGTGGGCGCCATTGGCGGTTTGGCGTACCTAATGGCTGCAGCGACCCAATACGAGGGGAAAAACTGGCGACAAGATCGGCTGGTATTTCTCAAGTCTGTCTACGATCGCATTCAGGCCGACATTGCTGCCGGGGGCAGCGCAGCGCCGTCGTCGCGCAAGCAGGCAGAATCGATTTTAGGAGAGATGGCCGAAGTAGCGAAACCGATGCCGGGCGAGAGCATATCCTCCGACATAAGAGTCCTGTTGAGTGCTTCCGAGCCGCCCAAGAAAGACCGCGAGGCCGTGACCATCGGGCCCGTAGGGGTGGAACAATCGGTCACGATTACCGCCGAACAATCGGCGCTTGCAGAACCAGCATTGGATCGGCCCGTCACGGATCTGCGCGCCGCCTCGATCCAGCTAAGGATGATCGCGTTGCACCGGGATTCGATCACCCTGTCCGCAACGATCGCGAACCTTAGCGATCGCGTAATTCGCCTGAATCGCGCACGCGGCTTTGTGCTCGTTGGCTCGGACGACGTTCACCACCTCAATCCGCCGGCTGAAAACGCCGAACTTGAGGTTCCGCCGCACACCGAAATGAGCGGCGATCTGGTATTTGTCGGTCCGATTGCGCCCTCGGTGCACCATCTCACTCTGTCAACGAATAAGGGCCCTGGTACTCCTGATAATTCTGACGAGCCGGCGCTCACCGCAGAAATCCCTGTGAACGATGGCATCGACAGCGCGGATGAGCAGGCCAATACCCTGGGGGGCGTCGCGCTTCGGGTGGGGCAGATCTTCGGTGGCCCAGCCACCTGCAGGATCCCGCTGCTTGCAACCAACGGCACCGAGCACACGATTGCGCTGAGCGAGAAGGTCAACATCGCGCTGGCCGATGAGCAGGGGGCTTCGGTACAAATCGAAGCCCCACCCGAAAACCGGCAACTCATCGTGCCCTCCGGCGCTCGCCTGGAAGCCGAACTGGTTTTTGATTGCCGGCAGCTCGATGCCGCCGCGGGACTCACCTTGACCACAAACCAAGACAACACCGCGGCGATCAGCAAGGCCAACGGTAGCCGGCCGATGCTCAAACTCAGAGTTGCAGGTGACCTAAAAGGTGATGGGCCGACGGTAGTTGGTTCACGCACTTCGATCGCTCTGATCGCGCGGTCTCAGCTCGCGGCGTCGCCGACTGCGGTTGCCGCCGCCCTGCCTTCCGACGACGCCCCTGCGGCAACGCCACAGGCCGCCGTCGCGGTCGCGTCAGCGGTCTCCGATGCATCGCGCGAAGCATCCTCTGGGCGGGTCATCCCGGAGGCAAGTTCGTTGAGCCAGAAGCCGCCTCTTGCCACGACTGATCCCTCGCGCACGTTGTCGCAGCTCGAAACGGCGCTGCATGCGGAAAAGACCGATCGGGGCCTGCGTATCAACCTGCCAGTCGAGTTGCTGTTTGGCTCTACAGATGGCGCACTCGATCCCGCGGCTGATCCGCCGCTGTCGAGTCTCGCGGGGCTGATTAGCGCGATGGGACCGCGTGAGATCGTCATTAGCGTTCGTAGCGACGCGTCCGGGGAAGGCGCCGCCAATCTCGCACTTTCCAAGCAACGGGCGCATGCCGTCGTCGCGTGGCTCGTGGCACACGGACCCGAGCATGAGCCTCATTTCATCGAGCGAGGTTATGGCAGTATCCGGCCCGTGAAGCCGAATAAGAATGTCGATGGTTCGGAAAACACGGAGGTGCCTCAGCAAAGCCGCCAGATTGAGGTTCTATTGCGCCGCAATTGATCTGAGCGCTTCATCGCCCATGACTGCCCAAAAATGGCGACCCTTTTAACGATGTTATTGTATCGCCTTGCGCAAGTCCTCCGACTTTCCCGCGGTGCGGCCGACCGGTGGGGTGTGCGGGCTGCCTACACTAGGCCCGGATCCGGCGGAGCTCAGCCGCGATTGCGGCGTAGGCGTCGACGATCGGCATTCTGGTGTGCTCGGTCCCCGAGCCTATGAACGCTTAAAGACCTGCTCGTCGGCCAACTCTGGCATCTCCTCGCCATCGCCGCCTGGCGATGCGTCGCCAATTGCCCAGTCGAGCAGCCGGAGGGCAACCATTATCCGCTCCTCGGGCACGTCGATCTCGCCCAACGCGAAGCTTTCCAGCTCGTGCTGACCTTCCCGCAAAAGTCTGCGTCCTAACGCGGATCGCGGGCGGGGCATCCGGACCGGCCCACGGTGTTGGTTCCAACTCGGCTAACCGCTTTAAGGCCGACGGGCTAGCCGCTAAGAGCGGCCAGAGGGTCGAGAGAGCCGGCGGTCCGGTGGTCCGGTGGACCTCACGACAGCAGCGAATAAATCGGTGCCGGTCGGCTATTGGTCGCGTTCTCTGCTCGTTGGCTCTGCGCTGGCGGCCGAATTACCAAAGATCCAAATCGCTACAACTGCTCCCAACACAAGCGCAATCAGAATGGTGTCGATGTACCAGGGAAACATGTGCAGACCTACTGGCCAGGACGCCGCATGAGTGTCAGGCGCCGTGACCGCCAATTGACCGTTGCCAGGAAAGATGGGCGCTATCGGGGCAGTCCCAGTTGATAGTTCCTGCCAGTAAATTGATAAATTCGGCCTTGGGAATTCAGCCTGACCGCGCTGCTGCGGGCGGATGACGATCTAGCCGACAGCGTGATGTATGTTTTAGCGCTAACTGATTGGTATTGCGTCAGAATGTGGATAATTGAAGCCGGTGCCGGAAGAGGTGCGGGCGGCGGGGCGGCGGCTGCAGAAGAAGGGGTTGAGCCTGCGGGCGATATTGCCGCCGGGCTGGCCGCCAAGGGCTTTCTGTCGCCCTCTGGGCGGCCGTACGGGGCCCAGAGCGTCAAGCTGATGATTGCAAAGGGTAAGTGAGGTTCGGGCGGCATCGGCAGGCGATGCGCTCAGGTCCCGACCAATCAGAGACCTGGCGCGTTCCGCCGCGGCCTTTGCGGCAGATAGGGTGGTGCAGGGGGGGCCGGGTGGGCCACCCGGTGGCACCATCAGCCAGGTTAGGGCTAAAGGGGTCGGTAGGACCCGGGCCAGTACCGCCATCCCCCGCAAGTCACTTTCGCCCTGTGCCAGCCGATTTTTCTGCCAGACGAAGGGGCGCCCCAATTTTTTTACAACCAGTTTTCGGGGAGTATTTCCGCCGATACGCTTTTATGCGGCGAGGCTCCAGTCAGAAAATCTTAAGATCTGAACAATTATAGGTTGGGCGCTGTTTCTATTGATATCGACGTTGCTCAGCTTCGGGTAGACGAAATTGGCAACGCTTTTTGCCGCATCGAGCCTCAAGTTTAGCGCCGCTTCTGGGTCGCGGTAAATTTGGCAAAGAAATTCGATTGGAGGCAGCTCAGAGCGCAGCACCTTCTCGCGAAAATCGCTTGTTGCGCGATTTGGCACGCCACGCGCGCGGCCTCCGGTCTTCTTTCGCCCCACTTCAAACGGCATGGAGAGCGGTTCTACTCGTTTTCTGTTTCAGAGCAAGCCAGACGCCCCTCGCTTTCGCTAACCAAAACCTCAATCCGAGCCGGCATTACGCGGTCGAGCAACCCGAGGGCGGCGGCAACCTGACCATCGCTCATCGCGGCCGGATCTGAGCCAAGGGCGAAGCTCTGCAAGAGGCCGCCGCCATCATCGCAGCATTGCGGGCCGACGCGAAGCCTGCCAGCGCCGCAGCACCGCGTTGGGGTGATTGAGCCGGAGCCGCAGCCCGAGGCCAATCGTCTGCCGCCATGCTTCGATTGCCGGCAGATTGTCGAGACAGGTTTGCAGGCGCGAGCGCGCCCCTTTGTCGATCTGGTCGAATTCGGTCTCCCTCAGCCAACCGCCAAAAGTTTCGTTCCAGCGGCGGCCGGTCGGCTGGTTGGTGCCAAGTTCGCGCATGACAGCCGTCTTACCGGCTTCGATGCCGCGGCCGATCACCACCCATTTCTCCCAGGTCTCATCACTGCGCAGCGAAGTCCACGCCTCGCGGCCGCGCGTCACCACAAGCTGAGCGTCGGCATCGAGCTTGATCGTCAGCACAGAAGCCCCCCTTTGATTGAGAAGCGTTACACCAATCTCCGAAGCCTTCGCCTTTCGCTGAACGCGAAGAATGTTCTTGCTACCCTACTTCAGCGTGATAAGTCTATTCTTGCAAGGGGGCCGGGTCTTGGCGACGGATCATCTCGTATTCTAACCGAACCGACTTTAAGGACTTTGGCGATAGCAGCTTGCGATCAAGGCCCGTCGAGAGTGGTAAGAGCGAACGCAAATCAGACACATGGGGCCGCCATCGGACAAACTGCATGCGCTCAACTGCGAGCGTCTTAGCGCCGGTATAGGCGTGCTGGCCGAAAAGTGCCGAAACCAGCGCGTTAAAGTTCTTACCTCACTATTGCTCGCATTGCTCGCCGGCGGATGCTCGTGGCTCCCGGCGGTCGGCCCCACCGCCAACGCGATCAGTGAGCAGGCCACGGTCGACGGTCAGCGCCGCTTCGATATCATCGAGGTCGAACGATCAGGTCGTGGACATCCTCTTGAGCCAGCCCGAGCCAAGTTTTCAGCAACTATTTGGCCGATTTGGCAAACCTGCGGTGCCGACAATCTCTGTCGGCGACACGGTGGTCGTGTCGATCTGGGAAGGAGGAGACGAGACCCTTTTCGGCAGCGGGTTGGTGCTTGAGGGGACGGCGGGGGCGGCAACAGGCTCACGCGGGATCAATCTACCAGCGCAGATCGTCCCACCGGACGGAAAGATTACCGTTCCCTTTGTCGGTCGCGTATCGGTCAAGGGACGGACGGCGGCGCAGGCGCAGATGCTGATCGAGACGCAGCTCGCCGGAAAGACCGCAACACCGCAAGTCATCGTCAGCGTTCCCAGCAGCACGCAGCACGCCGTCACAGTCGCCGGCGAAGTCATCAGGGGGGCGCGCGTCCCATTATCGCTCAGCGGTGACCGGCTGCTCGATGTGATCGCCTCGGCGGGGGGCCCGCAGGGGCCGCTTTACGACACCTATGTCCGGCTTTCGCGCAACGGCGTGACAACCACCATCCCGTTTCAGGCCTTGGTCGATAACCCGGCGGAAAATGTCTATGCCTGGCCGGGCGATGTGCTGACGCTGATCCGCGTCCCGCACAGTTTCGCGGCGTTTGGTGTGAGCGGCCGGAACGCGCAAATCAACTTCGAGCAGCCGAAACTCGATCTCGCCCAGGCGGTCGCGAAGAGTGCCGGCCTCAATGACGACAAAGCCGACCCTGTTGGCGTGTTCCTGTTGCGCGAGGAGCCCCTACCGTTGGTCAAGAAGCTGCACGGCGGCGCATTTGATTGGCCGACGCCACAGGTTCCTGTTGTATTCCACTTCAATCTACAGGACGCGAAGACCTATTTCGTCGCGCAACATTTTCAAATCCACAATAACGACATCGTCTATGTCGCCCCGGCCAGAGCCAATATGATACAGAAGTTTTTCGGTCTATTCGGCTCGGTTACGACGCCGGTCATTACCGGTGCCGCCGTAAGCAGCTCTGTCCCGAAATGAAGCGGCCTAGCTAGATCGGGGGTAGACTTAACAACGTCAGCAACGCCCGCTCCATGGCTTGCCTGTAGCGAGCTTTCTGCCGGTTAAGTTTCCCTGCCGGCGAGGCCGAACACTACCTGTCCGGCCGGCACCAGCACGCCGTCGGCCTCCAGAGCCCGCTGACGACGGATATTGTTCTCTAATGGGTCAAGGGCGACGGCTCGGTGGTGAGCGATATCGACGCTGTCGGGTGTCTGCGTTCTCTGCGTGCTCATTGGGGCACTTCATGGGGTCAGCGGGGTGCGGAGCGGCTCGGTTGAAATCGCAGTCGGCCTTGGCCGCATGCTACAGAATCCACGCCGTCATCTGCTCCCTCCCTCGGGCGTCGCTCCGCTCGGGAGCTCGAATTCGACCTCGTATCTGGTTGGCCGCTAGGCGGGTTTGAACTCGGTGCCGTGCCGTAGCATGGCGTGCATGATAATGGCCAGGCGTCGGGCGAGCGCGATCCGCGCCTTGCGCATCGTCGATCGTTTGGCGATCGCGAAGGCCCAGTCCTTGAGCTTGAGCGACCCCTTGTAGCGTGTCAGCATGACGTTTGCGGCCTCATACAAGAGCGTAGCCATTTCCTGATCGCGACGACCGAGCAGGCCGATTCCCGTCCTCCAGCCGGAGCATCGACTGTCCGTCCGCATCCATAAGTTGTGACCTTTCGGATTAGCTCAACAAGTCGGCTGATGGTGTTTTATCACGCCGGTTTCCGCTGCTGAACAAACTGTCCCGCGCTGCTGCAACCGGCCACAGCCAATTTTTGGCATGATGGGTCGCGATCCGCGCAGCATGCAGGGAAGCTCCTTTTCGCGTCGAGATCTTCTCGATGCGTGGAGGGAATTTCGTCTCCATCGTTCGACGACGCCATGCCGACTGCTCATTTTCTATCCAAAAGCAGAACACGGAAAGGCTGGCCGGTGGGCAATCTTCCGAGGATTGCCCGACGAGATCGATCCTGAACAAAAAATGACCATTTTTTGACGTAGCCGACGAACCGGTGTTTGGCCGAAAACCTCCCCCGAACAGGGACGCAGCTTCGAACTAAACGGGGAGGCTTCGATGACATTTACGGCAGCAGAATGGGGCTCCGGCCCGTTTCTGAAGCCACCGGCGCGGCCTGCGGCCGGCGCTTCGATCTTGCCATTCGCGATCGCGTCGGTTCCTTCGGCGTGGCCGAAGGCCGAAGACTTTGCCGCCTCGGCCCCGCCTCAACAACGCTCCGTCGACGCGCCGAAAAGGTGGTTGCGATCGGCCGCGACACCGCTGGCTCGATTGCTGCTGAGCGCTGCCGGCATGGCTGCGGTGCTGCCGTTCGCACTCGAGCACTCCCCTTCCATCTTGCCTGCCGCGATGGCGATCGTGTTCGCTGCGGCGGCGCTGTCGAGCATTGCTGGCTTCGCGTTCTCCGCGCTCTGCGGCGCACTGTTGTTTCACGTTATGGCGCCGGTGAGCGCAGTCCAGCTGATGATCGTCTGCAGCATCGCGATCCAGACCTTGAGTGTGGTCGCGCTGCGTAACGCAATCGATTGGTCGCTGCTGGGCCGATTTCTGCTGGGCGGCGTCGTTGGGCTGCCTCTTGGCGTTTATCTGCTGCTTCACCTCGATGCGGGCGTCTACAAGTTGGCCCTGGGCGGTTTTCTGGTCGCCTATGGCGCGTACATGCTGGTCCGCCCGGCGGCAACCGTGCGCTGGCGTTCTGCGTCGATAGACGTGTCGGCCGGGCTCTTGGGCGGGATCACCGGCGGCTTTGCGGGGTTTCCGGGCGCGTTTGTCACCATTTGGTGCGCGCTCAGAGGCGAAGCGAAGGACCGTCAGCGCGGCGTCTATCAGCCCTTTATCCTGGTCATGCAGATCCTCGCCTTGGCGGCGATTTCCTTGGCGGCTCCCGGCCCTCGCCATATCGCTTTCTCCCACGGGCTCGTCGCTCTGTTCTACGTGCCCGCGGCACTGCTCGGAACCTGGTGCGGCCTCGGCTGGTACAGCCGGCTGAGTGACGCCCAGTTCAGGACGATCGTCAACCTGCTGCTCATCGCCTCCGGCGTGGCACTGGCGCTGTGAGGTTCTCTGAGGTTGGCCGCGCGCACGCGGCCTTAGCGCCAGAGCGATGCTGATTGCGCATCTTCAAGCGCCTCTGGGATCCGCAGTTAGAGCTCGCTGTCAGCTCGTGTAGTCGGGCATCGGCTTGATGCTCTGAGCGTCATCGACGGCTTTGGTTTCTCCCAAGACAATTTGACGAGCCTATGATGCATCGGATTCTGTACGTGCAAGTTCTGGCGGCGATCCTGCTGGGCATTGCCGTCGGCTACGTCTTCCCGGCCGCCGGCATCGCCCTCAAACCGCTCGGCGACGGCTTCATCGCGCTGATCAAGATGATGATCGCGCCGATGATCTTCTGCACCGTCGTGCATGGCATCGGCGCCATGGGTGACCTCAAGAAGGTCGGCCGCATCGGCTGGAAGACCCTGATCTATTTCGAGGTGATGTCGACCTTGGCGTTGGCGATCGGGGTCCTGGTCGGAGAGATCGTCCAGCCTGGCGCGGGTTTCAACATCGATCCGGCGGCGCTCGATGCCAAGGCGGTCGCCGGCTATGTCAGCCGCGCCCAGGAGGAGGGCATCGTCAAGCACCTGCTGGCGATCGTCCCAACCAGCTTTCTCGGCGCGCTCGCCGCCGGCGACCTGCTCCAGGTGCTGTTGATCGCCATCCTGAGTGGGATCGCAATCGCGCGCATGGGCAAGCTCGGCCAGAAGATCAGCGGCGCGGTCGATACCGCTGGACGCATGGTCTTCCAGATCATCGGCATGATCGTGCGACTGGCGCCGATCGGGGCGTTCGGTGCTATGGGGTTCACCGTCGGTGCCTACGGCGTCGGCGCCCTGTGGAACCTGGCCGAGCTAATCGTGACCTTCTACGCCACCAGCCTGCTGTTCGTGCTGCTGGTGCTGGGCGCAGTCGCGCGCGCCGTCGGCTTCTCGATCGGGCGCTTCCTCGCCTATATCAAGGACGAGATCATGATCGTGCTCGGCACCAGCTCATCGGAGACCGTGCTGCCGCAGATGATTCAGAAGATGGAGCATCTCGGCGCCTCGAAGGCGGTGGTAGGGCTCGTGATCCCGACCGGCTACAGCTTCAATCTCGACGGTACCAACATATACATGACCCTGGCGTTCCTGTTCCTCGCCCAGGCGACCAACGCGCCGCCGACCGTCGGCCAGGAGCTCGGTTTCCTCGCGGTCGCGATGCTGACCTCGAAGGGCGCCGCGGCTTTCACCGGCGCCGGCTTCGTCACGCTCGCCGCGACGCTGACGATCGTTCCCGCAATCCCGATCCAGGCGCTCGCGATCCTCGTGGGCATCGACAAGTTCATGAGCGAGTGCCGGGCGCTCACCAACCTGGTCGGTAACGGCATCGCCACAATAGTGATCAGCCGCCTCGAAGGTGAGCTCGACGGCGCCCGGTTGGACGCGGTGATGCGCGGCCCCCACCGCCTCGGCGCCGCCCTCGAGCAGACATCGGCTTAACGACGCGTTCGGCGTCCCTCGATTAGGGCCAGCGCCATGTGTACGGCGCAGTACAACATTCCTTCCGGGGTTAAGCCCCCGCATGGCCCAATCTGGGCGAGCGCGACGTGCCCGAGGATCGGATCAGGGTCGCGCTCAAGCTTCTCGACTGGGCAATCGACGACGCGCCGCCCGATGGCGGCGGCGAGGAAGAGCCGGTGACAACCGACTACCCGGTCCTACGGCTACGGAGTATTGGCTGAACGGATCGTCTGAGAGCTGCCCGACCTATTCGCGACACGCCGATCGCAGTGATCCGAGGGGGCGTCATACGCGACATCTGCGGCGCGGTGATTGGAATCATATATGGAATGATGGTCGAGATGGCAGATTATCGTATTGAAATAACCGCATAAAACACCGGACAGACGTAGCAAGGTCTGTACTGGATAGCGCCGCCTGGTTCGCCAAACCAGGACGCCACGGTCCCCGATTGGACCGCAAGTGGGCCGTGGACCTTGTAGCCGTATAAACCTGGGCCGGGCAGACGTAGGGCAGGGCCCGCGCGCTGTACGGCGCACCTTGTGGACTGAAGAAGCGACCGCCGGGCGAGCCGAAGCGGTCGAGCAACATGCCACCTTGGCGTGTGCGCTTTTGGGGAGAGGGAGTGCGCCGCGCTTTTCCGGGCGGCAGCGTGACCGCGACCGGCGCGGCGGCGAAGCCATCATTTGGCGGCCAGTTGAAATTGCCGCTCGCATCGTACCATCGTGGGTCGAGATCGGGTAGCACTCCCAGCGGCAGGTGCTGCTGCGCGACGAGCGCCGCTGGTGGCGCGGGTGCCCGCTGCTCCGGCAGCGGCTGGCACGCTGCCAGCCCGAGCAGCAGACCCGCCAGCGAAAGGCTTTTGCGGCCGACTATATTCGTTGCCGGTCGTAGAGGGGCGGGGCGAGGTTTAGGCTTTGGCTGCCCGCACTCGGGGACGGCGCATTGCGCTTTTTCGCGAAGCAGGCCCCGAACCATCCCTTCGCAGGGCAGGCGATACATTTCGGTACGAGGACCGGCGGCGCCCCTCGGCGTTGGGACGCGAGACGAATGTATCAGCGAATGGCAGAACATGGTTCTCCGGGGCAAGCACGGCAGCCACAAGGCCTGGTGCAGCCTTTGCCGTAAGCTCGACCCTCCCGGCTCCCTGTTTATTTTGTGGTGATGCCAACGGTATTGAACGCCACTGGGCGCGGTTGGACCGCCGCCACGCTCCCCGCGGTCAGCGTCTATGTCGGCCGCTGGACCTGGCCGCTCCGCATCAGCAGCAAGTGGCGCAACCCGTTCACGGTCGGGCGTGGCGGCACCCGCGAGGAGGTCGTCGCCAAATACCGCGCCTACCTCCTGAGCCAGCCGGGTTTGATGGCGGCGCTGCCCGAACTGCGCGGCAAGGATCTGGTGTGCTGGTGCGCACCGCTGCCCTGTCACGCCGACGTGCTGCTTGAACTCGCCAACGGCCCCGGACCAGAAGTCCCGAGACCGATGCCGGAGTTGGCCGAGGAGTACTAGAGATGGCTGAGACCAACCTCTACGACGCCGACATCCTGCTGTGGTCGGAGCAGCATGCAGATTCCCTGCGCCGCCGCGCAGCGCATGCGCTCGACTGGGATCACTTGGCGGAGGAGATCGGCGACGTGGGCCGCAGCGAATTGCATACGGTGATGTTGCATCTGCGCTTGGCGCTGCTGCACGACCTGAAGGCCGAGAGCTGGCCGCTGTCGCGCGACGCGCCGCATTGGCGGGCCGAAGCCTGTTTGCACCGCGACCAGGCTCGCGACCGTTTCACCCCGTCGATGGCGCAACGGATCGACATCGCGAAACTTTATCGTCAGGCGTTGCGGGGTGTGCCCGCGACAATAGACGGGGACTACCCGCTGCCGGTGCCGACCGTCTGCTTGGTGACGCTTGAGGAAATGCTCTCAGAGGATACCGAGTGATGAGCACCTCGGCATCGCAGGGCCAATGGGCGCCGTGGAGCGACGATCCGGATCCGCCGGTGAAGCCGCTGTCGCAGGCGGAATTGAAGCGGTTCGGGGAGGGGATGAAGCGGTTGCTGGAGAAAAAGAAGTTGCGCAAGCGCAACCCGGTGCCGCCGCCCGAGGAGCCGCAGCCGAGGTAGAACAGCCCGGATATGCGACGGAAAGCTTATGAGAGCGAAACGGGTCCGGCGACGCTCGGCAGCACGGCCAAGGCGCATATGCTGCTGTGCGGCTGGTGCGAGGACTGCCGCCATCAAGTCGATGTCGATCCCGGCGAGCAGGCCGAGCGCTACGGCGCGGCGACGATACTGGTGCCCGACTGGGCTCGCCGCCTCAGATGCTCGCAATGCGGCAGCCGGCAGGTGAAATTCGTCGTCGCGCCGCGGAGTACCTCCGCGGGATGCGCAGCTAGCGGCTGGTCTCGTTCGCTCCGGCTAACGGCCGGCGGTTCGCGCGATCCCATTGCCCCCATTGCGTTGGCCCGCTCGTCCGCGGCGA
This sequence comes from uncultured Alphaproteobacteria bacterium, assembly GCA_963778385.1. Taxonomy (GTDB): domain Bacteria; phylum Pseudomonadota; class Alphaproteobacteria; order ATCC43930; family CGMCC-115725; genus DATARH01. The sequence continues at coordinate 244,340 of CAVZUA010000023.1, read as the reverse complement.
TCGCGGCTTGATCTCCGGGTTGCGTTTATCGCGATCGTGCTCGGTGCAGTAGCTGCCGCAGGTCGCGGGCTTGCCACACCACCAGCGCGGACCGCCTACGGGCCAGCGGCAGGCATCCAGGGGCAGCGTCAGCAGCGCCTCGGCGCTTGGCGACAGCGGCCGTTTCGAAGTGGGGACCAGCATTGATATCTCCCTCGGCGCATTAAACCGCGCCACACATCGGGAGATTTGGGTCTTGTCGGGCAGCCCTGCTTGATAATCCCGGCCAAAGACTTGATACCTCGCGCCACTACGGCACGGCGTTGGCACGCTGAGCTTTTTGGCGGAAGCTGACGTGAGCAACCTACGCTAGGGGATGCCGATGCGCCCGTCCCTCCGGTTTGCGCTTTGCGGATTCGTCGCGCTTGCCTCCGGCGGCTGCACATTGGTCAGCCAGATCGGCGGTTCGTCGGTCGTCGCGGGAGATGAGCGCGGCGGCACGGTCTCGCGGGTGACCACCTTCACGCAAGCGGGCGCGCTTAACATGGCAAGCGCGTGGTGCGGGCAATATGGACTGCTCGCGCAACAGGTCCAGATCATCTTCGCCACTGACAGTATGGATTTCGCCTGCGTTCCACAGCCGGCGTATCAACCCCAACCCTTGTTTAGACCGCCTGTTTAAGCGGCGCCGATCCACCCGACCAGGTTGCGGATCTCGGCCTGCCGGTCGTGCAAGAGCCGATAGCAACAAAGAGTGGCTCGGCGGCAGCGCCTCGGCTTAGCTACCCGCCGGACGTGTGCCGTACCGCTGCGCCCAGCGGCGCTTGCCCTCCTGCCGATGGGTGCCGCAATACCACGCCTCGGCGGGTTGCCACGCCCGACCTACGCCGCCGCCTAAGAGCGTCGCGGCTGGGGGAGTGAATTTCGCGATGCCGGCAGGTCATTGCAAGATCACGGCGTCACCGGCAGAAAAGGCGCAGGAGGAAACGATCTGCAGCCGAACGCGTTGAGGCAGTTCTGCTGGGATCGCCCCCGGCGGGCAAATGGGAAGCTCGGCATGGGACGCGGATATAGGGGCTCGATAAGAGAGGGAAGCCAGTTTGGCTGGCGGGACTGGATGATCTACGGGTTCCTTGTCGTCGGGATCATCGCCGCAGCGACAGCGGTCGGCTATTTGCTGTAGGGTGAAAGATGACGCGTCGCCGGTCGGGCCGCCAAGCGCGGGGGTAGGTCAAAATAATTTCGACTTGCGCCCGGCAAGTAAGGATCAAGCGCCCCACATTCGAAAAAAGGACCCCGGCACTTGTAGCACCGGGGTCAAGTTCCGCGCTGTAGATGAGGAAGCATCTACAACGTGCGTCAAACAATCAGCCCGCGAAGTGGTTGCGCATCCGGGCGATATCGCGCCGCCCAGGCCCGCTCGCCCTCTTGCCGGTGCGTGCCGCAGTACCACGCCTCGGCGGGCTGCAGAGGAAAGCCCGGCGGCCCGAAGCCATAGGGCGCGGCCTCGCCGCAAACCGCGCAGCGGCGGCTCCCCGGCGGATCAACGGGCGAGACCGGTTCATCCATCGGTCAAACCCCCGCGAGCCGGATCAGGCGGGCCGCGATAAAACTAAGGGCGGGAACGTCTGCTTGATTCCGCGGCTCTCATCAGTGAGCCAGCCGACGACAAGCTGAGTTAATTCGAGTTCAAGCCGGGCGTGCCCAGGGCTGTGATTATCGTAATTTCGAGACCCATCAAAGCGCGCGGGCAGCATGAGATAAGTGGAGTGCGCCATGTCGTGCACATAGCTCGACCACGGCCTACCAACGCACGGAGTAGAAGCGAGGCCTCCGCTGTAGGTGGCCTTAATCGACCAGCCTTCGCGTACCGCTTTTTCCCACTTTTCCGGGGCGACCAAATCTCGATCTCGGCCGCCGAGCTTTTCCCGGCACCAGCGAATGACCTCGTCGATGCGGCAATCCCTTACGTCATCATCGGTTATCGTCGATCGGACCGTCGCCCACAACGGACTGATGGACCCGTAAGCCTCGTGCATTTCGGCGTGTGCGTCGCTCATGACAAAGGTCCCCTCACCGTTACCAGCCGGGGGCGGGTCAAAATTTTCGACTTGCCCCCGCTAGTACAGAGTGGTGGCCTGTCTGTTGATGCGACGGAGCAACCCAAGCGTCTGCTCGGTGATCACAACACCGCCGCGCGTCTGGTCTGAAACCGGTTGCGTCTCAATGTGCGCGTTGTACTCGTGGAGAGTGCTGGCAAGCAATTCGAGGCCTGCCCGCGTCGGGTCATCCAGCAACGCCATGCCCTCAAGCTCGCCGCGCAGGAGCGGGCTACTTTCAATAACCAATTTTTCTGGCGGCAACCTCGAAGGATGCGGACCGGCGGGCAATCGTCCTTCAGGAGTGCCGGGCATTGCGTCGAGCCGGGCGCTTGCCGCTCTTCCGAGCCGCCTCCCCTCCGCTCGTACCGCCCACTCGATGACGCTGAGCCGCCGCCTGTCGGTTTCCTGCCGCTCGTCCCGCAGGTCCTCTATTTGCGACTGAACAGCGGCTACTTGCTGGTCTGCGGCTCGCTGAACTGCGTCGACCTGTTCTTTTGTCGCCTGTCGCGCCGCATTGACCTGCCGGGTGGCGGTGATGAGCGCCACGACAAAGGCGATGATACCGACGACCAAGCTGACCCCGCCCGTGATCAGCGTTTGCCAGTGGTCCACCAGGTCTCGGAACCAATGCACTGGATCACCGCTTGCGCCCCAGCGCCCAGCGCAGCCGGCGGCGCAGGCCCCACAGGGTCACTTGCACGGGAAGGCTTCGGCGAGGGCGTGGGCGACCAGCGAAGCGGCCGCGAGGTGGCGTGTCTCGGGGTATGCTGCGAGATATCGTGTCACCACGTCGAACATCTGCTTGAGCGTTACGTTCTTGTCGGCGCATTCCACTTCGCCTAAGACGCCGAGGGTAGGCACCTGGCTGGTCTGGCGCGCTACGTCGGCGATCGCGGCGATGTATCCTTGGCAAAAGCCCGAACGGGCATTCTCTCCGTCTGGCGCGGTGCAATCCGCGTAGAGCTCGTTCCCGGTCACGTAGTCCGCCCGCGCCGCCGCGCTGACGCTCATCACGGCAGCGATCACAGCGACCGCCGCGAACAGCCATCGAATGGTGCTTGCCATCACCGCCCTCCCCGCAGCGCCCAGCGCAGCCGCCGGCGCAGGCTCCACTGACGGCGCGCGTCGATCACCGTCGGCACGGGAAGGCCTCGGCCAAGGCGACCAGGACTAGCGACCACGCCGGCTTGTACCGCTGCTCGGGGTGCGTCGCCAGATACCGCCTTACGACGTCGACCGCTTGCCCGTTCGCTATGCTCTGTGGTTCGCAGGCGGTGTAGGCATTGATCGGGCTGTACGCATCAGCGATGGCGTCGATGTACCCACTGCACTTCTGAAAAGAGCCGCTGCTTGCGCAAAAACCATACAGGTCATTGCCGTCCATAAAAACTCCCGACGCCTTTGCCCCGACACTGACCGACATCACCTCGACGACCACAGCGGCCGCGGCGCACCGCCCGCGAAAATCGCCCGCCATCACCGCCCCCGCATCCGCCGCCACAAGCCCCACTGCCGGCGGGCGTCGAGCTCGGCGCGCAGCCCGGCGGCCTCGTCGCGCGCGATCCGCTCGGCCAATGCGCCGGTCTCGAACTTGACCTGCAACAGATCGGCGCGCTGCTCGGCACGATCGGCCCGCTGATTTGCATTTTCGAGTTGCTCGCACAGCCCCTCGACCGCGTGTTCGAGAGCACGTATGGCTGGATCGCGCCTAGTGTCTGCCAGTTCGGCATAGGTCATGCGACGGCTCTCGTCGCCAACCGCAAGCGTGATGTCTGATGCCATGAGATCGATCCCCCCTCCATGCGCCTGGCCGAGGCGCAGACACGGTGACGGCGGGGGGAAGCCGCTGGGTCCGCTTTACGCCGGTCCCGACCCGGTCGCAAGGAATTTAGGGCAACGGCGCGTCGAGGCCGCGCGAGGAGCGATCAGGGGGTTGTGCTTGGAGGCCGGGAACGACTGGCGCCGGTTCTTCCGGGGGTGCGCCGCGTCCGGGACCAGTTGATGACGAAGCTTGCGTCGCTGCCCGCTTCTGCTAGTTCAACACCGGCCGCCCTGCATGGTTCTCCGTGCGCTGGATCAGTGGTTCATGGCCCACAGGGGTCCCTGGCGGCTAAGCGATCATCGAACCGCAGGTTGCCTTTGGGAGAAACGTCGCGGACGCGCTATGGGTTGACTGCTCAGGCCCCGCTGCATTCATGTGATGCGTCTGCGCGGCTCCAGCTCCGATTGGTACGCAAATTTGTTACCTGGTAGACCCGGCCACGATCATCGCCGATCGGGCAGCCCTGTGGGATCGCTTCGAGACACATTCGTACAGGGTCGCCTGCCCGCGATTGATCGATCGCCGGCACCGTATCGTAGCCAACCTGGTAGCCTCCATTCGTGAACTTTATCGCGCTGCCTGAACCCGGCACGGGTGCTTGCACCGGGCTGCCAAGACGTGTTCCGATCCAATCGACTGCGGTGTTCACGCAGTCGCCAACGCGCGGCAGATCGCATAAGACGCTAGCGACCCGTCCGGTCCACTTCGTCGCCAACGCGCAGTCTTGGGGCACGCCTAGTCCGTGGGCGTACAGGTAACCAATATTGTCCCGGGCTTCGGTAAATCCCTGGTCCGCGGCCTTGCGATACCATCGCATCGCCTGTGCGTAATCTTGAGGAACACCCTCGCCCTTCATGTACAGGCGGCCGATGCTGTTTAAAGCTTCGGCGTTGCCTTGGTCTGCGGCCTTGCGGAACCACTGCATCGCTTGGAGGTAATCCTTCGGCACGTTAAAGCCGTACAGCGCGGCGTTAGCGCGCCTCATTATTTCCACGACACTCAACTGGACTTCAGGCGCGGCCGGCGGGCTGATTGTCGTCATGGGGGGCTCCCGTTGCGGCTGAGGCGGTAAGGGGATCGCCGCTTGTGGCCGCTCCCCTTCACCGCCCACGCCTATCACGAGAGCGTGCCGCGTATTATCGATTGCCCATCCAGGCAGCGTCCCAAGAAAGCTTTGGCCGAGCAGCGGGTCGGCTTTGTCTGGCGCGACGCTCGCCACGACGTCTTTGACGGCGTGATCGCCGACACGCACCTCGTGCAGAATAAGCCGTTGCGCCACATGCATCGAGCCGTCCGCCATACGATACGTCCCCGGCTCACGGAAATCGCTCTCGGTAATAGTGCCGGTGCGGAACAACGTCTTGTACACATCTTCGGGCACCGAAAGGTCGCCGGCACCGCTGTCCACGACAAAGGGGATCGTGACTGCGTCGTTGATCCGGACCGGCACCATGAAGACGCCGTGGGATTGCGTCAGCGGTATGCGTTCCGCTCCATTCGGCGGGGTTACCTCTGCTGATGGCGGAACCGGCGCAGCGGGAGAACCCGCCACGGTTATGGCAGCAACCTCTTTCCCGAGCGCTTCGGCGTCGTCATTGCCGATAAACCCCGTCGCGGGACGGCCTCGTGCCGTCTGCCAGACAGTGATCGCTGTTCTGGTGGCGTCTCCATACACGCCATCAACCGTAGCAGTCTGTGCCAGGAACCCTAGTCTCTGGAGATCACGCTGTAAGTCGATGTGTTGCCTGGGTGCGCGGTTAGCCTCCTCGGCAGCTACGCCTGTCAATCGCGATGCCCATCGTCCACGCTGCGCTTCGTAGTGTTCTGCTACGCAGTCTGGTGAGCCGGCTATCGGCCCGTCCTCAGGCACACCGCAACCAAGTCGGACGAAGTTCAAAAACTCGAGATCCTCATCTTGCAATTGACGCCGCGCTTCCAGCGCTAGTTGCTGACGCAATGCCCAATAGGCTTGCGCAAACCGGAGATCGATCCGCGACAGATCTGTACTTGCGCAAATCATTTTCGCCAGCGGTGCTGTCGCCTTTGCACAATCAAAGCTCGGTCCTACGGTCGACCCACTGCTCGACGTGTCGCTATGACCTGGCCCGGTGGCGGTAGCGGCAGCGCCATACGCATTCAGGTACGCGATGCGAGTGCGCCCAGCATTGGCCATGCAGCTGCGAACCTGAGAAGGCAGGGGGATTAGAGGCGGGGTGTCAGCAGCCAAACCGCATGACCGAGGGTAAGATGCAACCCAGGCGCTCTGATCAGTCATCAGCGCTGGATACCTTTCCTCGCCGACCCTCGCGCGCGCCGCGTCGAACGCATGCTGGCGCTCGATGGCGAGGTCGCGTAGGCTCTGATCGCTGCAAATTGCGATACTAGAAGGGAGCTTCGCCTGGGCACACCAGCCGTCGAGAATGTCTGCTCGAACCGGAGATGCCAGGAAGCCGACCAAGACCAGCGCGGGGGCGAAGAGCGCCGAAAGTGTAAGAAATAATCTAGCTATTTTATTCATGCCGCCACGCCTTCGTCGCCGGTCGACGCCAAATTCAATAAGGGAGCCAAATCGGATTGATGCAGGCGGAAATATGGGCGCCGCCGGGCAGCCCGGATTGATAATTCCTGCCAGATAATTGATACTTCACATCGGGGATAGCGCTGCAAAAATCGGTTTTAACCGGGTGTCACTCGCTAGCCGCCTGCGCGCCAGGTTCTTGCCCTGGAATGATGTCGATACAGCAGCGCGGGGTGCCGGTCACGCGGCAGCTGGCTGTCGAGCGGAGGATCGCCGTGCCGCGCGGCGTCGGGATTGGCTTGGCCGATACCAGCCGTATGCGGCCCGCCTGGCCTGGCGCCGGCGGGCTACCATGCAACGCCGTCAGCTCCGCCAGCCCAAGGGCAAGCTGGATCATGGCGTCATGCTGGTGCGGGCGGTGTCGCCGCGATCAGCTTGATCTGCATCGACAGTGACAAGTGGACGGTCCAGCCGCTGCAGGTGGAATTTATCAATATTTTGGCCGAAACTATCAAGCGAGGCCACCCTGAAGCACTCCATCTGTCGGTCGTGATGGAAAAACAGGGTTAGGGGCTTCGAAATGAAAAAGTTCTGGAATGCCGGCGCGGCGACCTTAGGTGCCGCTGGATTTGCAAACGCGAGAAAGAGGTTCGCGGAGATAGCCTGCGCCGTATCACTCACATCGCTGACCGCCTGCGGGACCATGTTGCCTGGAACGATATATTCCCAAAGCGGAAAGGTAATGCCGCTCCAAATCGAGGTGTCGATGGGTAGCGGTGCGGTGGCGGCTTCCGATCCTGCGACAGGAGAAAAATTTTCCGGCAGATATGTGGGTATTCGTGAGGGAGCGACTGGTACGGTAACCGCTTTCGGTCCCGCTGGATTTGGTGTCGCGATAGCTTCTGCTGACTCCAACATCGCCAACTCAACGGCCTACCTTACCGGCGATAAGGGTACCATGTTGAGTTGTGAAATGCAGATCCGGGCAGGACTTAGCCCTCATGGCATTGGCGGTTGCGGCGATAACAAAGGAATAAAATATCGGCTACAGTTCTGAGAGAAGCCGACATCTCCATCAGGGCAAGGGTCGCGTGAGCGGGAGAGAGACTCGAAGCCTTCGGCTGTTGCGATGACCCAGCTCTCAGCATGAAACGTTGTCAAGGGGTGGCTGATCAATCACACGAGCAGCGGAGTGCTCCCTCATGAGGGGGGATCTCCCGCTGCACGGCGTACGGGACACGACGTCTGCATTGCGCGCACCGTGGCGGGCTGTTGAGCCCCCTGGGATGGAAGCACGCCATGGCGAGCGGGGCGCAGGCCGGGATCGGTCAAGGCTTAGCGCCGCGCTGCGTCAAAAGCGTGCGGGCTTCTTTTGCAGCGCCAGTGATAGCGGCGACAGCTCCGACGACCGCGTCCCGCCTCGGAAACAATTTCCGGGGGAAAAGAAAACCAATTACCGAGCCGATACCGCCAGCTGCGAGCCCGGCGGCGAGCCGGATAATGCGGCTGATCAGCTCTCCGTTCTGCCCGCGTGGAGGGGCACCACCGCTCCCTCGGCGGGCGGCTGGGTGATATATCTCGCCCAGGCCTGCGCCAGTTGGCGGCGTTTCTCGAACTGGTCGCTGCGGCGGTAAGCGCGCCGCACCGCCGAGTTGATCGTCAGGCGTAATTTTGTGGTCATGTGATTTTTTGGCGCGCTGGCGAGGGCGTCGTCGGTCGCAACCCTTCGCTCGCCGGCATCTTTCGGACGGATCAAAGGATGGATCGTAGGCCGTGCTGTGAGGCGATTAGATTGATATTACTTACATATTTTGGCTAGGATGGCGGAGAGGGAGGGATTTCGAACCCTCGGTCCCCCGCAAGAGGGACAACGGTTTTCGAGACCGCCCCGATCGACCGCTCCGGCACCTCTCCGTTTGAGCGGGGCCTGGGATTTACCACGGACGCGTCGAGAACATCAACCGAACGAAACAGATTTTTGGACCCAACGCATTACCTTGCCGGGGCCGCCCCCGTCATGACCGCATCAACGGCATTGGCAGCGGCAAGTATCCTTAGCGCCAAACTTGTGCGCGTAGACGGTGAGCGTGATGGCCGGAGACGTGTGGCCTAGACGCTGGCTGACTGTGACTAAAGATGAGCCACCGAGGTCCACTCCGCCATTTGAGCATGGAGGGTGAATGGGTCCTTCCAGCCTTATTGACCGACCACGGGCACGCTCCGCCTGGTCGGTCAGCCTGCCTGAGAAGAAAAAGCGCCTTCTGTTTCTGTTGCTTTTAACGACCGTCTTGGCGACCTGGTTAGTGGAGGCGGGCGCATTTCCACGACCGCTTTCGAGAGGACGGTCGTTCAATCTCGGCGGCCTGAACCGGTCCTCATGCCCCATGGCAGACCCTTTACGAAGGTGGGTGGCCGTTGCGCGTGCGCGGCCCTCTCACATCTGCCGCCGTCGGTACCGACGGCGTCCACAGAAATGCTATAATCGGCGATACCGCGTCGGATCGGAGAATCCGGATGAGCGACATCCCGAGTTGGCACATTGTCGGCGAGTGGTTCGACAACTGCAGCTGCGCGGTTCCCTGCCCGTGCACCTTCGCCCAGGCGCCGGATAACGGTTATTGTGAGTTGGTGCTGTTTTGGCACGTCCGCGAGGGTCATTATGGCGACGCCAAGCTCGACAATCTGAGCTTTGTGCGGGTCGGCCGCTGGGAGGGCGACCTCTGGGCGCGACAGGCGAGCGGGGTCGGCGGCATGTATATCGACGATCATGCCGACGACCGACAGATGGCGGCACTTCCTGCCATCATCGGCGGCCGTGCCGGCGGCTTTCCGGGCTGGGTCAATGAATGCTTCGCCGGCGGGCGGCAGAGCCGCGGCGTCGAGCGCGCCAAGATCGCCTATGAGATCGCGCCTGATCTTGGGCACTGGGGCGTCGAGATCATCGGCAAGGTCAAAGCCTGGGCCAAGGCGATCAGCGGCCCCACCAGCCCGCCTGGGAAGTATCCGCAACTGATCAATGCGCCGGGTAGTGAGACCGGCCCCGGACCACAGCTCGTGACCTGGGGCAAGGCGACGATCCTTTCGGTCGACGCCCACGGCTTCAAGTTCGACTACACGCTTAATTCGGCCAAGCACATCCCGTTCGACTGGGAAGGACCCTGACGGGCTGGCCGCTCACTCGGCTGCAGATCAAAGGCCCGCCCGGCGCGATGACTGCCGCCGCTGACGACACCGTCCTCGAAGCTGTCCTGCGGCGCGACCGCTTGGCGGTCTGTGCCGCCCTCATCGCCGTCATCGCCATAGCGTGGCTCTGGATCCTGCTCGGCGCGGGCACCGGCATGTCGGCGATGGAGATGATCCCGGGGTCGAGCGGGGACGGCATGGCGGGCATGATGGCGCCGGCGGTGTGGTCCCTCGGTTACGCCGGCGTCATGTTCACGATGTGGTGGGTGATGATGGCCGCGATGATGCTGCCGAGCGCGGCGCCGATTCTGCTGCTCTTCGCCCGCGTCAATCGCCAGCAAAGATCGGCCGGCCGCCCGTTTATCCCGACCGGGATTTTCGCGACCGGGTACCTGGTCGCCTGGGGCGGGTTCAGCGTGCTCGCGACCGGGCTGCAATGGGCGTTGGAGCGGCTCGGTCTGCTGTCGCCAATGTTGGCGACGACCAGCTACTGGCTCGGCGGCGCGATCCTGATCGCCGCCGGCGTGTGGCAGCTGACCCCCATCAAAGGCATCTGCCTGCGGCATTGCCGCTCGCCAATGGGCTTTCTTGTGCAGAGCTGGCGGCCCGGCCACGGCGGCGCGTTCCGGATGGGGTTGGGGCATGGGAGTTTTTGCCTCGGGTGTTGCTGGTTTTTGATGGGCTTGCTGTTTTTTGGCGGCATCATGAACCTGTTCTGGATTATCGGTCTGGCCGCGTTCGTCCTGTTTGAGAAGACCGTGCCGATGGGCTCATGGATCGGACGGATCGTCGGGGTTGGCGCCGTTGCATGGGGCGTGCTGCTGCTCGCCACGACGACCCTGACGATCGCCGTCCCCAATGAGTATCGTTTTGAGGTCGTTGACGCTCCGACAGGGATACCCGGCACGACCACGGTCGCGGTCCGTCTTGTCCGCGCGTCGGACAACAAGCCGGTCGACGGAGCCACGATCGTCGAGGCTAAAACCGATATGGGCCCGGCGGGCATGGTCGAGATGTCGGGCAAGGTAACGCCCGCCGCATCGGATCACCCGGGCGTCTGCCGCTTTTCGATCGAGACCGGGATGGCCGGCAAATGGGAACTGCTTCTAACCGCGAAGGTGCCCGGCGAAACAGCGGCGGTCACCGGCAAGGTGGTCTATGACGCCAAGTGAGCGCTCCGGAGGGCTCGTAGCCTAGGCGGTCCAGGCGAACGGAGCGTAGTGCCCGTTATTGCCTTTGCCGACCAGGTCCAGGTCGAGGCCGAAACCCTTGACGTGCGTCTCCTTCGACCGGGCGAGCGCCAAGCGTCGGTTAGCCGGATGCGCCGTATTGTCGATGTAGAGCGGGTCGCCGCTGCGGTTGCGGGAGGCGACGCCCTCGATCTCGAACGCCAGGATGTCGGGGATCGAGGCCGAACGCTTGAGCCCCTCGACGTGAAGCTCGATCGGCTTGAACTCGACCCCTCGGAAGTCGCTGACGAGATTCTGACGGATCAGCGCCGGCGTGCCGCCGGCTTCGCCCCCGACAATGGCGGCAAGCGCGGCGCGCTGGAGGTCGTTGGCGCTGTCGTCAACGACCCCCGCAAAAATCCAGTTGCCGTCAGCCATCACCCGGCCCGAGCGGATCACCAACGCGAATTTAAGCCCGTCCAGTTTGGTCTCGCCGAATTGGCCTTCGTCGACGCGGAAGACCATCACCGCGGTGCAATGGTCGTGTGTCGCCCCCTCCTGCGGGTTGGTGTAGATGCAGGGGCACAGATAATCGCAGTTGCAGCTTTCCATGTACTCGCCGCGAAGCGACCATTTCGGTTCCAGCATGACGGTCTCCTAGCCGCAACGTGCGTCCAGGTCGTCTGGACGGCTTCGTATCTTCTCGATTGTGCGTCATTCGCCAACGACTGCATACGGTGCGTCTTGCCCATCCCCCAGCGTCCGGATGAGGGGCTGCTGACCCAGCTCACGGCGGCCGCTCGGCGTTGGCCGCAGGAGCCGGTCTTGATGCCCCAAAGCAACCGCTCGCGGAAAAGTGCCGTTCGCCGGGATTGGGGTTGCGTGGAAACCGGACCCATCGCCAAGGGGCCCAGCGGAGAGGATTCGTCGGGGAAGCGGACGTCCCCACGGTCGTCGTCGGCGACGGCCATTTCCGCATGGTAAACGTTATCGACCTGTTGTTCCGTGATGGAGTTCTGGAGCTATGCGACATGCAAACGTTCGCAATGCCGACGAAGTCGACGTCCGCGAAATGATCAAAGGTCGACACAACATGCGCTTGCGTCAACTCGGTAAGCCAGCCGGCAGCGTTGAACTGGGTGCGACATTGACCGAAGTGGCGCCGGGCGGGATCTCCTTCCCCCGCCACGCCCATTACGTCAACGAAGAGGCAATCTATGTGCTCTCCGGTTCAGGAGAGGCGCGGATCGGCGATGCACGTATCCCGGTGCGGCCGGGAGACTGGATTGCGTTACCGACCGGCCCTGAGCACGCGCATCAGATGGTCAACGTCTCGACCGCCGAGCCGCTCGTCTATCTCTGTATCTCGACGATGCGTGGGGCAGAGATTGTGGAGTATCCCGATTCCGGCAAAATCGGTGCCGGTGTCGCCGATCCGACAAGCCCGGTCGGCTTCCGCCGCCTTGGCATGTTTCGGGCCGGCAGCGGCACGCTCGATTATTGGGAGAGCGAGCCCGAGGCGGGCTGAGTTTGGTTCTTTTTCCGGGTCATTCGCTCGGCGATGGCGAATCCGATGCGACGCGGCAAGCGAAATTGCGACGATCAGGCTGTCCAAGGTAAAGGGGTACACTGGTCGAGCTTTGCCGTGACGCACGGCATAAGCCGAGGACCGGTTTCGGCGCATCTCGCCCATTGCCTCGGGTCGCGGTGACGGTCTCCCTTCTGGTCGCAGAGCAGACGCTCACCCTTGGCGACGGGGATTACTCTTCTTGCTCCCAACCGGACCCGCACAGTAGGTCCGAGGATCGACTGAGCAGGGTGGTTTCTGTCGATATCGGTTCGTGTCGCCGCCGCATCGCCGATCCTGGACGTTGCGATGCTGGTCGATCTAATGACCCGGATGCTGATCGTCAGCTATTGCTTCGGCATCCACTCGGAGCGGCGGTTGTGCGACGAGGTTCATCTGAACCTGGCGTACCGCCCGTTCTGCCGGCTTGGCCTCGACGGCTCGGTGCCGGACCACTCGACCTCCTCGAAGAACCGGCATGGCCGCTTCCGGGAGAGCAAGGCTGTTCACTGAAGCCGCAGTGTTGCCCGAACGCGCCCGCCCGAAAGATTCCACGCTCCGTCCATGAGGGCGCTCGCGATATGGCACGCGACATCGCCAAAACCGAGGGGTACAGGACCTCGCGCTGTCAGCGCAAAAAGGTCGAGATGCTGTTCGCACATCTCAAACGCATCCTGAAGCTCGATCGGCTGCAATTACCCGGGCCGAACGGTGCTTGCGACGAGTTCCACCTCGCCGCCACGGCCCAAAATCTCCGAAAGCTCGCCATGCTGTCCGCCGGCTACCTGGCTGACCCCTACATTCGCTGGATTTCGGTGTCATTTAATCCGACGATCCGGTCGAGAGGGTCAATTGTCAGAATCACCCCAATGATCCGGTTGGCCCGGGCATCGATTGCCTCGGTACTGGTCGTGATGTTCGGCCTGACCGGCCCCGGCCATGGGCTGACACAGACGATAACCGAACAGCGGGAGGCGGCAGTATTGAAAGCGCGCGCCGGTCACATGGGGGAAGCGCAAAAAGAGCTGCGCGCCATGCTGGCCGCCGGCGTCGACGACAATGGCCTGGTGGCGATGGATCTCGCCACGCTGCTTCAACAGGACAAGAAGCCGCGCGCCGCCGTCGCGGTGTTCGAGAAGGCAGCGCTCGCCAAGCCGCCGGACTACGCGTTGCTCGCGATTACCCGCGCGTATCGCGATCTTCGTCGATATGACCGATGCTGCTCGGCTCGCACGCGAAGGGCAGCAGCGTTTTCCGGACCAGACCGTATGGCCGCTGCTTCTATCGCTGGTGTTGAGCGATGCGCGACGCCCACGCGACGCGCTCGCGATTCTGCGCCAGCCAGAGGCGCTGCGCGCGCCGCCGGTCGAACGCCTTTTGGCAGAGGGCTACGCCTGGCGTCGCGCCGGTGACCAGTCGAAGGCGAAAGAGGCTTATGCCGAAGTCCTGAAACTCGCGCCAAACGACAAGGGCGCGCGCGCGGAGGCGACCAAGGCGCTGCAGGATATCGGATCGGCGCAAACGGCGGCAGCACGGAGCGTTCCGCTGGAGCGCCGGCGACCCCGGGTGAGGGAGCCGAGGTGGCGTTGGCTCGGGTCGAGCGCCAACTAGCCGCGGTGCCCCCCAGCCAGGCCGACACGCGTCGGCGGCTGCAGCGCGAGGCTGCGGTATTGAAGGCACGCACCGGTCGCATGGCCGAGGCGGAAGCCGAATTGCGCGCGATAGTGGCCGCCGGCGACGGTGACGGTCTGGCGGCGATGGACCTCGTCACCTTGCTGCAGCAAGACCAAAAGCCGGACGAGGCAGTCACCGTATTCGAGAAGGCGGCGCTCGCCAGACCTCCCGATTATGCGTTGCTCGCCGCCACGCGGGCCTATCGGGACCTGCACCGGTATGGCGACGCGGAACGACTTGGCGCGGGTGGGGCAGGAGCGGTTTCCGACGCAGGCGGTGTGGCCGCTGCTGTTGTCGCTGGTGTTGAGCGACGCTGGACGGCCCCGTGAAGCATTGGCGATCCTGCAGCGGCCTGCCGCCCGGCGCGCGCCGGCCGTCGACCGACTATTGGCCGAAGGTTACGCTTGGCGCCGGGCGGGTGACCCCTACAAGGCTATGGCCGTCTACACCGAAGCGCTGAAACTGGCGCCAACGAACAAGGAGGTGCGCACCGAGACGGCGGCGGTCTTAAAGGGAGAGGGAGCGCCCTACGGTGCAGCCGAAATCGCCGGGACGACACTGCCGCTCGCCGCAGAGGAGGTGGCCGCGATGGTGCGGTGGGGCGCCAAAATTCGCTCGCCCGATCCGGCACACCGGTTCGACGGAACGGATGCGGCGCTGGCGCGGCTCGATGCGCTGCTGGCAGCTCTACCGCCACCACCGGCCGAAGCGGCGATCCGCCGGCAGTTGCTGCTCGACCGGCTGGTGGCGCTGCGCGATCGGGTGCGCATGAAAGAGGCTGTCGAAGAAGGCGAGGCGCTGCGGGCCGATGCACCGTTGCCGCAATATGCCGAGGAAGCCTATGCCGATGCCCTGCTTTATCTGCGGCGGCCGGAAGATGCGCTTGACGCGTACAAGCGGGTATTGGCGGCGGAGCCGAAGAGCGTCGAGGCGCGCTATGGCCAGTTCTACAGTGCGGTTGAGCTGGAGGATTTCGCCACCGCTTACGCCACGATCGACGCAATGGTGGCTGACGAACCGATCTGGCGCGGCTATCGGGACGATCCGTCCCGCTACGCCAATACGGAGCGCGTCTCCGCTGAAGTTACGGCGGCGCAGGGGCGATTTTACGGCAACCAACTCGCTGACGCCTGGACGCGCATCACCGGTATCGCCGACGCCGCCCCCGCGAACGGCAGCGCGAGGCTTGCCCTATACCAGATTGCCAACGCCCGCGGCTGGCCGCGACGCGCCACGGAGGAGGGCGAAATCGCCGCCAGTCTCGACCCGCGCGCCGTGGGGTCAAAGATCGCGCTGATCGAGGTGGCCATCGCCAACTACCGGTACGCCGACGCACAGCAGATGATGATCGATCTGCTGGCGTTGTATCCGGAAAACACCGCCGTGCAACGCCTGGCACGCGATCTCGACGCCAAGCAGCGCTGGCTGGTCGAGATGGAAGTGAAGCCCGGCGATTCCGAAGGTGGCGGCGCCAACGCCTCGGGCCGGTCGCTGACAACGCAGACCAAGGTCACGACGCCGCCGATCAATGACAACTGGCAGCTCTTCGCGTCCCACGATTATGCCAATGCCCGCCCGCCCGAGGGGTTTGTCGATCGATCACGCGTCAGCGCCGGGGTGCAGTGGACCAGCCCGGGTCTGGCCGCCACTCTCTATCCGTCGCAAAATTTAGGCACGCTCGCACGCGCCGGCGGTGGCGCGACGCTGGACTGGTCACCGACCGACGAGGTTCGTCTGGCGCTCGCGGGCGAACTGTATTCCTGGGAGACACCGTTGCGCGCCCTGCTGCACGGCATCACCGCCGACGCGATTTCGACCAAGGCAACTTATCGCTGGGACGAGTTGCGCGACGTCTCCACCAGCTTTGCCTATCTGCCGTTTAGCGACGGCAACCAACGCTTCTCGGGTGGGGTCGCTTACCGGGAGCGACTGGTCAACGTGCCGGGCTTCGACCTGACCGGAAACGCCGAGGCCTATACGTCAAGCAACAGCCGCCGCGACGCGCCTTATTACAACCCAAGCCAGGATTTGTCGGTCACCGGCGGTCTGCTGGCCGAACACGTGTTGTGGCGGCGCTATGAGGACAGCCTGGTGCAGGCGCTGAAAGTCGATGGCGGGCTCTATTCCGAGAACGGATTTGGCGATAACTGGATCGCCACCATCGATTACCAGCATCGCTGGCGCTTCGACCCGCTGAGTGAGTTCCGCTATGGGGTCCAGTTGAGCCGCCGCGTCTACGACGGTTCGGTGGAAAAGTCGGTGACGCTCATCAGTCGGCCTCACCCAGAGGTTCTAGAAGAATGCGCCAGCTGCTCGCCCTTCTGTTCCTCATCGCAACCACGGCGCAGGCGAGCGCGCCGCCGCCGGGCCAACGGTTTGTGTCGATCTCCTTCCACGACGTCGATGATCAGGCGGCCGACCTAGAAACCGACTCGATCGACCGGCCGGAGGCTGGTGCAGTTCTTCGACTGGCTGAAAGGCTCGGGCTGGACCGCGATATCGCTCGACGATCTGTCGGCGGCGGCTCGCGGTATTCGGCCGCTGCCCGACAAAGCCATCCTGATCACCTTCGATGATGGCTACAAGAGCCTCTACACGCGCGTCTTTCCGTTGTTGAAGGTCTACCGCTATCCGATCGTGGCGGCGCTGGTCGGCATCTGGATGGAGGGTGAGGCCGGTAGCACGGTATCCTACGGCGGCGACAGGAGGGTGCCCCGCAGCAACTTCATCTCCTGGGCCGAGGCGCGCGAGATGCAGTCGTCGGGGCTGGTCGAGTTCGCTTCGCACAGCTATGCCCTGCATCGCGGTGTGCAGGCCAACCCGCAGGGCAGCATGACGCCGGCGGCCGTCACGTGGCGCTACGATCCGGCGACGAGGCACTACGAGGACGACGGCGAGTACGCCGCGCGCATCCGCGCCGATCTGATGCATTCACGTGCGCTGATGACGGCCAATCTCGGCCGGGCACCGCGCGCCATTGTATGGCCCTATGGCCGCTATACGGGACCCGGTCTCGAGGTCGCCAAGCAGCTCGGTTTCGGCTTCTCCCTCACGCTCGAGGCCGAGCCCGCCTATACGTCCGACCTGTTCGCCATTCACCGCTATTTTCCGTCGCGCAATCCCAGCCTGGACGAGATCGCCGACAATTTGCGCTTTGATGCCCCGCAGCCCCGGACCCGGCGCATTGTCTGCCTCAGGCTCGATGCCATGGCCGCGATGGGCGCCGCGGCGCAAGAGGAAGCGCTTGGTCATCTCATCGAGGACGTGCGCCAGCTCGGCGCCACTACCGTGATGATCCACGCCTATGCCGCACTCCCGTCGCCCGACGCTCCGCTGGGCGACGTCTTCTTCCCAACCTCGCTCAGGCCGCTCAGGGCCGATCTGCTGTCGCGCGTGAGCTGGCAGTTGCGCACCCGAGCAGGGGTTATTGTCTACACGCACCTGCCCGTCGACCCCGCCGCGGCAGCGGTCGGCGCGCAACACGTCGCTGCCCTCTATGCCGACATGGCCAAGTACACCGTAACCGACGGCATTACCTTCGACCTCGAGTCGATACCGGCCCGGCCCGCGGTGGTACCCTTCCTGCCCGGTGAAACCCGGGCGCGCCGCGCGGCGCTCAATCTCTCCGCTTTCACCGGTCATGACCGGCTTCTGCTGGAAGCCTATCGCGCCACGGCGAAAATCGATCCGCGTCAGCGCCTGATGGTGACCCTCAAAGCGCCGGGCCCCCCGCCGGAGTGGGCCGATTTCGGCCTGCTTCCGCCGACCCGCGACGTCGCGGAGACGGCGGACCTTGCCAGGCGGCTGCGCGCCGAGGGCTGGCTGCGCGCCGATGCGGCGGGCCGTATCACCTTCGCACTGCCTGCCGAGCCGGAGCTCCAGGTCGAGGCGCTGCGCGCGGCCCAGCGCCAGGGCGCATCGGCCTTCGCGCTCTGTCCCGACCAGCCGGCGCTGCCGCCCGCCCCGGCGCTGTCGGCCGCTTTCTCGGCCGCCACCTATCCCTACCGGCCTTGAGACCGACGATGCTGGGCGGCGCGCTCGACTTTCTCGTGGTCGCCATTCCAATGTTCTGTTTCGGCTACCCCTTTGTA
Organism: uncultured Alphaproteobacteria bacterium; assembly: GCA_963778385.1. Classification (GTDB taxonomy): domain Bacteria; phylum Pseudomonadota; class Alphaproteobacteria; order ATCC43930; family CGMCC-115725; genus DATARH01. Next base: position 226,235 of record CAVZUA010000023.1, on the reverse strand, counting down.
ATGGCCTGGTACTGGATGGCCGGGGGGCTGCTGTTCTACCTGACGCGCGAGCGCAACATGGCGCCGCAGAACCACCCCGAGCCGATCGAGCACTGGCCGCCGATCTCGATCCTGGTGCCTTGCTACAACGAGGCGGACAACGCCGAGGAGACATTGTCGACGGCGGCCGCGGTCGACTACCCCGAATTCGAGGTCATCGCCATCAACGACGGCAGCCGTGACAACACGGCCGAGGTGCTCGACGGCCTCGTCGAACGAATCCCGAAGCTTAGAGTTGTTCATCTCGCCGCCAACCAGGGGAAGGCAACCGCGATGAACACCGGTGCGCTGATGGCGAAGCACGAATTGGTGGTCTGTATCGACGGCGACGCGTTGCTCGATCCACAGGCATTACGGTGGATCGCTCGCGCGTTTCGCCGTGGCAATGTCGGCGGGCTCGCCGGCAATCCGCGCATTCGCAACCGCACCTCCTTGCTGGGCCGCCTGCAGGTCGGCGAATTTTCGTCGATCATCGGCCTCATTCGCCGCGCCCAGACCACCTACGGCCGGCTATTCACCGTTTCCGGGGTCATCTGCGCCTTCCGCAAACGCGCTCTTGAAGAAGCCGGCTGGTGGTCGCCGCGCACCATCACCGACGATATCGATGTCACCTGGCGGGTCCAGGTCGCCGGGTGGCGCGTGGTTTACGAGCCGAACGCCATTGTTTGGATCCTGATGCCGGAGACCCTGCGCGGGCTGTGGAAGCAGCGGTTGCGCTGGGCGGAGGGCGGGACGCAGATGATGGTGGATTTTTTTCGTCCAATGATCGCGGGCCGCGCGCCCAGCCTGCTGCCGGTCTATATCAACAATGCGCTAGCCGTGGTCTGGGCCTACATCATGCTCTTTTCGCTTGGTGTCGGCTTGTTGTGGACCGTCGGCTTGGCGCCGCCGGCGTTGCTGCCTGCCTTCGCGCTCGTGCCGAAATGGTGGGGATTGACGCTGACCATCACTTATCTGGCACAGGCTGTCGTCAGTCACCTGGTCGAGCGGCGCTACGAACCGGACATGTTGCGTTCGCTCTACTGGATGATCTGGTACCCGCTCGCCTTCTGGATGATCAGCACCGCCACCACGGTGGTCGCGCTGCCGATCGCCTTGTTGACGCCGCGGAAGGAACGCACGACCTGGGTCAGCCCGGACCGCGGCCTGCGATGAGCGGTGCCCACCGGCGCTGGCCGCCGCTCATCATCGCCGACCACGTGCCGCGGTTCATCCGATGGCGGGATTTCCTGTTGACGCTGCTGATGTGGATCGTGTTCGCGATCATCCTCGAAACCGAGTTCGAGCTGTTCTTCGGCTTCCATCTCGAGCGGCTCGGCTTGGGTGATTTCGATACCGAAGCCAATTGGCCGATGTTTTTCGAACGGCTGACACCCTTTCTTGTGACGATCGCCCTGCTGGTTTCGCTGCTCGGTGTGGCGAGCGTGCGGACACTTCAGCGACGGCGGCGCTCGCTCCTGCTGCCGATACCGGCACCGCTCGAACTGGCCGAGCAGTGCGGTCGGGCCGGACTCAATGAACGGGAGTTAACCTCGGCGCGCGCCTCGAAGATCGTCATTGTCCATATCGATGCAGACGGAAAGCATCGCATTGATGCCAAGAAGATCGAACAGCTCCGAGGATTACCGGTCCCGTCATGCATCGATCCCCGCCAACCATAGTCGAGAAGCCGTTCCGGAGGGCGCGTGACGATCGAGCCCGGTCACACCGCGATTTCGACCCCGCGGCGTAGCAAGAGGCCGTTCGAACCGGCTCATCACACCGCATCGCTTGCCGAATGTTACACGAGGCGCGCTCTACGGCGGTACCACCCCCTGTTGTTTGTCATCGGGCTCAATCCAATTGAATCGACGACCAATCTGCTCGCCGCCCAGTACCTCGTCGCCATTAGCAGCTTCATGCTAGTAACGATGGCAGCCGTAGTTGTCGGCAAGACGGGTAGTCACCAATAATCCGCCGATAATCGTCTCTTCGACCAGGCTCCGCTGATATACCCGATCTTGTTCAAAAAACGGTCTACTGAGGCCTTAATGAATGGCTGAAGTGGGACAAGAAGAGTAATCCCCGTCGCCAAGGGTGAGCGTCTGCTTTGTGATCAGAAGGGAGACCGTCACCGCGACCTGAGGCAATGGGCGAGATGCGCCGATTGCGGACCTCATTGCGTTCGCGAGGTACGGGCTAGGTTAGCCCCATTGCCGTCATTCGCTGGGGCAATGGGCCCCTACGCGGGATTTCCCGTTAGGATCTTTTTCGTGCATTCCGATACGAGCTGGTAGTCGGGAGCGACTGAAACCGCGGCTACTGCCCAGCGGCCTTTCTCAACGAAGTTTCGCTGTTCGTATTCGGAGGTTAGCTTTTTCAAATCGCCAAGTCTGGCGGAGGCGTCCGGCTGCGCGTAAAACTTTGAGGCGCACACCGGGGCAAGGGCCTCCGCCACCGCGAGGTTGGTTCGATCACGGGCCATTTCGTCGGCCTTGCTACCGAGCACCCAACCGAACTGCCAAAAGCCCAGAATGGTGATGACGATTATCCCGGTTATGGCGCCCCAGACACCGGGCTTCAGCCAGGGATAAGATTTTGCGGCCATGAAAAGCCTTCCTTCCTGTTCAAACAAGAGGAGCGGGTGCTCCGCCTTGAGTTCGTTCGCAACGACACCTCGCTCAGAAACCACTTTAGGCCCGCGCGCGGTGGCGCCTGTTTCTCGGATTTCAGCACGCCCTTGCGTTGATTTGCTCAAGCGTGGGTTGGAGGTTGTCGTTGCGGTGCTCTTTTTATCGATGAACTTCCTTTGGGTCGGCCGTGGCCCTCAGAACGATCCGCCGACACCTGGTATGAGCCACGGGCGATGTGGGCGTTCTTCGAGTGGATCATAATCGGCAAGCGGGGCGGCGATGGCGATCGGTGTGGCGCCTCCTGGGACATCATCGTCGTTACTGCCTGCCCGATGCTCTTTCGACCATTGTCTAAAATCGTCCCTGCGACTGCTTGTCAGGAAGATTTGCATTTGCGTTATCCTCGGGTTGAGATTGTCGTCTCCTCCGACTTCCGGCGTCGCTGGATGATATCGAGCACGCGAATCCACGATCTTGCCTGTGGTTTCTGCCCGGCTAGCGCAGCGACACGGGCATTGTCGCGCGCCACCTCGGCCGCCGCGGTCCCGTGTACGTCGATCATGTCGCGGGCCAGCGATTGCTCGTGAGGGCCTATGCCCTCGCCGGCGGCGAATGAACTCACTGAAACGCCCTGACCATCATCAACACCGCCAGGGCGAGCCCGATCAGGACGGGAACGACGATCGGCGGGACGAGCCAGGTGCGGTTCATGCGGCAGCCACAGTTGCCGCAGTCGAAGCGCTCTTGGATTTGGATTTCCAGTCCCGCACGAGTTGGCCGACTTCGGCCGTCTGCGACGGCGACAAGCCCGAGGCGAGCTTATCGTACGCGACTTGAGCTTTCTGACGATGCCCGCCGCGCAACTCTCGTATCGCCAGCTGATACCATTTGCCCGCTTCCGACGGGCCGTTGGGTCGATCAGGCTCGGCGGCGTAGATTTCGGCGAGCTTCACTTGGGCGCGAGCCAACCCCTGCTCGGCAGCGGCGAGCAGCCACCTTATGGCCTCCGACCGGCTGCCTTCGGCGACGTAGCGGCTGTCGAGCAGGCCGTTCTCATGCATGATGGCAAGGTTGAATTGTGCCTCGGCATCGCCCCGCTCGGCGGCTTGGATCAGATGCTTTTGCATGTCGATTGATCCTTATGGGTCACGTGCGAGGTCTGCCGGGCATGCCTCACGATTTCCGCATATCGGAGCAACGCCTGCCCGTCCGCCGTCGCCGAGGGCGTAGAAATCCACCCTCGCCCGTGCCATCGGCTTTGGCACTGTCTGACAACGAGTGACAACGCTGTACTCTAGGTGGAATTCCAGACTACAAAATACAATGCAGAAACACATCGACTGGATGAAATAATTTTTGATCTTGTTATTTTGGCGATCGCAATAAAATTTACAATTGATCATGGCGCGGCTACATTTGCAGAATGGTTTTAATCAGAGAATTTTGTACTGCAACCACAATGTGGTAGGCGCCAACGAAAAATTGGTAGGGAATAACGTCGATGGCTGGGAATTATCCAAGTACCGATTTTGCGATCGTCGACGAGGGCGGCACCCGCAAGGTGCTCCATCTGCCGACGGGGATGCTGCTTGCGACGGGGCGGTTGCATGCCGACCCGATTGCCGTATCCGCTGCCTACACCCTGCTTTACGACGACGATGTGGCCCGCCCGGGGGAGATTGTGCAAGCAGCACTTCGCCACTTGCGGGTTTGGCTCATGCGCAATTACAGCACGCGGCGGCCAGTCCGCGTTCCCGACCTAGGCTAACGCGACCGAAGGCGGGCTATTACGGGAAGCCGATACCGAGCGGAGAGGTGCTGTGCAGCGGGATGCTGACTACCGCTGCCGCACCGGTAACAATACAGAACATCAGGAATTGCGACAGCCAGCCGGGGTAATTTCATCCCCCGATAACGCTGGAAGCGACTCGGTCGGAGCATCGGGCTGCTGTCATATTTTGGTAGAGAAACCTGTCGAGATCGGGCCGCAAAGTCCTGAAGGACATCCGCAACGTCATCGTCAAGGCACCGTGCGAGGCGAGGATTTACGGGTACCATTGGCGCTCCGGAGCCGCGTTGAGGTCGAACTGGAAATAGGCACCGGTGGCAGCGCGTGCAGCGCAGCATCGCGATCGGCCGCTTCCTTGGCCAGCCGGAGCGCCCGGAGCCGCGCGGTCTTCTCGGCCTCGGCGACGCGTGTCTCGTCGGCGTTTGCGACCATCTTGCGAGACGGCATCTTCGTTGCCTTGCGGCCAGAGGTATTGCTCATCTTCGGCCATCCCGTGAGCTGATCCGAGCGTTGGCGACAGGCGCTCGCTCGGCCATTAGCACCAGACTGGCGCCGGCGGTTTTCTCCGACTTCGGTTGTTTCGGCTTTTTTGCTTCGCGGTTCGACCGTTTCTGCCCCTTGGCCATCGCCAACTCCGTTTTTGAGAATCACGAACCTTTGGCGAATGTCACCAGAGCTCGCCCTATGCTCTCCACATGCCAAAAAAAGCATGTCCACCCAGGTATTTTGGTCACGTTTGGATAATTTTCAACCCATATCGACCATAATAATATTTAATAACACAAATTACGGTCGACATCATTTCTCCATTATTATTGCCACGATACGACGCCTGATGCGGTCTTAGATTTTGGGCTGCTGGCTTTGCCATCCAATCGTGCAGGTCCAGAAGTCGATTGGGTGCGCGCCAAGGCGTTGTATTCTCATGCCATAGCGCCCCCGGCGCTGGGCAGGTGACGCTTAACTATTCGCAGGGGCGCAGAGGAAGGGCATCCCAACCGCGATTGTATTCTGCCTTCTCTGGCGTGCCGTCATCGAAGGGACAGGGGATCGGCTTCGGCCTGCCGCCTTTCTCTATCGCGTCTTGCGTTGAGTGATGATCGGCAAGGCCAAGGGCGTACGGCGACATTTTAGAGCGAGCTGCGGCTTCCTCAAGCCTGCATCCTGCCCAATAGTCTCCGCCTCCGAGCTTCCTGATCCGACCATACTCAAGGCGCCATTGTTCAATTGGCGGTTTGAAACCGGGAAGATCGGCATCGCCCATCATCGCCGACAAGCACGACTACGGTTTCGTGGACGCGTGTTGACGTAAGTAATCGTCTTCCCAGGGAAGCTCATTAACTGGCGGTTGATAACCGCGAGCACGATAAATCCCTTCCTCCACCGGTACGCTGATGCCCCCATCATCAACCCGGACATCGTTTGCCCGGCCGTCCGTTCCAAGAATTCGATATAGGCCGCGTCTCATATTCTATTCCCCGCAGGTGGGCCGGATTGAGTGCCCAGCGCACAACAATCACCACCATCGCAGTCGCTTGTTCGTCAGTCGGTTGAGCGACCAAACTGCGAACCACATTCCAAGACAACCAACAACGGCTACCGCCACCAGCGAGGTCACGGCAGGGCACTAAACGCGGGCAGTGATGATGCGACCGACTGCGACGATGGTGTCGTGCGTGACCGTTCCAGACACCGGCTTTCATCGGCGCAGTCGAGATAACCACAAATGCCACTTGGCTTGTTGCACTTGACGCCGTCCGGTGGCTTCCGACCTATCCAACCCACGACCGCAGCGGTACGCGGTGCTGTGATCATTCATCCCTCATCTGTCGAGCTTCATGTCGCGCGTTGATGGCCATTCGGTCGTATTGAAGGGCGAGGTCCAACAACCTCGCGCTCAGAGGGCCGCCAGCAGGAGCAGCTTCGGCGGTCTCCCGAAGCCCCATGGCGCGTCCTATGTGGATAGCGGAACGCTTGAAATTGGTTATCGGCCGGGTCGATCTTGCACTCTCGGCGCGTGGCGCGTCTGTGTCTGAAACGGTCGGGTTAGTGGGCGCCGCTTCGTTAGATTGGAGGGCATATTTGGCGACTGGATGTGTAGCCGACCATTTCTTAAATCCGTTAGCAGCACTGGCCGCGCACGAAATAAACATCAAAATGCCCCGATATAAGGTATCCGCGATCTCTCATATAATCGTTTTCTCCAGAATTACCACAAGGAACACCCAAAAATAACTCATTGTACTATTTCTATCCAGTGACCGCTTCGGAGCAATCTGAGCCAATTGTTGACACTTAATCGAACGACCGGTTCTCGCGGCTACCCAGACCTCCGATTTCCGACCCGGATGCGACAAGGTGGCTCCGACAATCACCCGCGGTTACCACGCGGTTACCGTCTCCCGCCCCCATCCCAGTTCACAACAGTTCACGTGACTGCGCAGCGGTGCACTATACAGCGGCTCCAGGCGTCAGGCCGTCAGCTCTCGGCCATGCCAGCGAGGGCGAGGCCTTCGTAGAATTTGTCGGGCGGCGAGAACGGTTGGTTCGGTGCTCGGGTTGGCGCCTTCCTGGACGCGAACCTTGGCGACCGCGTAGGCGGGGTCGGAAAAGCGCCGGTTAAAATCGGCGAGTATGCGGATACGGGTGGTCCCGTCCCTGCGGCGCTACCCGCGCGGCGGATAACCCAACAAACCGCACGGTGGCACGCCCGGCAGACGTTCAAACACATGCATCATAAAGGCGACGGCAATCACCGGCGCTACGAAATTGATGAGGGGCACCGCAAACGTACCCGCAATGATCACGCCGCCGGAAAATACCCGCCCGGCGAAGCGGTGCCGAGCCTCTTTGGTTGCGTGGGGGTCGAGCCGTCTCAAGGCAATCAGCTCAAAATATTCGCGGCCGAACAGGTATCCGTTTAGCGCCAGGAAGACGAGAATGTTCAATCCCGGCAGCAGCAGATAGATCGGCAGCGCCAGCAGGTTCAGTGCAAGGCTCAACATCATCAGCCGAACACCACCCCATACCGCCTCACTGATCGACTGCAGACGGGGTGGGCCGCGGCCAGGGTAGTGCATTGCCTCAACCGCAGCCGCGACGCGTTCGAGAAACAACCCCATGACCATCGTGACGACGGCGGGAAACAGCAGCCAACTCAACAGCAACACACCGACCGCGCTTGCCAGATCGATCAGCCAATTTACTGCCCTCCAGCCAACTGTCGGCAGGTGTCCAAGGGCCAATGCGACAATGATCCAAAGGACGATGAAGGTGGCGATCGCAGTCGCCAGGCTCAGGGCGATGACTTTTCGCAGAGGTGACGAGAGCACGTCACCGAGCGCGCGGAAAAAAGCATTCAGCATCGGCTTTGATCACTCGTTTGAGACGCTGCCTTGCGACGGCTTAGTCCGAAGCGGCTGGCCCCCATCGGTCCTCATACACCACATCGGCAGGCGGCACCCGCGAACCGGCCCGAAACGGCCGTCGGATAGCCGATGGGCGGGAGCGTGTAAGAGACGCGCTGCAAAAGGCTATCTTGTCGAGCGCCAATCCGGCGTCACCGCGACGAGCCTGGATCGCAGCACGACCCGCATCGGCGTTTCTTAAAAAAACATACTCGTACGGTAGCCTCCGAAATCACGCACCCTTCCGCTACCGGACGTGAAAATCGGGACGTTCTTTCGCCAACTTAAGACAGCACCAAAGCGCTAGCGCGGGGTTTGAGCCGCCAAATCGCGCGATAGCGTGATGGATCACGAAGTTTTCCGGGGCATCCGGGATTGCCGTGGGATCGCTCGGCAACTCGCGCAGGCGCGTCCGCCAGCGGGCAGGATTCAGGCCAGAAGATGTGCAGGCTATGGTCGGACAAGTCCCACCTCCTTGAGCCGTGCTATATGACCCAACACCCGATCAGAGGAAATCTTTATGGCCGACCCGAACCCGATGGCGGTGATTGCCGACTGCATCGAGAAATCCAAGGCGACTACCGACCAGGAACTCGTCAGCGAATACATCGCGGAAGCCCTTGGGGTCCTGCAGGCCGAAAGCACCGAAGACGACGCTTTCAATCTGCTGGGCAGCGCCATCATCGACGCGGTCGCGGATGACGAAGCGCATACCGCTGCCTTGTTCGAGGTCTGGTCCGAATTGGAGGAGCAGCGCAAGCTGCAATAGTCTGTCCGGATTCGAGGGAGGAAGCGATGGCTGAAATTATCTCCCGCCCGCTCGTCGAGATTGCCCAGGAACTCCGGGAGCGACACCTGACCTCCCAAGAGGTTGTCGAAGCCGCCATCGCGCGACATGAACGGTTCGGTGAACGCCTCCATGCCTATTGCCACTGGACGCCCGATCGCGCTCGGGAAAGCGCCAAGGCTGCCGACGCGGCCTTCGCATCCGGCGCGGTAGTCGGTCCCCTCCAAGGTGTGCCGATATCGATCAAAGACCTCTACGCGGCCAAGGGCTTGCCATGCTTTGCCGGTTCGAGCCGCCGCCTCCCGGCCGACCCGTGGGAGAAAGACGGACCAATCGTGGCGACGATACGTCGCCAACTCGGCACCATCGTCGGCAAGACCCACATGGTCGAGTTTGCTTTTGGCGGTACAGGTCTCAACAGCCATCACGGCGCACCCTACAATCCTTGGGATGCCGCGACACACCGCTCACCGGGCGGTTCGTCTAGCGGAGCCGGGGTCAGTCTGCTCGAAGGCTCGGCATCTCTGGCGCTGGGTAGCGATACGGCCGGTTCGGTTCGCATCCCCGCCTGCATGACCGGCACGGTCGGCCTGAAGGTTACCATCGGCCGCTGGTCGGCGGAGGGGGTGGTTCCGCTCAGCCACACCTTCGACACACCCGGGTTGCTTGCGCGTAGCGTTTCAGATGCTGCCTACGGGTTTGCCGCGCTCGATCCCAGCCTGGGTGATCCCGTATCCTTCATCGCCCAAAACGGCCGGAGCCTTGACGGCATCCGCATCGCCGTCGACGACCCGTTATTCTGGAACGACTGCGACCCCGGTATCGCGGAGACCGCCAGAGATGCGGTCGATACACTCGCCGGTGAGGGGGCGGTTCTGCGTCGGATGACGCTTCCGGAGGCGACCGAAGCCTATGCGGTATTTCTCGAAGGCGGACTGAGCGCGGTTGAATTGCGGAGCTTCCTCGACCAGCAGCTTCCCGAATGGATCGACCAACTCGACCCCATCATGGCATCCGCCGTGCGTGGAGCGCAGAGTGTGAGCGCCCAAGAGTATCTGGGACGGGTAGGACGGCTGAAGGCCCTGGCCGGTCGTGCCGTTCCGCGCTTGGACGAGATCGATGTTATCGCCACGCCGACGCTGTGTATTACGCCGCCGGTATTGGCAGACCTCAGCGACGCCGATGCGTATTTGCGCATCAATCGGCGCATTGTTCGCAACACGGTCGCGGTCAACTATCTGGGGCTCTGCGCCATCACCCTGCCGGTCGGTCTGGACAAGGCGGGAATGCCGGTCGGGCTGCAACTGATTGCGCCAGCCTGGGCGGAGGAACGGCTGCTTGCGATTGCGCTCGCTGCCGAGCGCGTTCTTGGCACGGCGACGGAGCGGCTCGGTACCCCGCCGTCGCTCTTGTAGAGCCATGAGGAGCCAACCATCAACTTGTCCCAAACCGGCGGCTGCCAATGCGGCAAAATCCGATACGAGATCGCCGAGACCCCGCAGCCAGCCATTGCCGGGACTGCCAACGCCTGACCAGCAGCGTCTTCTCGATGGGCGTCGTGGTCTCTGATGCGGCACTGAGGCTCAGTGGGGTTGAGCCGCGTGCGCTTCAGCGCCTCGCGGACAGCGGTCGGACCCGATGGGTTTGCCCGGAATGTTCCTCGTGGGTAGCTGCACCATAACCGGATGCCGAGTATCGAAATATCAGGGAGGAGCAGGATGGCGATTTACTCCATTGGCGATCTGGGTCGCCGAGAAATCCTGATCATGTCTGCCGCACTCGCCGGGTCGGGCGTGGCCCTCTCACCCCAACTTGCCGCTGCCAAGGCCGCGTTGGAACGGACACCGGATCAGATACTCGGCCCCTTTTATCCGCTCAAAGAACTGCCGCAACTTTCCGATCTCACGAGAGTGCCTGGTCGTTCTGGTCGTGCGGAAGGGCTCGTTCTCAACGTTATGGGCCGAATATTGAACCGTGCGGGCGAGCCCGTTCGCAACGCAAAGGTCGAGGTGTGGCAAGCCAATACTCATGGGCGCTACACACATCCCAGCGATCCCAATCCGGCTCCACTCGACCCTAACTTTGAGGGCTCCGCCAGCCTGATCACAGACTCAGAAGGACGGTATCGGTTCAAAACAATTAAGCCAGCGGCGTACCCGGCTGGGCCAAACAGAATGAGACCGGCGCACATCCACTTCCAGGTGAGCGGTCGGCAAGACAAAATCGTGACACAGATGTATTTTGAGGACGACCCATATAACAAAGACGATCCCTTCCTCAATAGTGTAGGTGGAGCAGGGAGACAGGAATTATTAGTGAAGAAACTGTTGGAGCCATCCGCAGATTTGGAGCCCACCTCTAAAACCATAATCTTCGATATTGTGCTATACGTGGGTTAACATCCCTACCGGGATCGAACCGATTATTTCGATTGGTCGCGGCGTATGCCAATGGCGGACTACGCCATATCATCCGGCCATATCATCCGGGGAAATCAGGCATGTAGTCGTGCCATGCGCGAGCAAGCGCCCCTTCGCGTCTGTGATCCGACCTTAGGCGGGTCCAACCCGGCGACCCTGGCTTAGTGTCTACCGAAGAATCCGGCGCAGTCAGCGCTTGACGAACTTTAGAACGAATTCGTCCTTCGGTTGCGGCGGATCCGGCGTGTTCTTATCTTTCGGATCATTAGGATTACGCAGAAAGTTTCCCTCCTCCAGCAGTGTGAATCCCGCCGCTTCGACCTCCTGCCGGAGAAACGCTTCTTCAATACGATGCAAGGTGCCGGATTCGGAAATGCCGGTACCGGGCCGACCCGAGTGATCGGCGATAACGTAGAGCCCTCCTACCTTAAGCGCGAGGAAGACGGCCCGGTTCAACGCCGCGCGATCCACGCCGAGATGTCCGAGGTCGTGATAGTTGAACATCAAGGTGGCAAGATCGATGCGCTCTGACGTGAGTTCGGGCGGAACGGGATCTGCGAATGGTCGCGAGATGGCGACGATCGGCGCGGCTGGGACGCCAGCGCTTCGGAGCTTGCTGTCACGTTCGGCCAAGGCGACGGCGGACGGACGCGGCGCGCTCGCCGGCATCGCCGGTGCCGCGCTGGTTGTGGCGGTCGGGTGGCTATTGCCCTCAGGCGCGGGAGGGGGCGTCGGCAGCCGGCTGGGATCGCGCGGCTGGCTTTGGCCATAAACCATACCCGAGGGGCCAATCGCTCGGGCCAGCAGTTCGGTGGTGTAGCCGCCGGCCGCGCTGATATCGAGCGCGACGATACCGGGACGAATGCCGATGAAGCCCAACATCTGCTCCGGCTTGCGGCGCAGATCGTTCGTACGATCGGCCTCACTGCGATCCGGACTCGCTATGATCTGGGCAATTTGCTCGGACGAAAGCTGCGGCGAATTCTGCTGCGCGGGCGCTATGCGGGAGCTCAGGAACAGAACAGTGCCGACAGCGATTGCAGCCAGGAGGTCTTTTCGGCTGATTTTCATCGGCGTGTCCTTTGCCCATCTCGTCAACAGGCCCGACGACGACTGTAGATCGTCGCCTATGCGCGGCCAATGTCGGTCGTCAAACGTCTCGGGATAGGGCGTTAGCGCTTGGGATCGAAATGGGAAACGGTCAGGCGGTAAGTCATTACGAAACAGCCTTAATCGGTACCGCTGGGGACAGGCGGCCATACCGCCACGCGCCCCGATCGACCGCTCCGGCACCTCTCCGTCTGAGCGGGGTCAGGGGCTTAGCACACGGGACTGAAGAACAACAATGACGGCTCTCAGCCAATTGGCACCCAAGGCTTTTTTCAGGCTGATTTGCGGTGGTGTCGCCGACCGTGCCGGGCGGGTCCGAGGTGGCGTCGCCCATTCGCGCGCCTTCAGATCGCCAGATAGCCGCCGTCCACCGTTACCGTGCTGCCGGTGACCCAGCGCGACTCGTCGCCGGCGAGAAACAGCACCGCGCCGACGAGATCGTCGGGCTTGCCGAGCCGGCCGAGCGGGATCAGCGCCTCGGTGGCGCGCCGGGCCTCGGGGTCGGTGTAGTTGGCGCGGGTCAGCCCGGTCAGCGTCGGGCCGGGGGCGATCGCGTTGACGCGGATGCCGTGCGCCGCCAGATCGACGGCCATCGCATGGGTCAGCGAACGCGCGCCGCCCTTCGAGGCGACATAAGCGGCGCGTTCCGGCCGCGCCACCTCGGCAAGCTGCGAGGTCACGTTGATGATGCTGCCGCCGCCGCCCTGCTTGACCATCTGCCGCGCCGCCGCCTGGCCGAGGTGAAACATGCCGGTCAGGTTGACCGCGATGACGCGGTCCCAGGTCTCGGCGTCGACATCGAGGAAATTCAGCCGGTGGGCGATCCCGGCCGATTCCAGCACGATGTCGAGCCGGCCGAACTCGCGCACGACGGCGGCAACGGCCGCATCGACCGCCGCCCGGTCGCGCACATCGAGCGCAGACGCCGTCGCGCGTCCGCCGGCGGCCCGGATCCGCGCGGCGGTTGCCTCGGCGGCCGCGCCGTCGCTATCGGCGCAGAACACCGCCGCGCCCTCACGCGCCAGCGCCTCGGCCCCGGCGCCGCCGATGCCGCCGCCCGCGCCTGCGACCAGCGCGACCTTGCCGGTGACCCGCCCCATGCCGTCCTCCCGCTACGCAGCCGCCGCCAGCGTCGCTGCGTCAAAGCCGTAGACGCGGGCGGTGTTGGTGCCGACGATCTTGGCCTGTTCGTCGGCCGGCACGCCGGCCAGGATGTCCGACAGGATCTTGCGCGATTGCGGAAAGGTCGATTCGCTGTGTGGGTAGTCCGAGCCCCACATCATGTTGTCGACGCCGATCACGTCGCGCAGGCGAATGCCGATCGCGTCTTCCTGGAAGCTCAGCACGACATTGCGGCGGAAGAAGTCGCTCGGAACCATGCCGTCCTTGAAGCGGTAGAGCGCCTCGCCGTGCCGCTCGCGATAGGTGTAGTCCATTGAGGTGACCACATTCGGCGCCCAGGACAGCTCGAACTCGACGATCGCCAGCATCAGCCGCGGGTGCCGCTCGAAGACGCCGGAGAAGATAATGTCGCACATCGACAGCGCCGGGTAGAACGCCTTGGTCGCGCGGCTACTGGCGTCGCGCAGCGTTCCGGTGCCGGCGCCGCGGATTTTGCCTTGGCGCCGCGTCGCGGTGTGCAGGCTGAGCGGCATGTGGAGCGACGCGGCGGCCGCCCAGAACGGCTCGTACTCGGGCTGGTCGTAGCGCCGGTCCTCGGCCGGATACTCGGCGATCATCGCGCCGCAGAGACCGAGGCGGGCCGTACGCTCGAGCTCCCTGACCGCGTCCTGGACGTCGTCCAGGTTGATCATCGCGACGCCCTTGAGCCGGACGGGATCGGTGCGGCAGAACTCGGCGAGCCAGTCGTTGTAGGCGCGGAAGATGGCCGACATCAGCGCCGTGTCCGCCACCTTGAAATAGAACAGCCCTTGCGACGGATAGAGCACCTCGCCCGCGACGCCGTCGATCGCCATGTCCGCGAGATGCTGCGCCGGGTCGTACCCGCCGCGATGCACGTCTTCGAAACGCCCTTTGGCGGAGATCGTCTCGGGCGCCGCGAACCGCGCGCCGGCGTTTGAGATAAGGCCGATCCCGGAAAGGACCTGATCGGCCTCGACCACGACATGGTCGCCGCCATCGATCCGCTCGATCCGCGGCGCACGATCGCGGAACGCCGCATCGATGCGGGTCTGCCACAGATCGGGCGGTTCGAATACATGAGAGTCAGACGATAGAACCAAGGGAAGCACGGCGTCTCCTTTCTCACCCGATCCTGGGTAACAGCTTTGGCAACCGGTCCATTGCCGTCAAGAGATTGGACCCCGGCGCCCGCGCTGCTCAGCATCGCAAGTTTCGCGCCTCCCCGGCGACGCGAAACGTGACAAGACTAACGAGCTCGCACCAGGACCAAACAAAAGAGCATCCAGGGAGACCGCCGCCGGCATGAACGGTTCCGCCGCTCGACCGCTGACCGCGCTGTACGTCGCCGGGCCGTTCAGCATGGGCTACGTCGATTTCTACACCTTTCTGATGCCGCTTTACGCGCTGTCCCTCGGGTTTGACGCGGCGCAAGTCGGCATCCTGGTCGGCGCGCGCTCGATCATCGCGATGTTCCTGTCGATCCATATCGGTGTGCTGATGGACCGTTTCGGGACGCGCAAGGTGACCTTGTTCTTTGTCTGGACCAGTATGGCTCTGGCGCCGCTGTTTCCGCTGGTGCCGTGGTTCTGGGGCCTGTTGCTGCTGCAGCTGGTCACCGGCGCCGCGGTGTCGTTCGCCTGGTCCGGGGCGCAGACGCTGATCGCGCAATTGGCCGAGGGCGAAGCCCGCTATCTCGGCCGGTTCACCTTTTTCGCCCGGCTCGGTTCGACCACGGCGCCGCTGCTTGGCGGCGTCGTGTGGGATTTTGGCGGTATCTGGCCGTCCTATCTCGTCGGCGCCGCATGGGGCGGCGTGCTGACCGTCGCCTTGCTGCGCGCGCCCGAGGCCGAGTTTTTCGCGGCGCCGCGCGAAGCGGGCGCGGTGCGCGCCCGGTTCCGGGCTCGCGACGTGTGGCCGCGGCTGTCCGACTATGCGAACTCGCTGATGCTGCTCGCGATTCCGGCCATCGCCCTGTCGCTGGCGATCATGGCCATGCGCAACACGACCTACAGCATCCAGACCTCGGTCTATGTCGTCTACCTCAACCGCTCGGGGCTGGTCGGCACGACGATCGGCATGCTGTTCTCCGCCGCGGAAATTGCCAGCGGGTTCGGCGCGCTGTTCGCCGGGCGCGCGATGAGCCTCGGCAACGCCCAGCGCACGATGCTGAGCGGCACCGCGCTGTCGATCCTGCTGATCGCGCTGACGCCGCTGCTCGGCGGCATCCTGGCGTTGTTGTTGCTGTTCCAGGTGGTGCGCGGCTGGCTCGAAGGCGTGATCCAGCCATTGGTCTTGTCGGTGCAGGCGCGCGCCGCCGGCCGTCATCAGCAGGGCGCGGTCGTCGGTCTGCGCCAGACCGGTCAGCGCTTTACCTCGATCGTGGTCCCGCCGGTGATGGGCGGGATCGCCGACCGCTGGGGTGTCGGCGAAAGCTTCTTTATCGTCGGCGGCTTTATGCTGCTGCTTTGCATCCCGATGGCCCTGATCATCCGCCGGGTCGGCCGGCGCCGCGCTCCCGGCGAGTTGCTTGCCGGCGCTACCGATTGATCTTTGTCGGGCTAGAACGGGCGGCGATCGAGCGGCGCGTGCGGCTGCTCCAACCCGTCCACCGGGATGTTGCGGCCGTTGATCCAATGGGCGCGTGGCGATGCGGTGAACACGATAACGTCGGCCACCTCCTCGGCGGTGCCGAGCCGGCCCATTGGGAAGCCGTGCTGGACGTAATCGGCATAGTAACCCGGATTGGCGTTGCGATAGCGATCCCAGCCATTGCCCTCGACCAAGATGGAGCCCGGCGAGACGGTGTTGACGCGGATGGCGTACGGCACGAATTCCAGCGCCCAGCGCTCGGTATCGAAGATCAGCGCCGCCTTGGCCGCTCCGTATTGCCCGGACATCGCCAGTTGCGCCGACCAGCCCGAAATCGAGGCGATGTTGACGATCGCGGCGCCGGCGCGGCCCTTCATGTGCGGCAGCGCCAGGCGCATCATCCGCACCGTCTGGATCAGGTTGCGCTCCAGCGCGCTGCGCCAGTCGTCGTCGGTGCTGTCGGCGATGCGGGCACCGCCGCCCCCGCCGCCGACATTGTTGACCAGGATGTCGATGCCGTCATAGGCAGCAACGGTGGCATTGATCAGTGCGGCGGCGTCCTCCGGCGTGCTGACGTCGGCCGCCTGAGCGGTGACCTCCACACCGGTTGCGCGCAACTCCGCCGCGGCCGCGGCGAGGCTCTCCGGCGCGCGCCCCGACAGCATCAGCCGGCAGCCTTCGGCGGCAAATGCCTTGGCGGTGGCGAGGCCGATTCCGCGGCTCGAACCGGTGACGAGGGCAACCTTGCCCGCGAGTTTCAAATCCATGTGCCAGCACTCCCGATGACGCCGCGTGGGATCAGCTCACGCGGCATCCTGAGCGATTGTCGGCCCGTCTCCCGCCAGCCGGGTCTGGCGGATGTCGCGTGCCTCGTTCGGGTCGAACCGCCGGCCGCGATGCATCGTCGAGCGGTTGTCCCACATCACCAGGTCGTTGACCCGCCAGACATGCGAATAGACGAACCGCTGTTGCGTCGCAAACTCGGTCAGATCGAGCAGCAGCATCCGCGCCTGCGGGAGCGGCATGCCTTCGATCTCGCCGGCATGCGCGGACAAGAACAGCGATTTGCGGCCGCTGACCGGATGGCGCCGCACCAGCCGCTGACGGACCGGTTTGAAGCCGGCCCGTTCTTTGTCGGTGAATTCGGCCAACCCGAGCTTGCCCCGCGAGTACATGTTCGAATGAAGGCAGACGAGGTCTTCGATCTCAGTTTTGGTCCGCTCGTCGAGGGCATCGTAGGCCGCCCGCATGTCGGCGAGCTCGGTGTTGCCGCCCCAGAACACGACCGACCGGCCGGACAGCAGGGAATAGGACGCCGGGATCGCGTTGAACGAGCTGTCCGAGTGCCATAGCTGGTCGGCGAGCTTGAACGCGTAGGCGCGGCTGTCGGTCGATAGCGTCTCCCCGGCGGGGCCGACATTGGAGAAGTCCTTGATGCCGGAACCGAGCCGCCGCACCTCACGATCGGTGCGGAAGTGAATATGGCCGGGCGTGCCGCCGCGGGTTTCCTCCAGTTCACCAAAATGCAGCGTGAAGCGGAGCTGCTCCTCGTCCGTCAGGGGCTGATCGCGAAACACCAGCACGGCGTATTCAGCCATTCCCGAGTGGATCGCCGCAACCTGATCCGGCGACAGCGGATTCCGGCAATAGACGCCCGTTACTTCGCCGGCGAAAGTAGGGGCAAGCTGTCTGATCGATATGGTCAAACGGCTCTCCCCATTTGAAGGATGCTACTCAGCGCCTTCCACGATACGGATGTCGCGCTCGACGCTGTCACCCAGCAGTTTCCGGGCGGCCTGCGCAAGTCCATTCCCGCCTCAAGTGTCTTCGCCGGCGTTCCGCGAACCAGGTTGCGGCCGCCCGCCGCCCAGATCGCCGGGCCTGCCAGCTTGGCGTACGCATCAAGAGCCTCGGGGTCTTTGATCGATCGATAGCTTGCGATCCAGTATGCCTTTGCCATTGATCCCCCGTGCTAGGTTTGTTGCCGAGAGTAGTCCGCATTCCTTTGCCGAGCCATTGCGCGTACGAAGCAGGAGAAGGAAATGAACCGTCTCGACGGCAAGGTGGCCCTAATATCCGGGGCGGCGCGCGGCATCGGCGCGGAGACCGCGCGGCTGATGGTCGAGGCCGGAGCCAAGGTGGCGGTCGGCGACGTGCTCGACGAACGCGGTCGCGAGATGGTGCAAACATTCGGCGACGCGGCGCTCTACGTGCATCTCGACGTGACGAGCGAGGAGGATTGGCAGGCAGCGGCCGCCGCCGTCCTCGACCGCTTCGGCAAGCTCGACATCCTGGTCAACAATGCGGGGATGTTTCTCGGCAAGGATATCGAAGCCGCCAGCCTCGCCGAATGGGGACGGCTCTGCGCGGTCAACCTGACCGGCGTCTTCCTCGGCACCAAACTATGCCTGCCGGCGCTGCGCGAAGCGGCTAAGGACAGCGCGCACGGCAGCGCCATCGTCAACCTGGCCTCGACCGCCGGCATCGTCGGCTCGACACAGGACCCGCTCTATTCGATGACCAAGGGCGGGGTGACGCTGTTCACCAAATCCGCCGCGCTCGAATTTGCCCGCAAGGGCTACCGCATCCGGGTCAATTCGATGCATCCGGGAACGATCGACACCGACATGGGCGACCAGGTGCTGGTCGCCCGCGCCCGCAACCTCGGCACCAACGACATCGAGGCGGCGCGCCGCCAGGTCATCGACCGCTTGCCGATCGGCCGGATGGGCACGCCCAACGACATCGCCAAGGGCATCGTGTTCCTCGCCTCCGACGACGCGGCGTTTATGACCGGCGCGGGGCTCGTCGTCGACGGCGGCATCACCGCGCAGTGATCGGGGAGGACTGACCCATGGGCATGCTGGTGAATGGGACGTGGTTTGACGACGACCCGCTGCCGGCCGATCGCGGTGGCGTCTTCCTACGGCCGGATTCGAGCTTCCGCGATCGCGTGAGCCGCGACGGCAGCACGGAATTTGCGGCCGAGGCCGGCCGCTACCAGCTCGTCACCGCCCCGTCCTGTCCGTGGGCGCACCGAACCGTCCTGATGCGGGCGCTAAAGCGTCTCGACGGCGTCGTCCCGCTGCTCGAATCCGATCTGCCAAAGAGCGAGGGCTGGGCCTATTCGCGCGGCTTTGACGACCTTGCGCCCAAGGACGGCGTCTTCCACGTTCACCAAGTCTATGCGGCCGCCCGGCCGGACTATACCGGTCGGGCCACGGTGCCGGTGCTGTGGGATCGCAAGACGAGGACGATCGTCAACAACGAATTGTCCGAAATCATCCGCATGCTCAACAGCGAATTCGACGAGCTCGGCGACGCCACTCTCGACCTCTACCCGGCCGCGTTGCGCGCCGAGATCGACGACATCAACCGCTTCATCTACGATAACGTCAATAACGGGGTCTACCGCGCCGGATTAGCCAAGAGCCAAGACGCCTACGAGCAGGCCTTCCGCAATCTCTTCGCGGCTTTCGACGAATTGGAAGCGCGACTCTCCCGCCAGCGTTGGCTCGTCGGCCGGCGTTTCACCGAAGCCGATTTGCGGCTGTTCCCGACATTGATCCGCTTCGACACGGTTTATTACTTGCTCTTCAAGTGCAATCTGCGCCGCCTATCCGACTACCCCAATCTGTCGAACTACACTCGGGAGATCTATCAGATGCCGGGTGTGGCGGCGACGGTCGACTTCGACAAGATCAAGCTCGGCTATTATGGCGGCATGCGCCATCTGAACCCGAGAGGCATCCTGCCGCTCGGCCCCGTCCTCGACTTCGCAGCGGCGCATGATCGCGCGCGGCTCAGTGCCGGCTGAGAGCGGCGGCCCTTCTCGGCCCTTCTCATCGTCTCCGGTGGCGCGATATCGTCCGGTTTCCAACAAGGCAGGCAGCCCATGACCGACCTCCCGAAACATGTCGACATCCACGAGGAAGGCCCGCGCGAGGGCTTTCAGATTGAGCCGGGCCCGATCAGCACCGCCGATAAGATCAAATTGATCGAGGCTCTGGCGGAAACGGGGTTGCATCACATTCAGGCCGCCTCCTTCGTCAGCCCGAGGATCGTTCCGGGCTGGGCCGACGCCGAGGATGTCGTCGCCGGCTTCACGCCAAAGGAAGGGGTGCACTACACCGGGCTATGGTTCAACGCGGCGGGGCTCAATCGCGCGCTGATGTTCCGCAACAAGCTGACGATCACCGGCTCGATCTCGCTGACCGCGTCGGAAGGGTTCACGCAAAAGAACCTGCACCGCAGCCACGCCGAGAATGTCGCGGCGATGAAGAAGCAGACCGCGCTGCATCTCGAAAACGGCGTCGCAGTGCCGCGCATCGGCGTGATGGCGGCATTCGGCTGCAACTACCAGGGCGACATCGCCCCGGCGCAGGTTATCGCGACCTTGGAGGACTGGCTGGCGATCGCCGAGGAAGCGGGCGCCGACATCAAGTATTTCTCGCTCGCCGACACGATGGGCTGGGCGACGCCGATGCGCATCGAACGCGTGCTCGGCGAGGTGCGGGGCCGCTGGCCGGATGTGCCGATCTCGCTGCATCTGCACGACACGCGCGGCTTAGCGGTGGCCAACGCGCATGCCGGGCTGAAGATGGGTGTCACCCAGTTCGACTCGACGGTCGGCGGGCTCGGCGGCTGTCCGTTCGCCGGCCAGCCGAAGGCGGCGGGCAATATCTGCACCGAGGAACTGGTGCTGCTCTGCGAGGAGATGGGCATCGATACCGGCGTTGATCTCGACGCGCTGATCGAGGTCGGACGCATGGCCGAGGAGATCGTCGGCCACCAGCTCCCCGGCGAGCTGATCCACGCCGGCAGCCTCGACGCATTCCGGCGCCGGGCCGCCGCCTGAGCATGCGCGGCCCCAACCCCCACCCCGACCCTCCCCCGCAAGCGGGGGAGGGAGCCCGAAGCGCCGGCGTTTGTTGCCCCCTCCCCCGCAAGCGGGGGAGGGTTGGGGTGGGGGCTTAGTTGCGAGATCGCCCGCTCGCCACGCCGCTCGCCGGCCTCAAGGTCCTGGAGTTCAGCCACACGGTCATGGGACCGACCGCCGGGCTGATCTTTGCCGAGCTCGGTGCCGATGTGGTCAAGATCGAGCCGGCGCCGAAGGGCGACCATACGCGCGGGCTCGGCGGGTTCGGCGCCGGCTTCTTTGCCGCGTTCAACCGCAACAAGCGCAGTCTCGCGGTCGACCTCAAGCGCGCCGAGGGGCAGGCGGTGATCCACCGCCTCGCGCCGACCGCCGATGTGGTGCTGGAGAATTACGGGCCAGGCACGATGGAACGGCTCAGCTGCGGCTACGACACGCTTGCCGCGCTCAACCCGCGCCTCGTCTACCTGGCGCTCAAGGGCTACCTCGCCGGGCCGTACGAGCACCGCCCGGCGCTCGACGAGGTCGTGCAGTTCCAGACCGGGCTCGCCTTTATGACCGGGCCGCCGGGTCAGCCGCTGCGCGCCGGCGCCTCGGTGATCGGTATCATGGGGGCGATGTTCGGCGTCATCGCGGTGCAGGCGGCGCTGCGCGAGCGCGACGCCACCGGAAAGGGCCAGCGCGTCTCCAGCGCGTTGTTCGAGAACGCGGCGTTTTTGATGAGCACGCATATGGCCGGGATGACCGCGACCGGGCTCGACGCGCGGCCAATGCCGGCCCGGCGCGGCGCCTGGGCGATCTATGAGGTGTTCAGGACCGCCGGTGGCGGGCAGCTTTTTATCGGCGTTACCAGCGACCAGCAATGGACGCGGTTTGTCGAGGAATTCGGGCTGCAAGAACTGGCCGCCGACCCACGCCTGGCGACCAATGTCATGCGGCTGGCGGAACGTTCCTGGCTGATCCCCGCCTTGCAGGAGGTGCTCGCGACGTTGCCGCAGAACGAAGTCGCGGCGCGTTGCGAGCGCTGCAACGTCTCCTGGGCGCCGGTCGGCCAGCCGGGCGATCTGTTTGCCGACCCGCACCTGCTCGCGACCGGCGGGTTGGTCGACGTATTCATCTCGCGCTTTGGCGAGGCCGGTGGCAAGCTCGCCGGGCTGCCGGCGCTGCCGATCGAATTCGGCACCGAACGCCGCCGTCCCGGCCTCACCCGTCAGCCGCCGCGCGTCGGCGAGCACAACCAGGATGTGCTGAGGGAGGCGGGGTTCAGCCCGGCAGAGATTGCGGCGCTTGCCGATGCCGGCGTCATCGCCGCCGCGGCGGCATGAGAGATGCCGCATTCGACCTATCTGCCCGAACGCATGGGCGCTGCGGTCATCTCGCCGACCGGCGCGTTTGAGGCCGGTAGTTTTCAATCATTCACGCTGATTTACACCGCCGGGTATTTCGGCATCGACGACACCGGCTCGATCAAGATCGTGCACCGCTTCGCCAGCGATATGGGCCGGCCGCAATGGAGCAACCCGTCGGCGGCGAATTACACGACGGTCGAGGCGTCGAACGGCGCGGTGCTCGACGTCATCTACGATCCCAAGCTCAACATCCGGCCGTGGGACAAGACCCTGCTGATCCGTGTGACGCGGGGATTTTTGCGAGAGGGCGACACGATCACCGTGCGCTTTGGCGATCGGCGCCAGGGTTCGCCCGGCATGCGGGTGCAGACCTTTGCCGAACCGAGTTTCGAGTTCCGCGTGCTGGCGGACGCGATCGCCACCTGTGACTACGTCGAGCTACCGGTGCAGCCGACGATCGCGATCGTCGCCGGGCCGCCGGTCGTCTGGAAGGCGGTTCTGCCGACCTTGCGCCGCTGCGGCGAGCCGTTTCGCCTCGGTTTCAAGGGCGAGGACAAGTGGGGCAATCCGAGCGACCAGGTCGAGGACAGCTTTGCGCTGCGCGCTAACCTGCCGATTTGCGGCTTGCCCGAGACGATCTCCATGCGCCGGGGCGAACACGCCAAGTCGATCGACGGGCTGTCCGTCAGCGAAGCGGGTGATCTGCTCATCGAAGTGCTCGATCAGACCGGCCGGGTGTTGTGCGTCAGCAATCCGCTGCGTATCGCGGCGGAGGCGCCGCTGCGCTCCTACTGGTGCGACCTGCACGGGCAGTCGGAGGAAACCATCGGGACCAACTCGGCGCGGGAATTGATCGAGTTCGCCCGCGACCGCGCCTTCCTCGACGGCATGAGCCACCAGGGTAACGACTTCCAGATCACCACGCCGTTCTGGAACGAGCTGAACGAGCTGACGCGGGAATACAACCGGGACGGGTCGTTCGTGATCTTTCCGGGCTATGAGTGGTCGGGCAATACCGGACTGGGCGGCGACCGCAATGTCCTGTTCATGCGCGAAGGCGAGCAGATACACCGCTCGTCGCACGCGCTGGTCCGCGATCACAGCGACCTCGCGAGCGACGCCAACAGCGCCGAGCAGCTTTTTGCGGCGCTGAAGGATATGGATTGCGTCGTCTTCGCCCATATCGGCGGCCGCTATGCCGATATCCGGATGGCGCATGACGCACGCATCGAACGCTCGGTCGAGGTGCACTCGGACTGGGGCACCTTCGAGTGGCTGCTGCATGACGCGCTGGAGCAGGGCTATCGCGTCGGCATCCTCGCGAACTCAGACGGCCACAAGGGCCGGCACGGCGCAAGCCATCCTGGCGCGTCGCTGTTCGGCGCGTATGGCGGGCTGTCGTGCCTCTTGGCCCCGGAGCTGAGCCGCGCCGGGCTGGTCGACGCGCTGCGGCAGCGGCATCATTATGCGACGACCGGCTGCCGCCTCGTACTGGATGTGCGTGCAGCGTTTGAAGGTAAGGCGCGGCTCTTTGCCGACGACCCTCAACTCGGACCGACGACATCCACCGACGTACGAACCGCGATGATGGGCGATATCCTGCGGTCGGACGACGACGCGACGGAGTTGACCGTCGAAGCGGTCGCGTCCGCACCGATCGAACGACTCGAAATCCGCAACGGACTCGATGTCTTGGAGACGTGGCGGCCCTATGGCGAGGCGGCGCTCGGCCGGCGCATCCGCGTCATCTGGGAAGGCTCGGAATATCGCGGTCGCGGGCGCCACACGATCTGGGACGGCGGCTGCACGCTGCACGAAAACGCGTTCGAGCGGATCGCGCCGATCAATCTGTGGAACCTCGACAAGAAACTGACGCAGACGGGGCCCGGCACGCTGTCATGGGAAGCGCTGACCACCGGCGGGTTTGGCGGGTTCGACGCCTGGCTGGCCGATCCCCGGTCGGGAACGCTGCGCATCGATACCGCGCTGGTCAAATGCGAGATCGCCGTCGCGCATATCGGACTGGACGATCTGGTCTTCGAGGCCGGCGGCATCGGCCGCCGTATCCGGATGTTCCGCCTGCCCGACGAGAACCCGCACCGGCGGCTGCATCTGTCGCGCCGCATCCCGCTCAAGCGGTCGGGAGACAACGCGGTCTATGTCTGCCTGACGCAGGAGGACGGTCATCTGATCTGGTCGAGCCCGATCTACGTATTTCGCTGACGCTAGAAACGCTATCCAATCGAGTCCGATCGCCACTTGCGCAGCCCCCTCCGGCTCGCTGTGCTCGCCACCTCCCCCGCAAGCGGGGGAGGAACCTAAGGTGCTCCTCCTCCGCGGAGCGGGGGAGGGGGACCATGCGAAGCATGGTGGAGGGGGCGTTGCCGCGAGGTACTTTCGAACCTGAATAGACACCGCTTCTAGATTATGCGAGCAACTCATCCAATTGCGCGCGATGGCGCTCGGACAGTGCGATGCCGTCGCGCAGCGAGCGCTCGCGCCGGGCGTAGCGACGATCGGCCGGCAGGCGCGTGATTCCGCTCTCGCCGAGCGCCGCGAATAGGCTCTCGATCCGGTCGAAATAGCGGTTTTCCGGCACGCGCGAAGGGTCGATCAGGATCACCGTCTGGCCGGCCTTTGAGGTTTGCGCGCCGGGATGTTCGGCCGACCGATCCTCGAACCCGAAGCAGCCGCCGGTCAGGGCGCCGGCCATCACCTCGATCATCAAGGCGATGGAGGCGCCTTTGTGACCGCCGAACGGCAGCGCCGCACCGCCGCCGTCGAGGAGGACGCGCGGATCGGTCGTGGGATTGCCGTCAGCGTCGACGCCGACACCCGCCGGCAGCTGCTCGCCGCGCTGCGCGGCGAGCAGGACATCGCCCTGTGCCATGACGCTCGACGCCTGATCCCAGACCAGCGGCGGCTTTCCGACACGCGGACAGGCGAAACCCATCGGGCTGGTGCCGAGGACTTTGCGCTTGCCGTCATACGCGACCATGCGTTGCCGCCCATTGACCAGCGCCAGCGCGATAAAGCCGTCGGCGGCAAACGGCTCGATATCCGGCCACACGGCGGCGAAATGATGCGAGTTGCGGATCGCCACCGCGGCAATTCCCTGGCTGCGCGCTTTCTGGCGCAGCAACGCGGCGCCGGCGCACAAGGCCGGCTGGGCAAAGCCGTTGCCGGCTTCGGTCAGCACAAGTCCGGGTGCGGCATCGGCAACAACCGGAACGGCGCGGCCGTCGACCCACCCGCTTTTCAGCGTCGCGACATAGCCGGGCAGGCGCAACAGCCCGTGGCTGGCGCTGCCGTCGCGCTCGGCGGCGACAATGGTATCGGCAACCGGTGCCGTGTTGCTCGGCGACACGCCGTGGCGGAGCAGCACCTGGGTGACGACATCGCGCAATGCATCGACGCTGATGGTCTGCGGCTGCATCCGGCTATATTAAAGTTCCATACGGCGCCACGCGGCTAACCATTGCCGGTTGAGGGAAAGCCGGACGAGCTGCAATTGAGGAAAGGACGACGCTCATGTTGGAGCTCTATTACGCACCGGGAACCTGCGCCCTGGCAACGCACATCGCCCTCGAAGAAGCCGGCGCGGCTTACGAGGCGGTGCGGGTCGATTTCGGTTCTCAGGCCCAGCGCTCCCCGGAATATCTCGCGGTAAACCCGAAAGGGCGGGTTCCCGCGCTGGTGACGGAGCGGGGCACGCTCACCGAAACGCCCGGACTGTTGCTGTTCGTGGCGCAGCAATTCCCGGCGGCCGAGCTGGCGCCGCTCGCCGATCCCTTCGCCTTGGCGCAAGCGCAGGAGTTCAACAGCTACCTCTGCGCGACCGTTCATGTCGCCCATGCGCATGGCCGGCGGGGAACGCGATGGGCTGACGATGCGGCGGCGATCGAGGCGATGAAGCGCAAAGTGCCGGCGAGCATGACCGAGTGCGCCGAGCTGATCGAACACAAATTCCTCAAGGGGCCGTGGGTCATGGGCGAGCAGTACACGGTCTGCGACCCGTATTTGTTCACGATCGGAACCTGGCTCGAAGGCGATGGCGTGGACACCGCCAAGCTGCCGCGCCTTCTCGATCATCGACGGCGCATGCTGGCCCGCCCCGCCGTGCAAAAAGCCGTATCGGTCGAGGGCACCCAGATCTGATCCGGCCGGCGCGGCGGGGAGCGTTCAGGCCCGCGCGTCGTGGATCGCGCGCCAGACGCGTTCGGGAGTGGCCGGCATGTCGATATGCCGGATGCCCAATTCCGACAGCGCATCGACCAGCGCGTTCATCACCGAGGGGAGCGCACCGGCGCAGCCGGCTTCGCCGCAGCCTTTGGCGCCGAGCGGATTGGTCGTGGCCGGCACCGAATGGAACTCATGGACAAAGAACGGCGCGTCGTCGGCGCGCGGCATCGCGTAATCCATGAATGAGCCGGTCAATAACTGCCCGTCCTCGTCATAGACGGTGCGTTCGCACAGCGCCTGGCCGATGCCCTGGACGATGCCGCCATGTGCCTGGCCGTCGACCAGCAGCGGGTTGATGACCACACCGAAATCGTTGACGAAGGTGTATTTGTCGACCTCGACAATGCCGGTGTCGGGGTCGACTTCGACCTCGGCGATATGGCAGCCGTTCGGGAAGGCGGAGGGCGGGCCGTCATAGATATCCGCCACGTCAAGGTCCTGTGGCAGCTCTGTGGGTAACCCCAGACCGGCCCGAAGCTTCGCGGCCAGTTCCATGAGGCCGACCGAGCGGTCGGTGCCGGCGATGATGAAATTGCCCGAACGGAACTCGATATCGGCTACGGCCGCTTCGAGCACATGCGCGGCGATCTGCTTGCCGCGCTCGATGACCTTGTCGGCGGCACCGACGATCGCGTTGCCGCTGACAATCATCGACTTCGAGCCGCCGGTGCCGCCGCCGGCGATCAACTCGTCGCTGTCGCCCTGCAGCAGCCGGATGCACTGAAACGGGATCCCGAGCCGGGCCGCGAGGACCTGCGCGAAAGGCGTCCAATGCCCCTGGCCGTAGTCGAGCGTGCCGGTGACGATCGTCACGTCGCCGTTCGACTCAAAGCGGATGCCGCCCATTTCGCGTCCCGGCGGGCCGGTCAGTTCGAGATAGTCGCTGATGCCGCGGCCGCGCAGCTTGCCGCGCGCCCGGCTCTCTTCCTTGCGCCTGGGAAATCCTTGCCAGTCGGCCAGCGCCACGGCTTTGTTCAGAAGGTTGGTGAAATCGCCGCTGTCGTAGGTGGTGCCGTTGGGGCTCTTATAGGGCATTGCCGCGGTCGGGATATGGTTTCGGCGCCGCAGCTCGAGCTGGTCGATGCCCATCTCACGCGCCGCCGCGTCGACCAGCCGCTCCATGTAGTAGTTGGCTTCCGGGCGACCGGCGCCGCGATACGCGCCGACCGGCGTGGTGTTGGTGAACACGCATTTGGTGTTCACCTCGATCAGCGGCGTCTTATAGACGCCGAGCGTATTGCGCTGGGCGTTGCGGGTCGACGGTCCGGGCGCGCCATAGGTGGCGCCGAGATTGCCGTAACCGGTCAGCCGCACGGCGAGAAAATTGCCGTCGCGATCGAGCGCCAACTCGGCATCCATGTCGTGATCGCGACCATGCGTGTCGGAGACGAAGCTGCCGGAGCGCTCATCCGTCCATTTGACCGGCCGGCCCAGCATCCGCGCGCCGTGCAGGATGCAGAAATATTCCGGCATGTTGGGCTGCTTCATGCCGAACGAGCCGCCGACCCGGTCGGTCACCACTCGCATCTTGTCGCGCCCGACACCCATCACCTGCGCGATGTAGTTGCGGAAGCCGAACACGCCCTGGCAGCCGACATGGAGCGTGAAATGCTGCTGCGCGGCGTCGTATTCGGCGAGAGCGGCGCGCGGCTCCATCGGATTGACGACGACGCGGTTGTTGCGCAGCCGCAGCCGCGTGACATGCGCCGCCCGGGCGAACGCGGCGGCGACCTGCTCGCTGTCGCCGAAGTGAAAATCGAGTCCGACATTGCCCGGCACGTCTTCATAGAGCGCCGGCGCCGCCGATCCGTCGGCCTCGGCAGGTTCGGTGACCGCCGGCAACGGATCGATATCGACCTCGACCAACTCGGCGCCATCCTTGGCAGCGGCAATGCTGTCGGCGATCACGCAGGCGACCGCCTCGCCGACATGCCGGACCTTGTCGGTCGCCAGCACAGGGCGCACCGGCTGCAGCATCGGCGTGCCGTCGCGATTGTTCATCACCTGGCGTGCCGGCATCGGGATGATGCCGCCCGCCTCTAGCTCGGCGGCGGTGTAGACCGCCAGGACGCCGGGCACCGCGCGTGCCGCCGCGGTGTCGATGCCGCGGATGATTCCATGCGCATAGTGGCTGCGCACCATCACGGCATAAGCCTGGCCCGGTCGGCTGAAATCGTCGGCGTAATGCCCCTGGCCGCGCAACAGCACCGGGTCTTCGGCGCGCGGTACCGGCTGCCCAATGGCAAACCGGTCTTCGTCCAGATCGATTACCGTGATGTCATTCATCCCTAGACCTCGCATCGACTTGCTGCGGGCGGCGACATCGAACTCGTCGAACCACCACTGTGCTTGAGCTTGTAGCGCCTATCCTAGCATCGTGAACCCTGCGCCGGTCACGCCGGATTGCTCAGTTTCCCCGCGAGCGCATACTGTTCCAGATCGCCAACCGGCGCAGGGGAGGAAGCCGACAATGCCTGAAACGCCAACCTTTGGCCGCTACGCCGAAATTCCGTATGACCAGATGACGCCGGAGCAGCGCGAGGCCTACGACTTCGCGGTGAAGACCCGCGGCCCGCTCGGCGGGCCCAACAAGATCTGGGTGCACAACCCGAAACTGGCGAAGGTCGCGGCGCCGTTTGGCGGGCATTTCCAGGCGGGCAACTATTCGCTGACCGAGCGCGAACGCGAGATCGCCGTCATCACCATCAACAGCAAATGGCGCTCGGCCTATCCGACGGCGGCACATGAGCGCCGCGGCAAGGAGGTCGGGCTGCCGGCCGACAAAGTCGAGGCGATGCTCTCGGGTCTGCCGACCTCGTTCGACGACAAGCGCGAGCAGGTGGTCTACGAGATGGCGGTCTGCCTGTCCAACGCACGCTGGGTCTCGAAAGGGCTCTATGAGCGCGCGGTCGAAGCGCTTGGCCATGCCGGCGTCACCGATGTGATCTGCCTGATGGGGCATTACACCAGCGTGTCGATGACGCTCGCGTTCTACGACGTTCCGGCCGGGGCACCGGGTATGGCGCGCTAATTAAACGGAAGCACATGTCGGTGCCGGCCCCCTCCCTGCCCCTCCCCCGTGGCCACGGGGGAGGGAAACTTGCGGCGCGAGCTACAAGTGGTTGGGGCCGGCACGGTCGATTCGGTCTGCGCCATCGGGATAGGGAGTAGGACGATGCCCGCCAAACGCGCCTATGGGATGGACCAGGACTTCTACCCGTGGTCGCCGATCGTCACGCGGCCGCCGCTGCGCTGGCCGGAGAACGCGCGTGTCGCGCTTGCCGTGATTGTCAATATCGAGCACTGGGATTGGGAAGTGCCGGCCGGAGCGCCGCTCGCGGTGAGCCCGTTGGGCGGCCCGGAGGGGTTGTGGTCCGGCAATCAGCCGCAATTCCCCGATATCGGTGGCTACGGCAATCACGAATACGGCAACCGCATCGGCGTCTTCCGCATCTTGGCGCTGCTCGACAAATACGGCATCACCCCGACCCTCGCGCTCGACAAGGCCGTCGCCGATCACTATCCGGTTTTGGTCGCGGAAGGGCGCAAGCGCGGTGCGGAGTTCATCGCCCACGGCCTGTCGCGCCGCCGCATCATCCATATCGGCATGTCCGAAGACGAGGAGCGGGCCTATATCCGCGCCTCGATCGACGCGGTCGAGAAGGCGACAGGCACGAGGCCGATTGGTTGGTCAGGCCCCGATTTTCAGGAGACGCCGAACACCCCGCATCTGCTCGCCGAAGAAGGCATTCGCTATGTCTGCGACTGGGGCAATGACGAGCAGCCCTACAAGATGACCCCGCGGAGCGGCGAGCTCTATTCGCTCGGCGTCAACGGCTATCTCGACGACAACTACATCCACCTGCACGGGCGCCGCACGATTGACGAGACCAATTTGCTGTGGCGCGAGTGGTTCGACGGCCTTTACGCCGACGGCGCTACCACTGGCCGGGTGATGGTGCTGCACCTGCACCCGTGGATCATGGGCCAGCCCTGGCGCATCCGGCACCTCGACGAGGTACTGGGTCATATCTGCGCGCATGCCGGGGTGTGGAAGGCGACCGGCAGCGAAATCGTCGACTGGTTTGCGGGTGTCGTCACCCCCACCCAGCCCTCCCCCATCGAGGGGGAGGGTTCTCAGGCCACCCCCTCCCCCTCGATGGGGGAGGGCCGGGGTGGGGGTGCGGCCGTCGCACAAATCCTGCCGCCGGGCCGGTTCGACTACGCCCCGATCAACGACCGGCCGGTCATCAAGTGGCCGGGCGATGCGCGGGTCGCGTTCTGGTGCGCCCCGAACATGGAGTTTTTCGAATATCTGCCCGAGAACCGTCCGACCCAGCCCGACATCCCGCATTATTCGCGGATGGATTACGGCAATCGCGTCGGCTTTTGGCGGATGCTCGATGTCCTCAACAAGCACAAGGTGCGGGCGTGCTGCTGTCTCAATCTCGAAATCCTCGACCATTTCCCCGAGATCAAGGACGCCATGGTCGCCGCCGATTGGGACTACATGGCGCACGGCCTCTACAACAGCCGACCGATCTACGACCTGACCGAGGAACAGGAACGCGCCTACTGGCAGGATTTCGTCACCCACCTGCAGGCGATGACCGGCAAGCGGCTCAAGGGGCGGCTGGGTGGCGGCGCCGGCTATACGGTTCGCACGGACGATCTGATGGCCGAGGCCGGGTGCCTCTACCACACGTCATGGATCATCGACGACCAGCCCTGGCCGATCAACGTGCGCGGCGACCAGAAATTCATCTATGTCCCCTATACCGGCCAGACCAACGACGCGGGCATGCTGGCCTGGAACCGCGAGGCGGACCACTTCCTGCAGATGATCAAGGACCAGTTCGATACACTGTACCGCGAGGGCGCCGAGAGCGGCCGGGTGATGTGCCTGTCGCTGCATCCGCACAATATCGGCCGGCCGAACGCCGCCAAGCATCTCGACGAGGCGCTGCGCTACATCCTTGGCCATGACGGCGTCTGGAACACCACCGCCGACGACATCGCCGAGTATTACCTGGCCAACTACTACGACCAGGTCGCCGCCTGGATCGCCGCGCGCAAGGCCAAGGCCTAGGG
This sequence comes from uncultured Alphaproteobacteria bacterium, assembly GCA_963778385.1. Lineage (GTDB taxonomy): Bacteria > Pseudomonadota > Alphaproteobacteria > ATCC43930 > CGMCC-115725 > DATARH01. The sequence goes on along the minus strand of CAVZUA010000023.1, from coordinate 194,781 downwards.
CGCGGCTGGAAATGCGTTTGATTTCTCCTCAGCGTGCCAACTCCCCGTGTCATTCCGGGCATCGCGCGGCGATGAACCCGGAACCCATGCGCACGGACCTCGAAAGGCACGTCCCGTCGTCGCAACCCTCAGCCGACGAGACCGTGTTCATGGGTTCCGGGTTCGGCCCTGCAGGCCGCCCCGGAATGACGTAGATGATTTCGCGTCAGATCCCCGGAAACGCCGCTGCCCCGGCACAAGGCTGAACGGGTGACGACAGCAAAGCCGCCGCTCCGCCTCGGCTTCTTCACCCGCCTGCTTGATCGGGCGGACGCCGCCGAGCGCTATCGGCTGGCCATCGCCCAGATCGCGCACGCCGAAAGCTGCGGGTTCGACTCGGCCTGGATCGCGCAGCACCATTTTCATGAGGATGAAGGCGGCTTGCCGGCGCCTTTTGTATTTTTGGCCCAGGTCGCCGCGCTGACGACCCGGATCCACCTTGGGACCGGGATCGTCACGCTGCCCTTGGAGCTGCCGATCCGCGTCGCCGAGGATGCCGCTGTGCTCGATCTGATGTGCGGCGGGCGCCTGGAAATTGGGGTCGGTCCCGGCGGGAACCTGTCGGCATACAAGGCCTTCAACCTCGACAGCGCGGAGCGCACGGCGCTGCTGGTGCGGCATCACCGCGTGCTGATCGACGCCTGGGCCGGACGGAAGCTGCCTGGCGGCGACCGCTTGTATCCGCCCAATCCAGGTCTGGTGGACCGCGTCTGGCAGGCGACCTTCAGTGTCGACGGCGCGCGGCGGGCCGGGGCCGCCGGCGACGGGCTCATGCTGTCGCGCACCCAGCCGAGACCGGCGGGGAGCCCCGACCTCTCGCTGCCGGACATCCAGAACCCGATGATCGACGCCTATCTGGCGGCGTTGCCGGAGGGGCGCGCACCGCGCATCCTGGCCTCCCGCACCGTCTTTGTCGCCGATGACCGCGAGGAGGCGCTGCGGCTGGCTGAGATCGGGCTGGCGCGGCAACAGGCGCGCTACGCCGCGATCGGCCGCGGCGGTTTTGTCGAGGGCATGTCGGTGCACGACCAGATCGCTGCGATGGATATTCATATCGGCACGCCGGACGACGCGATCGCATCGCTGCAAACCGACGGCGCCCTCGCTCGCGCGACCGACCTGACCGTTCAGGTGCATTCGATCGACCCGCCGCACCCATACATTCTGCGGTCGATCGAATTGGTCGCCGAGGCGGTGGCCCCAGCACTGGGCTGGGTTCGTAACGGCGTCGCGGCCACGCACCACGCCGCGTGAGGACAGGGAGATACACCGAGATGGAGGCGGACATCATCGACACGCTGGTCGGGATCAAGCCCGGCTCCGCGCTGGACGCGATCCGCGCGCGTCGCCCGACCGCGCGCGAGCAGGCTCAGGCTAGCTATCGCGCGCTGTTCGCGCCGGAGGTTGTCGGCGGCGTCAGCGCGACGGAGCGGTTCGCCGTGGCTGCCTTTGTCACCGGTCTGCACGGCGATGCGCAGACCGTGGCGTTCTACACCACCAACTTGGCAGCCAGCGGAGCATCCGCGGCGTTGCGCCGGGCCATTGATGCCGCGATCGCCGCCGCCAAGGGACAAGGCCCTTACGGGGCCTATCCGGCCGGTCCACTGAGCCGCGAGGACACCGCCGGACCGACCCATCACGTCGCGCCGGAGATCCGCGGGGTGCTCGGCACCCGTCTCGCTGCGGCGTTCGAGCATATGCACCTGCTGGTCTTTCACCCGCGCGACGCGGCGCCGGCGGCGCTGCGGGCCTTGCTCGATGCCGGCTGGTCGACCACGGACATCGTGACGCTGTCGCAGCTCGCCGCGTTCTTGTCCTTCCAGGTCCGGGTGGTCGCCGGGTTGCGCACCCTCGCCGGCACGCTCTGACCCACGAGGCTCACCATGCCCGACACGATCCTCGAGCCGCCGCAGCACGTGGCTCCCGTTGCCTTCACCCGCGCGCTGCTCGATTGGCTGCCCTGGCTCGAACCGCTCGCGGTCGAGGCGCTGACCGAGCGGCACATGGCGGCGCTGGTCGACGCCGCACGCGCCAAATCCGCTTATTTCCGCCTGCTGGCACGTGACCCGGATGCCTTGCGGGCGCGCACGCTGACCGACAAGGACATCTTCTACAACCCCGACGCTGGTTTGCCGCGTGCCGAGCGCGAGTTGTCAGCCGCCGCGACCTCGCGGTTCAACGGCTGCATCTATTGCGCCTCGGTACACTCGCGGTTCGCGGCGACCTACGCGAAGCGCGAGGACGACGTACAGCGTCTGCTGGACGACGGCGTCGGCGCCGATCTCGGCGAGCGCTGGAACGCGATCGTTGCCGCGGCCGTGGCGCTGAGCGCGACGCCGATCCGGTTCGGATCAGAGCATGTGGAGCGCCTGCGTCGGGCCGGATTGGACGATCTGGCGATCGCCGATGTGATCCAGGCGGCGGCGTTCTTCAACTGGGCAAACCGGCTGATGCTGTCGCTCGGCGAGCCGGCCGTACCAGTCGAAGCATAGCGCCTCAATCGTCGACCAACGGCATCACCTCCGCTGCGAAGCGCTGCAGCCGCTCGATGCTTTCCGCGGTCGAATGGCCGCGGAAGTCGAAGATCAGCTCGTGCACGCCGAGCTCGGCGAAGGTGCGGATGTCAGCGGCAATATCACCGGGATCGCCGGAGAACGGCCGGCGGGACCCATCCGGCGATGCGACGCCGGTGTCGTAAAGCGCCGCCTTGTAGGAGATCGTCAGCGCGGCGAAATCGCGTCCTTCGGCCTCGGTCAGCCGTTTCAGCGTTTCGAGATGGGTGCGCATCTCTTGCGGCGGCAGCGGCGAGGCAGTGACCCCGCCGACCGGATGCCAGCCGTCGCCGTAGCGCGCGGTGCGAACCAAGGCGGCGCGGGAATGCCCGCCGATCCAGATCGGCGGGTGCGGTTTCTGCACCGGGAAGGGCTCGCAGCGGATATCGGCGTAACGGTAGAAACGGCCCTCGAAGCTGGCCGGTGACTGCGACCACAACTGATTGAAAATCCTGATCCATTCATTGGTGACAGCGCCGCGCTGCGCGAAGTCGGGGCTGCCGAGCGCCGCGAATTCCTCCTCGAGCCAGCCCGCGCCGACCCCCAGGGTCAGCCGCCCGCCCGACAACACATCGAGCGAGGCCGCCATCTTCGCGGTCAGCACCGGGTTGCGGTACGGCAACACCAGTACCGAGGTGACGAGCCGCAGCCGCTCCGTGGCGCCTGCGACGACGCCGAGGATCGAGAACGTCTCCAGCGCGTCGCCGACGCTGGGGTGCTTGCCATCCAGCGTGTAGGGGTAGACGGATTGGCTCTCGACCGGGAAGACGATGTGATCGGCGATCATCGCCGAGTGCAGCCCGAGCCGCTCGCCTTCGCGCGCCAGGGCGAGAATGCCCTCGCGCGTCGCGGTCGGGCCGCGGGTCGGGAGATAGAAGCCGTAACGCATCAGCGGCTCTTTTGCCGAGGCTGTGGGAAACGCCAGACGAGCGTAGCGCGCGGCGGCGGATTGCGCGAGCATCGGGCCAATCGACCGCAACCCGGGGAGAGAAAGCGCCATGCTGATCGCCGACGGACAGATCCACCTTTGGGAAAAGGGCACGCCCTCGCCCCAGCATCGTCAGCAACCCTTTTCGGCCGAGCAGGCCATCGCCGCGATGGATGAAGCGGGCGTCGACCGTGCGCTGGTTCATCCGGTGCTGTGGGACCCGGACTCCAACGAGTTGGCGCAGGACGCCGTGCGCCACTACCCGGACCGTTTTGCGATCATGGGCTGGTTCTATCTCGACGATCCCAACGGGCGCGATCTCGTCGCGCACTGGAAGGAGCGGCCGGGCATGCTCGGGCTGCGGTTCTACTTCAACGACCGGCACAAGCGGGAATGGGTTACCGACGGCACCCTCGATTGGCTGTGGCCGGCGGCCGAGCGGGCCGGGGTGCCGCTGGCCTTGGCCTCCGCCTTGTTTCTGCCGACGGTCGGCCAAATCGCCGAGCACCATCCCGGCCTCAAGCTGATCGTCGATCACATGGCCGTGCCGCCCGGCAGCATGGGGGAGAGCGCCTATCGCTTCCAGCCCGAGCTGCTGGCGCTGGCGAAGTATCCGAATGTCGCGGTCAAGGCGACCGGACAACCGGGCTATGCCGAGGACCAATACCCGTTCCGCAGCCTCCACCCGCATCTGCACCGCTGCTTTGACGCATTTGGCCCCGAGCGGATGTTCTGGGGCACCGACATCACCCGAATGCCGTGCTCCTGGCGGCAATGCACGACCTTGTTCACCGAGGAGTTGCCGTGGCTCAAGGGCCGTGACCTCGACCTCGTGATGGGCGAGGCGCTGTGCAACTGGGTCGGCTGGAAGCTGCCGGAGCGTTGAGCCACCAAAGCGCGATCGGGTTGAACTAAACCGCCTGTGCCAGCCCCCACCCACTTGCAGCTTGGCGCTGCAAGTTTCCCTCCCCCGTGGACCCGGGGGAGGGGTAGGGAGGGGGCCGGTAACGGCGTCTCCTAATTCTTAGATACAGCTCTTGCCTTACAGCACGCCCTCGCTCTTGAGTGCGGCGAGGCCGCCGGCGTCGATGCCGAGCCAGTGCTGCAGCACCTCGGCGGTGTCCTGGCCCAGCGATGGCGAGCCCTTGACGCGCACCGACTTGCCATCGACGCGCACTGGCCACGACGCCATCTTGTAGCTGCCGTTATGGTGCTGCACGGTCTGCATAAAGCCGCGCGCCTCAAAGCTCGGCTCGTTCTGTAGTTCGAGCGTATCGAACACCGCCCCGGCGGGCACGCCGACCGCGATCAGCTTTTCCATGACCTCGCGCTTGTCGTGCTGGCGGGTCCACTCGTTGATGATCTCGTCGAGCTCGCCGGCGTTCTTGACGCGGGCATCGCCATTCGCGAAACGCGCGTCCTCGACCAGCTCCTCGCGGCCGATCAGTTTCATGAGCCGGCTGAAATGCTCGGGATTGGCGCGGCTGGTGGTGATGTAGAGATAGTCGTTGGGGCCGCCGCCCTTGCACGGATAGAGACCGGCGGGCGCGTTGTTGCCGGCGCTCGGCTTGGCGCCGCGGCGCTGCGCCGGCTTGCCGGTGCGCGCCATCGTCGCAAAGCAGGTGCGCATGTAGTGGATCATCGCGTCCTGCATCGCGATTTCGAGCCGCCGCCCGACGCCGGTGCGGTTGCGCTCGTGCAGCGCGCCGAGGATCGTCGCCGCCATCAGCATGCCGGTGCCGGTGTCGCCAAACGACAGGCCGGGCTTGACCGGCGGCTGGTCGGGCCAACCGGTGACGCTGATCGGGCCGCCGGCGGCCTGAGCGATCATGTCGAAGGCGAGCCCCTTCTCGTGCGGGCTGCCGCTGGCGAAGCCCTTGACCTGGCAATAGATGATGCGCGGGTTGATCTTCTTGACCTCGTCGTAGGAGAGGCCAAGCCGGTCGATCGTGCCGGGCGCCATGTTTTCGGCGACGATGTCGGCCTGCTTGATCATGTCCTTGACCAGCGCCAAGCCTTTTGGCGACTTGAGGTTGATCGCCAGCGACTTCTTGTTGACGTTGAACTGGTAGAAATACCACGGGTCGTCGTCAGGCTTGCCGGGGCGCAGCCGGCGGCCGGGATCGCCGCGGCCGGGGTTCTCGATCTTCACCACCTCGGCGCCGAACCAGGCCAGCACCTCGGTACAGGTCGTGCCCGCCTCGAACTGGGTGAAATCGACGACCTTGACACCCTGCAAGAAATTGAAGTCGGTGGTGTTGTCGCTCATCGTGGCTCCCTCCCGCGAATGGCTTTGCCGCAGCGTGCGCCTTATCGCTCCCCGCCGCAACTCTCTCGGCCTGTGCCGCAACGAACGGATCGATATTAAGTTATTGAACTTACTGCAGTTAACCCGGTGTGGAACAGGCGATAACAGAGAATAACTGGAGCCTGCGGCTTCAAGTGGCTGCTCCGTCGGTCGACGTCATCCAAGTTGGATTCTTTCAATCGTGCACCGCCGCGGTCCTCGTTCGAACTCGGCCGCGTGCATGGCTGCCAAACAACCGATCGACGAGTGCTCCGGTATAAATGCCGAGAGCTGTCTCGATGATGCCAAGCATGCTTTTAAGAGACGCGAACTCCGGAATTCGCCCGTTGAGAAAGAGGAGTATCGTGATTGGGACAGCGAACGAAAATATGATTGCGATGCCGATCCCAAGTACCGTCAGCGCGGGGTGTGTCGGCGTCCTATCGTAAGTCGTGAGGCTGGTGAATTTTCGCACGATTGCGGTGACATAGATCGCGAAGATCGGGCTGATCAACAGCGACAGCTCGACGCGTTCTTGGGCGGTGAGCGCGCCGCCGATCAATACCAGGCCAAACGTGGTTATGTGTGACCCAATAATCAAAAAGCCGACGATCATCCGCAATGTATCGAGAGCCACAGTGCCCCCTACAGCTTGCAGGCCACATCCGAACTGCTTGGAGTGCCATCGTCAGATGGTTTGAAGCCTTGCGCAATGAGGAATCCGCCAAGCAATTCCTGGAGCCGTTCAAGTCGGCCGTCGGGTATGTGGTTCTCCTGGATCCGGGCATCATCCGGCCGTTGATCAAGGCTCCCCGGCGCGAAGAAACCGTCCTGGAACTGAAAGAGCAAATCCACCTCGCCGCGGATGATCCCTTGCGGAATGACCTGCAGCAGGAGTTTCTCCCACCGGTTCCGCGAGCATTCCGAGAGCGCCGGTCCCACGATCTCCAAGCGATACGCGAAGAGCTGGCCGCCGCCGCGCTGGAGCCGCGCAATTGTCCCGCTTCCCTGAAATTCGGGCCGTCGCTCTTGAACGAAGGCCCGCACATTGCGGACGATCATTGCCCACAGCTGCTGGTCTTTCTCCTTCGCATCGATATCCGACGCAGTAAACAGGTCGGCCAATTTTTTGTCAGAGATACTTAAGCTGTCGAATGATGGACCGGCGCCCAATGCGTATGGGTAGGCCGTCATAACAAGCCCGGTAAGCTGAAGCTTGCGCGCGTAGTAGAATTCAAGAAGCGGGGGCACGGAGATCCGCACTTGTACATAGGGCGCGCCGCAAGCATCAAAGCTCGGGTTTTCGAAATCCGCTCCACCGCCGTCTTCGGCCAGAAAGGATCGCAGGTCGTCGAGACGGTCCGGGGTGAGGACTGTCAACACAACTCCCCGTTCATAGCCGCCATCACTTATGTACGGATAGCGCTGTGTCTCCAGCGCCAAAACCTCTTCTTTCGTCAGCGAATCGTAATTGCTCAAGTCGTAACGATAAGTTGGGCCATCTTCCGGCATGATCCCATAGCTCATGTCATCCGAGCCGCTGGAGTAGCGCACGGAGCCCAGCTCGCTAGGAATGCGAATTAGATCTACCTCAAATAATTTGCTCTCGTCTTCAAGAGAGCCATAGTAAAACCAACGTGTAACCCTCTTGCTTGCAAGCTCAAACAGCGGAAAATCGCTGCTACGCGTCAACACGAACGGCTGTGGAGGAAAGGTTATACCCGCGATCGGTGGAATGGTCAGCGAGAGTTCACCGGTTTTGCGGTTCGTGCCTCGCAAGGGGAGCTTTATTGCCTTGGCTCCCTTATCTCTGCTCATCAAGCATAGGTCGCCGTGCACATTATCCGGATCGGACCAGTCGAGATTTGCATAGCCATGCCGCTCGTGGCCTTCCGACGATATACTTGCCTCGTAATACGAGAGCGGCGGCTCCGCATAACTGAGCGCCGGCAACAAACATCCCAACAGCATTGGAATACTGAGATGGACGGCACGCATCGTCGCCTCTTCGCTGAAATGCGGCTCGGTTACCTGCCAATCAGGAAGCTCTAGCGCGGCACCAGTTTATCGCCCTGCCGGGTCAACTCCTGCAACTCGAAGGATTGGACGAAGGTGCGGGTGTTGTAGAGCGCGGCGAGGTCGTCTTCACCGAAGGCGTTGGCGGGCACCTGCGGGGCGGCGTTCGGTCGGCCTTGCTTCCACGCCGCCTGCCAGATCGCGGCGAGCGTCTGGGCGCCGTCGACCAGACATTGCGCGGTCTTGTCGCCGAGCTGGTCCCACATCGCGGCGGTGCGGTGACGCGTGTCGTTGTATACCTGGATGACGGTCTCCGGCGACAGGCGGGCGATGGTCCGGCGCATCAGCTCGACCACGGCGACCGCAGCGTCGTGACCATCGCCGCTCACCGGCGGGGGAGCGACGGAATGGCTGTCCCTCACTTGCTTGACGGCCGCGTTCATCTCCGCCGCATGCTGGTTGAGCATGGTGGTCTCATAGACGCTGTGGACCTTGTCTTCGCCGAGGCCGGGATGCCCATGGTGGAACTGCGAGACGTGCAGCGGCTGGCAGGCGTCGCCGACATAATGCGCCATCAGCCCGCCCGCGCAGACGAACCGCAGCAGGTCGCCACTCGCGGCGAAATCGACCATGTCGTCATACATCTGCCAGACCCGGAAGGGTAGAGCGCCCCGCTTTTCGGCGTTGATTGCTGCGTAGTAGCCGTTCCACACATCGGGATCGACCTTGTCGGGATGACCCTGGGTCAGCGACAACAGCGTTTGGCCCTTGAACGCGCCATCCGCCGTGCATTCGAGATCCATGTCGGCGAAGTGATTGAATTCGTCTTTTTTTCGCGTGTTGCGCCAGACCAGATCGGCGACGTCGGCGAGGGCTGCGAATTCTCCCGAATGATGGGCCGGGACGCCGGCTTCGAGTGTGGCGTCGTTCAGCGCGATGCGATCGCGGTTGAGCGCGAAGAGCGCCCGTAGCCCGGCATCCGCGATCAGATCGCAAGCCAAGCCGCCGACCTTGAAATGCCCGACGGCACCCCAGGTTTCCGGCTGGCCGATATTCCAGCTGGAAATCAGCTCAACATCGAGCTCGCGACAGATCGTCGACAGGCAGATGGCGAGCGCGAATTCGGCGGAAGTCTCGGCGATGCCGGGCGACAATAGCGACTGCCCGCCCCATTGCAGGGCGAAGGGACGGTATTTCTTAACAAAATCGCCTGCCGTACCGAGCTTCTTCGCATCCTCGAGCGACAGCGTGTTGTCCTCAAACCAGACGGTCCCGGAATCGCCCGGCATGGTACCGACGGTTTTCGCGCCCTGGCGCGGCCCGATCAGGAAGTCGGTGGTATATTCAACGCCGCCAACGGTCTTGTAGCGGTAGAACAGCGCCTGGATCTGACCCTCGATGCGGCCGGACGCGGCGCCAAAGGCGACGACCGGGCAGCCGATCACATCGAGATTGAAGGTGTCGACGTTGAGATCCCAGATCGGGCCCATCTCGCCCAGCCCGTAAATCTGGGCGGTCCACTGCGTCACGTCCTCGACCCGGATCAGCCCGGCATCGAGGTTCGCCAGAACACGATCCCCGCGCCAGCCGTCATAGACCTCGGCAAACCGCTTCTTGCCGAGTTCCCGGCCGGCGCTTTTGCCGATCTTTTGCCGCCGGCCCTTGACCACCGTCTCGGCGACGCGATCGAGGTCCCCCGCGACATGACGGTTGGTCAGCGCGAAAATCGACTTGCCATCGGTGACGAGACAGCCAAGCGAGCCGATGTGCTGCCGCCCCTGCACTTCCGTCAGGACCGGATAACCGCCACCGATGAGATCGCTCGGAAAGGTCAGCGTCTGCGATGAGGGGCGTTCCGCTTCATCGCGGGTTGCCATCACGACGCAGGTCGGCACCACCCGCCCGTCGGGCAGATAGAGATAGCGCGGCACCATCGAATCCGGCGCTTCCGCAAAATCGCCGCGGTCCTGCCAGCGTTCGACAAAGACCACGATGCATGGCCAGGACCAACGCCGTGGCGCCGAATTTGCCAGGGTCCGCGGTTCAGGCGGCGGGTCCTCGCCATGGCGATGTTGCTGATGCGGGTCGTCGGCGTCGGGATCGGTCTCGCGGACGAGATAGCGGCCGACGGCGGTCGCGAAGACGTTGTCGAGGTGCGCAAGGTGAACGTGATAGGCCTCTCGGGCGTCGAGCAGGTCTCGGATGGACAGCGATTCGAAATGACGCGCACGTAGCCACTTCTTGTCCATAACGTTCTCCCTGAGGTGAGGTGTTGCTTTAGGCTTGGCTGTCTCCCGGCATCAGGTTTTGCGGTTCATTGTTCAGTTTTGCGCCGCCAATATCGGGCTTGATCACCCAAACACGGTCGAACACCAGCGGCGGCCAGGGCGCCGGCGGATTGGCAACCCCAAGCGCCGCCGCGAAATCCGGGATATGGCCGTGATGCCAACAGATCACCACGCGCTTGCCGTCGTGCTTCTGCAGGCTGAGGAGGCGCTCCGCCAAGACCGCGTAATCCTGGTCTGCCACATCGTCGATCACGCGCAGCTGGAGGGCATCGGCCAAGGGCTGCGCGGTCAAGATCGGGCGGTTGCTGTGTTTGGAGGCGGCCGTGGCGTAGACGGCATCGATGGTGCCATACCGTGTCGGCAACATCTGCGCGAGCCGTCTGGCGCGTTCGGCGCCTTCGGGGGCCAGCGTCGGGTCTTCGGGATCAGCCGGCTTTTCGGCGTGGCGAAGCAGAAGGATCTGTTTCAGCGCCATCCTGCTCCCCCTGCCTGTTGCGAATCTCTACGCTTATCTCGCTGTTGTTGCTCTTTCGCGTCTACTGCTGGTGGCGTCGGTGAAGGAAGGTTGCCCCGGAACGGCCCGCAGGGCCGCCCGGGGGCGCAAAATTCTGCCGATCGAATTTCCGTTGATGCGGGGCGCTATTCCGCGGCGTCCTTGACCGGAGTCAGCGCGAAGCGTTGCATCCCAAGGCCGATCGCCTCGTCCCAGCCCTTCTGGCGCACGTCGAACTGCACCTCGTCGGGGCCGAGATATTTGAGGTTCGCGGCGCCGCCGCTCGCCGACTGCATCGGCGTCGCCTCGCGCTCGTCATGGCCGTGCATCTCCATCGGCACGCGCCGGACATCGGCCGCCTTGAGCGACTTGTCGGTCGCGTCGAGGTCGTCGACCTGGAAGCCGATATGGTGGATGCCGCGCAGGTCCGAGGTCTGTCCCGGACCGAGCCTGGGCGCGTCGGCGTCGCCGTATTTGAGGATCGCGAAGTAGATGTAGCCGTCGCTGAGCCAGACGCCGTTCTCACCGGTTTGGCTCGGCCGGCGGTAGAGCTCGGTCAGGCCGAAATGCTGCTTGTAGAACTCGGCGGTCTTCACGGGGTCGTCGGTGACGAGCGCGATGTGTTTGATGCGTGCCATTCTCGGTTCCTCCCTTTTTTCCCTCTCCTATCGTTACCCCCGCAAAGGCGGGGGTCCAGAGGCAACCGCACCGTCGCTAGCCCTGGATTCCCGCTTTCGCGGGAATGACGAGTGACGGAAGCGCTATTCCGCAGCCGCATTTGGCGGGCGAGACGCCCGCGTTCCGCTTCTTACCGCTTCGGCGGGTGGGCGCGGACGAACTCCTCGTTGATGTCGGCGCCCCAGCCGGGGCCGGTCGGCAGCAGCAGGTCGCCGTTCTCGATGACCGGCGGTACGGTCACGATGTCGTCCTTCCAGGTGACGTCGTCGATGTCGATCTCCATGACCTTGAAGTTGGGGATCGCGGCGCAGAAATGGGCGCTGATCAGCGAGCCGAGATGGCCGTTGAAATTATGCGGCGCGCAGTTGACCTCGAACGAATCCGCCATGTTGGCGATCTTGACGCTTTCGAGGATGCCGTTCCACGCCACGTCGACGATCGCGTAGTCGACCGACTGGGCCTCGAAGAACGGGCGGAAATTGCGCCGGCCGTAGATCGACTCGAGCGAGGCGATCGGCGTGCGCGCCGAATTGCGGATGCGCGTGAGAGCCGCCGGGTCGTAGAGGTCGATCTCCAGCCAGACCAGGTCGAGCGGTTCCAGCACCCGCGCCAGACGGACATAGCCGTCGACCTTGTAGTTGAAATTGGTATCCAGATGCAGCCCGACACCCTTGCCGGCGCCTTCGCGGAATGCCGCGAGCTGGTCAAATGCAGCGGCGGCGATGTCGGCGTCGGCGTTGAGCTCGGGGAAGCCGGGCTGGCCGCCGGTACCGGGGCCATACATGTAATGCCGGCCCTTCTCGAAGCGGATCAGGTTGGTCTTGAGCCCCTTGAAGCCTTTCTCGCGCACCTCGCGGCCAAGTGCGACGACATCGTCGAGTGTACGCACCGGGTCGACCCCGGCCCATTCCTTGATGCGGTCGGCATAGCGCGCCCGGTAGGTGCCGCAATGCGACCAGTAGACCTGCATCCGGTCGCGGAACGGGCCGCCGAGCAGCTCGTAGACCGGCACGCCGAGCGCCTTGGCCTTGATGTCGACCAGGGCGTTCTCGATCGCGCCGATCGCCTGCGCGTTGAGCCCGCCGGCCGCCTGACGGGTCGCGGCGTAGAGGAAATTGCTGTGCTTTTCGACCGGGCGCGGGTCCTGGCCGACTAGCCGCGCGGCGAGCTTTTCGATGACGACGGCCAAGCCCTGCGCGCCGTAGCCCTCCATGAACTCGGACCAGCCGGTGATGCCATCATCGGTCGAAACCTTGAGGAACGAATTGACCCGCCACCCGGCATCGCAATGCAGTGTCTCGATCTTGGTGATCTTCACAGCAACCCTCCCGCAAACTCGTCGTGCGCCGCGTACCGGCGCTTATCGCATCGTCGCGTCGGGCCTAGCCCGGCTGCGGCATCTTCGGGAAGCGCTGGATGCCGCCTTCGAGCACCGCCCAAGGCAGCGCGCTGTCGCAATAAATCTGCATGGCCGGCTGCACGGCGCCGGCATCGTCGAGCGTGCCGATCGGAATCATCACGACATCGGCCATGACCGCGGCCTCCTCCGTCACCGGCGAGCCGCAGGCCGGGCAAAAACGGCGATAGGTGGAATTGCCGGTATCGCCTTTGCCTTCATAGGTGCTCACGGTCCCGATGAGGCTAACCGCCGGCTTGGGCACGGCGATCACGGCGTTGAACGCGGTTCCCGAGCTTTTCTGGCAGTTCGTGCAGTGGCACACGCCGACAAAGATCGGCTCCGCTTCACCCGAATAGCGCACCTTGCCGCACAGGCAGCCGCCTTCGATCTTCATTCCGCCCTCCTGTTTGCTGATAGAGGAAGCGTATAGCAGATTTTTGGCGCCTCCGTGACGCCTCGCATGCTAGCTTGCACCCCGCGATGCGACAGGGAAGTCCGGTGCGAGGCCGGCGCTGCCCCCGCAACTGTAAGGGCGAGTTCCGCGGCAAGGGCCACTGGTCCCTTCGGGGATCGGGAAGGCGCTGCGGGCGACGACCCCGAGCCAGGAGACCTCCGCAGCGCGACTGTCGGGACGATTCCTCGGGTGGAGGAGGAGCCTTTGCCGCAATCCTTCACGGATGCCTTGCCGGCCGTCACCCTGGTCCTGGGCGGGGGGCGCTCGGGTAAGAGCCGTCATGCCGAGACGCTCGTCGCGGGTGCCGCGGCGGCCGGCACCTATATCGCCACCGCCGAGGCGGGCGACGCCGAGATGGCGGCGCGCATCGCGGCGCATCGCGCCTCAAGGGATGATCGGGGCCGCGGTCCTTTCTGGCGCACGGTCGAAGAACCGCTCGACCTCGCTGGCGCGATCCGCCGCTACGCCGAGCCCGGGCGCCCGATCCTCGTCGACTGCCTGACGCTGTGGCTGTCCAATTTGATGGGCGCCGGCCGCGTCGGCGCGCACGAAAGCGAGACGTTGTGCGCGGCGCTGCGCGAGGCCGCCGGGCCGGTGGTGCTGGTCGCCAACGAGGTGGGGCTGGGCCTGGTGCCGGAGACGCCGCTCGGCCGCGAATTCCGCGACGCCGCCGGCCGCCTCAATCAGGACGTCGCCGCGCTCGCCGACCGCGTCGTCTTTGTCGTCGCCGGCCTGCCGGTCATGCTGAAGGGATGAGAAGGATGTTCTTCGCTTGCGGCCCCCACCCCAACCCTCCCCCGCTGGCGGGGGAGGGAGATGATACGCCCTGGCGCGCTCCTTCCCCCGCTGGCGGGGGAAGGTCGGGATGGGGGCTGGGCCGGTCATGAGGCGCATTCCCGCGACGATCGTCACGGGCTTTCTCGGCGCCGGGAAGACCAGCCTGGTCCGCCATCTGATCAGTAGTGCCGCCGGGTACCGGCTGGCGATCATCGTCAACGAGTTCGGCGAGCTGGGGATCGATCGCGAGCTGCTGCTCGGCTGCGGCGACAAGACCTGCGGCGATGACGACATCGTCGAGCTGGCAAATGGTTGCCTGTGCTGCACCGTAGCCGACGATTTTCTGCCGACCCTCACCAAGCTCATCGAACGCCCGGTGCCGCCCGACCACATCCTGATCGAAACGTCCGGCTTGGCGCTGCCCAAACCGCTGGTGCAGGCCTTTGCCTGGCCGGAAATCCGCACCGCGACGACCGTCGACGGGGTGCTGACGGTGATCGACGCCGCCGCGCTCGCCGCCGGCCGCTTTGCCGACGACCCGGCGGCTGTCGCCGCGCGTGGGCCTTCAGCCCACGGGCTTGTCCCGTGGGGCGCCGCCGACCCTTCGGTCGAGCACGACAACCCGCTGGGGGAGGTGTTTGGCGATCAGCTCGCCTGCGCCGACCTGGTGATCCTCAACAAGACGGACCTTGTCGTTAGCGAGGAGCTGGTCCGGCTCATGGCGGAGATCACCGCGCGGCTGCGGCCCGGCGTGCGCATCGTCACCGCGCGTGACGGCAAGGTCGCGCCGGGCGTCGCGCTCGGTCTGGACGCGGCGGCGGAAGACGATCTCGCCGCGCGGCCCTCGGTGCATGAGCTCGAAGGCGAGCACGATCACGACGATTTTGACAGCTTTGTGGTGACGCTCGGCCCGGTCGATGACGCCGAGATGTTCCGTGTCCGGCTCGTGGCGGCGGTCAGAGAGCATGACATCCTGCGTGCGAAGGGTTTTCTCGCACTGCCGGGCCGCGACCGCCGGCAGGTAATCCAGGCCGTGGGCGACCGGGTGCAGCATTATTTCGACCGGCCGTGGGAGCCCGGCGAGGAACGCACGTCGCGGCTCGTCGTGATCGGCCAGAAGGGCCTCGACCGCGCCGCCATCACCGTGGCGCTGAGGGAGACATCATGACCATTTTCTTCGTCATTCCCGCGGAAGCGGGAATCCACGGGCTGGCGATGGTGCGGCCGCCCCCGGATCAGACCCGGGGCAGGCTCTGGACCCCCGCCTGCGCGGGGGTGACGGATCGATAAGCGATGCATCTCCTCGCCACCGAGCCGGGGATCATCGCCGACGGGTCGGCGGCGGTCGATCTGGCGCAGACGCCGGGCGACATCGTCGTGCTGGCGAGCGCCGACACGGAGATCGCCCTGCTCGCCGCCGCCCAGGCGCGCCGCCGCGCCGCCGCCCCGCAGGCGCCGAGCCTGCGACTCGCGCCGGTGATGCGGCTCGGGCACAATTTCTCCGTCGATCTGTACATGCAGACGGTGGCGCGGGCTCGCCTGGTGGTCGCCCGGCTGCTAGGCGGCAGCGCCTACTTTCCCTACGGCGTGGAGCGTCTGGTTGAGACCTGCCGCTCGCATGGCATCCCGCTCGCGCTGCTCCCAGGTGACGAAAAGCCCGATCCCGAGTTGGCGGAGATGTCGACGGTCGCGCCGGAAGCTTGGCGGCGCCTGTGGCGTTATCTCGCCGAAGGCGGCCCGGGCAACGCCGACAATTTCCTGCGCTACGCCGCGACGCTCGCTGCCCCTCACCCCGGCCCTCTCCCCGCTCGCGGGGAGAGGGAATGCGCTGGTGTTGCGTCCCCTCTCCCCGCAGGCGGGGAGAGGGAGGCGCCCGGCGCAAAGCGCTGGGAGGGTGAGGGGCAGGAATGGGCGGAACCCGCGGCTTTGTTGCGGGCCGGCTTGTATTGGCCTGACAAGGCCACGCCGTCACTGATCGACATCGCCGCCGAATGGCCCGCCGGGGACGGTGGTGTGGTGCCGATCGTCTTCTACCGGGCGCTAGTGCAGTCGGGAAACACCGCGCCGGTCGACGCGCTGGTCGCCGCGCTGGCGGCGCGACACCTGCGACCGCTGCCGATCTACGTCCAGAGCCTCAAGGACGGCGAGGCCGTTAGCTTGATTGAGGCGGCCTTCGCGGCGCACCCGCCGGCGGTGATCCTCAACGCCACCGGTTTCTCGGTCGCCGCCTCGGGGGCCGAGGACCCGTTGCGCGCTGATTGCCCGATCTTGCAAATCGTCTTTTCGGGCGGTGACGAGACCGCCTGGCGCGACGGCACGCAAGGCCTCGGCCCGCGCGACCTGGCGATGAATGTGGCACTGCCGGAGATCGACGGCCGCATCCTCACCCGCGCGGTCTCGTTCAAGGCGCCGCTCGGCCGCGATCCCGAGACCGAGGCCGATCTCATCGGCTATCGCCCGGTCGCCGACCGCGTCGCCTTTGTCGCCGATCTCGCGCGCAATTGGGCGCGGCTGCGCGCCAAGCCTGCCGCCGAGCGGCGCATCGCGATCATCCTCGCCAACTACCCGAACAAGGACGGCCGCATCGGCAACGGCGTCGGGCTCGACACGCCGGCCTCCGCCATCGCTATCCTCCGGGCGCTGAAGGACGCCGGCTATCGCATCGAGGACATGCCCGCAGATGGCGCCGCCTTGATAAGCCGGCTGTTGGCCGGGCCAAGCAATGCCCGGCCCGACAGCCCGGCGGAGGAAACCTATTCTTTCGCCGACTACTCCGCCTTCTTCGCGACCCTGCCGCCTTCGGTTCAACAGGCGGTTTCGGCACAATGGGGGGTAGGCGAGCGCGACCCGTTCTTCCGGCCCGGGCGGCTCGATTGCGGGCGCTTCGCGATCCCTGGTTTCCGGCTCGGCAATATCGCGGTGCTGATCCAGCCGGCGCGCGGCTACAACCGCGACCCGAAGGCGACCTATCACGACCCGGCGCTGGTCCCGCCGCCTGCCTATCTCGCGGCGTATGCCTGGGTCGCTGACGACTTCCGCGCCGATGCGGTGATCGACCTCGGCAAGCACGGCACGCTCGAATGGCTGCCGGGGAAGGCGCTTGCGTTGTCGGATGAGTGCTTTCCCGAGGCGGCGCTGGGGCCGCTGCCGCATCTCTACCCGTTTATCGTCAACGATCCCGGCGAGGGCACCCAGGCCAAGCGGCGGGCGCAGGCGGTAATCGTCGATCACCTGACCCCGCCGCTGACCCGCGCCGGCAGCTATGGAGCGGCCGCGGAGCTGGAGCGGCTGATCGATGAATATTACGACGCCGCACGGGGCGATCCGCGCCGTCTTGCGCCGCTTGGTGCCGAAATCCTGGAGCGCGCCCGCGCCGCCGGGATCGATCGCGATTGCGGCATCGATGCGAGGGATACCAAGCAAGACTCTTTGAGAAAACTCGACGGGTTTCTCTGTGAGCTGAAGGAATTGCAAATCCGCGACGGCCTGCACGTCTTCGGCGCGAGCCCGGAAGGGGAGCTGCTGGACTCCCTGTTGCTGGCGATCGCCCGTTCGCGCCGCGGCGCGCGGCCAGAGGACGAATCACTGCTCCGCGCACTTGCCGCCGATCTCGACCTCGGCTGCGATCCGCTGACGATGGATCTGGCGGAACCATGGACCGGGCCACGGCCGGAGGCGCTTCGACCCCCACCCCAGCCCTCCCCCGCTTGCGGGGGAGGGGGTAGCCCTCGCTGCGCTTGCGGGGGAGGGGGTAGCCCTCGCTGCGCCACAGTCCCGCCCCCTCCCCCGCAAGCGGGGGAGGGTTGGGGTGGGGGTTGGCGCACCGCCGGTGACACCGTCGAGCGTCTGGAGAGCTTGGCACTGCGGCTGGTCTCCGGGGAAGCCGAGCCCGACCCAGATTGGGCAAAGACCCGCACCGCCCTGGCCTGGGTCGAGACAACTCTGCGCCCCGCTGTCGCCGCCTGCGGCGATGCGGAGACCACGGGTCTTCTCGCCGGGCTCGACGGGCGCTTTGTTGCGCCCGGCCCGTCGGGCGCACCGAGCCGCGGCCGTCCCGAGGTGCTGCCGACCGGCCGCAATTTCTTTTCGCTCGACACCCGCGCCGTGCCGACGCCGGCGGCCTGGCAACTCGGCTGGCATTCGGCCGGACTGCTGGTCGAGCGCTATGCGCAGGAGTACGGCAACTATCCGGCGCGGGTGGTGCTGTCGGCCTGGGGCACCGCTAACATGCGAACCGGCGGCGACGACATCGCCCAAGCGCTGGCGCTGATCGGCGCGCGGCCGGTCTGGGAACCGGGCAGTGGCCGCGTGACCGGGTTTGAAATCCTGCCCGCGAGCGTGCTCGACCGTCCGCGCGTCGATGTCACGCTGCGCATTTCCGGTTTTTTCCGCGACGCTTTCCCCGGCCTTATCGACCTGTTCGACAGCGCCGCGCGTGCCGTCGCCGCGCTCGACGAGCCGGCGGCGGTCAACCCGCTCGCCGCGCGCTACGCCACCGACCGCGCCGTGCTCGAAAAAGCCGGCGTCGCCCCGACCGAGGCGGCGCGGCGCGCTGGTTATCGCGTGTTCGGGTCGAAGCCGGGCGCTTATGGTGCGGGGTTGCAGGCGCCGATCGACGAACGGGTTTGGGATGACGAGACCGACCTCGCCGAAGCATGGCTCGAATGGGGGCAGTACGCCTACGCCGCCGGTGGCGAGGGCCGCGCCGAGCGCGACTTGGTGGAGGCGCGGCTCGCGGCGGTCGACGCGGTGCTGCATAACCAGGACAACCGCGAGCACGACCTGCTCGACAGCGACGACTATTACCAGTTCGAGGGCGGTCTCGCGCTGGTGGTGCGGCATTTGTCGGGGAAGGCGCCGGCGGTCTATCACAACGACCATTCCGTGCCCGACCGACCGCGCATCCGCACGCTGCGCGAGGAGCTCGGCCGCGTGGTCCGCGGGCGCGCCGCCAATCCGCGCTGGATCGCCGGGGTCATGCGCCACGGCTACAAGGGCGCCGCCGAGATCGCCGCGACGGTCGACTACCTGTTTGCCTTCGCCGCCACCGCGCGCGCCGTCGACGACAGCCATTTCGACGCGCTTTACGACGCCTATCTCGGCGACGAGGTGGTGCGCGATTTCATCGCGCAAGCCAATCCCGCTGCGCTCGGCGAAATTCGCCGCCGCTTTGCCGAGGCCGTCGAGCGCGGACTGTGGCGGCCGAAACGCAACAGCACACGCGAGGCGCTGCTCGCATGACCCCCACCGACCCTGAAGCCGACATCAACGCACTGCACCGCGAGAAGATGGCGCGGCGCAAGGCCGCGCGCGCCAAGGTGTTGGCGACCAAGACCGAGGAACGCGGGCTGCTGATCGTCCACACCGGGGCCGGTAAGGGCAAATCGACCGCGGCGTTTGGCATCGTACTGCGTTGCATCGGACACGGGATGCGGGTCGGGGTCGTGCAGTTCGTCAAGGGCGCTTGGGGCACCGGCGAGCGTGACGTGCTGGCGAAATTCCCCGAGCTTGTGACCTGCCGCGCGATGGGCGAGGGTTTTACCTGGGACACGCAGGACCGCGAGCGCGACATCGCCGCTGCCCGCGCCGCCTGGGACACGGCAAAGGTGATGATCGCCGACCCGAGCTATCGCCTGGTGCTGCTCGACGAGCTCAACATCGTGCTGCGCTACGATTACCTGCCGCTCGACGAGGTGCTCGCCGTGCTTAGGGCCAAGCCGCGCGACCTCCACGTCATCGTCACCGGCCGCAACGCCAAGCCGGCGCTGATCGACCTCGCCGACCTCGTCACCGAGATGACGCTGGTCAAGCACCCGTTCCGTGCCGGGGTAAAGGCGCAGAAGGGGATCGAGTTTTGACGGCTTTTCTCCTAGTCCCTGCCTCAATCGCCCCCCCCGGGCTTGACCCGGGGGTCCACGTCTTGTTTCGCGCGGACGGTACTGGAAGACGTGGATGGCCGGGTCAAGCCCGGCCAAGGTGCACCTTATGGCTTGGGCTTCAAGGATGACCCACGCCCTGATGATCCAAGGTACGGGCTCGGATGTCGGCAAGTCGCTGATCGTCGCCGGGTTGTGCCGGGCCTTTACGCGGCGGGGGCTGCGGGTGCGGCCGTTCAAGCCGCAGAACATGTCGAACAACGCCGCGGTGACCGCGGAGGGCGGCGAGATCGGCCGTGCCCAGGCACTGCAGGCGCGTGCCTGCGGCGTTGCACCCAGCGCCGACATGAACCCGGTGCTGCTGAAGCCGCAAGCCGGAAACGCGGCGCAGATCGTGTTATGCGGACAGGTACTGCGGGCGGCCTCGGCGCGCGAGTATCGGACTCTGGCACCATCGCTGCTGCCGGCGGTGCTGCGCGCTTTCTCGCGGCTATCGGTGGTCGCCGATCTGGTGCTGGTCGAAGGCGCCGGCAGCCCGGCTGAGATCAACCTGCGTGCCGGGGACATCGCCAATATGGGGTTCGCGGAGGCCGCCGACGTGCCGGTGACACTGGTCGGCGACATCGATCGAGGCGGCGTGATCGCCCAGCTCATCGGGACCCATACGCTGTTGTCGGCAAGCGAGCGCGGCCGGCTTGCCGGCTACATCGTCAACAAATTCCGCGGCGACCCGCGTCTGTTCGACGCCGGCATCGCCGCGATCGGCGAACGCACCGGCCTTCACTGTTTCGGCGTGGTGCCGTGGTTTGCCGCGGCTCATCTGCTGCCGGCGGAAGACAGCATGGCGCTGTCAGCCCCCACCCCAACCCTCCCCCGCCAGCGGCGCATCAAGATCGTCGTCCCCCGCTTGCCGCATATTGCCAATTTCGACGATCTCGACCCGTTGCGCGCCGAGCCGGGCGTCGAGTTGAGCTTTGTCCCACCCGGAGCACCACTCCCCGGTGATGCCGACTTGGTAATTCTGTCGGGATCGAAGGCGACACTTGCCGACCTCTCGGCGTTGCGCGATGAGGGATGGGATATCGACATTCTCGCGCATCGCCGGCGCGGGGGGCAGGTGCTGGGGATTTGCGGCGGTTATCAGATGCTCGGCCGAACGATCACCGATCCCGACGGTCAGGAAGGGTCGCCGGGTTGCGCCGCCGGGCTCGGTCTTCTCGACATCGACACGGTGCTTGGCGACCGCAAGCGGCTGGGGCTGGTCGACGGCGTCGATCTCGGCAGCGGTGCGCCGGTCAGCGGCTACGAGATGCATCTCGGCATCACCACCGGCCCCGGCCTCGCGCGGCCGATGCTGCGCCTTGTCGACCGCGTTGACGGCGCGCTCAGCGCCGACGGCAATGTCACGGGCTGCTATCTGCACGGGCTGTTCGCCAGCGACGCGTTCCGCGCCGCTTTCCTCGCCCGGCTCGGCGCCGCGTCCAGCGGGTTCGCCTATGAGGCGATGGTCGACGCCACGCTCGACCAGCTTGCGGACCATCTCGAAGCGAGCCTCGATCTCGACGCGCTCCTCGCCGCCGCGCGGCCGCCGCGCCTCACCAGGGCTGCGTGAGATGCCGCGCCGCCCAGGCCCCGATCGCCAGCCCGCCGAGGATCAGGCAGGCGCGGAAATAGAGGCGCAGCGCCCGGCTGATGTCGCTCACCGTGGCGATCGGCGTGCCGTCGCCGAGAAACGGGTCCATCACCACCTCACCGGCATAGTGACGCGGGCCGGCCAGCATCAGCCCGAGCGCCCCGGCCATCGCCGCCTCGGGCCAGCCGGCGTTGGGGGAATGATGCTTGCGGCCGTCGCGCAGCATGAGGCGCAGCGCCCGGCCGGCGCGGGTCTCCCGGTCGAACGCCGCGGCGGCCGCGATCAGCAGACCGCTGATCGGCGCCGGCACCAGGTTCAACAGATCGTCGAGCCGCGCCGCCGCCCAACCGAAGGCGCGATACCGCTCGCTCTTATGGCCGATCATGCTGTCGAGCGTATTGACCATCTTGTAGGCGAAGAGGCCGGGCAGCCCCAGCAGCAGATACCAGAACGCGGGCGCGACGACGCCGTCGGAAAAATTCTCGGCGAGGCTTTCGATCGCCGCGCGCGCCACGCCGGGCCCGTCCAGGCTGTACGGGTCGCGGCCGACGACGTGGCTCACTGCCGAGCGGCCGCCGGCGAGTCCGCCATGCAGCAGACCATTCCCGACCGCCGCGACATGCTCGTAGAGGCTGCGCTGCGCCAGCAGCACCGCCACCGCGAACGCCTCGACCGCGGCGCCCAGCAGGCCTGTACGGCAAAGCCATTGCAGGGCCCAGCCGGCCGCCGTCGCCGCACCGGCGAGCACGATCACGATCAGCACGCCACGCATCCGGCGGACCGCATCGCGGCGCTGCGGGCGATTGAGCCGCCGCTCGAACCAGGATATCACCCGGCCGGCGAGCACCACCGGATGCGGCAGGGTACGAAACAGCCCGCCCATCTCGCCGAACAGTGCATCGACGATCATGCCGACATACAGCAGCAGCAGCGGGTCGTGCAGGCCGGGCAGCGTCATTGCCGCACCATGCGGCGACGGGCGCGGCGCGATCAACCGGAAGCCGCTATGATGGGCCGGGGAACGAGCAAAAGATGACACAGACGGGCGTGCTGATCTGCGGCCATGGCAGCCGCGACATCGAGGCGGTGCAGGAATTCGAGCTGCTGGCGGCGGCACTGCGCCCGCGCTTCCCCGATTACGATTTCGCGACCGGCTATCTCGAATTCGCCCAGCCCAACATCCATGACGGGCTGGCCGCGCTGGTCGCCCGCGGCGCGCGGCGCATCTACGCCGTGCCGGGGATGCTGTTTGCCGCGAGCCACGTCAAGAATGACCTGCCATGGGAGATGAACTCGTTTATCGCGGCGCATCCCGGCGTCGATCTGCGGCTCGGCCGCGACCTCGCGATCGACGTGAAGCTGATCAACGCCGCCGCCGACCGCATCGCCACCGCCGCGCCCGTGTCGGCCGAAACGGGGGATCGTTCGGATGCACTGCTCGTCGTCGTCGGCCGCGGCACCAACGATCCCGACGCCAACTCCAACATCGCAAAGATCGCCCGCATGCTGTGGGAGGGGCTGGGCTTCGGCTGGGCCGAGGTGGCCTTTAGCGGGGTCGCCCACCCGCGCGTCGGCGCCGCGCTCGACCGCGCCGCGCGGCTCGGCTTTCGCCGCATTGTCGTGTTTCCCTATTTCCTCTTCACCGGCGTTCTGGTGAAACGCATCTATGCCGCGACGGACGAGGCGGCCGCGCGTCACCCGGAGATCGCATTCGCCAAGGCCGGCTACCTGCGCGACCACCCGCTGCTGCTCGACGCGTTTGTCGAGCGGGTCGCCGAGATCGCCGACGGCAACCCGGCGATGAACTGTCAACTGTGCAAATACCGCACGCAGATCGTCGGCTACGAGCACGACGCCGGCACCCCGCAGCAAGGGCACCACCACCACGTCCGCGGCGGCGGAGATCATCACCATCATGATGGCCGCGACCACGATCATCACCACCATCACCATGACGGTCAGGACCATCATCACCACGACGATACGTCCCCTCCCCCGCCAGCGGGGGAGGGCTAGGGTGGGGGCTTGGGAGCGCTCGTGCCCATGACGCCCCCACCCCGACCCTCCCCCGCCAGCGGGGGAGGGAGAACTTTGTTCGACACCTACATCATCGTCGATTGGAGCGCCGCGCGGACGCCGAAGACGGGGCGCGACAGCGTTTGGATCTGCCGCCATTCGCCGGACGGTGAGACCGTCGCCAATCCCCCGACCCGCCACGCGGCGCACCTGCTGCTGGCCGAAATGCTGGATGAGGCGCTGGCAAAGGGGCATCGGGTGATCGCGGGGTTCGACTTTCCGTTCGGCTATCCGGCCGGGTTTGCCCGCCGGCTCGGTCTCGCCGGGACGCCGTGGCGGGCGGTGTGGGACGAGATCGACCGGCTGATCGAGGATCGCGACGACAACGACAACAACCGTTTCGCGGTCGCCGCCCAGCTCAACGAACGGATTTCGGGTGGCTCTTTTCCGTTCTGGGGCCGGCCGGTGCGCATGGAGCACGATTTCCTCGGCCCCAAGCACCACAAGCGCCACGTGGAAGACGGCCTGCTCGAAAAACGGCTGATCGACGAATGGATGACCGGCGCGCAGCCGTGCTGGAAGCTGATCGGCGCCGGTTCGGTCGGCGGCCAGGTGTTGACCGGGCTGCCGGTCGTCGGCGCGCTGCGCGATGATCCGCGCTGGTCGCACTGCACCCGTATCTGGCCGTTCGAGACCGGTCTAACGCTGACCGATGACGCGCGCGTCGTCTTCGCCGAGGTCTGGCCGTCCTGGTGGAAGGCCTGTGCGAAGCTCGGCCCGCCCAACGACCGGGCGCAGGTCTGCACGGTCGCACGCATCTTCGCCTCGGCCGATCGCGCCGGCGCGCTCGGCGGCTGGTTTTCGCCGGAGATCGGCGATGCCAACTCGCGACAGATCGTCGAGGAAGAAGCCTGGACGCTCGGCGTGACCGTGCCCCGCCTGCGCGCGACGAGAGCGAGGCGCATGAAGCAAGCCGTCACCCCCGTCCCCGGACTTGATCCGGGGATTGACCCGGGGGCCCATGGATGGCCGGATCGAGTCCGGCCATGACGACCTGATCGAATGCGCCGCCGTTACATCTATCTCCGCGATCCGGCGGCGATCTATGAGCGTTCGTTTGCGCTGATCGAGACGGAAGCCGATCTCGGTCGCTTCCCGCTCGATCTTCGGCCGCTGGCGGCGCGGCTCGCTCATGCGGCCGGCGATACGGGCATTCTCGCCGATCTGGTCTGGTCGCCGGGTGCGGTCGCGGCCGGCGCGGCAGCGCTGCAGGCCGGCGCGCCGGTTCTTGCCGACAGCACCATGGTCGCGGCCGGCATTACCGGCGGGCACCGGATTATCTGCACGCTCGGCGATCCCGGCACGGCCGAACTCGCGCAGCGGCTCGAAACCACGCGCTCGGCGGCCGCAGTCGAGCTGTGGCGGCCGCATCTCGCCGGCGCGGTGGTGGCGATCGGCAACGCGCCGACGGCACTGTTTCACCTGCTTGAGATGATCGCCGACGGTGGGCCGAAACCGGCGCTGGTGCTCGGTTTTCCGGTTGGCTTTGTCGGCGCGGCCGAGTCCAAGGAAGCGCTCGCCGAATTCGGCGACGGCCTCGAATTCATCACGCTGCGCGGCCAGCGCGGCGGCAGCGCGTTGGCTGCCGCCGCGGTCAATGCGCTGGCAGTCGCGCCATGAAACCCTGGCTCACCGTCATCGGCATCGGCGATGACGGTGTCGCCGGGCTCGCGCCGGCGGTGCGCGCATTGATCGAGACCGCCGAAACCCTCGTCGGCGGCGCGCGGCATCTGGCGATGGCCGCGGACAGCAAGGCCGAACGCCTGGCGTGGCGCCAGCCTTTTGCCGATTCCATCGCCGCGATCGCCGCGGCGCGCGGTCGGCGGGTCGTCGTGCTCGCCAGCGGCGACCCGATGTGGTACGGCGCCGGTGCGACGCTGGCGCGGCATTTTCCGCGAGAGGAAATGACTATCATCCCGCATCCCGGCGCGTTCAGCCTGGCCGCTGCGCGGCTCGGCTGGGCGCTCGCTGAATGCGCGATGGTGAGCCTGCATGGCCGGCCACTCGACACGCTGCGCCTGCACCTCGCCGAGGGCCGCCGGTTGCTGCTTCTCGCCGAGGATGGGGCGACGCCCGCTCGCGTCGCGGGCTTGCTGCGCGACGCCGGCTGGGGGCCGAGCCGGGTGACCGTGCTCGAACATCTCGGCAGTCCGGTCGAAGCGATGCACAGCGCCACGGCGGCAGAATGGGGCGACCGGCCCACCGCCGATCTCAACACGGTCGCGCTCGAATGCCGCGCCGAACCTGGCACGCGCGGCTTGTCGCGGCTTGCCGGCCTGCCCGACGACGCGTTCGCCCATGACGGCCAACTGACCAAGCGGGAAATTCGCGCCGCAACGCTCGCGGCGCTGGCGCCGCTGCCGGGTGAGCGTCTGTGGGATATCGGCGCGGGCTGCGGCTCGATTGCGATCGAATGGCTGCGCGCCGATGATCACGCCGCCGCCATCTCGGTCGAGCGCAATGCCGCGCGCGTCGACCTGATTGCGCGCAACGCGGCGACGCTCGGCGTGCCGCGGCTGGAAATCGTGCACGGCGCGGCGCCGGCGGCGCTTCACGGTCTCGCGCCGCCCGACGCGATCTTTGTCGGTGGCGGGCTCGCCGATGCGGGGCTATTGCCGCGTCTGTGGCAGGCCCTGCGCCCCGGCGGACGGCTTGCCGCCAACGTCATCACCGCCGATGGCGAGCGCGCCTTGCTCGACTGGCAGGCCGCGCAGGGCGGCCACTTGGCGCGGCTCGCGATCAGCCGGGCAGAGCCGCTCGGCGCGCATCTCGGCTGGCGGGCGCTGGCGCCGGTGACGCAGCTGCTTTGCGTCAAGCCGCGCTGAGATGGCCGAGACATGGCTGGCCGGCTGGCGGCCCTATTTGCTGCTCGGCCTGCTGTGTCTGTGCCTGTATCTGCCGGGCATCGCGGCGATCCCGGTGCTCGATCGCGACGAGGCGCGGTTTGCGCAGGCGACGCGACAGATGCTCGAAACCGGCGATTTCCTCGACATCCGCTTTCGCGACGAGGCGCGCAACAACAAGCCAGCCGGCATCTACTGGTTGCAAGCGGTCTCGGTCGGCCTGCTGAGCACACCGCGTTCGACGGCGATCTGGCCTTACCGCCTGCCGTCGCTGATCGGAGCGGCGGCAGCGGCGCTGCTGATTTTCGCGATCGGCCGCGCCCTTCTTGGCGAGGCGACCGGCGCCTTTATCGCGGCGGTGCTGCTGGCGAGCGCGCTCGGCACGGTGGCTGAGGCGCATATCGCCAAGACCGATGCCGTGTTGCTAGCCGCGATCACCGCCGGCCAGGGCGCGCTCGGTCTCGCCTATGTGCGCGGCCGCGTCGGTGCGCGCGTCGCGGCCGGCATCGCGGCCGGGTTCTGGCTGGCGGAAATCGTCGCGATCTACCTCAAGGGGCCGATCGGCCCCGGTCTTGCGGTCCTCACCGCGGCGACGCTGTCGGTCGCCGACCGCGATGCACGCTGGCTGCGCGGCTTGCGGCCGGTCCTCGGGCTTGGCGCGACGGCGCTGGCCGTCGCCCCGTGGCTCTACGCGATCGAGCACGCGACCGAGGGCCGCTTTCTCGAACAATCGGTCGGCCGCGACTTCCTGTCCAAGGTGACGGGCGGGCAGGAGGCGCACGGCGCGCCGCCGCTCTATTATCTCGCATCGATCTGGGTGACCTTCTGGCCCGGCACACTGTTGCTGCCGCCGGCGTTGATCGCCGGCTGGCGCCGCCGCGCCGCGCCGGCGACGCGGTTTCTCCTGGCCTGGCTAATCCCGGCCTGGCTCGTGCTGGAACTGGTGCCGACCAAGCTGCCGCATTATGCGCTACCGGTCTTTCCGGCGCTGGCGCTGCTGGCGGCGCGTGCGCTGGCCGGCGGGCTGCCCGCGCCGCGCTGGTCGCGCTGGCTCGGTGCGGGGCTCTGGCTGCTGGCGACGCTGGCGATCGCCGCGGCGATGATCGTGCTGCCCTGGCGTATCGGCCCCGGCATTATGCCCGTCGGCGTCGCGGGGGCGGCCGTGCTGATCGTGCTGGCGATCATAAAATTCGTCTGGCGGCCGGATCCGCTCGGCACGGCGCTGCTGTTGGGCGCGATGGCGCTTGCCTTCACAGTGCCGGCGGCGATGTCGGTTGTACCGGCCTTGTCGCGGCTGTGGATCAGCCAGGGCGCGGCGGCGCTGCTCGCGCACCACCCGGCGGCGGCCGGCGCGAAGCTGACGGTGATCGGCTATAACGAGCCGAGCCTCGTGTTCCTGCTCGACAGCCGATTTGCGACGGGCATGGGCGACGCGCCGGTCGCCGCCGGCGATGAAGCCCTGGTGAGCGATCGGCAGGACAAGGCCTTTCAGCAGGAAGTCGCAAGGCGCAATCTCGCGGCGCGGCCGATCGACCGGGTTTCCGGTACGAATTATTCCGGCGGACAGGAGATGACGCTGACGCTTTACCGCATCGAGGCGCAATAGCATGGCGGGCACGCTTTATGGCCTCGGGCTCGGCCCCGGCGACCCGGAGCTGGTGACGCTGAAGGCGCTGCGGCTGTTGCGCGCCGCTGCCGTGATCGCCTACCCGGCGCCCAAGGGCGGCGACAGCTTCGCGCGCTCGATCGTCGCCGACTGGATCGCGCCGGCGCAGCGCGAAATCGCCATCCCCTTTCCGATGCGCCCGGGACCGCCGCCCGCCAGGCTGTACGACGACGCGGCCGCCACCATCGCCGCGGAGCTCGATGCCGGGCATGATGTGGCGTTTCTCTGCCAGGGCGACCCGTTCTTCTACGGCAGCTTCGCGCCGATCTTCGATCGGCTGGCGCCGCGCTATGCGGTGACCGTCGTCCCGGGCGTATCGTCGCTGGTCGCCTGCGCGGCTGCGGCGAGAGCCCCGCTGGTTCAGCGTGACGCGACCATCACGGTGGTCCCCGCCACGCTGCCCCGCCCGGAGCTCGCCCGCCGGCTCGGCGAATGCGACAGCGCCGCGGTCATCAAGCTCGGCCGGCATGCCGGCAAGGTCAAGGAGATACTGGTAGACCTCGATCTTATCGGGGGCGCGATCTATATCGAGCGGGCGAGCCAGTCGCGCGAGCGCGTCGCCCGCTTTGTCGATGTCGACGCGGAGAATGTGCCGTATTTCGCCATGGTGCTGGTACGCCGCGATCACGGATGAGGGAGGCGATGACGATGACGCTCGCAGATTTCGAGAAACACCGGATTGCCGGCGCGGTCGACTTCGCCGAGACCGAGCACGGGCTCGTCAAGGCGGTGGTGTCGCATGGCGGCGTGACCGGCGAACTGGTCCTGCAGGGCGCGCAGGTCACCGCCTGGCAGCCGCCCGGCGCCCGCACCGTGATCTTCACCAGCCCGCGCGCGGTTTTTGCACCCGGCAAGGCGATCCGCGGCGGGATTCCGGTGATCTTCCCCTGGTTCGGCCCGCACCCCAGCGACCCGACCGCCCCTCAGCACGGCACCGCGCGGACCGCGCCCTGGCGGCTCGATAGGGTGTCCCTGTCAGACGCCGGCGTGACATTCGAGATGTCGCTCGCGACCTCGGGCTTCGATCTCGCCTATCGGGTCGTTTTCGGCGCGGAGCTGCACATCAATCTTGTAGCCCGCAACACGACGGCTGAACCGGCGCCGCTCGAAGAGGCGCTCCACACCTATTTCGCCGTCTCCGACATCGAGCGCATCCGTATATCCGGGTTGGAGACGAGCGTCTCCATCGACAAGACCGCCAACATGAGCCGCCGACCAGCGGCGGGCGCGGCATTGGCGCTGACCAAGGAGACCGACAGCGTCTATCTCGACGTGCCCGGTGGGCTCACGGTCGGCGATCCCGATTGGGGCCGGCGCATCGTCGTCGAGAAGACGGGCGCCGTCTCCGCCATCGTGTGGAACCCGTGGAACGAAAAGGCTGCGGCGATGGCCGATCTCGGGGCCGAGAATTGGCGCGGCTTTGTCTGCGTCGAGACCGGCAATGTCGCCGACAACCGCATCACGCTGCCCCCCGGCGCCACGCATACGATGACCACGCGAATCAGCCTCGATGGCGGATAAAGCGCAGGTTCCGCCGCGCGCCGCCATCGTAGTCCTCGGCCCGAGCGGTGCTGCGCTCGGCCGGCATGTGCGCGACCTGCTGCCCGGGGCGGAGCTGCACGGGCCGCGCTTGGGCTCGGCGGATTGGGACATTGCCTACGACCGGGTGGTGCCGCATCTGCAAGCGTTGTTCGCCGCCGGACGGCCGATCATCGGTCTCTGCGCTAGCGGCATTCTGATTCGCGCCCTGGCGCCGCTGCTCGACGACAAGCGCGCCGAGCCGCCGGTGGTCGCGGTGGCCGAAGATGGTTCGGTCGCGGTGCCGCTGCTCGGCGGGCATCACGGCGCCAACGCGATTGCCTGGACGTTGGCCGGCGCGCTAGGTGGCGTCGCGGCCATCACCACCGCCGGCGATCTGCGGCTCGGCCTTGCGCTTGACGAGCCGCCGCCCGGCTGGCGGATCGCCAATCCGCAGCGCTCCAAGCCGATTGCCGCTGCGCTGCTCGCCGGCACGCCGGTCGCGCTGCACGACGAACTCAGCTGCGCCGATTGGCTGCGCGGCGGCAGCGTGCGCTGGGTGGACGAAGCGGATGTCCGCGTTCGCATCACCGACCGTGCGACGGCGGACAACGAGGCGGCGCTCGTCTTTCACCCGCCCGTCCTGGCGCTCGGCATCGGCTGCGACCGCGACTGCCCGGCCGGGGACATCATCGCGCTCGCGGAGGACAGCCTGGCTGCCGCAGGGCTGGCGAAGGAGGCGGTCGCCGCCGTGGTCTCGGTCGAGCTGAAAGTGGACGAGTCCGGCATTCATGCGCTCGCCGACAGGCTCGGCGTACCGGCGCGGTTCTTTGCCGCGGCGCGGCTGCTGGACGAGACGCCGCGGCTGACCGAGCGCTCCGAGGCGGCGTTTCGCGCCACCGGCTGCTGGGGCGTCGCCGAAGGCGCGGCGCTGGCGGCGACGGGCGCTGACGGCACATTGGTCGTCGCGAAGCGCAAATCGGCGCGCGCGACCTGTGCGATCGCCCGCGCGGCGGCGCCGATCAACGCGACGGCCATCGGCCGGGCGCGGGGCCGGTTGGCGATCATCGGCATCGGTCCAGGCGAGGTCGGCTGGCGCACAGCCGAGGCCAGCGAGCTCCTCGCCGGCGCCAGCGACATCGTCGGCTATGGACTGTACCTCGACCTGCTCGGGCAGGCGGCGGCAGGCAAAACCCTGCATCCCGGCACGCTCGGCGCCGAAACCGAGCGCGCCAGCCTCGCCCTTGACCTCGCCGCGTCCGGCAAGGAGGTGGCGCTGGTTTCATCCGGCGACGCCGGCATTTACGGCCTCGCGGCGCTGGTCTTCGAGCTGATCGACCGCCGCGACCGGCGCGATTGGGCGGCGGTGGACATCGTCGTCTCGCCGGGGGTCAGCGCGATGCAGGCCGCCGCGGCGCGCGCGGGTGCGCCGCTCGGCCATGATTTTTGCGCGATCTCACTATCGGATCTGATGACGCCGTGGTCGGTGATCGAAACCCGGCTCGAAGCCGCGGCGGCCGGCGATTTTGTCGTCGCGCTCTATAACCCAGGCTCCGCTCGCCGCCGACAGGTCCTGGCGAAAGCGGCCCGGGTGCTGCTCTCGCGGCGGCCGCCACTTACGCCGGTGCTGATCGCCCGAAATCTAGGCCGGGCGGATGAGAGCGTGAACATCGCCGTGCTGTCGAACCTAACGGTAGCGACGGTCGATATGCTGACCATCGTCATCGTCGGCAACAGCAGCAGCCGAGTCGTCCCTGGCGACCCGCCGCGCCTTTATACGCCGCGCGGCTATATCCGGACATGACGGTCCACTTTATCGGCGCCGGGCCCGGCGCGGCCGATCTGATCACCGTGCGCGGCCTGCGATTGATCCGGGAATGCCCGGTCTGTCTCTATGCCGGGTCTCTGGTGCCGGCGGAAATCGTGGCCGTGGCACCGAAAGGCGCGCGGGTCATCGACACCGCACCCCTGACCCTCGACGAGATCGTCGCCGAGATGGCGACGGCGCACGCGAAGGGACTGGACGTCGCGCGGGTGCATTCCGGCGACCCGTCGCTGTACGGCGCGATCGCTGAGCAGATGCGCCGGCTCACCGCGCTCGGCATCACGTACGATGTGACCCCCGGGGTGCCGGCTTTCGCCGCCGCCGCATCCGCGCTCGGCTGCGAACTGACGCTGCCCGATATCGCACAGACGGTCATCCTTACCCGCACCGCGACGCGGTCGTCGCCGATGCCGCCGGGCGAGACGCTCGACCGTCTCGCGGCGACCGGCGCGACGCTGGCCATCCATCTGTCGATCACCAATCTGGCGCGGGTGGTACGGACGCTGGTGCCGCATTACGGCGCGGATTGTCCGGCGGTCGTCGCCTATCGCGTCAGCTGGCCTGACGAGCGGTTGATCCGCGGCACGCTCGGCACGATCCGCGGCGCGGTCAAGGAGGCCGGCATCACCCGCACGGCGCTGATCCTGGTCGGTCCCGCGCTCGCCGGGGAGGGAAGCGACAGCCGGCTCTACGCGCCAGGCCATCATCACCTGCTCCGGCCCCGCCGCGACACCTAGCGGGGCGGTGCAGCCGCGACGTTAACCACTGGTCTCGCGTCCCTGGCGATGCTACACAGGCTGGGCCGTATGCACGCCCGCAGGAGAGGTCGCGCTCGCAAGGCGCGGCGCCGAAGGAGCAACCGCCCCGGAAACTCTCAGGCAAAAGGACTGCGGACGTAAGGGCGCTCTGGAAAGCAGCGGACGAGCCGGGACGGCTTGCCGCTCACCGAAGGAGTAAGCCGCGCCTCCACGGAGACCGGTGAATCTCTCAGGGGAAAACGACAGAGGGGGCATCTCTTGGCGGCGCTCTGCGTCCGCCGTGGCGGAGGTGCCTCTGGTGTCGGACGATTCGGCAGCAACATTGCGCAAGACGCCGCTCCACGCGCTGCATGTGGCGCGCGGCGCAAAGATGGTGCCGTTCGCCGGCTATGAGATGCCGGTGCAATACCCGACCGGCATCATCGCCGAGCACTTGCATACCCGCGCCAAGGCGGGGCTGTTCGACGTCTCGCATATGGGCCAGGTGGCGCTGCACGGCGCGACCGCGGCAATGCTCGAAACGCTGGTGCCGGGCGACATCGCCGGCCTGCCCGATGGGCGGATGCGTTACACGCTGCTGCTCAACGACGCCGGCGGCATCATCGACGATCTGATGGCGATGAATGTCGGCGGTGCGCTGCATCTCGTCGTCAACGCCGCGACCAAGGACGGCGATGTCGGTCGTCTGCGGGCGCGGCTGGGATCGGCAGTTAGGGCCGAGCTGCACGAGGACCGGGCGCTGCTTGCCTTGCAGGGACCGGCGGCGGCGGTGGTGCTTAGCCGGTTCGCGCCCGGCGTCGCGACGATGCCGTTTCTCTCCTGCGCGCAGATCGGCGATTTGTTCATCACCCGGTCCGGCTACACTGGTGAGGACGGGTTTGAGATTTCGCTCGCCGCCGAGCGCGCGGCCGACTTCGCCGAGCGGCTGCTCGCCGAGCCCGAGGTCCTGCCGATCGGTCTAGGGGCGCGCGATACGCTGCGTCTCGAAGCCGGGCTCTGCCTTTATGGCCACGACATCGACGAAACGACGACCCCGGTCGCTGCCGGCCTCGCTTGGACCATCGGCAAGCGCCGCCGGGCCGAGGGAGGTTTCCCCGGCGCCGCGCGCATTCTTGCCGAGCTCTCCGACCCACCGCCGCGCCGCCGCGTCGGCATCCGCCCGGACGGCCGCGCCCCGGCGCGCGAGGGCAGCGCCATCGTCGACGCCGCAGGCGACCCGATCGGCACGGTCACCAGCGGCGGGTTCAGCCCGACGCTCAGTGCACCGATCGCGATGGGGTATGTCGACCGCGCCCAGGCCGAGCCGGGCATCGCGCTGTCGGTCGTCGTGCGCGATGTCGCGCGGCCCGCCCGCATTGCCCCGATGCCGTTTGTCCCCACCCGCTATTACCGCGCTCCATAGGAGCCCCAAAGGGAGTTGACATGCCGACGCTGCGCTTCACCAAGGACCACGAATGGATCCGCCAGGACGGCGACACCGCCGTCATCGGCATCACCGATTACGCGCAGCAGCAGTTGGGCGACATTGTCTATGTCGAGTTGCCGGCGCAGGGCACCCGCGTCGAGGCCGGCAAGGAGGCGGCGGTCGTCGAGTCCGCCAAGGCGGCGAGCGAGGTCTACGCGCCGGTATCGGGCGAGGTGGTCGCGGTCAACGGCGTGCTCGCCGACGACCCGGCCAAGGTCAATGCCGACCCGATGGGCGAGGGGTGGTTCCTCACCGTCAAGCTCGACGATCCGAACGAGCTCGACGGGCTGATGGATGAGGCCGCCTACCACGCCTTTGTCGCGGAGCAGGGCTGATGCGCTACCTGCCGCTGACGCCGAGCGACCGCAGTGAGATGCTGGCGGCGATCGGCGCCGCCTCGATCGACGAGCTTTTTGCCGATGTGCCGCTTGCGGCGCGGCGTGCAGGTTTGGTCGACCTGCCGCTGGCCCAGGGCGAGCTCGAAGTCGAGCGCGCGATCGCGCGGATGGCGGCGAAGAACACGCCCGCCGGTTCGGTGCCGTTCTTTATCGGCGGCGGGGCGTATCGCCATCATGTGCCGGCCGCGGTCGATCATCTGATCCAGCGCGGCGAGTTTCTGACTTCCTACACGCCATACCAGCCGGAGCTGGCGCAGGGCACACTGCAATATTTGTTCGAGTTCCAGACCCAGGTCGCGCTGCTGACCGGGATGGAGGTCGCCAACGCCTCGCTCTATGACGGCGCCACCGCCTGCGCCGAGGCAGTGGCGATGGCGCACCGGGTAACCCGCCGCGCCAAGGCACTGCTGTCGGGCTCGTTGCACCCGCATTACCGATCGGTGTGCGAGACTTACGCGCAGTTTTCTGGGCTTGAGGTCCGCGCGCTCGACGCAATGCCGGGACTCTCTGAAGCTATCGATATTGATAATGATACGGCTTGCATCGTCGTGCAAAATCCGGATTTCTTCGGGGCCCTGCACGATTGGAGTGCGCTCGCGGCACGCTGTCATCAGGCGGGCGCGCTGCTGGTCGTCGTGGTGAACGAGATCGTGTCATTGGGCGCGGTGCGGCCGCCTGGCGCGATGGGCGCCGATATTGTCGCCGCCGAGGGACAGTCGCTCGGCAACGCGCTCAATTTCGGCGGCCCCTATGTCGGCCTGTTCGCGGCGCGCGAGCAGCACGTGCGGCAGATGCCGGGCCGCCTCGTCGGCCAGACGACCGACGCCGACGGAAAGCGCGGCTGGGTGCTGACGCTGTCGACCCGCGAGCAGCATATCCGCCGCGAAAAGGCGACGAGCAATATCTGTACGAATTCCGGGCTCTGCGCGCTCGCCTTTACCATGCACCTGTCGCTGCTCGGCGAGGCGGGGCTGACGCGGCTCGCCCGGCTCAATCACGCCGTGGCCTGCACCCTCGCCGACCGGCTGTCTGACATACGCGGTGTGACGCTGGTGAATGACGCGTTTTTCAATGAATTCGCGCTGCGCCTGCCGATCCCGGCGGCACAGGCGGTCGAAGCGCTGGCCGAGAGGGGCGTGCTCGGCGGCGTCGCGGCGAGCCGGTTCTATCCCGAGCGCGACGACCTCGCCGACTTGCTGCTGGCCGCCGCGACCGAGACGGCGACCACAGACGACATCGATGCCTATGCCAAGGCGCTGACCGAGGTGCTGCGATGACCGGCTGGAGCCAGGCGCTGAGCCGCCACCCGACAGGCTCCGCCGAGGCGGAGACGTTCACCGGCAATCGCGGCTTGCAGATCGAGGAACCGCTGCTTTTTGAGCAGGATTCGCCCGGCCATTGCGGCGTCGACCTGCCGGAGCCGACGGCGCATCGCGACCGGCTCGGCGGCCTCGAACGGCAAGGCCCGATCGGCCTGCCGGGCCTCAGCGAGCCGCAGATCGTGCGCCACTACACACGCCTGTCGCAGAAGAATTACGCGATCGACAGCGGGCTCTACCCGCTCGGCTCGTGCACGATGAAGCACAATCCGCGGCTCAACGAGAAGCTGGCTCGGCTGGCGGGATTTGCCGACCTGCACCCGCTGCAGCCGGAAACGACGATCCAGGGTGCGCTGGAGCTGATCGACACGCTGGCGCACTGGCTGAAGACGCTGACCGGCATGCCGGCGGTGGCGCTGTCGCCGGCCGCGGGCGCGCACGGCGAGTTGTGCGGGATGATGACGATCCGCGCCGCGCTGACCGCGCGCGGCGACGCCCGCCAGCGCATCCTGGTTCCGGAATCGGCGCACGGCACCAACCCGGCGACGGCGGCGATCTGCGGCTATGCGATCGACCCGATCCCCAACAACGCACGCGGCCGGGTCGACCTCGCGGCGCTGAAGGCGAAGCTCGGCCCCGACGTCGCGGCGCTGATGCTGACCAACCCCAACACCTGCGGGCTGTTCGAGGACGAAATCCTCGACATCGCCGCCGCGGTGCATGACGCCGGCGCGTTTTTTTATTGCGACGGCGCCAATTTCAACGCGATCGTCGGCCGGGTGCGGCCGGCCGATCTCGGCATCGATGCGCTGCACCTCAACCTGCACAAGACCTTCTCGACGCCGCATGGCGGCGGCGGACCGGGCAGCGGACCGGTGGCGCTGGCCGCTTCGCTTGCGCCGTATGCGCCGCTGCCATGGATTGTGCGCGGCGACAAGGGGCCGGCGCTGGTCGAGCATGCCGCCGGCACGGCGCCGGAGACGATCGGCCGGCTCAAAGGCTTTCATGGGCAGATGGGCATGTTTGTCCGCGCGCTTTCCTACATGATGAGCCACGGTGCCGACGGGCTGCGCCAAGTGGCCGAAGACGCGGTGCTCAACGCCAATTACCTGCGGGTGCGGCTGGCCGGGTCGCTGACGCAATCCTATCCCGGCAGCTGCATGCACGAGGTGCTGTTCGACGACCGTTTCCTTAAGGACACCGGGGTCAGCACGCTCGATTTCGCCAAGGCATTGATCGACGAGGGCTTTCACCCGATGACCATGTACTTCCCGCTCGTGGTGCATGGCGCCCTCTTGATCGAGCCGACCGAAACCGAGAGCAGAGCCGCGCTCGACCAGTTCGCCGACACGGTCAACGCCGTCGCCGCCCGCGCGAAGGCCGGCGACGCCGCGAGCTTCCAGGCCGCACCACGTCTGACGCCGCGCCGCCGCCTCGACGAGACCACCGCCGCGCGCAGACCCCTCCTGCGCTGGCGCCCGGACGCGCCGCAGCGGGCGGCGGCCGATTAACAACGGTAATAAAATGTAATAATGCACTTTATTGACAATATTAGATCGTTAAATTAACACGCGGCCCCAGGCGGCCGCGCCGGGCGGGATGACTTGTGCCGGTCATCATCGAGGACCATGTTCCTGCGGGCCGTCTGCTGAAAACGGAGGAGATCATGTCGCTGCGTATCAACGACGAAGCGCCGAACTTTTCGATCGACACCACCCAGGGCCGCATCAATTTCCATGACTGGATCGGCGACGGCTGGGCGATCTTGTTCTCGCACCCAAAGGATTTCACGCCGGTCTGCACCACCGAACTCGGCTATATGGCGGGGCTGAAGCCGGAATTCGACAAGCGCGGCTGCAAGATCATCGGCCTCAGTGTCGATCCGGTCGCCGACCATACGCGCTGGCAGAAGGACATCGAGGAGACCCAGGGCCACGCGGTCACCTACCCGCTGATCGGCGACAGCGAGCTGACCGTCGCCAAGCTCTACGACATGCTGCCGGCCGAGGCGGGCGGTAGCTCGCAGGGCCGTACCGCCGCGACCAACGCCACGGTCCGTTCGGTGTTCCTGATCGGCCCGGACAAGAAGGTCAAGGCGATGCTGACCTACCCGATGAGCACGGGACGCAATTTCGATGAGGTCTTGCGCATTCTCAACTCGGTGCAGCTGACGTCGCGCCACACCGTCACGACGCCGGTTAACTGGCGGCCGGGCGAGGACGTCATCGTCGCGCCGGCAGTGCCGAGCGACGAGGCGCGGCGGAAATACCCCTCCGGTTTCCGCGAGGTGAAGCCGTACCTGCGCTACGTCCACCAGCCGCAATAACCGGGTATCTCAACTTAACCGCCTCCCCCCGGGTCAAGCTCGGCGAAGGCGATCGAGGCTGGAATCTACAGCGGCTATTTCGGCAGCATGTAAGACGGAGTCGTCGCCGGCGGCGCGTTAGGCAGCCCTTGGGGCAGGAGCCCGCGCCGCCCCGGTTCGTTCACGGCACCGGGCACGCCGGTATTGGGCAGCGGGCCCATCTGCGGCAACGACGAGAGGTGCGGCGTGTCGCTCGGCGGGATGCCGGCGGTCTTGGCGACCGCCTCGACCCGCGCGTCGCTCACTTTGATGCCGTAGAACTTGTCGTAGAAGTCGACCATCAACGCGCGCAGATCGTCCTGCGAGTCGCCGGGGTAGAAGAGCCCCGACAGCCAGTAGAGACCGACGAGGCGGTTGACCCCCGCCGGATCGTCGATCCAGCCGAAGGGTTGTTCGGGCTCCAGCACCACCTTCTTGTTGCGCACCGCACGCAGGCCGCGCCACGCCGGATCGCGCAGCATCGCGTTATAAAACCCGCGGTTCTCGGCGATGATCACGTCGGGGTTCCAGTCGCGGACTTGCTGCGGCGTGACCGTGACCTGGTGACCGGTGCCGAGGCTGGCAGCGACATTGATCGCGCCGGCCGCTTCGATCGACGCGGCCGCCCCCGAGCCCGGCTCCGCGGTTTGCAGTCCGTTCGGCCCGCGCGCGTAATAGACGCGCGGCCGCTGCGTCGCCGATTGGATCAGCAGCCGGCCTCGGAGGGCGTTGATCGCATGTTCCGCCGAGCTGGCGAGATCATCCCCTCGTTGGGCGACGTCAAGCACCCGGCCGATCATGCGCAGCATCGTCGGCGTGCGGTCGAAGCTGTTGTCGAGCAGGATATAGGGGATGCCGGTCTGCTGCATGATCTGGTCGGCGAAGGCGGCCCGTTCGGGCGTGACGGTGCCGGCGTCGATGATCAGGTCGGGATGCAAGCGGGCGATGCTCGCCGCGGTCGCGGTCGGGCGCGGGCCGCTCAGTTCGCCGGTGACGGGCAGCCGCGCGTAACGCGCCGGCATGCCGATGCCCGACGGACGTCGAGCCCAGCCGGCCAGTTTCTGCGGCGCCAGCACGTAGACCAGTACCTCGGCGCTCGGGCTCGCGGCCATGACCTTGTTGGGATGGTCCGGGATGACGACGATTCGCCCGGCAGAATCGGGAAATTCACCGGCGGCGGCCGGAAACAGGCCCCCCGCAGCGAGCAACATCATCGCGACCAGCGCGGCACGCAAACCAAGCGACATCGACGGCCTCGGCTCCAACCGGAGGGTTAGCCGGACTATAGCTGCCCGCACCCTTCTGGCAAGCGCCCGGCTGCGGTCAGCCATGCGCTCCAGGGCAGGCCTGCACCTCGACCGTCAGGTGGCTCAGCCCGGCGATCCCGGCGAGGCGCGCCTTATAGGCTTGCGGCGGTTCGGGATGGTCGGAGACCAGCGACACCAACGCCGCGTGGTGACCCGGCCCGACGCGCCAGATATGCAGGTCGGCGATGCGGTCGTCACCGCGTTCGAGGCGGCCGCGAATTGCCTGCGCCAATCCTTCGGGCCGCATGTCGAGCAGCACCGCGCCGGCGGCGCGGAGCAATCTCCAGGCCCAATTGGCGATGACCAGCGCCCCGACGATGCCCATCACCGCGTCCATCCAGACCCAGCCGAACAATAAGCCGCTGCCCAACCCGACAAGCGCCAGCACCGATACCGCCGCGTCGGCGAGCACGTGGATATACGCGGCGCGCAGGTTCAGGTCGTCATGGCCGTGGGTTTGACCGTCCGCGTGCTCGTGATGATGGTGTTCGTGTTCGTGGTGGTGGCCATGGGCGTGATCCTCGCGCAGCAGCCAGGCGCTCAGCAGATTGACGCAGAGGCCGAGCGCGGCGATCGGGATCGCCTCGCGAAAGGCGATGGCGACCGGATCGAACAGCCGCTCGACGCTCTGATAGAGGATCAGCAACGCGATCATCGCCAGCACGATCGCGCCCGAAAACGCGGCCAGCTCGCCTAGCTTGCCGGTGCCGAAGGCAAAGCGCTCGTCGCGCGCGTGCCGTCGTGCGTAAGCATAGGCGCAGGCGGCGATGACCAGCGCGCCGGCATGGGTCGACATATGCAGCCCGTCGGCGATCAGCGCCATCGAGCCGGTGAGCCAGCCGCCGACGATCTCGGCCGCCATCGTCGCGCCGCAAACCGCGACCACGGCCCAGCTGCGCCGCTCGTTGCGCTCATGGTCGGCGCCGAGAAAGACATGCTCGTGGCGCCAATTATCAATCGAATGCGCGTGCATCGCTCTCTCCTCGGTAAGGAAGCGCGGCGAAGCCAGTGTATCGCGATAGCGTATGCGGTGCAGCGTGTGCTTTTTCGTGCCACTGCCCGGCGCCTATACTCCGACCAACACGGGATCGGCGTTCGCCGCCTGGCGCTGCCGCCGGATGGCCCGAGAGGGAGGAACAGATGGAGCGCAAGCAAAACTGGGTCGGCACCTGGACCGCCACACCGGCGCCCGCCGACGGCGTCGCCCTCGCCAATGTCACGTTGCGCATGACGCCACGCGTCAGCCTCGGCGGCGACACTATCCGCGTGCGCATTTCGAACGCCTACGGCGTGCGCCCGCTGCGGATCGGCGCGGCGCATGTCGCGCGGCGCGCCGAGGGTGCGGCGACCGTGCCCGGCACCGACCGCAAGCTCACCTTCGGCGGCGAGCCGGGCGCGACGATCGCCGCCGGCGCGGTGCTGGTCAGCGACCCGGTCGCGCTCGAGGTGCCGGCGCTCGCCGACCTCGCCGTCAGCTTCCACTTGCCGCAGGATTTGCCGGCGAGTTTCGGGATCACCGGCCGTTACGCGCGGCAGACCAACTACATTTCGCCGGTAGGCGATTTTGCCGCCGAACCGACGATGCCGGTCGGCCGCATCACCGACGACTGGTATTTCCTGTGTGGCGTCGACGTCGTCGCGCCGCGCGAGACCTTGGGCGTGGTCGCGGTCGGCGACTCGCTGACCGACGCCAACATCTCGACGCATGACGGCCACCACAGTTGGCCGTCACAGCTGGCGCGGCGGGTCGTGGCGCGAGGCGGAAGGCCGATCGCGGTGATGAATCAGGGTCTCGGTGGCAACCGCATCCTGCACGATGTGCGCGGCGACAGCGGCCTCCGCCGCCTCGATCGCGACGTGATCGCCCAGCCCGGTGCCACCCATTGCATCATCATGCTCGGCACCAACGATCTCAGAAACCGCGGCGCCGACCCGGCGCAGGAGGTCACCGCGCCGCAGATGATCGCCGGCTTGAAGCAACTGGCGCTGCGCGGCCAAAGCGCGGGGGTCAAGATGATCGGCGCAACGCTGACGCCGTTCTGGAACGAGACGTTCCTGCCCGGCGCGTGGAATGGGCGGCGCGAGGCGGTGCGCCAGGCGGTCAATACCTGGCTGCGCGACGGCAGCGCGTTTGACGCGCTGGTCGATTTCGACACGGCGCTGCGCGACCCCGAGAACCCGCTGCGCATGCTGCCGAAATACGATTGCGGCGACCATCTTCACCCGAGCGATCTCGGTTATCGCACGATGGGTGACGCGATCGACCTCGCGCTGTTTGATTAAGTGTGTGATGTGCTCTCAACCGAGGGCTCGGCTTTGAGGATCGAAGCGACCGAAGCCTCGGGGGCGGGCGCGCGCCGCAGGCATCGCGCAGGTGCGGCGCACAGCGCGCTCGTGCTAATCGTCACATCGGCCGCGGCGTCAGCAGCGCTCTGTAGCAAGTCTCCCGGTCGGATCCGGAAAATCGAGAGAATGAAGCCTCTGCCTGACCGCAGCGGTGCAGAGCGTCTTTCTTGTCGAGTTCGGAAGGGTAGGCTTCCTCGAAGATACCAATCAGGTTGCCTTCGTAAATCGCCCCTCCAAACGCGCCGAATGCCATCAAGGTCAAGGCGCCCCACATCACGAACGAGCTGTACGACATCGCACCTTCCCCGGATTTGATGGCAAGCGTCGCTAGTGCTGGTCCGCGTAGCGTTGCGAGATCGCGTAAAACTCGTCGGCGATCGCGAGAAAGGCCGCGACCATGTCGGGGTCA
This sequence comes from uncultured Alphaproteobacteria bacterium, assembly GCA_963778385.1. Classification (GTDB taxonomy): domain Bacteria; phylum Pseudomonadota; class Alphaproteobacteria; order ATCC43930; family CGMCC-115725; genus DATARH01. The sequence continues at coordinate 153,087 of CAVZUA010000023.1, read as the reverse complement.
AAATGGCTGCCGGAGCCGGCGGTGATGATCTCGACGGCCGCCTCATGCGTCATCGGCTCCTTGTACACACGGCGGCTGATCAATGCGTCGTACACGTCGCCGATTGCCATCAGCCGACCGGAAATCGGAATGTCGTCGGCGCCGATGCCCAGCGGGTAGCCCGTGCCGTTCCATTTTTCCTGGTGCGAGTACGCGATCTCCTTCGCGTAGCGCAGGAACGAGGCCTCGACATCCAATCCAGCCTCGGCCGCCACTATCGCATCGCGGCCGATCGTCGTGTGTTGCTTCATCAGCTCGAATTCGTCAGCCGTCAATTTGCCCGGTTTCAGCAGGATGGCGTCGGGGATGCCTACTTTGCCGATGTCGTGCAACGGCGCCGACTTGAACAGCAGCTCGATCGTTTCCAGTGTCAGAAAATCGCGAAAGCGCGGGTGTTCCTTGAGCTTGAGCGCCAGCGCCTTGACGTAATGCTGCGTGCGGCGGATGTGGTTTCCGGTTTCGTTGTCGCGCGTCTCCGCCAGCGAGGCCATCGCGGCGATTGTCACATCCTGAATTGCCGAGAGTTCCTGGGTTCGTTGCTGCACCTTTCGTTCGAGAATTTCGTTTTGCTCGTTGAGAAAATCCTTCGCTTCCTTCGCCAGGAGGTGGGTCCGCACACGCGCACGCATGATCGGCGGGCTGAACGGTTTATGGATATAGTCCACCGCACCGAGCTCGAACCCGCGCGTCTCCTCCTCGACCGAGGTTTGCGCCGTCAGGAAGATGACCGGGATGTCGGCGGTCGCCGGATTCGCCTTGAGCCGCCGGCAGACCTCGTAACCGTCAATGTCGGGCATCACGATATCGAGCAGGATCAGGTCCGGCTTGTCCTCGCCTTCGGCGACGAAGAGCCCGCGGGTCCCGTTGGTCGCGACCTTGATGCGGTAGGTGTCGCGCAGGACCTCTGTCGCGATCGAGATGTTTTCCGGCGCATCGTCGACGATGAGCACGCATTTGCGGTCCGTTGCGTTCATCCTAAGCCAACTCCAATGAGAGGCGCCGGCACACGCTGTCCAGCGCGATCAGCGCCGCCGGGAAATCGTATTCTCCGACCGTCCGCGACAGCGCGGCCATCTCGTCCGCGGGCACCACGCCGGCGAGGCTGGGGCTGATCTTGACGATGAAATCCGCCGCTTCCCCGTCGTCGTTTTCGAGCAGGGTTTTGAGAGTCCGCAGCTGATCGGTGCATTCGGCCGCACTGGCAGCCGGCGGTGCCGGAGCGGGTGGCGGCGGCATAACCGCCGAATGGATCGCGGCGATTGCCGGCGCGAGACAGTCCGCCAAATCACCGACGCCGTTGCCGATATCATCGCCAGTTTTCAGCGCTTCTTCGATACGTTGCGCAGCGGCGGACACCGCATTCACGCCCATCGTCGCGGCGACGCCCTTGAGCGTGTGGGCCAAGCGTTGCGCCAGGGCCCTGTCGCCGGCTTCAAGGGCACGACTTATTTCCGCGGGGTCGTTGGCATGGCGCTCGGCGAAGCGCCGCAATAAGTTGGCATACTGTTCGGGTTTTCCGCCCGTTCTCGCCAGACCGGCCTTTGTGTCGACGCCGTCGATGAGCGGTGCCGCGGCGACGGCATCCGAAGCCTCCGTGATAGTCGGGGGCGAGACCGCCAAATTCACCGTGCCCTCGCGCCGCGCCCATCGCGCCAGCACCCGCATCAGCTCGTGCGGATCGATCGGCTTGCCGATATGGTCGTTCATACCCGCGGCGAGGCAGCGTTCGCGGTCCGAGGCCATCGCATTCGCTGTCATGGCGACGATCGGCAGTGCCCGGAACCGGTCATCCGCGCGGATCAGGCGGGTTGCCTCGATGCCATCCATGACCGGCATCTGTATGTCCATCAACACAACGTCGTACGGTCGAGTTTGGACCTTCTCGACGGCGACGGCGCCATTGTCGGCGATGTCGAGTGACACCCCGGTGCCGTCGAGCAAACCGGCGGCAACCTCCTGGTTCAGTTCGTTGTCCTCGGCGAGCAAAATCCGGATGCCCCGCAGATCGGCGACGGCTTCGGTCGGCGGCCGGACCAGGGTCTTCACCGCATCGCCTGCCCCCGCGAACCCGATCACCTGTACGGTCATGTCGAACAGGGTCGAGGGGCTCACCGGCTTGACGAGAATGGCGGCGAAACCATCCTCCTTCGCCTGCTTGAAGACCTCCTCGCGACCATAGTCGGTCACCATCACCAGCTGCGGAACTCCGCCCAGCGCGCGCAGCCGCTCGCCGGTCTCGAAACCGTCCAGGCCGGGCATGTTCCAGTCGATGATGGCAAGTTCGTAGGGCAGGCCCCGTCGCGCCGCGCCCTCGGTCATCGCAATGCCGGTCGCGCCGTCGGCAGCCTGATCCACCTCGAAGGTGAGCGAGACAAGCAGATCGGCGAGCGCTTTGCGTGACGGCTTGCTGTCGTCGATCACCAGGACGCGGCGGCCGCGCATGTCCGGCAACGGGGCGCGCGCGTCCGTGTCAGCGCCTTTGCCGACGCGGACAGTAAACCAGAATGTGCTGCCCTTTCCCGGCTCACTGGTCACGCCGACCTCGCCGCCCATCAGTTCGACGAGGCGTTTCGAGATCGCGAGGCCGAGCCCGGTGCCGCCGTATTGCCGGGTGGTCGAGCTGTCGGCCTGCTCGAACGCCTGGAAGAGCCGGCCGATCTGCTCTTGCGTGAGGCCGATCCCGGTGTCGATCACCTCGCAGCGGAGCTTTTGCATTTTCGGAGTGTCCTCCGTGACGCTGACGCGCAGGACGACCTCCCCGTGTTCGGTGAATTTGACAGCGTTCGTGCACAGGTTGATCAGCACCTGACCCAGCCGCAGCGGGTCGCCCCTGAACGACGGCGCGATCGACGGCTGTATGTCGAAGACGAATTCCAGCCCCTTCGCCGTCGCTTTTTCCGCGATCAGCGTGCTGACGGTGTCCAATATGTTCTCGAACTGAAAGTCGACCGTTTCCACCGTCAGCTTGCCGGCTTCGATCTTCGAGAAATCGAGGATGTCGTTGATGATGCCCAGCAGGTGTTGGCTCGATGATTGGATTTTGCCGAGGTAATCCTGCTGGCGCGGGGTGAGTTCGGTGCGCAGCGCCAGATGCGCCATGCCGATGATCGCGTTCATCGGCGTGCGGATTTCGTGGCTCATCGACGCCAGGAACGCGCTCTTGGCTTCGTTGGCCGCGTCGGCCTCGGCCTTCGCGCGGGCCAGCGCCTCCTCGATCTCACGCTGCTGGGTCACGTCGAGCCAGTAGCCGTTAAAGATGATCGAGCCGTCGGGCTCGGCGCGCGGTACCGCGCGGGCTTCTATCCATCGGACACTCGCATCGGGCCGGCGAATGCGAAAATCATGCGTCAGCGGCTCCAGCGTCGAGAGTGCGACACCAAAAGCCTGTTCGAGCGACGGCCTTTCCTCCTCGAGAACAAGGCTCCACACGAGGTCGTAATCACGCATTGCATCCTCGGCGGCAATGCCGCCCAATTCCAGCAGGCCGCCGCCCATAAAGGGGTAGGTGCGGCGGCCATCCGGCGTGATACGCAATTGAAAGACGGCGCCTGGAATGTTGTCCGTGGTGTCGCGCAGCTGGCGCTCGGCTTCGGCCAGCGCTTGTTGGGCTTGCTTTTGTTCCGTGACGTCCCGGACGACGGTGACAAATCCGCCTTCCGCCGTCGGCGCGCGGCGTGTATCGAGGATCCTGCCGCAAACGGCGTCCTCCATGCGAGCGAGCTCGCCCGAGCGGATCTCCGCCAGGCGTTGATCGATCAGCACTTCGGCATCGCCCGGTCCGTAATCGCCGCGGAGTGCGCGATAGCGCACGCTGTCGCGCAGTGATTGCCCGCGGTTCATCACCCCCGCCGGGTAGCCGAGATATTCGCGGTAACGCTCATTTACGATTTGGACTTTCCACTCCCGATCTACCATGTAAAGTCCATCGGACATATTGCCGAGAGCCGCGCGAAGTTGTTCTTCTGCTTCTTTTATTATCTTTTCCGCAGCGTTTCTTTCGGTAATATCGATGTACCAACTGACTGTGCAGGGTTCGTCTTGGTATTGGTATAGATCGGCCGAGAGAAGAACATGAATGGGTTCGCCGTCGTTGCGCTTGGCGGCGATCTCGATATCCCGGATAGATCCAGTCTGCCTAACTGTTTCGATGATCTCTGATCGCTGTGCCGGCTTCATGTAGAGATTTTCTACGTGCAATCCAGGCAGTTCTTCTCTCGATAATTGGAACAGCTTCAGCCAACTCGAATTGGCATAGCGTACGGTTCCCTCGAGGTTGACGATGACGACGCTCACCGGGCTGCGTTCGAACATTTCGCGTAGTTCGGCTTCCTTTGCCGCAACGATCGCTTCCGCGCGCCGCCGCTCTCTGACCTGCCGCTTCAGTCGGTAATTCCACAATATGATCGCGAGGATCACCACCCCGGCCGTTCCCGCAACGAGGACGATCAGACGCCGTGCTTCTTCCTTTGCTTGCCGCGCGTCATAGGGGGCGGTGATCCACTTTGCGCGTATCGCCGCCTCTTCCGGCGGCGTGATCGAGGCCAATACCTTGCCCATGATCGACGCCAGCTCCGGCCAATCCTTGCGGATGCCGAACGCCGACCGGGCGTCGTCGAGACCGGCGGGCGCCGCGACGACCAGGCCCGAAATCGAGAGTTTGCCGATCAGATAGGAGGCCGTGCCGAGGTTGAGCACCGTGGCCGCTGCCTCGCCCTGTGTTACCGCGACCAGCGCATCGCCCAGATTGGCGAATAGACGCTGTTTGATTTCAGGGTATCGGCGTGCGATCTCCTGGTTGAGCGCGTAGCCCTCGGCTAATGCCAGTGTCTGGCCTTGCAGATCGGCAAGGCCGACGATCAGCGAATGCTGTGCCCGCGCCATGATCACCAGTGGGAAGGTCTGATAATCCGGCGTGAAGTTCAGAAACTGCTGTCGGTCTTCGGTTTGCTTGACACCGGCTACCACGTCGACGCGGCCGGTCTTTGCCCCTTCGATCGCTTCGGTCCAGGTCAGCCCGGGAACCACCGTCATGGCAATTCCGAGCCGCTCGGCGATCAGGTCGACATAGTCGGCGGAGACGCCCGAAAAGACGCCTTTTTCGTTCAAGAAATCGAAGGGCGGGTAATTCGGGTTGATGCCGAGGCGGATTGTTGGATGCTGCTCCAACCACACGATTTCAGCGTCGGTGAGTTCGCTGCGCGCCCACTGTCCGGCGACGGCGGGCCGATCGCCGAGCCATTGGCGTTCAAGCGCGCGGCGCTGTTCGAGGCCGATCGAATCGACCGCCTTTGAGAGAATGCTGGCGAGTATCGGGTTGTCCTTGCGCGTCGCCATTCGCGCGAGAGAGAGCTCAGGGTCGAACAGGTCCAATTCCGGCGAGATGACCAGGCCGTGCACCATTTGATCGCCGAGCAAATAGGATAAAACCGCTCTCTCTCCGAGTGCCGCATCGGCCTCTTGCCGGGCAACGGCCTGAATGGCGGCGAGCGTATTTTTCGCGCCCAAAACCGCGATTTGAGGATAGTTTCGCTGAACAAATTCCTGGAACAGGAACCCGTTCGGGATGGCGACGGTCTTGCCCGCCAATTGTTCGAGATTGCCGTACGGCTTGTCTTTCCGGCCGAGGATGGCGGGTCCGATCCGGACAAATGGCGGCGTGAACAGAAATTCCTGCTCGCGGCCGGAAGTACGGATAATCGTCAGCAACACATCAATCTGCCCTGCCCGCAGCATCGGAAGATATGCTTCCCGCGGAGGCCCGGTGACGTAATCGACGGTCAAGCCGGCGCGCTGCGCCACCAGGTTCATAAAATCGATCGCGTAGCCGCGCGGCTGGCCGTTTTCCGTGAAATTGAACGGCGGACGGTCGGTTTCGTTATGAACGCGAATGTGCGGGTGCTCTTGCACCCAGGACTTTTCCTGCTCGGTCAGCGGGATCTGCTGTGCAACCGGAGCGCTAGGGACACCGGCGACGTCGGCGCGGGCGAACCCGATGCCGAACAGCAGCAAAACGGCGGCAACCTTGGCGGCTGCGTAAGGTGCGTTGGATAGCTTCCGCGTGCAGCAGATGCGGGACCGAACAACCCAGCGGCAAATGTGCATGGCGGTCTCCGGGCGGGCGATACAATACAACCCGCGCGATGAAACCGCCTAAGCAATTCTGTTCTTGAGAAACTGAAACGGCGTGACTGCTTTCCCAGAACCCTGGGAATTGCTTTTCTTCAAAGGGCAAGTTGGTGCCCCGAGAACTGGCGAAATGAACGATCGGATCAACCGAGCGGATGCGCTTCTTTTGCGAAGTAGCGCCACTTACAGCGTTCGTTAGCCGGGACTGCGGCAGCTGCGAAGCGTCCGAGGCTCGATAGCTATTCGGCCTTCAAGGCGTGATTGTCAGGGGTGCTTCCGTCGAATGATGAGCGTCATGCCGGTGCGTGTTTGACCGCGGCCTAGGCTCAACGATCGCCTGACCCGGAGACCAGAATTAGTGATGTGCCTCGGTATCAGTCGAGCCCGAAGGTCGGACCGCTGGTGAATTCTTTGCTGCCGTTATTATAGTTGCCCCAGCGGGCGTAATAGCCGTCGCCGGCCTTGGCCGCCGCCTCGTCGGCCTCGGCGTGGGTCGGATAGATCCCCGCGAACATCCATCTGGGCGGCTTGCCCTTGATGACGCCCCAGCCGGTGACCCAGTCGGGATGCACGTCGGAGCCCATCAGTCGTGCCGGGAGGGGGGCCATCGCCGCAGCCTGTGGCTGAACCGGCGGGATGAAGCGCGGCGCGGGGGGCGGCCCGGCCGGCTCAGTCGCCACGATTTCCGGATAACGCGCGATCACCGCGCTCAATTCGCTGATGTACAGACGGCACAATTCGATCGATTGCTCGGTCGTATCAATCTCAAGCCAGCCCGGCGGGTGAGGGTGCTTCTCGAATGTGTATACTCGGCCGGCTTGCAGCTCCTCGAGTTGATGCACGAGCCGCGCTTGTTCCTGTTTGGCCCAGGCGAGAATATTCTCGATAGCCGCCATGCCGCTTCGTCCTCGCAACGCTGACCACCAGCATCCTGCGCCGTTGCCGGCGCGAGGGCAACCGCTTACGCCGCCGCACCATGGCCGGAATCGGAGCGTCGCGGCGATCTCCGTCGACGCCGCGACGGCGAAATTAAGGAGGTCGGCGCACCACTGACCTCGCCGTTGCTCGGCCCGCGGCGATGACCAAAAAGGGGCGATTGAGACTTTCAAGGCGGCATGATCTGAGGACGGAAATCCGCCCGACAGCGGACGTTCCTTGAACCTGCGGCGTGGAGCGATCGTTGCCCTCCCCCGCGGGTATGATCGCCTAATGACCGATGATCTCCGCGCCAGGAGTCCGCGTTTTTTGCCCGATCGGCGCGCAGACGATCACAGATTTCTTTGATTATCGCCAGTCGGCGGTGCGCGGCCAGCAAAGCCCCGGCTCGGCCTCCTCGGTGCGCATCAGAGAGCCGAATTGCACCCGGAAATGGTCGGAGCAGGGTAAGGCCGAGAATGACCGCAGGGGATATCCTCGACAGTCATTCGTTGTTAGCTCCGCCGGTAGCCTCGGGCTACCTGTCGGCCTCGTTCATCGAGGATGACGTACCCCACAGGTCGAGGATCGTCGTCGAGCGTCGGCGGCCGCTTTAGCGCTTCGCGCGCGCGGTCGAGCGCCTCGCCCATCTCGTCAACATCGACGTTTTCCATATAGAGAAGTCGATCGAGCTCGCCGAAGTATTGGATTGTGAAGTCCATTTCTCGCAGGGAGCTGCCGGCTTTAGCGGTTGGCGCGAGCGCGTCTGCCGCGTTCTTTCGCCGCGCGCTTCGCTTTGCGCCGGTTGGCGCGGATTGTCTGGTTTGATTTAGCACGCGAGGTCATTTGCTTTTCCGATCGAGCGGGGCGTCATCTCATAGCAGTTATGGTTCGAAAAAGCTGGAAATCGTTCGACCCACGGAGGTGAAACCGAGCCCACGTTGTTGTTCCGCGATCAGATGCATGGTGCGCTTGGCTGGGTTAAACGGATCAATTGGGTTAAACGGATCAATGACGACTGCAGCGTCGAAATCGCCATCTTTTGCGGCCCCGGCTCGAGGGTAGCGGCGATTTCGTGCCTCTTCTGCGCGAGGGGATTGCAGAGTTCCGCAGCGGCGAGCGGCTGCCGCGCCGGGTGATCTGCGGGCGCTGATGGTCGGTTGCTTGCATTGGCGGGAGCTGGCGCCCGCTGTGATACGGTCGCCCTGAAGATCGAGGGAGGATCCAATGTCCACCACGCTCATGCCGGTTGAGGGCCGTGCCGTCTGGTACGGGCCGCAGATCGATTACCGCACCGATGGCATGCACGTGCTGTCGCCGGGTGAGATCATGGAGATCGATGCGGCGCTCGCGCATCTGCGGTCTTTGGGCGATCTCGATTTCCCCGAGCTCACGCCCGAGGCCTTCCCGTTGCCGACTCTCGGCCAATTCTTCGCTGGCCTCGGCCGGGAACTGCTGGACGGCCGCGGCTTCCTGCTGCTGCGCGGACTGCCGCGCGAGCGCTATTCGCTCGACGATATCGGCCTGATCTATTACGGGCTCGGCGTGCATCTCGGCCGGCCGGTCGCGCAATCCTACCAGGGCGAACTGCTCGGCAATGTCATCGACGTCAGCGATGTCGAGGCCCAGGCGCGCGGCTACCACGCCGGCGGCGGCCAGCGCATGCACAGCGACAATTGCGATGTCGTCTCGCTGATGTGCGTTCGCGCGGCGCGCGCCGGCGGGATCAGCCGCATCGTCAGCGCCGCCGCGGTCCATAACCGGCTGCTCGAAACCCGTCCGGACCTGCTCGCGGCGCTCTACGGCGAATGGGTGTTTCGCCGCATGGAGCTCGACGCGCAATACGGCACCGGCCCGCTCACCAAGCGGGTGGTGATCTTCTCGCGCGACAGCGGCCAGCTGACCTGCAACGTCTCGGGCAGCTACCCCTATCGCGCGGTCAAGGCCGGCGACTGGGTGATGACGCCGACGCAGATCGCGGCGCTCGACGAGATGGCGCGCATCGCCGCATCGCCCGACCTCTATCTCGACATGAGCATCGGCGAAGGCGACATCCAGTTTCTCAACAACCGCGCGATCCTGCACGGCCGCACCGATTACGAGGACAGCCCCGAGATCGCGACGCGCCGGCACATGCTGCGGCTGTGGCTGCAGATGCCGAGCTGGCCGGAGCTGCCGGCGAACCAGGGCATGCAAAGCCCGGCCGACTACCCGCTCTGGCAGCGCCAGCGCACCTCCTTCATGGAAGTGCCGACCCGCTACCTCGCCGAAATGACCCGCCGCAAGGCCGAACTCGCCGCCTGACCGGCGATCCGTCATCAACTGCCATGTGCGGAACGCTGGTCCGCATGTCGGGAAATGCATTGCTGTGGCCTGCGCACGGGCGCAAGCTTCCATCTCCCTCGGGTTGGTAAGGGTATTCCCAGAGCTGCCAGCGCGCAGAGACCCAGTCACCATTCTTGTGGAGGAAACCCCATGAGCGGTCACGGTAAGCACACCCCAGCCGAAATTCGTAAAAGCCTGAAGCATCCGATCATCGACGGCGACGGCCATTGGGTCGAATATGATCCGGTCTTTGCCGAGCAGATGCGCAAGGTCGGCGGCGACCTCGCGGCCGACGGCTTCCTGAAGGCGATGGCGGTGACCCGTGACTCGCTGCTGCTGAGCGTCGAAGAGCGGCGGCGCCGGCGGGTGTCGATGCCCGGTTTCTGGACCCGCCAGACCGGCAACACCTATGACCGCGCGACGGCGATGCTGCCGCACCTGCTGTACGACCGGCTCGACGAGATCGGCTCGGATTTCGCGATCATCTATCCGACCGCCGGCCTGCGCCTGCCGCGCATCAAGGACGACGCCACCCGGCGCGCGGTGATCCGCGCCTACAACATCGTGTCGGCCGGCTATTTCAAGGACCTCAAGGACCGGATGACGCCAGCGGCGATCATCCCGATGCACACGCCGGATGAGGCCATCGAGGAGCTGGAGTTCGTCACCAAGGAATTGGGCTCCAAGGTCGGCATGTTCGGCAGCGCGATGCCGCGCCAGACCGAGTCCATTGCGAAAGGCCAGAACCCCGACATCGACCGGCTTGGCGTCTGGTACGAGGTGTTCGGCATCGACAGCATCTACGACTATGACCCGGTCTGGCAGAAATGCGTCGACGTCAAGATCGCGCCGACCTTCCATTCGGCCGGCAGCAACCAGGCATTGCGCAATTCGCCGACCAACTTCACCTATAATCATATCGGCCATTTCGCCGATGCCGGCCATGCCGCCGCCAAGGGCATCTTCCTCGGCGGCGTCACCCGGCGCTTTCCCGAGCTGCGCTTTGCGTTCCTCGAAGGCGGCGTCGGCTGGGGCGCGCAGCTCTGGGGCGACCTGATGGAGCATTGGGAGCGGCGCAACATCAGGGCGCTCGACAACATGAAGCCCGACAAGCTCGACCGGAAACTGCTGATGGAGATGGTCGAGAAGTACGGCTACAACGAGCATGCCGAGGCGCTGCAGGCGCGTGACGGCTACCCCGATCCGGAACTGTGGATGACGGGCGGGATCGACGATCTCGATGATTTCGGCGCCTGCAAGCTCACCCAGAAGCAGGACTGGATCGACCTCTACGCCACGCCGTATTACTTCGGCTGCGAAGCGGACGACCGGATGAATGCGACGGCGTTTCTCAAGCTCAATCCGTTCGGCGCACAGCTCAACGCGATCTACTCATCGGACATCGGGCATTTCGACGTGATTGACATGCGCGAGCCGCTGGCCGAGGCGTACGAGCTGGTCGAGGACGGCGTCATCACGCAAGACAATTTCCGCGACTTCGTCTTCACCAACGCCGTGACTTTGTGGGGCCACCAGAACCCCGATTTCTTCAAGGGCACGCGGGTCGAGAAGGAAGCCGCGGCGGTGCTCAACGTGCGCCGGCAACCGGTGCTCGCCGACGCCGCGAAGTGACCTGACGGCCATCTCGGCCAAAGCCGGGGCGGTGCAACAAGTGGTCCGGCCGCCTTTTGGCGGCCGGACTTTTTTGCGGTTGGATACCCGTCCAGGCGGCTAGCGCGCGGTCCGGTCAGGCTGCAATGTCTTTGGAACATCCGCCTCCCCCGGGGCTTGACCCGGGGGTCCATGAATAGCTTCCGCTTATTCGTGGATGGCCGGGTCAAGCCCGGCCAAGGCGATGGACGGTCATTGAGCTAGCACGAATATCGCTCTAACCCTTTTGCAGCGCTTTGACGTCGGCGGCGGTCAGCGCCTTGCCGCCGATCGCCCATTCGCCGCTGGCGACCTCCTGGACCCGGACCCAGGTCACGCCGCGCATCGCCTCGCCCTCGACCGAGACCATCGCATCCGTCACCTTCTGGATCATCTGCTGCTTCTGGCTGTGGTCGAAGACGCCTTCGATCAGTTGGATATCGACGAGTGGCATTGCCGTTCCCTTCGTTTGATGTGACGAGCGCGGGATGGCCCGTCGCGCCGCCAGAAATGGAACAGCGCGCCGCCCCGAACCAGTTCAGGAACTGAATCTGGCCGGTACAGAAACTGAACTGGAGCCTTTTGTTCGAGCGCCTACACTGCCATCTCCGGTTCGCCGCAACCCGCAGACGGAGCGAGAGATGGCCGAGGGCAGCTACAACCAGTTTTGCCCGGTCGCGATGGCGGCTGAAATCCTCTGCACCCGCTGGACCATGGTCTTGCTGCGCGAGCTGGTCGCCGGGTCGACGCGCTTCAATGAGCTGCGCCGTGGTGTGCCGCGGATGTCACCGGCGCTGCTGTCGAAGCGGCTCAAGGACCTCGAAGCGGCGGGCATCGTCGCGCGCTCGCCGCTGCTAGGCGACCCGGACCTTTACGAATACCGCCTGACCGGCGCGGGCCAGGACCTGCGCCGCGTCGTCGAGACAGTCGGCGAATGGGGCCAGCGGTGGGTCACTACAGAGGCTTCGCTCGGCAAGCTCGACGTCAATCTGCTGATGTGGGACATGCGTCGCAACATCGACACCAAACCGATGCCGGCGCGGCGCAGCGTGATCCAGGTGATCTACTCTGACCTGCCCGAAGCCCGGCGCAACTGGTGGCTGATCGTCGATCCCGAAGAGGGGACCGACCTCTGCTCGGTCGACCCCGGCTTCGATGTCGACCTCTACCTCGTTACTGATTTGCGGACCATGACCGAGATTTGGATGGGCTATGTCCCGGTCGTCCGCGCTAAGGCCGATGGCCGCATGGTCGCCACCGGCAGCCGCGAACTCGAGACCAATCTACAGTCGTGGCTGGGCTTGAGCCCGTTCGCCCGGTTCGAAAAAGCGGTGGCCTGAACCGCTCAGACCACCTTGCGCTCGCGCAACCCACGGATTTCCTCGGCGCTGTAGCCGGCCAGCAGCAGCACCTCCTCGCTGTGCTCGCCGAGCAGCGGCGCGCGGTTGGGGGCGATAGGCGACTCCGACAAGCGCACCGGGCTGAGGATCGTCTTGAACCGGCCGCGCGTCGGGTGGTCGAGCTCGCGGATCGTGCCGCGCTCGTTGAGATGCGGGTCGTCGAGGACCTCGGCGGTGTCGAGCACCGCGCCGCAGGGAATGCCGCGGCCGGCAAAGGTCTGCATTACCTCGCGCTTGTCGCGGGTGCGGGTCCAGCCCTCGATGATTTCGGTCAGCGCCGCGCCGTTCTTCGATCGCGCCGCGGCGGTCTTGAACCGCTCGTCCTCCTTCAGCTCGGGCCGGCCGATCGCGTCCATCGCCGCGTGGAACATCTCGGGGTTGTCGGGCGGCACGATCAGGTAGACGCCGTCATTGGGCCCCCCTTTTGTCCCATTGGCGCCGGCGCAGCGGATCAGGTCGGAATAGCCGCCGGTTGCCGAGCGGTTGCCGCTGCGCCCGAGCGGTTTGCCGGTCGCCAGCGTGCCGGTGTACTTGACCCGGGTCAGGTTGAGCACGGCCTCCTGCATCGCCACCTCGACCAGTTGCCCTTGGCCGGTACGGCCGCGCTGGACGAGGGCGGCGAGGATCGCGATCGCCAGATGCATGCCGGTGCCGCTGTCGCCGATATTGGCGCCGTTGACCAGCGGCGGCCCATCGGTCTCGCCGGTAACGCTCATCGCGCCGGAAGTCGCCTGGGCGACCGGCTCAAAGCATTTGAAGCCGCTATAGGGGCCGTACGACCCGAAACCCTTGACCGAGGCGTAGACCGCGCGCGGGTTTAGCGCCTTGACCGCCTCATAGCCGAGCCCGAGCCGCTCCATGACGCCGGGGCCGAGGTTCTCGGCGACGATGTCGCATTCCTTGATCAGGCGGCGGACGATCTCCTTGCCGTCCTCGGTCTTCAGGTCGACCGCGATGCTGCGCTTGTTGCTGTTGAGCAGCAGGAAGAAAAAACTGTCGACGCTGGGATTGTCCATGTTCCACAGCCGCCGCGCCCGGTCGCCGTGCGGCGGGCGCTCGATCTTGATCACGTCGGCGCCGAGCCAGGCCAGCATCTGCGTGCAGGACGGGCCAGCCTGGTCATGGGTGAAATCGATGACGCGAATGCCTTCGAGCGCCTGGCTCATAATGCTCCTCCCTCGCCGGTGCTGCCGATCATAGGGACGACGGGCGCCTGAGCGTAGAGGCTTGTGTTTGGCCAGCGGGCGGGAAAAAGTACCGGCCTTGCCGTGAGGAGCCGCCCGCGATGCCGAAATTCGCCGCCAATCTCAGCATGATGTTTCAGGAAATCCCAAATTTCCTCGACCGGTTCGATGCCGCCGCCAAGGCCGGGTTCAAGGGGGTGGAGTTCCTGTTTCCCTATGATTTTCCGCCCGAGGCGATCGCCGAAAAACTGGAAAAGAACGGGCTGACGCTGGCGCTGTTCAATCTGCCGCCGGGCGATTGGTCCAAGGGCGAGCGCGGCTTCGCGGCGATCCCCGGCCGGCAGCAGGCGTTCATGGCGGCGGTCGAGACCGCGGTCCCTTACCTTAAGGCGACCAGATGCAAGCTGATCCACGCGATGGCCGGGCTGTGGCCCGAGGGACGCGACAAGCTCGAAGCGCTGCCGACCTATGTCGACAATTTGCGCTGGGCGGCCGACCGGCTGGCGCGCGAGGGCGTCACCGCGATCGTCGAGCCGATCAATACCCGCGACATCCCCGGCTACTACCTCAACACCACGGCGCAGGCGATGCCGATCATCGAGGCGGTCGACCGGCCCAATCTGCGGCTGCAGCTCGACCTCTACCACGCGCAGATCATGCGCGGCGACCTGGCGCCGACGATCCGCGAGCTTGCCGGCAAATACCCGCATATCCAGATCGCCGGCACACCGGGCCGGCACGAGCCGGATGTCGGCGAGGTCAACTATCCGTTCCTGTTCGATCTGCTCGACGAGATCGGCTACGACGGCTGGATCGGCTGCGAATACCGGCCGAAAGGCGATACCCTCGCCGGGCTCGGCTGGGCGAAGCAGTACGGGATCGGGTGAACCGCCACCCAGACCCTCCCCCGCCGGCGGGGGAGGGAGTAACCAGCCGCCAGTGCTTCAAACGCGCTCCCTCCCCCGCCGGCGGGGGTGGGGGGTTGGGTGGGGGTTCACATCGCCGTCGTCACACCGTCGGTCGGATAGACGATGGTCCGCAGCATGACGCGGCGTTCGGAGGGCTCGTAGTCGCCGGCGCCGCGATGCATCGTGGCACGCTCGTCCCACATCACCGCGTCGCCGACCCGCCAGTGGTGGTAGTAGATGAACCGTTCTTGCGTCGCGTGGCGGGCGAGCTCCTCGACCAGATCCCAGGCATCGTCCTTTTCCATGCCGACAAAACCGTGCACATGCATCGGGTTAACGAAGAGGATCGGCTTGCCGGTCACCGGATGCGTGGTGATCGCCGGCCACGGCTTTTCGTCATACTGCTTGTCGGCGGTCTTGGCCGCTTCGTTGTTCTTGTAGAGGTCGCCGCCGGCGGGGCCCGAGGTATGACCGTGCAGCCCGGTCAGCGTCGCCAGCCTATCCTTCATCGTCGGCGCCAGCGCCTCATAGGCCGCGACCATATCGGCGAAGACCGTGCCGCCGCGCTCGCGCGGCACCTCCAGCGCGTGCAGGATCGCCAGCAGCGGCAGTTCGGTCTCGTAGGTCGAGTTGGTGTGCCAGGCGGTGGCGCGCTTGACGCCAAACCAGTCGATCTTGCCGGCGTCGTCGACATTGCGCAGATACGAGACCTCGGGGCAGCCGGGATAGCGGTAGTTGATCAGCGAATGCGGCCGCGGCCGGCCGAACCGCGCGCCGAACGCCGCGAGCGCGTCGGCTGACAGATGCTGCTCGCGGAAGACCAGTACCGGATGCGCGGCGAAAGCACGCTGAACCCAGGCGAAGGTCTCGTCATCGAGCTGCGCCAGATCGACACCCAGCACCTCGGTGCCGAGGGCTTGCCCGAGCGGGCGAAGTTCGGGCTGTGCGGTCATCGGCGTTTCTCCCATAGCGTGTTTCGGGAAGCGTAGGACGCCGGCCTGCTCGCGTCCATGCCCAAGCCGCGCGACACGGGGCGCCGTGATTGCGATGAGAAGACGCGCGTGCCTTCATCGGCCTTGCCCGCCGGCGTGCCACGCGATCATCATCCTCGATGATCGAGGCGCTCGTCTCGGTCGGGATGTCTGCAACTTGGCCGCGACCGATGAGCCGACGATCTGCTCGGGCGGGATGCCGTGGACCTCCTCGGTCCATGCCCGCATGAAGTCGCCGCGACGACTTCCATCAAGCCTTTCGAGCCGGACGCCACGACCGCTGCTTCGGGGACCCCGAAATGGTCGAAGGCAGAGTGATCCGGGTTTTCGCTGACGATGGCCATCGGCTCAAATCTATCCGTTGCTTGAAGGCGTTGCGGATTGCAGCGGCCTGTCCAGCAAGGTGAGGATTTTGTCCAGTTTCTGCTGCTCCAGCCGGCCGAGCTCGCGCAGGATCGTCTCGATCTCCTCCTTGGCCGCGACATTGGTATCGTAATCGTGCTGCGCCTGCTCGCGGTCGCGATCGGTCTGGCGGTTTTGGCTCATCAGGATCAGCGGCGAGCTGTAGGCGGCTTCCGCCGACATGAACAGGTTGAAGAGAATGAACGGATACGGGTCGAACTGGTAGCGCTCCAACAACCAGATCGTGTTGACCACCACCCAGACGAAGAAGATCACGCTCTGGATGATGATGAACTTCCACGAGCCGATAAAGGTCGCCACGTGGTCGGCGACGCGCTCGCCGAGCGTGCTGTTTTCGGCGTGCATCGCGTGCCAGGATTTCGTCGGTCGTCGCATGGGCTTCGAGGCCTCGCTCAGGATCGCGGGTTCGTGATGATTGTCGGTTGAGCGGCAGCGGCGTGTCGAGAGCCACCGATCAACCTTGCGCTAACTATTCCCCGCTAGTTTCGCGGCATGGCCGAAACTCCCATCATCCGGGCCTTCAACCCGGCCGGCGCGCCGCACGGCACGACCGATTTCGGCGCCTGGACCGGCCATCGCATTCCCGAGGACAGGTCGTCCTGGCACCCGCTGGTGCGGCGATTCTATGAGTATTGGCGCGACGCGGCGCCGCCGGGGCGCCTACCCGGCCGCCAGCACATCGCCCCGGAAGAGATCGTGCCGCTGCTGTCGCGGCTGTGGATCCTCGACGTTTTCCGCGACCCGCTGCGCTTTCGCTATCGCCTGGTCGGCACCGACATCACCCGCTCGGTGCAGCGCGAGCTGACCGGGCAGTGGCTCGACGAGGCACAGCCCGAATTGGTGCGCAACGTCAACCTGCGCGACCGCTATCGCTTTATCCTCGAAACCGGACAGGCCACCTGGCGGCGCGGCCCGACGATGTGGGACCGCGACCCCAATCACCGCGTCGTTGAGAACTGCCTGGCGCCGCTCGCCACCGACGGCGAGACCGTCGACAAGATCATTGCCGTCTCGGTCATTTTCGACGTCACCGGCCGCGAGCTCTGAGTTTTACCGCGTCGGGTCGTCGCCGAGCTTGACGATCAGCTTGCCGAAATTGCGGCCCTGAAGCAGGCCGATAAACGCGCCGGGCGCATTGTCGATGCCATCGACGATGTCCTCGCGGTATTTGAGCGCGCCCGATTTCACCAGCGGCGCCGCCAGCGTCAGATATTCCGGCCGCAGCCCGGCATGGTCGCTGACGATGAAGCCCTGGATCCGGAGCCGCTTGCGCACGGCCGCGACGAGGCTCGGGCCGGGGCGCGGCTCGGTGTCGTTATATTCGGCGATCATGCCGCACATGATCATGCGGCCGAAATCGTTGAGCAGCGGGAACACCGCGCGCTGCACCGCGCCGCCGACATTCTCGAAATAAATGTCGATGCCCTTGGGACAGGCGGCGGCGAGCGCCGCGCCTAGGTCGCCGCGATGATCGAGGCAGGCGTCGAAGCCCAGTTCCTCGGTCACGTAGCGGCATTTGTCGGCGCCGCCGGCGATGCCGACCACCCGGCAGCCCTCGCGTTTGGCGAGCTGGCCGGCGACCGCACCCACCGCCCCCGACGGCGCGGAGACGACCACCGTCTCGCCGGCTTTTGGCTGGCCTATGGTCTTCAGCCCGGCATAGGCGGTCAGGCCCGGCATGCCGAGAATCCCGAGCGCGGTCGACAGCGGCGCCGCTGCGGGATCGAGCCTGGTAAGCCCCTTGCCGTCGACCGCGCTGTGGGTCTGCCAGCCATAGCCGCCGGAGGCGAAGTCGCCCTCGCGGAAATCGGGGTGGCGCGAGCGCAGCACCCGGCCGACGACACGGCCCTCGATGACATCGCCGATCTCGGTGGGCTTGGCATAGGAGCGCTGGCCGCTGATCCGGCCGCGCATATAGGGGTCGAGCGACAGGTAGATGCCGCGCAGAAGTACCTGCCCGTCGCCCGGCTCGGGGACCGGGTTGTCGACGATGGCGAAATCGTCCGGCACCGGCATGCCGTTCGGCCGCCGCTTGAGCAGAACCTGGCGATTGGCCTCGGGCATGATGTCCCTTCCTGTGCTCGGAGCCGGCGGAAATCATTTTCCGTCATTCCGGGGCGGTCCGTAGGGCCGAACCCGGAACCCATGAACACGGTCTTATCCGAAATGACGGCGGCGTCGGAATGCACTTTTCGAGGTCCGTGTTCATGGGTTCCGGGTTCATCGCTGCGCGATGCCCGGAATGACGCAGAAACCTAGCGGTCGATGCCGCCCATGCAGAGGTATTTGATCTCGAGATAGTCCTCGATGCCGTATTTCGAGCCCTCGCGGCCGATGCCCGATTCTTTCATGCCGCCAAACGGCGCGATCTCGGTCGAGATGATGCCTTCGTTGACGCCGACGATGCCGTATTCGAGCGCCTCCGACACGCGCCAGATGCGGCCAATATCGCGGCTGTAGAAATAGGCGGCGAGACCGAATTCGGTGTCGTTGGCCATCTTGACCGCCTCGCCCTCGTCCTTGAAGCGGTAGAGCGGCGCGACCGGGCCGAAGGTCTCCTCCCTGGTGATGATCATGTCGGTGGTGACGTCGGTCAACACGGTCGGCTCGAAGAAGCTGCCGCCAAGCGCCGAGCGCTTGCCGCCGGCGATGACGTGGGCGCCCTTCTTCAGCGCGTCGGCGATGTGGCTCTCGACCTTTTCGACCGCCTTCATGTCGATCAGCGGGCCGATCATCACGCCGTTCTCGGTGCCGTTGCCGACCTTCATCCCGCCCGCCACCTCGGCGAGGCGCTTCGAGAAGGCGTCGTAGACGCCGTCCTGCACCAGGATGCGGTTGGCGCAGACGCAGGTCTGGCCGGCATTGCGGTATTTCGAGGCGATCGCTCCCTTCACCGCCATCTCGATATCCGCGTCGTCAAAGACGATGAACGGCGCGTTGCCGCCCAATTCCATCGAGGTCTTCTTCACCGTCGCGGCGCATTGCTCCATCAGCAGCTTGCCGATCTCGGTCGAGCCGGTGAAGGTGAGCTTGCGGACGGTCGGGTTCGAGGTCATCTCGCCGCCGATCTCGGTGGCGCTGCCGGTGACGCAGGAGAAGACGCCCGACGGCACCCCGGCGCGCTCGGCGAGTTCGCACAACGCCAGCGCCGAGAACGGCGTCTGCGAGGCCGGCTTGAGCACCATCGTGCAGCCGGCGGCGAGCGCCGGGCCGCATTTGCGGGTGATCATCGCCGCCGGAAAATTCCACGGGGTGATCGCCGCGCAGACGCCGATCGGCTCCTTGATGACGACGATGCGCTTGTCGGTGCCGTGCGAGGGGATCGTGTCGCCGTAGATGCGCTTGCCTTCCTCGCCGAACCATTCAATGAACGAACCGGCATAGGCGATCTCGCCTTTCGACTCGGCGAGCGGCTTGCCCTGCTCGGCGGTCATCAGCGCGGCGAGATCATCCTGGTTCGCCATCATCAGATCGAACCATTTCCGCAGGATCTGGGCGCGTTCCTTGGCGGTCTTGGCGCGCCAGGCGGGTCGCGCCTTGTTCGCCGCCTCGATCGCCTGCCGCGTCTCCTCGGCGCCCATGCGCGGCACGGTGCCGAGCACCTCGCCGTTTGCAGGGTTGTCGACCTTGAGCGTGCCGCGGTTGAGCGCGTCGACCCATTTGCCGTCGACATAGGCCTGTTGCCGGAAGAGCTTCTCGTCACGCAACTGCATCGCACCCTCCCACCGGACCGGCGGCGGCCGAGCGTCTCGGGGCCGCGCTGTTTTGCGATAGGTACGAGCCAACCCCGGCTTTGACAAGGCACCTGGACAAGGCACCCTGGCCGACGACGCCTGTTCCGCCTGTTCTTTGCGCCGGATCATCGGGCGGAAGAGGTGCACCGAAACGCAGCGTGGGCGGACGATAACCGATGATTTTGGCGGATTTACGGTTGCCGCTGCGCCGGTAACCGATCCGCGTGCTAATGCGACGCTGTCATGGACGAACTGCGTGCCGCCATCGCCCGCAAAAAAGCCGAGCTCGACCGGCTTCGCGGCCATGCGCCGGGCTCGCTCGTCGATCGGGAACATGCGCACGACTTCGAACTGACCTATACGTCGAACGCGATCGAGGGCAACACGCTGTCGGCCGCCGAGACGATGCTCGTCATCGAGCAAGGAATCACAATCGGCGGAAAACCCCTCAAAGATCATCTCGAAGCGCTCGACCACTTCGACGCACTGCGCTTCGTCCGGATCCTGGCGAGCGAAAATTCGCCGTTGAACGAGGCGGATATCCGCAATCTACATCGCTTGGTCGTGCAACGCTCCAATCCGGAAATCGCCGGACGTTACGCCGACCGCGGCCGCTTTGTGGCCACCGACACCGGCCGCCACGCGTTTCCCTCGCCGGCGGAAGTGCCGGCGCTGATGGGCGATTTCGCGCACTGGCTCGCTGCCGCGCCGGCGACGCCGGAAACGGCGTTTACGGCGCATCGCCGGCTCGTCGACCTCCATCCCCTCAACGACGGCAACGGACGCACGGCACGGCTGCTGATGAACCTCGTGCTGCTGCGCGCCGGCTATCCGCCGGTGGCGGTGCGCCCGGAGGATCGTCCGGCCTATATCGCCGCGTTGCAGGACGCGCAGGGGGGTCGCGGCGCGGAGGGTTTTGACCGCCTGCTCTACGAGCGCCTGGATGCAACGCTGGACGATTATGTACGGGCGCCGGGGAAGCGTTGGCCGTGCGCGAGCAGAAGGCGTAGCGGAAGAGCGCGAACAAAAGCGGCGCGGCGAACACCAGTCCGAGCAGGCCCAAGGTCGACACCCAGAAATCGGTCGAGCGCCGCCACGGGTAAAGCCCGTGCGTCTCAGGCATGGTCGACAGATTGTAGACAAAGAAGACGGCGCCGATGGCCAGCTTGCCGACATACACCGTAAAGAGGACCTGCCAGAAGCCTTCGGTCAGCAACGGGAGCCGTCGGATGTAGCCGTAAAGGCCGACGACGCCGAGCCCGTCGACCGTGGTGCTCAGATAATTGAGTGGCCATGTCGGCTCGGTGGTGTAGGCGCCCTGCGATGCCATGAGTCCGACATGAACCGGCAAGGCGATCGCGAATACGCCGAAATACAGCCACCACAGGACGCGGCCGGGCGTCCAATCGGCCTTCAGTGCCGGCAAACCAGCCGGGCTCTGAGGAGGCGAGGGCACCGGGGCTCGCGGCTCGATAGCGGGCAGATCGACGCCCCGGCGCGACAGCTCGGCAACCGCGAGCTCCCGTGCCAGCTCGGTCAAGTCGCCGGAACGCAGCAGATCGAGCAGTTCCGCGTCGTTGAAGCGCTCGAAACGCTGTGCGATGTCGTCTCCGCTGCTCGGCATTCAGGCCCTCCGCTGGCCGACCTTGGGTTAGGGCGGCCGGTTCGGCTACTCTACGTCCGCGCGCTTCGCCAGGTTGCGCGTGATAAAGGCGGGGCCGGAAGGCTCAGGGAGGGCGGCGATGACGAGGCGATTGCAACCGGCCGAAAAGGCGCTGTCCGTCGACGGGCTGCACCTGCACTATCTCGAATGGGGCCGGCCGGATGCGCCGCCGGTCGTCTGCGTCCACGGCTATACCAGCAGTGCGCAGGCGTTCAACGCCCTCGCCCGGAGGCTTGAGGACCGCTACCGCATCATTGCGCCCGACGTCCGTGGCCATGGCGAGAGCGCCTGGTCGCCGGCGGGGGCGTACGAATATGCCGACCAGGCGGGCGACCTTGCGGCCTTTGTCGACCGGCTGGAGCTGACGCGGTTCACGCTGATCGGCACGTCGATGGGCGGGATCATCGCGATGGGTTATATCGCCGCGCATGGCGGACGGCTGAACGGGCTGGTGATCAACGATATCGGCCCCGACGCCGAAGCCGGCACGCTGCGGATCACCCAGACGGTGGGGGCACGGCCCGACAGCTTCGGCTCACTCGATGAGGCCATCGCCTATCGCCAAACGATCTCGCCGATCACCGCGGCACGGCCGCCTGAGGATCAGCACGAGCTGGCGCTCGGCGTCTTGAAACAGGGCGGCGACGGGCGCTGGGTGTGGAAGATGGACTCCGCTTATATCAGGCAGCGGGTGACGCGCGGTGCGCCGGTGCGGCCAGCCGCCTGGCCGAGCCTCGCGGCGCTGCCATGCCCGACGCAGGTCGTCTGGGGCACCGACAGCGACGTGCTGTCGGAAGCGCAGGCGCGGCGCATGGCGGAAACGCTGCCGCGCGGCGAGCTGGTCGCGGTGCCAGGGGTCGGCCACGCGCCGACCTTGGTCGAGGCCGAGTTGCTTACCGCGATCGAGCGCCTGCTCGCAGCGGTAGCGTAGTTTTTACGGCGCGGGTTTTGCCAGCCAGGGGGTGAGATCGGGTTCGAGGCCGATCAACGCGAGACCGAACGCGACGGACTGGAAATTCTCGCCATCGGCCAGGCGGTGGGCGCCGAAGCGGTCTTCGAAGACGCGGCGGACCGCGGGGATGAACGAGCTGCCGCCGGTCAGGAACACGCTGTCGATCGCCTCGACGGCGACGCCCTCGGCCGCGAGCAGCGCATCGACCGTGCCGGCGATCCTGGCGATGTTGTCGGCGATCCACGCTTCGAAATCGGCGCGGGCGATTTCCTGCTCGATGGCCAGATCGCCGAGCTTGAGGGCGAACGCGGCGCTCGGCGCGGCGGAGAGCGTCGCCTTGACGTCCGACACCGCGCGATAGATGTCGAAGCCCCAATCGTTGCGGATCACCTCGAGAAAATGGCCGATCTTGTCGGGCGACAGCGAGGTGCGCTCGATCGTTTCGAGCTCGCGGATGTGCTCGGGGGTCTTGAGCATCGCCAGCTGGTGCCAGCGCGCCAGGCTGGCGAAATAATATTGCGGCACTGGCAGCACCTTGCTCATCGAGCGGAACAGCGTGCCCTTGCCGAGATGCCGCGAGACCACGGCGTTGATGATCCGGTAATCGAAGCTGTCGCCCGCCACCGCGAGGCCGGCATGGCCGAGCGGTGTCGCGGTCACGGTTTCGCCTTGCCGGATGAAGCGGATCAGCGAGAAATCGCTGGTGCCGCCGCCGAAATCGGCGACCAGAACCAGTGCGTCGGCCTTTAGCCGCTGGGCATAATAGAAGGCCGCGCCGACCGGCTCGTAGACATAAGCCGGCGCCGTAATGCCCACGCGGCGATAGGCCTCGCCATAGCGCTGCGCGGCCAGCGTTTCGTCGGGCGCCGCGCCGACAAAGGCGATCGGCCGTCCCGAGACGACCCGCGCCCCCGCTGGGTCGATCGCCCCGTCGGCGTCGGCGAGCGCGCGGCGGAAGAAGATCGCCAACAGATCCTCGAATTTGAGCCGGCGGCCAAAAACGCGGGTCTCCTCGAATATCGGGCTCGCGATGTGGCTCTTGAACGACTGGATAAAGCGGATTTCCGCGGTCGAGGTCAGATAGGCGCGGATCGCCGCCAGCCCGGCGTGCGCTTCGAGGTCGAGCCCGGCGGCGGACACGCCCTTCTCGAATAGCAGCACCGAGCGATAGATGTCGGCGGCCTCGCGGTCGTCACGAAAGGTGACCGCGCGCACCGCCTCGCCCGGCCGGGCGATCGCCACCACGGTGTTTGTCGTGCCGAAATCGACGCCGATCGAGAGCTTGCCGGACACGATTTTCTCTCAGAGAAAGGATCGCCTCCCCCGGGCTTGACCCGGGGGGCCACGAAAAAGCGGGAAACTATTCGTGGATGGCCGGGTCAAGCCCGGCCAAGGGGCACAAGGTTACGGGAAAAGCGCCAACCCGTTTTCAGGGCGCGCGACGCGGCGCGCTTTCTACTCCACCGTGACGCTTTTCGCCAGATTGCGGGGCTGGTCGACGTCGGTGCCTTTGATGACGGCGGTGTGGTAGGCGAGAAGCTGGATCGGGATCGCGTAGAGCAGCGGCGCGACAAAGGCGGCGCAATGCGGGATGGCGATGCCGAACGCGGCGCGGCCGTCGAGCCGGGCGATGCCGGCGGCGTCGGAGATCATCACCACCCGGCCGCCGCGCGCCATGACCTCCTCGACATTCGACAGCGTTTTCTCGAAGAGGTCATCGGGCGGGGCGAGGACGATGATCGGCACCTTGTCGTCGATGAGCGCGATGGGGCCGTGCTTCATCTCGCCGGCGGCGTAGCCCTCGGCGTGGATGTAGCTGATCTCCTTGAGCTTCAGCGCACCTTCGAGGGCCAGCGGGTAGGCGCTGCCGCGGCCGAGATAGAGTACGTCGCGCGCCTGGGCGATCTCCTCGGCGATCAGCCGGATGCGCTCGTCGTGGTTCAGCACCTCCGCGGCGCGCGAGGGAACTTCGGCGAGCTGACCGGCGAGCGCGGCTTCCTGCGCCGCGTCGATCGTGCCGCGCGCCCGCGCCATGCTGACGGTGAACGCCGCCAGCACCGCGAGCTGGGTGGTGAAGGCCTTGGTCGAGGCGACGCCGATCTCGGGACCCGCCAAGGTCGGCAGCACGATGTCGGCCTCGCGGGCGATCGAGCTTTCTGGCTGGTTGACGACGGCGATGATCTTCTGCCGTTCCTGCCGGCAGTAGCGCAGCGCCGCCAGCGTGTCGGCGGTCTCCCCGGATTGCGAGATGAAGATCGCCGCGCCGCCCGGCGGCATCGCCGGCGCGCGGTAGCGGAACTCGGAAGCGATATCGACCTCGACCGGGATACGAGCAATGCGCTCCAGCCAGTATTTCGCGACCAGCCCGGCATTGTACGAGGTGCCGCAGGCGATCACCGTGAGCTTGGGAATGTCGCCGAGCGCGAACGGCAAGTGGGGAAGATGCACCGAGCGCGCGACGGGGTCGATCAGCGCCTGCAGCGTGTCGCCGATCACTCCGGGCTGCTCGAAAATCTCCTTCTGCATAAAGTGGTGGTAGTTCTCCTTGCCGATCAGCGCGCCGGAATGCGCGGTGCCGCGGACCTCGCGCTTCACTTCGCGCTGCTGCTCGTCAAACACCTTCACCTGCGTCGAGGTGACGACCGCCCAGTCGCCCTCTTCGAGATAGGTGATCGAGCGGGTGAGCGGCGCCAGCGCCAGCGCGTCGGAGCCGACAAACATCTCGCCATCACCATAACCGATCGCCAGCGGGCTGCCGCGGCGGGCGCAGATCAGCAAATCGTGCTCGCCGGCGAAGAGGAACACGAGCGCGAAGGCGCCTTCGAGCCGGCCGAGCGTTTTCGCCACCGCCTGCGCCGGGGTCATCCCTTGCGACAGGTAATGCGTCGTCAGGATGGTGACCGCCTCGGTATCGGTCTGGGTTTCGAAGCGGTGGCCGAGACTGGTCAGCTCGGCGCGCAGCTGCTGGAAATTCTCGATGATGCCGTTATGCACGACGGCGACGCGGTCGGTGGCGATCGGGTGGGCGTTGGTCTCGGTCGGCCGGCCATGCGTCGCCCAACGCGTATGGGCGATGCCGATCGTGCCGGCGATCGGCTCGCGCTTGATGCGCTCGGCGAGGTTGACGAGCTTGCCCTCGGCGCGGCGGCGGTCGATATGGCCGTTGATCAGCGTCGCGATGCCGGCCGAGTCATAGCCGCGATATTCGAGGCGGCGCAGCCCCTCGACCAGCTCGCTGGCGACATTATTCTTCGAGATAATTCCGATTATTCCACACATCAGAATGTCTTTCCGCTGAAACATGTACGCGTCACTCCCGCAAAGGCGGGGGTCCAGGGGCAGCGGCCTCGTCGCTTGCCCTGGATTCCCGCTTTCGCGGGAATGACGATGGGAGAAGCCGCGATGCTCACCATCACGCCCCCTTTTTTAGCCGTGCGCGCAGTTCGGCGGCGCGGCCGGGTTTGTCGACCTGGCGGCCGCGGGCGATCGACAGCGCGTCGGCCGGTACGTCCGACGTGATCACGCTGCCGGTGGCGATATAGGCGCCGTCACCGATGGTCACCGGCGCGACCAGCGCGGTGTCCGAGCCGATAAAGGCGCGCGCGCCGATCACCGTGCGGTGCTTGTTGAAGCCGTCGTAATTGCAGGTGATCGTGCCGGCGCCGATATTGGTTCCGGCGCCGATGTCGGCATCGCCGAGATAGGAAAGGTGATTGGCCTTGGCGCCGGCGCCGAGCCGGGTGGCCTTGACCTCGACAAAATTGCCGACATGGACATCGCGTTCTAGCACCGCGCCGGGGCGCAGCCGTGCGTAGGGGCCGACGATCGCGCCCTCGGCGACGGTCGCGCCGTCGAGATGCGAGAAGGCGCGGATGCGGACATTGTCGGCGATGCTGACACCGGGGCCAAAGACGACATTCGGCTCGACCACGACATCGCGGCCGAGCTTCGTGTCGGCGGAGAAGAACACGGTCTCGGGCGCGATCAGCGTCGCACCCGCCTCCATAGCCCGGCGGCGCAGCCGGCCTTGTATCAACGCCTCGGCCTGGGCGAGCTCGGCGCGGGTGTTGACGCCGAGCACTTCCTCGACGGGCAGCTCGATATAGGTCGCGGCGAGGTCGTGGCGGCGGGCGATGCCGACGATGTCGGTGAGGTAGAACTCGCGCTTGGCGTTTATGTTCTCCAGCCGGTCGACGAGGTCGAAGAGATGCGCGGCGGCGACCGCCATGATCCCGCCATTGCACAGCGTGATCTTGAGTTCTTCGGGGTTGGCGTCCTTGGTCTCGACGATGCGGGCGACGCTGCCGTCCTTATCGAGCACGAAGCGGCCATAGGGCGTGGGGTCGGCGGGCCGCATGCCGGCGAGCGCGATCGCCGCGCCCGATTCGCGGCGGGCGGCGAGCAGGCGCGCAATCGTCCTCGTTTGCAGCAGCGGTGCATCGCCGTAGAGGATCACGACGTCGTCGACGTCGGCGAGCGCCGGTTCGAGCGCGGCGCGCGCGGCGCGGACCGCGTCGCCGGTGCCCTGCGGCGGATGCTGGATCGCGGTTTTCGCCGGCGCGGCCGCCTTGGCGATCGCGGCCGCGCCGTGGCCGAGCACCACCACGGTCTCGGCCGGGGCCAGCGGCGCAAGTACCGCCAGCACATGACGGATCATCGGTTGGCCGGCGACCTCGTGCAGCACTTTCGGCAATGCCGAGCGCATCCGCGTGCCCTCGCCGGCGGCGAGGATAATCGCGGCAAAAGATTGTTCCGGCCGAGACTGGCTCATGGGCGGCTCGCACTTCCCCGGTTGCAAGCGCGCGGCAGGGTGTCACGCGCTTCCCGCACTGCCAAAACACAGATTGTTGCCGAATGTGACGCCGCCGGGGCTAAATAAGCGAGAATGACGAAATACCTCCTGCTATTCGATCTCGACGGCACGTTGGTCGACACGTTGCCAGATTTAACCAGCGCGCTTAACGAAGTCTTGCGCGAGCGGGGCCACGCCCCGCTTTTGCCGGCCGACGTGCGCCCGATGATCGGTGACGGCATGCCGATGCTGCTGCAGCGCGGCTTTGCCGCCCGCGGCGCCGATGCCGCCGAGTCCAAGGTGATGCAACCGCGGTTTATCGAGATTTATGAAGGGCATGCGACCAATTTGAGCCGTCCCTATCCGGGCGTTCCGGAGACGCTAGCGGCGCTGCGTGCGGCCGGCTACGCGACCGGTGTCTGCACCAACAAGCCGCAGCACGCGACCGGCGCAGTGCTGCGCGCACTTGGCCTCGACGTGCTGTTCGACGGCTATGCCGGGGGCGACCGCTTCGCGGTGCGGAAGCCCGATCCGGGGCATCTGCTGGGCCTGGTCGACGCGCTCGGCGGCGATCCGGGCCGTGCGGCGATGATCGGCGACAGCGAAAACGACGCGCTGTCGGCGCGCGCCGCGAAGCTGCCGCTGATCCTTTTGTCCTACGGGTACGCGCGAATCGACCCGGCCAAGCTCGGCCCCGACAGGCTGCTCGACCATTTCGCGGAACTGCCGGCGGCGCTCGGCGCCCTTGGGATCAATCCATCAGTTTGAGGTTGACGCCGCGCCCGTGTAGTTGGGCGAGGAACAGTGCGACCTTGCCGATCTCGGTCTGCATTTCCATGCGCACGGGCACCGCGAGCGAGCCCTGCGGCAGCAGCGGCGCGTACCAGATGGTCCCGGCGCGCGCGCCTTCCTCGTGCGACTTGTCGACGTAAAAGCCGCCGATCTCGGTGCGCGCCATCAGGCAGGCCTGGGTCTGGCCGGAAAAATTCTGGCCCTCGGCCGGCGACAGCACGTGGCGCCCGCCGTCGCTGAATTGCAGGTCGTAACGATGGCGGCCGTCGAACACCGGCACCCGGAGCGAACAACCGCCGCCACGCGCGATCTGCTTTTCGAGCAGCAGATAGGCGGTGAGGTTGTCGACCGTACCGGGAAGCAGGATGTACGCCACCGGCGTGACCGGCTCCTTCGGCGGCGGTGTGGCGCTGCCGTTGGGGGTGCCGTCCGGCTTGAACTCGACGCGCAGACGCTGGACGACGCCGTTGCGGTCGGTCTCGCTGTCAAAGCTCACCGGCCGCGGCTGGTCGCCCACTTCGCGGCCGCGCGTGATCGACCGGTTCGCCACGCTGGCCACCAGCGAGGCCAGACCCGTGGTCGAGAAATCGCCCTCGATCTCGTAACCGGTCGAGTCCTCGGCGACGGTCGTGTGCGTGGTCAGCACGTGGAGCCCGGCGGGGCCGAACCCCTCGAACTCCATCTTGACGACATCGTCCGCCGCGGCAGGCCGCAGCGCGGCGACGGTCAGCAGCAGGCCGGCAAGGAGGCCGGGCCACGTGGGGGAACGCGGCATGGCGGCAATCCTGCGAGGTGAAGCCCAAATATCGCAGTGCAAAAATCGAAACGCTGCATCGCAATACTTGTGCCGGATATGGGGAAGGTCCCGCGCCTTGACAGCCCACCGCCCCGCCGCCTAAATGCCGCACCCGGCCAAGATCCGCTGGTCATGGGCGCATAGCTCAGCGGGAGAGCACACCCTTCACACGGGTGGGGTCGTAGGTTCAATCCCTACTGCGCCCACCATCCGCCGCCGCGGCTGGCAGTAATATCAATAGGTTCTTCGACGGACTCCATCGGGGATGGCACCCCTAACGACGTGCTGCCGCAACGAACGAACCCGGAAGAACGGTGCGCGGCGTGGAAAATCCGTGGAGCATTGTTCTTGGTCTGCCCTATCGAGGCCGCTGCTATCCTCACGCATTGTAGCGTTTTCCAGGCGACGCTCGATGACCCGCGCAACACCCGCGCGGGTACGAAACTCCACCGCGCCCTGACGTTGATGCCACGTGCGGGCACGGTGGGCGCCCCGATGCGTGACCGACATCGGCGCTACGCCGAGACCGGCTCGATAAGCGACGGGTCATTGTTCCTGACATTGCCGACGCGCGCGCTCGCCAGCCACATCTTCATGTCTTCGGCCGGATAGGGCGCGAGCAGCGCCCTGAGCCGGTCGGCGTCGGCCGCTCCTCGCCGAGCCAGGCCAGCCACGCCGCGGCCAGCAGGATCACCGGCATCCGGTCGTGCACCTGCGCGCACAGCTCGTTAGGCGTGGTGGTGACGATCGTGAACGACCTTACCCACTCCTCGGCCGGCGACACGGTGGCCAAGGTCGAGACGTCGCCGCTTCAGGCTTCCTGGATCACCATGACCAACGCCTTCTCCGCGGTCTTGCGCGGCTCCAGGAACGGCGGGAAGTACGAGCCCTGACGCAGCTTGGGAATGCGCAGGCTCAGCGATCTGCCGCCGCTCGACCCACAGATGCCGCTGCCGGTTCATCAGCCAGAACTTCGGGGCGCGCGATGGGGCGGGTGATGTAATACCCGCGTCGCGCGATCAGAAGAGGGTAGCGGCGTGAGAGGCGTGCAAGTTCCACTCGGGGCCGACGCCGCCGACCGGGGTGTAGCTGAGGGATCCGCCGCTCACCTGGCCGATCGCGAGCCCGCCGTTCGTATTGTGCAGCATGATCTCGGCCGAGCTCTGCCCGTCGAAGTTGCCGGTGCCAACCACCTGCCACTCCGGACCGAACCCACCCAATTCGGTGAACTGCGCCGCGCCGTTGACCACTTCACCGGCAAACACCGACCCGTCATTGGTGTCGTAGATCAGGAAATCATCCTGACCATGCCCGAGAAAGTTGCCGCTGCCGACGAAGTTCCATTCCGAACCGATGGCACCGACCGGCGTATATCCCGCCTGGCCGCCGACATCCTCGCCAATGACGATCGAGTGATCATTATTGTTCCACATCAGGAACCCCGCGGCACCATCTCCCAGATAGTTGCCGGTTCCCGCGAATTGCCACTCGCTGCCGACGCTGCCGATCTGCGTATATTGGACGGCGCCGCTACTCACGGCACCGACGACGATGCCGCCATTGGTGCTGTTCCACAGCAAAAAGTCGCTCGTCGGCTGACCGAGGAACGGTCCGCTGCCTTCAAATTGCCATTCCGGGCCGATGCCGGGCAGCACGGTGTACTGCGCCGTGCCGCCGATGTCCTCGCCGACGGCGATCCCGCCGCTGGTGCTGTTCCACAGCAGGAAGCCGTCCCGACCGTCGCCAAGAAATGCGCCGGTGCCCTCGAATTGCCATTCTGGGCCTAGTCCGCCGATCTGCGTGTAGCCAAGTTGCCCTCCGGCCATCTCGGCAAGCACGAGCGCGCCATTATTGTTGTTCGTCAGCAAGAGGTCGGAGAGGCCGGTCCCGCTCAACTGAGCAGGAGCAGTCCCGGCTTGCGGCCCGACCGACAAGGTCACGGTCCCCGCAGTCGAATTCTGCGCCGCGTCGGTCGCGAGATAGCTGAGGCTCGAGCTGACGTTGGCGACGCCCGGCGTTGGCTGGAATACCAATCCTTTGAACTGAGCGACGGTCAACATGTCCGCGGCGGTGACCGGCGTCACCCCGTCCGCCAAGAAAATGGTGCCGTCGGTGGGAAATCCGGTGATGGTGATGGTCAGCGGCAACGGATCGGTCGGCGCGGCGATGCCGATCACCGTGGCCGGGCCGTTGCCGGCGACCGTCAGCAAAGCCGGCGTCGTGACCGGCGCGATCGTGTCGACCACCAGATCGCCCGCCGGCACGGCCGAGACCGCACCCGACAGATCCGCCGCGTTGCTGGTCAGATTGTCGGTGATCGTGGCGCCGTTGAGCGCGACGCCGGCGGCCGTGGTCTGCAGCCCGGACGTATTGTCGCCGGCTTGCACCGTATAGTCGAAGACCAGCGCGGTCAGCCTCGACAGGCCGGCATCGTAGGTCGCGACCTCATTGACGTTCAACGCCAGCGTCG
Source organism: uncultured Alphaproteobacteria bacterium (assembly GCA_963778385.1). GTDB lineage: Bacteria > Pseudomonadota > Alphaproteobacteria > ATCC43930 > CGMCC-115725 > DATARH01. The sequence continues at coordinate 121,926 of CAVZUA010000023.1, read as the reverse complement.
GGGTGCCGTTTGTCGTATCGACGGTGACCGGGTCGGCCAACTGCAGCGTCACCTGCACGACCTGGCCGGCGCCAACGGCGCCAGTCCCCGGCGTGAGCGATACCGGGCTCAGATTGCCGACCCGCTCCATCGCGCTGTTGATCTGGGCGCTCAGATTATCTCCGGTGAAGTTGTTGATGGCATCGTTGAGTGAGGCGCTGTTGCCGATCGACTGCGAGAGTTGCTGCGCGGCGTTGCCTTGCGTGGCGATGCTGACCGCGGTGATATTGGCGAGCAGCGCATTGGGGTCGCTGGTCGAGGCGACCTGTTGCTGCACCGCGCTGTTGCTGGCGCTGGCGATGCTGGCAGCGGCGCCAGCCGTTGTCGGGTCGACGCCGGCGCTGGTCGCGATATTGGTGAGCGTCGTCAGATCGGTCAGGTCGAGCGTCTGGCCGCTCGACAGGTCGCTGATGGCCTGGGCCAATGCCGCCGTCGAGTTGCTGCCACCCGACGCATTGAGCAGCGTCAAAGTATTTTGCGCCTGCGCCGTCGCGGCGAAGAGCTGCGCGCCGCCGCTCGATCCCGCCTGCGTCGCGACGATCGGGTTTATTTGCGTCGGGTCGACCGACGAGCCGAGCCCGAACGCGGCGTTGACCTGCTGGATCGCCGCGGCGACGTCATGACCATTATTGTCGGCGATCTGCTGCACCAGCGTCGTCAGCGCGGTGACCGAGGTCGCGCCGCTCGGCGCGGCCAGCGACATGGTCAGCGGCAACCCGGTGGCGATGTCGGTGCCGCCGGTGACGATCACCGTGCCGGAAATACCCTGCGGCAGCGCGTAATTGCCCGACGCGTCGGTTGTCGTCGAATACTCGCCAGGGTCAAGCACGCCGTTCGCGTTGGTATCGACGAACACCGTCGCGTTGGCGATGTAACCGTCAATCGCCGCGCCGTGATAAAACGTCCCGTAATTGCTCGTCGATGTCGGGTCCTGGTAGGCCTTCTTGCCGACAAAAAAGGGATCGTTGCCCATCGGGATGGTCTGGCCGTTGGGCAACGTGATGGTCGGCGGCGGCGGCGGTTGCGGAGGCGGCTGCTTGTTTGGATCGTCGCCGGTCAGCCCATAGACGATGTTGATGACATCGCCCCAGACGTTGAGCCCGAAATTCTCGAACGCACTCAACGCGGATGCGATGAACACGTTGCTCGTCATCACCTTGAGCAGGTCGGGGCCGAGGACCGCGAAGTCGTGAGCAGACGGATGGCCGCTGAACAGATCGGCTATCGCGATGCCGAAATCCTCAAAGGTGCCGCCGACAGCGTTCGCATTGAAGCCGCCGGTGCTTAGTGTGAACAGCGCTTCACCGAGATTGGCGGAGTCGGTCGCGAGGGCGCTGAGATTGCCGGTGAAGAGATCCGCGAAAGACAGTCCAAGTCCCTCGCCGCCCTTGATGTATTGATCGGCCGTCGCCTTGACATAGCCGGCCACGATATTGCCGGCCAAACCGGCGACCTGCGCCTGCACATCGAACCAGCCCTTCAGCCCCGCGGTGGTGCGGGGGCCGAGGGCGTCGGAGACGGCGCCGATGCTCAGGACGATTGTCACCGCTTGGGCGTATAGGCCGAGGGGCCCAAGGTAGGCTGCGGCGCCGGGACCGAAGACCAGGGCATTCACGCCGCTGCCGATCCCGACGACCCGCGAGGCGAAATTCACGTAGTCTTCGAGATTCGAGCCTTGGTGCAGGATCAATCCTGACCCGACGCTGGCAATACTCGTCGGGTCCTGCGACGCCGAACGTGCTTGAGCGAGCAGGTTGGCGCCGCCGATAAAGAAATTTCGGGCGCTTTGGAAACCGAACAATACGGTTCCGGGATCGGTGCCCGGGCTGGCGGCGGCGGCTTGCTGGAAGATGTAGCTCGTCAGATCATAGGCGACCTTGCTGTCGCTGCTGCTGATCTGCGGCGCTCCAGTGAGCACCGTGAGCGCACCGAGGCCGCTGATGACCGAATTCTGGTTTTGGCCTACAAGGTCAGCGAACAGCTCGTTGACCGGGCTGTCCAACACCTGGATCGTCTGGTGCGTGCCGGCGCTGTCGGTGTTGGTGGTGATCTTGTAATTGCCCTGGATGAACTCCGACGCTTTGACCGCCAGCCAGGCATAGGCGATGTCGTGTGTCCATTGCGCCAGGTTTGGATCACCCCCCTCTTGAGCGAGGAGCGGTGCCAGCAAATTATCGAGGGCCGCGATCGCCTGATCGGCGGTCAACTCGCCGCTCTGGACCTCGTTGATGATGTTGGTCTCGGCGTAGCCTCCCGTGACGTCGTCACTGAGGCCTTTAACCGCAGCTTTGAGACCAGCGGCGAAGAACTGAAGCGACACCAATTGGGTGATCGCGCCGTAGACCTGGTTCTGCGCAGTGATATTGGCCGAGATCCCGGCACCGAGCGTGGTGGCGTCGATCGTCGCCGCGAGCGCCACGATCGCTGCCGTACCCGTGATGCCGGCGCCGGACAGCGCAGTGATGAGATCAGCGGGGGTGACGATGTTGGCGTTCAACAGCGCGGTGAACGACGCCCCGACAGGTGCGCGGAAATCGGCGACATCGTGGGCTAGGAGCTGCACGAGCACCGGGAAGAAAGTGGTGGTAAAAAGTCCGCCTTGCTCGGCCAGAGCCACCACGCCGCTGACGACGAATTGCGCGTTGGTTTCGAAGCCGCCGAACACCGCCGGCGGGAACATCGTGTTGATCGTCGCGTAGACGCCGTTCTCGATCGCTGCGGGATCGACGGCATAGGAGCCGGCGGGCGCCGTCGCGGCCGTCTGCGCCAAGCTCCCCAGGGCGAACAGCGGCGCCAATGTGAAGGAGCCGGGCGTCGATGTGGCACCGGTCGCCTGCAGCTGCGCGAGTACGTCACCCAGCGTCGCTTGCCCGTTCTCGATGATCGCGAACAGCGTCTGGCCCAGGGCGGTCGGACCGGCGGCGGTGCCGAGATCAACCAGCAGCTTGATCAGCTTGTCGAGCGCCGTCGCGGGCGGGAAGGCCGCGACGATCTGCTGCTCGGCCGCCAAGTCGCTGGGCGGTGTGAAAACGTAGGTGCCGCTGCCGCTTTGCGCTGACCGATCGAGAACCAGAAAGCTCCGGTCGAGCCCGGTGACTTTCGTGCCGGCGGGGATCCCGGGGCCGCTGACCGTGTCGCCAACCAGCGCGTCGGGGCTCCCTGGGCCGGTGAGTTGCATCTCCAAGCCACCGAACGCCTGCCCCGCAAGGCTCACCGAGAAGTTGCCCTGAGCGATCAGGGTCCGCAGGACGCCGATGAGAAAGCCCGCGAAATCCGTGCCGCCGTGGGAACCGGCGTCGATCGCCACTCCGGCCGGATAGGTGGTGGCGATGATCAATACCGTCGCCGGGGTCGGCACGTTGCCGGCGATGGCCGCCCCAAGGAGATTGTCGATATCGACGCCGGAGATCGTCCGCGCTTGCAGCAAATCGGCCGCGGCCTGTGCCGCCGCCGGCGCGCCGCCGTCGACCATGCCCGCCAGAAGAGTGAGCCCTTGCACGGGGGTCAGGGCGCCGCCGGTGACCGCGGCTTCGACATCGGAGATTGCGGTTTGCGTCGCCGTCGAGTTGCCGGCGACCAAGGCGGCGATGGTCTCGCCGGCGGCTAATGAGAACGAGCTGGCGGCTGCACTGATCAGGATCGTGAGCGCCTGGTCGAGCGTGATCGGGCCGCCGACCGCCGCCTGCAGACCGGAGGCCGCTGCACTAAAGCTCAGCTTGCCGGCAGCGATAACCGAGACGAGCCCGATCCCCATCGAGCTCTGCGTCGCGCTGGTGCTTGCCCCCGCCAAGCCGTCGAACACCGACATGAAGGCGTCCGCCGAGAACACCCCTATTCCGTTCCCGGCCTGGGTCGTGCCGATAAGCGCCCCGAGCTCCTCGACCGCCGCCTGCCCGGTGACCGCGCCCGACGCGAGCAGCGGCGCGATGATCGTTTGGGCGGCGGGGTCCGGCAGCCCGATATTCGCCGCGAGATCGACGACCTGCAGCGCGGTTATCGTGTGCGCGGAGACGGCGGCGCTCAACGCCGCGGCGATATCCGACACGGGCTCCTGGGAAAAGCCGACGACGAAGGCAAGATTGGCGGCGGCGGCTACCGAGCCTCCCGCCAGCAGCCCGACGATGACGGTATTGAGCTGCGCTAGCGTCGTGACCCCGCCGCTGACGTACGACGTAAAGAAAGCCGCACCCACCTGGGTTACCGTCAGCGTACCGTTGGTGACGAGCGCGGCCAGCGCCTCGCCGACGCCGAGCTGCAGCGAGCTGCCGGCCTGTCCGACAAAGCCGGCGATGACGTTCAGTAATTCGCTGGCCGTCGGGCCCGACGCGGCGAGAATCGCATTGGCGACCAACCCGCCGGTCGAGGGGTCCGAGCCGAAGAAACCGAGGCCCGCGATCTCACCGCTGATCGCGTATTGCTGCGCGGCCGTGGCTCCGTGCGCCCCGGCCGCCATTGCGGTCGCCGCGCTCAACGCGCTGATCTGGCCCCCATTCACCAGCCCTGCGATATAGAAGGAGACTGTCGATGCGATGGTCGGCTGCGGGAAGACCAGCTGCGCCAGCATCGTCACCACCGACGCCGCCGCCGTCGCATGATCCGCTACCGCGAGGCTAATGCTGACCCCGGCGTTGGTGGCGATAGCCGAGCCATTGGCCACGGCGGCGGCAAGAAACGTGATGGCCGCGCTTTGCAGCGCGGCTGTCGATTGCGTGCCGATAACCAGCAGCAGCTCGATCCCGAGCGATGCCCCGATCGTGCCGGCCGTGACGGCGTTGACGATACCGCTGGCAATGACGTTGGCCGCGGCGTTCTCGCCGCCGAACGCGCCGGCCGGCAGAGCCGCGATCAGGGTCAGGAAATTCTGCGGTGAACCGCTGGAATAAAAGTTGACCGTCGCCTGGACGACCTGCGCCGGCGTAAACGCGCCGGTCGTATAGAGCGTCCCGAGCGAGGTCGCGCAGTCGGATATCGACTGACTCGACAATAGCGAGCCGATCCGCGCGCTGATCGCGTTGACCAAGGCTATGTAGCGGGCATCGCCGTTCTGCGCGCCAGGATTTAACTGGCGCAGCATCTGGCCCAGCATCGCGACCGGCACGACCGCGACGTCGAAGACAAATTCGTGCGCCGCCGCGTTCGCACTGACGCCCGGCTGCTGCAGCAGAAAGTTAAAGATAAGGTCCGTAAACTCGATGCTTGTCGTCACTGTCCGCGCCGAGTTCGGCGCCATAGGCTTCGGCGATCGCGGTGATCACCTGATCGGGCGTGAACGGCGGCGGCGAGGCGTGCAGCTTCGTCTCGATAAGCGGGAAGATGGCCCCCTCTTCCCCCGGAAGGCCGAGCATCTGGACAAGGAGCGGCACCTGGCTGTCACCGGGAAGCGCCGCGATGGCACTGAGCGCCGCGTTAAACGTTACCGCGCTCTAAGTCACGAGCGCGTTGGTGCCGAACAGCTCGTTCTTGGCGTCAGCGACGAGATCCGGGGAGAAGGGGAAGCTGACCACGGTGTTGATGACGCTGCTGACGACCTGGGCGACGAAGGCGGGATTGGCGGGAGTGGCGGCGGCGACGAGCGCGTTGAGTGAGGCGTACCCCGCCGCCCTGGTGCTCGCGTTGGAAGCCAAGGTCAGCCGCAGCACGCCCGGCAGCGCGCCGTCGGCAGATGATGGAGACGCTGTCGCTAGCGTATTCACCTCGGCGAGCACGTCTGCCCGCGTCGCGTCACTGGCGTTGAACGCGGCATCGGCCAGCGCGCCGATCGCATCGGCCGGCGCAAGCTGCTGCGGGTTGGCGGCGACCGCGGCGGCGATCTGCCCTACCGTGAAGTGGCCACTGATGATGCCACCGGTAATAAATCCCCGAGCCGAGACTTGGCTGAGCGGCAGCAGAGCTTCGAACAACGTCAGCGCCGTAGCACTGCCGAGGCTACCCGCGTTGAGCAAGGTGTTGATCTGGGTGAGTGCGGTGAGGACAGGCACGACCCCGACCGGTTGCCCGCCGGCGGGCGTGGCGAGCGCGACCAATGTGCTTTCCGCGGCGCTGAACGCCACGGGGATGGCCATCAGGTCGAACAGAAAGGTCAGCGCATCGCCGACGGTGACGTTGTTGTTGGCGATGCGGCCCGACAGATGGGACAGGATCAGGTTGAAGTCGGTGGGGTCGCCGCCGAGTAGCGCGGCGACCGAGGCAGCCTGGGTCGAGATCTGGGCTGGCGTTCCAGTCGCCACCGTGGCGTCGAGTGTCGCCGGGTCGGCGGTGAGGATGGCGATCTCGTTGGTGATGACGGCAAAGATCGCGCTGTCGGTGCTGACCGCGGCCTGCTGGTTCTGCAGCACCGTCACTGCCGAAGCGGCGCTGATCTCGTTAGCGCCGATGATCTGCGAGATTTCGGACAGCGCCGCCGCTTCGAGACCGGTCGCGCCGCCAGTGACATGGACCGCGTCGGTCGCGGCGACATTCACCAGCAGCGCGACGCCCCCGGCCGGGGTCGACGGGTTGCTGCCGAGAAAGGCCCCGACGGTAGTGCCGATCCGGGTCACCGCATCGGCTGCAGTAATCACCCCATCCGCCACCAACGTCCCGATATCGGTGCCCAGCGCCGCCAGCAGGCCCGCGCTCGCGGTGGCGTTGCCGCCGGTCGTGGCGGAGACAGCGAACGCCGATTGCGTCAGCAGAAAGATCACGTTATCGGCGGTGATCGTGCTCGACGAGACCAGCGCCAGGATCTCGCCGAGCGCCGCCGCTTGCAGGCTCGGCACCGTGCCGCCGATCACCGCGAGGGCGTTGACCGCACTGGTCACGCTGTAGCCGCCGGTCCCCAGGGCGGTGGTGATGGCGGCGACGGGGTTCGCGCCTGGCGTCGTCGCGAGCGTCGTCATTTGGGGCGTGTTCGGCGCGGCGACGCCGAGGATCAACGCTGCCTGGTCGGCGCTCAAAACGCCGCTGCTGACCGCGTTGACGGCGGCGATCGGGAACGCCGTCGTCAGCTGACCGCGCACGGTCATCGTGACGATGCTACTGGCCGATTGCAGCGCGAATGACGCGGCATTTTGGGTCGTTACATCCAGCAGGCCGGCGACGTGCAGGATGATCGAGACAGCAGAGTCTCCGTGCGGGCTGTGGACGACGTTGTCACCGGTGAAATTCTCGGTGACAAAGCTGGTAATCTGACTCGGGCTTTGCGCACCCGAGGTGATCAAAGCGGCCATGGCGGCGGTCGCGACGGCCAGCCCTTGCGGATCGGACAGGACCGCGATATCGGCCAGCGTGCCGATGATGAAGTCCAGTAGGTTGCCGCCATAGGCGGTGATCGCGTCGGCAAAGCTCGACGCGAGCTGCGCCGCCGTCAGCGAGTTCTGCTCCGCCAGGGTCAAGATCGCCTGTGCGGCGGCGTTTTGCAGGCCGGTATCGGGAATAAAGAGGAAGGTGCCCTGCCGGAAGAAAGAATGACCCGCAACCTCGGCCAGTTCCGTGATGATCTGTTGGGGTGTCGCGTTGATTGCCGTAAGGGCGTTCACGATATTGGCGACGGCATCCGTCCCCGAAATACTGGTGCCGCGGACGTATTGGTAAATCTGATTGTCGCCGCCGGGAGTGACGGCGAGCAGCACCGCGGCCTGCGGCACGGTGAGAGTGCCGACGGCCACGGCCGCGGTGATCGCGCTGATCGCGCTGCTCGCCGACATGACGTTGGCGCCGAGCAGATTGGCGAAGCCGGTGGCCGCGGCCGCCGTGTTGGTCACATCCGTCGTCGCCACGAAGATGCCGAAGATGACCTGGTCGTGGCCGGCCTGGGACTGGAGTTCCGGGCCGAGAATAACGTAGGCGGCGGTCGCCGTGATGTCGTGGGCGTTGATCAGCGAAACGGCCTCGTTGATCAGCGCGGTCTGGTCAGCGGTCGCGCTCAAGCCAAAAAACGAGCCGAGCGAGCCAAGGAACGTGAGCGCCTGCGTCGCGGTCAATTGCGTTGCCCCGACGCCGGCATCGACGATTGGCACCGCTTGCTGGAAGGTTACGAAACTGGCGGCCAGCCGCGGCGCGTTTGCGAGGGCCAAAACGACGACCGCGTGGCTGGCGGTCGTCAGGTTAGCCGTGATCAGGGAGTTGATCTCGCTTGCCGCCGGCGTCACGACACGCGAAGGGTTCACGTTGCTCGCGCCGCCGAACAGCGCGATGCCCTGGTCGATCGGCAGCGTGTTGTTCGAGATCGCGGTGTCGATCTGCGCGATCGCCGAGGTGAACGGGTTGAAACCGCCGCCAGAAAGCGCCGTGAGGAGGTCGCCAAACTCGGTGCCGATCGTCGCGGCATCGGTTGCGGACGCGACCGCGGCAAAGCCGATCAGCGCCGTCGTCGCATCCGAGGTCGCGGCGCTGTTGGTGGCCTGCCCGGCCGTGATGACGGCCCGGATTTGGCCTCCGACGATGAAGGCCAGTCTTTGCCCGCCGATCAGGGCGTTGCCGGTCACCGTGTCGAGCTGGCGTGTATAATTGACCAGCGCCGTTACCGGGCTGACGCCCGCTTGCTGCGCCAGCACCTGGATCAGCGCGGCGCCCTGCCAGGCATTGTTCGCCGCGGCGCTCGCCACCCCGCCATTGGCCGAGAAGACCGCGTTGGCGAAATCGCTGCCGGCGGTCGCGGCGTTGGACAGGGTGAAATCGCACCGGGAACCGACGACAGCGCGCTGCCGATTAGTCCCTGCAGCGCGCTCGACACCGACGCCGGATCGGCGAGGCCCAGGCCGAGCAGGAAGCCGATCTGGCCGCCCGTGACTGTTTGCGCGGTGGTCGCGCCGTTGATCGCGTTGACCGCGGCGACGACCGCGTCCGAACCGAGCGCCGAAGCGAGCTGGCCCAGCATGACGCCGAGCTGCTGTCCCTTGGTGAAGGTCGACGCGGAACCGGACGCCGTCGCCACGAGCAGCGCCGCGACCGCGGTGTCGGCGACGGCCGTGGCGGCGTCGAGGCTGCCGGGGATAAGGCTGGCGATTGCGTTGCCGGCCAACGATCCGGCGTTTGAATCGAAAGAGAGTCTGGATTGGGCGTACGAGACGAGGGTCGTAATGAATGCGGCGGGAGAAAGATTATCGTAGGCCGCGCCCGCAATCTGTTCGATCAACGCGATGCCGTTTTGCGTCGGAACATTATTGGTCCTGACCGCACTCGCGATATTCGCGCCGGCGGTGAACGGGTTAAATCCGCTGGACGTCGCCGTATTCGGGTCGATGTCCAAAGACCCCAGAAAGAACAGGTTCGTGACATCGAAGCCGGCGGTCAGGCTCAGCGTGGGTAGATCGGATGAACTAACCGACAAGATGTTCCCCCTCGATCAGCGAAAATGCGGTCGGATGCGTATTGCATGAAAACAAATCAAGCTGGGTTCGGCCCGCAGAAAGGAACGGTTCCCCAGCCGGGTTGGCCACTCGCCAGATGTCGAAACCCGCGTTGAGCGGCGTCTGGCTTTGCGGCGGGCTTGCGTTGATGTTGACGATGTTAAAATCGCCGGAAATAAAAAAGGTTGTGACGTCGAATCCAGCGAGCGTACTCAGACCGGATAAATCATCCGTCGTGACTGGCAAGGCACTACTCCCGCACACCGAGCGGATCGGCTTTCGCCAAGCGATGGCGAAGGCCGACTTTCACTCTTAAAAGACTACCGATTATTCGGACAAGCGGCGCCGTTTGTTTTGCTAAAATTTGCTAAAGGGCGCAAGCGTTAATATCGTAAGCGTCTTGTTTACTTAACATGAACAAGCCGCCGACTTCGCCCGCATACTGATCGCTCCACGCTGCACCTTGGGCGAACCATTTACGCAATACCTGCGGATCGCATTGTTCGGACAAAAGAGCGTGCAATGGGTTAAACACTTCACAACGGCCGCCGTCCCGGGTTGCCGCCGAGGGTGCCGACCTGCCCCGGACTCTGGCCCTGCGCTTATGAGACCTTTCGGGCGGTTTGAGCTTGCCGAACGAACTCCCCAGGCATCAAGTCACCCAGAGCCGAGTGAGGCCGCTCGGTGTTGTAATCGACCCGCCAAGCCTCGATCCGGACCTCGATTTCGATCACCTGGTTGCGATGCTAAGCGGAGCGTAGCCCGCCTTTCTCTCGTCATCCCGGGCGCGGGGGGCCAGGCCGACCCTGGACAGGCTTTCGCCGATATGATGACGTGTGAGCCGCGAGCACTAAGCTGGCTGCTCTTTTCGAATAACCTTCTCCGGCCAACGGGATGCATTCCCGCCGGTTCCGGGTTAAGCTCGCTCCAACCGAGAGCCAGGGAGGAATCTCATGCGCAGCGCCGTGATTGTCTCCACCGCGCGCACGCCGATCGGCCGCGCCTATCGCGGCGCGTTCAACGACACCCAGGCGCAGGCGCTGGCGGGGCACGCGATCGCCGAGGCGGTCAAGCGCGCCAAAGTCGATCCGGCGGAGATCGACGACGTGATCCTCGGAGCGGCGCTGCAGCAGGGCAGCCAGGGCTCCAATGTCGCGCGCCAGGCGGCGTTGCGCGCCAGGCTGCCGGACACCGTCGCGGCGATGTCGCTCGACCGGCAATGCTCGTCGGGGATGATGGCGATCGCCACCGCCGCCAAGGAGATCATGCATGACGGCATGCAGGTCGCGATCGGCGGCGGGGTCGAGTCGATCTCCCTGGTGCAGAACGAGCATATGAACCGTTACCGCGCGCAAGACGAAGAGCTCATCGCGCTGGCCCCGGCGATCTATATGACGATGATCGAGACCGCCGAGACCGTCGCCGCGCGCTATGGCGTGTCGCGCGAGGCGCAGGACGAGTACGCGCTGCGCTCGCAGCAGCGCACCGCCGCCGCGCAACAGGCCGGGCGCTTTGACGACGAGATCGTCGCGCTGCCCTCGACCATGCTGGTCACCGACCGCAACACCGGCGAGGTGTCGAAAAAGCCGGCGACGCTCGGCAAGGACGAAGGCAACCGGCCCGACACCAATCTCGAAGGCCTCGCGGCGCTGAAGCCAGTGTTCAAGGACGGGTTGACGATCAAGGAAGGCCAATACATCACCGCCGGCAACGCCTCGCAGCTGTCGGATGGCGCCTCGGCGGCGGTGCTGATGGAGGAAAAGGAGGCCGAGCGCCGCGGTTTGCAGCCGCTCGGCGTTTATCGCGGCATCGCGGTCGCCGGCTGCGCGCCCGACGAGATGGGGATCGGCCCGGTCTTCGCGGTGCCCAAGCTGCTCCAGCAGCACGGGCTCAAGATCGACGACATCGACCTGTGGGAGCTCAACGAGGCGTTCGCGGTGCAGGTGATCTATTGCCGCGACCGGCTCGGCATCCCGCACGACAAGCTCAACGTCAATGGCGGCGCGATCTCGATCGGCCATCCCTACGGCATGTCGGGGGCGCGGATGGTCGGCCACGCGTTGATCGAGGGCAAGCGGCGCGGCGCCAAATTCGTCGTCTGCACGATGTGCGTCGGCGGTGGCATGGGCGCGGCGGGGCTGTTCGAGGTGGCGTGACCCGATGATCGCGCGGATCGGCTGCACGGCGCTCAGCCTCGCGCTGGCGGCGGCGAATTTCTTTGGCGGGGTGCTGCTGCCGCCAGGGCCGCTCAATCCGTTCGGGGTGCTGTTCCTGGCGGTGGCGGGGGCCTTCTGGTTCGGCTGGGAGGTTGTCGAGGACGCGCACGCCTATCAGGAGGAGCGGCGGCGTGCCGGTCGCAAAATCCCCAACCCGCTCTTCGTCCGTTTCGCGCCGGGGCTCGGCACGCTGTCGCATCGCGACCCATTGGCACGCCGCGACCCGCTGGCGCGATAGAGCCAAGCCGATCGGAGCCATGATCATTCACCCGGGAACGGACCAACTACAAGCGCTTATGGCCGCCACAACCGCCCGTACAATATTTCCCGTAAGACTGCGCCTGATCTTGCCGCCGGTGACAATTCGCGGGAAACTGTCGCAGTGGGCTCTGCGAGGACGAACATGATCGCGCGAATTCTCTGCACGACCGCGGCCCTCCTGTTGGCTGGGTTCGGGTTTTTCGCCAATCCGCTCACGGCGAACCCGTTCAGTCCGTTCGGCATCGTCTTTCTGCTGGTCTCTGGCGTTGTCTGGTTCGGCTGGGAGATGATCGGTGACGCCTATGCCTATCGCGAGGAGGTCTGCCCGAACAGCGGCCGCGCCTTTTTGCAGACGGTGCGGCTGGGGCCGATCCTGGTCGGCGGCCTGATCCGCCGCGACGGCAAATAGCCAGGTTCAGGGTTGCCGCAGGTTGAAGCGGCGAAACGACGCCATCACAAAATCCAGCACTGCCGAGCCGATAAAGGCGAGCGCGAAGGCGCCGGTGATCCACGCGCCATAGGGGAACTGGCGCAGCTCGTGGAGCAGGCCGCCTAGTTCGTGCGCCTCGCGCGAAGCCGACCAGGGCGATCGATGCACCACGACCGAAGGTGCCGTAGCGGCCGACCGGCAGCATCAGGCGTTTTTCAATGGGCGGCAGCTCGAGCGGGCCTTCGATGTCACCGAACAGGCTCCAGCCGATCAGCCAGAAACCGCATAGCGCGACCGCGAAGCCGGCGCCGCCGACCAGCGCGGCGCCGAACGGGCTCGCGAGCAGCCAGGCGATCCACGGCTGCATGGCCTCATCGCCGCCGGGATGCGCGCCGAATACCAGGCCCAGCACGCTGCCGAACAAAGCCGACATAGATCGCGGCGTCGCCGAGCAGCCCCGCGACGAGCACGATATGGGCATGGCCGGGATGGTCGCGGCGGTAGATCGCCGACACCGTCAGCCAGCCGGCAAAGGCGAGCCCGCATGTCAGCAAAATCAGCACGATCCCGCCGGCCCAATGCTGCTGGAACGGCTTCAGCGACTGCACGAAGCCGCCGGGGCGATGCGTCCGGTCGAGTGTCGTGAGGCCGGCCGAAAGGCCGATCATCAGATAGATCGCGCCGCGCGCGGCATAACCGTAGCGGCCCATCAGCGGGCGCGGCGATGTCGAGCGCCGGCGGCGCCGCTTGATGCTTTTCGCGGCGGTCACGATGCGCGAAAATCGCGGCCCGGTTCGCGGCCATAGGCCGCCGGACCGCGTTGCGGAGAAAGTGCCATGACGTTGATCGAACAAATCGCCGAGAAGATCGTCGCGATCCGCGTTGCGGACTTGCCGCGCGAGGCGGTGGATTGGAGCAAGGCGGCGATCCTCGACACGGTCGGGGTGACGCTCGCCGGCGCCAGCGAGGATTGTGTGCGCATCGTCGCGCGGACCTTGCCGGCTAGCGCCGGCGAGTGCCTGATCTTTGGCGGCGACCGGCGAACCGGCCCGCTCGATGCGGCGCTGATCAACGGCACCGCGGCGCATGCGCTCGATTTCGACGATGTCAGCAATTCGCTGGGCGGCCACCCATCGGCACCGATCCTGCCCGCGCTGTTCGCGCTCGCCGACACGCGGGACTGTGCGGGTGCGGATTTCATCGCCGCCTATGTCGCGGGGTTCGAGACCGAGACACGCATCGCCCGCGGTGTGCACTACCATCATTACGAGAAGGGCTGGCACCCGACGGCGACGCTCGGCGTGTTCGGCGCGACCGCGGCGTGCTGCCACCTGATGCGGCTCCACGCGGCGCAGACCGCGCAGGCGCTGGCGATCGCCGCCTCCTTCGCCTCCGGCATCAAGGCCAATTTCGGCACGATGACCAAGCCGCTGCATGTCGGCCACACGGCACGCAACGGCCTTTTCGCGGCGATGCTGGCGCGAGAGGGATTTACCGCTAGCAACGCCGCGCTGGAGCACAAGCAGGGCTTCCTGATGGTCTACAACGGCGAGGGCAACTTCAACACTGACGCCATCCTCGAGGATTGGGGCGACCCCTACGACGTCACCCGACCGGGGCCGGCTTTCAAGCAATACCCGTGCTGCGGCAGCACCCATCCGGCGCTCGACGCGCTCTTGGCTTTGCGCGGCGAGCACGCTTTGCCGGCCGACAAGATCGGCCGCATCGATTCGTGGACGCACCCGCGCCGGCTCGCCCACACCAACCGGCCCGATCCGAAGACCGGGCTCGACGCTAAGTTCAGCGTGCAATACTGCCTCGCCCGGGCCACCTTGCAGGGGCAAATTCGGCTCGAGGATTTCGAGGGCGACGCGCATGACGATCCAACCGTGCGGGCGCTGATGAGCCGCATCCACGCCGCGCCGCATCCCAGCGCCGACACCTCGAACGAGATGGCGCTCGGCGCCGAGATACGGGTGACATTTGCCGACGGCGAGGTGGTTTCGAAAAAGGTCGGCGCGGCTTTGGGGCGCGGGCCGGATAACCCGTTGCCGGCCGGCGCGCTCGCCGCGAAATTTGTCAATTGCGCTGGGCGTGCCCTGCCGGCGGCCTCGGTCGCGCGGCTACAGGCGATGCTCGACACGCTGGAGACCGCACCGAGCCTGCAAGCGGTCACCGCGGCGATCGCGGTGCCGGCGCGGCTGGCGGCCGAATAACGATAGCGAGGCCTCGATGCAAATCCGCCAAATCCATCCGCTGTTTGTCGGCGAGGTCAGCGGCGTCGATATCCGCCGCGTGCCGGCACCGGAGACCGTCGCGGCCATCGACCGGGCGATGGACCAATACGCCGTGCTGGTGTTTCGCGGACAACCGTTGACCCAGGATCAGCAGATCGCCTTTGCTTCGGCGTTCGGCGAACTCGATATCGGCCTCGCCAAGCTGTCGAAAATCAAGGGCCGGCTCGATTACCCCGAGCTGATCGACATCTCGAATGTGACCCGCAACGGCGGGATCGCGCCGTCCGGCGACAAGCGCATCGCCGGCGCGCTGGCCAACCAGCTCTGGCACAGCGACAGCTCGTTCCAATACGTGCCGGGGAAGTATTCGATGCTGTCGGCGATCGTCGTGCCCGAGCGCACCGTGCTTGGCGCCGGCGACACCGAGTATGCCGACATGCGCGCCGCCTATGACGCGCTGTCGCCGGACATGCAGGCGCTGATCGAGCCGCTGGTCGCCGAGCATTACGCGCTCTATTCGCGGATATGGCTCGGCGACGAGGACTGGACGCCGGCACAGCAAGCCGGGATGCCGCCGGTGCGCTGGCGCGTCGTGCGGACCCAGCGCCCAATTGATGGTGGACCGGGCCGCAAGTCGCTGTTTATCGGCTCGCACGCCAACCGCATCGTCGGCTGGCCGGTGCCCGAAGGCCGCATGTTCCTGCTCGACTTGCTGGAGCACGCGACGCAACGGCAGTTCGTCTACCGCCATGAATGGCGGGTCGGCGATCTGGTGATCTGGGACAACCGCGCGACACTGCATCGCGGCCGCCCCTATGACATGACCCTGCGCCGCGAACTGCGCCGCACCACCACCCGCGACCTCGCCGCCCAGCCCGAGCCGATGGCGGCTTGAGCAGGAGCGCGGGCGTCCCGCCCGCCGCGAGACCGCTTCAGCGCGGTGCGAGCTGATCAGGCCGACGCGTCCATACCCTACCCCCACCCCGACCCTCCCGCGCCAGCGGGGGAGGGGGATGGCAAGCGCCGGCGCTTGTTACTCCCTCCCCCGTTGGCGGGGGAGGGTCGGGGTGGGGGTCACGCCGTCGCAATTCGCGTCAAAGCGTCTTTTCCAAAAACACGCTGACGCCGTTGTCGGGGTAGGCGCCGAAGGGGCCGCGGTCGTGGTAGCCGTTGCCGAGATAGAGGCGCAGCGCGGCGATGTTGCGGTTGCCGGTTTCGAGCTGGATGATCCGCATTTTTTGCTCGCGGGCTGCGGCTTCGCTGGCCTGCAGCAGCGCATAGCCGACGCCTTGGCCGCGCGCCTCTTCGGTCACGAAGCAGCGCTGCAACTCGCCTTTGTCGGGGCCGGTGCGGGCCAGCGCCATGCAACCAAGCGCCTGCCCGTCGCGCCGCGCGACAAAGAAACGGACATTGCCGGCGCTCAGCGAAGACGGATCGGTGAGCTGGCGGGTCCCGGGCGGGTAGAGAGCGGCCGAGAACGCGTCCGACTGGCGCAGCAAAGCATTCGTCTCGGCCCGGCCGGGCCGCTCCTCGGCGACGGTCACCTCGCTCATCGCGCCACCATCCTCGGCTCGCCCGTCACGCCGCCACCTTGACCAGCTTGTGGATCACCCGGCGTTTCTTCGGCGCGTCGCCGGACGCGAAACGCGACCAGGAGCGGCCCGACAGCTCGCCGACATAGATATTGCCCTTGCTGTCGACGGCGATGCCATGCGGCGAGGTGAAGCCGCCGGCGAACATCCCGCCCGGCGTCTTGCCGAGCCGCGCCATGACCTCATGGCTTTTGGTCGTGTGAATGCTGACGCGTGGGCCGATATTCGGCCATTGCCGGTTGATCTCGCCCGCCGGGCCGCCCTCGCCGATATAGCACAGCGGACTTGCGCCGTGGCCCAGGCACATGCCGTTGGGCCGGTGCAGGTAGTTCCACTGCGTTTCCCATTTGCCGTCGCCGTCGAAGATTTGGACGCGGTGGTTCTCGCGGTCGGCGACGTAGATCCAGCCGTCCGGATCGCAGCAGATATTGTGCGGGATGTTGAACTGACCGGGATCGGTGCCGGGCTCGCCCCATGACGACAACAGCTTGCCGCCCGGCGTGTATTTGTGGATGCGGGCGTTGCCGTAGCCGTCGGAGATATAGAGGAAATCGCCGTTCGGCGAGAGGCAGGTATGGGTGCAGCGGTGGAACGGCTCGCCCGACATGTAAGGCGACGGCTTGCCGGGGACGCCGAGCGTCAGCAACACCTTGCCGCCGAGGGTGCAGTGGCGGACCGTGTGATCGGCATCGTCGGTCAGCCAGATCGTGTCGTCCGGCGCGACGTGCACGCCATGCGGCCGCGGGAACAGGCCTTCGCCCCAGGTGCGAAGCAGGTTGCCGTCCTTATCGAAGACCGCAACCGGGTGGTCGCCGCGGTTGAAGGCATAGACATTGTCCTTGCTGTCGACGCCGACCGCGGCGCAATCGCCGAGCACGATGTCGTCGGGGGTTTTCGCCCAATCCTCGTCGACCTCGAAGGTGTAGTCGCCGCCGCCGAGCCGAACCGCCATCTGCCCCTCCTTCTGCCGCTCCCGGCATCATAGGCGCGACTATGTTCGCGGCTCCAGCCCGCAGCGGCGGTATACTTGGGGATATGACGCAGGCGTCCGCCTACCGCGCCAGCGACGGCGCCGCCTATGAGGTATTTCTCGGCCGCTGGACCCGCGCGCTCGGTGAGCTGATGGTCGAGTTTGCGCGGTTTCCCGAAGGACGGATGCTTGATGTCGGCTGCGGCACCGGCAGCCTCGCAGCCGCCATGGCGGCGCGCGGACCTGCCGTCGGGGTCGATGTCGCGGCGCCTTATGTTGCTTATGCGAGGGAGCGGGCGGCGGGGCCGGTCTTTGTCGCCGGCGAGGCGAGCCGGCTGGCCTTTGGCGACGGCGTCTTCGCCGGCGCCGCGGCGCAGCTCGTGCTCAATTTTGTCGGCGATCCGGTCGCGGCGGTGCGTGAGATGCGGCGGGTCACGCGGCCCGGCGGGGTGATCGCCGCCTGCGTCTGGGACTTTCGCGGGGGGCTGGTCTATCAGCGGCTGCTGTGGGACACCGCCGCGAGCCTCGACCCAAACGCCGCCAGGGTACGCGACCGGCTGTTCTCGGCGCCGTTGGCGCAGCCCGATGGGCTGCCGGCCCTGTTCGCGCGCGCCGGAATAGAGCGGGTCGAAGCTGCCCCGCTCTATGTGCGCATGGAGTACGCGTCGTTCACGGATTACTGGGAGCCGCTGCTCGGCGGCCAGGGGCCGGTCGGCAGCTATGCCGCCTCGCTGGCGCCGGATTTGCGGGCGCGGGTCGAGGCCGCGGTGCGCGAGGCCTACCTGTCCGGCGCACCGGACGGCCCGCGCTCGCTGGTCGCCGCCGCCTGGGCCGTGCGCGCAGTAGTTTAGGGTTTTGTCCGATCTGACCGTGCCGGCCCCCACCCACTTGCAGCTTGCGCTGCAAGTCTCTCTCTCCCGTGTCCACGGGGGAGGGTTGGGGAGGGGGCTGGCACTATCGCGAGCTACGCTTTAAGCGGCCTGCGCCACCGTCGCGGTGCGGCGGGCCAGCACGACCTTCTCGGCGACGCGGCCGAAGAAATGGTAGCCCGAGCCGCCTTCGGCGAGCAGGTCGAGAAAATCGTCGGGTTCGGCGATCCTGACGCCGCCGAGGATGTTGGCACCGCGCGCGAGGAACGCGTCGGGCAACAGGCCAACGGTCGGGCCAACCACCGTCACCCGCGCCTCCGGCCGTGCCCAGGACAACAGATCCTCCAGCGTGTCGTTGAGCAATGTCGTGCCGGTCACCAGCAGCACATCGGCTTGCGGCACCACTTCGCGCGCCGTTTCGGCCGGGCGGTAGAACGGTATCTCCTCGGCCTTCAGCGTGTCCGGGTCCTTCTCCAGCACCAGGAAGGGCTGCTTGTGGCGTTTCAGCTCCTTGAGGAACGGCACGAAGGCCCCGACCACGACGGTCTGGTCGTTCGGCCGGAAGCTGTTGGCGTCGAACGCGTCGATGCCGCGGCGCAGCTCGACGAGCGGGTTGGGCCTCCGTTCCCAGCACAATTCGGCGAGCGCGTTCAGTGTCGCGATGCCGACGCCGCGGCGAATGCCGTGGGTGGAGGACACCTCCTTCAGCGCATCGCGCGCCGGCTTGCCTCTCATCTTGCCGGGGAACGGCATCGCCATCGCCGACGACGGGCAGCACACCGCCTCGGGGATCGACTTGATCGGCGTCGCGCAAGCGCCGGCATGCCCGGTCGACAGCTTGACGCCGGTGAAAAACAACCCGATCACCGCACGCTCCACCGCAATCTCGTCCAGGTCGGGGCCGAGAATGTCGGTGACGGCGGTAACGGTCTCGGTCAGGATCGAGTTCTGCATGATGTTCCCCGGCGCGCTGCTGTTCCTCGTCGCCTTACGTTATCGAATATAGCAATGGTTCTCCGGGCCACAAATGATGGAGCATTACTCATGCCCAGCCTTCCCAGCGGCCTCATCTATCGCGACAGCGAAGTCGGCACCGGCGCCGAAGCCACCTCCGGCAACAACGTGTCGGTGCATTACACCGGTTGGCTGCAGGAGCCGAATGGGGATAAGGGCAAGAAATTCGACAGCTCGGTCGATCGCGGCTCGCCGTTCGGCTTCCGGCTCGGCGCCGGCCAGGTGATCCGCGGCTGGGATGAGGGCGTTGCCGGCATGAAGGTCGGTGGCAAGCGCACGCTGATCATCCCGTCCGAGCTCGGCTACGGCGCGCGCGGCGCCGGCGGCGTCATCCCGCCCAACGCGACGCTGATCTTCGACGTCGAGCTGCTCGGGGTGTAGCGCGCCTCGCTCGTTCGCCTGGACGCTTTCACCTGACATGGGTGCCGACCCCCACCCAACCCTCCCCCGTGGCCCATTTCTTTAGTCCACCTGGGGAGGGAGACTTGCAGCGCAAGCTGCAAGTGGGTGGGGGCCGGCACGGACGTTTCAGGCTAATCGGTGCACCAGCGCTCGGTTCGCTTTGCGTAGCAGGCGGGCCATGCGCTCGGCCCAGCGGTGCTGGCCGGTGGTGTCGGCGATCAGGTCCTGGCGGATTTCGATCTCGACATGGTCGAGGCCGCGGGCCTCGCCATGCACCGGGACCGTGTAGTCGCTGTCGTCGGTGATCGCGTAGGGCTCGTTGGCGCCGACGACGAGGTCGCCCTCGGCGCGCAGCAGGTCGAGCATGAGGCGCGACAGCGGCGTCTCGTGGTGGAACAGCACGCCGATCTCGACCGTACGCGCCAGCGATTTAAACACCGGCGTAAAGCTGTGCATCGCGACGAAGATGGTGCGCCGGCCCGTTTCCCGGCGGCTGTCGAGCAGAGCGGCGATCGCCGTGTGATACGGGTCGAAAATCGCCCGCCGACGCGCCGCGCGGTCCTCCGACGACAGGTTCTCATTGCCGGGGATCGGAGTTCAGCTCGCTGACCGTCGGGATCGAGGTCGGGTGATGGAGCGCCCGGTTGCAGTCGATCACCAACCGCGAATAGACCTGCAGCACCGCCGCCGCGTCGAGCAGTCTCGAGAGGATTTCGGTCACGCCGGCGATGCCGATATCCCAGGCGATGTGACGGCCGCGCTCCGTCTCGTTGAGTCCGAGATCGCCGAGGACGTGCGGGATCAGCCGCCCGGCATGGTCGGCCGCGAGCACCAAATCGGAGGCGCCGTCCGGCCGCAACAGACGGACCGGCGCCGGCTCGTCGGGAGCGAGGAATTTCTCTGAAATGCGGCCACCCCCTTTTCGTCATGGCCGGGCTTGACCCGGCCATCCACGCTTACTTGTCGGATGCCCACGGCGGTTCCGTGGATGCCCGGAACAAGTCCGGGCATGACGATAAGAAATGCGGCCGCCCGCTCAATAGATTTCGGCGTAGCGGGCGCAGATTTGTGCCGGGGTCATGCCCTCGACGGCCTGTATCTCCGAACGCTTGAAGCGCAGATAACATTCGAACAGCTCGTCGCCGAACCACCCTCGTGCGGTTTCGCTCGCGGCGAGCAGGTTCAGCGCTTCGCCGAGCGAGCGCGGCAGGGGCTTGGCGCCGGCGGCCTGGCGTTCGGCCTCGCTCATGTCCCAGAAGCTCTTGTTGGTGAACTCGGGCAGTTTGAGCTTGCGCTTGATGCCGTCGAGCCCAGCCCATACCACCGCACCCAAGGCCAGGTAAGGGCAGGCGGTCGCGTCGGCGACGCGGTACTCGACATTGAAATGACGGTCGGTCGGCTCGTCGAAGATCGGACAGATGCGCAGCGCAGCGCCACGATCCTGCAGCCCGATATTGGCCCAGGTCGGTGCCCAGCGATTGGGCTGCAGCCGGTAATACGACGCGACCGAGGGCGCAGTGACCGCAGTCAGCAGCGGCAGATGATCGAGGATGCCGGCGCAGAACTGTTCTCCGGCCTCGCCCATGCGCCACGGCTTGTCGGGGTCGTACATCACCGGCTGGTCGGCGGTGTCGCGCAGGCTGAAATGGATATGCGTGCCGTTGCCGATGCCGTCCGGGTCGAGGATCGGCGCGAAGATCGCGCGATGACCGTGGCGCTGCGCCACGGCGCGGGCCATCTCGCGGGCGATCACCGCCTCGTCGGCGGCGCGCAGACCGCGCGCCGGGCCGATCGTCATCTCGTATTGGCGCGGCCCGTATTCCGGCAGAAAGCTGTCGGGTTCGAGCCCGGCGCTGCGCAGCGCCGCCATCACATGCTCACCAAAGGCGCCCTGACGGCGCCAGGCGTCGAGCGAGTAGGTCGCGCCCTCGCGATGCTCGACGCCGGTATAGACGAATTCCTGCTCGAACGCGGCGACGATGCCGAGCCCGGTCTCGGTTTCGAGCGCCTGCAGCGCGCGCCGCAGGAAATGGCGCGGACAGCAATTCCAGTGCTCTCGGGAGAGCAGCAGGATGTCGCCGAGATAAAAGCGCTCGCTGTCGCCGAGGTCGAACTCGACCTCGACATAGGTCGTCGGGTCGGGCACCAGCATTAGATCGCCCAGCGTGCCATAGGGCGTGTCGTAGATCGGCCCGAACGCCGACATCATGATGTTGCTGTGAGTGAGGCCGACGCCCTGGTGCAGCCGCTGCGCCTGGGCCGTCGCCGGAAACCCCTTGCCGCGGACGATCCCCGCGAGGTCGCACGAGCCGACAAAGATCAGCGCTTCACGTTCCACGGTCGATCCCTCACTGCATCTAAGTAGCTGTTATCATACCTGTCATTCCGGGGCGCCGCGAAGCGGTGAACCCGGAACCCATGAACACAGGCCCAGCCAACAAATGTTCAGGCATCGAAGCCACTTTAAGCGGCAGTCCGTGTTCATGGGTTCCGGGTCTCGTCCCGCGGACGATCCCGGAATGACAGTGGTGGGGGTTAAACCCGGATCTCCTCCGGCTCGCGGTCTGCCATATCGACCCGGAAGCCGCCCGACTGCCTGCGCCACAGTGCGGCGTAGGCGCCGCCGCGGGCCAGGAGCTGCGCGTGCGTGCCTTCCTCGATGATGCGCCCGTGGTCGAGCACGACCAGCCGGTCCATCCGGCAGATCGTCGACAGGCGGTGGGCGATCGCGATGACCGTGCGCCCTTCCATCAGCTCGTCGAGCTGTTCCTGGATCGCCGCCTCGACCTCGCTGTCGAGCGCCGAGGTTGCCTCGTCGAGCACCAGGATCGGGGCGTCCTTGAGGATCACCCGCGCCAGCGCGATGCGCTGCCGCTGCCCGCCGGACAATTTGACGCCGCGCTCGCCGACGTGCGCGTCGAACTGCTTGCGGCCGTGCCAGTCCTCCAGGCCGTCGATGAATTCGGTGGCGTGCGAGCGGCGCGCGGCGTCGACGATCTCGGCCTCGCTGGCGTCGGGACGGCCGTAGCGGATGTTGTCGCGGATCGAGCGGTGCAGCAGCGAGGTGTCCTGCGTCACCATGCCGATCTGCGCGCGCAGGCTCTCTTGTGTCAGGCCGGCGATGTCGTGGCCGTCAACCGTCACGCGGCCCTGCTCCGGCCGGTAGAAGCCGAGCAGCAGATTGACCAGCGTCGACTTGCCGGCGCCCGAGCGGCCGACCAGCCCGACCCGCTCGCCCGGCGCGATGTCGAGGTCGAGGCCGCGCAGCACGCCGCCCACCCGCTTGGACCGGCCGTAGTCGAAATGGACGTGCTCGAAGCGCACCGCGCCGACCACGCGCGGCAGGTCGACCGCGCCCGGCTCGTCGGGCATCGATCGCGGCACCGCGATCGAGCGCATGCCGTCCTGCACCTGGCCGATATTGTCGAAGATGTTGGCGATCTGCTGCGCCACCCAGCCGGCGATGTTGCCGATCTGCCAGGCCATCGGGATCGCCATCGCCACGATGCCGACCGGAATGCGGCCGCGCGTCCACAGCCAGAGCGCCAGGCCACCGGTGCCGGTCAGCAGCGATGCGTTCATCAGGATCAGCGACAAGCTCCAGCCCGAGGTCATGCGCAGCTGGCGGCGGTAGGCGTGGGTGTGCTCGTCGACCGCGTCGCGGACAAAATCGTCCTCGTCCTTGGCGCGGGCGAAGAGCTTGACGGTGAGGATGTTGGTGTAGCTGTCGACGACCCGGCCGGTGACCTCGGAGCGCATCTCCGACATGCGGCGCGAGCGCTCGCGCATGCGCGGCAGGAACATCCGCAGCACGGCCGCGTAGGTTGCGAACCAGCACAGGATCGGCAGTGCCAGCCGCCAATCGGCGCTGCCGAGCAGCAGCGCGGCGCTGGTGCCGTAGACCAGGATGTACCAGACCGCGTTGATGCTGCTGACGACGCTTTCCCGCAGCGCCGGGCCGGTTTGCATGACGCGGTTGGCGATGCGCCCGGCGAAATCGTTCTGGAAATAGGTCCAGCCCTGGCGCACGACATGCCAATGGCTCTGCCACCGCGTGAGGTTGGTGAGGCCGGGGATCAGCGCCTGATTGGTCACCAAGGACGACACAAAATGCGCGACCGGCCGCAGCACCAGCAGCAGCAGCGCCATGCCGAGCAGCTGCCAGCCGGCGATCGCCCAGATCGCCTCGGGCGATTGCGACGTCACCAGCGTGACGATGCGGCCGATAAACACCGGGATCGCCGCGTCGAGCAGCGCGACGACAAACCCGGTCACGAACAGCGCGATCAGCAGCCCCGGGATCTGCCGTGTGAAATGCCAGAAGAAACGCTCCAGCGCATGCGGGCTGCCGAGCTCGGGCGGCGGCGCTTCGGGCGGCTTTTCGGTCGGTTCGAGAAGGTGTTCGAAGAAGTGGAACATATAGACCCTAGATGACGGCCAACCCGCGGCCGGTCAACCGGCCCTGCATGATTTTAGGGCACTAATGTCAATGTCGTCCCGGCGCAGGCCGGGACGACGACGGGATGGCTAGCGCAATTCCGGGAAGTCGTCTTCCCAGTACTCCGCCTCTGCGCGTGTACCGGCGGCGCGGCGCTCGGCTTCGCCGGCGCGCAGCTCGACGCGGCGGATCTTGCCGGAGATCGTTTTCGGCAGCTCGGCGAATTCGAGCCGGCGCACGCGTTTGAACGGCGCCAGCGTCGCGCGGCAATGGCGGAAGATGTCGAGCGCGGTGTCGCGCGTCGGCACATGGTTGCCGGCGAGCGCGATAAAGGCTTTCGGCACCGCCAGCCGCATCGGATCGGGCGAGGGGACCACCGCCGCCTCGGCGACCGCGATGTGCTCGATCAGCGCGCTTTCCAGCTCGAACGGGCTGATCCGGTAGTCCGAGGCTTTGAACACGTCGTCGGCCCGGCCGACATAGGTGTAGTAGCCGTCGCCATCGCGCAGCGCGACGTCGCCGGTACGGTACACGTCGCCCGACACCGGCACCACCGCGCCGGCATCGCCCTGATAGCCCATCATCAGCCCCAAAGGCGGCGGGTCGAGCGCGAGGCACACCTCGGCCTCGTCCTGCGCCGTGCCGTCGGCGTCGAGCAGCCGCACGACATAGCCCGGCGCCGGCTTGCCCATCGCGCCGGGCTTCACCGCCTGGCCGGGAAAATTGCCGATCTGCAGCGTCGTCTCGGTCTGGCCATAGCCGTCGCGGATGGTGAGACCCCAGGCGGATTTGATCTGCTCGATGACCTCTGGGTTGAGCGGCTCGCCGGCGCCGACGACCTCGCGCAGCGCCATCTTGTACGCTGCGATATCCTCCTGGATCACCATCCGCCATACGGTCGGCGGCGCGCAGAACGTCGTCACCTGGTAGCGCTGCAGCGCGTCGAGCAGGTTTTTCGCGTTGAACCGCGGCTGGTTCAGCATGAACACGCAGGCTTCGGCGACCCACGGCGTAAACACGCAGCTCCAGGCGTGCTTAGCCCAGCCGGGCGACGAGATGTTGAGATGCACATCGCCCGGCTGCAGGCCGATCCAGTACATCGTCGACAGCGAACCGACCGGGTAGCTCTGATGACTGTGCAGCACCAGCTTGGGTTTCGCGGTGGTGCCCGAGGTGAAATAAAGCAGCAGCGGGTCGGTGGCCTTGGTCTCGCCGTCCGGTACGAACCGGGCCGGTGCGGCGGCAGCATCGGCGTAATCGTGCCAACCCTCGGCCGCGCCGATGCAGATGCGCGTGTAGTCGCCGGGGATGTCGGCGAATTTTGCGGCGTGCTCGGGGCTGGTTACGACATGCCGGGCACGGCCGCGGTCGAACCGGTCGATCAGATCGTCGCGGTTCAAAAGGGTCGAGGCCGGGATTGTCACGGCGCCAAGCTTCATCGCCGCGAGCATGACCTCCCACAGTGGCACGACATTGCCGAGCATCAACAGAACGCGGTCGCCGCGCCTGACCCCGAGCCCGCGCAGGTAGTTGGCGACCCGGTTCGACCGCTCGGCCATCGCCGCGAAACTGACCTTGTCTTCCCCGCCACCTTCGTTGACGATCCACAGCGCCGGCCGGTCGTTGCCGTCGGCCATGCGGTCGAAATAATCGAGCGCCCAGTTGAACCGGTCGAGCACCGGCCAGCGGAAATCGCGATACGCGGTGTCGTAGTCGGCGCGGTGCCGCCAGAGGAACTCGCGGGCCTGGAGGAAAGGTTCTGCCGACATCGCGGCCTCGCTTTACAGGATCGGGTCGGACCAGCGTAAGGCGTTGCCGACATGCCGACAACGGGCGCGGGATATCGTTCGGGTCACGCCAGGGCTGCTACGCGCGGGGGGCAGCTGTGCAGCCAAGGTGGCGACGAATTCAGCAGCCTCCGGCAGCTCGACCGCGCCGACACGCAGCAGTCGAGAGGGGGTTGCCTAGACGGGCCAACCCAGCCAGTCGCATAGCGCGCGGCCCATCACCAATTCCAGGTCGGCGCCCTGGAGCCAGGCCAATTCCTCGGTGAACAGCGTCACGGCCTGGCGATAAGTGCAGGGGATGCCGGTCATGTCGGTGCCCCAGAAGAAGCGGCGCGGACCGAAGGCGTCGAACACCTGCCTCAGATATGGGTGCAGCCGGCGATAGGGGTACGGCTCGCTCGAATAACGCGGCAAGGCCGAGGCCTTGGCGGCGATGTTGGGGTGCTTGGCGAGCGCGACGAGGTTGGCGATATCGCCGAACGCCGCCTCGTCCTTGGCGTCGCGCACCACCGCCAGATGGTCGATCACAAACCTCGCGCCGGGATGCCGCTCGGCGAGCTTTCCAAGCTCCGGCAAGAGGCCGGGGATCGACACCATCACCGGTAGGCTCACACGCTCGGCCGCCTGCCATAGCCAATCGCCCTCCGGCTCGGTGAACAGCGCCCGAGCGCCGTGCCCGGCGGTGGTGACGCGGATGCCGAGCATGCCTTTCTGCCCGCGCCAATGGTCGAGCGGGTGCGGGCCGGGGTTATCAAGCAGCGGCCGCCCCATGACCGCGAATTTGTCGGGATGCGCGGCGGCGGCCGCGAGCGCGAGGTCGTTGCGGTCGCCCTCCCAGGACGGCGGCACGATCACCGCGCGATCGACCCCCGCCGCCGCCATCTCGGCCAAGAGATCGTCCTTCGAGAACGGCACCGGGCGGTGCGCGCGATGCGCATTTCCCGCCGGCCACGGCCGCTCAGGCGTATCGGCGCCCCAGATATGCACCTGTGCATCGACGATCAGCATGGCTTCGATCCTATTGAAAAAGCCCTTTCGTCACCCCCGCGAAGGCGGGGGTCCAGGGCCATCTCTCATCGCTCGCCCTGGATTCCCGCTTTCGCGGGAATGACGATGTGCTTTGATTGGTTTCCGCAAGACCCGCCAGAACGAAGACATGCGACCTTGTGTCTACATCCTTGCCAGCGGGCGCAATGGAACACTCTACATCGGTGTCACGAACTAGATCGCGCGGCGTGCGTGGGAACATCGATCGAACGTCGTCGACGGGTTCACGAACCGATATGGCGTGCATCGTATGGTGTATGTTGAGTTCCACCTTACAATGCCCGACGCCATCCCGCGCGAGAAGCAGATCAAAAAAATGGCGCCGAACGTGGAAGCTGCGATTGATCGAAGAGAACAATCCGCGGTGGCGCGATCTTTACGATGACCTGTTGAAATAGTGGCCTTGGGCCCCCGCCTCCGCGGGGGTGACGAGGAAGAGGGTTGACCGTCGTGTCCTAGGCGCGCTTGTCAAGGCGGCGGGGGCATGGTTCGATCGGGCGAGGCCTACGAGGCCGGGGGAGGACATGCCCGACACGATCATCACCGATACCGCGACCAAGATTTTCCAGGACCTGTGCGAGCCGGAGACGGTGAACAAGGCCGAGAAGGGCGAGTGGCCGAAGGGGCTGTGGGACGCGCTGGAGGAGTCGGGCCTGCCCCTGACCTGGGTCAGCGACGAATACGGCGGCGCCGGCGCGGAGCTCGCTGACGGGTTTGCGGTGCTGCGGGTGTCGGGCCGGTTTGCGGCGCCGGTGCCGCTGGCCGAGACGCTGCTCGCCGGCTGGCTATTGGCCGAGGCCAAGATCGCGGCGCCCGCCGGGCCGATGACCATCGCGCCGGTCTATGAGGACGGCAACATCACGCTCGGCGCCGACGGCAAGCTCGCCGGGCGCGCGCGGCACGTCCCGTTCGCGCGCTATGCGCAGCACATCGCTGTCCTCGCGAGGCGTAGCGGCGAACCGGTCGTCGCGCTGGTCGCGACCGAGTGGTTAGCAATCTCGCCCGGTGTCGGCCTCAGCGGTGAGTCGCGCGACACGGTCAGTTTTGACGGCGCCACCGCCATCGCCGTGCAACCGGCGCCCGGCCTCGATCCGGCGAAGCTGACGCTGATCGCCGCCGCCGCGCGCGCCCAGCAAATGGCCGGCGCATTGGAGCGCATCCTCGAACAATCGGTGCAGTATTCGCTCGATCGCTCGCAGTTCGGCCGGCCGATCGCCAAGTTCCAGGCGGTGCAGCAGAATCTCGCGGCGCTCGCCGGCGAGGTCGCCGCCGCCGGCGCCGCGGCGGACGGCGCCGCCGAGGCGATCGCCGCCAACGGCATCGACAGCGACATCACCGCCGCCCAAGTGGCGATCGCCAAGCTCCGCGTCGGCGACGCTGCCGGCACCGGCGCGGCGATCGCGCATCAGGTGCATGGCGCGATGGGCTTCACCTACGAGCACACGCTGCACCATTCGACGCGCCGGCTGTGGGGCTGGCGCGAGGAATTCGGCAACGAGACGCTGTGGGCCGAGCGGCTGGGGCGCATGGTCGCCGCGGCCGGCGCCGATGCGCTGTGGCCGTTCGTCACGCGCGGTTCGTGAGGAAGCGACAATGGCGACCATCTTCGAATTCGATCCGATCGAGCTGCCGCCCGAGTGCAAGGAGCTGCGCCAGGAGGTCCGCGCCTTTCTCAAGCAGGAAATGGAGGCCGGGACGTTCAGCCCGCAGGGCAAGCGCGGCGACAACGCCGCCGCCTTCGCCCGCAAGGTCGGCGCCAAGGGCTGGATCGGCATGACCTGGCCCAAGGAATATGGCGGTGGCGGGCGCACCCAGCTCGAACGCTATGTCGTCACCGAGGAGATGCTGGCGCACCGCGCGCCGACCCGGCACTACTCGACCGCCGACCGGCAATCGGGCCCGGTGCTGCTGCGCTACGGCCAGGAAGAGGTGCGGCGCGACATCGTCCCGCGCATCGTCTCGGGCGAATTGTGCTTTTGCATCGGGCTTTCCGAGCCCAATTCCGGCTCCGACGTCTTCGCCGCCTCGACGCGCGCGACCAAGACCGATGGCGGCTGGCTGGTCAACGGCCGCAAGATTTGGACCTCGAATGCGCACCAGGCGGACTACATGATCGGCCTGCTGCGTACCTCGAATAAGACCCCGGAAAACCACCGGCATGGCCTCACGCAATTCCTCATCGCGATGAAGTCGCCGGGGATCACGATCAGGCCGATCATCAATCTGACCGGCGCGCACGACTTCAACGAGGTGATCTTCGACGATGTGTTCGTGCCCGACCTGCACATGATCGGCGAGGTCGACATGGCCTGGAAGCAGGCGAGCGCCGAGCTGGCCTATGAGCGCAGCGGCCCCGACCGCTGGCTGGAAACGCTCCAGAGCCTCACCGAACTGGTGCGCGTCGTCGGCCCCGAGCCGAGCGAACGCCAGGCCGAGGGCATCGGCCGCGAGGTGGCGCATCTCGCGACGATGCGGCGCATGTCGCTGTCGGTCGCCGGGATGCTGCAGGCCGGCAAGACGCCGGCGGCGGAAGCCTCGATCGTCAAGGATCTCGGCACCAATTTCGAGCAGGCGCTGCCCAACAAGGTGCGGCTGATGGCGCCGGTGCGCGGCGACAGCGCTCCCGACAGCAACGACGACCGCTTCGAGCAGGCGCTCAACTACACCACCCTGATCGCGCCCAAGCTGACGATCCAGGGCGGCACCCGCGAAATCCTCCGCGGCATCATCGCCCGCGGCCTGGGGTTGCGGTGATAATTCCCTGTTGTCATTCCGGGGCATCGCGCAGCGATGAACCCGGAACCCATGAACACGGTCATTTGCCCTTGATGTGCGGACGCCGGCGGCTTGCTGGTGAAGTCCGTGTTCATGGGTTCCGGGTCTCGCCCTGCGGGCGATCCCGGAATGACGATTGAAAGTGACAAATGCCCGATCTTCGCCCTCTGCTTTCCCCGAAAAGCCTCTGCATCGTCGGCGCGGCCGCCGACGAGACGATCCGTGGCCGGCTGACCAAGCAGCTGATCGGCCACGGCTTTGACGGGCCGATCTACCCGGTCACCCGCAGCCAAAGCGAAGTGTTGGGCCACAAGGCGTATAAAAGCGTCGCCGACATCCCCGAGGCGGTCGACCTCGCGGTGATCGTCGTGCCGGCGGCGCATGTGATCTCGACCATCGAGCAATGTGGCGCCAAGGGCATCCCGGCGGCGGTCATCATCTCTTCGGGTTTTGGCGAAGAAAAGAGCGAAGAGGCGGCGCAGCGCGATGCCCAGCTCCGCGCGCTTGCCACAAAGCTCGACATGGCGATCTGCGGGCCGAATTCGGAAGGGCTGGTCAACCCGCTGCGGCCGCTGGTCGCGACCTTTAGCCCGGTGTTTCACGACACCGCGAAGAAGCTGCTGCCCCAGGGCGGCAAGGCCAGGGCGATCGCGGTGTCCTGCCAGTCCGGCGCGCTGACCTTTTCGTTCCTCAGCCGCGGCGAGGCGCGCCAGCTGCGCTTCACGACGCAGGTCAGCTCGGGCAACCAGACCGTGCTTGAAGCGCATGACTATATCGAGGCGGCGATGGAGTCGGGCGCCGCCGACATCTTCATGGTCTATCTCGAAGGCATTCGCCAGCCGGCGCGGTTCCGTGCCGTTGCCGACCGCGCGGCGCAGGCCGGCAAGCCGCTGATCGTCGCCAAGGTCGGGCGCTCCGACGCGGGGCGGCGCGCCGCCGCATCGCATACCGGGGCGCTGGCGCAATCGGGCGCGATCGACGACGCGATCTTCCGCCATCACGGCATCATCCGCGGCGAAGACATCGACCACATGCTCGACATGGCGGCGGCCTTCGCGTTCTGCAAGCTGCCGAAGGGCAACCGCGTCGCGATCATCACCGGCTCGGGCGGCAGCGCGGTGTGGATGGCCGACATTCTCTCGGCGCACGGCCTCGAGGTGCCCGAACTGGAACCGGAACTGCAGGCCAAGATCATGGCGCTGCTGCCGAGCTACGCCTCGGCGCTCAACCCGATCGACGCTACCGCGCAGGCGATCGGCGAGGTCGGCTACAAGCCGATCGCCGAGCTCGTGCGGCAGTCGAAGCGCATCGACACGGTTCTGCTGATTTCCTCGGTCGCCAACGAGACGACCGCCCGCAAACGCGCCGAGGAACTGGCCGGCATCGTCGACGCGACGCCGCAGCCGATCCTGATGGCGACCTATACCACCGCGACGCCCGGCGCGTTGGCGGCCTTCGCCGAGGTCGGCATCCCCGCCTATACCTCGATGCCGAGCTGCGCACGGGCGATCAAGGCGCTCGCCGATTACGGCCGGTTCCGCGAGCGTATCGCGCGGCGCGGCGCGGTGGCCGAGACCAACGCGTCGGTGCGCGGCACCGTCGCGAAAGCGCTGGCCGAGTCGGCCAAGGTGCTGACCGAGGTGCAGTCGAAGGCGCTGCTCGCCGCTTATGGCGTGAAACGCGTGCCGGAATTCCTCGCGGCCAGCGAGGATGATGCCAGCGACGCGGCGATGCGCATTGGCGGGCCGGTTGCTCTGAAGGTGCAGTCGCCCGACATCGCCCACAAGACCGAGGCCGGCGCGGTCCTGCTCGGCCTCAATGGCGACGCGTCGGTGCGCGAGGGCTACCGCACGGTGGTCGCCCGCGCCAAGGCCGCACAGCCGAACGCGAAGGTAGACGGCGTGCTGGTCCAGGCGATGGCGCAGCGCGGCCAGGAGATGATCCTTGGCGTAACGCGTGACGTGACCTTCGGGCCGATGCTAATGGTCGGGCTGGGCGGCATCCATGTCGAGGTGCTGAAGGATGTCGCCTTCGCCCCGGTGCCGCTCGACGCCGAGGATGCGCTGGCCCTGCTCAGCGAGCTGAAGGGGGCGGCGCTGCTCGACGGCGTGCGCGGTGCCAAGCCCGCCGACAAGGCTGCGCTCGTCGAATTAATGGTGGCGCTGTCGCGCTTCGCGGCCGACCATGCCGACCAGATCGCCGAGATCGACCTCAATCCGGTCATCGTCCACGAAACCGGCGAAGGCCTCAGCGTCGTCGACGCGCTGATCGTGAAAAATTAGCGGAAGGGTTCGACCGAGCGGAACTCCGGCGCCGTGGCCGGGCTTGACCCGGCCATCCACGGATAAGTTGAGGCTATTCATGGACCCGCGGGTCAAGCCCGCGGGAGGCGAACTTTCCGAGTGGCTCGGCTTAAACGTCAGCGGCAGTTCGTCGAGAACTCGTCCAACGTTACGGCGAGCCGTGCCAAATCTTGATCGCGCGACAGGCGGTGGTCGCCGTCCTTGATCAGGGTCAGCGTCACGTCGGTGCCGGCGAGCCGCTCGGCGAGTTTCCGGCTTTGCTGCCACGGCACCGACTCGTCGGCCATCCCGTGCAGCAGCCGCGCCGGGCAGGCGAGCGGAATGTCGCCGCGCAGCACAAGATTGCGGTCGCCGTCCTCGACCAGCGCCCGCGTATAGAGATACCCGGCGGGGTCGTAGGGCGAGGGGAGCAGGATGCGGTCTTCGTCGAAGAGCGTCCGCCGCTGCGCCTCGGAGAGGCGGCGCGGCAGCAAGTCGGTGGTGAAATCCGGGGCGGCGGCGATACCGACCAGCGCCGCGATCCGCGTCGGCCGCGCCAGGGCGGCGAGCACCATGATCCACCCGCCCATGCTCGACCCGACGAGGACCTGCGGGCCCTCAGTCAGCGAATCGATCACCGCGACGGCGTCGTCGCGCCAGCGCGAAATCGTGCCGTCGGCAAAATCGCCGTTCGACTGGCCGTGCGCAAAATAGTCGAAGCGCACAAAGGCGCGGTCACGCTCGCGGCAATAATTTTGTAAAAACAGAGCCTTGGTTCCGGTCATGTCGGAGCGGAAACCGCCGAGGAAGACGATGCCGGGTGCCGCGCCGGCGAGACGGTGGTAGGCGATTGTCGCGCCGCCCTCGCGTGGTAGAATCGCGGCGCTGTCAACGGGCTGCGTCGCGGGTCCGGACATCGGCATCAAAACGCTGTGGCGGCAAGCGGAATGGCACGCGAGGGTAACATCGACCAGAGGATTGAAGAAGCCCGCCCGCCGGCGGTGCTGCAGGTGATACCGAGCCTGGTCTCGGGCGGTGTCGAGCGGGGCACGGTGGAGGTCGCGACGGCGCTGGTTGCCGCCGGCTGGAAGGCCTATGTCGCGTCCGAGGGCGGACCCATGGAGCGCGAGCTGGCCCGCGCCGGCGTCGAGCACATCCGCCTGCCGCTGACGTCGAAGAGCCCGCTGGCGATCCGCCGCAACACCGCAGCGCTGGTCGAGATCATCCGCCGCTGCAGGATCGACATCGTTCATGCGCGCAGCCGCGCCCCGGCTTGGAGCGCCTGGCGCGCCGCGAAAAAGACGCGGCGGCGGTTCGTCACGACGTTCCACAATGTCTATGGCGACGAAAACCGGCTGAAGCACTGGTACAATTCGGTGATGGCGCGCGGCGAGCGGGTCATCGCCATCTCCGACTTTGTCGCGGCGCATGCGGCGAACGATTACGGCATCGGCGCCGACCGGCTGCGCACCATCCCGCGCGGCGTCGACATGCGTCTGTTCGACCCGTATCAGGTGACCGGACAGCGGGTCGCCGATGTCGCGGCGCGGTGGCGGGTGCCGGACGGGTTCGCGGTAGTGATGCTGCCGGGCCGGTTGACCCGCTGGAAGGGCGGGCTCGACCTGATCGAGGCGATCGCCCGGCTGGGCCGGCACGATGTCTGCTGCCTGCTGGTCGGCGCCGAGCAGCGGCCCGGCTTCCGCCGCGAGCTGGAAGCGGCGATCGCCAAGCACGAGCTGAACGGCCAGTTCCGCATCGTCGAGGATTGCCGCGACATCGCTGCGGCCTATGCGCTGTCCGATGTGGTGGTTTCGGCCTCGACCGATCCCGAAGGCTTTGGCCGGACGATCGTCGAGGCGCAGGCGATGGGCCGGCCGGTGATCGCCACCGATCATGGCGGCGCGCGCGAGACCGTGATCTCCGGCAGTACCGGCTGGCTGGTGCCGCCCGGCGACACCGCGGCGCTGGCGGCGGCGATCGACCACGCGCTGCGCCTCGAACCCGAGGCGCGCGACGCGCTCGCCCGCCGCGCACGAGCCCATATCGCCAACGGCTTTACCCGCGAAGCGATGTGCGCCCGCTACATCGACGTCTACGAGGAACTGCTGTTCCCCGAAACCGAGGCGCTGTCCCTCCCGGAGCCGCTGGCGATCCCGGCGTAATAGTACTTGTCATACCGGCCCACGGGTCTGGCCTTTGGCCAGCCCGAGGATAAACTCCGGCCGGTATCCAGGGCAGGGCCGGACCCCGGCCTGTGCCGGGGTGACGAAAAAAGAAGCGGCTGTTGTCTTCGCGACAAAAAATCTTGGTCATCAAGCTCGCGGCGTTGGGTGATGTCGTGCAGGCGATGGGCACTGCGGCGGCAATCCGCTCGTTTCATGCGGGGGCGCATATTACGGTCCTGACGACGCGGCCCTATGCCGACCTGTTGCGCCACGCGCCCTATTTCGACGACGTTTGGATCGACGAGCGGCCGGGCTGGAGCGATCTAGTCGGGCTCGCGCGGCTGGCGTGGCGGCTGCGCGGCGGCAGGTTCGATCGGGTTTACGATCTGTCCACGCGACAGCGGAGCGCGCTTTATTTTTGGCTGATGCGGCGGCCCAAATGGATGTCGGTTGGCGGGCCGGAATGGTCTGGCATCGTGAGCAAGGCGTCGCATCGTCAGCCCGATACCCAAGAGCGGCGACGCATGCACACGCTCGATCGCGAGGCCGACCAGTTGCGCTGGGCCGGCATTTCAGGTCCGGTGCCACCGCCCGATCTCTCCTGGGCGCCGAGCAACATATCGCGATTTTTGCTGCCGGCGCACTATGTGCTGTTGGTTCCGGGCGCGGCGCCGAACCACCCAATGAAGCGCTGGCCGCTCGCGAACTTTATCGAGTTGGCGCGACGCCTTGCAGCGGCGGCCCTCACGCCCGTGGTGATCGGTGGCCCAGCCGAGCGGGCGTTGGGCGAGGCAATCGTCGCCGCTGTACCGGAAACCCGTGACCTGACGGGGCAAACCGGGTTCGGCGATGTCGTCGCGTTGGGCGGCCTCGCGCGCCGCATTATCGGCAACGACACGGGGCCGACGCATCTCGCGGTGGTCGGCGGTGCGCCGGCGACAGTGCTCTATTCCGCCGCCAGCGACCCGGCGCTGACTGCGCCGCGCGGTCCCGATGTGGTGATCCTGCGCCGCGCCGATCTCGCCGACCTGCCGGTCGACGAGGTCGCGGCGACGCTGGGACTGGCATCTTGACGTTGCCGGTGCGCTTCGCGATATTCCGCCTATGTTCGAGAGCGGCCGCATCGTGACGACGACCACCACCACTCCGCGCGGCGGGGTGTTCGGAGGTTATTGACGCTGATCGGCGCCACAGCTCGAAACCGAACGACCCCGCCGGCCTCGGACGGGGTTTTTTCGCGACCATTCGCCCCCGTTCGAGCCGCGCCTAACGGAGCATCAGGGCGATGAACGAGTCATCCAGCAAACCGGTCGTCATCACGCTGCCCGATGGCAAGACGCGCGAATTTCCCGCGCCGGTCACGGGGGCGGCGCTCGCCGCGTCGATCGGCCCGGGTCTCGCGAGAGCGGCGATCGCCTTGAAGCTCGACGGCCGGCCGCGCGACCTCGCGACGGTCATCGATCACGACGCCAAGGCCGCGATCATCACCCGCGAGCAGCCCGAGGGGCTCGACATCATCCGCCATGACGCCGCCCATGTGATGGCCGAGGCGGTCAAGGAACTCTACCCCGAGACCCAGGTCACCTTTGGCCCGGCGACCGAAAACGGCTTCTATTACGATTTCGCGCGCGATACGCCGTTCACCCCGGAAGACCTCGAAAAGATCGAGGCGCGGATGCATGAGATCGTTCAGCGGAACGAGGCGATCAGCCGCGAAGTGTGGGAGCGCGACAAGGCGGTCGCCTTCTTCGCCGGACTCGGCGAGAAGTACAAGGCGGAATGGATCGCTGAAATCGCCGCGGACGAGGAGATCAGCCTGTACCGCCAGGGCAACTTCGTCGATCTCTGCGTCGGTCCGCATCTGCCGTCGACCGGGCAGCTCGGCCAGGCGTTCAAACTGATGAGCGTTGCCGGAGCCTATTGGCGCGGCGACGCCCGGAACGCGCAGCTCCAGCGCATCCACGGCACCGCCTGGGCCTCGCAAAAGGACCTCGACCAGTATCTGTTCCGGCTCGAAGAGGCCGAGCGGCGCGACCATCGCCGCGTCGGGCGCGAGCTCGAGCTGTTCCATCTCGGCGAGGAAGCGGTCGGCAGCGTGTTTTGGCACCCGAAGGGCTGGACGCTGTTCCGCACCATCGAGACCTACATGCGCAACCGCCTGGACAGGGCCGGCTACCAGGAAGTGAAGGGCCCGCAGCTGCTCGACCGGTCATTGTGGGAAGCGACCGGGCATTGGGACAATTTCCGCGAGAACATGTTTATCGCCGAGAGCCGCGACGAACGCGTGCTCGCGGTCAAGCCGATGAACTGTCCAGGACACGTGCTGATCTTCCGCAACCGGCTGCGCAGCTACCGCGAATTGCCGCTGCGCCTGGCGGAATTCGGCAGCTGCACGCGCAACGAGCCGTCGGGCGCGCTGCATGGCATCATGCGGGTGCGCGCCTTTACCCAGGACGACGCGCATATCTTCTGCACCGAAGAGCAGATCAAGGACGAGTTGATCGCGTTCTGCCAGCTGCTGTTCTCGATCTACAAGGATTTCGGTTTCGAGGATGTCGGCATCAAATTCGCCACGCGGCCGGAGCTGAGCGTCGGCAGCGACGCGATCTGGGAACATGCCGAGACGAGCCTGCGCGACGCCTGCGAAGCCGCCGGGCTGAGGTATACGCTCGCCCCCGGCGAGGGCGCGTTCTACGGGCCGAAGCTCGAGTTCCACCTGCGCGACGCGCTCGGCCGCGACTGGCAGTGCGGCACCTTGCAGCTCGACTTCAACATGCCCGAGCGCTTGGGTGCCTCCTATGTCGGCGAAGATGGCGCCCGGCATGTGCCGGTGATGCTGCATCGCGCGATCCTCGGCTCGATGGAGCGCTTTATCGGCATCCTCATCGAGCATTACGCCGGCCGCTTTCCGCTGTGGCTGTCGCCGGTGCAGGCGGTGGTGGCGACGATCACCTCCGAGGCCGATGCCTACGCTGCCGAGGTGGCGCAAGCCTGCACCGCGGCCGGGTTGCGTGTCGTGCTCGACACCGGCAGCGAGACGATCAACTACAAGGTCCGCGAGCACAGCGTGGCGCGGGTGCCGGTGATGCTGGTCGTCGGGCGGCGCGAGGCGGAAAACCGCGGCGTGTCGCTGCGCCGGCTCGGGAGTAATGCGCAACAAGCGCTTGCGCTGGACGAAGCGGTTGCTAGATTAAAAGTAGAGGCTGCCGGTCCGCAGACTGTCTAGCGCACAGGTTGGCCCGAACTAACGACGGAGAACGTAAATAGCCAGACCACCCTTTAACGCCGCCCCGACCCGCGACGGACCGCGGATCAATGGCGAAATTTCGGTCATGGAGCTGCGCCTCGTTGACGAACGCGGCGACATGGTGGGGATCGTCTCGCGTAACGAGGCGCTCGACATGGCGGCGGATGCCGGTCTCGATCTCGTCGAGATCGCGCCCAACGCCGACCCGCCTGTCTGCAAAATCCTCGATTTCGGCAAATATAAATACGAAGAACAGAAGAAAAAGAACGAAGCCAAGAAGAAACAAAAGATCATCGAGGTCAAGGAAGTCAAATTCCGTCCGAGCATCGACGACCACGACTACGACGTCAAGATGCGCTCGATGCAGAAATTCATCGGCGAAGGCGACAAGGTCAAGGTGACCATGCGGTTCCGCGGGCGCGAGTTGGCGCACCAGGAGATCGGCATGGATGTCTTGATGCGCGTCAAGGGCGACCTCGATGCGATCGCCAAGGTCGAGCAGTTCCCGCGCATGGAAGGCCGCCAGATGACCATGGTGGTCTCGCCGAAGTGACCCTGTAGGGGTCATCCCGGCGAACGACGGGATCCTCCCATCACCGGTCTCTGGCGCTGAAAGTGGCTCCCGGCTTTCGCCGGGACGACCAAAAAGGGCCTATATCGCCGGCTGCTTATCGGCCCACGGCGCCGCCGCCTCGAAGAGCGCGGCGGCGTGCAGCAGGCGCGCGTCGCCGAGCTGCGGGCCGATCAACTGCAGGCCGATCGGCAGGCCGTCGCTGCCGAAGCCGCAGGGCAGCGTCACCGCCGGGCTGCCCGACAAGTTGAACGGCAGCGTGTAGGGATACCAGGACTGCCGCACCGTGCCGCTGAGCGCGCCGTCGATCTCGATCGGCGCGAAGAAATCGTGGTCGATGGGCAACGCGGTACGCGACAGGGTCGGCGTCGCGACCATGTCGTAGGTCGGGAACCAGGACTCGATCTCGCGGAAGATACGGGTCCGCTCGAACATCGCCTCCTGCAGCGCGACCGCGCTATGCGCCGCGCCGGTCTCCATTTGCCGGATCAACGTGTCGCTCATACGGTTGCCGTACTGCGCGACATAGCGGCGAAACCGCGCGTTCCAGAACGACTGCGTCAGCACCAGCCAGACCGGCTCGGTGCTGCGGAAATCGTCCTCCACTGGTTCGATCGCCGCGCCGAATTGGGCGAAGATCGCCAGCGCGCGTTCGCATGTCGCGCGCACTTCGGCGGACAGGCTGTCGTTGCCGAGCAGCGGCCGCCAGGCGATGCGGCAGCCGGCGAGGCTGCCCTCGGGCCGGGCCGCGGCGACAAAATCGGGCGGCGTCAGGCCGAGCGAATGCGGGTCGCATTTGTCGGGACCTGCCATCGCCTGCAGCATTACCGCGGTATCCAACACCGTGCGGGTCATCGGCGTGATGTGCGACTGGTTGCCGAACCCGTCCGGCGTCAGATCGTGCGGCACCAGGCCGAGCGTCTGCTTGAAGCCGACGACGCCGCAGCAGGCCGCGGGGATGCGGCTCGACCCGCCGCCGTCGGTGCCGATGCCGATTGGCGTCAGCCCGGCCGCGACCGCGGCGGCGGCGCCGCCGCTCGACCCGCCGCAGGTGCGCGACAGATCCCAGGGATTGGCAGTGCGCCCGAAAAGCGGTGCCTCGGTAAAGCATTTATGCCCGAACTCGGGGGTTGTCGTTTTGCCGATGAGGATCGCCCCCGCCGCCTTGAGCCGCGCGACCGAGGGCGAATCCGTCGCCGGCACATTGTCGGCGAGCGCCACCGAACCGAAAGTCGTCCTGACGCCGGCGGTATTGACGAGGTCCTTTACCGCGAACGGCACGCCATGCAGCGCCCCGAGCGGGTCGCCGAGCATCACCGCCGCCTCGGCCTCCCACGCCGCGGCGCGCGCTTCCTCGGCGCATACCGTGATAAAGGCGTTGAGCGAGGGCTGCGACTGCTCGATACGCTCAAGCGCCGCCTCGACCAGCTCGACGGGCGAGATGGCCTTTTGGGCGATCAGCTCGGCCAGCTTGACGGCGGAGGTGAAGGCCAACTCGCTCATGGGGGTCCCTGCCATGCGCTGGCGCCAAGGTGCAGCGTATCCTTAGACTGACATAAACCCGCGCCCGGTGGAGCAAATTCGATGGTGGCAAACGACCGGTTGAGCGCACCCGAGGCGTTTGTGTTGATGTCGCTGCCAAAATTCGATGTCAACCGGACGTTGAAGCTCGGCTTCATGGGCCTGCTGGCGCAGGGTCTGCTGCGCATCGAGCAGGAAGACCGGCAAGGGCTGATTCGCACCCGGCACATACCGCACCTGCGCGTGACGCGGACGGCGGAGGACGGCGCGCACTCGCCGATCGCCGCGTCGCTGATCAAGGTTGTGCGGGCCGCCGAGCCGCGCGGGCTGATGCGGGACGTCCTCAAGCAGTCGATCCGCGAGTACGGCCGCGTCCTCGCCGGTTTCGCGGTGAATTTGGTGCTGCCCTCGCTGATCCGACGAGGGCTGACTGTCGAGCAGAAGACGCGTTGGCTCGGGTTGGTCCCGCGCAATCAATATTTCCGCACGCCCGCGGGCGACACAGAGAACATCCGCCTCGAAGGGCTGATGCGCGATGCGGCGTCGATCCCCGCTCATCTCGACCGTGATCCGGCTCAGGCGGCTGCGCTGATCGCCGCGCTCGGCGGCGCGATCATCCTGGTGGAGGCGCTGCGGCCGCATTACGAGGCCATCGCGGCGGCGATGCGCCCCTATAGCGGCGACACCGCTTTTACCGATTTCAGCGGTCTCGGCGATGGCGGCGGCATCGATTTCGGCGCCTTCGATTCCGGCGCCTTCGACAGTTTCGACGCCGGCTTTTCCGATGCCGGGGGCGACGGGGGTGATGGCGGCGGCGGGGACGGCGGCAGCAGCGGCTGCTGATCGTCGCCGGTTGCGGTAAAAGAACAGCCGCCAACCGCAGTGGAGGTCGAGGCACTCATGCGCCGCTTTTTTGTCGGGTTCTTCGCCGTGATCGGCGTCCTCGCCGTGCTCGGGGTTCTCGGGCTCGTCGGCCTGACGGTGACGGTGGTGAAGTTCAGCACCCCGACGCCGCTGCCAGACTCGATCGTGCTCACCGCCGACCTGACCGGCGGGCTCAGCGACGAGCCCGACCCGAACCGCGCCTCCCGGCTCTTGTTCGGCGCCGGCGCGACGCTGCGCGACTTTGTCGACGCGGTCGACCGCGCCGCCGCCGATCCGCGGGTGAAAAGCCTCTTCATCGAGCTCGGCGACGACAAGATGGGGCTCGCCAAGGTGCAGCAGGTGCGCGATGCGATCGCCGCGTTCCGCGCCAAGGGCAAATTCGCCGTCGCGTTTGCCGACACGTTTGGCGAGGGCGGGCCCGGCACGCGGCCCTATTATCTCGCCACCGCGTGCGATGCGGTCTGGCTGCAGCCGTTGGGCCGGGTTGGGCTCACCGGATTACGCAGCGAGACGCCGTTTTTCCGCGGCCTGCTCGACAAGCTCGGCATCACCGCCGATTTCGAGCACCGCGAGGAATTCAAGAGTGCGGCGAACAGCCTGACCGAGACCCGCATGACGGGCCCGCAGCGCGAGGAGCTGGACGCGCTGCTGACCTCGATCTGGGGCCAGATCGGCAACGGCATCGGCGCCGCGCGCAAGCTGTCCCCCGACGCGGTCACGACGCTCGCCGACCGCGCGCCGCTGGCGGCGAACGAGGCGCAGGTCGCGGGGCTGATCGACCGCATCGGCTATCGCGACCAGGCGATGACCGATGCCTGGAACCACGCCGCGGCGGGGGCAAAGTTCATGTCGACCTCGCGCTATCTGACCGCGGCCGGGCGCCCGCATGAGCACGGCGCCCAGATCGCGCTGATCTACGGCACCGGAATGGTGACACGGGGCGGCAGCGCCGCCGGCACGCTGGCCGAGGAAAACAATTTCGGCGCGCGCACGCTCGGCCGCGCCTTTGCCGCCGCCGCACGCAACAAAGAAGTGCGGGCGATCGTCTTCCGTATCGACAGCCCGGGCGGCTCGGCGACCGCGTCGGAGACGATCTGGCGTGATGTCGAACGCGCGCGGCAGGCCGGCAAGCCGGTCGTTGTGTCGATGGGCGATGTCGCCGCCTCGGGTGGGTATTACGTCGCGGCGCCGGCCGACAAGATCGTCGCCGAGCCGGCGACGCTGACCGGCTCGATCGGCGTCCTTGCGGGCAAGATCGTGCTTGGCGGGCTGATGGAGAAGCTCGGCGTCACCAGCGAGGCGGTCGAGCGCGGCGCCAATTCCGGGATGTACAGCGCGATGAGCGGGTTTACGCCGCAAGCCCGCGAGCGGCTCAACACTACGCTCGACGAGACCTATGCCGGTTTCAAGAACCATGTCGCCGCCGGCCGGCACCTGAGCGCCGACGTGGTCGAGGCGCTCGCCAAGGGCCGGGTGTGGTCGGGCGAGGACGCCAAGCAGCGCGGCCTCGTCGACGCACTGGGCGGGTATGAAACCGCCTACCGCCTCGCTCGCGAGGCGGCGCATCTGCCGGCGGACGAGCCGATCGACGTGGTCGTCTACCCGCGCGAGCGCGGGTTGCTGGCGGTGCTGCTCGAACGAATGCGCGGTGATGACGAGCCCGGTTCGTCAAGCGTCCTGGCGCGCGGCTGGACGGCACTGCGCGTGCTGGTCGCGGCCGGAGAAGCCGCGTTCGACGATCCCGGCTTGCTGCGCATGCCGCCGATCGGCGACATTCGTTAGGTGCAACGACGACTCATTTTTGCCATGAAGGCGATTATGATGAGTGCGGGGAACGCTAATCGCCGGTAATGGCGGCCGGTGGAGGGACGGGTGAGGCGAACGCTTTTGATAATGGCGGTGGCGCTGCCGCTCGCAGGATGCGGCTGGTTCGGCGGCAAAAGCGAGGAGCAGGCGGCCACGAGCTCGGGTCCGGCGTTGTCGTCGGACGATGTGCTCAAGCGCGATTGCGCGGACGAGAACTGGAAGCAGAAGAATCTCGGCTTGTGGTACTCGGTGTGCCGCCAGTCGATGCGGTGGTAGACGCGACGCCAGGCTGCACTGAATTATGCGTAGTTCGAGACGGCGCTACGCGCCTCCTCACCATGACGACCTTTCTTCGTGGCACCTCCGCCGTCATCCTGAGAATCTGAGTCGAAACTACCTTCGTCATTCCGGGGCGGCCTGCAGGGCCGAACCCGGAACCCATGAACACGGTCTCCTCTGACGTGGTTACGGGGCCTCGGGACGCACTTTTCAAGGTCCGTGCTCATGGGTTCCGGGTTCATCGCTGCGCGATGCTGGGAATGACGAGCAAAAAAGCACTCAGACGACGCCCTAAACGTATTTCAAGTCAGGCTATGAGGAGCGGCCGTAGGCCGCGTCTGGAAGGACGCACTACGTGTTCCGCGGCATCACCGGCAGCACGAGGTGCGACGGGCGCGCCGCGTCGACGAAGACCGTTGTCCTAGCGCGGCGCGGGTGTTCCATCGATCCCTCCGGCTCGCCGGAGTTCGGATTGATGTCGAAATGTGGAAAGTTGCTGCCGGCGAGGTCGAGCCGCAGCCTGTGGCCGCGTTTGAACAGATTGGCGCAGGGAAACATCGCCACGGTAACCGGGTAGGGCCGACCCGGCTCCAAGACCCTCGGCGCCTCCCATAAATCGCGATAGCGCAGCCGTAGCAGCCCTTCGCACAGA
This sequence comes from uncultured Alphaproteobacteria bacterium, assembly GCA_963778385.1. Taxonomy (GTDB): domain Bacteria; phylum Pseudomonadota; class Alphaproteobacteria; order ATCC43930; family CGMCC-115725; genus DATARH01. The sequence continues at coordinate 79,112 of CAVZUA010000023.1, read as the reverse complement.
TTCATCGCGAAGCCTTCGGGGTAGTCCTCGCTGGGCGGGTAGAGGTCGATGAGCTTGGCGTGGATATCGGCATCCGGGCCGTCGCTCGCGACCCACAGCCGCAGTTCGAGCGGACCGGCGATTTCGAGATCCTCGGGCAGCGGCGGGGTTTGGAACACCAGCAGGTCCGGGCGTGCGGCGAGCGGGCCGTAGGGCGGCTTCGCGCCAAAGATTTCCGGGCCGGTGCGTTGGTCGTAGGCGCCGCCATACATCACCGGACCCCCGGAGCTGAGCGCCCCGCCGATGGTCGGCACAGGGTCGCGCGGGTCGGCGACAAACGACAGCGGCGCGCCGTCACCCGGCCTGGCGACGAGCAGTGAGCGCCCGGGGTGCAGGTAGAACGGCGTGAACCTCGTCCCCGGCAGTGGCCATGCCTCGGCCGCGCGCCAGAATCCGCCATGATCGAGCCGGCCCTCCGCGGTCTTGCGGCCCGAGCCGCCGCCCATCACGAACACCCGCACCGACGGTTCGCGCGCAACGCCGTTGTCGATGCCCTTGACCCAGCAATCGAACCAGCGCCGTCGGACCGCGAAGAAATCATCGCCGAGATTGCCGTCCAGCGTCGCCGCCGGGCCGAATTCGACATCGCCGGCGAACGACAGGGAGCGGTCGCCATGCGTCCACGGGCCGAGCACCAGCCGCACCGGTCCGCGTTTCGCGCCGGCGAGACCGGCGTAGTTCTCCATCGCGGTTCGCGCGTAGGGGTCGTACCAGCCCGACAGATGCACCATCGGCACATCGGCGTAGCGGCCGTAATACCCCTCGGCATAGATGCCGGGCTGTTTCCAATAGTCGTCGAAAACGCCGTGCGACCATTGCTCGAACAGGTAGTCCTCGTATTCCGGCGCCGCCTTGAGTGGTGAATTACCGGGCCGCCATGGCATGCGCGCCATCCATTCGGCGATGTTTTCCGCCTGCAGCGCCGCCTTGACCGCGGGGTCCTTGGCGTCGGCGAGCGCGTTGCGGTAGGCCCAGGTCGCCTGCTTCAGGTCGAACGCGCCGCCGTTGCGGATGCCGCTGCGGTAGGCGTTGGAGAAGCCGCCGCAATCGATGTACTGCGCTGCCAGCCCCGGCGCATCGAGACAGCCGAGCGCCATCTGCGCATGCGCCGCGTAGCTGAGCCCCATCGTCGCGATGCGGCCGTTGCACCATGGCTGGGCGACGAGCCAGGCGCAGGTGTCATAGCCGTCCGGCGTCTCACTGAGATATTTCGTAAAGCCGCCTTCCGAACGGTAGCGGCCGCGGCAATCCTGGAAGGCGACGGCATAACCCGCCTCGACAAAATAACGCGCCACCGCCTCCCGCGAGCGCGGCGTCGGCTCGGTCGCGGTGATCTCCGACCGGCTCGCCGCCGCTTTGTCGTACGGCGTGCGCTCGAGGATCACCGAAAACGGCCCCACGCCCTCCGGCCGATAGATATCGGTTGCGAGCCGTACCCCGTCGCGCGCCGCGACCATGATGTCGCGCTCGATGATCATGCCGGGTTTGCCATTTCGATTCGGCGTCCTTCCCTTGCCCGCCGTCGGCGTTTGGGCTAATCCTCCCGCTCGATCGATCGCGACGATGGGCGCGTAGCTCAGCGGGAGAGCACTACGTTGACATCGTAGGGGTCACAGGTTCAATCCCTGTCGCGCCCACCATCGTCCATGCGGTCGGGCTGGGGGACGTGTCGGATGCGGCTCGCGATAGTGGCGATGACAGCGGTTGTAGCAGGTGCGCTTTCGGGTTGCGCGCCCTATGCGCAGACCTCAATCGACCCCGAACAGGCGACCGAACGGGCGGCGACCGGTGCGGTGCTCGGTGCCGCGCTCGGCACCGGCGTCGGCGTGATCAGCGCGATCAACCCGGCATTGGGAGCGGTGATCGGCGTCGAGAGCGGTGCGGCGGTTGGCGCCGCCATCGGCGTGATGACCACCCCGCCGATCCCCGAATACAAGCCGATCCCGGTGCCCGCCGAGGCCGTCATCCCCAATTTCTACGACAACTGGCCGCCGGGCTATTACCGGCCCCCCGGCGACCCCGAGACGGTCTCGCCGCACTCGGGCTGATGCCAATTCTCGCGGCCTGACGCCGCGCCGCTCATGCCGCTCTTCGCCATCCCGTTTCCGGCGATCAGTCCGATCGCGATCGGCTTCGGCCCGGTGGTAATCCGCTGGTACGCGCTCGCCTATATCGTCGGGCTGGTGCTCGGCTGGCGCTATTGCCTGATGCTGGCGGACCGCGCGCCGCGGCTGGTGACGCGCCGCGACATCGACGATTTCCTGGTCTGGGCGACGCTCGGCGTGGTGCTCGGCGGGCGCGTCGGCTTCGTGTTGTTCTACAATCTGTCGTATTACCTCGACCACCCGCTGCAGATGCTCGAGTTGTGGCATGGCGGCATGTCGTTTCATGGTGGCGCGCTCGGCGTCACGATCGCGATCCTTTTGTTCGCGCAATCGCGCCGCCTGAGCATCTTCGCGCTGTCCGACATCGTCATCGAGGCGGTGCCGATCGGGCTGTTCTTTGGCCGCATTGCCAATTTCATCAATGACGAGCTGTGGGGGCGCGCGACCAGCGTGTGGTGGGGCATGCAATTCCCCACCGAGCTGCTGTTCGACCCGCGACTGGCGGCGACGGCGGTCGAGGGCGCGGTCAAGATCGACCCGCGGCTCACCAGCGCCGAGGCGGTGGTCGCCGCCTACCGCGACAATCCGCAGATCCAGGCGCTGCTGGCGCAAATCCTGACGCCGCGCCACCCGAGCCAGCTCTACGAGGCGGCCTGTGAGGGCATCCTGTTGTTTCTGCTGCTGCTTTATGCCGAGCTTCGCGGTGCGCGGCAGCATCCGGGGGTCGAAACCGGGCTTTTTCTCGCCTTCTATGCGATTGCCCGAATGTCGGGCGAGTTGTTCCGCCAGCCGGACGCGCAGCTCGGCTTCCTGTTCTATATCGGCGGGTTTGGCGTGACGATGGGCGAGCTGTTGTCGGTGCCGGTGCTGATCGCGGGCGCGGCGATCATCGCCTGGGCGCGGCGTAATCCGTCGCCGCTCGCGGCGCGACGGTGAGCGCGGGCGAGCTGACCGAGCGGCTGGTCCGCCATATCCGCGCGCAGGGGCCAATGACCGTGGCCGCGTTCATGGCGATGGCGCTGCACGACCCGCGCGGCGGGTACTATGCACGTCGCCAGCCGCTCGGCGCCGCCGGCGATTTCATCACCGCGCCCGAGATCAGCCAGATTTTTGGCGAGCTGATCGGCTTGTGGTGCGCCGATCTGTGGCAGCGCATGGGCCGCCCCGACCCGGTCATCGTTGCCGAGCTGGGGCCCGGCCGCGGCGTGCTGATGGCGGATCTCCTGCGCGCCGCGTCGGGTATAGCCGGATTTTGCCAAGCGATGCGGCTGCATCTGGTCGAGACAAGTCCTGTGCTGCGCGCGGAACAGGCTGCCCGTCTGAGCGCCGCTGCGCCGACTTGGCACGCGGAGCTCGGCGGGCTGCCCGAAGCACCGCTTCTGCTCATTGCCAACGAATTTCTCGACGCGCTGCCGATCCGGCAGCTGGTGCGTGGACATGACCATTGGGCCGAGCGCCTTGTCGCGGTCGATCCGGACGGCCGGCTGTGCTTCACGGTGGCCGCGGAGAGCCCGACGCTAAGTCTTCTGGTGCCACCCCCCCGACGCGATGCCGCGACCGGCACGATCGTCGAGCTGTGCCCGGCGGCGGCGGCGCTGGCGGCGGCTGTCGCCGAGCGGCTGTCGCACCATCGCGGTGCCGCCCTGTTCGTCGATTACGGCTATGCCAATGCTGCACCCGGCTCAACGCTTGCCGCGATCGGCGTGCACCAGGCCGCCGGGCTGCTTGATGCGCCGGGCACTGCCGACCTGTCCGCGCATGTCGATTTTGCCGCATTCGCCGCGGCGGCGCGGGCCGGCGGTGCGGATGTCTACGGCCCCGCATCCCAGGGCGATTTTCTCACCGCTTTGGGCGCCGAGCTGCGGCTCGCGGCGCTGCTGCGGCGGGCAGTGCCGGGACAGCACGCCGCGCTCGAAACGGGCTTGCGGCGCTTGCTCGATCCCGCCGAGATGGGCACCTTGTTCAAGACGCTGGCGGTGACCTCGTCGGGTCTGCCGGCGCCGGCCGGCTTTGTGGATGGCGGCTCGAAATGATCACCCTCGATATCCTCGACAATGGCGGCGCGGTCCGGCATGCGTTTTTCACCCGCGAGGGCGGGGTCAGCGAGGGGCTGTTCACGTCGTTGAATTGCGGCTACGGCTCGGGCGACGATCCGCGGAGCGTCGCCCGCAATCGCGCGATCGCCGCCGGGCGATTGGCCTCGCCGAAGATCGGCTGGTGACCTGCTACCAGATCCACAGCGCGACCGTGCTGACCGTGGAGCAGCCCTGGCGCCGCGAGGAGGCGCCGCGCGCCGATGGGATGGTCACCGACCGGCCCGGCATCGCGCTCGGCGTGCTCGCGGCCGATTGCGCGCCGGTGCTGTTCGCCGATCCCGAGGCCGGGGTGATCGGCGCGGCGCATGGCGGCTGGCGCGGCGCGCTCGGCGGCGTGATGGAAGCGACGGTCGCGGCGATGACCGCGCTGGGCGCGATGCCGGCGCGGATCCGCGCCGGCATTGGCCCGTGCATTCACCAGGAATCGTACGAGGTCGGCTCCGAATTTCCCGGCAACTTCGCGGAAATCGACGGCGAGAGCGGCGGTTTCTTCGTGCCGGCCGAGCGCGCCGGGCATTTCCGCTTCGACTTGCCGGGCTATATCGCGCATCGGCTGGGGCGCTTGCGGTTGGGGGCGGTCGCCAGCACGGCCTGCGACACCGTGGCCGACCCGGTGCGGTTCTTCAGCTATCGCCGCGCCTGCCTGACCGGCGAGCGCGATTACGGCCGAGCGCTGGCGGCGATCGCGCTCGCGGGGTAGTCCCATGCCGTATCTGATCATGTTCGGCGCCGCCTGCCTGCTCGGCCTGCTCGTGACCTGCGCGCTGATGATATGAGCGGCTCGCGGCGGCGGGTTTCCGACTGGGCTGTTCTTCTCGCCGCCCTCCTCGTCGCTGCGTGTCAGCCGCTGCCGCACCCGTTCGCCGACGACAAGCCGTCGGCGGCGCTGATGGCGGTGCCGGACAATGTCAACATCGCCGTGCTGCCGGTTGAAGGCGAGCCGCACGCGACCGCCGCCAAACTGTCCGCGGCGATCGCGCAGGAATTCCTCAAGCACAACATCCCGGCCAGCGACCAAAGCCCAAACAAAGCGAGCTATCAGCTCGACGGGCGGATCGAGCAGCGCCCCGACCAGCCCGGCAAGTCGCTGGTCATCGTGCACTGGCGGCTGCGCGACCCGCGCGGCCAGATTGTCAGCGAGCGCAGCGATCGGCTGGCCGCGCCGACGCGCGACTGGCAGACCGGCCGCGACGAGCCGGTCGCCCAGCTCGCCGCGGCCGGCGCCGACGCCATGGCGGTCAAGCTGACCGGTGAGACGCCGAAGGAGCCGGAGCAGACGCAGGCCGCCAGTGCCCGCCTTCGCGTCGCGGTGCGCAAGGTGAGCGGCGCTCCTGGCGATGGCAACACCGCGCTTGCGACTTCGCTCGCCGCCGTGCTGAAGCACCAGGACCTCGACATCGTCGATCCAGCAAACGGCAAGCCGGATCTCGCGGTCGATTGCGACGTCAAGCTCGACCCCGTCAAGGACGGCAAGCAGCACATCAAGATCGTCTGGCGTGTCGCTCGCCCGGGCGGTGGCGAGGTCGGTCAGGTGGCGCAAGAGAACGACGTGCCGCGCGGCCAGCTCGACCGCACCTGGGGCGACATCGCCTATATGGTCGCGATGGCGGCGGAGAGCGGCATCATGCAGCTCGTCGATCGCAGCGCGCCGTCGCGCAAGCCGGGCGGCGCGGCGACCACGGCCGTCGCTTCTCGTCCGCCGCCGCCCGACGCATCGGCGATCCCGCGCACACCGGCCGCGCCCGCTCCGCCGCCCGTCGCCGGCAACATCGATTTGCCCGCGGTGAACTTGCCGCCCGTCGATGTCAAGCCGTCGACCGACGCGATGCCGACACCGCTCGCGACCCCCGACGTGCCGGTGCTGCTGCCCTACCGCGGCGTGCCGATCCCGCATTGAGTTCATGCGGCAGTACGTCTCGAAGGCCGCACCGCCGATGTTGCAGCACCCTTTGAAAGTCGGGTTGATTGCCTCGGCGCCGCCACTTTATTACAATTCTGTGCGCGTGACGCCGCGGGACCGGGCCTGCGAGCGCCGCTGCCCGCTGGACCTATATGAAAATTCTGACCTGCAACGCAAATCGGCCGCTCGCCGAGGCGATCTCGGCCTATTTGAGCCTGCCGCTGACCAGCGCCAGCGTGCGCCGTTTCTCCGACATGGAGATTTTTGTCGAGATCCACGAAAACGTGCGCGGCGAAGACGTTTTCGTCATCCAGCCGACGTCCTACCCCGCCAACGATCACCTAATGGAGCTGTTGGTGACGCTCGATGCGCTGAAGCGCGCGTCGGCGCGGCGCATCACCGCAGTCATTCCCTATTACGGCTACGCGCGGCAGGACCGCAAAACCTCGTCCCGCTCGCCGATCTCGGCCAAGCTGGTCGCCAATCTGATCACCGCATCGGGCGCCGACCGGGTGCTGACGCTCGATCTGCATGCGCCGCAAATCCAGGGATTTTTCGATATCCCGGTGGACAATCTTTATGCCTCGCCGGTGATGGTAAAGGACATCAAGGACAACCTGCCCAAGGGCGATCTCGTCATGGTGTCGCCCGATGTCGGCGGGGTGCTGCGCACCCGTGATGTGGCCCGCCGGGTCGACGCCGATCTGGCAATCATCGACAAGCGCCGCGAGCGCGCCGGCGTTTCCGAGGTCATGAACATCATCGGCGATGTCGCCGGTCGGCACTGCATCCTCATCGACGACATCGTCGATAGCGCCGGTACGCTGTGCAACGCCGCGCAGGCGCTGATCGAGGCTGGCGCCAAGACGGTTTACGCCTATACGACGCACGGCGTGCTGTCGGGCGGGGCGGTGGCACGCGTCTCCGCGTCGCCGATCGAGAAGCTGGTGATGACCGACAGCATCGTCGCCACCGAGGCGGTGCGCCTGTCGCGCAACATCCGCCAATTGACCATCGCGCCGCTGATGGCCGAAGCGATGCTGCGCATCAGCGAGGAACGCTCGGTATCGAGTTTGTTTAATTGATTTTTGTGGTCAATTGATTTTCCGGCCGCACGGCGCTACACCGCGCGGCTACATCGCATGACCGAGTTGGACGCACGGGCAGCTTTGCCCGTTTTCGTTTGAAGGAGCCCACCCCAATGCCCGAAATCATCAGCCTCAGCGCCGAGCCGCGCGTCAGTGCCGGCAAGGGGGCGGCCCGGGCGATCCGACGCGCTGGGCGCGTTCCCGGCATCGTCTACGGCGACGGCATGGAGCCGACGCCGGTCAGCTTCGAGCCGCGCGAATTGAGCCGCGCGATCAACCGCGCCAGCTTCTTCGCGACGATCGTCGACCTTTCGATCGACGGCGCGGTACAGCGGACACTGGCGCGCGACATCCAATACCACCCGGTCACCGACGTGCCGCTGCACGTCGATTTCATGCGCGTCGGCGCCGGGGCGGAGGTCAATGTCAGCGTGCCCGTAAGCTTTGTGAACCACGATGCCGCACCAGGGCTGCGTCTTGGCGGCATCCTTAACATCGTGCGCCACACCGTCGACATCCTCTGCGCGGTCGATGCGATCCCCGACCGCATCGTCGTCGATCTCAGCGGGCTCGAGATCGGCGACAGCGTCCATATCGAGACGCTGTCGATGCCCGCGGGCGTGCGGCCGGCGGCCTCGGGCTCGCGCGACACGACCGTCGCCAGCATCGCCACCTCGTCGGCGGTACGCGAGGAGGCGCTCGCCGCCGCGGCGGCGCCGCCCGAGGAGGAAGCGGCAGCTTCCCCCGAGGCCTGATCGCGGCCGGCGCGGGCGGATCGCCATGCGCCTGCTGGTCGGCCTGGGGAATCCGGGGCTTCGCTACGCCAAGAACCGGCACAATGTCGGGTTTGTCGCGGTCGACGCGATTGCCCGCCGCTATGGCTTTCCGGCGTTTCGCGACCGCTTCAAGGGCGAATTGTCGGAAGGTGCGATCGGCGGCGGCAAGCGGCTGTTGCTCAAGCCGCAGACATTTATGAATGCGTCGGGCGAAGCGGTGCTGGCGGCGGCGAGCTTTTACAAAATCCCGCCGAGCGAGATCGTCGTGATCCACGATGAGATCGATTTGCGCCCCGGTAAATTGCGGGTCAAACGCGGCGGCGGCGCGGCCGGTCATAACGGCCTGCGCTCGATCGACGCGATGCTCGGTGCCGATTACTGGCGGGTGCGCATCGGCGTCGGTCATCCGGGCGTCAAAGAATTGGTGCAGCCTTACGTGCTGCAGAATTTTGCGTCGGACGAGATCTCCGAATGGGTCGGGCCGCTGATCGACGCGGTGGCCGAGACCATTCCGCTGCTGCTGGCGGGCGACGCGCCGGCGTTTATGAGCGAGGTGGCGCGCCGCTGCGCGCCGCCGGATGAGAAGGACAAGGCGGAACCCTAGATGGGATTTTCCTGCGGCATTGTCGGCTTGCCGAATGTCGGCAAGTCGACGCTCTTGAACGCGCTGACCGCGACCCAGGCGGCCGAGGCGGCGAATTATCCGTTCTGCACGATCGAGCCCAATGTCGGCCGCGTCGCGGTGCCGGACGAGCGGCTCGCGGTGTGCGCGCGGCTCGGCAAATCGGCGCGGATCGTCCCGACGCAGCTGGAGTTCGTCGACATCGCCGGGCTGGTGCGCGGCGCCTCGCAGGGGCAGGGGCTGGGCAACCAGTTCCTCGGCCATATCCGCGAGGTCGACGCGATCGCGCATGTGCTGCGCTGCTTTAGCGACGACAATGTCGTGCACGTCGAGGGATCGGTCGATCCGGTGCGCGACGCCGAGGTGGTCGAGACCGAGCTGATGCTCGCCGATCTCGACGGCCTGGAGCGCCGCGTCGCCGCGGCCGAAAAGCGCGCCCGCGGCGGCGATCGCGAGGCGAAAGCGCTGCTCGACATTGCCCAGCCGCTGCTTGCCGCGTTGCGCGACGGCAAGCCGGCGCGGGCCGCAGGTATTCCGCAGGTCGAGCTGCAGCCGCTGCAGCTGTTAAGCGCCAAGCCGGTGCTCTACGTCGCGAATGTCGCCGAGGGCGAAGCCGCCGAGGGCAACGCGCAGAGCCGCCGGGTCGCCGATTACGCCGCGTCGCAAGGCGCCGCGACGGTGATGATCTCGGCGGCGATCGAGGCCGAGCTGATGCAGCTTTCCGACGAAGTCGAGCGGCGCGATTACCTGGAAGCGCTCGGTCTTGCCGAGCCTGGCCTCGTGCGCGTTATCGGCGCCGGCTACCAGTTGCTCGATCTTGTGACTTTTCTCACGGTCGGTCCGAAGGAGGCGCGCGCCTGGACCGTGCCGCGCGGCGCCAAGGCGCCGCAAGGCGCGGGTGTCATCCACAGCGATTTCGAGAAGGGTTTCATCCGCGCCGAAACGATCGCCTATGCCGATTTCGTCGCCTGCGGCGGCGAGCAGGGCGCCAAGGACGCCGGCAAGATGCGCCTCGAAGGCGCCGATTACGTCGTGCAAGATGGCGACATCATGCATTTCCGGTTCAACGTCTAGGAGGTGGCGATGCAGGCGACCGGCTCGGCGATCGATTCCTGGGAGCAGCGCTGGGGCAGCGAGGCGGGACGCGCCGACTGGATCGACGCGCATCCGGCGGTGGTCGCGCTACTGCCGAAGCTGCGGCCGCGCGGCGCGCGGCGCGCCCTCGATCTGGGCTGCGGCGTCGGTCGCCACGCGTTGCTGCTGGCCGATGCCGGGTTTGAGGTCGAGGCGTTCGACGGCAGCGAGACCGGGCTCGCGGTACTGCGCGACACCGCCGCCGCGCGGGGGCTGACGATCGGCGTCAAGCACGGCAACGCCGACGCGCTGCCTTATCCCGACGCGAGCTTCGATTTCGTGCTGTCGTGGAATGTGATCTACCACGGCACGCTCGGCGACGCCGGTGCCCGCATCGCCGAGATCTGGCGCGTCCTCAAGCCCGGCGGGCTCTATCAAGGCACGATGCTGCCGACCCGGCACGTGGATTACGGCATCGGCCGGCAGGTCGCGCCCGGGACTTACGTTACCGACGGCCCCGACGAGGAGCGCAACCATCCGCATTTCTACTGCGACGCCGCGACGCTGGTGGCGCTGTTCTCCGGCTTCGACCTGCTGAGCCTGACCCAGGAAGTGCAGAACAGGCCCGGCTCCTGGCACTGGCACCTCGTGGCCGAACGATTGGCCGGCTAGGATTGTCTCTCCGGGTGGTTACGCTTATGTAGTTGCTTGTTGCACTACGAGGACGAAACATGTCTTCGCCGGTTTCCGTCCGAACTCGACGACACCACGCGCGACCTCCTCGAAAAAGAAGCTCACGAGCGCAACATCGGCCTGTCCGCATTGCTGCGTGAAATCTTCACGGAGGCGGCCAAGGAAGCACAGCGGCGACGGATTCGTCAGCAGATGCAGAAGGTTGCCGACCATATCGCAAACTCCCCGGAGGCTGCGGAGTTCATGCGCGAGTGGGGAACACCAAGGGCGAAACTGCGCTGACGGCTGCGCTGCATGCGGGCCAGATCGTGCTCGCGGATTGGCGCGATGCGTTACCGAAAGAGCCCAATAAGCTGCGCCCCGCAATTGTGGTCGAAGACGACCGGCTGTTTCCCGACGACTATCAGAACGTCATCCTCGTTCCGTTGAGCGAAGATGGCGATCTGGCTCCCCCAGACTTATCGTTCGTGATCGACCCGACGACCGAGAATGGCGCACGAAGCGATGCTACGCACTCTCGCATTGTGTTGCGGCGACATCACTGGAGCGAGTGACGCCGACGACCTCCCGCATCACCGCTGACCAACTGAGCGTCATCCGCTACCAGATCGCCATGGCGATCGGTGTCGATCTCTCCTAAGGCTCCGCGAAAAGCAGCGAGGTGCCGTTCGCCTCGCTGGGGGAGATCGCGATCCGGCCGTCGGGCAAGGCCATGAAGGTGATGCCGGCGTTCTTCAGGTAAGCCTCGGTGGTCGCGCGGGCGGCGATCCGCAATTCGAGCGCGGTGATTGCCGGCGGCGGGATGTCGGTACCTGACAGCGCGGGGCGCGTAAACACGAGTCGGTTGCGGCCGGTATCGATTTCGAGGCCGCGCACCGTCGTCGCGACCCGGTCGTCACCGAAGAGACGCCGATACGCGGGCGCCAGTGCGACCGGGTCTTCGGCGACCAGGTGGACCACGGCGATCCCGACAACGCCGTTGGGATGCGCCAGCCATTCGGGGCGGCGCACCAGCTCGGGCGTGAGATGGCCGCAGACGAAGCAATCGAGCGACGGCGTCTCTTCCGCCGGCAGGTTCAGCAGGCTGAAGCGCGGCGTCACCGTGCCTTCGGGCAATTCGAGCGCGCGGCCGAGCGCGCGCGGCAGGCTTGGATGCAGACCGCGCGCGGCGAGCGCGTCGGCGGTCGCCTCGGCATTGTTTTCCGGCGTGAAGGCAACCGACATCGGCCCTTCGCGCTGCGCCAAGAATGTCTCCAGCCGATGAGCGTGCTCGTCGCGCTCGACAAAGCCGAGCAGCTCGAGATAGTCGCGCCCGAACATGATGCAGTAATTCGCGGTCCCCTGGCCGATATGCCGGCCGCGCGGCGTCAAGGTGAAGCCGAGCCGGGCCCAGCCGCGTCGCGCCGCTTCCAGTTCGCGCACGGCGATGATGATGTGGTCGATGCCGGCGATGCCATTGGTCATGCGATCTCCACAGCTGGATGAACACCCGTGCGTCCTTCGAGACGCCCGCGGCGCGGGCTCCTCAAAGTCTGACTCGAAACTACATTGTCATTCCGGGGCGGCACGCAGGGCCGAACCCGGAACCCATGAACACAGTCTTGTCCAAGATTTCCCGGGCGTCGGAACGCGCTTTTCGAGGTCCGTGTCCATGGGTTCCGGGTTCATCGCTGCGCGATGCCCCGGAATGACGCGGTGGAAACGGCACCCGTAGTATCCCTCAAATACATTTTGGGTCAGGCTCTCAGGATGACGGCTTTTCTTGATGCCATCAGTAAAAACCCGTCATGCTGAGGAGCGATGCGGGCATCGCGTCTCGAAGCACGCACGATGTCGATGCCGCGTTGGGGGGACGATGCGGGGGCTGTTGGGGATCGCGGCGATGTTGCTGCTCGCCTGGGCGATCAGCGAGAACCGCTGGCGCGTGCCGGTGCGGGTGGTGGTCGCCGGGGTGCTGCTGCAATTCGCGGTGGCACTCGCGCTGCTCAAATTTCCCCCTGCTGCCAAGGCGTTTCTGCTGCTCAATGCCGGGGTCGAGGTGCTGCAAACGGCGACCGACGCCGGCACCGGTTTCGTCTTCGGCTATTTGGGCGGCGGGCCGTTGCCTTTCGCGGAGGCGCGTCCCGGCGCCAGCTTCATCTTTGCCTTTCGTGCGCTGCCGTTGGTGCTGGTGATCAGCGCGCTCGCCACCTTGCTGTTCTACTGGGGCGTGCTGCAGTGGATTGTCCGGGTCTTCGCCTGGGTGCTGCGGCGGACGGTCGGCGTCGGCGGGCCGCTGGGTCTTGGCGCGGTCGTGCACATCTTTGTCGGGTTTATCGAGGCGCCGCTGCTGATCCGGCCTTATCTGCTGCGTCTCGAACGCGGCGAGCTCTTCGCGCTGATGAGCACCGGCATGGCCGGTATCGCCGGCACGGTGATGGTCATCTACGCCGCGATTCTCGGCCCGGTGATCCCCGACGCGCTCGGCCATATCCTGGTGGCGGCGGTCATCAGCACGCCGGCGGCACTGGCGGTGGCGGCGCTGATGGTGCCGTTTCGCCCCGATCCCGGCGAAGCCGCCGACCTGCGGCTCGACAATCCGCCGGTAAGTACGATGGACGCGATCGCCAAGGGCACGGCCGACGGCATCATCTACTTGGCCGGCATCATCGCGATGCTGGTGGTGATGATCACGCTGGTGAACCTGGTGAATGCGGCGCTCGGTCTGCTGCCGACCATCGGCGGCGACGCGATCACCTTGCAGCGGCTTTTCGCCTATGTGTTCCGGCCGGTGATGTGGCTGATCGGCGTGCCGGCGGACCAGGTGGCGACCGCGGCGCAGCTGATGGGCACCAAGGTCGTGCTCAACGAGTTCGTCGCCTATGTCGATTTCGCCAAAATTCCGAGCGATCAGCTCGGCGAGCATACGCGGCTGATTATGACCTACGCGCTGTGCGGCTTCGCCAATTTCGGCAGTCTCGGCATCCTGATCGGCGGCATGGGGGCGATGGTGCCCGAGCGCCGGCCCGAGATTGTCGCGCTCGGCTTCCGCTCGATCCTCTCCGGCACGATGGCCGGGTGTATGTCGGGCGCGGTGGTAGGGATGCTGGTTTAGGTCGCCAGCACGAGTCGCTCGGCGCGTTGACGCAGCTCAGGGGCGAGCGCGGCGGGGCGCCGCGCGTCGAGGTCGAGCTGCACGCCGTACTGCCCGAGCCGGGCGACTTCGCGGCCGGCGCCGTCGCTCATCACATGCAGAAAGCGCAGCGACGAGTTGCCGAGATGGGCGATGCCGGTGCGGTTGCGGTAGACCTCGCCGACGCCCACTGCGCCGCTGAGGACCACGCGGAACTCGAAGGTCGAGAAGCCGCGGCGCGCGCTCTTGATATAGTCGGCGGTGAGGCCGACCGCGGCGCCGATCTGCACCGACGAGTTGGTGAATTTATGGATCGCGCCGCAAATCCCGAGCCGGCCGAATTCGTCGAGGTCGCCCGGCTGGATGCGCCCGGCGGCGGTAGGGATCAGCCGGCTGAGGTCCTGCGGGTCGGGCCGTACCTCGAATTCCGGCCCATCCCAATTGGTTGCGATGCCATCGGTCGATGGCATCGCAACGCCGTCCCAATGCACGTCGAACCAGGTGATCGCCTCGCCGGTGACGGAGTCGACAAAACGGTGGCCGAAGCGCGCAGCGCCATCCGCGGCGAGCGCTGCGCTCTCGACATGAAAGGCGCCGCCGGCGCGCAGTTCCCGCGCATATCGCACGTCGTAGCGCCGGGTGAAGCCGCCGGCGCGCAGCGTGTCGAGCATCCCGAGCCGCGCGGCGAGAGTCGCCTCCGCCATGGCGATGCGGTCGAAATAGAAGGCGACGGTGAAATGCTCTGTGACGTCGGTCTCCCACGGACTGACCGCGCCGCGATAGGTCTCGATCCAAGGTTCCATGCGTTCTCCGGTTGTTATGTCATCGGCAGCAGCAGCCGTTCGGCGTGTTCGCGCAAGGCGGGCGCGAGCGGCGCCGGCCGGCGGGCGTCGAGGTCGAGCTGCACGCCGTAGCGGTCGACGCGGGCGATTTCCGCACCGCTCCCGTCGAACATCACATGCAGATAGCGCAGCGAGGTGGTGCCGAGATGCGCCAGCCCGCTGTCGATGCGGTACGCCTCACCCAGCAGCGGCGCGCGTGCGATGCGCAGCCGCAGTTCGAAGGCCGAGAAGCTGCGCCGCGCGGTTTTGATGTAGTCGGCGGTCAACCCGAGCGCCGCGCCGAACTGCACCGCCGCGTCGCTGAATTTGTGCACCATGCCGGCGAGGCCCATGCGGCCGAATTCGTCGAGGTCGCTGGGCTGCACGCGCCCGGCCGTGCTCGGGATCAGCCCGGCGAGGCCGGTCGGCTCGGGCCTGTCGGCAAATTGGGGACCGTCCCATACGGCAGGCGTGAAAGCCGGAAGCGCGTCGACGCCGTCCCAGTGGGAGTTCGAACCAAGTCGTCGGCTCGCCCGTCACGGAATCGACGATGCGGTGACCGAGGCGCAGATGGCCGCCGCCATCGAGCGCGATGCTGTCGATATGAAACGCGCCGCCCGCCCGCAGCTCATGCGCCAGCCGCACGTCGTAGCGCCGGGTGAAACCGCCCTCGCGCAATCTGTCGAGCAGGCCCAGTTCCGCCGTCAGCGCCGCCTCGGCCTGGGCGATGCGGTCAAAATAGAACGCCATGGTGAAATGTTCGGTGACGTCGCACTCCCAGGGCGACGCCGCGCCACGATAGGTCTCGATAAAGCGTGTCACTTGAGCTGATCGGCGACCTTGTCGATGCCCGCCTGGACGCAGGGCTCGTCCTTGCCCGGCGTGCCCGACAACCCGACGCCGCCGATCACCTCGTCGCCGGCCTTGATCGGCAGACCGCCGGGTATGGCGATCACATTGGGCAAAGTCACCTGTTGATGCACCACCGGGTTGTTGTCGGCGTAACGCTTAGCGTACTCGGTGGTCGAGACGCGGAACGTCATTGCCGTGTAGGCCTTGCGCCGCGCGTTCTCCATCGTGTGCGGTCCGGCCTTGTCGCTGCGTAGCGCGACAATCGTATTGCCGGCGCGGTCAACCACAACCACCGACACGCCATAGCCGCCGTAGCTTTGCGATGTGCACATGTCGACCGCGGTCTGGGCGATCGTCGTCGCCATGCCCAACGATAGGTCTTTGTGGGTCAGCAACTGCGCCTGCGCCGGTAGTGCGAACGCGGCGAGGCAAAGCGCGGTCGAAAGCCGGCGCATCACTCGTGCTCCGGCCTTATGTAGCGGTCGATCGTGCGGTGGCGGAAAAACCATTGGCCGCCGATCTTGACCATGCCGTCGTCATAGGCGCCGCCCGAGCCGATCTTTGGCCCCTCCGGCGCATTCTGCACCGTCGTCCAGTTGGAGCGCACCTTGGCGGTGTCGCCGTCGAGGGTGATGACGATGTTGGTGACGTGGTGGATCGCCCGCGGAGTCGCGCCGGGGCGATGGGCGCGCAGCCCGGCGGCGAAATCGGCGATCGCCTGGCGGCCGGTCGCCTTGCCGAAAAAGGTCTGCCAGGTGCCGTCCTCGGTGAACAGCGCCGCCATGTCGGCAAAGCGGCCGTCGTCGAGCGCGAAGCAATAGCGCGCCATCACCTCGCGGATCGCGTCCTTTTCCTCAAGCGGCCCTCGGGAGCCATGATCGGCCATTCGTCCCTCCCCATTCCGTCGCCGCGGAGTGTAGCATGGCGCAAAACCTGTCGCCGCCATGAGGAATTCGCCATGCAGATCGAAGGAGCGGTATTCCGCAAGCCGCACGAGCCCCTGACCATCGAGAAGATAGAGCTCGCCGAGCCGATGCCGCGCGAGGTGTTGGTGCGGACCGTAGCGACCGGCGTCTGCCACAGCGATCTGCATGTCGTCGACGGCATCGGCCGCTGGCCGCTCGACCGGCCGATCGTGCTCGGCCACGAGGGTGCCGGCATCGTCGAGGCGGTCGGCAGCGACGTCACCAGCGTCAAGGTGGGCGACCATGTCGTCGCCTGCCTCAGCGGGTTTTGCGGCACCTGCCCGCAATGTCTGTCGGGTCACCCCAACGTGTGCAGCAACAGCATCGTCGCCCGCAAGGAGAGCGAGGCGCCGCGCCTGTCGCAGGGCGGCCAGCCGGTGCGCCAGTTCATCAACATCTCGTCCTATGCCGAGAAGATGCTGCTGCACGAGAACTCGATCGTGCGCATCGACCCCGACATCCCGCTCGACAAGGCGGCGCTCGTCGGCTGCGGCGTGCTGACCGGAGTCGGGGCGGCGCTGCGCAGCGCCGGGCTCGAAGCCGGGCAGACCGTCGCGGTCTATGGCTGCGGCGGGGTCGGGCTGTCGATCGTCCAGGGGGCGCGGATCGGCGGCGCGCGGCAGATCATCGCGATCGACCAGTTCGGCCAGAAGCGGCAGATGGCGATGCGCGTCGGCGCGACGCATTTCATCAATTCGAGCGAGACCGACCCGGTCAAGGCGGTGCGCGAATTGACCGGCGGCGCCGGGGTCGATCACGCCTTCGAGGCGGTCGGCAATGCGACGCTGTGCCGGCAAGCGGTCGAGAGCCTGGCGATCCGCGGCACCGCGACAATCGTCGGCGTGCTGCCGCCGGACGCGACGATCGAGTTTCCGTGGATGGCGCTCCGCCCCGAATGCAAGGTGCAGACCTCGCGCATGGGCTCGAACCGCTTCCGGATCGACATCCCGCACTACCTCGATTTCTACAAGCAGGGCCGGCTCGACCTCGACGCGATGGTCACCAAGACCGGCCGGCTCTCCGACATCAACGAAGCCTTCCGTGCGATGAAAGCCGGCGAGGTGGCCCGTACGGTGCTGCTGTTCGACTAGCAGCGTCCGCTCCTCTTTTGAACGCTCCCCGGCGAAAGCCGGGGCCCACTTGGCAGCCGTCTCGGGCGCCGAAGAATGGGTCCCGGCTTTCGCCGGGAAGCGGCTTTCTTGAGGCTGACCTGTCGAGCCCCGCCTTCGCCCCGCACGCGTGATTGCGCGCCCCGCCGTCGGCCGCCTATGCTCCACGCGTCAGATTTCAGCAGGAGGAAGAGCCATGCCCGTGAAAGCAGGTGTCGTCCGTGCCGGCCAGCGCCAGACCCGGCGCGGTGCGGCGGAAACCTTTACCGGCGTCGTGTTTCAGGACCCCGTGGTCGTCACCGAGGCGCCGTCGCGGATGGGCGGGTCGGTGGTGACCTTCACCCCCGGCGCGCGCACCGCCTGGCACGCCCACCCGGTCGGCCAGACGCTCTATTGCCTGTCAGGGGTTGGCCGCATCTGCTTCAAGGGCGAGAAACCGCAAGTGCTAAACCCCGGCGATGTGGTCAACATCCCACCCGATACGCAGCACTGGCACGGCGCCTCGCCCGACCGGTTGTTTGCGCATCTCGCGTTGTCGGAAGCCGGCGAGAAGGGCGAAGGCACGGCCTGGGGCACGCATGTCACCGACGCCGAGTACGGCGAGCCGGCGACAGTTTAGGGTCTGCAGGCCTGACGACCCCCACCCCAGCCCTCCCCCGCTGGCGGGGGAGGGAGCGTGGTCGGCGCGCTGGCGATTGCTATCCCCCTCCCCCGCCCGCGGGGGAGGGTTGGGGTGGGGGTACGCGGAGCTTTGGTGACTAATCTCCCCTCCGAGGTCGATGTCGCGGTGATTGGCGCCGGCAGCGCCGGGATCGCCGCGGCACGGCGGCTCGTCGCCTCCCCCGGCGTGTCGGTGCTGGTGCTGGAGGCGCGCGACCGCGCCGGCGGCCGCGCCTGGACCGTCGAGAAGAACGGCTATCCCTGCGATCTCGGCGGCGAATGGCTGCATTCCGCCGACCGCAACGTGCTGAGCGGCATTGCCGAGGAACTCGGCTTCGCGATCTACCGCCGCCGGCCCGAATGGACCACCCGGCTGCGCAACAGCGGCGCCACCACCGACGAGCAGGAGGCATGGATCGCCGCGCGCGAAGAGAATTTTCGCGCCCGCCACCTCGCCGCGCTGGAGCCGGAGGATCGCCCGGCGTCGACGACATTGCCGGTCGGCGGGCGATGGAACACGCTGCTCGATGCCACCAGCACTTGGGGCAACGCCGTCGAGCTCGACAAGCTGTCGGTCAAGGACAACGACCGCTACGAGGACAGCGGCGTCAACTGGCGGGTGCAGCGCGGCTACGGCACGCTGCTGACCACCCTGGCGGCGCCGCTGCCGATCGCCTATGGCGCCGCCGTGTCGCGTATCGACCACAGCGGGCGCGACATCGTCATCGACACAAGGCGCGGTCGGGTCAGCACGCGGCGCGTCATCGTCGCCGTGCCGACCGACATCCTGGCGCGCGAGGATGTGGTGTTCGCCCCAGCTCTGCCGACGAAGCGGGCTGCCGCCGACGGGCTGCCGCTCGGCCTCGCCAACAAGCTGTTCTTCGCGTTTGACGGCCGGATGGACGATCTCGACCCGGAGGGCGACATCTTTCTCGTCGGCTCGACGACGCGGCGCGAGACGATGAATTATCAGGTGCGCCCGTTCGGCCGGCCGATTGTCCAATGCTTTTTCGGCGGCGAATTCGCCGCCGGCATGGAGCGCGACGGCATTGCCGCGATGGCCGCTTTCGCGACCGGGGAGCTAGCCGCGTTGCGCGGGAGCGCGATCCGCAAGCAGCTGACGCCGCTCGCCGCCTCGTCCTGGCGCGCCGACGAGTTCGCCCGCGGTTCCTATTCCTACGCCCGCCCCGGCCACGCCGGCGACCGCGCGCTGCTCGCCGCGCCGGTCGACAACCGCATCTTCTTTGCCGGCGAGGCGACCTCGCCGGATTTCTTCTCGACCGTGCACGGCGCGTTCGAGAGCGGGCTGCGCGCCGCCGAGGAAGCGCTCGCCAGTCTTTAGGGGCCCAAACTCGTCATGCCCGGACTTGATCCGGGCATCCACGGAAGCCGTTCCGACGCCAAATCGCTTGGCGCGGATGACCGGGTCAAGCCCGGCCATGACGAACAAGAAGGGGTGGTGATCTTATGAAGGCGCCACCCGCTCGTTGATGGCGATGACGCGGATGCCGTTGTCGTCGATCCGTATTGTGCTCAGCGAAGCGGTCGCCACTTCGATCCGGCCGTAGAGATCGAGCGGCATGCCGAGCGCGAAGACCAGCGCGGCGCGGATCACGTCGCCATGGCTGATGACGACGACATGGTCGTCAGGATGCGCCGCGCGCATATCCATGATCGCCTCCACGACGCGGCGCTGCACCGCGCGCATCGTCTCGCCGCCGGGGATGCAGGAGATGCTGCGATGGCTCGCCCAGAGGAGCCAGCGCGGGTCCTTGCGCACCTCGTCAAAGGTGAGCCCGGTCCATTCGCCGAAATCGAGTTCGGCAAGGTCGTCGCAAATATTGACCGGCAGCTCTAGCTGGCGACCGACGATCTCGCCGGTCTCGCGCGTGCGTTCCATCGGGCTGGCATAGATCGCCGCGATACCCGCCCCACCAAGCCGCCGCGCGGCCGCCTCGGCCTCGCCGCGGCCGCGCTCCGACAGCACCACGCCCGGCATGCGCCCCGCGCAAATCCGGCCCTGCACGTTATGCTCGCCGTGGCGGAGCAAGTAGAATGTAGTCATCGCCCATCATTGGCATGGATTGCCGCATCAGCTCAATGCGTGGTTCGAAACGGCGCTTTGCGCCTCCTTTCCATGACGGATGTTCGTCACGGCACCCGCCCCCACCGTCATCCTGAGCAAGCCGCGAAGCGGCTGTCTCGAAGGACGCACGACCGCAAGTCCGGTCATTGACAAGCCGGATCGCGGCTGGTCTATCCGACGGCATGGGGATGAGACACATCACCTGGACGATTGCGGCGGCGCTGCTGGCGCTGGCAACCGCGGCGCATGCCGAGGCGCCCGAACTGCACGTCTATAATTGGTCGGATTACATCGCGCCCGACACGATCCCCGATTTCACCAAGGAAACCGGGATCGCCGTCACCTATGACGTCTACGACGGCAACGAGGTGCTGGAGGCCAAGCTGCTTGCCGGCAATTCCGGCTACGATGTCGTGGTGCCGAGCGCGATGCCGTATATGGCGCGGCAGATCAAGGCCGGCGCCTACCGCGCGCTCGACAAGGCGAAGCTGCCGAATTGGAAGAACCTCGATCCGGCGATCCTCGCGCTGGTCGGCGACGCGGACCCGGGCAACGCCTATGGCGTCCCCTATATGTGGGGCGTCACCGGCATCGGCTATAATCCGGCGCTGGTCGCCACGGCATTGGGCGATGCCGGGCCGCGCGACACGCTGGCGCTGCTGTTCGATCCGGCGAACGCCAAGAAGCTCGCTTCCTGCGGCGTCTCCCTGCTCGACACGCCGGCGGAGGTGTTTCCGGCGGCGTTCTCCTATCTCGGCATCGACCCGAAAAGCCGCGACCCGGCCGATCTCGACAAGGCGGTCGCGATGCTGCAGAAAATCCGCCCCTCCGTGCGCAAGTTCCATTCGTCGCAATACATCAATGACCTGGCGACCGGCGACATCTGCATCGCGCTCGGCTATTCGGGCGATGTGATCCAGGCGCGCAACCGCGCGGCCGAAGCCAAGAACGGCGTCGAGATCGCCTTCCGCGTGCCGCGCGAGGGGGCGCTGATGGCGGTCGACATGATGGGCATCCCCAAGGACGCGCCGCATCCGGAGAACGCGCTGACCTATATCAATTACATTCTGCGGCCGGAGGTGGCGGCGGCGATCACCAACGCAGTGTCCTATCCCAACCCGAATGCGGCCGCGACGCCGCTCGTCAAACCGGAAATTCGCGACGATCCGGGCGTCTACCCGCCGGAAGCGGTACGCAAGGTGTTTCACGGCGACGTGCCGGCGGCGCGTGATTACGAGCGCGCCCGCACCCGCGCCTGGAACCGGGTCAAGGCCGGCTGAGCGTTGCCGCTGCTTGAGATCAGTGGGGTCAGCAAGAAATTCGGCACGGTCGCCGCGGTCGAAGACGTGTCGCTGTCGATCGAGCGCGGCGAGTTGTTCGCGCTGCTCGGGCCGTCGGGTTGCGGCAAGACCACCCTGTTGCGCCTGATCGCCGGGTTCGAGCGGCCCGATGCCGGGCGCATCGTCATTGACGGCGGTGACGTGACCGAGGTCCCGCCGTATCGGCGGCCGGTCAACATGATGTTCCAATCGTATGCGCTGTTCCCGCATCTCGACGTTGCCGGGAATATCGCGTTCGGGCTGAAGCAGGAAGGCATGGAGCGCCGCCGCCGCTCGGCGCGCGTCGCCGAAATGCTGGCGCTGGTGCAGATGACGGACTATGCCCGCCGCCGCCCGCACGAGCTATCGGGCGGGCAGAAGCAACGCGTGGCGTTGGCGCGGGCGCTCGCCAAGATGCCGAAGCTGCTGCTGCTGGATGAGCCGCTCGCAGCGCTCGACCGCAAGCTGCGCGAGGAGACCCGGCTGGAACTGATCGGCATCCAGGAGCGGGTCGGCACCAGCTTCGTGTTCGTGACGCATGACCAGGAAGAAGCGCTCGGCATCGCCTTACGCATCGCTGTCATGGATCGCGGCCGGGTGGCGCAGATCGGCGGCCCTGGCGAGATCTACGAGCGGCCCGCCACGCGCTTCGTGGCGGATTTTGTCGGCGCGGTGAATTTGTTCGACGGGGTGCTGGTCGCCGGCTTCAATGCGCTGGGACTCAAGGTTCCCGAGATCGACGCGATGCTTCCCTTGCCGGAAGCCTCCGTACTGCCCGAGGGCGCCGCTGCGGCGCTGGCCGTGCGGCCGGAAAAATTGTGCCTCTCCCGCGAGAGGATGGATGGCTTCGCGATCGCAGCCACTGTGATGTCAGTCAATTACCAGGGTGGCGTGTCGGTGGTGCACCTGACAACCCAGTCGGGCCATCCATTGAAAGCGCAGATGGCGAGCGCCACCGCGGCCGCTTTCGCGCGCGGCGAGCGGGTCTGGGCAAGCTGGAAGGCTGCCGATGGGGTGGTGCTGACCAAATGACCCCTCGTCCATCCCGGCGAAGGCCGGGATCCATTTTGCCGCTCACCAAACGGTTGGGAAATGGGCCCCGGCCTGCGCCGGGGTGGTGCTGCTTTATCGTCGTCCGGGGCTGCTGATGTGGACCTGGCGACGGTGGCTGCTGATCGCGCCGCCGTTTTTGTGGCTGCTCGTTTTCTTCCTGCTGCCGCTGGGGATCGTCGCAGCGATCAGCCTGACGCATCCCGCCGACTCCATCCCG
The DNA here is from genome assembly GCA_963778385.1 of uncultured Alphaproteobacteria bacterium. Taxonomy (GTDB): domain Bacteria; phylum Pseudomonadota; class Alphaproteobacteria; order ATCC43930; family CGMCC-115725; genus DATARH01. The sequence continues at coordinate 56,525 of CAVZUA010000023.1, read as the reverse complement.
CCCTATACGGCGCTGGTGAGCCATGGCCCGGGCGGCCTCGAAATCGACGCGAGCGCGGTGAATTACCGGTTGCTAGCGCAGGGAGATTTACGCGCCTATGCCAATTCGCTCGGTTTTGCCGCGCTGGCGACGGTGCTGTGTTTGCTGGTCGGCTACCCGATCGCCTTTGCGATCGCCCGCGCCCCGAAAGCCTGGCGCAATCCATTGTTGTTCCTGGTGATCCTGCCGTTCTGGACGAGCCTGTTGATCCGCGTCTATGCGTGGATCGCCCTGCTGCAGCCGAGCGGCCTCATCAATCGCGGGCTCGAAGCGCTCGGGCTGATCCATGCGCCGTTGCTGCTGATCTACAACGGCTTTTCGGTCGTGCTCGGCCTGGTTTACGGCTACCTGCCGTTCATGATCCTGCCGCTTTACGGCAGCCTGTCGCAGCTCGATGAGAGCTTCCTCGAAGCCGCCGCCGATCTCGGCGCGCGGCCGGTCCGCGTGTTCTGGCGGGTCGTGTTGCCGCTGTCGCTGCCGGGGATGGCGGCGGGGGCGCTGCTCGTCTTCATCCCGGCGATCGGCGAGTTCGTGATTCCCGATTTGCTCGGCGGGGCCGGTACCCCGATGGTCGGCAAGGTGCTGTGGCAGGAATTCTTCGACAATGTCGACTGGCCGGCAGCGTCCGCGGTGGCGATGGTGCTGGTCGCGCTGCTGACCGCGCCTTTGCTGCTCGCACAGCGGCTGGTCGAGCGCGCGGGGAAGCGCGAGGCGTGAGCCGCCGCATCACGCTGTTCCGCGCCGCCGCTCTGGTGCTCGGCTTCGGGTTTTTGTACCTGCCGATCGCGCTGCTGGTCGCCTTTTCGTTCAATGCATCGCGTCTTGTCGCGGTGTGGGGCGGATGGTCGCTGCACTGGTATGGCGAACTGATACGTGACGACAAGTTCGGCGCCGCGGCGTGGAACAGCCTGCGGATCGCGGTGATGGCCGCGACCCTGGCGCTCGTGCTCGGCACCGGCGCCGGGTTCGCGATCGAGCGCTTCACCCGGTTTCGCGGCCGCACCGTGTTCAGCTTTATGCTGATGGCGCCGCTGGTCGTGCCCGAGGTGATCCTCGGCCTGTCGCTGCTCCTGCTGTTCGTGGCGTCGCAAGCCTGGCTCGGGTGGCCCGCAAGCCGCGGCCTGCTGACCGTGACGATCGCCCACGCCACATTCGGCTGCTGCTTTGTGGCGGTGCTGGTGCGGGCGCAGTTCGCCGGGTTCGACCGCGCGCTCGAAGAGGCCGCGCTCGATCTCGGCGCGCGGCCGTTTGGCGTGCTGTGGCGGGTGACCTTGCCGGGGATCAGCCCGGCGCTGGTCTCCGGCTGGCTGCTCGCCTTCACGCTGTCGCTCGACGATCTCGTCGTCGCGAGCTTTGTCTCCGGCCCGTCGGCGACCACCCTGCCGATGGCGGTCTATTCCAGCGTGCGGATCGGCGTCACGCCCGAGATCAACGCGCTGGCGACGGTGTTCCTTGGCGTCGTGATCCTGCTTGTCGCGTCCGCCTTTTCGCTGATCGCCCGGCAGGAGAGGCGGCGTCTTGCGGGGCGATAAGATACGTGCGGCTGCCGCTACGACGCGCGGACGATCCCGCCGTCCATCGAGTGCTCGATCCTGGTACCGAACGGCGCGGAGAGTTCGCCCAATCGGTCGAGGATCGCGGCGGCCTCCGCGCCGCGGGCCAGGGATGGCCGGCCTCGCGTCGTCGCGTCGCCGTCGACGCCTTCGGCATTGAGCTGTACCGGCGTCAGTCGCATCTCGGCAAGCGCGCCGCCGCTGAAGCGGCATTCGGCGATGACGCTCTGCCACGCGCTCGCATCGTACGTTCCGGTCTCGGTCGCCGTCTGAAAGACGAGGCTGCCGAGGTCATAGAAGATCGGCCGGCCGTGATAGAGCTCGATCCCCAGCAGCCAGGGCGCGCCGTGGCTCACGAAGATCGCCGCCCCGGCATCGATGCAGCGATGCGCGAAATCCTGCTGCCACGGCGGAACCCGGCGGCCTTTCTCGGTCAGCACATGATTGTGGTGATAGGTGATAACGATATCGGCCCGCGCGGCCGCGTCGCGGATCGCGGCGAGCATCCGCGCAACATCTTCCGCATTGGGCTTATCCACGTCGACGCGGAGCTCATTGACCCCGCCGCGGGCGGCGGTGGCAGCGCCACCCTCACGGATCGCGCCGCTGGCCGCCGCTACCAAGGCGACCGTGCCGTTCGCGGTCCGTCGGAAGGCGGGCGCCGATGCCGTGGCAAGATCGACGCCGGTGCCGGCATGGCCGAGGTCGCGCTTGTCGAGCTCATCGAGCGCCCCGAGGATGCCGCCGGTGCCGAGGTCGAAGGCGTGATTATTGGCGGTTGCCAGGAGACCGACGCGCCAATCCTTGAGGCAGTCAAGTACGGTGGGGTCGGTGGCGTGGAGAAACACATCCTGGCGCGTCGGCGCCTCCGCTCGCGGGCTGCGGATTGCCGTCTCCAGGTCGGTAAAGCACAGATCCGCCTTGCCGAACATCGCGGCGAGCGCGGCGTAATCCGGCCATTGGTGCTGGCGCAGATCGTACTGGATCAGCGCCTGCCCCATGACCGTCAGGTGCAGTTCCGGCGCGGCGGCCCACGTCGAGCGGCCGAGTGCAGCCGCGCCGAGCGCGCCGCCGATAAAGCGACGGCGCGATGGCCGCATCCCGCGCCGGCTCGCGGGCCTAGGGCCGCGCGGGCCAGACCGGCTGGTGGTAGCCGAGCGGCACGGTCGGGCGTGCCCAATAGGGCTGGGTCTCGGAGAGCTGCAGGGTTGGTGCGAGGTGGCGCAGCTTGCCGGCCGGGGTCACGCTCTCGACCGACCAATTCTCGATCTCGGCCGGGGTGAACTCGGACGGGATGTCCTTGAGCTGGGCCTCGGGCACTTCGCCCCGGCCGACCAGCCAGCGGCCGGCCTGCGCCAGGGAGCAGCGCACCAGCCAGCTGCCGCCCTCGGTCGCGCGCTTCTTGAGCGCGACCAGCGCGCCAAATGCCATCAGATAACCGGTCAGGTAATCGATCGCCGACACCGGGTAGAATTGCGGGCCGGGCTCCTTGCCGGGGAACAGCTCGCCTTGACGATTGGTGATGCCGCTGACGTTCTGCACCACCGTGTCGAAGCCGCGCCGGCTCGACCAGGGGCCGACATGGCTGAACGCGCAGAGCGACACGTAGACGAGGCCGGGCCGCAGTTTCGCGAGCTCCTCGGGCGACAGCCCACGGTCCGACAGCGTGCCGGGACGGTAGCCCTGGACGAACAGGTCGGTCTGGCGCACCAGATCCTTCAGCGTCGCGAGCTGCACCGGGTCGCGCAGGTCAAGCTGCGCCGACAGTTTGCCGTGCCCGGTGTCGAATTCCTGGTAGCCCAGGTTCGGCAGATGCGCGGCGGTGATCTTGAGCACATCGGCACCGTGTTCGGCGAGGGTGCGGGCGCTCGACGGGCCGGCGAGCACGCGGGTCAGGTCGAGCACACGGATGCCGGAGAGCGGCCGGTCGCCGTCGGGCAGCTTTTCGACCGGCGCGTCGCCGATCTTGACGATCTCGAACAGCGGCAGGGTCGCCAGCGCCTTGCCTTGCGGGTGCTCGGCCCATTCCGCCATGCTGCGCACCATGCCGCCGGCACCCCTGGCGGCGATGATCGCCTCTTCGAGTTCGAGCGCGTCCCATTTGGCGACGGCCTTGCGCACCTCGTCCTTGCTCTCGGCGCAACCCAGCACCTTAAGCGCGGCGGCGCGATGGTTGGGGAAATTGGCGTGGATATAGCTCCAGCGGCCGTTCTTCGCCGGGTACATGCCCATCACCGGATTGCGCTCATGGGAGACCTGGGCCTGCTCCATCTTGAGGTAATGGCCGCTGCGCAGCGAGGCGGTGGCGCGCCGCGCATCGACGCCGATCCCCTGCTTCTTGCCGCCCCGCAGCTCCCACAGATCGCTGACCGCCAGTCCGATCGCGCCGAGGCAGGCGGTGCTGGTCTCGCCGATCTTGAACGACGTCGGCAGGATCGGGTCACTGCCGCCGGTGAACTCCACGTTCCGGGCGCGGTCGGGATCGAGGCCGGCGGCCGGCAGGATCGTGCGCAATGCGTCGTGCGACATGGGCGAAAGCTCCTCCCAAAGGCCGAGCGGGCTTGCTTCGGCAGCGTGCTGGACCCGATGATGCCGCGATTTCCCTGATGGAGGAACCGCCGATGAGCCGCATCATGATCGTCGCCGAGTTCGAATTGAAGCCCAAGCACGCCAACGACTTCATCAAGCTGATGAAACGCCATGCCGAATTGTCGCGCGCCGAAGACGGCTGCCAACAATTCGACGTAATCCAGGCGCAGAACGACCCGACGAAAATCTTTTTTGTCGAGTCATGGCGCGACCAGGCGGCGCTCGACGTGCACGCCAAAGTCCCGCGGATGGAGGAAAACCGCGCGATCTACACGCCGTGGCTGGTCAGCCGCAAAGGCACGCGCTGCAACGTGCCGTAGCGATAGTTCCCCGGCATATGCGCGTCAGGATGTCGCATCGCGGAGCCGTCGATAAAACGTGACTGGCCCTCGGCTTGCAGATCATTGGCATTGTCTATAATAGACGCCGGCTATTGCACGCGGAGAGGCTTCGCATGAGAAAAGGGATTGTCGTCGCGGCCGGTTGCGTGGTGCTGGCCGTGGCCGGCGCGGCCGCGTTCGTGCCGGAAATCCGCGGTTATCTGTGGCCGGCCGTCCGCGCCGCCGATACCCCCGCTCCCGCGGCGCCGGCTCCGGGCGTCCCGGTGACCGCCGGAACGGTCGAAGCCAAGGACATGCCCGTGCTGCTTTACGGCATCGGCTCGGTGCAAGCGTATAACATGGTCACGATCAAGAGCCGGGTCGACGGCCAGATCTTGAGGGTCGACTTCAAAGAAGGCGATGAGGTCAAGGCTGGCGCGCCGCTGATCGGGATCGATCGTCGCGGTTATCAGGCGGCCATGGAGATCGCGCAGGCGACCAAGGCCAAGGACGAGGCGCAGCTCTCCAGCGCGCAGGCGGACCTCGACCGCTACGCCCAGCTGGTCGGCCCAGGCTACCAGACCAAGCAGAGCTTCGATCAGCAAAAGGCGACCGTCGCGCAGCTGCAGGCGGCGCTCAAGGGCGACCAGGCGGCGATCGATGCCGCGCAGGTGAACCTCGACTACGCCGATATTCGCGCGCCGATTTCAGGCCGGCTTGGCGTTAAGCTCGTCGATATCGGCAATATCGTGCATGCCGCCGATCCCGGCGGGCTGGTCACCATCACGCAGACCAAGCCGATCTACGTCACCTTCACCCTGGCGCAGGAGTATCTGCACAAGATTCACGAAAAACAGGTGCTCGGGCCGCTCAAGGTCGAGGCCTACGGCAACGACAATGTCACGTTGCTGTCCACCGGCCAGTTGACGGTCATCGACAACGCGATCGATCAGACCACCGGCACGATCCGCCTCAAGGGGACCTTCGATAACGCCGACGAGCGGTTGTGGCCGGGCGAATTCGTCAATGTGCGTCTGACCCTCAATGTCCGCCGGGGCATCGCGACGGTGCCGGCGCAGACCGTGCAGGAAGGCCCCAACGGCAAATACGTCTATGTGATCAAGCCCGGGGACACGGTTGAGCGCCGCGGCGTTGAGGTGGCCTCGGTGCAGGATGGTATTGCGGTCATATCCAAAGGACTGCAGGCCGGCGAAAAGGTCGTCGTCGACGGACAATACCGGCTGACCGAGGGCGCGCGCGTACGCATCGCCGGTCCGCAGTCGGGCGCCGCAGGCTGATCCGCCGCGCCCAGCACTCCAGTACGTTCGGAACGTCATGAATATCTCGGAACCGTTTATCCGCCGGCCGATCGCGACCTCGCTGCTGATGCTGGGCATTTTGGTGTTCGGCATCGGCGCCTACGGGCTGCTGCCGGTCGCGGCGCTGCCCAAGGTCGACTTCCCGACCATCACCGTATCGGTCAATTATCCCGGCGCCAGCCCCGACACGATGGCCTCGGCGGTGGCGACGCCGCTCGAACAGCAATTCGCCGCGATCCCGTCGCTGTCGCAGATGACCTCGCAGAGCGGCATCGGCTCGCTGTCGATCACCTTGCAGTTCGACCTCGAACGCAATATCGACGCCGCGGCGACGGATGTGCAGCAGGCGATCAACGCGGCGACCGGCTTGCTGCCGAACGATTTGCCGTCCCCGCCGACCTATCGCAAGACCAACCCGGCCGACCGCCCGGTGCTGATCTATGCGGTGCATTCCGATGCGATGCCGATCTACCGGGTCGACAATTACGCCTACACGATCCTGGCGCAAAAGCTCTCGACGGTTCCGGGGGTCTCGGAGTCCCGCATCTTTGGACAGCAGCCCTACGCGGCGCGCATCCAGATCAATCCCGGCGCGCTTGCGACGCGCGGGATCAGCTTTGAGGACGTACGCGCGGCGCTGGTTGCCGCCACCGTCGACCGGCCGAAGGGGGTTCTCGAAAACGACCAGCAAAGCTTTACGATCGACGCCAACGACCAGCTGTTCACCGCCGCCCAGTTCGCCGATATCATCGTCTCCTACCGCAACGGCGCGCCGGTTCGCGTCAAGGACCTGGGCAACGCCGTCGACGACAAGCAGAACGCGCGGATCGGCGCCTGGTATTTCGACCAGCCGGCGGAGGGCTTGTCGATCCAGCGCCAGGCCGGCGCCAACACCAACCAGCTGGTCGACACCATTCAGCAGATGCTGCCGCGCATCCTGCGCTCGTTCCCGCCGTCGATCCATGTCGACCTGGTGTCCGACCGCTCGCTGGTCGTGCGCGCCGCGGTGCACGATGTGCAGTTCACGATGATGCTGACGGTCATCCTTGTCGTCATCGTCATCTTCATTTTCCTGCGCACGCTTTGGGCGACGGTCATACCCAGCATCGCGGTGCCGCTGTCGCTGTTGGCGACGTTCGGCGTCATGTACGCGGTCGGTTACAGCCTCGACAATATCTCGCTGATGGCGCTGACCATCTCGGTCGGGTTTGTCGTCGACGACGCGATCGTCATGATCGAGAACATCGTCCGTTACATCGAGCAGGGCGATCGCCCGTTTGATGCCGCGCTCAAAGGCGCCGGACAGATCGGCTTCACGATCATCTCGATCACCTTTTCGCTGATCGCTGTCTTCATCCCGCTCTTGTTCATGGGCGGCATCATCGGCCGTCTGTTCCGCGAATTCGCCGTGACCGTAACCATTGCGGTGATCGCGTCAGCCTTTATTTCGCTGACGCTGACCCCGGTGATGTGCGCGCTCTTCCTGAAGAGCGAGCACGAGCGTCCGCCCGGGCGCCTCAACCAGCTTGCCGAGCGGGGTTTCGAGGCCTTTCTGCGCGGCTATGATCGCGGCCTGCGTTTTGTGTTTCGGCATCAGCTCCCGACCCTGCTGTCGACAATCGTGCTGATCTTCGTCACCGGGTATCTCTACGTGACGATCCCCAAGGGCTTCTTTCCCGAACAGGATACCGGCTTCATTTTCGGCCAAGCCGAGGCGCGACAGGACATTTCCTACGCGTCGATGGCCAAGATCACGCGTCAGTTCGTCGATATCGTCCGGCAGGATCCCGATGTCTCCGGCGTCTTCTCGTTCACCGGGGCAAGCGCCTTTAACCCGCAGGAAAACACCGCCCGCGTCTTTATTCAACTCAAGCCGCATGCCCAGCGCGAGCTGACCTCGAACCAGATCATCCGCCGCCTGCGGCCCAAGGCGGCGGCGGTGCAGGGCGCGAAGTTCTTTATGCAGTCGGGGCAGGACATCAGCATCGGCGGCCGGCTCAGCCGCACGATGTACCAGTACACGCTGACCGATACCGACAGTGCCGAGCTCAACGAGTGGGCGCCGAAGGTCGAAGCGGCGATGAAGAAGCTGCCCGAGCTCGAGGATGTCGCTTCCGACCTGCAGATCGCCGCGAAGCACCTGGCGATCGAGATCGATCGCGACCAGGCCGGGCGGCTTGGCATCCCGCAGTCGCTGATCGACCAGACGCTCTACGACGCGTTCGGCCAGCGGCAGATCGCCAACATCTACACCTCGACCAGCCAGTACAAGGTGATCCTCGAAGTCCAGCCGCAATTCCAGCAGGACCCGAACGCGCTGACGCAGATCTTCCTGCCGGGCCCCGGTGGAACGCAGGTACCGCTCAGCACCTTCGCCCATTTCACCACCAAGGCGGAGGCGCTGTCGGTCAATCACCAGGGCCAATTCCCGGCGGTGACGCTGTCGTTCAATCTGGCCCCCGGCATCGCGATCGGCCAGGCGGTCGACGTGATCCAGCGCATGCAGGACGATATGCGCTTGCCGGGAACGATCGACGGTGCCTTTCAGGGGACCGCCCAGGCCTTCCAGGCGTCGCTGTCATCGACCCCGCTGCTGGTCGCGGCGGCGATCCTTGTCGTCTACATCGTGCTCGGCATCCTTTACGAGAGTTACATCCACCCGATTACGATCCTTTCGGCGCTGCCGTCGGCGGGCGTCGGCGCGCTGCTCGCGCTGATGATCCTGCACTACGACCTCAGCGTCATCGCGATGATCGGCGTCGTCCTCTTGGTTGGCATCGTCAAGAAGAACGCGATCATGATGATCGACTTCGCGCTGCAGGCGGAGCGCTACCACGGAAAGAGTCCCGCAGGAGGCAATCCACGAGGCCTGCCTGCTGCGCTTCAGGCCGATCATGATGACGACCTTCGCGGCGCTGTTCGGCGCGCTGCCGATCGCGTTTGGCGGCGGCGCCGGGTCCGAGCTGCGGCGGCCGCTCGGCATCGCCATCGTCGGCGGCCTCTTGGTATCGCAATGGCTGACGCTCTACACGACGCCGGTCATCTATCTCTACCTTGAGCGGTTGTCCCGGCTGCTTGGCAGGTCGCACAAGCCGTCGCGATTGGCGGTCGCGCTCGATCCGGTGCATCAGGCGCCGGCGATGGCAAAACAGCAGGAGAGCGGCGCCGAATAAACCCCGGCCCCGCGAGTTGCCTAAAACAACGACGCCAACGAACGGGATGGCGGGCGGCAGATGAGCATATCCGCACCCTTTATCCGACGGCCGATCGCAACCTCGTTGCTGATGCTCGGCACACTGGTCTTCGGCATCGTCACCTATGGGTTGTTGCCGGTGGCCGCGCTGCCCAATGTCGATTTTCCGACCATCACGGTGACGGTGCAGTATCCCGGTGCCTCGCCCGACACGATGGCGTCGTCGGTCGCGACGCCGTTGGAGCAGCAATTCGCCTCGCTGCCGAGCCTCGACCAGATGACCTCGTTCAGCGGCATCGGCGTCACCGTGATCACCATGCAATTCGCGCTCGACCGCAACATCGACGGCGCCGCGCAGGACGTGCAGCAGGCGATTACCGCCGCCTCCGGGCTGCTGCCCAAGGATTTGCCGTCGCCGCCGACCTACAGGAAGACCAATCCCGCCGATTTTCCGGTGCTGATCTATGCGGTGCATTCCGACACGCTGCCGGTCTACCGCATCGACGACTACGCCTACACGATCCTGGCGCAGAAGATGTCGACTGTTTCCGGTGTCGGCCAGGCGAGCGTCTTCGGGCAGAAGCAATACGCCATTCGTGTGCAGGCCGACCCAGCGGCCCTGGCGGCGCGCGGCATTGGCCTCGATGACATCCGCACCGCGATTGCCGCGGCGACGGTCAACCGGCCGAAGGGCAATATCGAGAACCACTACCGATCGGTCACGCTCGACACCAACGACCAGATCCTCGATGTCGACGGTTTCCGCAAGCTGATCGTCGCCTATCGCAACGGCGCGCCGGTGCGGCTGAGCGATATCGCCAACGTCACCGAGGGCGTGCAGAACACGCGGATCGGCGCCTGGTATCTGGGGACGCCGTCGGAAGGGCTAGCGATCCAGCGCGCGGCCGGCGCCAACACCATCCAGGTCGTCGACACGGTCAAGGGCATGCTCCCGCAGCTGATGACGTCGGTGCCGCCGGGATTGACGGTCGATCTCATCTCGGACCGCTCGCTGATCATCCGCGCCGCGGTGCGCGACGTGCAGTTCACCATGCTGCTGACGATCGGGCTGGTCGTGCTGGTGATCTTCATCTTCCTGCGCACGCTCTGGGCGACGGTGATCCCCAGCATCGCCGTACCGCTGTCGCTGCTCGCGACCTTCTCGGCGATGTATCTGCTCAACTACAACCTCGACAACATCTCGCTGATGGCGCTGACGATCTCGGTCGGCTTCATCGTCGACGACGCGATCGTTATGATCGAAAACATCGTCCGTTACATCGAAGCGGGCGAACGGCCGTTCGACGCCGCGCTCAAAGGCGCCGGACAGATCGGTTTCACGATCATCTCGATCACCTGCTCGCTGATTGCGGTGTTTATTCCGCTGCTGCTGATGGGCGGCATTATCGGCCGCCTGTTCCGCGAGTTCGCGGTGACGGTGTCGGTCGCGGTGATCGCCTCGGCGGTCGTGTCGCTGACCCTGACGCCGGTGATGTGCTCCCTGTTCCTCAAGCCGCACGGCGGGGAACACCAGACCAACCGGTTCAACCGCTGGGCCGAGCGCGGTTTCGACGCGTTTCTGGGCGGCTACGACCGCGGTCTGCGGTTTGTGCTGCGTCACCAGCCGAGCATGCTGATCGCGACCCTGGCGCTGATGGTCGGCACCGGTTACCTCTACGTGAAAATCCCGAAAGGGTTTTTCCCGCAACAGGATACCGGCTTCATCTTCGGCCAGGTGCAAGGCCGTGAGGATGCATCGTTCGAGTTGACGTCCGGGTTGGCGCACCGGATCGCCCAGATCGTCGCCAAAGATCCGGCGGTGGAGGGCGTGTTCTATCTTGCCGGCACCTACGCCTATAATCCCACCGAAGATGCGGCGCGCATGTTCATGCAGCTGAAGCCGCATGACGCGCGCGACGTGACCGCGCAGCAGCTCATCGAGCGCCTGCGTCCCCAGGTCGCCCAGGTCGAGGGCGCCAAGTTTTTCATGCAGGCCGGCCAGGACATCAATGTCGGCGGTCGCCTGACCAAGACCCAGTTCCAATACACGTTGACCGACACCAATAGTGCCGAGCTCAATCACTGGGCGCCGATCGTCGAGGCGGCGATGCGCAAGCTGCCGCAGCTGCAGGACGTGACCTCGGACCAGGTGGCGGCCGCGCCGCATTTGTCGCTGGAGATCGATCGCGACGCGGCGGCGCGCCTCGGCGTGTCGACGCAATCAGTCGACGATACGCTGTACGATGCGTTCGGGCAGCGCCAGATCGCGACCCTCTACACCTCGACCAACCAATACAAGGTGGTCGAGGAGGTGTCGCCGCAATATCTCGACGACCCGGATGCGCTGAGCAAGATTTTCGTGACCGGGCGGAACGGCGTGCAGGTGCCGCTGAGCGCCTTTACCAAGCAGGTTTCGACGCTGCAGCCGCTGTCGATCAACCACCAAGGCCAATTCCCGGCGGTGACGCTGTCGTTCAACCTGCCGCCGGGCGGCGCGCTCGGCCCGGCGGTCGAGGCGATCCAGCGGGCCGAGGCCGAATTGCATCTGCCCGGCTCGGTGCAGGGCTCGTTCCAGGGCGCGGCCCAGGCCTTCCAGGCCTCGCTCAAGTCGACCCCGCTGCTGGTCGCAGCGGCGATCCTCGTCGTCTACATCGTGCTCGGCGTGCTCTACGAGAGTTACATCCACCCGATCACCATCCTCTCGGCGCTGCCTTCTGCGGGTGTCGGCGCGCTGCTCGCGCTGATGGTGCTGCACTACGAGCTGACGGTGATCGCGTTGATCGGCGTCATCCTCTTGGTCGGCATCGTCAAGAAGAACGCCATCATGATGATCGACTTCGCGCTGCAGGCCGAGCGTATCGAGGGCAAGAGCCCCGAAGTGGCGATCCATGAGGCCTGCCTGTTGCGCTTCCGGCCGATCATGATGACGACTTTTGCGGCGCTCTTCGGCTCGCTGCCGATCGCGCTCGGCGGTGGCGCCGGGTCCGAGCTGCGGCGGCCGCTCGGCATTGCGCTGGTCGGTGGTCTGCTGGTGTCGCAGTGGCTGACGCTCTATACCACGCCGGTCATCTACCTCTATCTCGAACGTTTGGCTCGTTTTTTTGGCGGTGCGCGGCGACGCCAGTCGCGGCTCGCGATCGCCTTGACCGATATTCCGCCGGGTGCCATCCCGGCGACGGAGGATCGTCATGGCGCCGCCGAATGACGCGATGCCGCCGACTGCGGGCGACTGGCTCGCGGACGAGCCGGAGCGGCCGACCGCCGCGGCGCTGCAGCCGGGCGTCGGGCATCGCCTGCATGCGGTTGCCCGGCTGATCCGCCGGCGCTTTGAGCGACGCGTCCGGCAGGCAGGGTTGCCGATCACCCGGCTGCAGGCGTCGCTGCTGATCCGTATCGCCCGCAACCCCGGTCTCAGCCAGACGGCCGCGGCGACCGAGCTCGACATCGAGCCGATCGCGTTGGTGCGGATGCTCGACCGGCTGCACGAGGAGGGGTTCGTCGAGCGCCGTGCGCACCCAACCGACCGGCGGGTGCGCACGCTTTGGCTGACCCGGCTCGCCTGGCCGGTCGTCCGACGCATCCTCGAGATCAACGCCGTGGTCCGCGAGGAGGCCTGCGCCGGTCTCTCTCCCGCCGCCCGCGAGGCGCTGATGGACGCGCTCGACCACATGAAGAACAATCTAGCGGTGGTCGAAGCAGCCGAAGCGGCCGGCGACAGCGATGTGTCAGCGGCGGCGAAGTAATGTCTTTTCCCCTCTCCCGCTGGCCCCGCTGGCGGGAGAGGGGAAGAGAACGCTCAGCCCGGCCCGGTTGTAACGCTCTCGATCACTTCGGCTTCGTGCGTCTTGAGATTGAATTTGAGCCGCGGCATGCGTTCCAGGTCGGTGCCGGTAATGCGCACAAAACGCGCGCCGTCGGGGTAGTCGATCGAGTGGATCGCGCGGATGTCGTAGGTGCCGGCGTGGCCCGGGTTGAGCCGGTATTGCTTGGCGACCTCGATTTCCGCCGGGCCGGGGCCGTCGCCCTTGGTGCGGCTCCATTCGGTCATGTCGGTGTATTGGGTAGCCTGTCCATAAATCGCCCAGGACGCGCCGTGATCGTGCGGCGGCGATGTCGCGGCTTTCGGGTTGACGTGCGACAGCACCACAAAGCCGAGCTTGGGGTCCTCATAGAGGGTGTGCCGTCCCGGTGGCATCGGCAGCACGTGCCGGTCGAGAAAGGATTGCTCGGCGAGCAGCCGCTCCAGGTTGCGCCGCACCGTCTCGCGCCCGCCGGGTCCGGTATCGGCACTCAGCGCGTCGCGGCAATCGTTGCAGAACGCGTCCAGGTCATAGGCCATTTCGTTCTCCGTGGGTCAGGTCGCCAAATAGCCGCCGTCGACGTAAAGCTCGGCGCCGGTGACATAGGAAGCTTCGTCCGAGGCGAGGAACAGCACCGCGTAGGCGACCTCCTCGACGCGGCCGTCGCGCCCCAGCGGCACCTGTTCCAGCATCTTGGCCCGGGTCGCCGGGTCGGCGGTGCGGCCGGAGGTGCGCATCGGCGGCATCAGCCCCGGATGCACCGAATTGACCCGGATGTTATGCCGGCCGTGCTGTACCGCGCCGACCTTGGTCATGGTGCGGATCGCGCCTTTCGAGGCGTTGTAGGCGGCGTGGATACCGCGCTGCCCGGTGACGCCGGAGATCGACGAGATGTTGACGATCGACCCGCCGCCGACCTTGCGCATCTCGGGGATCGCGTACTTCATCCCGAAAAACGCGCCACGCGCGTTGACGTCCATGATCTTGTCCCAGGCCTCGGTGTCGTAGAGGTCCTCGACCGCGCTGCCGCTGATCCCGGCATTGTTGACCAGGATGTCGAGCTTGCCGAACTCCGTGACCGCGGCGGCGACCACGTCCTTCCAATTCGCTTCGTTGGTGACGTCGAGATGCTGGAAGCTCGCCGCGCCGTTGGCCGCGACAATGTCGGCGACGACCTTCTTGCCTGCATCGTCGAGCTGGTCGGCGACAACGACCTTGGCGCCTTCGCGCGCGAAGATCCGTGCGGTGCTCGCTCCCATGCCCGACGCGGCGCCGGTGATCAGCGTAATCTTGCCTTCGAGGCGCATGATTCTCCTCCCTTCGTTGCCTGTCGTCATTCCCGCAAAAGCGGGAATCCAGGGCGAGCGACGCTGCGGTTGCCCTGGACCCCGGCCTTCGCCGGGGTGACGACTAATGTCGTCAATTCACTCCGGCCGCCTCGCCCATCGTATCGCCGATCGGCAGGTGCAGCACGAGGTCGGCGATGCGGTCGAGCGAGGTTTCCTCACGATTGACGATGACCAGTTTGCCGCCGTTTTCCTTGGCGATCTGCGGAAATCCCGCCGCCGGGTAGACCACCAGCGACGAGCCGAGCACGACGAACAGATCGGCGGCCAGCGTCTCCCGTTGCGCGCGCTGCATCGCCAGCACCGGCATCGCCTGGCCGAACGACACGGTCGCCGTCTTCACATGGCCGAGGCATTTGTCGCAGGGCGGCACCGCGCCATCGCGCTCGAAGATCGCCCGCAGATCGGCGATCTCGTAGCGCTCGCCGCAATCGAGGCAGGTCGCGTAGGTGGTGTTGCCGTGCAGTTCGATGATCTTGTCGCGGGGAATGCCTGAGCCCTCGTGCAGCCCGTCGATGTTCTGGGTGATGACGCACGACACCTTCCCGCGCCGCACCAGCGCATCGACCGCGCGGTGCCCGCGATTGGGCTCGGCCGCGCGAAAGATGTCCTCCATCGCGAAGCGCCGGCGCCAGGTCTCGTTGCGCGCCTCCTGCGAGGCCACGAACTCATCGAAATAGATCGGCGCCATCTGGGTCCAGATGCCGCCCGGGCTGCGGAAATCGGGAATGCCGCTCTCGGTGCTGATCCCGGCGCCGGTGAAGACGACGACGCGCTTTGCCTCCGCGAGCAGGCGTTTGAGTTCGGCGGTGCCGTGAGGCTCTGACATGGTGCTACTTTGGCAAATGATGCCAGGGGCAGCAAGAAAGCGCTGTGAGTGGTTGCGCGGCCGGTGCGTCCTTCGAAACGCCTGCTCCACAGGCTCCTCAGAGTCTGACTTGAAATGCGTTTGGGGCGCCGTCTGAGTGCTTTTTTGCTCGTCATTCCGGGGCATCGCGCAGCGATGAACCCGGAACCCATGAACACGGGCTTCGAAAAGTGCGTCCCGAGGCCCGCAACCACGTCGGAGGAGACCGTGTTCATGGGTTCCGGGCTCGGCCCTGCAGGCCGCCCCGGAATGACGAAGGTCGTTTCGAGTCATCCTCTCAGGATGACGATCCCGAAGGAGCGCCGCCAGGAGCGTCCCGAAGGAGGCAGGGAGACCGTTAGCCTTCCATCGTCAGCACTACGCGAAACCGCGCCTGGCCGCTCATCATCCGGTCATAGGCTTCGGCGACGCGCGACAGCGGGTAGATTTCGTTCATCGACTTCACGCCGGTCAGCGCCGAGAAGGCCAGCGTGTCTTGCGAGTCGATCGAGGTGCCGGAATACCAGCCCTTGACCGCGCGGCTACCGAGGATCAGCGGCAATGGGTTGATGTTGAGCGACTCCGGAACGCCGACAAGCAACAGCGTGCCGCCAGGCCGCAGTCCGGCTTGCACCGCGCTCACCGCCGCCCCGGCGGTCACGGTCGTGAGGATCACCTTGGCGCCGCCGAGTTTTTGCAACGCAGCGGCGGGATCCTCAGCCTGGCTGTCGACATAGTGATGCGCCCCCAATTCCTTCACGAACGGGCCCTTGTCCGCGCCGCGCGCGATGGCAACCGTATTGAACCCCATCTTCGCCGCGTACTGCACGCCGAGGTGTCCGAGCCCGCCGATCCCCACCACCGCCACGATATCGCCCGGCCGCGCGCCCGAATTGCGCAGCGCGTTGAAGGTGGTGATGCCGGCGCACATCAACGGCGCCGACTCGACCGACACCAGATCGTCCGGGACGCGGGCAAGCGCGGTCACCGGCGCAATCATGTATTCGCCGTAGCCGCCGTCATGGCTGATGCCGGTGACCAGCGTTTCGGTTTCGCAGGCGAAGGCGTCGCCGCGCCGACAGGCGTCGCAATAGCCGCAATTGCCGCCATGCCAGCCGACGCCGACCCGTTGGCCAGACTGCCAGCCGCGCACTTCCGGTCCCGCCGCATCGACGAGGCCGATGATCTCATGACCCGGCACCCGCGGATAGACGATGCCGGGAAACAACCCTTCTTTGGTGACGCTGTCGCTGTGACAGACGCCGCAGGCCTGCACCTTGATCCGCACCTGGCCGGCGGCGGGCTCGGGAATGTCGCGCTCGACAAGCTCGAATGGTCCCTTGGCATGGGGTATTTGGGCGACACGCATCTTCGGCATGAGGATCCCCCTCGTTTCGCGCTCAACTTTTCACATGGGTATTGGCGCCACGAAAATCGACTTGATTGCGACGCCACAAGCTAAGATCGCCGCGTGAAGCCGGTGTGACGGAGTGGGGCTTGCGCGGCCGGGAAGCGCTCTCTCGGCCACTTAACGGAGCGCGGGAGGAACACATGGAGTTGGGTCTCAGAGGCAAGAAGGCATTGGTCACCGGCGCGTCGAAGGGCATCGGCCGGGCCTGCGCCGAAATGCTCGCCGAGGAGGGTTGCGACATCGCGCTGGTGTCGCGCACCGCCGCGGATCTCGAAACGGCGCGGGGCGAGATCGCCGGCAAATACAATGTCGGGGTGCGCGTCTTTGCGCTCGACCTTGCCGATGGCGGCAATGTCGACAAGCTGGCTGCCGAGTGCACCGACATCGACATCCTCGTCAACAATGCCGGCGCCATTCCCGGCGGCAATATCGACGCGATCACCGAGGAACGCTGGCGCACCGCCTGGGACCTCAAAGTGTTCGGCTACATCAACATGACCCGCCGTTTTTACGCGCAGATGCGCGAGCGGCGGCGCGGGGTCATCGTCAACATCCTCGGCGCCGCGGGCGAGAACCCGGACTTCAACTATATCGCCGGCTCATCGGGCAACGCCTCGCTGATGGCGTTTACCCGGGCGATGGGCGGCGCCGCGCCGCGCGACAACCTGCGTGTCGTCGGTATAAACCCCGGGCCGGTCATGACCGAGCGGCTCATCACCTTGACCAAGACCCGTGCCCGCGACACGCTCGGCGACGAGAGCCGCTGGGAAGAGTTGATGAAGGGCCACGCGTTTGGCCGCGCCGCGAAGCCCGAGGAAATTGCCGCGATGGTGGCGTTTATCGCGTCGGACCGGGTTTCCGGCTATACCACCGGCTCAATCATCACGATCGATGGCGGCGCCACCAGCCGGCGCAGCGCGCTGTAGTTTTTGGTTGCTGTAGTTTTGGTTATGGGGGAAGGAATGACGGTCAGGTGGAGGAACTGGATCGTGGCGGCGGTCGCCGCCATTGGCCTTGGCGCGCTGGCGCTGCCTCCGGCATCGCTGGCGGCGGCAAAGAAGCCGGCGCCGACGATCAGCGAGGAGGCGAGCAAGGCGCTTCTCGACATGGGAAAGTCGCTGCTCTCCCAGCAATTTTCCTTCAAGGCGCAGACGATCCGCATCTATCCCGGCCCTGAGGGCGAGACGCTGCACATCGTTCACGCGATCGATGTCAAAGTCCGCCGGCCGGACCGCTTGCAGGCGTCGGTGACTGGCGATGACGATCCGGTAAAGCTGTTCTACGATGGCACCAGCCTGGCGCTCACCAACGTTGCGGCCAACAAGTACACGACCATCCCCGTCCCCAACACGATCCAGGGGATGCTGGAAACGGCGATGGGCAAGCTGCATATCGATTTCCCGCTCGCCGACTTCCTGACCGATGCGCCGAACAAGGCATTTCTGACCGGGGTGACCTCCGGCAAGGTCATCAACACCGTGACCATCGACGGGACGCCTTGCAAGCATCTCTATTTTGACCAGCCGCCGGGCATCACTCTCGAACTGTGGGTCGAGGCCAACGAACGCGCGCTGCCGCGTCGGCTGATCGTGACCTACACCAACCTGCCCGACAGCCCGTCCTTCATCGCCATGTTCTCGGATTGGAACCTGTCGCCAAACCTGACCGACGCGGATTTCCAGTTCACCCCGCCGGCGGGCGCGACAAAGATCGAATTACCGACCGCTGCCGCAGCGTCGCATTGAGCGGAGACGGGTCATGCGGCGATTTTTTCTGACGGCGCTCAGTCTCTGTTTCATTGTCGCGACGATCTCGGATGCCTGGGCTTGGGGCTCGGTCAGCGGGCCGCGCGGCGGCACCGCCTATCGCGGCGCGTTTGGCGGGACTGCGGTCCAGGGCCCCCGTGGCGGCACCGCTTACAGCGGGCCGGCCGGGCGCGGCTATGCCCACGGCCCCAACGGCGCCACGGCCTATCGCGGCCCCAATGGCGGAGCGGTTGCGCGCGGCCCGAACGGCGCGACGGCCTATCGCGGCCCGACGACCTATAACGACTACTACGGCCATGGCGTGGTGACGCCCGGCGTGGCCGCGGGCGTCGCGGCAGGCGTGGCGGTCGGCACCGCGGCTGGCGCCTATGCCTCGTCGAGCACCAGCTACTACCCGTCGCCCTATTATTGTGCCTTCGGCGACCCGTCTTGCGCCCCGGCCGCGGCTGCTGCCGGCGGTGGTCAAGGTGCGGGAAACGCGCAAACGGCCTGCCGCGGCGATGCGCAAAAACTGTGCCCGAGCGCTGTCGCGGCGCGTGATCGTGCCGCAGCGCAATCCTGTCTGATCCAGAACATCGACAAGACGTCGCCTGCTTGCCATCAGGCGCTCGCGGCGGCGGGAGCCGCTCCGGCGGCCGCCGCCCCGGCTGCAGCGGCCGCACCGGCGCAGGCTGCTGCTCCCGCCAGCCAGCCGGCTGCCGACCCGCAAACCGCCTGCCGCGGCGACGCGCAAAGGCTGTGCGCCAGCGCCGTCGCGGCACGCGATCGGACCGCGGCGAAATCCTGTCTGGTGCAGAACATCGACAAGGTGTCGGCGCCCTGCCACCAGCGCTCGAGCAGGCGATGAAGTAACCGCGGGTGCGGGCGGAACCCCGGTCGGCCAGCGCCGCGGCGCTGGTGCGATCGGGTATTTCTGGCTCCGCGTCGATGCGCCATGATGGGCTCATGCTCGAATCTCTGCCGCTGCCTTATTCCGGCGACGACAGCGCGCTGCCGGACCACGAGCGCGAACTCCTTGCGCGGGCGCGGGCGTTGATCCCGCGCCTCGCCGAGCGCGCGCCGGCTTGCAACGCGGCACGGGTCGTGCCGCCAGAGACGATCGCCGCGTATCACGCGGCCGGCATCGTCAACATCCTGCAGCCGCGCCGTTTCGGCGGCCGGCAGGGCCGCTTCAGCCTGTTCTCGCGCATCGTCGAGGAGCTGACCTTCGGCTGCGCGTCATCGGCCTGGGTCTATGCGGTACTGACCGAGCACCAATGGATCATCGCGCAATATCCCGAGCAGGCGCAGATCGACGTGTGGGGCGAGGACCCGCTCGCCGTCGCCTCGTCGTCGCTGGCGCCGCGCGCGCCGGCGACAAAGGTGTCGGGCGGCTGGCGTGTCAGTGGGAAATTCCCGTTTTCCAGCGGCTGCGACTATGCGCAATGGGCAATCCTTGGCGTCTTTCTCGGCGAGATGGGCGACCCGCGCAGCATCGCCTATCTGCTGGTGCCGCTCGCCGAGATCGAGATCGTCGATGATTGGCAGGTGCTCGGCCTCGCCGGCACCGGCAGCAAATCGCTGCTTCTACATGACGTGTTCGTGCCCGAGCATCGCTGCGTGATGGTCAGCGACCTGTTCAATGGCACGCCGCCTGGCGCCTCGGTACATCCGGACTATCCCGTGGTGCGGGCGCCGCGTGGGTTTCTTGTCTCCTATTCGCTGTCCCCGGTGGCGATCGCGACGGCCCGCCGCGCGCTCGATCGGGTCTGCCGGGACCTGTCGACGCGGATCTCGCGCGGCGTGACGAAGATGGCCGAGTTGGAAGCGGTGCAGATGATCCTCGGCGAGGCCGCGGCGGCGATCGACAGCGCCACCCTGCTGCTGCACCATGGCCGCGACTATAGCACCGACGAGGTCAGTACCGGCCGCAAGATCACCGAGGCCGAGGCGCTCAAGGCGCGCCGCGACATGGTCTACGCGCAGCACCAGGTGGGTTGGGCGATGGAGCGGTTGTGCGAGTTGTCCGGCGCGCGCTGGGTCTATGACAGCGACCCGCTCCAGGAAATGCGGCGCGATGTGATGACGATCCTCACCCACTTCGCGGCCAGTCGCCCCGCCGCGTATTCCGCTTACGGGCGCGTGCTGCTGAATGATATGGGCGGCCATTGACCGAACGGCGCTTGCTGCAGATTGCCGTTGCCCTGGGGTCGCTGGTTCCGATCATCGCCGGCGCGGCCGGCATTCTTTCGGGTCCGGCAATGGTCGAGGCCGGCGGCACCGTTTCGGCCGACAGCCATTTTCGCTACCTGTCGGGATTGCTGTTCGGCATCGGCATCGCATTCGTCACGACGATCCCCAGGATCGAGCGTCATACGGGTCGCTTTCGTGTGTTGGCTGGCATCGTGGTCGCCGGCGGCATTGGCCGGCTTCTGTCGTTGCTGATCCGCGGCGCACCCGATGCCGCCATGCTCGCGGCGCTCGCGATGGAGCTTGTCGTGACGCCCGCCCTGACTTTGTGGCAAGCCCGTATTGCCGGGCAATCTCCGTGACGGACGTCAATTCACAGACGCCGCTCGACGTTCTGCGGCGCGTGTTCGGCTACGACAGCTTTCGAGGGCACCAGCAGGAGATCATCGACCACGTCGTCAGCGGCGGCGATGCGGTCGTGCTGATGCCGACGGGGGGCGGCAAGTCGCTGTGCTACCAGCTGCCGTCGCTGTTGCGGCCGGGGATGGGTGTCGTCGTCTCGCCGCTGATCGCCTTGATGAAGGACCAAGTCGACGCGCTGCGCCAGGCGGGGGTGCGCGCCGCCGCGCTCAACTCCGGCCTGCCGCCGGGCGAGGCCGGTTTTATCGAGCGCGAGGCGCGTTCGGGTGGGCTCGACCTCCTCTATGTCTCGCCCGAGCGGCTGGTGATGCCGCACTGCCTGGACCTGCTGCGCCAATGTCGCATCGCGGTGTTCGCGGTCGACGAGGCGCATTGCATCTCGCAATGGGGCCACGATTTCCGCCGCGACTATCAGGCGCTCGGCATTCTCAAGGAGCGGTTTCCCGACACGCCGCTGATGGCGCTGACCGCGACCGCCGACGACCCGACCCGGCGCGACATCGCCGTGCGGCTGCGTCTCGAAACCGCGCGCGTCTTCGTTGCCGGCTATGATCGGCCCAACATCTTCTATCGCGTCGTCGAAAAGCGGCAGCCGCGCGAGGATTTGCTGCGTTTCCTCAACGAAGAGCACCCCGGTGACGCCGGCATCGTCTATTGCCTGACCCGCCGCGCGGTCGAGGAAACCGCTGTCTGGCTTTCGGCGCGGGGCCGCGAGGCGCTGCCCTACCATGCCGGCCTGGCGCCGGAGCTGCGGGCGCGAAACCAGGAGCGATTCCTGCGCGAGGAGGGGCTCGTCGTCGTCGCCACCGTCGCCTTCGGCATGGGCATCGACAAGCCGAATGTCCGTTTTGTCGCGCATCTCGATGCGCCCAAGAACCTGGAGGCCTACTACCAGGAGACCGGCCGCGGCGGGCGGGACGGGTTGCCCGCCGATGCCTGGATGGCCTACGGCCTTGCAGATGTGATGAACCTGCGCCGACTGATGGAAGCGAGCGACATCGATGAACAGCAGCGCCGCATCGAACGCCAGAAATCGGAGGCGTTGATCGGGTTTTGCGAGACCCTGTCATGCCGCCGTCAGGTCCTGCTCGCCTATTTTGGCGAGCGGCGCGAGACGCCGTGCGGCTATTGCGACAATTGCCGCGAGCCCGCCGCGGAAAGCTGGGACGGCACGGTCGCGGCACAAAAGGCGCTGTCGGCGGTCTATCGCACCGGGCAACGCTTTGGCGCGCATCATCTGACCGATGTGCTGACCGGCAACACGACTGAGCGCGTCCGCCGCTTTGGTCACGACAAGCTCAAGACATTCGGCGTCGGCACCGAATGCGATGCCCGAGGCTGGCTGTCGGTGATCCGCCAGCTCGTCGCGCAAGGGCATTTGCAGCCTGATCCCGAGGGACATGGCGGGCTCGCGCTGGGCGAGAGTGCCACCGAGGTGCTGCGCGGCAACCGGGAGATTCGTCTGCGGCGTGAGGCGCCGCCGCGGCAGCGCACGCGGCGGCGACAGGCCGGCGCGGCGGCCGTGGCGCTCGACCCGCCCGCCGATGCGCTGTGGCAAAAATTGCGGACGTGGCGGTTGGACGAGGCGCGCCGGCAGGAGCTGCCGCCTTACGTGATCTTTCACGATGCGACGCTGATCGAGGTCGCGCGCCGCCGCCCGTCGTCACTCGCCGCCCTCGGCGATATTCCCGGCATCGGTCGCAGCAAGCTCGACCGCTACGGCGCGGCGGTGCTCGCGGTTATCAGCGGCGCCGCCGAACCCAGGCTTGAGTGACTGCTTCCAGGCGGATTGTCGTGTGATCCGGGCGCAGGACATACAATTCGGCTCAGCGGTAGTTGTCTCAGTTTGAATTTCCGCTTCCTCGGCCCAAAGCAGCCGTTCGTTGCGGCGGGCAACTAGAGGCCCTTGTTGCCCCTGAACTGCCGTTCAGGACGTTACCAGCGAAAGCGTAGGCTAGGCGGTTATCGTGGTTCGCTTCGACGCGCCCGGCCGACAAGGATGCCGCGACGCCGGCTCGACCCGGGACGGGGCAGCCTAGGCTTTACGCTTCGCTTTCAACATTGGCAGCAGCATTTCCGGGATCGCCAAGGGCTCGAACGGCGTCTGGCGGTTCTTGATGCTGAGGTACAGCAGGCCGGCGCATAACGAACCCATGAGCAGCGCCAAGGGGATCAGCAGCCAGTTGTTATCTCGCCACAAGTCCGACGAAAATAACTGAAAGATGATCAGGCCGATAAAAGCGGCGGTGAAAGCTGCGCTGGCGGCGATCTGGATTGTGCGCTTCAGCACGCTCGGCCCGTGTATGAAGTCGATCCGGGCCCGCCGCTCCGGCCCGAGCTGGTCGAAAAACGCCGCCAGAAAGGCTCGATATTCGAGCGCGTCGTCGTAATGATTGGCGTCATTGGTGACCGCGAACCGCAGCCTCGTCTCGTCGCGGAAGACGATGTCGCACTGAGCAAACGGATTGTCGCCGTCAATCTCCGCCTCCATTTTGATCGAGGCGATGTCGTCGAAAGCACGCCTCCGCGGACCGTCACGGCCCGCCCAGGCGAGCGCCGCGTCCTCCAGCACAAGGCCGCGTTCGCGGCTGCCCAATCCCGAGTGCGGCAGGTTGAATTCCCGGCAGAGCGTCTCCGGCATGAGCGGATGATGCCACATAGCATGCGCTGTGATCGATGCTGGATCACAACCGAGCAGACCGTAAGAGCAGCCTGGCCTGCCGCTGGCGGTTCTGACCGCCGGAACGAGCTATGCCGTCCGCAGCGTCGTTACAACCAGGGGCCTTCATTCCGTGCAATGGACGGCTCTGGCCTCCCATGTTTCCCGACTTACCCGACCCGCCTCCTGTTATCCGCCTGTTTTCGAGTCGGAGATTCCGCCGGATCAGCCACTTGGTCCTGATCTTTTTTGCGCGCTTGTGGCGGCGCCCGTCACCATCCCGCCTTCAGCCGCTTCGCGGCCTCGACCGCGAAGTAGGTCAGCACCCCGTCGGCGCCGGCGCGCTTGAAGCAGAGCAGCGATTCCATCATGGCCCGCTCGCCGTCGAGCCAGCCGCGCTCGGCGGCGGCGCGGATCATCGAATATTCTCCCGACACCTGATAGGCGAAGGTCGGCATGTGGAATGCGTCCTTCACCGCCCGCACCACATCGAGATAGGGCAGACCGGGCTTGACCATGACCATGTCGGCGCCCTCGGCGATGTCGAGCGCGACCTCGCGCAGCGCCTCGTCGCCGTTGGCTGGGTCCATCTGGTAGGTGCGTTTGTCGGCGCTGCCGAGCG
Organism: uncultured Alphaproteobacteria bacterium; assembly: GCA_963778385.1. Lineage (GTDB taxonomy): Bacteria > Pseudomonadota > Alphaproteobacteria > ATCC43930 > CGMCC-115725 > DATARH01. The sequence goes on along the minus strand of CAVZUA010000023.1, from coordinate 32,472 downwards.
AGCTGGCCGAGCCGATCGCATCGCGGAACGGCGCGAAGAAGCACGAGGCGTATTTCGCCGCGTAGGACATGATCCGCACCCGGTCGAACCCCGCCTCGTCGAGCGCGCGCCGCACCGCGCCGACCCGGCCGTCCATCATGTCGCTCGGCGCGATGATGTCGCAGCCCGCCTCGGCCTGGATAATCGCCTGGCGCTGCAGGATCGCCACGGTCTCGTCATTGGCGACATAGCCGTCGCGGATCACCCCGTCATGCCCGTGCGAGGTGAACGGGTCGAGCGCCACGTCGCACAAGACGCCCATCTCCGGCACCGCCTTCTTGAGCGCCGAGACCGCGCGGCAGACGAGGTTGTTCGGGTTGAGCGCCTCGTTGCCGTCCGGGTCCTTGAGCGCCGGGTCGACCGCGGGAAACACCGCGATCGTCGGGATGCCGAGCGCCGCTGCCTCGCCCGCGGCGTCGACCAGCGACGCCAGCGAATGACGGAACGCGCCGGGCATCGTGTCGACCGGCACACGGTCGGTCTCGCCATGGACAAAGACCGGCCAGATCAGGTCGCCCGCCGTGAGCAGGTTCTCCGCGACGAGCTTGCGCGACCACGCCTCGCGGCGGTTGCGGCGCAGGCGCGAGGTCGGATAGGGCGGCAGCGGCGGCAGATGGGATTGGCTCACGATCGAGTGACCCCTCTCGACAAAGGTACGATGGTTGGAAAATAAGTCGGCGCAAGGCAGGACACAACGCGCCGGAGCGACGGCGGCCCAGGGAGGAGCCTTTGGCAAAATTTATCATCGCGCCGCATATGCGGCTGCACGAATGGGTCGCGCGCGACAAGGGCTATTTCGACCGCGAGGGCCTCGACTACGAGTTCCGCGACCAGCTCGCTTCGCCGACCGGCCGGCTGCACGACCTTGGCAACAAGGTGGGGGCGTACCAGACCTTTGAGCGCGGGCGCGACGCCGATGTCAGCTGCGCCTGCCACTGGACGGTCAATGTCGCCGCCTCGGTCGGCCACGGCAAGATGTACGCCGACGCCTATTCGGTGGCGCCGTCGGCGATCTTCGTCCCGCCCGATTCGCCGATCCGTGAGCCCGCCGACCTGGCCGAGGTGTCGATCTCGGTCGGTTATCAGTCGGGCAGCCACTACTCAACGATCCAGGCGCTCGAACAGTACCTGCCGCTCGACCGGATCAATCTGTCCTTCGCCGACGGGCTGCTGTTCCGCCGCATGGAGCTGCTGATCGACCGCGAGGTGCCGGCGGCGGCGCTGTTCAGCGGACCGTACTACTTCATGGAGCAGCTCGGCTTCCGCAAGGTGATCGACACCACTTTCATGATGGCGTCGATGATCACCGGCGACCCCGCCGCCGAGGACCTACGCCGCTATTTCGTCGCGTTGCGCGCGGCGCAGCGCGATATCGACCTGCGGCCGGAGCTGTACACGCATTATTATGCCGAGGAATTTCCGCCGCGCTTTCGCGCCGCGATGGACACGCGCCGCTGGGGACCAGGCGAGCGCATCGTCTTCGAGCCGTACAGTCGCGAAATGTACGAGGAGTTGTTCGCCTGGATCGCTAGCCGCGACATCTTCCCCGAAGGCGAGATGGGCGCGGGGCGCTATGAGGACGCGGTCATCTCGCTGCGCGGCTGATTAGCCGAGCGCGTAGTCGTAGCGGATGAAGCCGTTGAACTTGGCCAGCCGATCGTAGAGCAGGCGGGCTGTGGCATTGTCTTCCTTGGTGGTCCAATAAAGCCGCAGGCAGTCGCGCTCGCGCGCGACCTGCGCGACGCGCTCGATCAGCGCGCGGCCGCAGCCGGTGCCGCGAACCTCCGCATCGACAAAGAGGTCCTGCAGGTAGCAGACCTGTTTCGGAGACCAGGCATGATCGTGGAAGAGATAATGCGTGATGCCGACCAGCGGCGACGTCGCGTCGCCGAGCCGCGCGCCAAAGCCGAAGATCGGGCCGGGCGTCATCAGCCGCCGCCAAGTGGCCTCATACATCGTCTCCGGCAGCGCTGTTTCGTAGAAATCGAGATAGCCGCGCCATAATTCGCCCCAGCGGTCGCGGTCGGCCGGACGTAATTCGGTGACGACGATTTCAGCCATGGCATGCCTCCTGGCATGATGGCAGCATAGTCTGCGGCGCTCGGCCAGCACCGGTCGCGGCATATTGATCCGACCAGCGCGCCAAGGGGAACGTTGATGCTGATCTTTCGTCAGCTATTCGATCCGCAATCCTCGACCTATACCTATCTGCTCGGCGACAGCCAGAGTCGCACAGCGGTGCTGATCGACCCGGTCTTCGAGCAAGTGCGGCGCGACGCGGCGCTGATCGACGAGTTGGGACTCAAGCTGATTGCCACGCTCGAAACCCATGTCCATGCCGACCACGTGACCGGCGCGTCGCTGCTGAAGCAGCGCTGCGGCAGCAAGATCATGGTGTCGAAAGCCGGCGGCGCCGAGGACGCCGACCGCTATCTGGTGCAGGACGACGTGATCGCCTTCGGCAGCCGGCGGCTGCTGGTGCGCACGACGCCCGGCCATACCGGGGGCTGCATCACCTATGTGCTCGACGACAGCTCGATGGCCTTTACCGGCGATTGCCTGCTGATCCGCGGCAGCGGCCGCACCGATTTTCAGGGGGGCGACGCTGCCGCGATGTACCGCTCGGTGCGCGAGCAGATATTTTCGCTGCCGGCGGATTGTCTGCTCTATCCGGCGCATGATTATCGCGGGCTGACCGCGACCAGCGTCGCCGAGGAGCGGCGCTACAATCCGCGGCTTGGCGGCGATATCGCGGTCGGCGACTTTGCCGGCTATATGGCGAATCTGCGGCTCGCCCACCCCAAGCTGCTCGATGTCGCGGTGCCGGCCAATCTGCGCTGCGGCCAGCCTCAAGGGGAGGCCGCCGATCCCGGCGCCGACCCGAGTTGGGCGCATCTGCGTTACAGCTTTGCCGGGGTATGGGAGATCGATCCGCACGGGCTCGAGGAATTGCCGGCGTCGGTGCAGATACTCGACGTGCGCGAGGCGGTGGAATTCACCGGCCCGCTTGGCCATATCGAGGGCGCGATGTTGATCCCGCTGGGCGAGCTTGCCGGGCGGCTCGACGAATTGCAGCGCGACCAGCCGATCGTCGCGGTCTGCCGCGCCGGTAGCCGCTCGGCTCAGGCGACCGCGATCCTGCAGCAGGCGGGCTTTGGCGAGATCGCCAACCTCAACGGCGGCATGCTGCGCTGGCGCGCCGAAGGCTACCCGGTCGAGGGCGGCAGCGCATAGCGGCTATTGGTGACAGTTACTGAGCCGGACCGAGATCGCCGAGACTGGCGCCGGCCCAGAGCACCACGATCAGCCCCAGCATCACCACCCAGAGGACGGTGCGTCCCCCGTATCACCAGGAAACGTGCGGCTTACGGCTGATTTTCACTTTCTAGCCATACTATCGACCATACGCCTTATTGGGGCCTCGGGCCGTTGCAGCTGGCCGCAGCCAGCTGCAGTATGGCGGCATGTTCACCAGTGCCTGGCTCGACGAAGCTGCTATCCTTGATCACGTCAAGGCCGCGCGGCGCTGCGATGACGCGGCGGCGCGCGAGGAATATCTCGACGCCTGCCGGGCCGGCGCCCTCTCGGTCGAGCGCCAGCCGATGCCCGGGGACGCCTGGGGGCCGATCTCGGTGGAGGCATGGTGCTCGGCAGCGTGGTGGCTGGCGTGTGATGGGCTTTTCCATCTGACATTCAGCGCTCGGTTTCGCCAGGTCAATTATCGGCGCGCCCGGCGGGCCGAGGTTTTTGGCCTATGGCCGCTCAACCTCACGCCGCAAACCGTGGCTAAACAACGGCGCGACCGTCAACGTGAGGCCATTCGGGAACTCCTATTAGCGGGGCACAACCCGATCACGACAAAATTAAAACGCAAGGCATTTCGTCGGCTGCTGCTGGAGAAGGTCGGCGAACCTGACGACGCCGCCGGGTATGGCGACCGTTGGGTCGACCGCCTCACCGACATAATCTGGGCGCAGCTGAAGGGGCCCTAGACCAAAGCTTCGCGGCAAAAATCGTACAAAAAAGTGGTGAGAATTCGTTTAACGCTGCTAGTCCCGATTAGCGCAACGTTTCGCTGGCAATCAGCAGCAGCGAGGCGTTGTCGGTGGCAAACGATCCCGGTGATCTCGGGCCCAAATGGGCAAGTGGACCTGTCGCGTCTGATCGTTACGGAACGCCCGAACGGACGTTATCAGAATGGGCAAAGAACGACCGCATCGTCACGGTGACGATCGGCAGGCGCCGCTATTATTCGATCGAATTGCTCGACGCGCTTTTCGCTGGGGCGCGGGCGGCTCAACCGACTTATACGCCGCGCGCCGTGCCGTGGGATGCCTCGCCGCCGGCGGTGCCTAAAGCCCGTAAATCAGCAGCAGCGAAAGCGCGCGCGCCTGTTCGGCGGCGCCACCTGCTGCCGCCGGGCGATCTTCTCGATACGTCGTAACAAGAGATGCGGGCGCGTGCCCACCGTGCACGCGCCCTCAAGCCTTCCGCCCCAGCAGGTGCTGAGGCGGAACGCCGGGTTGCACCCCGGCGCCCGAAGACGGCCAACAGGGGCGCCGGCCCCTTTACTTTCAAATCAAACAACATAACCAAGTAACGGAGAAAACCAAATGTCAGACATTAGCGATCTTGTTGGCGTCTTCCCGAATTCAATCCGATGGAACGCGGAAACCGGATGCCTTGCGTACAGCAGCTTCGACGCGGAGAGCGGCGAGCGCGATTCGGTCGAAATTGAACTCGGCCCCGCCGCGACCTTTGCGTTGGACCTAGCGACGCGCGAGCGCGGTTACGGAAAAATCGCCGTAGGCTTCTACGACCTGCGGCTGACGCCGGTCGGCAGCCCGCCGCCGCCTTATCCAGGCGAAGATTATAAGGCGGCGATCGGGTGCTGGCTGTGGTGCCCCTCGCTCGGCGAGGTTCGGTTTGAAAGTTGCGCCCAGCTTTTGGTGCGGATCGTTAATGATCTGTGGGACCGCTGCTCCCACGCCGAGCAAGTAGCCGAGGGCGAACAGCCAGTTATTCGGTTTGTCGATCGCCGCTCCGTCAAGGTCCAGCCGGTCAACAAAGTTTTCCTCGTGCCGGTGATTGAGATCGTCGGCAGCGTCCCGAGAGACCGCATTCCAGGGTGGGCGGCGCGCGCGCCGACCGTACTGCCGCCCGCGCCGCTGCCGCTATTGGGCGGCGATGTCGATCCGGCTTCGACCCCGAAATCGCCGAGGACTGTGTCGCCGCGGACCGTGCCGCGGACCGCGCCGCGGCGCGGTCCGGCGCGACGGACTCCGACAAACAAAACCCCGCCGAAAGAAGGCCCGTCCGAAGCCCCGTTTTTCGACGACGACATTCCCGAAAATCTGAAGAAGTAGACCCGCCGTGGCAACCGTTACGTCGCTCGCACGGCGGCTCAGGGCGCGGCGCCAAGGGGCGAATTGGCGCCTCCCTTGCCCGCGCGGCTGCGGCTATTCGCTGTCCCTCCGCGACGGCGCGGATGGCCGGCTGCTCGCGTTCTGCCACGGCGGCTGCGAATACAACGACATTCTGCCGGCGCTGATCGAGGCTGGACTGCTCGACGACGACAGTGCCGATCAATACGACGGCCGCGATTATCCTATCGATCAGCACCGCGACGATGCCCAGCGTATCGCCCAAGCCCGACTGATCTACGACAGCGGCGTGTGGAATGCGCTGATTGCCCTCTATTTGCGGTCGCGCGCGATCAGTCTCGTCTCCCCGCTTCTGCGTTTCAACCCGACGGCGCCGCATCGTATCGGCGCGCGCTTACCAGCGATGCTGGCGCCGGTCGTCGACCTCGCCGGCCAGCAGACCGGCGTGCACCTGACCTATTTGCGCCACGACGGCAGCGGGAAGGCCGACCTCCCCTCGGAGTTCCAGCGCGAGACCCGCGGCGTTATTCGCGGCGGGGCCATCCGCCTCGCGCCGCACGACGGCGGTACTGAGCTCGTCATCGGCGAAGGTATCGAGATCCACCCTCAGCGCGATGCAGCTCTTTGGCCGGCCGGGCTGGTCGGCGGTTTACGCCGGCGGATTGAAGACCCTCGGGCTGCCGCCCGAGGTGCGCCACATCGTCATCGCTGCAGACAACGACACCACCGGCGCCGGGCAGCGCGCCGCCCTGATCGCGTGCGAGCGCTGGACCGCCGAAGGGCGGCAGGTCGCGATCAAGCTGCCGCCGACGCCCGGCGACGACTTTAACGCCGTGCTGGCGGGGAGGGGGCTGATGACGGGCGCCGACAAGGGCGAATTTGACGCCGACATCGAGGCTTTGAAGCGGCAGTTTTGGGGTGACCCAGGGACGGCGGCGCCGCAGGCGCAGCCGAACGGCGCCGATACCGACGCGACTGGGTGGCCATATCCTGACCTGGAAGTCCTGCGCCTGCGTCGGCGCCCGCCGCCTGCACTGCCGCTCAACGTTTTCGGCGATGCCTGGGGTTCGTGGATTAGCGGCGCCGCCACGGCTGCGGCCTGTCCGGCCGACTATGTAGCGTTGCCGTTGCTCGCCGTCACGTTCGGCGCTTGTTCGGGAACGCGCGCTGGGCGCAGGCGGCGCCCGGCTGGAGCGAACCGCCGCATCTGTGGTCCGGCGTCTGTCGGCGATATCGGCGACGGTAAGTCGCCGGGCCGACTGCCTGATCGCGACGTCCTGCCGGAGATCGAAGCCCGCATGCTCGGCGACTTCCCGGAGCGGCACCAGGAATGGCGGGCGGCAGTCGCGGCTTCGATAAGGCAGCCGAAAAGCGCTGGGAGCACGAACAGCGCGCAGCGCATGAAGGAAGGTAAACCCTTCGACAACGCCGCCGCCGCAACCAACGGTCTCAGACGTCGCAGCCGCAACGGCCTTGCCTGCGCCAGAACGACATGACGTCGAGAAGCTCGCGGCCGTTCTCGCGACCGCCGCGCCAAAGGGCGTGGTAATCATCCGCGACGAATTCGCCGGCTGGCTTCGATCCGATGACTGCCTACAACCCGGCGGCAGGGCGTTCTGGCTCGAAGCCTACGGCGGCCGGCCATACCGGGTCGGGCGCCGCAAGCACAGTGGCCAGCCGATCAAATCCAGCATCTCGTCGTCGCGGTCTATGGCGGGACCCAACCCGATCGCCTGGTCCAACTGATCGACGCGGCCGATGACGGATTACTGGCCCGCCTCCAATGGGCGTGGCCCGAACCCGTGCCGTTCCATATCGGCGAAAAGCCGCCAAACGCGCCGTGGGCCATTTATGCGCTCGACAAGCTGCGCGAGCTCGAATTGGCGCCGGGCGACCCTCCGTCCCCGATCCTGGTCCCGCTGGTCCCCGAAGGGCGCGATCTGATCGAAGAATTTGGGCGCGATATGCAAGCCCAGCGCGAGAACGCTGGTGGCCTGTTGCGTTCCGCCTATGGCAAGGCGCGCGGCACGGCCCTTCGCCTCTCCCTGGTCCTTGAATGGCTCTGGTGGTGCGGTCTGGACGGCATGGCGCTGCCGCCGACCACGATCTCCATGCAGGCGCTCGCCGCCGCGATGACCCTCGTCGCCGATTATTTCATGCCGATGGCCGAGCGGGTGTTCGGCGACGCAGCAGCGACCGACACCGAGCGCATGGCCGCCACCTTGGCGCGCTGGATCGTCAAACAACAACCTGACGAGATCCATGTCCGGCACTTGCAGCGCGAGGTACGGCTGCCTGGTGTTGCGCTCCGCCGAACAAATCAAAAAGGCCGCCGACGCCCTCGTCGAGGCCGATTGGCTGCGCGCGCCGATGAAGGGATTTGGCCCCCAAAGCAAGGTCAGCTACGCGATCAACCCGAAGCTGGCGGGGGTCTCGATATGAGCCGCTGGTCGGACCTTTTCACTCGATTAGCGGGCATAGACGCCGTTGACACCTATGACACCTCTGACACCTCCAGCAGAACTGCGCCGTTTAGTGTCGCAACCGTTTTTGACACCTTGCGACACCTGGAGGGCCAAACACCCCAGGTGTCAACAGATGTCACAGGTGTCAACGGAGAAAACCACTCTTTGTTGGGGTTCGTCTATCTCGATTTCGAGACGCGCAACGCCGGCGGGTGCAACCTGACAAAGACCGGCGCCTGGCGCTACGCGGCCGACGACGCGACCGAAATCCTGACCCTCGTCTACCAGAACGGCGATGGGGAATCGCGGCTGTGGACCCCCGCGGCGGGGCGTGGTGAATCGCTCGCATCGCTCGCGGCCGATCCCGCCGTCGTCTTAGTGTGCTTTGGCGATTTCGAGATCGCGATCTGGGACCGCATCATGGTCGGGCGGTACGGGTTCCCGGCGATCCCTATTTCGCGCTGGCATAATGCCCAGGCTGCCTGTTCTCACCTTGCACTGCCGCGCGCCCTCGGCAAGGTGCTGCCGATCCTCGGCGCGGATGTCGTCAAGGACGCCGCCGGGCGGCGCCTGGTGCTGTCGTTGTCGCGCCGCGACCGAAAGACCGGGGCTTACCCTGAGGTCACTCCTGAGGCGCTGCAGCGCGTCCACGCGTACAACAAATCCGATGTCGATGGGTTGATGGCGGTCCACGCCGCGGCCGGCGTCCTGTCCGGGCGCGAGCGGCAGATCTGGGAGCTCGATCAAACAATTAACGCACGCGGCGTCGGCATCGATCTCGACTTCGTGCGGGCCGGCAAGCAGATCGCCGAGGCCTCGAAGGGTGGGTTACTTACCGAGTTCGCCGCGCTGACCGGCGGGCTGAGCCCACACCAGGTCGGCGCGACGCGGGACTGGCTCAAGGGGCAGGGCTTCCCGCTCGAGAACCTCCAGGATGACACGATACAGGAAGCACTCGACACCCTGATCCTGCCGGGCGACGTCACGCGCGCCCTGCAAATCCGGCTGATCGTGGCGCCGACCAGCCTGGCGAAGTTCGACGCCATGCTCGCCTGCGCCGGCGCCGACGGTCGCGCGCGCGGGCTTTTTCAATACCATGCGGCGACGACCGGGCGTTGGTCGGCGACGCTGATCCAGCCGCAGAACCTGCCTCGCCCGACGGTCGAGATCGATCACGAAGAAATCGAAGAACTGGTCGCCGCGGTAAAGACTGGCGATCCCGGTATGCTGACCCGCTGGGGTGAACCGATCGAGGTGCTCGCCAGTGCGCTGCGCTTCGCTCTCGTGGCCGCCGACGGGTGTCAATTCGGCGTCGGCGACTTCATAACGATCGAGACCTGCGTGCTGCTGGCGCTCGCTGGGCAGCACGACAAAGCCAAGCTGATCGCCGACGGCGTCGACATCTATCGCGACGTGGCGGCGACGATTTACGGGCTGGACCGCGATGCCTTCCTGGCGATCCCCAAGGATGACCTAACCCTCGAGCAGCAACAGCAACGGCAGGCCGGCAAGGCCACGATTTTGGGATGCGGCTACGGAATGGGCGGCGACACATTCCGTAGCCGCTACTGCCGCCATCTCGACGCGGCCGGGGCCCAATCCTTCGCCGAGGAAACCGTCTACACGCATTACCGCAAGCGCTGGGCGCCCAAGGTGCCGCAGCTGTGGCGCGACCTTGAACATACCGCGCGCCGGGCGATGCTGCGCCCCGGCGCGACGACCAAGGCGCAGTGCGGCCTCTCCTACCGGCTCGAAACAAAAGCCGACCTGCCGTGCCTGACGTGCACGCTGCTCAACGGCAAGCCGATCCACTACATGAACGCGCGCGTCGCGAACGATAAGACCGATCGTTTTGGCTATCCCGTCTGGACCTACTGGGCCTACCGCCGGGGCCAGTGGCGTGAGATCGAACCCTATGGCGGGCAACTGACTGAAAACGCCGTCCAGGCGCTCGCGCGGGAACTGCTTGTCGACGGAATGTTGCGTTTCGAGGCGCGCGGGTTCCCGGTCATCACGCACTGTCACGACGAAATCCTCGTCGAGCACGCCGCGATGACCAAGCCGCTGATGCAGGAAATCATGTCGGAACGGCCGCGCTGGGCAGTCGAGCTCGGCGTACCGATCGCCGTCGAGGCATGGATTGGCAGGAGATACCGGAAATGATGCCCTATGCCCGACCGAATCCCATGATCCTCGGTGTCGACCCCGGCTTAACCGGCGCGCTCGCCTGGCTCGACGCCGAAAGCGGGCGGCTGGTGGACGTGGCCGACATGCCGGTCCATCTGCTGCCGCGTGGCGGCAAGACCAAGAAAGAGCTAGATATCGCCCAGCTGGTCGACATCCTCACCGCGCGGCGGCCGAGCCACGCCTTTATCGAGCAGGTCAACTCGATGCCCGGCCAAGGCGTCAGCGGCGTCTTTGTCTTTGGGAAGGTCTATGGCGCCATTCTCGGCGTGGTGACGGCGCTCGCCATCCCGCTGACCCCGGTCCCGCCTGCCACCTGGAAACGCCAGATGGGTGTGACGAAGTCGAAAGACGGCTGCCGCGCCCGTGCGTCTCAGCTCCTTCCCGAGGCCGCCTATCAGTGGCCGCTTAAAGGCCATGACGGGCGCGCTGAAGCAGCTTTGATCGCCGTCTACGGGGTCCGGCAGCTGCACGCGCCCAGTGGTCCCCATCCGCTGGACGTGCCGCTGATACCGTCTACATCCATGTAGACAGCAACGGGGTAGCCAATCGCCGAGAGCCTGTCTCAAAAGTCCCGGTCAACAATTGCCGACAGCGACTGACCGCAGCACCGGGTGGAAAAACTAAATTCGCGCTCTGGCAGCTACTCGATGACCTCGTCGGCACGAGCGAGAAGCGATTGGGGGATGGCGATACCAAGCGCTTTGGCTGTCTTGAGATTGATGACCAACTCGAATTTGGTCGCCTGCTGGACGGGAAGATCGGAAGGCCTGGCTCCCTTGAGGATCAAGTCGACATAAGTGGCGGCGCTTTTGTGAAGATCCCGGTTGGTAACCTGGTAGGCCATCAGGCCACCGCTCTCGGCGGCGAACGCCAAATAGGGGTAGATCGCCGGCAACTTGTAGCGGTCCGCAAGTTCGGTCACCAACGCGCGTTCGGCACGGAAAATGCTCTCCGCCCCCACGATGAGGCCTTCGGCACCGTCGTTGGCTCCAGTCTCGAACGCCGCCGGAAAATCTTCGGCGGTTTGGATGTCGTGAATTTGCAGCGTCACGCCCAGCGAGGGGGTGGCTTCCTTTAACGCCCGCACCTGTAACGGCGCGATCGGGTCGACGGGATACGACAGCACGAGCGCCCGCGACATTCCCGGTACGGCTTCCTTGAGCAGCTGGAGGCGCTTGGCCGCTAGCTCGGAAGTCATCTGGGAAATTCCGGTAACGTTTCCGCCAGGCCTGGCCAGGCTGTCGACGAGGCCGGTCCCCACAGGATCACCGAGCGCGAGCATGACGATCGGAATGGTGCGGGTTGCAACTTTGGCAGCTTGGGTGCCGGGGGTCGTGGTTACGACGATGATGTCCGCCTTGAGGCGCCAGCATTCAGCGGCGAGTGCCGGAAATAACTCGGTGTGACCGTTCACCGACAGATAGTCGACGGTGAGAGTCTGCCTATTTACATAGCCGAGCTCGTGCAAGCCCTGGAAGAACCCTTCGAAGCGGGTTGATGGGGCCTCCGCTGTACCTGGCTCGAACGTGAGGAAGCAGAGCCGCGGCACGTGCTTGGGTTCCGCCGGTAAAGCTCCCGCTCAGCGTGCTCTGAAGCTGATAACCGGCAATAACCTGCGCGACCTCGAGAAAAATCGGCATGTCAGCGTAGCGCAGCTTTACGATGTTGAGCAGCGTCTGTTCTTTCCACGAATTGCCGAACGAACTCGCGTAGTCCAATCGATCGTGGGATACAGTGCCGGGTCCTATGCTGCTGCAGCCCGCCAGTACAAATGCGGCTAGGGCGACCGCAAAGGGCATAGCGACGGCATTATTTCGTGTATTATGGTGACAACTTCAAAATCGAGTGCCCCACGGGCTCGGGCAAATTGATGAACCTATTCGAGGTGGCGCGTGAGATCGTCCGCCGCCTGACGAGCATCTTTTTGCGGGACGCGAGTGGCAAACGGCCGGTTTTTGGCGGCAGCGATACGTTCCAGAACGACCCGCATTGGCGCGATAACCTGCTCTTCTACGAATATTTCCATGGAGACAGCGGCGCGGGTATCGGCGCCAGTCATCAGACAGGATGGACCGGTATTGTCGCCACGGGTGGAGGCTTGGACACGCCCACGATACGCCGCCTTCATCCTCTCAGCCCGTCACCAACTTCCGCGCACAGCTCCCAGCGCAACCGCATAGCTGTGTAGTTGTTGAGCACCCGATACGCTTTACGGATGGTGACGAAACTTCGCTGTTGCGGCATGTGGCCTTTGCCGACTGCGATGGCTGCGCTAACAAACGAGAAGGCTGTTCGGAACCGCCACGACGCTCAAGCAACCTCAGTCGTAAATTCGTTCGGGGAAGCCGCGCAACTGCTGCGAACATTTCTTCATGATGCGTTGGGCCGCATAGCCTATAGCATGAACATCACCGAACCGGGGGGAATTGGCGTCATCAACCGCTTCAGGAAATCGACCCCCGTCAGCGGCGAATAGACGACGAACGGCCGGCCTTTCCGCGATGGGGACTTCGGGCTGGCGCTCAGCCTTAAGCCTGCGCAGCTCAGCCGCGATTGCGGAGTAGTCGTCGACGATCAGCACGGCTAACAGAAGCGGCGGCGCTCTATGCCTTGTCAGGGAGTTTGTGCGAGGAGCGCGCCAGCAATTTCCAGCCTTCGTTCTGCTTCTGCCAGACCTGCATAACTCCGATCTTGGTGTTGGTAACCTTGCCGTCAAGCTCGGTTTCTGACACCCAAAGGTGGCGCACAATCGCGGTGTTGCCAGAGATCTGGACAATCATATCGGGGTATTCCAGCGATTTGACGGTCGCCTTCCGACCCATGACGCCACTAATAAATTTCTCTCTGTCCTCGATCCGGGCGTCCGAATGACTGTAGGTCAACTGAGGCAGGGTTATTGCCTCGAGCTTCGCCTTGTCCTGCTTCAGGTATGCAACTTTCATCTCCTCGACGGCCGCTTTGACCGCGGCTTCATCGGTGGCATCCGCTCGTGCCGGTCCGATAAAGCCGGCTGCTCCGAAAGCGAGCACACCGGCAGCAGCCAGATCCCGACGAGTTAGTGCCATGGCTTCCTCCCCTTTCGTTCGGCCCTATCTGACATCCGCCAGATCCCAGCGCCCAGGTGAGGATCACGCGAAGGGGTTACGGCTGTAAAGAGCCGAACGACCCTAAAGTACAAAGCGATCTCTCGACGCGGTAGAAGCCCGCATTTCCTGTAACCATTGGGGTGCCGGGAACCGCCCCGGCGGGCAACGAAAAAGGCGGCATGGGACGACGATAGGATGACAACGGGGCTGATTACGCTCGGCCAGATGCAGGCGAACAGTAGAGCATGAGCCGGCGCCCTGGCGATCGGCCACGAGCCGACCGAGCAGGACGACAGCGTGCACTGAGAGCCGGCGCAGCTGACCGGTCTACGTCGATAAGCGCGAGGCGCCAGCGTTTATACCGATATATAGAGGGGCGGCTGCGCTGTTCCATACTTCTCCCCATCCTTGGCAGCGTCTCGGCTGGGCTGATGAAGGAGATACCTCGGGCCTGGCCTTCGGCAGCCGCCGGGTCAGCCTGAGGGCTGCCAATAGGCAAAACCGATCCCCCCTGGCGGGCTTGCGAATTTTAGTCACCCCACATCCGCGCGTGCTGTTGCCCCGAAGCCGCCATTGGTCGTCGGGATAGTGACCAACAATCAATCCAACTCCTCAGGTGAGTCAGCAAGGTTGGAGCTTTCGCGACAATCCGCCGTCGGGCTACCTATCGGAGATCGCTGGACGAAAAGGCAGTACAGATTTTGCCTGTGCTTGCCTGACGATCAGGCAGCTCGCGGCAACGGGCGTTTCCGCAGCGATCTGACGCTGATGCACCGGCAGGGCTGGACCGGACCGCGAGCACCGAGCAACACCGCGCATGCTTGGTTTGTCTGGCACCGCAGCGCCACCCAGAAAAACATCGTCGGGCATTTCAATTGGAAAAAGCTGGATTTCGATTGGCGGAAGGTGCCGATCCGGCTCTTCCAAATTGATCCGGCCGTACTCATTATGGCGGCGGTTCCTGGGGCGGGGCGATTCAAGGATATTAGCGCTTGGGCGCTAGATGCACCTAACAGCCGCGCGCCCCGCACCAGCCAGCGCAAGCTGAAGGGCGATTTGCGGTGTCGGCGGCGGCTGCCTGTCGGACACGAAGCCGAGTGCGCCCGAGAAAAGCGCAGTTTTCTGCGGATTTCGTGCAAAGCCCGCGCTGATGCAATGTCCGCCATAACGAATTTTCGGCTATAATGCGGGCCGCCGCTGGTGTGCGAAACCGAGCGGCGACCCTGACCACCAATCGAGAAGGAACCTCGATCAATGGCTATCCACGACTCTACACCCTCACCCCCGCGCCCAGCTTTGACCGATGCGCAGGCCCGCCAACTTCCACCTCTGCCGAAGCGCATCGTCTACGACGGCGGCCCCGATCGCCTGCGCGGTTTCGGGCTGCGCCTGTCACCGACCGCACGCACTTGGATCTTGAACTACTCGACGACCGGCGGGCGCGAGCGCCGGGTTGTGATCGGGCATTTCCCGGCATGGTCGGCCAAGCAGGCCCGCACCCGCGCCGCCGAGTTGCGCCGCCTGATTGACCAGGGGCGCGACCCGCTCGCTGACCGGCAGGCCGAGCGCGCCTCCCCGACGATCGCCGAGCTTCTCGACGCCTACGAAGAGACCTCCAGCGGCAAACGCTCCTGGCGCGACGACAAGGCGATGATCGCCGCCTACATCCGGCCACGCTGGGCCGCTCGCAAGGTCGCCGCGATCACCGCCGACGACATCGAGCAGCTGCACCGCGAGATTACCCGGCACGCCCCCATCCGGGCGAACCGCGTCGTCGCCGTGGTGTCGGCGCTGTTCCGCCTCGCAATCAAGCAGCGCTTCGTCACCGACAATCCGTGTCGCGGCATCGAGCGCAACGCCGAGGCCAAGCGGACCCGCTACCTCACCGCGCCCGAGCTTGCCCGGCTGGTCGCCACGCTCGACGGCTGGGGCGATCAGGTGGCGGCGGCAGCGATCCAACTCTTGCTCCTGACCGGGTGCCGCAAGAGCGAATTGCGGGGGGCACGCTGGGACGAGTTCGACCTTGACGCTGGGGTCTGGGTAAAGCCTGCCGCCCGCGTCAAAGCCAACCGCGAGCACCGCCTGCCGCTATCGCCGCAAGCCGTTGCTGAGCTAAGCCGCCTGCCGCGCACCGGGCCGCTGGTGTTCATGAACAGCCGCAAGCGCCCGTGGACCGAGGTGGCCGCATGGCCCACGATCCGCGCCGCCGCCGGGATTGCGGATGTCCGCTTGCACGATCTGCGGCACAGCGCCGCCTCGCTGTTGATCTCGCGCGGCCTCAGCCTGCCGGTGATCGGGCGCATTCTCGGCCATTCCCAGGCCAGCACAACGGAGCGCTATGCGCATCTGCACGACGCCCCAGTGATCGCCGCGGTCGCCGATCTCGGCCACGCCATCGGCGGCCCGCCGCTGCGGCTGGTGCGCTGATCCCGATGACTGATCACCCGCTCGCACCGCGCTGGGACGCCGTACTAGAAAAGCGCGGCCTCACCGCAGTGAAGCTCTATCTCGCCCCGGACAACATCGGCACCGGTCAAAACGCTAAGGTCCGCCTATTCGTGTCCGGCCTGCAGGACCCGCAGCGCGACTATGTCGAAGGTTGGATCGAGCGCAAGGAGGCCGAAGCCGCCCGGCTGGTTGAAGATCGCCATCGGGAGACGCTCAGGGTCGGCGAGGAAGCCGTGCGCTGGGCGTACTGAGCTTTGTCGCGAGCCTCGTCGTCGGCACGGTCGGCGTCCTCGTCGGGATCGGCGGGATCATGGTTGGTCTGTTCAGCACCCATCAGCGCAAAGGGATTGCGGCGGCCAAGGCCGAAGGTAAATACAAAGGCCGCAAACCGACGGTGCGCGTCCAGGTGGCTGAGATCCGCCGTCTCAAAGCTGGCGGGCTCACCAACGCCGAGATCGCCCGCCGCGTCGGCGTCCATCGCGCCAATGTCGGGCGAGTTCTGGCGGCGAAAGCGGCGTGACATCATCGCCCGCCTCGCTGGCGATTGATGCTGCGGGCTCCTCATAAACCGCCACCTGCCCCCAGGCGAGATGCGCGTCAGCGGCCACGAGAGGGGCCCAGAAAGCGGCATACCTCGCGAGCCCGAGCAGCGCGATCGATACAGCCTTGGTGCAGCTGTCTTGCTTGGCGAGGCGCTAATACCGGGCTGCATCCGGCAGGCATCGAGACCGTCCGCCAACTCACTTTTCATCTAAGATGCTTGGTGGGCGCGGGTAGGAATCGAACCTCCAGCCTCCGCCGTGTAACAGCGGCGCTCTACCATTGAGCTACACGCCCGCTCGCAACTAAAAATCCTGGCCACCGAGGGAAGAGGCAGTTACGGCGTCCCACAGAAATGCACATCTGACTATGCATCGTACCGCGACGTCGCGGGCTCTACTGTGCAGACTGGCAGCGAAAACGCAACAGATCCTCGGGTAGCTTTTCCTAAGCTACGCCTTTGACGCCTCCTCGCCGGCAATCGTTGAAGGCGGGTTCTCTCTACGTGATAATCCGGTACACGGGCGGAGCAAAAGGCATGGACGGCGCGGTGCGGATATTAAAGACCGAGTACCAGCGTCTCGCGGAACGTTGGCGCCGGCTGGCGGCCGACGCGACCACCCCGCAAACGCGGAACCATCTCCTGACGCTGGCGCGCCAGTGCGAATTCCTTGCCGGCAACGTGGGTGACCTGACGCCGGCGATCGCCGCCGAGGAACAGGGAGCTGGCCGGCCAGACACGTCGCCATGATCGACAGGGGAGTTTGCCGACGCATCGTCCGGGGTCGGCGACCGCTTCGGCGTCTCGCCGATTAGCCGTGCCAAGCTCTCCGCGCCGCCGGCCGAAGATAAAGGTCGAGACTGACGAGCTTGCGCAAGAATTTGGCCAGCTTCGCGTGATCCCCGGCGGCAAAGGGCCGGTGAAGCTGAGGATTGGACCGCCGGCGTGTCTGCCGCGAGCGCAAGACGCTGGTGGGCGAGCGGGTGACGCACGTCAACCGGATCAAAGGGCTACTCTTCGCCCGGGGGGTGTTCGGGTACGAGCCGCTGCGCAAGGGTCGGCGTGAGCGGCTGGAGGAGCTGCGGACAGGCGACGGCCGGCCCTTGCCGGAGCACCTGAAGGCGCAGCTCATCCGCGAGCGGGATCGGCTCGAGGTCCTGCTGGAGCAGCTGAAGAGCGTCGAGGCGGAACGGGACGCCTTGCTCAAGCCGGCGACTGACGAGGCGGCCTCGCCGGCGGCCATGCTGACGCGGTTGAAGGGCATCGGCCCTGAGACCGCCGCCGTCCTCTGGTCGGAAGGCCTGTTCCGCCAGTTCGACAACCGCAGGCAGGTGGCCGCCTACGCCGGTCTGGCGCCGACGCCATGGCAGAGCGGCTCGATCGATCACGAGCAGGGTGTGTCCAAGGCGGGCAACCCGCGGCTGAGGACAACAATGGTCGAGCTGGCCTGGCTATTGGCTGGTTGTGCTGGCGATCATGTGGACGATCTTCATCGTCCAGGAGCTAACGGCGACGTGAAACGAGGCTCAAGGTTACTTGCCCCAGAATGAGGAAACCCCGGCGGGGGGAGCCGGGGTTTCCGAGAGGCGGGGTTCAGGGGAGAAAACCCGTGCTGAGCCAATCATGCTGCGAACGCGCACAGAATGGCCTCGGTTTCACGGCCGTAAATCTTTTTGAGCACGCCCGCGATAGAGGCGCTGGCGCTATCCGCCGGAACTACGTTCCTGCAGGTCTTCAAACTGACAAGGTCGTTCCGGTTGGCTCTGCGGATCGCCATCGACATGAATGGCGCAAGGAAGCGTGAAAAGCCTGTCGGGGTGCCGCGATTCCGCAAGATCGTCCGAGTGGCACCTCGGGCGTCGATGCCCAAGTAAAATCGTCCCCAGAGGGAACGACCCCTCTGAAGTTCGCATTACGAAACGCTCGCCAACAACGAACTTGACGACTTCGTAAGTGTAGGAAAGTCGACGCCCAAGAAACTGCGCCGAAGGCAATTTTCGATCCAATATGAAGTGGTGACTCCGTCTTCCATTCGACAGACCGGATATTCGTATACCATTTTGGCACATTGTCGGGATCGGACGAGAAGCTCGCTACCACTGCGCTCGGCTTCGTAATGGTGATCTCGGTCAAGACATCGACCGACACACCCAGCTTCCTCTACCGCCGTCTCACTCAGCTGGCGCGACCCAGCTTCCTCTACCGCCGTCTCACTCAGCTGGCGCGACGACGGGGCCGTGGCGGGCAATACGCAGCACCAATAACGACGCCAGCAGGCACGCCAGCCCGCTTATTAGGAACGCCAGTAGGTAGTTCCCGGTCACGCTCCGCACCATGCCGGCACCGAAGGCGGCAAGACCTCCGCCAACTTGGTGGCCGGCAAAAATCCAGGCGACGATGACGGGTGTGTCGCGCCGCCCGAAGACCTCGTTCGTCAACGCGACCGTCGCCGGGCCGGTGGCGACCCAATCGAGGCCATAGAACACCGAGAAGATCGACAGGCTGACCGCGTCGAACTGAGTAAAGGGGATGATGGCCAAGGAGAGCCCACGCAACCCGTAATACCAGAACAGCAGCACGCGCGGATTCACCCGATCGCATAACCAGCCGGACCCCGCCGATCCGATCAGGCTGAAACCGCCGATGACCGCGAGCATGCTGGCCGAACGGACTTCTGCGATACCGTGGTCGCCGCAATAGGCGATGAGATGGGTGTTAATCAGGCCGTTGGTAGACAGGCCACAGATGGCAAAGCTCAGCGTGAGTAGCCAGAAATCCATCGACCGTGACGCCCGGCATAGCGCCGTAATGGCGACGGAGAATGGGTTGCCCTGGCGCGGCGGCGGGGCCAGGACAGTCGTGGAGCCGTAGGCGGAAAGGCCGACTTGGGCCGGCGATTCCGGCAGTAGCATCGCCACCAATGGCAACATAACGGCGACCGCAAGCGTCACCGCTATCGAGACCCCCTGCCAACCGAAGTGCTCTGCGACCAGGGCGAGTAACGGTAGGAATACGAGTTGTCCGGCCGCAGCGGCGGAAAAGAGCAGGCCCATCGCCAAGCCATTCCGCTCGACGAACCAACGATTTGCCACCGCGGCCGCGATGCCTACAGCGCCCGCACCCGAGCCGATACCGACCATCAGCCCCCAGGTCAGAAAGAGGTGCCAAGGCGAGGTCATGAACACCGAGAGGCCCGACCCGGCCATCAGCATCGCCATGCACGACAGGATGGTGCGTTTGAGGCCGATGACCTCGGTGAAACCGGTCAGGAATGGCCCGGTCAGGCCAAGCAGAACGATGTTGACTGAAACGGCGGCGGAGATGGTGCTGACATCCCAACCGAAGGCGTGTTGCAACGGCACGATCATGACACCAGGGGCCGCGCGCACCCCGACCCCCGCCATCGAGGCCGAGAACATGACGGCCAGCACGACCCAGCCGTAGTGCATCCGTCCGGCAAACAATTTTGCGAATACGGTTGTCATTTCGCCTGGAGCCGTCCTTCCCGGCTCACGCTAACAGACCCAGCACTCCGGCTCATCATCGGATAATCTGCGAGCAGCCATTCCCAACGGGCGCTGACCTCACATGATGTCAAATGTCGACCGGTATCAGCGCATCGCCCCGTTCTACGATCTCCTTGACCTGCCGTTTGAGCGGAAGCGCTATAGTGGCTTGCGACCCCTGATGTTCGAGAATCTCGGCGGTCAATTGCTCGACGCGGGTATCGGGACGGGTCGGAACTGCGCCTATTACCCGCTGGATGCGGTCGTTTCCGGTATCGACACCAGTCCCGCGATGCTGGCGCGCGCACATGATCGATGCCCGACCCTCGCGGCTGGCGGTCGCCTCTATCAGATGGATGTGACCCATCTTGAGTTTCCGGCCGGCTCATTCGATGCGGCCGTGGCTACCTTCCTGTTTTGCGTCCTGCCCAACGACCTCCAAGTGCCGGCGCTGCGGGAGCTTGGTCGGGTCGTCAAACCGGGTGGGCTGATCCGGCTACTGGAGTATGTCCGGCCGCGGAACCTTCCGGCGGATCATGTCCCGCATCTGGCAACCTTGGATCATGTGGGCATACGGGGCGAGCTTCGACCGCCACACTGAGCGGCATGTTCCCGAGGCCGGTCTTGAACTCGTCGAGAGCCGTTACGTGGTTGACGACCTGTTGAAGCTGATAACCGTGCGTGCGGTCGATCAGCTAGGTCGAGACGTCGGCGTCTCACCCGCCTGAATAGGCGGACACGGCACCGATCCATACGAGCAGAACACGCAGCAGTCGCCGGATTTCGGCCGGAGAAGCTCGCCGCAGCCTGCACAGTCGTAAAAGAATTGGCAGGCATGGGTCGGCATTGTTTCGGTCTTGGCAGTGCCGCAGTTCGGGCACGTGATGGTCGATTCCAGGATCACGAGCGCTTCCTCACGCATACATAAACCCGAGCACCGCGAGGGCAGCGCCGAGCGATAGGACGCTCATCAAGACGAGAGCGGCCGGGAGTTCGACCGCGTACCGTACCAGGCGTGCAGACAGCGGGGCGGCGCCGCCAAACGAACACTGCGCTAGCGCCAGCCGTGGAATGGCACCTTTCCGCTTCCAGGCGAGGTTACAACCCTTCGGGGCGACGTGCGTCGGCCTGGGCTGGGGCTGGATGGGGCGCGCCTTGCTGAAATCCTGCGAGGCTTGGACCTGGTGATCCATGGCGCCGCCGCCACCGGGTTCAACCTCAGTGAGCGCGTGTACCGGGAGGTGAACATCGGTGGAACCGCCAACGTGCTCGCCCTCATCGGACAAAGGGGGCAGGCACCGATCCCACTGCTGCACCTGAGCACGGCCTATGTCTGCGGCGAGCGAAGCGGTCCGGTTGCGGAAGGTGAACTCGATGTCGGGCAGCGTTTTGCGAACGGCTACGAGTTCAGCAAGGCAGCAGCGGAGTGCCTGATCCGCGCCGCACAACAGCAAGGCGGGATCAGCGCCGTGGCGCGCCCGTCGATCGTCGTCGGTCGCTACCGCGATGGGATCATCGGCCAGTTCACCAACATCTACGCTCTGATCCGCCTGGTGACGGCGGGCCGCATCCATGTCCTTCCCGCCAGCCCTTGCGCGAGCCTCGACCTCGTGCCGATTGATCACGTCATCGGCGGGCTGAGGGATATCGCCGAACGGATGCCCGAGGCGTCGGGCCGCACCTACCACTTGGTCTCGGGCACGCCCATCCCGGTCGTCGCGTTGCGGACCCTGGCGCTGGGCTATCAGCACCTGCACGCGCCACGCTTCGTGCCGCCCGAAAACTTCGAACGCGCCCGGCTGACCCGCGCCGAGCAGACCCTCGACCGCCACGTGACGTCGCTCTACGCCAGCTACCTGCAGCGTGACCCCCGGTTCCAGGACGCGAACCTGCGGGCGCTGAGCGGGCGCACGTGTCCGCGCCTCGATCAAGCCTTCCTGCAACGGCTGATCGACTACGGCATCGCCACCGGCTATCTGCGCGGGCGAACGGTTCAGCGCACGTCGGGGTAGTTCCGCTCCAGCCCTTTGCGAAAGCCGAGCCCCCAGCGTGCTCCGACCTTGAGGTAGACCCAGTTCGCCCGCAGCGCGCCCCAGGCTGTGACCCGCCGATCGGAGGTGATCACCACGCGATTGACCAGGCGGGTTCGGCCGAGCCGGTGGAAGCGGATGCACAAATCCGCCTCCTCCATGACCAGCAGCGTGGGGTCGCAGCCACCGACGGCCAGGAAATCAGCGCGGCGGAAGAACATGGCGTGGTCGCCGAATAGCAGCCGCACGCCGCGCAGGAAGAGATGCGGGCGAAACAGCAGTGGCGCGTACCAGGTCTTGATCCAATTGTGGAAGCTGGTCCCCCAACGGACCCGGTCCGGCCCGCTGAGAAGCGGGGTGAAGCTGGCCAGAGCGGTCCCAGGATCTGCGAGCACCCTGCGCATCACCGCAACCGCGTCGTCGGGCAGCAAGGTGTCGGCGTGCAGCACGCAGATGATCGGTGCCGCAGCCTCCTGCACGCCACGGTTAATCGCCACCGCCCGGCACGGGTCCCGTGCCGGACGACAACTAGCCCGGCCGCTTCCGCGATGGCGACGGAGGCGTCGGTGCTGCCGCCATCCACCGCCAGCACCTCCGCCGGCGGTGGTTCGAGCGCGGCGAGAGAACGTAATACCCGCGGCAGTCCCGCCGCCTCGTTCAGCATGGGGATGACGATGGCGACCTCAGTCATCGCTTTCGACTCCGGGCCTGCGGGCGGCGTACAAGATGCAAATGAGCGAACCAATTCACGCACGGCCGCGCCTAGCGCCTCACGGCGAGTTGATGGCGCCCGCCGCTGAAAAAAACGAAACGGCAACGTACCTTTAAGGGGCCGTTTCGTGGATGGAGGCCCGCGATGTCCGATTTCGGTAACGGGATTGTCGGCCGCAAGCGTCGACCATGGGTCCTGGGCGGGATGGCACTGGCCGCTGCGCTGACGATTGCGGCGCCCGGCCGGGCGGACACGGCCGAAGACCTGAACGACGCCGAGCTGAACCGGCTGGCCATTGCCACGCCCGCTCAACCCGCGATGCCGAACGCACCGCAACCCGCGATGCTCACGGCTTCCGAGGCGCCGGGCTATCTGCCGCAGGCCTACGTCTATCCCGCCGACGTCGACTGCAACGACGCCTATTATGCCCAGTATTGCCAAGCCTATGCGGCGTGGCTGTCCCAGTATTACGCCGCTTATGGTTACGCCTATCCGTATGACGATTATGGGTACTACGCTTACGGCTACCCCGCCGACGTGGTCATTGGATTTGGCGTCTTTCGGGGGCACCGTTTCCACAATTTCCACCACTTCGCCTTTGTTCACGGCATGAGGTTTCACGGTGCCGGATTCCACGGCGGCTTCCATGGCGGCGAATTTCACGGCGGTGGGTCCCACGGCGGCGGAGGCCACCGCTAGACACATTGGCGATTAGGGGCCTATCTGCCCCCGATAGTGTCGAGGCCGACGTTCGGACGCGAAAAACAGGTCGTAGGCATTGGGTCCCAGGGGGCCGTGCGCACGCTGACAGGCCCTTTAGCGCCTTCGCGCTTCGGCGGCGCCAGCCGCGAATTGCGCAGCAGCGCCAATTGGCGCGCGCCGATCACGCGCCGCGTGTCATCGGTGTTGGCGCAGATGATCCCGTCAGCGGTGCCATCTTTCGAGGAAGGCAGGGCTATACGAGAAAGTAGGATTGATGCGCCGTCGCCATTGCCAGACTCGGCTGCTTTCTGCGTTATTCCCAGGAGAAGAGAACGCCTCGGTTGCGTTGAGGGAAGGATCGGTGAAGATTCTGCCTATCACGACAATGGGGTGGCAAGTGCCGGGGCCTACTATGCAGCATGGCTTGGCCGTTTCGTGGCCGGAAGCCCGCGGGCGCGGGGGGCGACCGTCGGTGCGGCAGTCGGCACAGCTCTTCGACCGCATCCTCGAAGTCGCCGAAAAGCTTTTTCTGGTTCATGGCTTTGGCGCCACCAGCATCGAGGCCGTGGCGAAGCAGGCCGGCATCTCCAAACGAACCTTCTACCACCGCTTTCCCGGTAAGGAGCAGCTGTTCGAGGCAGTCGTCCGGCGGCTGATGGAGCGCTGGCTGCCGCCCTTCGATAGCGGATTGCTGGCACCGCCCGACCTCGCCGATGCGCTGCGGGACACCGCCGAATACATGCTGCGCATTGCGCTGACACCGGAAGCGCTGGCGCTGCACCGGCTGGTGATCCACGAGGCGCCGCGCTTTCCCAGCCTCGCGCGGATCTTGCACGAGTTGGGCGTCGCAAGCGGCATCCAGCGTATCGCCAGCCATCTTAAACCCCGTATTAAAAGCGGTGAATTGCGAACGACCGACCCAGATTTCGCCGCGGAGCAATTCATACTGTCGGTCGTCAGCAGTCCACAACGCCGCGCACTGGGCCTCGGCATCCCGCTCAGCGCGTCCGAAATCAAGACCCATGCGGCAAACGCCGTCGCGCTCTTCCTTGATGGCGCCCGGGCACGCCCGGAGGCATCGGCCCGCCGGGATAGCGTTATAGTCGGTTGAAACCAACGACTTTTGTCATCCACGCTGAGTGGACAACCCGTGCCGTGACAAATCCCGGCGGGGTCAAACCAGCAGGATCAATGTCTGATAAATTATAGATAATCTAATCCGACATTTCAGCTTGTCTATTCTAACATTGTCTCCGTGATGGGTTGCCACTATCCGGCATCATTCGCAATGACGCGATTGTACCTTCCAGTTAGCGGTGCGCCGACCAATTGGTACGCCGGGTACGCAGCTGGCATGCCCGTATTCGGGACGAGCGGCAAGGATCAACTGCAACCAATGCGCCCGACATAACGCTGGTCGGCGAATGGTGGCGACGATACATTTATCATCTACGACCCGAGCGATGCTGTCATCCAGACCGCCAATTCCGGCGTCTCTACTGTCGCGGCCTGGGGTTGGTAATTCACTCCCGGCCAATGTCCAAAACCTGACGCTAGGAGGCTCGGCCGACGCATATGCCATTGGCAATTCGCTCAGCAACCATCATCTCGGCCAATGCCGACAACGACAGCATCACCGCCGGAACCGGCAACGACAGCCTTGTCGGCGGGTCGGGGAACGCCACCTTGACCATAAGCGCGGGCGACGGTTGGACGAGATCCAGAACTTTCACCCTGGCGACGTAGTGCAGTTGCAAGGCTACAGTTTGCCCAGCTTTGCCGACATCCAAGCAGCCATGACGGAGAGCGGCGCGGATACCGTGCTGAACCTCGGCGCTGGTCAATCGGTCACGTTCAACAACACGACGGTCGGCAGTTTCACCGCCAGCCAACGCACCGTTCAGCACGGCGGGGCTCACGATGAGCTTTGACGACGAGTTTAATTCGCTCAGCCTCAACGTCGGCGGCCAATCGGGGACTTGGAACACGACGTTCCCCAACGGTGCGCGCAGTCTGTACAGCAACCTAGAGGACGAGGCGTACATGGATCCCGATTTCAGCGGGACCAGTTCTCAGCCTCTCGGGATCAATCCATTCTCGATCAGCGATGGCATCCTGACGATCACCGCGCAGCCGACAAACCCAGCGCAGGGCGCCTATTTCGGCAATGTCGGCGACCTGGCGTACACATCCGGCCTGCTGACGAGCTACGGCACCGTCGCACAGACTTACGGGTACTGGGAAATTCGCGCCCAGGTTCCCAGCGGAAACGGTTTATGGCCCGCCTTCTGGTTGCTGCCGGAAAATAATGCCTGGCCGCCCGAGGTCGACATCATGGAAGTACTCGGGAGCGATCCGAGCACTGTCTACAACAGCTACCACAGCACGGACGGATCGGAATTCATTCAGCCAATACATCTTAGCGAAGACCTGTCCGCCGGTTTCCACACCTATGGCTTTGCGTGGACCCCGTCGACGATGACCTGGTACGTCGACGGCTCGCAGACTGCCCAGATAGCCACGCCGGCGGATATGAATACGCCGATGTACATGCTCATCAACCTCGCCGTCGGGGGCAATTTTCCCGGCTGGCCCGACGCCACGACACAGTTCCCAGCCAGCTACCGCATCGACTACGTCCACGTCTACGGTCTGGGGGCGTCAACGCCGGCTCCATCTGGCCTGACGCTTGATCCCTCGACCGATAGCGGCATCAGCGGTGACGACATCACCAATGTTACACGGCCCCAGATCAACGGCCAGGGCGTCGCGGGCAATACGGTCACCCTTTACGACGGGGTCGCCGCCGTTGGCACCGGAGTGGTCGGCGGCGGCGATAATTGGCAGATCGTTACCCCAGTCCTGTCCTACGGGGCGCATAGCTTGACCGCGACCCAAACCGATAGCGCCGGGAATACCAGCCCCAGTTCTGCTCCCCTCTCACTAGATATTGTGAAGCGTTCGGTCCCGGACGACCTTTACGGCAACGGCCTGAGCGATCTTGTCTTCCAGGATGCGAGCACCGGCCAGATCCAGGATTGGGAGCTGAGCGGCACCTCCATCCTCTCTGCCGGCACGATCGGCACGCCGAGCAATGCCACCTGGCAGCTCGCCGGCATAGGCGATCTCAACGGCGACGGCCGTGCCGACCTGATTTTGCAGAACACCAGCACCGGCCAAATCCAAGGCTGGGAAATGAACGGCACCTCGGTGGTGTCCAGCGGCACGATCGGCACCCCAGCCAATGCCGCATGGCATCTCGCCGGTGTCGGCGACCTCAACGGCGATGGCCGCGACGACATGATTTTGCAAAACGCGAGTACGGGCCAAGTCCAGGGCTGGGAAATGAACGGCACCTCGGTCCTCGCTAGCGGTGTGATTGGGACGCCGAGCGACCCGAGTTGGAAGCTCGCTGGTGTCCGCGACCTCAACGGCGACGGCTACAGCGATCTCATCTTCCAGAATACCGGCAACGGCCAGGTTTGGGCCTGGGAAATGAACGGCACGTCGGTCATCGCCGGCGCCAATATCGGAACGCCCAGCGATAACAGCTGGAGGCTGGCGGCGGTCGGTAGCCTCAGGGACGACGGCCACAGCGACCTGATTTTCCAGAACGCCAACAGCGGTCAGGTGTGGGACTGGGAAACGAGCGGCACCTCGGTCATCGCCGGCGGCAATCTCGGTTCACCAAGCGATCCCGGCTGGAAACTGAAGGGGATCGACTACCCGAATAGTGACGGCCATGCCGAGCTGGTATTCCAGAATGCCGGCAGCGGCCAGGTCTGGGGTTGGGAGGCGAACGGGACCTCGATCATCGGCGGCGCCAATATTGGCTCGCCTGGCTCCGCTTGGCATCTCACCATCGGGTAGCGGGGTCACATCGGCCGGCTCGGCAGATCAGATAGTCTCACTCTGGCAGAAGGCACGTTCGAAGAGGCTCGCTTCTTCGCGTGTGCGGAACGTGAGCTGCAGCTCAATCGAGCCCAATGCGGTGACCATGTGCTTGAACTCGACCGGGCGAATGCGGTTGCGATCGAGCCACGGCTTGAGCTGCTCCATCGTTTCGAGCAGTGACAGCCCGGTTCTGGCTTCGAAGAAGACATGATGTTCTTCCATCTGCATGACCGACCTCTGTTAAGAAACCAGCGCACTTCGGTGTCTTTGGGTAACAGCAGGCGGCGTCACTGCAGGATCCGTCGCGGCAGGATTCGCCGCATCTGACCGGATTGCGGTCATTCTGCCTCCGTTCCCCCGCTAGGCGCGCCGATCAGTAACAGCCGCGTGCGGTGGCGACCTCGCTTAAAGTCTTGACGAGGATCGCCAGGTCGAGCCGGAAGCTCCAACCTTCGACGTAGTCGCGGTCGAGCGAGACCCGCGTGCGGTAATCGACGTCGTTGCGGCCGTTAACCTGCCATGCGCCGGTAAGCCCGGGACGGGCGCGTAAGTAATGATCGATGGAGTCGCCGTATTTGGGGACTTCGGCGGTGACGATCGGACGCGGACCGACAAAACTCATCTCGCCTTTGAGGATGTTAAACAGCTGCGGCAGCTCGTCGATGCTGGTCTTGCGCATGCTCGACCCGAGGGGGGTAACCCGTGGATCGTCTTTCAGCTTGCGCGCTTCCTGCCATTCGAGCGCCGCCTCGCCGCTGCTCGCGAGGTGGCGTGACAGGACCTCGTCGGCGTTAACCACCATGCTGCGAAATTTGAGGCAGTCAAACGGAGCGCCGTTCAGACCGACCCGCCGATGCCGGTAGAAGACCGGACCGCGATCCCACAGTTTGATCGCCATCGCAATCAGGCAAAACAGTGGCAACAGAACCAGGATCGCACCCAGCGCCCCGGTCACGTCAAAGCCGCGTTTAAACGCGCCGCCAACAATCCTGAAATGCCCCTGCTTCTCGATCGGGTAGCGCGGCAAATGCAGTCGCATCGTCGCGGGTCCGCCCGGGGTGCCTTCGGTCGTGCCATAGGCGCTCGTCCGATCGGCAAATCCGCGTACCCGGATAAGGTCGCTGATATCCTGAGAATAAGCAGCGGTCGCGCCGGTACCCTTAATAACCAGCTCGACGTAGTCTCCCGGCGGGGCAGTGTCGACCCCCGCCGCATCGAGCGAGCAATTGCTTGCTTCGATGACGAGCCGGCCATCCGCGTTCGCCGCGCTTCGACCGTGGAAGGCGAAATTGAGCAAAGCCGTCGCCAGCCGGTCGGGGTTCGTTTGTACCGGCCATAGACCTTCTTGCAGCCGAACTTCGTCGACGATGGGCGTGCCTGACGGCCAGGTCAGTTCCAGCAGGTCGACGATGACTTCGTTGAGATCCGCAGGCTGCGGCCGCAACGGCTCGGATTGTGTCAGCGACAGCAGCCGCTGCGCCAACCCGGCAGCGCGCGTGCAACCATCCTGCGCGGCGGCGAGCAACGGCTGCTGTGGTGCCGCGGGGTCGCTGATCGCGGCCGCGGCACACTCGATGTTGTGGCGGATTTCCGATGCCACTTTGGTGAAATCGGTGGCGACCCCCGTGGTCAGCAGTCCGAGTGCTTCGAGCCGTTGCGCTCGGTGCAGCCGCACTTCGAGCGCCGCCTGACCCGCGAACGCCTTTCCCGCCCGCGCCAGGGCCGATTCCTCGCGGCGCGCGCGGCGGAGCGCGAGGAGGCTCAGCGCGATCAGCGCGATCGCCGCAGGTGCCCCGATGCTCGCGTACCCGGCCACGGTCTGCAGCCAGTCGCCGAGGATCGACGCCTTGCGGCGTTCGATCGTTACATAGACCGGGTAGTCGGCCACGCGCTTGATCGCGACGATGCGACCCGCGCCGTCGAACGGCGTGCCGCTTTCGACGATCCCGGTCGCCGGCTCTTCGCCAATCGCCTTGACCAGCAACGGGTCGGGGAGCGGCGGGCCGGCTGTGAGATCGGGCGCCGGGTAGCGGGCGAGGATGACGCCGTCGCTCCTCAGCAGCGCCGCGGCGTACCGCCCCGATCCAAGCAATGAATCGTAAAATGACGCAAAATAAGAGCTTGCAATCGCGACAACGATGACGCCGTTAAACCGGCCATCGGGCGTCGCCCAACGCAGGCTGACGGTGAAATACGGTTCGAATTCGCCATCGTCGAGGCGGCGGGCGCGCAACATCGAGATGAAGCTTGGCGCGTTCGTATCGCGCAACGCCCGATAATCCTCACGGCCCGACTGATCGAGGCCGGGATTGACCGGATAGACCCGCGCACTCACCAGTTCGCGGCCGGCCGCATCGATGACCCAGGCCGCCGCGACCTCGGGCATCGCGGCGACTTGCTGTACCATTCTCTCGTGCAGCGATTTTTCCGCGGCGCGGATCTGGTCGTCCCGCATGGTTCCCAGCAGGTCGCCGATGCGCGCCGCCACCAGGAGGTGCGTGTCGAGCACCTTGGTGGTGTTGGCCGCGGCGACCGCGACGGCCTCAGAGGCCGACATCACCGCCTGGCGGTTGTTGTCGACATAAGCGAAATAGGCCGCGCCGCCGCCCAGTAGCAGTGGGAAGACGATAGTGGCGAGCAGCAACAGTCGCAGCATGCCGATGGTTGAGGGTTCTGCTTCGCAAGACTGAGCCATCGGACTTGCCGTCATGCTTGCGATCTCTGCGGCGCGGCCTCGGCCGGCGGTGCCGACAGATGGTACCCGGCCGGGATTCCCAGGCAGAGATCGGCGAGGAGCGCTTTCGGCCCCAGACCCCAATCCGCCTTGGCGCGGTAGCCGCGCGCGCCGAGCAGCTTACCGAAGGCCGTCGCGCGATCGTAGAAACTCGCCGAGCCGTAGAGCCGACGGCGCTGGCGATAAAGCGCGGCGAGGGCGCGATAGTCTTGCGCGGCGCGCTCAGCCTTCGGTCGCCCGTCCTCCGCCAGGCGCGGCGCGAGTTGTGCGAGGATCGCGGCGCGGGAGCCGGCGCCCATCTCCAGCGCCGCATATTGCTGCGCTCGGCCGCGCAGCGACGGCCATAGGCGCGACGCGATCGTCGCCAAACGCGACGGCGCCTTCCACCCGTAGGAATTGCTCTCGTGCTGGCGATAACGCACCAGCGGCTGATCGATCCGCGCGATCGACCCGAACACGGCGGCGAGAAAGAAGAACCACTGGTCGTGGGCCATTTTCTCCCGGCGGCGGGTTTCCTTATGGTCGAGCGAGTGGTCCCACCAGCACGCCGGTTCCAAGAGCTTGCGGCGAAACAATTGCGTGAAGCCGAGCGCGTAGTCGATCGGTCGCTCGGGGTATTGGCCGATAACGGCGAGGGGGCTGCCATCGGCGGCGACGGTCAACGCGTCGTGGTAGACGAGGAGGACGCCCGGATCGTCGAATGCCGGGACGCACGCCGCCAGCTTGTGCGGTTCCCAAATATCGTCCTGGTCGCAAAAGGCGATCACGTCCGCGCGGCACAGCCCGGCAGCTTGCATGAAATTGGCGCGATAACCCAGCCGCTCGCGGTTGTGGTAGAGGCGCACGGGAAACGGCGCGGTCGCGGCGAACGCCTCGACGCGTGCAGTCGTGTCGTCGGTCGACGCATCGTCGGCGATGACGAGTTCGTCGGGCGGCCGTTGCTGCGCGGCCAAGCTGTGTAGCTGCTCGTCGATATGCCGCGCCCCGTTGCAGGTGGCGAGCGCGATGGACACTGTCGTCATGTCGCTGCTCGCCCGCTTTGGGTCAGCACCATGCCGAGATGCCAGGCGCGGCGGACGACCGGCTGGCCGAATGGCAGACACAGCAACACACCGACAAAAACCGCATAGGACAGCACCGCCGCGCCCAGCAGCATCGCCGCACCATCGACGGCCAAAGATTGGCGGACTAAATGAAGAGCGGCAACAGTTGCTGCCGCCGCGATCGTCAGCGGCAACAGCGCTGCTGCCAAGTCCATCGGCCCAACCATGCCGCGCTTGGTTGCACCCCAGCATACCAGCGGCGCGGAGATCAGCAGGAACGACAGCCCGGCGCCGGCGGCAACGCCGGCCGGTCCCCAAGGCAATCCGGCGATAAAGGCGACGACGGAGATCACCGAGGTCGCGGCGACATAGCATAGCTGCCGCTTGGTCTGGTCCTGGGTCGTGAACAGCCAGAAGGTGCTGGAATAGAGCGGGCTTGCGAGGCTTCCGAGGCAGAGCCAGGAGAAGATCGGTGCGACGCCCTCCCACTGCCGACCGAGCAGCAGCAGCACCAATGGCTGCGCCATGATCATCGTAAAGAGAATGCCCGGCACGCCGACCAGCATCATGACGCGCAGCATGTCGACGTAGGCGCGCTTGTAGCGCTGCGGGTCAGTGCGCAACCGGGTCAGTAGCGGAACCGCGACTCGGCCGACCGGCATCAGCAGCTGAGCGACCGGCTGGGTGACGAGCTTGTAGCCGCGGTCGTAAAGGCCGAGCGCCGCGCTCCCTTGGAAAACGCCCAGTAGGATGTTGTCCAGTGACGTCGTCGCGTAGCCGGCCAAGTTGTAACCGGTGATGTGCCAGCCCACCCGAAGCAAGCGACCGATGCCCGGCGCGCGGATTGGCCAGCCCGGCCGCCAATCTGACAGCGACCAGGCGAGCACGACGGTGGACAGCGTCTCCGCGACGGCGACGGTGACGAGTGACCAATACCCCCAACCCGACCGCGCCGCCGTCAGCCCGGCCAACAGACCAAGCGTCGGCGGCACGACATCGAGCGCGGAGAGCACGGTAAAGCGCATGTGCCGGTTGAGCAGCGCCGTGTGCTGCGCCGCCAGCCCCGAAATCGGCAGCAACGCCGCCAACATTAGCGTAATCGGCATGGTGCGCGGCTCGTGATAAAGCCAGGCAATACCCGGCGAGATTGCCATCAGTCCCGCCGCCAGGGCGCAATTGAGCAGCAAGCCGAACCAGAACAGCGAGGAGATCTCGGTCGACGTGATATCCCGCTGGATGATGATCGCCTGGCCGAGCCCGAGATCGCCCATCAGGTAGCTGAGCGCCAGGATCGGCGCGACCATCGCGACAAGACCGTAATCCGCCGGGACCAACAATCGTGCGATCAGGATCTGAGTGGCGATCTTGACGAGGAATTTGAGCCCTTGCGCCGCAAACGTCATTGCGGAGCCCTGCACCGAGTGCCGCTTCAGCGCACCGATATCGCTGTCGGCGGGGCCGGTGCCGAGCGGCCTCGGGTCAGGCGAAAAATTGTCGGCCATCGTGTTAGTTCGGCCTGAGGACATCGGCCAGCGCCTCGACCACGCTGGCACCGCGTCGGCGCGCCGCGCGGATTAGGCCGCGCAGCGGATTCGGCGGATTCCCCTGATGGCGCGGGCGTGTGAAGGGAATGACGTTCGCCGCCGCACGATCGCCGGCCTGGATCTCGCCGGGCTGGCACAGCCGATTGAGCGTGCGCGC